>JADJBM010000001.1 GCA_016703785.1 Betaproteobacteria bacterium
GCTGCGCCAGGCCGACCGCGTCATTTTCTGCTTCGACGGGGACAATGCCGGCTGCAAGGCGCTTGCGGCCAGGGCGCTGGAAGCCGTCTGGGAACTACGTAGTCGACAACAAGACGATCGCCTTCGCTTCCCGCCGACCGAGGACTGATCCCGACAGCTATGTCCGCGCTCACGGAGCAGAGGCTTTCCGCAAACTAGCGGAGCAGGCCATGCCGCTGACGGATTTCTGATGCAGGAACTGAAATCCGGCAAGGACCTCGCCGCAGCCGAGGGCGCCTTCACAACTGGTCCACGCCGCCAAACCGTTGCTGGGCAGACTCGGTCTTGTTGCTGCGCCTTCAACCTCTTCACGCAACTAGCGCAGGCGAGTGGCTTCTCCAACCGGAGATCGAATCCCTCTGCGGCCTGCCGGCGGTGGTACGCAGGACAGTGCCCTGCGAGATCACCGCACCGGTGCGCCCTCGCCGATAGCGAGAAAGCTCCTGCGCGTGGTCGTTCAGCAGCCTGTCCCGGCCACGCGGCTCTCGACCGATCTCATTCGGAAAGCCTTGCCGAAACCCGACGCCCTGAATGCGCTGATCAGGCGGCCAGTTGCAAGAGGGAAGTCTGGCAGGCGAAGGCTTCGGCATGGTGCTGGAACATTTCCGTAGCACGCCGCTCAAGGCCTGATTTCCGAGGTTCTTGGGGGGGCTCGTCGAGGAGAATTCGACCAAGAGTCGATCGAAGCGGTTTACCGATACCGTCGAGCGACTGAGACAGGCGGGCATCCGGGGCGAGATCGATGCGCTCAATGCCAAGAACAAAAGTTATCGCCCTAGGCACCGAAAAGTCCGCCGCCCGCAGCAATTACTGACGCAAAACAGGCGGTTAAACCGGCGACTTCGGTCTGATTTTTTGATATAATTTTGGGTTTTCCCGCATACAGCGCTTACTGAGGAACAACACTGGCCAGGAAAAGCCAAGGCGGCCGCAAAATCCGCCGGAAAACGGAGCAAGGCTGCTGCCAAACCCGCCGCCAAGCCAGTCAGGACCGCCAAGGTAACCAAGGCTGTCAGGGTCGCCCCCGCCAGGCCAAAGCGCCGATCAAGGGGAAGGCCCGAACAAGACCGTTCCAGCCAAATCCGTGGCTGCCAAGCCGCAAGGCGACCGCTCCCGAGGCTCGCGGCGCCCGAAGGGCCCCGCCGCCAAAGCACCTCCCAAGCTCAGAATCGGGCGGGGCAAGGGCCGCACCGCGCTCGCGCCAGCTCCGCAGGCCCAGCCGCTCGACTTGGAGACGCGTCGCACCCGCCTGAAGAACCTCATCGCGCTGGGCAAGAACGCGGATTCTCACCCTACGCCGAGGTGAACGACCACCTTCCCGACGACATGGTGGACGCCGAGCAGATCGAGGCCATCATCAGCACCTTCAACGACATGGGCATCAAGGTCTTCGACGAAGCCCCTGCTGCCGAAGACCTGCTGATGTCGGAAGGCTCATCGCCTGCTGTTGCCGACGAAGACATCGAGGAAGAGGCCGAGCAGGCCTTGTCCACGGTTGAGTCGGAATTCGGCCGCACCACCGACCCGGTACGCATGTACATGCGCGAAATGGGGTCGGTCGAACTGCTCACGCGCGAGGGCGAAATAGAGATCGCCAAGCGCATCGAGGATGGCCTGAAACATGGTTTCAAGCCATCTCCGCCTGCCCCACGACCATTGCCGAAATGCTCGATATGGCGGCGAAAGTCGCTCCGCGACGAGATGCGCATCGACGAACTAGTCGACGGCCTGATCGACCCCAACGCCGCAGAGGATATCGAGGCGCTAGCCGAAAACGAGGAACTGGCGGTCGAGGAAGACAGAGTCCGACGACGAGGACGAAGGTGGGGCCGTATCCGCCTCGCAACTCAGGCTAAAGGCCGAGGCGCTGGAGCGCTTCACGACCATCCACGGTCTTTTCGTCAAGATGCAGAACGTGCTGGTGAAAAAAGGCCGCGCGAAAAGCTTATCTCGAAGGGACAGCAGCAGATTTCCAACGAGTTGATGAACATCCGCTTCACGGCACGCATCATCGAGCGGTTGTGCGACTCGGTGCGCCATATGGTGGAGGACGTGCGCAACCACGAGCGCAAGATCCTCGAACTGTGCGTGAAGAAGGGCAACATGCCGCGGCCGCACTTCATCAAAGGCTTCCCGGGCAACGAGACCAATCTCGAATGGCTCAAGCATGAAGTCACCGGCGGCAAACCCTACACACCCACGCTCATGCGCGGCCCCCGCCATCATCGAGGAACAGCAAAAGCTCATCGATCTGCAAAACCACATCGGTATCCCGCTCAAGGACCTCGCGACATCAACAAGCAGATGTCCACGGGCGAAGCTAAGGCGCGTCGCGCCAAGCGCGAGATGACCGAGGCTAACCTGCGCCTGGTGATATCCATCGCCAAGAAGTTCACCAACCGCGGCCTGCAGTTCCTCGACTTGATCCAGAAGGCAACATCGGCCTGATGAAGGCCAGGACAAGTTCGAATACCGACGCGGCTACAAGTTCTCCACCTATGCGACCTGGTGGATACGCCAGGCCATTACCCCGCTCGATCGCCGACCAGGCACGCACCATCCGAATCCCGGTGCACATGATCGAGACCATCAACAAGATGAACCGCATCTCGAGACAGATCCTGCAGGAGACCGGTCAGAGCCTGATCCGGCTACCTTGGCGATCAAGATGGAAATGCCCGAGGAGAAGATCCGCAAGATCCTCAAGATTTCAGGAGCCGATCTCCATGGAGACACCGATCGGCGATGACGACGACTCCCCACCTTGGCGACTTCATCGAGGACGCCGCCACCCTGGCACCGGCAGAGCCGCCGTCTATGCCAGTCTTCGCGATGTCACCAAGGAGATACTCGACTCGCTCACGCCGCGCGAGCCAAGGTGCTGCGCATGCGCCTTCGGCATCGAGATGAACACCGATCACACCCTGGAGGAAGTCGGCAGCATTCGACGTCACGCGCGAACGCATTCGTCAGATCGAAGCCAAAGCACTGCGCAAGCTGCGCCACCCCTCGCGCTCGGAGAAGCTGCGCAGTTTCCTCGATACTGAAACCTGAACATAATAATCGGCGCCCTGCCTGCCGATTCTGTATCATCCAGCGGCCGTTAGCTCAGTTGGTTAGAGCAGGGGACTCATAATCCCTTGGTCGTTGGTTCGAGTCCAACACGGCCCACCAAACACATCAACTACTTAGCTGCTTCCGGTGCCGGCGTCCTTGTGGGTCGCGTGACCGGATCGTGACTGACCTTCCAGGCGTTGCACCGCGGCGCGCACGTTTTCGGGCGCGAGATGCGCGTAGCGCTCGGTCATGACGACCGAAGCGTGTCCGAGCAGGTCCCGCACTTCCGACAGCGGCACGCCGGCGGAAACCAGCCAGGCCGCGCACGTGTGCCGCAGGTCGTGGACGCGGAAATCCGCGATCCCCGCTTTCGCGCACGCGCCGGCGAAGCTGCGCTTCACCTCGGTGATCGGCTTGCCGTCCTTGCCGCAGAACACCCAGGGCGAATCCGCGCAGTGCTCGGCGCGGAAGCGCGCGCGGCGGATGAGCGCCGCCCTTGCCTCCGCGTTGAGCGGCACGCTCCTGCGCCGCTTCGTCTTGGTGTGCTCCGCTTCGAGGAAGACCAGCCCTTCCCGCAGATCCACGCGACGCCACTCCAGCTGCAGCAGTTCTCCGCGCCGCATGCCGGTGTTCAGCGCCAGCCGCAGGAAGTCCGCCAGATGCGGCGCCCAGGTGCTGGCGTCCGCGGCGGAAAGCAATGCAACCGCTTCCGCGCGTGTCAGCCAGCGCACCCGGCCTTCCGGCTCCTTCAGCTTGCGGCCGATCACCGGGTTGGGCAGCTGCCATTCCCACTCGCGGTTGGCAAAGTTGATCGCCGCCGAGAGCAGGCACAGCTCGCGGTTCACGGTGCTGTTGCTCACGCCCTGCTTTTTCCGCTGATCGACATAGCCGCGCACGTCCGTCGGCGCCAGCGCGCGCATTTCGCGACCCGCGAAATACCTCCGCAGGGTGCGCGTGCGCTCGCGGTCCTTCGGCGCGCTGCGCTTCTCGCTTGCCGTGGCGTTCAGATAGGCGAGCATCAACTCCTCGAACGTCCTGCCGGGCGCCTCGTCCCAGTTCTGGCGACGGTAGGCCTCCAGCTTCCACTTCGCTTCTAAAGCTTCTGCTTCCTTCCGGTCTGTGGTTCCAGTAAAACATCTAGTTCTCTGCCCACGTGAGTCGATGATGCTGACCCACCAGACCGGACTGTCCTTGCGCTTGTATGGCATCGGGAATTTCCTCCATTTCCCGCGCCACGCCCCGCGCGGTGTGAATTATGCGCGTGAGACATGCCGCGCGCCACCCAGGCGCGCACGGCGTCGGCGGGCACCGTCACGCGGCGGCCTACACGCACCATGGGAATTTCGCCGCGCTCGATGAGGCGGCGCACCGTTCGCACCGAGAGCCCGCCGAGCTGGCGGGCAGGCTCTCGGGCAGCGGCCAGAGCAGGCAGGCCGTCAGCGTGCCCCCGCGTGCGGCAACGCGGGCGTCTTGCATCGCGCCGGCAAAAGTCAGTCTGCGGAACACGGCGCGCACGCGCTCGACGTCGCCCTTGCAGTATTCCGCCACCTCGGCGATGCGCCCGTCGGTAACGAAATCCCACACCTTGCCGCCGTCGATCTCCGCGCCGATCTCGCTGCCCTTCCCCGGCAGGCCGAGGGCGCGGCAGAGCTTGTCCAGGCCGACGCGGTTGCCGTAGCCCGCCCAGGCGGTCATGGTGTCGAAGATGCAGTCGTCCCAGGGGCGGGCATTGAAGGGAATCACGGCCGGTGGCTCGATGCCGTGCAGCACGGCGCGCTGGAAGAGGAAGCGCAGGTCGAAGCCGGCGATGTTGTGGCCGACGAACACCGGCCGCGTCATGCGGGCCGCGTCGTGCGCCGCGCGGATCGCGGCGAACAGCCCGCGCAGGATGCCCGGCTCGGCGCGCGCCCAGTCCTCGGCGTAGAACACTGCCGGCGGCGCGTCATCCACCGCCAGCGCCGCGCAGGCGACCTGCCCGAGGGCGCCGTCCAGCGCCGTCTTGCGCCAGGCCTCCTCGACCAGCGCCGGCTTCTGCTCGCGCTCCCACTCGGCGATGGTCTCGGCCTTCTTGTAGTTGCCCGGCGGTGCGATGGCGGCGGCGATCTCCTCGCGCACGCCCGCGCCCTGCGCCGGAATGGTCTCGATGTCCAGAAAGATGTGCATGTCAGTTCCTCTCGGTAAAAGTCAGTCTGCGCAGTACGGCGATGTCAGAAGGGGATGTCGTCGTCCATGTCGGCGAAGGCCGGCTTCGCCTTCGACGGCGGCGCCGCGGGCGCCGGCGCGGGCTTGTCCTTTTCCTCGCGCGGGAACACCTTCAGCCAGCCGTCCCAGGCGCCGGCCGGCACGGCGTCAAGCCGGATCGCGATGCGGCCGTCCTCCGCCATCACCAGCACGCCGACCCGGTTCCAGGCCGTCTTCGTCTCGCCGCCCTTCTCGTACTCCCTGCCGTGGCACACGTCGTAGAGCTTCTTCGTCATGTCGATTCCTCCAGTGGTTGATCCATCTCACGCGCCACCTGAGGCGGCGCTCCTCGTTGCGCGCGGCCAGCTCCGCCGCGCGGTGCAGGTCGCTGCTCACGCCAGCGCGATCTGCTCCCCGCAGGCGCACACCGGCAGGCCGTAGCCCGCCCACTTCGCGGCGACGCGCATGGTGAAGCCGCAGGCCGGGCACGCTGCCTTGTGCATCCGGGTGCCCTGCTTGCGCCCAAAGGCCGAGCGGTCGAGCGCGCCGTGCGGATAGGGGCCGAGCTTCTCCGCCAGCGCGATTAAACGCGCCGAAAGCTGCGGCCCGGCATGGGTGGCGGTCATGCGGCCTTCCAGCCCGAGCGCCTTCGCCAGGCGGCGGAAAGGCCCCCTGTGCCCGTGCGCGACCCCGACGGCGGCGTGCACCAGCTCGTGCACCAGCACGCGGCCAGCCATTCCTCGCGCGTCATGCCGGCTGCTCCTGCGCCCATTGTTCAAGCTTGCCGTCGAGAATCGCGTAATCGCTTGTCGTCAGGTCGGCGAAGTGCGCGACGCGCCCGTGTGTGGCGCGGCGCAGCCAGTCCTTCACCCGCTCGCGGTCGAGGCCGAGCTCGTCGAGGCGGGCCTCCAGCCGTCGCCGCTGCGCCTCCGTGATCGCCGCCGGCGCATCCGCGTTTCTGCGCCTTCATCGCCAGCCGCCACGCCAGCGGAATCCTGCTTGCCTTGGTCATTGCCGAATCCTCCTTTCATGTCCTCGATGTCCTGCGTGAAAACCTCGCTCAGCCCCGCCATGCGCAGCGCCGAATCGATGTGGGCCGACTTCTCGGCCATCTTCAAAGCCTTGTTCAGGTCGCCGTAGTCCTGCGAGAGCGTGCGCGCGCCGACGCCGTCGGCCACCACGCGGCCGCCGGCGTCGCGTATCTCGCAGCGGAGAATGACGTGCTTGATGTCCACGCCGTGCAGCGCGGCCTGCTCGTAGTCGTGCAGGGTCGGGTAATGGACGGTGACGCCGAGCATCCCGCAAATCTTCTCGGCGCCCGGCTTGAAGAGGCTGGGCTTGCTCCAGTGGCGCGTGTCGGGGCACTCGTTCCCCATGCCGCGCGCCGCGTAGGCGCACTTGTTCTTCCCCGCCGTGTGGATGCGCCCGAAATCCACGCCCTCCACCAGGGCGGCGCGCACCCACTCCATGAGCGCGGCGCGATTGGCCTTGCGGCGGTCGAGGCCGGCGCGGAAAACGTCTACCGGCAGATCGAGCGGGCTGGCCGACTGCAGATGCGCCGGCGCCATCACCGCCAGCGGACGGGGCGCGGCCTCCGCCGCCACGGCGACGGCTTCCGCTTCCTCGCAATGCGTTCCGGTCATCGCTCATGCCCTCCGGTCATGTTGAAGGGCAAGCGTCTGCTCCTGCTGCTCGCGCTCCAGCTGCTCCTGGCGCTGCCACCAGTCCGCCCCCTCGCCTCGGTCGAGGCGCGTGGTGCACTCCCTCAGCTCGGCACCCACTTCGCCGAGAACCTCATTCGCCAACTGCAGAAAAGCCAAGCCATCCATGAACAGACTCCTTTTCTTGTTGTGATACGGGTTGAGCATGATAACAATGAAATGTCCCACAGTCATATTTTATGCTACTCGGTCATAATGTCAAGCAAATAATGACTGACGGTCATGCGGCAAACCGCCGCGGAGAACAACTCCGTCGGCGCCCAGCGCCAGCCGCCGCGCCAGGGCGCAGGCTGCCAGGCGCCCGGCCCGAGGGCGGGAAGCTGCTCGGGCGCGAAGCCAAGCGGAAAGGCCACCACCGGCAGGCCGCGCGCCAGCGCCAGGCGCGCCGCCAGCCACGAGCCGCGCGAGAGCGGCGCCGACGGGAACAGCAGCAGCCCCGAGGACGCGGCCGACACCACGGCGCGCGTGCGGCCCGCCAGGCGCACGGCAAGCGGCACGGCCAGCCCGCCACCGGCCCACCAGGACACCGGCGCCCCCAGCGCCGCACACACCGACACGGTGGCCACCGCCGACCAGCGGCACGCCCCCACCCCGCGCGGCCCGAAGGCCGCGAACACCCGCAGCCGCGACGGCGCAAGGCACCCCAGGGCCACGGCATCGGCCCCGAGGCAGCAGCCCACCGACACGGCCGTCGGCGACACCGCCGCCAGCGCAAACGACACCACAGACGCCCCGCCGGGCGGCAAACAGCGCGAACCCGCAACAGCCCACATAAACACCCCCCATGAAGACCACCACAACAGCAGCGCCAGGCGCCGCGACATGCCCCCTGAAACCTGCCCCGTGAAGCGGGGAGGGGGCGCCTTTCCCTCATGGAAGCCACCTGCACCGGCGGCACGGCAGGGATCAAGGCTCGGCTGTCCGGGGCGATGGCGGGCGAGATCGAGAAAGCGGGAGGACGAAGCGCGGCGCGGGAAGCGGCGCAGGCGGCGAGCGGACAGCCGACCCGCAGGGCTTGGCCTTGATCCTGACGGGACGCCGGGGCACTCTGGCTGCAATGAGGGAAAGGGGGGTGGGGGTGATGCGCGTTGCCGTTCTCTTCCCGCGCTGGCGGCGCAGCCGCGAGCGCGCAAACTCAGGCAAGCGGAGCGCGTAGCGGGGGATGGCCGTGCCGGGCGCGATTCATGCCCGGCTGGCGTGCGCAGCGAAGGCGTGAGGGATTGATGCCCGCAGGGCCGGGACAGCCTGCTGGCCCGGTGCGCAGCACGAAAGCCCGACGGCGCAGCCGGCACGCAAAAGTCAGTCCCTGCGACACGGCGATGGAAAGTCAGCCCGGCCAGGACGGC
>JADJBM010000002.1 GCA_016703785.1 Betaproteobacteria bacterium
AGTATGATTTGGAGTCCATCGCTGCAATGAGGCTAACCCACAATTCCGAACCGTTTTGAGTTGGAATTTCCGGCACAATTTTCACGATGTGGAAAGGAGGTTGTGCTGTGAAGAAGTCGAAGTTCACTGAAGAGCAGATCGCGTTCGCGCTCAAGCAGGCCGAGGTGGGAACCCCGGTCGAGGAAGTCTGCAGGAAGATGGGCATCTCGGATGCCACCTTCTACAATTGACGCAAGAAGTACGGCGGGCTGGGGCCGTCTGAGTTGAGGCGGCTCAAGCAGTTGGAGGAAGAGAACGGCAAGTTGAAGCGCCTGGTGGCCGATCTCTCGCTCGACAAGGCCATGTTGCAGGACGTTCTCTCCCGAAAGCTCTGAAGCCTTCCCGCAAGCGCGAGTTGGCGACGGACCTGATGAAGCGGTTCGGCGCCAGCCTGCGTCAGACGTGTGTGGTGGTGAAGTTGTCCAGATCGGTCTATCTGTACCGATCGCAAGCGCGGGATGCGACCGCGCTCACCCTGCGCATCAAGGAGATCGCGGCGACACGCGTGCATTACGGCTATCGGCGCGTGCATGTGATGCTCCGGCGGGAAGGCTGGAAAGATAACCACAAGCGGGTGTATCGGCTGTATCGCACGGAAGGCTTGTCGCTGCAGCACAAGCGGCCGAAGCGCAACAAGTCGGCCAGGCTGCGCCAGACGAAACATCTGGTCCGGGCGCTGACGGTGGTCGACGCCTACACGCGCGAATGCCTGGCCATCGAGGTGAGTCAGAGTCTGAAGGGGGAGGACGTAGTGCAGACGCTCGAACGCATCACCGGGCAGCGCGGCTGGCCGGGCACGATCAAGGCCGACAACGGCTCGGAGTTCATCTCCAAGGCGATGGATCGCTGGGCCTACGAGAACAGCGTCGAATTGGACTTCTCGCGCCCGGGCAAGCCCACCGACAACGCCAAGATCGAGTCCTTCAACGGACGGCTGCGGGAGGAGTGCCTGAACGCCCACTGGTTCTTGTCGCTCGACGATGCGAAGTGCAAAATCGAGGCGTGGCGGAGGTACTATAACGAGGTGCGCCCCCATACCGCGCTGGACTGGCTGGCACCGGCCGAGTTCGCCCGCCGTTGCGGGCTGCAGCCCGCAACGGCAGTATCAAAGGAGCTGGAAATTTCTACTTCTGAGCGGTACTGAAACGGAGTTAGCCTCATTGGAATCGGACTCCAAAGCATAACGCTACTAAAAGCGGGGGTCACGTCGAGGCGATGCAGTCAGCTATAATTTTGCCTGTGCCGGCATAGCTCAGTTGGTAGAGCAGCTGATTTGTAATCAGAAGGTCGCGAGTTCGATTCTTGCTGCCGGCACCACATGACGCCCAATTCCCACGCCAGTTAGGCGATTGCCTTTGCCGCCCCGTTTGCCCTCAAGCCACTGCTATCCCAGGGCTCTCCGTACTTTGACAACTATCAATACAACATTGGGCACCATTTGATCTTGCTATCCCCATTATGATTAGGGAATATACCCTTCGTATATATCCATCATCCAAACATGACCATTGCGAATCTCAACAAGATTTGTGCACTGTTGCGGGGAGGATTCCCGAGCATTGATTCCGGTAAAGATCTTGCCTTGGTCCTGGAAGTGGGGCGAAGACAAGAATCCGGTAGCCCGATGACCCAAAAGCAACTTTGCCTCTCGGGAATTGCGCCCGCTGCTACAGTCAGACGCAGATTGCGACGTCTGGTGGCAAGGAGAATCATCAGGAAAATGATCAGCGAGAATGACGGACGTTCGGTCATACTGTGCCTGTCCGACATCGCAATAAAACAACTTAAGCAGGTGAGCCGTTCGGTCAAGCAAATGGATTGGTAGAGACGGGATCGAGCAGTCGGATTGTTTGGCTCGCTGAAGTTGGAACCACATGTCGATTCTTATCGAGCACTCCCTTTTTCACCTGCCAGATTGTTCATGATATAGCCTCATCTCACTGGCCCTGTTCAATCCAAAGTACAGAGGGTTGTTTGTGGCAATAGTACAATTGAGTTGTTCTAGTTAATCGTCGCCAGCCCGCCAAAGCGTTCGTAGAAGTAGGGGGCGGCTTCGGGCAGGCGACCGCTGGCTGTTTCAAGCACAGACATCAGATGGTTTTCTGCCTCCCTCTGGGTGAGAACGTAAAGCTCATGGCAGAGTTGTCGGGCTGCGTTGCCTGGCCAATCGTGAGGTAATAACTGGTCTGGGAGTTGTGGATCGCGAAGTAAGGTGCGGCGGAACTCATGCATCAGCAGAGTGCGTACTACGAAGCATTGCTCAGGATCCAGTTCGCGAGCGCTTTTCAAGGCTTTTTGTACCGAGCGGAAACGGTCGAGAAATCGTTTGTAATCTTGGGAGATCGAACTCAGGTTCCAGCATTCGCGCACCAATTCACGCGTGGACTTATTCACCAGAGCCCCGAGGCTTTTCCCCCGCACCACCACCACCCTATCCTGGACTCCATTGCTCTGAAGAATATCGAGCAGGGGCTCAAGGTCGGCTGAGGGGTGCGCCAGTACTCCAGAGGCGATGAGGCCGAAGCCTTCCCACTGAAGCTCTTTGCGAACTTCGTCGCGCTGTGCTGGAGTGAGTTCGTTGCCAGCGGTCAATACGATCTGCCAGTCACCTTCCCAGTGCACCTTGGGCTGGAAGTAAATTCGGCGATAAGCATGTTCAAAGCGACGCCTCCCGGTGGCTGTTAATCCATAGTAACTACGTCTCCCGATATGCTCTGAGGTTAGCCAGCTGTCTTTCGACAATCTGAAAACACTTGTTCTTACCAGCCGATCATTAATACCAAGCGGTTTGGCAAGCTTGATAAAGCTCCCCAGCCAGACTGAGCCACCATGTGGGGCAATCGAGTCACCATAGATGGTAATGATGAGTGAGTTGGCTCGAACAGGCCTGTCCCGCAGGAAATCCTTGATCCAAGTACTTACGATTCGACTTTTCATTTTCTGGAATTAAAAGGTTACCCATGAACTCTGATAGTTTTTTCCTACGCAGGAGCAGAAGTAAGTAACAGATGCTAGCAATATTATGATACCAGTTGAGATTATTGCGAGTATTATGTGAATCGCTACGGACGGGATAGGTTTCTTGCCTTGACGTGGGTATCAATGCCGAATAGAATTGCAATCTAGTAGTGGTTTCAATCAGACGCGGGGTGGAGCAGTCTGGCAGCTCGTCGGGCTCATAACCCGAAGGTCATAGGTTCAAATCCTATCCCCGCAACCACATCTTCCCGATGTTCAGTGACCTTACCCGACAGGCATGTTGGGTATCCTGATTGCCTACTTTCGGTTGATGTGGGATTTATTTGAAGGGTTTACAAAGTAATTTTTCTCTTCTATAATTCCGCTTCTTTGCTAGTGCAGAGTTTCTAGGCCATCATGGCCGCGGAATGTTCTTTAACAACTTAAACAGCCGATAGGTGTGGGTACTTGGTTGGTTGGGCGCTTGGGTTTTTTCTGGGCGGATCGATTGATATTGAGTGCTCATGCTTGATTTAGAGTTTTCAGCTTGTGATGAACAGGTTGGGACTCTGTGATTCTTGATGAGTTTGTAGTTGAAGCAGAGATTGAACTGAAGAGTTTGATCCTGGCTCAGATTGAACGCTGGCGGCATGCTTTACACATGCAAGTCGAACGGCAGCATGGGCTTCGGCCTGATGGCGAGTGGCGAACGGGTGAGTAATGCATCGGAACGCGTCCTGTAATGGGGGATAACCTACCGAAAGGTAGGCTAATACCGCATACGTCCTGAGGGAGAAAGCGGGGATCGTAAGACCTCGTGTTATAGGAGCGGCCGATGTCGGATTAGCTAGTTGGTGGGGTAAAGGCCTACCAAGGCTTCGATGGATAGCTGGTCTGAGAGGATGATCAGCCACGCTGGAACTGAGACACGGTCCAGACTCCTACGGGGAGGCAGCAGTGGGGAATTTTGGACAATGGGGGCAACCCTGATCCAGCCATGCCGCGTGAGTGAAGAAGGCCTTCGGGTTGTAAAGCTCTTTCGGCCGGGAAGAAATCGTGCGGGCCAATACCCTGCATGGATGACGGTACCGGAAGAAGAAGCACCGGCTAACTACGTGCCAGCAGCCGCGGTAATACGTAGGGTGCGAGCGTTAATCGGAATTACTGGGCGTAAAGCGTGCGCAGGCGGCGCCATAAGACAGATGTGAAATCCCCGGGCTTAACCTGGGAACTGCGTTTGTGACTGTGGTGCTTGAGTGCGGCAGAGGGGGTGGAATTCCACGTGTAGCAGTGAAATGCGTAGAGATGTGGAGGAACACCGATGGCGAAGGCAGCCCCCTGGGTCGACACTGACGCTCATGCACGAAAGCGTGGGGAGCAAACAGGATTAGATACCCTGGTAGTCCACGCCCTAAACGATGCGAACTAGGTGTTGGGGAAGGAGACTTCTTTAGTACCGTAGCTAACGCGTGAAGTTCGCCGCCTGGGGAGTACGGTCGCAAGATTAAAACTCAAAGGAATTGACGGGGACCCGCACAAGCGGTGGATGATGTGGATTAATTCGATGCAACGCGAAAAACCTTACCTACCCTTGACATGTCCGGAACCCTGCTGAGAGGTGGGGGTGCCCGAAAGGGAATCGGAACACAGGTGCTGCATGGCTGTCGTCAGCTCGTGTCGTGAGATGTTGGGTTAAGTCCCGCAACGAGCGCAACCCTTGTCATTAATTGCCATCATTTGGTTGGGCACTTTAATGAGACTGCCGGTGACAAACCGGAGGAAGGTGGGGATGACGTCAAGTCCTCATGGCCCTTATGGGTAGGGCTTCACACGTCATACAATGGTCGGTACAGAGGGTTGCCAAGCCGCGAGGTGGAGCCAATCCCAGAAAGCCGATCGTAGTCCGGATCGGAGTCTGCAACTCGACTCCGTGAAGTCGGAATCGCTAGTAATCGCGGATCAGCATGTCGCGGTGAATACGTTCCCGGGTCTTTACACACCGCCCGTCACACCATGGGAGTGGGTTCTACCAGAAGTAGGTAGCCTAACCGTAAGGAGGGCGCTTACCACGGTAGGATTCATGACTGGGGTGAAGTCGTAACAAGGTAGCCGTATCGGAAGGTGCGGCTGGATCACCTCCTTTCTAGAGATCATCTGACTGATCAAGTACTCACAGCCTATCGGTTGTTTTAGCAGTCCTCAAAAGGGGGTCTGTAGCTCAGCTGGTTAGAGCACACGCTTGATAAGCGTGGGGTCGTAGGTTCAAGTCCTACCAGACCCACCAGTGATTTGCGGAGGTGTTGCGTGAATCGGGGGTGTAGCTCAGTTGGGAGAGCGCCTGCTTTGCAAGCAGGAGGTCATCGGTTCGATCCCGTTCACCTCCACCACATACGACCTTTCATCGTTTCGTTGTTTGAAACGATAGAAAGTCGGAGTCCCTGAGCGAAGCGAATGGGATCCCTCTAAGAGAGTTTAGAAGCGAGCAAGCTGTGGTTTGCTGGGTTCTGGGCTTTTTAGCCGGAGGCTGTTGAGTTCTTTAAAAATTTGGAAGAAGTAAAGTGTGTTGGCTCGCAAGAGCTGACGCATGGGTTGTGATTGTATCTACTCTCATTCTGTGGCTTACCAGCGCACGGGATGGGGGCACAAGCGCGAGAGTTGCCTATTGCTTGGGTTCTGCCGCCGAGGCAGAGCTTAAGGTTATAGGGTCAAGCGAATAAGTGCATGTGGTGGATGCCTTGGCGATCACAGGCGATGAAGGACGTTGCAGCGTGCGAAAAGCCACGGGGAGCTCGCAAACAAGCTTTGATCCGTGGATGTCCGAATGGGGAAACCCGGCCCGCAAGGGTCACTCCCACCTGAATACATAGGGTGGGTAGAGCGAACCCGGTGAACTGAAACATCTAAGTAGCCGGAGGAACAGAAATCAACCGAGATTCCGAAAGTAGTGGCGAGCGAAATCGGAAGAGCCTGCACAATTTAACCATTACGCTAGCAGAGCGGTCTGGAAAGACCGGCCATAGTGGGTGATAGCCCCGTATGCGAAAGCCTGATGGTGGAACTGAGTGTGCGACAAGTAGGGCGGGACACGTGAAATCCTGTCTGAAGATGGGGGGACCATCCTCCAAGGCTAAATACTCGTGATCGACCGATAGTGAACCAGTACCGTGAGGGAAAGGCGAAAAGAACCCCGGGAGGGGAGTGAAATAGATCCTGAAACCGCATGCATACAAACAGTGGGAGCCCCTGCTTCAAGCACCTTCGAAACTCTTTCGAGGAGCATCGCGCAGCGATGCGACTCAAAAGAAATAAAGAAGGGGTGAAGCCTTCGAGGTTCTTTCGAGGAGCATCGCGCAGCGATGCGACTCAAAAGGTTTAAGAAGGAGTGAAATGGATAAGCAATAGCTTGTTCATTTGGAGGCGGGTGACTGACGATTCGAGCGCGAGCGAGAAGCGTTAGGCGGCCCTGCGAGGACACCCGGAGGGTGTTTGAAGCAGGGGTGACTGCGTACCTTTTGTATAATGGGTCAGCGACTTACATTCAGTGGCGAGCTTAACCGAATAGGGGAGGCGTAGCGAAAGCGAGTCCGAACAGGGCGATTCAGTCGCTGGGTGTAGACCCGAAACCAGATGATCTACCCATGGCCAGGATGAAGGTTGGGTAACACCAGCTGGAGGTCCGAACCCACTACCGTTGAAAAGGTAGGGGATGAGCTGTGGGTAGGGGTGAAAGGCCAAACAAATCTGGAGATAGCTGGTTCTCTCCGAAAGCTATTTAGGTAGCGCCTCGTGTATCACTTCTGGGGGTAGAGCACTGTAATGGTTGTGGGGGTCATTGCGACTTACCGCGCCATAGCAAACTCCGAATACCGGAAAGTGTGAGCACGGGAGACAGACTTGGGGTGCTAACGTCCTGAGTCGAGAGGGAAACAACCCAGACCGCCGATTAAGGTCCCGAAGACACAGTTAAGTGGGAAACGAGGTGGGAAGGCTTAGACAGCCAGGAGGTTGGCTTAGAAGCAGCCATCCTTTAAAGAAAGCGTAATAGCTCACTGGTCGAGTCGTCCTGCGCGGAAAATGTAACGGGGCTCAAACTGTGCACCGAAATCGCGGATCCGCATGCTCCTTTTACTTCATTGATATGGCTCGCTTGGGTGAGGCTAACCTGCTTGCAGGTTAAGCCCTGCAAGGGCGGCCGAGACCAAAGCCCCCACGCAAAGTCGAGGCGGGTGATGAGAGTGAACAGTGAAGTAAAAGGAGTGTGCGGATGGTAGGAGAGCGTTCCGTAGGCCGTTGAAGGTGGGGTGTGAACCCTGCTGGAGGTATCGGAAGTGCGAATGCTGACATGAGTAGCGATAAAGCGGGTGAAAGGCCCGCTCGCCGAAAGCCCAAGGTTTCCTGCGCAACGTTCATCGGCGCAGGGGTGAGTCGGCCCCTAAGGCGAGGCCGAAAGGCGTAGTCGATGGGAAACAGGTTAATAGTCCTGTACCTTTATGCAATGCGATGGGGGGACGGAGAAGGTTAGGCAGGCCGGGTGTTGGAAGTCCCGGTTCAAGCGTGTAGGCGTGCCCGGTAGGCAAATCCGCTGGGCTTAGCCGAGGCGTGATGACGCAAGGTCCTTCGGGATCCCAAGTTGCTGAGACCCCGCTTCCAGGAAAAGCCTCTAAGCTTCAGTTGCATGAAGACCGTACCGCAAACCGACACAGGTGGGCAGGATGAAGATTCTAAGGCGCTTGAGAGAACTCAGGAGAAGGAACTCGGCAAATTAGCACCGTAACTTCGGGAGAAGGTGCGCCCCGGTAGTGTGTAGCGGCTTGCCCGTGAAGCACGATGGGGTTGCAGTGAATTGGTGGCTGCGACTGTTTAATAAAACACAGCACTCTGCAAACACGAAAGTGGACGTATAGGGTGTGACGCCTGCCCGGTGCCGGAAGGTTAAGTGATGGGGTGCAAGCTCTTGATCGAAGCCCCGGTAAACGGCGGCCGTAACTATAACGGTCCTAAGGTAGCGAAATTCCTTGTCGGGTAAGTTCCGACCTGCACGAATGGCGTAACGATGGCCACACTGTCTCCTCCTGAGACTCAGCGAAGTTGAAGTGTTTGTGAAGATGCAATCTACCCGCTGCTAGACGGAAAGACCCCATGCACCTTTACTGTAGCTTTGCATTGGACTTTGATGAGACTTGTGTAGGATAGGTGGGAGGCTTTGAAGGCGGGATGCTAGTCCCGCTGGAGCCGTCCTTGAAATACCACCCTGGTGTCATTGAGGTTCTAACCTGGATCCATTATCTGGATCGGGGACCGTGCATGGCAGGCAGTTTGACTGGGGCGGTCTCCTCCCAAAGGGTAACGGAGGAGTTCGAAGGTTCGCTAGGTACGGTCGGACATCGTACTGATAGTGCATTGGCAAAAGCGAGCTTGACTGCGAGACGGACATGTCGAGCAGGTGCGAAAGCAGGACAAAGTGATCCGGTGGTTCTGTATGGAAGGGCCATCGCTCAACGGATAAAAGGTACGCTGGGGATAACAGGCTGATGACTCCCAAGAGTTCATATCGACGGAGTCGTTTGGCACCTCGATGTCGGCTCATCACATCCTGGGGCTGTAGCCGGTCCCAAGGGTATGGCTGTTCGCCATTTAAAGTGGTACGTGAGCTGGGTTTAAAACGTCGTGAGACAGTTTGGTCCCTATCTGCAGTGGGCGTTGGAGATTTGACGGGGGCTGCTCCTAGTACGAGAGGACCGGAGTGGACGCACCTCTGGTGTACCGGTTATGACGCCAGTCGTATCGCCGGGTAGCTATGTGCGGAAGAGATAACCGCTGAAAGCATCTAAGCGGGAAACTTGCCTGAAGATGAGATCTCCCGGAGGCTTGACCTCCCTGAAGGGTCGTGGAAGACCACCACGTTGATAGGCCGGGTGTGGAAGCGCAGTAATGCGTTAAGCTAACCGGTACTAATTGCCCGTGCGGCTTGATCCTATAACCTTAAGCAAGGTGCATAGCCAGGCAATCGCGCAAAACAAGAAACAATCCCAATCCCTTACTTCTTCCAAACACGTCCTGCCGTCACAAAACGACAGGACCAACCGTCAAGTCTGACGACCATAGCAAGTCGGCCCCACCCCTTCCCATCCCGAACAGGACCGTGAAACGACTCCGCGCCGATGATATTGCACACTACGTGTGAGAAAGTAGGTCATCGTCAGACTAGTTATACAAAAAGCCCGACTTCATTCGAAGTCGGGCTTTTTTATTGGCTAAAACCATTCAGGTATCATCCTGAAATTCGAATGAGCTAACTCGTTATGGACTGGCTTGCAACAACTCAAGAGGCATTTTTGCTTCTCATATCAGGCGATGCCGAACTTTGGCAGGTCATTGCCATTTCGCTGAGGGTTTCGCTTCTGGCAATGCTTATTGCCGCTCCCCGGCCATAGCCGTTGGTTATCTTCTGGCTACTGTATCGTTTGCTGGTCGCAGGCTTCTGATCGTCATCACACAGGGCCTGCTCGCATCACCTACCGTTGTCGTAGGCCTGATACTTTATCTTCTTCTCACGCCAGGGAGTTTTTGGTTCGCTAAAGCTGCTATTCACACAGGAGGCAATGATCATCGGACAGGTTCTGATTGCGTTGCCGGTGTTGGTGGCATTCACACTCTCTGCAGTGCAAGGTGCAGATCCACGGGCCAGGGAAACTGCACTCAGCCTTGGAGCTTCACGGTTGAGGTCGGCATGGACAACCCTTCTCGAGGTTCGCTTTGGCGTCATGGCGGCTGTCTTCAATGCTTTTGGGCGTATCGTTTCGGAAATTGGTTGCTCCCCTGATGGTCGGAGGAAACATTGCTGGCGTGACGCGCAACATCCCCACAGCGATCGCACTTGAGACGAGTAAGGGAGAGTTCGCACAGGGCATTGCTCTTGGATTCGTGCTCCTAGTGGTGGCGCTCTTCGTCAATTTCGGCTTGGCATTTGCTCAGGGCGAAGGAGGGGTGAAGTGAGCGATTCCATGCTTGCGGTTGATAGGATTCGCAAGTCGTTTGGCACGCGCTGCATTCTTGATGTTTCTAGACTGGAACTTGCTGCCGGAGAAAGCTATGTACTTACCGGCGAGAACGGTTCCGGAAAGACAACATTGTTGCGGGTCTTGGCAGGCCTGGAAAGCGTTGCTGTTGAAGCCTGCGAGTTCGATGGCAGGCCTGTTGATCTTGAAGGCTATCCGGGATGGTTACGGCGTGAGCTTATTTATGTTCACCAGCATCCCTATCTGTTTCAAAGGCAGTATTGTCGACAACATACTCTACGGTTTAAAGGCCCGAGGTTTGCCTAAGTCTATTAGCGAACCGTTGATACGGGGAGGCCATTAGTTGGGCTGGTGTGAGCGAACTACTTAATGTGCCACCACACAAGCTGTCTGGAGGCGAGAAGCAGCGGGTGGCTTTAGCGCGTGCGCGAGTACTAAATCCTCGCCTATTCCTGCTAGATGAACCGACAGCGAATTCGGATTCTGAGGCACGTCAGCAAGTCATGTCGTTAATCAGAGACTTGTGCGACGCGAACAATACTGTCGTGCTTGCCTGCCATGATCGTGAAATCATCAAGCTTTCTCATATGCATCGCTTGCACATGGAAAGGAACCATCCGAACGCGGAACGGTGAAACGGCGGGCGAGTGATATGAAACTCCTCGTAGCACTGGGATTATTAATGATGTACTGCATCGTTGGCTGATGTTTTGTCCGGGATGACATTGTCACTGATCCAGTCCCTAACGAGTTTACTGTTTGCCATGGTAACGGCTGCTCCCATTTGAGCCATCTGAGCCTTACGCCGAACCAATGGCTGGAGTTGCGTAGTGTATTCCATCCCCAGCGCGCGATGCCGTCGAGGAAACGTGGACGACTTCGGCGTGCCATAGCGCTAATGGAGAGAATCGTAGGTGTCGCCACACGTACAAGTAGTGACAAGGGGGGCACTTTCAATAACGGGGATGGACAGATGGACTGTATTGACGAGTCGATCAACACCACCCTGTACCTGACGATGTTCCAGAAGTTCGGGTTGCTGCGCGAGCATCAAGTCGAGGATCGGGCTACTCGTGGCTGGTTTATTGGAGGTTGGCCGCATACGACGGCGGTAATTTCCGAAATTACACTGTTACAGGAAAGAGGACCGCGGAAATTCTGGGCAGTTGATTCATGGTTCTTGACAATGGCGAACCGCCATTCATCCTTTCACTGGAAAATGGAAATCGGGATGGAATCCAGGCAGCCAGCCATAGAGGCATGAGCCTGCATCATCCCGGTAAAATAGAATCCCGAGATAACCCATTTACGACGAAGGATGAAGACCACTTTCCTGGATTTCGAGCAACCGATCGCCGAGTTGGAGGCGAAGATCGAGGAACTGCGCTATGTCCAGGACGACTCGGCTGTCGATATTTCCGAGGAGATCAGCCGGCTTGAGGCCAAAAGTCAATCGCTGACCAAGGAACTCTACGCCAAGCTGACACCCTGGCAGATCGCACAAGTTGCTCGACATCCACAACGACCCTACACATTAGACTACGTCCAGAATATCTTCACAGATTTCGAAGAATTGCATGGCGATCGTGCTTTTGCGGACGACAATGCCATCGTCGGCGGACTTGCGCGATTCAACGGCCAATCGATAATGGTGATCGGCCACCAGAAGGGACGCGATACTAAGGAAAAGATACAACGTAATTTTGGCATGCCCCGCCCTGCAGGCTACCGCAAGGCCTTGCGGTTGATGCGTCTGGCAGAGAAATTTGGCTTCCTGTCGTTTACTTTTGTTGACACCCCGGTGCCTATCCCGGTATAGACGCTGAAGAGCGCGGCCAGTCCGAGGCCATCGGACGAAACTTGTATGTCATGGCCGAGTTGAAGGTGCCGCTTATCTGCACCGTGATTGGCGAGGGCGGTTCGGGTGGTGCGTTGGCAATAGCTGCTGGAGATGTAGTCATGATGTTGCAGTACGCCACCTATTCGGTTATTTCACCTGAAGGCTGTGCGTCCATTCTCTGGAAGAGCGCCGACAAGGCGCTTGAAGCTGCCGAGACGATGGGTATCACCGCGGCGCGTCTGAAAACGCTAGGCTTGGTGGATCGCGTGATCAACGAGCCATTGGGCGGTGCCCATCGAGACCACCTGAGCCATGGCGCTGGCGCTAAAAAGGCATTGCAAGAGGGTTTGCGCCGGGCATCAGATCTGTCTCCGGCTGAACTTGTCGGGCAGCGCTTCGAACGCGTGCTCGGTTATGGTAAGGGGTACAAAGGAACAGCTGCCCGCCCGTTGATCTACTCGCACGGGTCTCTGACTGCCTGGGTCGGCATGTGCGGCGAGGAGATCGGCTGACCGCCGCACTATCTGGCGGGGCTGATTCAGTCGTTCTGCTGCATATCCCGCGAAGACTGTCGTTCAGGCACGGATTCCATCTTTCCGCACTTCACGTCAATCATGGCATCAGTCAGAATGCTACCGTTGGCAGTCATTTTGCGAGCGTTTATGCGAAGCATGGGGGATTCGCCTTGACGTAGCCATGGTAGCCGTGGAAACCAGCGGAGAAGGTCTTGAGGCGGCAGCGTCGAGCGCGTTACGATGCCTTTGCTGATGTTCGGGCCGAATGGCTGGCGTTGGCGCACCATCGTGACGATCAGGCGGAGACTCTTACCGCTCAACCTACTACGAGGTGCCGGAGTAGCCGGTGCTGCCGCCATGCCGCAGGAGGGCATTTCAAGATCGACCAGACCTTAGGGTTCTGCGCCCCTTGCTTGAAGTGTCGCGCGAAGAGATAGATGCCTGCGCTCGTCTGGAAGGGTTTTCGTGTATGGAGGATGAGAGCAACTTCGATACCCGATACTCCCGCAATTACTTGCGGCATCGTATTATTCCCCTGTTGCGCGAGCGATTCCCCGGCTGTGATGCTGTGCTTGCGCGGGCTGCAATACATTTTTCAGAGAGTCAGAGTTTGCTGCAAGAACTGGCCCGGAACGATTCCAGGGAGGTCTTGCGTGACGGCCGGATCGTTTCATCGCAGTTGGCGAAAATGGATGATGCTCGTGCCCGGAACCTTATGCGTTTCGTCTTACGTTGCGAGGGCATAACGCTT
Organism: Betaproteobacteria bacterium; assembly: GCA_016703785.1. GTDB lineage: Bacteria > Pseudomonadota > Gammaproteobacteria > Burkholderiales > Rhodocyclaceae > Desulfobacillus. The sequence continues at coordinate 13,123 of JADJBM010000002.1, forward strand.
CCGGATAGCGCCCGCCTTTACGAGATCGTGAGGCAGGTGTGTCATGCTGCACCGGATAGCCATTTGAGATCTGACCTCGGGGAGATGAAGCTGCATCGATATCGAGGGAAAGTTTGGCTAATTCCGCATTATGTTGCGGTTACGGACATGGAATGGCGCGGGGAGGTAGAGTTGAAATGGGGTAATGCTGTACCGCGCTTCAGAGAAATGGTGGGTGAGGGAGTAAGCCGAGAAAACTGCTAGCAAAAGGTAAGGATTGCTATCCGGCGGGGAGGGAACGATTCCGCCCGGAAAGCGGAAGGCCGCGCAGAGAGCTGAGAAAACTTCTTCAGGAACATGCCGTGCCGCCCTGGGAACGGGACAGATTGCCATTGCTGTGGGGTGGCAATGATTTGGTCTGCGCCAGGGATCGGCATTGATTGCGCCCGGAAGTGCGCGCCGACGAAGCCGGGGTTATCCCTGAGTATCAGCCTGCCTCATTTTAAGCCCGAGAGTAGCTGCGCCAGTTCCACGGGCGGATTTGACACCCATCTTCTCGAAGATACGAGCTCGGTGTACCTCAACGGTGCGCATGGCAATGTTCAATTCGTCTGCAATCACCTTGTATTTGCCATCGAGAATGCGTTCCATCACCTCCCGTTCCCTCGGTGTGATTTGCGCCAGTGAGAGGCAAGCGTGGCCTGTCCCCTCATGACGTTTCTGTTGTGATGCATTGAACGCCAGTGCCTGGATGACGCGATCCACCAGCTCGTTGTCATTGAAGGGTTTTTCTACGAAATCGAAGGCGCCCTTCTTTACCGCTGCGACGGCGAGGGGTATGTCGCCGTGCCCGCTAAGGAAAATCACTGGTAACTGGGAGCCGCGCTCAGCGAGATGATCGAACAACCCGGCCCACTCATGTCATCCATACGGACGTCCAGCACCAGACAGCCGCGCATACTCTTTGCCAGTCAGCAAGAAAGGCCCCTGCCGAATCCCACTCACGACATGCAACCTGACGCGATTTGAAGAGCCAAGTCAGCGCATCGCGGATGGCTTCGTCGTCGTCAACTATGAAGGCGGTTCCGATCATGTCCTCCAGCGGGAGGGTGAAGCAGAAGATCGTTCCACCCTTCTGGATTGTCTTCGACCCACATGCGTCCTTTGTGGGATTCCAATGATGGAGCGGCAGATGTTTAGCCCCATGCCCATTCCTTCAGGTTTGGTCGTGGAGAAAGGTTCGAATAGGTGCTCGATCGCCTCCGGCGAGATACCGCTTCCGTGGTCGGCGACGCTCACCAGCAGGCTGTTCTCTGCGAGCGCAGTGCTGACTACGAGGTGTCTTTGTACAGCCTCGGTGGCTCGCATGGCCTCCATGCCGTTGCGCATGAGATTGAGCAAAATCTGCTCGAGCATGACCGTGTCGGCCTGGATACGCGGCAGGTTCGCTGCAAGATCGGGAACTATTTCCATGCCGCGCTTGCGCGCATCGGACTTTGATTAGCCCAATCGAATCCTGGGCGATCTCATTGATGTCGCATGACGTACGCTGTGGCTCGCTGCGGCGCACGAAGTCGTAAATGCGACGGATCACACGCCCTCCGCGCCCGTTGTGCCTGGCTAGCGAGTTGCTGGTGGCCGAGCGCTTCGCGAAGCCCAGCTTGAGGCAGGTTTCCAGCGTCGAGCCGGTTCAGGCAGCCTGTTGTAGCTGGCAATCGCCGATAGCGGCTGGTTGAGTTCGTGGGTTGTGGACGCCATTTCGCCCATGGTGACAAGGCGAGCGGTGAATTGAAGCTTTTCCTGCTGTTGCCGGGCGAGTTCTGCTGCGCGCTTGCGCTCAGTTATGTCGAGCACCGAACCCATCCAACCGGTTTGTAGGCCGCTAGCGTCAATAAGTGGTGCCTCATAAAATGAGGGCGTCAAAGCGTTCGCCATTCTGCGCTGCAGTCTGACTTCGACGCCTTCGCTGGGTGCCAACCCGGCCATCGCTTTCCAGAACGGCCAGCGTATTCTCATGCTCTTCCGGTGCCCAATAAGGCATTGGCGGCAAGAGGCCTATCAACTCGGTTGCGCTGCAGCCGGTCATACGGCAAAAGGCCGGATTGACATAGATGATTTTCCCTGAGGTCGCGTGCGCGAAGTCCGGTGAGCAACGAATCCTCCATGGCCTTGCGGAATGCGTACCGTAGGAAAGCGCTTGCTCTGCATCGAGACGTCTTTTCATGTGGCGTCTCTGCGCTCATAGGCTGGCGCGAGGACGCCACCTCCGAGCCCGACAATTACCAGGGCGAGCAGATTGCGCAACAGGCTGGTTTCAGCCTTGTAGGCCGGAGACGAGTACCAGTCCATACCCCGGGGGATCGAAAGGAATGCTGTGGCTGAGTGTTTCCCTCTCCTGCAACCACATTCGATTTCCGTTTCAGAATGGCGCCGTTCGTATCTGCCAGGGCACTCCAAGGCGGTATTTCTGGGCAAACCACCAGGCACCTGCTCAGCTAACAGCGTTTTTATTGAGTAGGCCGCGACGATCGAGCCGAGGTGCTGTCCATCGCTGAAATGCGGCACGACGATGTCGAAGAGCCATTCGCCGCTGGTGAAGTAATTGGCGCTGAATACCGGATTGCCTGTCGAGCGCGCCAAGCGGAAAGCCTGCTGGAAGGTTCCGGTCGCAAGCCTTCTCCGGCAATCGCTTCGCCGATTGGTCCAGGGTCGCCCCGCAGCGTGGTCCCACCTTCGTCGAGAACAAATACCTGCGGGAGACCGGGATTGTTGAGAAGCAGGCCTCGATGCGGGCTCGAAACGTCTGTCCGGGATGTTTCCACCGAAATAATCTCGACCGAGCTGCTGTAGTTGCTCCAGCTACGCGAAAGCTGGAAGCGCAGATTCTGCTCCACCCAGAGCGTATCGCTGATCAGGCCTGTAGGCGTTGCTCCTCCAGTTCTTGGCGATGAGCCGCTACAAAGCGGGGATGCGACAGCCAGCACGAACAGGCCAACTGCGATGCGCGGCGCAGTCCAATACGCCAAGTTTGTACGTTTGGCAGACGAGGTCGCGGTATCCATGCAGTGAAACGAGGCTTTTGTGGATGCATGTTACATCACGGCGGGTAACGGGGGCGGCAGGGTTGCGGATAACCACAATTGCCGCAGGTTGCACTTTCTCCCAAAATCCGCCACGCTATTTCCCGTCGGCACACCGGGCCGTATTCAACGAAGGAGGAGACCATGAAAATTCATTCCTGCTGCTAGGCGCCGTAGCGCTGGCATTCTTCGGCAAACCGCGGTTGCCCAGCAACCTATCGTCATCAAGTTCTGCCTTCATGTTGTCGCCGCAGACACGCCGAAGGGCAAGGCGTCGGAGTTCTTCGCCAAGAGAGCGGGCGAACTGACCAGCGGCAAGGTAAAGGTCGAGGTCTGCCAACTCAACGCTGTACAAGGACAAGGAAGAAATGAAGCGCTGCAACTCGGCGCCGTGCAGATGTTGGCGCCCTCCCTGGCCAAGTTCGCCCCGCTCGGCGTCAAGGAGTTCGAACTGTTCGACTTGCCTTACCTGTTTGACGATTACAAGGAGTTGCATGCCGTGACGACGGGGCCAGTAGGCAGGCCCCGCTGCAGAAGCTCGAAAACGAGGGGCCTTGTTGGGCTTTGCTTACTTCGGGACAATGGCTTCAAAGGTGATGAGCGCCAACAAGCCCACAGGGTCCCGGACGACTACAAGGGTTTGAAGATGCGCATTCAGTCATCCAATGTGCTTGATGCCCAGATGCGTGCGGTGGGCGCGATTCCCAGAAGATGGCATTCTCGAAGTGTATCAGGCGCTGCAAACCGGCGTTAATGACGGTACTGGAAAATCCGCCATCGAACCTGTGTACGCAAAAAATGCATGAGGTGCAGAAGTTCGTGGCGATGACCAACCACGGTTATCTCGGCTACGCCGTCATTACCAGCGATAGGGCCTCGGGGATGGCCCGCCAGCGGACGTGAGAACGCCCGGATGCGGCGATGGTTGAGGCTACCAAGTATGCCAACCCGATTGCCAAGGAAGAGAACGACAAGGCCATGGAGGAAGGGCGCAAGTCGGGCAAGAGCGAAGTTTTGGTGCCGACTGCCGAGCGTCAGATGGCTGGCGATAGAAGGCTATGGACAAAGTCCACCAGCAGATGGCTTGATCGCACCGGCAAGAGAGCATCGATACCGGTCCGGCCAAGGCGACGGGTTTGAACCATCCAAAGCACTGATTACTTAGAGGTAGACTGTGGGGCCACGACCTCCACGGTTTTTTCAGAGGCAAACGCCATGAAATGTCTTGATCACCTGGAGGAATGGATCATTACCCTCCTCATCAGAAGCGGTAGAGACGCTGCTCATCTTCGTTTCAGTTATGCATCGCCATGCGGCAGGTGTAGATCCATTCCGTGTTCAGGATTGGCCGATTGGTTTGAACCCGAGTTGGGCGTAGGACCAACCGTGCATCATCATGTTCGTCTGATGGCGGGGTTAGGCGTTGCGTATGGCTGTGCGCACCGGCATCCAGCCGTCGGCGTTGGTGTGCTGGCCAACAGCCCGTCCGGTCGCAGGGCCGCGGGCCAGTTCATCGTCTTCGGCCTGCTGCCGGAGAGTTGCTCACCGGCATCGTGGGCACCTTGGGGGCGCATTTCGTTCTGGGAGAACGGCGCCCACAGCGCGACCCCCTTAGCGCTTTGGGCATCGCCGTCGAGGATATGTACCCTGGGCCGACGACCTCCTGATCCGAATGGCCGATCTGGGGCTGCACCGTCTTATTCCCGGCCATTCTCGGGGCCGTCCCTGATGTGCTTCCGTTTCCTCAGGTAACAGCGAGTTTTATTCGTACCGGTGAGCGTCACCACGGTCGCGGCTATGAGACGGATTGAGGAGGACTCAGTGCCAGTGATGTCAATCCATACAGCATGGATGACGATCTCCACGCGCATGAGACTTGAAGTATTCAGCGCCACCACCCGAGCCGGAAAAAAATCAGTGATGGTAGCACGGCGGACAGATCCCTGTAGAGAGCGCAAACAAGAGCGCCTGATCATCTTCGCGTTGCTCACCTTCCTTGGATGCTGTCAAGAATGCCGGTATCCATCTCGCTGGGCCCGACGGTACCGGACCTTCCTGTTTGCTTTCTCCCGCGCCCCTGGCAGTCGCCTACCTCGCCTTGTTCACCAGAATCGAGAAGTTCGAGATCATGGCCATCCCGTTCTTCATCCTCGCCGGGAATTTCCTGACACATGGCGGCGTAAGGAAGCGCATGATCCATTTTGGGACTTCGATGGTCGGCCATCTGCGCGGCGGACTGGGGTCTCAGTTCGGTGTTTGCCTGCGCCCTGTTTGCGGCCGTATCCGGCCTCGCCGGGCGACCGTGGTGGCGATCGGCTCAACTCCTCCTGCCGGCCACGGTCAAAGCGGGCTATCCGGAAAAAACCGGCGTCGGCGTCAGCGCATCATCCGGGGACTAGTGATCCTGATCCCGCCGTCGATTGTCATGGTGATGTATGCCGTGTCCAACAACCAGTTCGATCGGCGCGCTGTTCATGGCGGGGTGATTCCTTGGTTTGCTGCTGGCGCTCTTCCTCGGTTGCACGACCCGGTATGTCGCAAGGAAGGGCAACTATCCGCGTGAGTCGCCTTCGATCGTGGGTGAACGCTGATTCCTTCCGAAAGGCAACCTGGGGCTTGCTGCCGATCGTGGTGGTGATGGGCGGTATTTACAGCGGCTCGTTTTACGCCGATCAGCAGCGCGTAGTTGAGCGCGGTGTATGCATTCTCTGATTGCGATGTTCGTCTATAGCGACCTGGGGATGAAAGATTACGTACCCCGCGTTCTGCTCAACTCTTCCGGCGAATATGAGTGCGATGCTGCTCTACATCATCACCAATGCGGTGATGTCTCTCTATATCCTCACCAAACGAGCAGATTCCGCAGGGCATCGCCGAATGGTTTGACGCACCCGGCGTCAGCGATCGGTTTTGATCGTATAGGAACATTCTGCTGGTCATGGGCAAATTCACGGAGCCCTCATCGACTCATCTCTGATCACGGCACCGATCCTGTTCCAATTGCCACTAAACTGGGCATTGATCCAATCCATTTTGGGGCGTGATGATCACAGAACATGGAATGCATGATCACGCCCCGTCGGCCTGAACCTGTATGTTTGCAAGCGGCGTCGCCAAGATGTAATGGACCGACCGCCCCGCCGCGCGTCCCGGTTCGGCTACTCGCCATGCCGGTCTTCCGGATGCTGATAACCTGTCCTCGCAGATTTCGATCTGGCTGCCCGCATTCCTGGCATGATGTAAAGAAGTTCTGTTGAAGACAAGCCCAGCCCAGGCCGGGCTTTTTTCTGGCCGACAGATTTGCCAGGTGACAAGCTCATTGCCTCCCACCTGCCATGAATGGCTGTTCGAAGCCGTACCGACCGGTGGGTTCTGGATTTCTATCCCGCAAATCATCGCCATCGATATTCTGTTGCAAGTATAACGCCATCGTAGATCGTTGGCCTCGCCGACGGCTGCCGGAGAAGCAGTGCCGGCTGGGTGATTCTCTGGGGAGTAGCCAGCCACGGGCCACGCGTGATCCTGATCTTTTTCGCCCTGCAACTCCTGGACATTCCGTTCCTGAAGATCACATCGGTGGTGTTCTTCTGCTGGATCGACGTAAAGTTGCTGCAGCCCGAGGATGAGGGCGAACACGGAAACGTCGAGGGGAGCACTCATCTGCTCGGGGCGATCCGACCATCATCATTGCGGATGCGGTGATGAGCCTCGACAATGTCATTGCCGTTGCCGCAGCGGGCGAAAGGCGACCTTACGTTTGTCACTTTCGCAGGGCATTCGGGAGCATTCCATTGTCGCTTCAAATAAATTCGTACTGAAACCGATGGACCTACCGCCCATCGTGATTTCGTTTGGGGCTTTGCTGGGGCGACTGCCGGCGGCAGGCTGTTGGTTGATGCTATCGCAAACCCAAGGTTGTAGGGCTGCCGGGACGGATAAAGAAGCAATTTACTATGTGGGGCGTTGTCGGTAGTGATGGTCGGTACTCGGGTTGGCTCGCCGCGCAGTGTCCGACCAGTGGTGGTTGTCGATGTGGTATCGACGCGTGCTGGTATGTGGGGCAAAGATGGCAAATGAAGGGGAGGCTATGCTGAATCCAGCTGGTGCTGTGGATGGGTGGGAAAATTCCGGACCGTGTCATCGAACACTTGATCCGTGATCACACCCAGGGGAGTCATCATTATTTTGCACTTGCCTGCACGTCCAGATTCCGTCGATTCTGACATGCGCGCATGTTTTTCAGCAGCGCGGATGTCGAGGCGCACCATAGAGAGAGTGAAGCAGTTTGCAGGCCTAAAGTCCGCGCGTCAGAAGCTCGATGCAGCCGGTATGACCCACACATGGCATGTCGCGGTGGGGTCATATTGCCAGACACCATCGTCGGCTTTGCGCAATGAACAGCTGCCTGCGACCCGTATTGT
>JADJBM010000003.1 GCA_016703785.1 Betaproteobacteria bacterium
GATGGGGGCACAAGCGCGAGAGTCCTATGCCCCGGATCTGCCTTTGGGCAGAGTTTAAGGTTATAGGGTCAAGCGAATAAGTGCATGTGGTGGATGCCTTGGCGATCACAGGCGATGAAGGACGTTGCAGCGTGCGAAAAGCCACGGGGAGCTCGCAAACAAGCTTTGATCCGTGGATGTCCGAATGGGAAACCCGGCCCGCAAGGGTCACTCCCACCTGAATACATAGGGTGGGTAGAGCGAACCCGGTGAACTGAAACATCTAAGTAGCCGGAGGAACAGAAATCAACCGAGATTCCGAAAGTAGTGGCGAGCGAAATCGGAAGAGCCTGCACAATTTAACCATTACGCTAGCAGAGCGGTCTGGAAAGACCGGCCATAGTGGGTGATAGCCCCGTATGCGAAAGCCTGATGGTGGAACTGAGTGTGCGACAAGTAGGGCGGGACACGTGAAATCCTGTCTGAAGATGGGGGGACCATCCTCCAAGGCTAAATACTCGTGATCGACCGATAGTGAACCAGTACCGTGAGGGAAAGGCGAAAAGAACCCCGGGAGGGAGGAAATAGATCCTGAAACCGCATGCATACAAACAGTGGGGGCCCTGCTTCAAAGCACCTTCGAAACTCTTTCGAGGAGCATCGCGCGGCGATGCGACTCAAAAAAAAATAAAGAAGGGGTGAAGCCTTCGAGGTTCTTTCGAGGAGCATCGCGCAGCAATGCGACTCAAAAGGTTTAAGAAGGAGTGGAAATGGATAAGCAATAGCTTGTTCATTTGGAGGCGGGTGACTGACGATTCGAGCGCGAGCGAGAAGCGTTAGGCGGCCCTGCGAGGACACCCGGAGGGTGTTTGAAGCAGGGGGTGACTGCGTACCTTTTGTATAATGGGTCAGCGACTTACATTCAGTGGCGAGCTTAACCGAATAGGGGAGGCGTGGCGAAAGCGAGTCCGAACAGGGCGATTCAGTCGCTGGGTGTGGACCGAAACCAGATGATCTACCCATGGCCAGGATGAAGGTTGGGTAACACCAGCTGGAGGTCCGAACCCACTACCGTTGAAAAGGTAGGGGATGAGCTGTGGGTAGGGGTGAAAGGCCAAACAAATCTGGAGATAGCTGGTTCTCTCCGAAAGCTATTTAGGTAGCGCCTCGTGTATCACTTCTGGGGGTAGAGCACTGTAATGGTTGTGGGGGTCATTGCGACTTACCGCGCCATAGCAAACTCCGAATACCGGAAAGTGTGAGCACGGGAGACAGACTTGGGGTGCAACGTCCTGAGTCGAGAGGGACACAACCGTGGCCGCCGAGTAAGGTGCCGAAGACACAGTTAAGTGGGAAACGAAGTGGGAAGTCATAGACAGCCAGGAGGTTGGCTTAGAAGCAGCCATCCTTTAAAGAAAGCGTAATAGCTCACTGGTCGAGTCGTCCTGCGCGGAAAATGTAACGGGGCTCAAACTGTGCACCGAAATCGCGGATCAGCATGCTCCTTTTACTTCATTGAGATGGCTCGCTTGGGCGAGGCTAATTGAAGAGGTGAAGTAAAAGGAGTGTGCTGATGGTAGGAGAGCGTTCCGTAGGCCGTTGAAGGTGGGGTGTGAACCCTGCTGGAGGTATCGGAAGTGCGAATGCTGACATGAGTAGCGATAAAGCGGGTGAAAGGCCCGCTCGCCGAAAGCAAGGTTTCCTGCGCAACGTTCATCGGCGCAGGGTGAGTCGGCCCCTAAGGCGAGGCCGAAAGGCGTAGTCGATGGGAAACAGGTTAATAGTCCTGTACCTTTATGCAATGCGATGGGGGGACGGAGAAGGTTAGGTGGGCCGGGTGTTGGACGTCCTGGTTCAAGCGTGTAGGCGTGCCCGATAGGCAAATCCGTTGGGCTTAGCCGAGGCGTGATGACGCAAGGCTCTTCGGAGTCCCAAGCCACTGAGACCCCGCTTCCAGGAAAAGCCTCTAAGCTTCAGTTGCATGAAGACCGTACCGCAAACCGACACAGGTGGGCAGGATGAAGATTCTAAGGCGCTTGAGAGAACTCAGGAGAAGGAACTCGGCAAATTAGCACCGTAACTTCGGGAGAAGGTGCGCCCCGGTAGAGTGTAGCGGCTTGCCCGTGAAGCGCGATGGGGTTGCAGTGAAATGGTGGCTGCGACTGTTTAATAAAAACACAGCACTCTGCAAACACGAAAGTGGACGTATAGGGTGTGACGCCTGCCCGGTGCCGGAAGGTTAAGTGATGGGGTGCAAGCTCTTGATCGAAGCCCCGGTAAACGGCGGCCGTAACTATAACGGTCCTAAGGTAGCGAAATTCCTTGTCGGGTAAGTTCCGACCTGCACGAATGGCGTAACGATGGCCACACTGTCTCCTCCTGAGACTCAGCGAAGTTGAAGTGTTTGTGAAGATGCAATCTACCCGCTGCTAGACGGAAAGACCCCATGCACCTTTACTGTAGCTTTGCATTGGACTTTGATGAGACTTGTGTAGGATAGGTGGGAGGCTTTGAAGGCGGGATGCTAGTCCCGCTGGAGCCGTCCTTGAAATACCACCCTGGTGTCATTGAGGTTCTAACCTGGATCCATTATCTGGATCGGGGACCGTGCATGGCAGGCAGTTTGACTGGGGCGGTCTCCTCCCAAAGGGTAACGGAGGAGTTCGAAGGTTCGCTAGGTACGGTCGGACATCGTACTGATAGTGCATTGGCAAAAGCGAGCTTGACTGCGAGACGGACATGTCGAGCAGGTGCGAAAGCAGGACAAAGTGATCCGGTGGTTCTGTATGGAAGGGCCATCGCTCAACGGATAAAAGGTACGCTGGGGATAACAGGCTGATGACTCCCAAGAGTTCATATCGACGGAGTCGTTTGGCACCTCGATGTCGGCTCATCACATCCTGGGGCTGTAGCCGGTCCCAAGGGTATGGCTGTTCGCCATTTAAAGTGGTACGTGAGCTGGGTTTAAAACGTCGTGAGACAGTTTGGTCCCTATCTGCAGTGGGCGTTGGAGATTTGACGGGGGCTGCTCCTAGTACGAGAGGACCGGAGTGGACGCACCTCTGGTGTACCGGTTGTGACGCCAGTCGCATCGCCGGGTAGCTATGTGCGGAAGAGATAACCGCTGAAAGCATCTAAGCGGGAAACTTGCCTGAAGATGAGATCTCCCGGAGGCTTGACCTCCCTGAAGGGTCGTGGAAGACCACCACGTTGATAGGCCGGGTGTGGAAGCGCAGTAATGCGTTAAGCTAACCGGTACTAATTGCCCGTGCGGCTTGATCCTATAACCTTAAGCAAGGTGCATAGCCAGGCAATCGCGCAAAACAAGAAACAATCCCAATCCCTTACTTCTTCCAAATACGTCCTGCCGTCACAAAACGACAGGACCAACCGTCAAGTCTGACGACCATAGCAAGTCGGCCCCACCCCTTCCCATCCCGAACAGGACCGTGAAACGACTCCGCGCCGATGATATTGCACACTACGTGTGAGAAAGTAGGTCATCGTCAGACTAGTTACAAGAAAAGACCCTGGAGAACGTATCTCCGGGGTCTTTTGCTTTGTGGGCCATGGTAGGCTTTCGGCATTCGTTGTGCGGGGAGTCATGCTATGAAATTCAAGGCGGCAGTTCTCAGGAAATCCGGTTTGCCGCATCCCTACGCAGCTAGCCGTCCGCTATCCATAGAGACAGTCGAGGTGCCACCGCCTGCCGCGGGAGAAGTCATCGTTGGCATCAAGGCGGCGAGCCTGTGCCATTCCGATCTCTCCGTGGTCAACGGCGATCGCGCCTGGCCCATGCCCATCGTGCCGGGGCACGAGGCGGCGGGTGTGGTGGAGGAGGTTGGTCCCGGCGTCCATTCGGTCAAGCCGGGCGATCACGTTGCGCTGATTTTTCTTACTCAGTGCGGAGAATGCGAGCATTGCATCGCGGGCAAACCCTCACTCTGCGCACGTGGCACGCAAGCCAACCGTGAAGGCCGGCTACTGTCCGGTGGTCCACGCCTGCGGTCGGACGGCCAAGCCATACACCACCATATGGGCTTTTCGGCTTTCGCCCAATATGCCCTGGTGTCGGAAAAATCCTTGGTGAAAATTCCTGACGACTTGCCTTTCGTGGAAGCCAGCCTGTTCGGCTGCGCGGTGATGTGCGGCGCGGGTACCGCACTGTATTCGGCCGGCATTCGGCCCGGACAGAGCGTGGCAGTGTTCGGACTGGGTGGGGTTGGCCTGTCAGCGGTGCTCGGTGCGGTGACGGCCGGCGCGGCGCGCATCATTGTCGTTGATCCCGGATGAAGGAAAGCTGGCGCTTGCCGGCGAATCGGCGCTACCGATTGCGTCATTGGCGGCAGCGCAAAGGCGGCGGAAGCGGTGCGCGAGCTGACGCAGGGCGGGGTCGATCACGCCATCGACACCAGTTCGTCGCTGGACGGCTTCGGCAGCGCCTTCGAGGCGACGCGGCGCGGCGGCTGCACGGTGACGACAAGCCTGACGCACCCCTCGCAGACATTCAGTTTCCCGCTTGCGCGCATCGTTGCCGAGGCGCGCACCATCAAGGGCAGTTACATCGGCACCTGCGTGCCCGGACGCGATATTCCCGCCTTCATCCAGTTGTACCGCCAGGGGCGCATGCCGGTGGAGAAGCTGGTCACGCGGACTCTGAGGCTGGAGCAGATCAACGAGGCCTTCGATGACCTGTCCAACGCAAAGGGGGTGCGGCAGGTCATACTTTTTTAGTCATCATTTTCGATGCTCAGGTCGGGAATGTGGCCGAAGGCAATGCGCATCGGCGCCGTTTGCAAAGCGGTATGCGCGCCGCCGAAGTACAGGGAGTTCCTGCCGTAACGCAAGCTGATCGAGTCGATAATCTGATTGAGCTTGTCGTGGGGGCGACCCTCATCGAAGAGAGAACGGGTCTGGTGGCCCTGCTGATCCAGGCGGGATAGGGCGATAGCCACGGCCACGGGCTGCATGCTGGTTTTCATGGGGAAGGCCCGCAACAGATTCTCCATGACGTCGAGCAATTTCAGCGTGTCGCTGGTCGGCTCGAACTGGGCCTGGTTTTCCCAATTGTTGTGATTGCGCAGTTTGATCTTCACGCGCATGGCGCCGGCGATGCAGGCGTAGCTGCGCAGCCGCATGGACGCCTTTTGCAATAGGCGATGCAATACCGAAAGGCCGCCAGCGGCGTGCGCAGTTCGGGCGGCAGCACGTGCGAGTGACTAACGCTGCTGCGCTGTGATGACAGATCGGGCATCTCTTCGCCGCGCAGCCTGGCGTAGAACCGCTCGCCCTCGATGCTGCCCCAAGCGTGTCTCAGTTCATCCTTGCCGGCGGCGCACAGGTCGCGCACAGTCCTGATGCCGTTGCGCTCCAGCCTCTGCCCCATTGCCCGCCCGATGCCGCACAGGTCCCGCAGGTCAAGACCGTATAGTCCTTCCGGCAGTTCCGTATCCTCGATGACGACGCATCCGTCAGGCTTCTGCATGTCGGATGCAACCTTGGCGAGAATACGTTCGGCGCGATGCCGATCGAACTGCGCAGTTCGGGGCCGACGCGAAGGGCGATGGATCGCTTGATCTGATCCGCCAGGGCTCGGGCGTGCTCACGCTTGCGGTCGCTCCCCGTGAGCCGGCAGGATACCTCGTCGATCGACATGACCCGCGCTACATGCAGACAGGACTCGATCGCCTCGACCAGTTCGTGGTGTACCTCGACATAGACCGACGGCCTGGCCTCCACCAAGCAGATGTCAGGGCACAGTTTTCGCGCTTGGGCGACGAGGGTTCCGGTCTTGACGCCGAAGTGTTTTGCTTCGTAACTTGCCGCAATGCAACAAGTGGTTTCCGCCAGCACCGGCAGTACGGCGACAGGCCTGCCGCGCAGTTCTGGCCGCAATTGCTGCTCGACCGAGGCGAAATAGGAATTGAAGTCGACGTACAGGGCACGCAGCGGCATGGGAATGAAAAAAGCGAAAGTCAGCCCCGACAGTACGGCGAACCAGACGACCTGCCGTCAGTTGCAGACGAGCGTCGTCCCGAACTGATGACAGATGCGGCTGCCGGCAGGGGGTACCACGATCACCGTTGCGCCTTGCGGGACTGGATTGGCGTACTGGTTTGCCGGGGTTGTAGAGGTAATGGGCAGCGCAGGAAGCGTTCCCTGGGTGCCCGCTGCAGTATAGGGGGCGTTGAGGGTAGGGAGTGCGTTGTTCTGCAGCAGCGGATTGGGCAAAGTCGGAGGCGCTTGTGGCACGGGCTGCCTGGAATTGGTAATAATCGTCGTGTTGTCGTTGCGATGGATGATCGTGCCGCCGCTGCAATAGGTCTTGCCGTGGCCGATGTCCTTGCAATACGTCACCTGCCCTTGCGCCGCCGAAGCGGCGGCGAGCAGAAAAACAACCAGGGACAATTCGCACTTCATCGTTTCATTATAGATTGAGAAACGGGAAATCAATGCGAGATGGCTTGCCGTCGATGATGTCGGCAATGGCTTGGCCCGAACCGCAGGCCAGCGTCCAGCCGAGGGTGCCGTGGCCCGTGTTGTAATAAAGGTTGCCCAGCCGACCCCGGCCAATGACGGGAACATTGCTTGGCGTGGCCGGACGCAATCCAGCCCAGTACTCGATCTCGCCTGCTGGTTTGATTTGCGGGAAGAGCTGCTCGGCCCGACGCAAGATGGCCTTGCAGCGGGCGGGGCTGACGCTTGCATCGTAGCCGGCCAGTTCAGCCGTCCCGGCAACGCGCAGACGATTGCCCAGACGGGAACAAACGATGCGGCGAGATTCGTCCGTGATACTGACGTAGGGCGCATCTGCGTCCGCGGCCAGTGGCAGCGTCACCGAGTAGCCCTTCACGGGATAGATCGGCAGTGCATCGCACAAGGGGCGGACCAGTGCAGCGCTGTGGCTCCCCAGGGCAACCAGAAAGGCATCACCCGCAATCAGTTCGGTTTCATCGTCCTCATTGACGGTGCGCGCGGCGGTGATATGACTCACTTCGGTGACAAGGGATTCGATGCGAAGCCCGTAACGGAACGTCACGCCGGCGTACAGGCAGAGTGCCGCCAGTTTCTGCGTGAAGGCCAGCGCATCGCCCGATTCGTCTTCCGGCGCATACAGACCGCCGAGTATCCGTTCGCGGCAGTGCGCCAGGGCCGGTTCGATGGCCAGGCATCCGCCCGCACCCAGCACTTCCGCACAAATGCCGAAACCCTGCAGCAGGACCGCCCGCGGCCCTGCCTGGGTGAAATCGCGGGGAGAGAAGAACAGATGCAGAATGCCCTTCTCCAAGCGGTCATATTCCAGACCTGTTTCATTCTGCAGTGCGTGCAGGCAGGTGCGGCTGTGGAGCGCGAGACGGGCAATCGCGAAGGTATTGCGGCGCGTCCGACCGGGCAGACACTCGAGGAGGAATCGCAACCCCCAGGCCCACTGGCCCCAGTCCAGCCGGGGGCGAAACAGCAGCGGCGCATCCTCGCGGCCCAACCAGCGCAGGACCTGGCCCGGCGCGCCAGGATTGGCCCATGGCTCGGGATGGCTGACGGATATCTGCCCACCGTTGGCATAGCTGGTCTCCAGCCCCGCAGCGGGCTGCCTATCGATGACCGTGACGGCGTGGCCTGCCTGCCGCAGATACCAGGCACTGGTGACGCCGGTCAAGCCGGCGCCAAGGACGATGACGTGCATGACGGGACAATTCTATCTGCTTGCGAGGGTGTGCGAGTCGCCGTAAACGCGGATAATTGCAACATTGGGCAATCAATCCGTGGTGCGGGGTCGATGCGAATCATCGTCTTCAATCAAGATTTATTAGACCGAAGGGACGATCCGCATGTCGACTGACGCGAATTCCGCCGGGCACGAACTTGCCACGCTCGGGGGTGGCTGCTTTTGGTGCCTCGAGGCGGTGTTCGACGAATTGACAGGTGTGGAAAGCGTCGTTTCCGGCTATACCGGCGGGCGCACCGCCAATCCCGATTACAATCAGGTGTGTTCCGGCGACAGCGGACATGCCGAGGTCGTGCAGTTGTGCTTCGATCCCGCCCGGATCACCTACCGTGAGATCCTCGAAGTGTTTTTTGCCATCCATGATCCGACCACCCTGAACTGCCAGGGGAACGATGTCGGCACGCAGTACCGTTCGGCGATCTATTTCCACTCTCCGCAGCAGCAGGCCGAGGCAGCCGCGCTGTTGGATGAGTTCGCCGCAGCGAACACCTTTGGTGCGCCCGTCGTCACGACACTGACCCCAGCCGGACGCTTCTATCCGGCCGAGGATTACCATCAAAAGTATTTCCGGAATAACGCGCGGCAACCCTACTGCCAATTCGTCGTGGCGCCCAAGCTTGTGAAGTTCCGCCAGCTGTTTGCGGCCAAGCGCAAGGTAAAATGACCCATTATCGAAAGGATGTTCATGAGCCAGACCACCACCCCCAGCGGATTGATTTATGAAGATGTCACAGTCGGTAGCGGCACAGCGGCGGCCCTCGGCCAGACCGTGTCCGTGCATTACACCGGCTGGCTGACCGACGGCACGAAATTCGACTCGAGCAAGGATCGCAACGAGCCGTTCGAATTCCCGCTCGGGGCCGGTTACGTGATACGCGGCTGGGACGAGGGCGTGCAGGGCATGCAGGTTGGCGGTGTGCGGAAGCTGACCATAGCGCCCGAACTGGGATACGGCGCCCGTGGCGCCGGTGGCGTCATTCCGCCCAATGCGACCCTCGTCTTCGAGGTGGAATTGCTCGAAGTGAATTGATCTGCGGGGATATACCCTGCCAGCGCGGTCGCGTAGAATGCATTCCGCTCCGGCAATGACGCATTGACCCGACAGCGCCGACGAGAACAACAACCCGACAACCAGGACACGCCATGTTTGGTAGCTTCATGCCCAAGGAGGGCCGATTCTTCGACTACTTCGTCGACCTGGCCGAGCATATCGTGAGGGCCAGCAAGGAACTCGCGGAACTGATGGCCAGTTTCGACGACGTCGAGCGGCGCGCCTACAACATCGAATCCATCGAGAAAAACGGCGACAAAATCACGCACGCTGCAGTCGAGCTGCTGCATACGACCTTTATCACGCCGCTCGACCGCGAACACATCCACGGGCTGATCACCAACATGGACGACATCCTGGACCTCGTCGAAGACGTCGCCCAGTCGGTGTTCCTCTACGATGTACGCGAGGTGACGCCCGAGGCGCGCAAGCTTGCCGGCATCTGCGTCGCCTGCGCGGAAAAGGTCAAGGAGGCGGTGGGCATGCTCTCCGACATGAAGAACGCACGCACCATAATGGCCGTGTGCCATGAGGTCGACCGCCTCGAGTCGGAGGCGGACCATGTCATGCGTTCAGCCATGGCCAAGCTGTTCCGCGACGAACCCGACGTGCGCCAGGTGATCAAGTTACGTTCGATCTACGAAATGCTGGAAGCCATCACCGACCGCTGCGAAGACGTGGCGAACCTCATAGAAGGCATTGTCCTCGAGAATTCGTAATCCGCATCTTCAACGGTACGGCCCCCCATGAGCTTCGAGGTCTTCGTCTTTCTCATCATTCTCGCCTTGGCGTTCGACTTCATGAACGGGTTTCATGATGCCGCCAACTCGATTGCCACGGTCGTCTCCACGGGGGTGCTGCGGCCGCATCATGCGGTGGCTTTCGCCGCCTTCTTCAATTTCGCCGCCCTGTTCGTTTTCCAGCTCAAGGTGGCGGCCACCGTCGGCAAGGGCATCGTCGATCCGTTCGTGGTCGACCACTACGTCATTTTCGGCGCGCTGGTGGGAGCGCTCAGCTGGAACATCCTTACCTGGTACTACGGCATTCCTTCCAGTTCGTCGCATGCGCTCATCGGCGGCCTGATGGGTGCCGTCGTGGCCAAGGTCGGCACGGCCGGGCTGATCGACTCCGGCATCGGCAAGACTCTGGTATTCATCGTGGTTTCCCCCGCACTGGGTTTTGTCCTCGGGGGGTTGCTGATGCTGATTGTGTCCTGGCTGTTCCGACGAACGCCGCCGTCCCGTGTCGACCGTTGGTTCCGGCGGCTGCAGCTTTTTTCCGCCGGCTATTACAGCCTTGGCCATGGCGCCAACGACGCGCAGAAGACGATCGGCATCATCTGGCTGCTGATGATTTCCGGCGGCTATCTGGCGGCCGATGCCGCCCGTCCGCCCAACTGGGTGATCCTGTCCTGCTACGTGGCGATCGCCCTGGGCACGATGTTCGGCGGCTGGCGCATCGTCAAGACCATGGGGCAGCGGCTGACCAAGATCAAGCCCGTCGGCGGCTTTTGTGCCGAGACCGGCGGCGCCATTACCTTGACCATCGCCTCGCTCGCCGGCATCCCGGTCTCCACTACGCACACCATCACCGGCGCCATCGTTGGCGTCGGCTCTTCGCGGAAACTCAGGGCGGTGCGTTGGGGCCTGGCCGGCAATATCGTCTGGGCCTGGATTCTGACCATCCCCTGCTCGGCTTTCACGGCGGCTGTCGCCTGGTTCATCGGCCAGGCCTATCTCTGAACTAGGCAGCGCCTGCCCCGGCTCGCCCATCCGTCACGACGAAGGTGGCCAGCGTCGACACCGGCGTCGCCGCCTCCTTTTCGTCGTCGATCCCCCTCAGCTGTGCCAGGCAGCGCTTTTCCGTGAGATCCATCACCACGTAGCCGCGCTTCTCGCTGTTGGCATAGCGCACATGCGGATTGTCGGCCTGCAACGCATCAAGGCGCGCCTGGAGCGGTCCCTGTGAAGTGATCGAGGTGCCGCAGAATTCGGTGGCGACGGTGGCGGCACCCGGATCGTCGAAATCGACCTTCAGATCGGTGACGCAGTTGAAATGAACGTCACCGCCGATCACGAGCGGATTGGACGGCTTGCGCTCGGCGATCGCCCGGAGCAGTCTCGTGCGTGCCGCCGGATATCCATCCCAGCCGTCGCTCCAGAATTGCCTCTCAGGGCCCGGCTTGCGATCAATTTGCGCCATCAGCAGCTGCTGGGCGACGATGTTCCATCGCGCCGGCGATGCGGCAAGGCCGGCGTGAAGCCAGTTTTCCTGCTTGCTTCCCAAGAGAGTCCGAGTAGGCTCAAGTCGGGATGGGCAGTTCAGGTCGGCGACGACGTTGCTGCCGCCGCGGCCGACTCTTGGACAGACTTGATGGTCGCGGTACTGTCGGCCGTCGAGCACATGGAAGCGGGCCAGGCCGCCAAAATCGTGCTGCCCATACAGTTGCATGTGCGGCCCGTCAGGCAGGGCGCTCTGGCGCAACGGCATGTGTTCCCAGTAGGCCTGATAGGCCGCTGCGCGTCGGGCGAGGAAATTCGGGTCGAGATCCTCGGAACGGTCGTTCGCGTAGTCGTTGTCCACCTCATGGTCGTCCCAGGTGACGAGCCAGGGGAAGGCGGCATGGCAGCGCTGCAGGTCGGCATCGGACTTGTAGCGGGCGTAGCGGTTGCGATACTGATCGAGGGTATAGGGCTCCGGCCCCTCGTGCTTGCGCACGTGCCGGCGGCCCCAGGACGATTCGTAGATGTAGTCGCCGAGGAAGACCACCAGGTCGAGCTCCTCCTGCGCCATATGCCGGTGCGCGGCATAGAAGCCCTGCTCGTACTGCTGGCAGGAGGCGAAGGCGAAGCGCAGGCGATTGACCACGGCGCCGGGCGTGGGTGCCGTGCGGGTGCGGCCGGCGGCGCTGATCGCATTGCCCGACATGAAGCGGTACCAGTACCCGTGCGCCGGCTCCAGGCCTTCCGCCTCGACATGCACGCTGTGCGCATGCTGCGGTTCGGCCATCGCCCTGCCTGACCGGACGATGTCGCGGAAGCTCTCGTCGCGGGCGATTTCCCAGCGCACTTCGATCGCCGCCGGCGGCAGCCCGCCGCCGTTCAGGGGATCGGGCGCCAGCCGCGTCCACAACACGACGCTGTCCGGCAAAGGTGCGCCCGAGGCCACGCCCAAGGTGAAGGGGTCGGCAGCGAACGAAGGTCGTGCCCACAGGCGGGGCGCGGCAAGCGCGGCGGCGGCGATCAGGAAACTGCGGCGGTCAAATCGACTCATAGGCCCTAGAATTCAGCAACGCACCATTGGGTATCGAGCATGCCATACATCACCGACTACGGGCACGGCATCAGCGCCATCGACTCCGGCTTCGGCCGGCCGCAGCTGGCGGCCATCCACCTCGTCGTCGAGGATGGCCATGCCGCCCTGGTCGACACCGGCACCAACGCATCGCTGCCCATTGTGCTGGCTGCGCTCAAGGACAAGGGACTGTCGCCGGAGCAGGTCGAGTACGTCATTCTCACCCACATCCACCTCGACCATGCCGGCGGCGCGGGCGCCCTGATGCGGGCGCTGCCGAATGCCCGGCTCACCGTGCATCCCCGCGGGGCACGCCACATGGCCGATCCGTCGCGACTGGTTGCCGGCACCATTGCCGTTTATGGCGAAGCGCAGGCCCGGAAGATGTATGGCGACATCCCGCCGATACCCGCCGAACGCATGCTGGAGACGCCCGGAGGAACCGCGATCCTGCTCGGTGGCAGGGAGCTGGCCTTCCTCGACACGCCCGGCCATGCCCGCCACCACGTCTGTATCCGCGACAGCCGTACCGGGCACATCTTCGCCGGCGACATGTTCGGCCTGTCCTACCGCGAGCTGGATATCGGCAGACGGCAATTCGTTTTTCCGACCACTACCCCGGTGCAGTTCGATCCGGCCGCCATGCATGCTTCCATCGACCGGCTGCTTGCCTTGGGGCCGGAGGCGATCTATGTCACCCACTTTGGCCAAGTGCGGGAGGCGCCTCGACTGGGTGCCGATCTTCATCGGCTCATCGACGCGCACGTTAAGGTTGCCCTGCACCACCGCGGTGCGGGGGGAGAACGACATGAGCGGATCAAGGCCGGCATCATCGACATCCTGCTCGGCGAAGCGCAGCGACATGGCTGGAGAATGGCTCCAGCAGCGCTTCTCCAGCTGATGGCAGTCGATGTCCAGCTCAACGCGCAGGGACTCGGCGCCTGGCTCGACGGCAGCGCGTGACGCGGCGCGGAAGCATCGCGTCCACATCCGCCGAGTGAAGGCGGATGCAACACCAGAGTGAAAAAAGTTGCATTCCCCTCTGGAAAACAATTGACAAATCGTTCTGGCATGAGCATGCTTCGCTCCATTCTTGCTGCGTATAGCAAGGAGATTCGTGGTGTTTTCAGGTGTAATCACTATTCAGGAGGTGAAGATGGCCACAGCCAAGAAAGCAAAGAAGCCCGCTGCGAAGAAACCCGCTGCGAAGAAACCCGCCGCCAAAAAACCGGCAGCCAAGAAAGCCGCACCGAAGAAAGCCGCCGCCAAAAAGCCGGCAGCCAAGAAGGCCCCCGCCAAGAAAGCAGCGCCCAAGAAAGCCGCTGCCAAGAAGCCCGCCAAGAAAGCCGCTCCCAAGAAGCCGGCCGTCAAGCGCAAGCCAAATCCCGCTTTCATGAAGCCGATGACCCCCAGCTCCGTGCTGGCAGCAGTCGTCGGCGCCCTGCCGATTCCGCGCACGGAAGTCACCAAGAAGGTGTGGGACTACATCAAGAAGAACAAGCTGCAGGACGCCATCAATCGTCGCATGATCAATGCCGACGAGAAGCTCAAGTCCATTTTTGGCGGCAAGGGTCAGGTCTCGATGTTCGAGATGACCAAGCACGTCAACAAGCACCTGAAGTAAGCACAGGCGCTTCCGGAAACGCCCTTCCTCCGGTCGGAGGGAGGGCGTTTTTTTTCGTCTGCTAGAGCATCAGCGGGCCATGCTCGTCCACCCATCCCGAGAAGACACTCTCTGCGACGTCCGGGCCGCCCTGCCAGGCTGCCAGCATGCGCCGTGCAGCTTCCCGCCAGTGCGTCTGTCCATCGAGATAGGCCAGGCGCAAATCGGCTTCATCGCCCGTCTTTCGCCAGGTGGTGTAGGCGGCCGTCAGGCGCGGGAAGAGGCTGCGACGCAGTCCCTCAAGGTTGGCGAAGTAGAAATGGATGGAAGGTTCGACGCCGCGCTCGATGAGCGCCGGCAGGGTGGACAGGCAATCCGCCAGGTGGTCGCGCACGGCGCGGGCCAGCAGTTCGGCGCGCCGCTGGGACAGCCCGCCGAGCATCTCGCGCCAGGCCGGGCCGAGTAGCGGTTCCGCCATGCCTTCGCCCACCTCGTGCAAGATCAGGGTTTCGCTTTCCCGGGCCGCCATGCGCTCCAGGGCGGCATCGGCGTCATCGGCAAAGCCGTAGCCGTCCAGCGCGGCCTTCAGCGCGCCATCGGCCTGGCGCACACCCCAGACTTCGGTTTTTTCCCACAGCCAGCGCCGCATCGCATCCAGACGCAAGAAGACCATGCCCTCACGCAAGGCAGCCGGCGGGGCGAACAGGTCGCGTGCATGCTCGCGGTCGGATACCAGTACGGTCAGCCCGTGGCGGTTTTCCTGCCGCGCCAGGTCGCCAAGGAAAAAATGCGGCTTGCCCCAGCGGCCGAGCCCGCCGGCATAGACTAGTCCCAGTGGCGCGAGGGCGTCGTTGATGGCGGCGTTGTCGAAGGGATCGCAGCCGCCGCCGATCGGCAGAGTGCGGAATTCGGCATCCTCCAGTTCGTTCCAGAGTGTTTCCCGCCGTGCGATCCATTCGCTCAGCTCAGCCTGCTTCAGCGGCTGGCGCAGGGGCAGGCCCCCTTCCCAGCGATATAGCTCGCGCATTGCCAGCAGGTAGTTGCACATCGTCATCTCGCGCGCATGACGCGCGTCGGCGATGTCGCAGTTGGCCTGCACGGCGCGCTTGAGCAACTCCAGGTCCACTGTGCTCATGAATGCCGCGTCCGCCGCCGCGGCTGAAAGGCCGCTACCGACTGGATGATTGCCGAATAGGGCAGGCCCTCCAGGCCGCCCGGCGAGCGGCATGCCGTCTGCACGAGGGTATGGATGTCGCCGACCTCCTCCGCGCCCACCAATATCCGCTGCAGGCCGGCAAGGCTGCCACACTGCACCTTCATTTCCTGGGCGTGTGTCAGGCGCTCCTCCGCATGCGGCAGATGCAGTGCGAAGGCCGCATTGCGTCGCAGCAGCCCGAGCAGGGCGGCGCAGGCATCGCGTGCGGCGCCATCGCGGCAGGCGACGGCTTCGCGCTCGGCGATGTTGCGGCGCTGCGCGAGGGCGCAGGTGCCGTAGCCGGAGAGCAGCGCCTTCTCGAAGGGGCAGGGATGCTCGACCGCAGCCTGGCGCGCCTGGCGGAAGGCGGTCTCATCCACCGCCGGCTCGCTTAGGGTCAGTTCTCATTCATCGTGCCATGTGCTGAATGAGAACAGACCCTAGTAGTCCTCGCCTGTCTCGGGCTGTGGCTCGCGCACCTGGGACAGGATGTCTTCGGCCTGAAGTTCGTTATCGGCGAAGATGTTCTTCACCGCGCAGCCTTCGGACTGGGCCAGATCTCGGCGCAGCGCCTTGGCGCGGGCCGAGGCTTCCTTGAAGGTGTCGTGGCTCTCGATCTTTTCCAGGCGGCGGATGGGGGTCTCGAAGACCTTGTAGAGGTAATAGGGCATGAAGGGGCTTCCGTTTAATCGACGTAGGACTTGCGCGAGCGGCGCGAGCCGGGACGGCTTTTCTGGATGACAACGCCGCGCACGGCCTCGATGCCGGCAATCTCCGCGTCGGCGTAGTTCGAGTTGAGCGGATGCAGCCGCCAGCGCCCGTCACGCAACAGCAGCTGGCGGAAAATGAGTTCCCCGTCGTGCTGGGCGACGACGTAGCTGCCGTCGCGCGCCAGGCCCTCCGGCTCGACGACGATGATCTCGCCCTCGGCGAACTCGGGCAGCATGCTGTCGCCCAGCACCATCAGGGCATACGGCTCGGCGTTCTCGCAGGCCGTCTGCGCCGCGTCCGCTGCGTCGGTGGTCGGGGCGGGCATGACGGGAATGATCCTGCGTTGCGTGGTCATGGTCATTGGAGAATGGTAAGCCGCCCGGCCGGTGAGGGCGAACAGAACGCGTTGATGCAAGCGGCAACGAAATTTATGTCGCCGTGGCCACCAGCTGCGAGGGCGGAAAACCCTGTTGCGCGAGGGCCTTTGTCGCCTCCTCGACGAAGGCGCCGGGACCGGCAAGATAAATGTCGAAGGCGGCCAGGTCGGCGTGGTCCTGCGCCATGCGCCCGACAAGGTCATCCACCCCGCCTTCCGCGAGTGCCGTATAGCGGAAATTATCCAGTGCGTCGGCCCAGGAGCGGCACAGGTTGGCGAGGTAATGCCCGGTCGGCGCAGAGGCATGCCAGTAGAGGTGCAGCAGTTCAGCCGCGTCGAGCGACATGGCATGCTCGATGAGGCCCTTGATCGGCGCGAAGCCGGCATCGCCGGCGACGAAGAGGATCGGCCGCGGCGACTCGGCGTGCAGGGCGAAATCCCCCCAGGGGCCGAAGACGGTGACCGGGTCACCCGCGCCGAGGACCTCGTACACCTGCCGGGAGAAATCGTCATCGGCATCGCGCACGATGTGGAAATGCAGGTTGCGATCGTCGCAGGGGCAACTGGCGATGGGCAGCTGCGCCGTGGCCTCGCCCGCGGCGAGCGTCACGCTCTGGCCGGCGAGGAAGCGCAGGCGGTTGTTGCGCGGCGTCTGCAGGTGCAGCAGGCGGACGTCGTTGCCTAGTGCCTCATTTGACTTAATACGCGCCACGATCTGCTGCTGCGGAATGTCATCCGCGCTGCTGGTCTCCAGCGCCTCGAGGACGAGGTCGCCGACCGCGGCATGCGAGCAGAGCAGTGTGTAGCCCTGGCTCCGCTCCGCTTCCGAGAGGACGTAGTCGTGCGGCCGCACCCTCTGCACCTGGCCGGATATCACGCGCGCCTTGCACAGGCCGCAGTTGCCGTTGCTGCAGCCGTAGTTGACGGCCAGCCCCGCCCGCAGCGCCGCCTCCAGCAGCGTGTCGGCACCCTCGACGAAGAATTCGTGGCGGCTGGGGTGCAGGGTGACATGGGCGGACATGACTCTCAGCATATCATCCATGACAGCCAGGGCATTCGGCGCCTCGGTCCGGCCCAGAATGTCGGCGAGCTGGCCGTCCAGGAACTCGCCGAGGGCGGCCATGCCGGTCTGCGCCTCCTGCTGCTGGATGCGCTCGCGCAGCGCCGCCATCATGGCATGGTAGCGCTGCAGGTGATTGCGCAGGTCGGTCAGTTCGACGCTCTGGTCGAACAGGCGCTGGGAAAGGATTTCCTGGCTCGGCAGCATGCGCTCGCGCACGCGCTTGCCGAAGGCGTGCACCTTGATCTGCATGACCTGCTCAAAGCCGCCGTCCTCCTCGATGCGGATGCCGGGGTAGAGGCGCAGCAGGTCGGCTGTCGTGACCATGCCGTCGAAGGAGGGCAGTTCGCCGCTGCGGATCTTCTGTTGCAGCGCGCCACACGGCTCGTGCCGACCAGGCGCGCCGCGCGCGAGAGGGAAAGCAGTTGGGACATGTTTTCAGGATAGCAACTGCGCCTTTGCGAGGAAAGCCTCCACCATCCCGGCCAGCCCCGGCGTTTCCTGTTCCGCGAACGCGTAGCGGGCGCGCACCACCGGCTTGTGCACCTGGATGAGGGCGGCCAGATCGATGGGGGTGGCGGAGACGACGAGGTCGGCCGGCGTCGCGTTGATGGTCTGGCGCAGGGCGTCGAGTTCGCCGCGCGCGTAACCCACGGCCGGCAGCACGTTGCCGATGTGCGGGTAGCGCGTGAAGAGGGCGCGGATGGCCGGCCCGGCATACGGCCTCGGATCGATGATTTCCGCCCCGGCGCGCAGGGCGGCGAGGTGGCCGGCGCCCCACGGCATGCCGCCATGCGTCAGCGTCGGCCCGTCCTCCACCACCAGCACGCGGCGGCCGCGCACCGCCGCTTCGTCGTCGAGGCGCACCGGCGAGGCGGCGCGGACGATTGCGGCGCGCGGATTGAGGGCGCGGGCGGCTTCGGCGACGCGGCGCACATCGGCGGCCGGCGCCGCGTCGCTCTTGGCCACGACCACTACGTCGGCCATGCGCAGCACCGCCTCGCCCGGATGGTGCGTCGTCTCGTGGCCGGGGCGCAGCGGGTCGACCAGCACGATGTGCAGGTCCGGCCGCACGAAAGGGAAGTCGTTGTTGCCGCCGTCCCACAGGATGAGGTCGGCTTCGCTAGCCGCCGCGGCGACGATGCGGGCGTAGTCGACGCCGGCGAAGACCACGTTGCCGCAGGCCAGGTGCGGCTCGTATTCCTCGCGTTCCTCGACCGTGCATTCCGCGGCGTCGAGGTCGGCGCGCGTGGCGAAGCGCTGCAGCGCCTGGCGCGCCAGATCGCCGTAGGGCATGGGGTGGCGGATCACCGCCACGCGGCGGCCATGCGCCTTGAGCAGGGAGGACAGGTAGCGCGCCGTCTGCGACTTGCCACAGCCGGTGCGCACGGCCGAGACGGCGATGACCGGTACGCTGGCGCGGATCTGCGTGCGGGCGGGCCCGAGCAGGGTGAAATCAGCGCCCGCCGCCAGTGCCCCTGGAAGCCAGATGCATGACCAGCGTGTGCGGCACGTCGCTGTAGGCGAACACCACTTCGTCGACGCGCTCCCGGCACAGGATCGCCTCCAGCTCGGCCTCGTCGAGGATCGGGATGCCCTGCGGGTAGCGCGGGCCGGCCAGCTCCGGCGGGTAGCGGCGTCCGGCGATGCCGGGGATCTGCGCGGCGGTGAACGCGGCGACGTCGACCGCCGGATCGTCGCGGTAGACGATGTTGAAGTTGTGGAAATCGCGGCCCGCCGCGCCGAGAATGAGGATGCGGCGGGCGGCGCTCATTTACGGAAGAGCCGCTCCGCGTTGCGCCAGGCGATCTTCTCGGCGGCATCGCGCGGCAGTTCGGCCAGCCAGCCGCGGTAGCCGTTCATGATCGAGGCGTACTGGCCCCAGCGCTCGTTCACCCAGGTGTCGGAGCCGACGATGAAGCGGTCGGGGTATTGCTCGAACAGGCGCCGCCAGGCGGGCTTCAGCCTGCCGCCCTCGGTGACGTCGTAGCGGTAGGACAGCTCGCCCCACAGGTTGGGGTATTTCTTCAGGTATTGCTCGATCATCTCCGGCGCGGTGGTGAAGCCTGTGTGGGCCCAGACGATTTTCACCTTGGGGTTGTGGGCGAAGAGGATGTCCACCGCCTCGTCGTCGGAGTGGGCGTGCAGCCAGAGGTTGTGGGCCACGGCGAAATTGACGGTCTTCTTCACCCATTCCGTCTTCGCATCCTTGCCGAAGAGGTGGAACTCGCCGATGCCCTGATAGTAGCCGCGCTTGTGCTCGGACTCGATGAGGGCGAAGATCTTCGGGTCGTTGAACCAGCTGTAACGGTCGGGCTGGACGATGTAGGGGGCGGATGAAGGCACCACCCAGACGTCCTTCGGTTTGGCTTCATACAAGGCGCGCGTGCCGTCGTTGGGGCGGCTGTTGGCGAGGATGCCGGTGATGCGGTTCTCGCGGAAGAGCTTCAGCACGGTGTCCAGCGGATAGGGCCCCTGCGCCGCCTCGACGTTGTAGTGCAAGTGGGCGTCGAACAGCGGCAGCGGCTCGGCGGCATGAATGCCGCCCGCAAAAGTCAGTCCCCACAGGACGGCGACGAATTTCACTCTCATGGCAGCCTCCTCACGAATCAGTCCCTGAACTTCGCTTCCCGCTTGCCGCGTGCTGCCGTCATGGCCTCGGTCAAGTCCTCGGACACCAGCATGGCGGCGTTCCAGGTGGCGACGTAGTTGAGGCCGTCGGCGACGGAATGGTCGCGGGCGTAGTTGACCATTTCCTTGATGCCGCGGATCGACAGCGGCGACTTCCTCGCGATCGTCGCGGCGATCTTCGCCACCTCGTGGAAGAGCATGCCGGCGCTGGCGTAGCTGTGGTTCACCAGGCCGATCTCCTTCGCTTCCGGCCCGGCGACGGCGCGGCCGGTGTAGGCCAGCTCGCGCACCATGCCCTCGCCGATCAGCTTCGGCAGGCGCTGCAGGGTGCCGACGTCGGCCGTCATGCCGACGTCGATCTCCTTGATGCTGAACTGTGCCTTCGCAGTCGTCGGCGATCTCCTGGCGCACCCCGGCAAGGAGCTCCAGGTCGATGCCGGCGGTGAAGCAGGGCCCGTTGCCGCGCAGCACGGCCACGCGCACCGAGGCGTCCTCGTCGATCCACTTGAAGGCCTCGCGCAGCTCCAGCCACATGCGCAGGTTCATGGCGTTGGCCTTCTCCGGCCGGTTCAGCTCGACCGTGGCAACGGCATCGTTCAGTTCGATCTTCAGGGCTTCGAAGGCGGGAGTCGTCATGGTGGCCTCAGGCGGAAAAGGTCGGGTAGTCGAGATAGCCGCTATGGCCGCCCAGATAGAAGGTCTTGCTGTCCCATGGCGCGATCTCCACGCCCTGGCGCAGGCGCGAGACCAGGTCGGGGTTGGAGATGAAGGGCTTGCCGATGGCGATCAGGTCGCCGCTGCCGGCGGCGAGCGCGGCTTCGGACTTGGCGCGGTCGAAGCCGCCGCAGAGCATCAGCGCGTTGGTGAATTTCCCGCGGATCAGCTTCAGCAGCGCGTCGTCCGGGTCGTGGATCCAGCTCGTCGACTGGTCGTAGAGGTGCAGATAGACGAGGCCGATCTTCTGCAGCTCGCCGGCGAGGTAGGCGTAGGTCGTCATCGGCTCGGGGTCTGGCTGCATGTCGTTGGCCTGACCCAGCGGCGACAGACGGATGCCGGTGCGTTCCGCGCCGATGGCGGCGGCCACCGCCCGCGCAATGTCGAGGTGCAGGCGGCAGCGGTTCTCCAGCGAACCGCCGTATTCGTCCCGGCGGTCGTTGAGGAAGGGACAGCGGAACTGGTCGAGCAGGTAGCCGTTGGCGCCGTGGACCTCGACGCCGTCGAAGCCGGCGGCGATGGCGTTCCGCGCCGCCTGCACGAATTCGCCGACGACGCCCTTCACTTCCGCCGTCGGCAGGGCGCGCGGCGCCTCGCAGGCGAGCAGGGCCGGCTGGCCGGTGGCGCGGTCGAGCGCCAGCGACTTGCCGTTGGCGGCAATCGTGCTGGGCCCCACCGGCGGCGCGTTGTCCTCGCGCAGGCTGCCGTGGCTGATGCGGCCGCAGTGCCAGAGCTGGGCGAAGATGCGGCCGCCCTGCTTGTGCACCTCGTTGGTCACCGCGTGCCAGCCGGCCACCTGTTCGGCGGAGTAGAGGCCCGGCGTGTAGGCATAGCCGCGCGCCTGCCGCGAGACCGGGATGCCTTCGGAGATGATCAGGCCGGCGTCGGCGCGCAGGCCGTAGTACTCCACCATCATCGGCGTCGGCGCGATGGCCGGGTTGGTGGCGCGGCAGCGCGTCATCGGCGCCATGGCGATGCGGTTGGGCAGTTGCAGCGGGCCCAGGGCGCACGGTGAGAAAAGCTTGCTTGCGGTCATGATGCTCCTTGCTGATGCCCCCTCTCCCCGCTGGCGGGGAGAGGGCGGGGGTGAGGGGTGAGATGAAAACCAGTGCCTACGAAATCCTCACGCCGTCCTCGAACAGTTCGCCCGGATCGAAAGCCTTGTAGGCCTCCGCCGGATAGAAGGCGCGGAAATCCGCCATCACCTTCTCGAAGGGGAAATCCGACCAGCAGCCGTGGTCGCGCACGTACTCCATGTGGCGGCGGTCCTTCATGTCGTATTCCTGGAAGATGGCGTTGCCCGTACCGTCGAACTCGGTCGGGTGCACGTGGAACTTCTCGCACATCTCGATGTTGAAGGCCGGCGCCGCCTTCACCCATTTGCCGCCGAGATGGAGCACCGCGTAGCCGTGGTGCATGAACAGGGTCTTGCCGCCCATCATGGCCTTGAGCTTCTCCGTGGTCAGGTGGTTCTCCACGTCGGAGAGGCCGATCGCCGCGTGGATGCCGACGGCGCGCGCCGCCGCCGCGAGCAGGATCGCCTTCGGCAGGCAGTAGGCGGCCTTCACCTTCAGCACGTTGCTGGCGACGTAGGGCTCCGGGTCGAGGCTCATGGTGAACGGGTCGTAGCGCCAGCCGTCGCGGATGCGGTAGAAGAGCTTCACGGCCTTCTCGATGTCGGTTTTCGCGCCGGCGACGGTCTCCTGCGCGAAGCGGCGTACCGATTCCGTGCCGGAATCGATGAAGCGCGCGCTGGCGAGGTATTCGGGACCCGGTACGGGTGACTGGTTCGTGGGAGTGTGGATCATGTCGATGTCGCTCGGGGGGAAAACGACATTATGCCGGGCATGCCTTGCAAGGCAAGCTGCACTATCCTTCCGCCTGCTATTTGCGTTCCGGCAGGCGATAGCGCAGCAGGCGGTCGTAGGTCTTGTAACCCAGCCGCGCATAGATTGGCTCGCCGAACGGGCTCGCCTGCAAGGTCACCACCGAGGCCCCGCTGGCGAAGCCGGCGTTGGTGGTGAGTCGTGTGCATATCTCGCCCAGACCCGAGCGCCGCGCCGGGGCGGCGGTGCCCACCCAATATATGCCGGCATTCTCTCCGCTCAGGATCGTCAACGCCGTGGCGACCGGCACGGTGTCGCGATAGGCGACGAAGCCGACGATCTTCTTCGAGAGCAGTGCGGCGGGCCTGCCGAAGAACACCCGCGTCTCCTCGGCCGGCAGCTTGATGGCCTCGTACGCCTCCGCGTTCACCCGAACGGCATCCATCACGCGCTGCTCGCTGTCGAAGCGCTCTATGCGAATCCCGGGCGGAATCGCCGGCTCGGCCAGCGGCGACTCGATCAGCATGCAAGGGCTGTCGGCCATGGGAGTCAGTCCTCTCTCGCGCAAGGCCGCCTCGATGTCCCCGTCCCAGCTGCCGCGCACGATCACGGCGTAGCCGCGCCCCCGTTCGCCGAAGAACGCTCCGGCCAGCTCCAGCACCCGGGCCGCGCGGAACCGTGCCATCGACCCGCGCCACGCAATTGCGGAAGGCGATCGGCAGCGCATTCGCGCCCGCGAGCATCAGCACGCCATTCGTCTCGACGCATTCGCTGGGCTCCTGCCAGCGCGCGTGCTCGCGAATGGCTTCGACAAGATTCGCATCGGCCAAGTCCTGGCTGGAGGGCGTCATGGGCACGGGGCTATTCGCATAAAGAAAAAAGGGCGCTCTGCAACCATTCACACAAAAGTCAGTCCCGCCAGCACGGCGAAGATGTGCTGGCGACCCGAAGCGTCATTCCCGCGAAAGCGGGAATCCATTTGCGCGTGAATAACGATACTGGATTCCGGGTTCCGCTTCGCGGCCCCGGAATGACGGCGCCTGGTCGAAACCCGCTACATGTTGTTATCACGCCGTATCACGGAGGCTGATTTTTTTCCGGTTTGTCGAGGACTGTCCCGGTTGAGCACAGCCATCGCCTCCGCGATCGCATGGCGCCTTTCTTGTGCTTCGGGGACGTTGATCTTGCGACGCTTTCGGCCCGGACCGCCTGCTGCGGTGCCGGGCCGTGCGCCCTATTTCACCGCGAAGCAATAGAACAGCCCGTCCCCGCCCGTGGGGCGGATCTTCTCCATGCTGCAGCCGAGCGTCGGGTGGGCAGAGTTCCAGGAGACGGCCCAGGATGCGTCGCTCGGGCCGACGCGGTCGTGGTGGCCGGTCATGGCGGCGCCGTCGTCGCTGCTCTTCGTCCAGTTGCCGCAGGTCATGTCGGGGAAGGGCTTGCCGGGGAAGGCGGTGCCGTCGGGCCGCGAGCCGGTCAGGATGTCGTGCTTGTTGGGCTTCTCGGTGCGGCCGTTCACGATCCGGCCCTTTTCGTCGAGAGCCGTTTCCTTGGTCAGCTTGCTGTTGGGCGAGTGCAGCTCGTCGACGCTGCGCGCGACCACCTCGCCCTTGACGTTCTGCCAGGGGCCGGTGCCGATGCGGTCGCGGGCGTTGACGAAGTCCGTGCCGGCCAGCGTCGAGGCCTGGGTGCTCAGGTAGGCGCGCCAGGTGCGATGGCCGGCGCCCGCCGCCTGCGCCAGCGACTGGCAGTGCCGGTCGGCGCCATCGAGGCCGCCCAGGTCGCCGCCCTTGCCGGGGTTGGCACTGGTCACGAAAAACGTCATTTCCTTCGGGCCCGACTGCATGGTGGCGCAACCCGCCACGCCAATCACGCCGGCTGCAGCCAGCCATATCGTTTTTATTTGCATGACGCGCTCCTTTTTCTGTTGGGGGAAGGAAATCATGCGGCAGTCATTCGGGGTCGTCAATCAGAATCGCCGCCCGCCATGAGCGCCGCCATGGCCAGGTTGTGACCAGGGTCTTGTGGGTCGCTCAATCCGGCGACCACGCCCGTCCGATCCGCCTCCGTGCGGTTCTGGCTCAGTTTCCACTTGCCTTCGATGCGGTCGACCGGAATTTCGATTCCGACGATGGCTTGCATCTGTGCGGCGAGGTAGTCCTCCGGGGCGTCGCCGACGGCCCAAGGCCTGGGGCGGGCGCTTTCCTGGGCACACGTGAGATCCTCGAGCTGCCGCCGCAGCCAGGCCGCGTCCTCGACGAGGCGCGGCTTGCCCCAGGCGGCACGGTGACGTAGTTCCAGGTCGGCACCACCTTCTGCGTTTCCTGCTTGGTCGCGTACCACGCGGGTGTGATGTAGCCCTGCGGCCCCAGGAACACGACGAGGCATTCGGCAGCACCCTGCAAGTCGCGCCAGTGCGGATTGGCGCGCGCCATGTGGGCACGCAGGATGCCGTTGCCGCCCCCGCCGGCATACATCAGGAAAGGGATGGGCGTGGCGACGAGGCCGCCTGCGCCCGTAGTGGTCAGCAGGCCCAGCGGGTGCCGTCGGATGAGTTCGTGCAGGGCTTCCGTTCGATCTTCGCGGAAGGCGGGCGGAATGTACATCGGGAAGGCTCCCTCCGTTTGGGCGAGCCGACATCCTCGCACGCGCGCGCAGCGCGGGCAATGCGGAAAGCCGGCAGAGGGCATGCGGTGGTAATGTTTGTTTTTTCCCGGGCGAATAGAACATGAAACCGATCGTCCCACTGCGACTGGCGCTGCTCGGCCTGGCCTGCCTGGTGGCGCAGCCGGCCATCGCCGCGGATGACGACGAGTCGCCGCTTTGGAGTTTCGTGCCAGGACGCTACACCCTGATCGGACGCCATCCCGACAGCCAGGCCACCTACACGGGCACGGCGAAGATCGAGCGGGTGGGCGGGCAATTGCGGCTGACAAGGACGATCGGTGGACGGCAGGAGCGCATCTTCGGCGTCGTGCGCCGCGCCGACCCGGGCGAGGCCTGGGTGCTGGCGTTCAAGTGGACGAATAAGGTGCCGATGGAAATGGTCTGCCTCATCGGCAGCGACCTGGACAACTACGCGCGCCTGAGTTGCCACTGGGGCAGGGCGGGCAACCCGCATACCCAGCCGGGCATGGAAGCCTACTTCGCGCAGGAGCCGTGGGACCCGGTCAAGCCCTGAGCGGCCGGTGGCGAACTACTTTTCGCCCCTGACAAGGTGAAGCGCAGTGTCGTGCCCTGCCCTACGGCCGACTCTGCCCAGACCCGTCCGCCATGTCGGCGCACGATGCGGGCGACGGTGGCCAGGCCGATGCCGGTGCCCGCGAACTCCTCCGGCTTGTGCAGGCGCTGGAAGGGGGCAAACAGCCGGTCGGCGTACTTCATGTCGAAGCCCACACCGTTGTCGCGCACGAAGAAGACCTGCTCCCCGCCCTGCGTCTCGCGGCCGAACGCAATGCTCGGCGCGGCCACCTTGCCCGTGTACTTCCAGGCATTCTCCAGCAGGTTCTGCATCATCACGCGCAGCAACTGCGGGTCGCCGAAGGCCGTGCACTCTGCGGCGATGGCAACTTCCACGGCGCGCTCCGGCGCGCTGTGCGCCTGTTCCTCGAGAATTTCCATCGCCAGGCGGCTCAGGTCGACCTGGCTGCGGTGCATGCTGTGGCGGGTGACGCGCGACAGTTCCAGGATGTCGTCGATGAGGTTGCCCATGCGCTGGGCGGCGGCACGCACCCGTTCCAGATAGCCCCTCCCCTGCGCATCGAGCCGCTCGCCGTATTCCTCGGCGAGCAGGTGGGAGAAGCCGTCGATGCCGCGCAGGGGCGCCCTCAGGTCGTGCGAGATGGAGTAGGCGAAGGATTCCAGCTCCTTGTTGGCCGAAGTCAGTTCGGCCGTGCGTTCGCGCACGCGGTCTTCCAGTTCGGCGTTGAGGCGCTCGATCTCGGCCCTGGCCTGCACCAGTCCCGTGACGTCCTGGGTGGTGCCGATCGACTTGAGTGGTTTGCCGTCGGCGCCAACTATGGTTTCGGCCCGGACATGCACGTGCTTGATGCGGCCGTCCGGCATTTGCAGCCGATAGGTGAACTCGCCCGTCCTGCCTTCCGCGATGGTTTGCCGAAAGGCCCTGTTGAAGGTTGCCCGATCGTCCGGGTGGAGCATCCTGAGGAATGCCGCGTAGCTCACCGTTCCCTGCGATGCCGTTGCCTCGAAGATACGGGTGATTTCCTCGGACCATACGAAGGAATCGTTGGCCAGGTCGAGTTCCCAGCTGCCGAAGCGGCCAATGCGCTGGGCTTCGCTGAGACGAACCTGATTGGCCTGCAGCGCCTGCTCGATGCGCTTGCTGTCGGTGATGTCGTTGGTCAGCGCCAGGATATGGTCCTCACCCTCGATCTGGATGACTTCGGCTGAAATCTGGCAAATCCGCTGCTCGCCGGACTTGTTGATCCAATCGACCTCGAAGCGTTGCGTTGATCCGGCATGGCGCAGGGCCCGCGTCCAGGCGAGGCGCTCCTCAATCGAGCGCCAGAGTCCGATTTCGGTGGAGCTGTGCCCGATCACCTCATCGCGCGGCCAGCCGAAGAGCAGTTCGAAGGCCGGGTTGATGTCGACGAAGCGGCCGTCCTCAAAGCGGGCAAGCGAGATCGGGATCGGGCTGGCCTGAAATACCTTGGCGAATTTTTCCTCGGTCTGGCTCAATGCGGCCTCGGCCCGCATCCGCTCCGTGACGTCCTGGATGATGGCCAGCACGCGCGGCATCTTGCCCCGTCTCCAGGTAGGCGACCGTCATCTCGATCTCTCGCCGTGCCTCTTTTTTGGTGATGATCGCCGTCCTGTAGCTGTTCTCGAACTGCTCGCCGCTGATGCGACGCTGGTGGTAGCCGCTGATCCGTTTGCGCTCATCCGGGTGTATCACGTCAAGGTAGCCGGGCAGGGACTTAATCTCCGCCGGCGCATAGCCGAAGATGCGGCATGCAGCCTCATTGACGTAGGTGATCTTCTTCCCCCTCGCGACAACGAACATGCCCAGCCCGGCATCTGACTGGGCCCGCACCAGGGTTTCATGAAAGGCGTGCTGCTCGCGCATCTCCTGCGCCAGACGCTTCTGACTGTCGAGCTGGCTGTCGCGTTCAGCGATGACGAGCATCAGCATCGCCACGATGACCGCCACGATGATGGTTTGCACCAACCAGGTGACAAGAGGCGGCGCCGGGGGAATGGGTTGCAGGATGTGGGTGGCGGTGGCCAGCGCGATGGCCAAACCGGCGGTCACGGTCAGCAGCCCCAGGATGATTGCCGTGCGCTTTCCCAGCAGCCAGCCGGCCAGCATGATGATGGCGGGGTAGGAGAACACGATGGGGGAGCGCAGGCCCTCCGCCAGGACGCACATGACCGTCACCACCCCCCATGCGCCGTAGCAAAGCATCCGTAGCGACCAGTCGACCCGGGCGCGCCAGAGCGCGATCGCGGCGGCGCAGGACACGAGCATCATCAGCCACGCACCGAGGGCCCGGATCGAATGGCCCTCCGGCACGATGAAAGGCAGGACCAGCAGGAAGCCGCCGCAGCCGGCGGCGGTCAGGGTGATGGCCAGACGCAGGAATTCAACGCGCTGCAGCGTGCTGTTAATAGGCTCGCTTGTCATGAGGGGTCATGACCGGGACCGGACAGGCTGAAGAGTTTGACGCGCCATCGAATGGTTCGGGGAGTCGGAGCCTGTACAGACAATAGCAAATGCCAACAAAAGCGCAAACACTGATGCACGCGATGGATGCCCGAGCACAAGGAATGCTGCGCCGGAATGCTGCGCCGCGCAAAATCGTCCAGGGTTCGAGCTATTTCACCATGCGCGGCGCCGAGTCGCGCAGGATGAGCGAAGGCGAGGCGAAGGGGGCGAGGCGTTCGAGAAGGTCCAGCAGTTCCAGCGCCGGCGCGTTGCCGAAGAACTTCGCCCTCGGCGTTTCCATCCAGATGCGGTCGCTGTAGAGCCAGATCTCGTGCGGTGTGTCGCCGATGCCGTCGCCGTCGCGGTCGAAGCCGCGGTAATCGCTCCAGGTATTGCCGCGCCACAGGTTGGCCTCGCCCACGCCGGCGGCGCTGACGGCCACCTGCGTCAGGTTGTTCTCGAAGCGGTTGCCGGTAATGCGGTGGCCGCCCTTCTCGCCGTAGAAATACATGCCGATCACGTTGTGCGCGAAGCGGTTATTGCGCACCGTGAGTGCGGCCTCCGCGTTGAGTGGCGCATTGGCGGAGAGGCCGGCAGCGCAATGCAGCACCACGTTGTCCTCGATCAGCGCCTCGCCGCTGTCCTTGACGGTGATGCCGGCGCCGCCGCCGTCGAGCGCATGGGCGACGGTGTTGCCGCGCAGCGTCAGGTCCGGCGAGTAGAGCACGGCGATGCCGGTGTCGGTGTCGCGGATGTCGTTCCGTTCCACCAGGGCGCGCGGCGAGAAGACGAACTGCATGCCGTAGCGGCCGTCGACGAGGCGGTTGCCGGCGATGCGGTTGTCGGGCGAGTTGGCGAAGGTGAGGTCGCGCACGCGGGAGAAGACGTTGTCCTCGATGCGGTTGTGGCGGCTGTTCCACAGGCGCAGGCCATCGCCACGCTGGCCGCGCGGCGCGGGGCGTCCGCTGACAACGTTGCCGACGATGCGGTTGCGGTTGCCCTGCCTGACGTGGATGCCGAACAGCACGTCTTCGATGACGTTGCCTTCGACGAGGTTGTCGTCCCCCTCGATGAGCAGACCGGCGTCGACGGCGTCGTGGCTGTCGCCCGAGCCGGCGATGGCGAGGCCGCGCAGCGTGGCGCCGCTGGCGTGGAGGGTGAGCACCGTGCCTTTGCCGCCGCCTTCCAGCCGCAGCTTGCCGCCGCCGTCGAGCGTCATCGGCCGCTCGATGAGTGCCGGCCCGGCATACGTGCCGGGCGCCGGGCGCAGCACGCCGCCGGACGGGGTGGCGTCGATCAGCGGCTGCAAGGATTGCAGGGGCGGTGATGCGTGCGCCAGCGCGAAGGGAAGAAAAAAAATGAAAGTCAGTACCATAGAAACAAGGGCTGGCACCAGTCTGTGCAGCACGGCGCTATTGTTGCTGCCTGGGCAGGCCGTGCCTTGCCCTGAGTCAAGCTACCAGCTGCCCGAGGCCCCGCCGCCGCCTGAACTGCCGCCCCCGCCGGAGAATCCGCCACTGCTACTGCTACTGGAGGAGCGCGAACTCCACGAAGAAGAGCTGCTGCTCGAACTGCCGCCCAGGGTGAAGCCGCCGATGCGGGCGCTGCCCTTTGTCTTCAGGTCGTTCTGCGCCTTCCCGTACCAGGACGAGCGGGTGACGAGCAGTTTGGCAATGGGAAAGCCGACGAGATAGATGCCGAGCAGGATGAGCGCCCCTTTCACGCCGACCACGACGATGGGGAACATGGCCCAGAAGGGGATGAGGAAGAAGTAGAGGAACCAGCCCATGCCCGGCGTGACGATGCCGATGACGGTGAACAGGCCGATGATGCCGAAGATGAAGGCGCCGAAGAGGATGCGCTCGGTCAGCGGCAGGTCCGGTCCATCGAACAGGCTGTCGGATTTCTGCGTGTCGCCTGAGTTTGAGTCGGGCGGGTCGGCGGGCAGCGCATCCGTGCCGGCGACCTGGCCGATGACGGCCTGCACGCCGGCTGCGATGCCGGCTTCGTAGTCGCCTTCCTTGAAGCGCGGCGTCATCACGTTGCGGATGATGCGGCTGGCGGCGACGTCGGTCAGCGTGTCCTCCAGGCCGTAGCCGACCTCGATGCGCATGCGCCGCTCGCTCGGTGCCACCAGCAGCAGTACGCCGTTGTCCCTGCCCTTCTGCCCCAGCTTCCAGGCGTTGAACACGGCGAGAGCGTATTCCTCGACGCTTTCGCCGTCGAGCGAGGGCACGGTGAGTACGGCGATCTGGTTGCCGGTTTCCGCCTCGTGCGCCTTGAGCAGGGCATTCAGTTTCTCCTTCGTGCCGGCACCGAGGAGTTCCGCGTTGTCGGTAATGCGGCCGGAGAGGTAGGGCACGTCCGCGGCAAAGGCGCGCATGCAGGCGAGCAAGAGGCAGAACAAAAGTGCGCAGCGGCCCATCGCCAGGTTCATGCGCCCTTCTCCTCGATGACTTCCTGCACGATCTCGTCGTCGCCCTCGCCGCCGGCGAAACCTCGCGCGACGAGCAGCGCCTCCAGGGCATTGAGCCCGTCCTGCAGGGCGGCGGCCTGCCGCCCGCCGGAGAGCGCGGGCGTCATCAGCGCGACGATGTCCTTGAGCTCCGCATCGCCGATGCGCTCGCGCAGGCCGCTGTCGGGCAGGATGACCACGCTGCGTTCGAACAGGCCGACCAGGATGAGGATGCCGCAGCGGTTGCGGGTATTGAACAGCGCGTGCCTGAGGAAAAGCGATTCGGCATACTGGCGCACCTCGGCGTCTCGACGCCCGGCAACAAGGAAGAGGCGGGCGAAGGCGGGCAGGAAGATGGTGGCGAGCGCTGCCGCGGCGCCGGCCCCGAGCAAAGCCAGCGTTGCCAGGATGGCACCCTGCAGGCCGAGCGCCACGGCCAGCGCCGCCAGGGCGGCGCCCAGGGCGAAGGCCTTCCAGGGTATCTCGGGATATGCGTCGCACTTGTCCGCCAGCACTGCGACGACCTGCACGCCGGTGCGCGCTTCGAGGCGCTCGGCGCGCTCGGTGATGCCTTGCCGGTCGTTCTCGCTGAGGTTCATGGCGTCTGCCTGCCGGGCCGAATTCGGTGGAAGCGTATCACGGCGCTGCCCTAGCAGGAGAGTCAGAACCCGGCACCGGGCCGGGTGAGGTATTCGATTTCCTCCGGCGTCGAGGTGCGCCCGAGAATCGCGTTGCGGTGGGGAAAGCGGCCGAAGCGGCGGATCACGTCGCGATGCCGCTCGGCGTAATCGAGGTAGGAGGCGAATGCCTCTCCCTGTTTGGCCAGTTCGGAGAACAGCGCCACGGCGCGGTCCTGCATGGCCATGTCCTCGCAGTGCTCGAACGGCAGGTAGATGAACGCCCGCGCCACTGGCATAAGTTGCGCATCGAAGCCCTGTGCCACGGCCTGTTGCGCCAGGGCGAGCGCCTTGGCGTCGGTGGCGAAGGCGCGCGCATCGTCGCGGAAGAGGTTGCGCGGGAACTGGTCGAGCAGCACGATCAGCGCCAGCAGGCTCTCCGGCTGCGCTGCCCAGTCGTCCAGGCGGTCCACCGTGGCCGCCTCCAGCAGGGGCAGGAAGCGCTGACGGATTTGCGCGTCGAAGGCCGCATTTTTCTCGAACCAGCATTTGCGCAGCAGGCCGTGCTCCGCGCCGCCCTTGGCGCCGAACCAGAATTCAAGAACCTCCGCGGGATTCACTTCACTGCCTTCGGCAGGAACAGCCGCGGGTCCACCGCCGTGCCGTTGGCAATGACCGTCCAGTGCAGGTGCGGGCCGCTGGTGCGACCGGTATTGCCGGACAGTCCGATGCGCTGGCCGGCGGCGACAGGCTCGCCCGGCCGCACGTTGCTGCGCTCGAGGTGGCAGTACAGCGTGACCACGCCCTGGCCGTGGTCGATGTAGACCGAGTTGCCGTTGAAGAAATAATCGCCGGTGTCGACGACCACGCCGGCGCCGGCGGCCAGCACGGGCGTGCCGACGGGCACGGCGACATCGATGCCGGCGTGCGGACTGCGCTCCAGGCCGTTGATGATGCGGCGCAGGCCGAAATTGCCGCTGAGCCTGCCCTGCGCGGGCTGGCGGAATGCCAGGTCGGGCGCCGGCTCGTCGCGGAAGGCGGCCTTGATCTCGCCGATGCGCTTCTGTTCGCGCGCGATGCGCAGTTCGTCCTCCGGCAGCGGTTCCACCTTGCGCTGGTCGGGCACCGTGAAGCGCTGCAGCGCGTAGCGCTTGGCGGCGACGTGGAGCGGCCTGGTTTCTTCCGCGCGGCCGGGATGGGCGATGCGCAGTTCATGCACGCCGGGTTCGAGGCTCAGGGGCAGGCCGACCAGGGCGACCCAGCCCTGACGGTTGCGCAGCACGGCGACGCGCTTCTCCTGAAACCAGACGTGGGGAGCGTGCGCCGCCTGGCCGAGGCGAATGAGGGCGATGCCGCCGGGCACGGCGTCCTCTCTTGGCAGGGCGTGGGCGACCGGCAGGGCGGCAAGAAAACCCAGCACGATTCCGATCAGTTGTCTGAAAAACGCATTCATGGCTGCAGTCAAATTGTAGCCGCTTGCGCCGTGCCGGGTTTCGTCCTATGTTGGAACGCATGACGAAACGGCGCGCATTCCTGCGCGGCATGACGGGCCTGGGCGCGGCGCTGCTGCTCGATCCGGCGCTGGCGCAGGCGCGCCTGCCGCTGACCAGGCCGATTCCCGCCACGGGCGAACGCATTCCGCTGATCGGCATGGGTTCGTGGCTGACTTTCGACGTCAGCTCGGGTACCGGCGCACGCGATCGGCTGCAGCCGGTGCTGCAGGCCTTCTTCGACCACGGCGGCCGCCTCATCGATTCCTCGCCGATGTACGGCACGGCCGAGCGCGTCATCGGCGAACTGCTGCCGCGCATGAAGGGGCGCGAATCGCTGTTCTCCGCCAGCAAGGTGTGGATCTACGGCCAGGCGCTGGGGCGGCGGCAGATGGAAACCTCGCGCCAGTTGTGGGGCGTGCCGCGCTTCGACCTCATGCAGATCCACAACATGCTCGACTGGGAGGGGCACCTCGAGGTGCTGCGCGAGATGAAGCGGGCGGAGCGCCTGCGCTACCTCGGCATCACCACTTCGCATGGCCGCCGCCACGACGACATGCTGGAGGCCATGCGCCGCACGGATTTCGATTTCGTGCAATTTACCTACGGCCTGCACGACCGCGAGGCGGAGCGCCGGCTGCTGCCGCTGGCCGCCGAACGGGGCATGGCCGTCATTGCCAACCGCCCCTTCGATGGCGGCGCGCTGTTCGACCGCGTGCGCGGCAAGCCGTTGCCGGCCTGGGCGGGCGAGGCCGATTGCGCCAACTGGGCGCAGTTCTTCCTGAAGTTCATCGTCTCGCATCCGGCGGTGACCTGCGCCATTCCCGCCACCTCGAATCCGGCCCACATGCTGGAGAACATGGGCGCCAATTTCGGCCGCCTGCCCGATGCGGCGCTGCGCCGGCGCATGGCCAGGTACTTCGACTCCCTCTAGCGTGAGCGTTCGCGCAGGAAATCCTTGAGGATGCGGCCGGTGTGGGAGGCCGCCCGCGCCACCTTTTCCGGCGCGCCCTGCGCGACGATGCGCCCGCCGGCGTCGCCGCCTTCCGGGCCGAGGTCGATGATCCAGTCGGCCTCGGCCATGACGTCGAGGTTGTGCTCGATCACCACCACCGTGTTGCCGCCGTCGACCAGGCGGTGCAGGACGCGGGTGAGCTTCTCCACGTCGGCCATGTGCAGGCCGACCGTCGGTTCGTCGAGGACGTAGAGGGTGTGGGCGTTCTGTACCCCCCGGCGCGGCGCGGCGTCGCCGCGTACCTTGGCCAGTTCGGTCACCAGCTTGATGCGCTGCGCCTCGCCGCCGGAGAGCGTCGGGCTCTGCTGGCCGAGGGTGAGGTAGCCGAGGCCGACATCCTGCAGCAGGCGCAGGGCGTGGTGGATGGACGGATGCACGGAAAAGAACTCCACGGCCTCGTCGATGCTCATGGCCAGCACCTCGCCGATGCTCTTCCCCTTCCAGCGCACCATCAGCGTCTCGGCGTTGAAACGCGTGCCGCGGCAAGAGTCGCAGGGCACTTTCACGTCGGGCAGGAAGCTCATTTCGATCTTCTGCACGCCCTGGCCCTCGCAGGCCTCGCAGCGTCCGCCGGCGGTGTTGAAGGAAAAGCGCGAGGCTGAATAGCCACGGATGCGCGACTCCGAAGTGTCGGCGAAGAGCTTGCGCACGGCATCCCAGAAGCCGACATAGGTGGCGGGGCAGGAGCGCGGCGTCTTGCCGATGGGCGTCTGGTCGACTTCCAGCACGCGGGCGACGGCCTCCCAGCCGCGCAGCTCGCGGCAGCCGTGCAGGGGCGCGCTGCGCTTCCTGCGCTCCCCTGCCAGCAGCCGCTGCAGGTTGTCGTGCAGCACCTCGCGCGCGAGCGTCGACTTGCCCGAGCCGGAGACGCCCGTCACCACCGTCAGGCGGCCGAGCGGCAGGCGCAGGTCGAGGCGTTTCAGGTTGTGCAGGCCGGCGCCGAGGATCTCGATCGCCGTGTCGTGGGGGCTGACTTTCCGCCGCGCGGCGAGCGGATGCAGCAGCGGCTGCGCCAGGCAGCGGCCGGTGACCGAGTCGGGATGGCGCATCAGCTCCGCCGCCGTGCCCTCGGCGACGACGCGGCCGCCCTGCGTGCCGGCGCCGGGGCCGAGGTCGAGCACGTGGTCGGCGCGGCGGATGGTGTCCTCGTCGTGCTCCACCACCACCAGCGTGTTGCCCTTGGCCTCCAGCTTCGCCAGCGTGTCGAGCAGGATGCGGTTGTCGCGCGGGTGCAGGCCGATGGTCGGTTCGTCGAGGATGTAGCAGACGCCCTGCAGGTTGGAGCCGAGCTGGGCGGCCAGGCGGATGCGCTGCGCCTCGCCGCCGGAGAGCGTCGGCGCGGCGCGGTCCAGCGCCAGGTAGTCGAGGCCGACTTCGCGCAGGAAGGCCAGGCGTGCGTTGATTTCGACCAGGAGGTCGCGGGCGATGCCCTGCTCGCGGCCGGCGAGCTTGAGGCCGGCGAAGAAGCGCTCGAGGTCGGCCACCGGCAGCGCCGAGAGGGCGGCGATGGAATGCTCGCGGAAGCGCACCGCCAGCGCGGTCGGATTCAGGCGCTGGCCGGAACAGGCGGGGCAGGCTTCGGCGTCCCCCTCGAACCATTCGTTCCACCAGATCTCCTCGCCGGTCTGCTCGGCGTCGAAGCCGGCGATGGCCAGCCCCGTGCCGTAGCAGCTGCCGCACCAGCCGTGCTTGGAGTTGTAGGAGAACAGGCGCGGGTCGGGCTCGGCGAAGCTCTTGCCGCAGGACGGGGCAGGCGCGCTTCGTCGAGAAGGCGGTCTGCTCAGCGCGCTTCGTCCCTGCCGGAGCCTGCGGCCACGCCTGCCAGCTGGTCGAGCGGGCCGACCACCTGCAGCGTGCCCTTGCCGTATTCCAGCGCGCGGGCCAGCGCCGCGCGCAGCGCAGCTTCGTTGTCCGCCGAGACGACGAGGTCGGCCACCGGCAGCTCGATGTTGTGCTCGCGGAAGCGGTCGAGGCGCGGCCACTGGCCCGTCGGCAGGAAGGCGCCGTCGACGCGCAGGTGCGTGAAGCCCTTGCCCGCCGCCCACTTGGCGAGGTCGGTGTAATAGCCCTTGCGCGCCACCACCAGCGGCGCCAGCAGGCCGATGTGGCGGCCGCGCCAGTCGCGCAGGATGCGCGCGGCGATGGCTTCCTCGCTCTGCGGCTCGATCGGCACGGCGCAGTCGGGGCAGTGCTGCGTGCCGAGCTTGACGTAGAGCAGGCGCAGGAAGTGCTGGATCTCGGTGAGCGTGCCGACGGTGCTCTTGCGCCCGCCGCGGCTGGTGCGCTGCTCGATGGCCACTGTCGGCGGAATGCCGAAGATGGCGTCGACGTCCGGCCGCGCCGAGGGCTGCACGAACTGGCGGGCATAGGCGTTGAGCGATTCGAGGTAGCGCCGTTGCCCTTCGGCGAAGAGGATGTCGAAGGCCAGGGTCGACTTGCCCGAGCCGGAGACGCCGGTGATGACGGTGAAGCGGTTGCGCGGGATGTCGACGTCCACGCCCTTCAGGTTGTGCTCGCGGGCGTTGTGGATGCGGATCACCCCTCGGCGCTCTCCCCGGGCGGGGGCGGACTGGCTCGCGCCCCGCGGGGAGAGGGCGGGGCGAGGGCCAACGCCCCTCGTATTCCCGCAGCGCCTTCCCCGTATGCGACGCCGCGCAGTCCATCACTTCAGCCACCGTGCCGGCGCAGACCAGTTCGCCGCCGGCCTCGCCGCCCTCGGGGCCGAGGTCGACGATCCAGTCCGCGGCGCGGATCACGTCGAGGTTGTGCTCGATCACCACCAGGGAATTGCCGGCGGCGACGAGGCGGCGGAAGGCGCGCAGCAGCTTGGCGATGTCGTCGAAGTGCAGGCCGGTGGTCGGTTCGTCGAAGAGGAACAGGGTATGCGATGCGGCCGTGTCGCTGTCCGCCAGATGACCCGCCAGCTTTAGCCGCTGCGCCTCGCCGCCGGAGAGCGTCGGCACCGGCTGGCCGAGGCGCAGGTACTCGAGGCCGACGTCCGACAGCGGTGCGAGGCGCGCCCGCACCTCGGGGTGGTCGGCGAAGAACTGCAGCGCTTCGCTGACCGTCAGTTCCAGCACATCGGCGATATTCTTGCCGCGCAGTTCGACTTCCAGCACTTCACCGCGGAAGCGGCGGCCGTCGCAGTCGGGGCAGCGCAGGTAGACGTCGGAAAGGAATTGCATCTCGACATGCTCGAAGCCCTTGCCCTCGCAGGTCGGGCAGCGGCCCGAGGTGGTTGCTGGCGGAGTTGAAGCTGAAGGTGCCCGGCGTGTAGTCGCGCTCCTTCGCCAGCGGCGCCTGCGCGAACAGCTTGCGGATCGGATCGAAGGCGCCGACGTAGCTGGCCGGGTTGGAGCGCGTCGTCTTGCCGATCGGCGTCTGGTCCACCATCGCCACCTCGGCGATGCCCTCAAAGCCGCGCAGGGCGCGATGCTTGCCCGGCGCCTCGGTCGGCTTGCCCTGGTGCTTGCGCAGGGCGGCGTGGAGCACGTCCTGCACCAGGGTGGACTTGCCCGAGCCGGACACGCCGGTCACGCACACCAGGCGGTGGAGCGGGATGACGACGTCGATGTTCTTCAGGTTGTGTTCGGCGGCGCCAGGATTCGTGCCCCGCGCCCTCCCGAGGGGGAGGGGGGGGGAGGCCGGGGGCGGCCATCGCGCGCTTCGCCGGATAGATAATCCGCCGTCAGCGTCTTCGCCGCGCGCATCTCCTCCGGCGTGCCAAAGAACACCACCTCGCCGCCGCGCTCACCGGGGCCGGGACCCATGTCGAGCAGTCGGTCGGCCTCGTGCATGATCTGCGGGTCGTGCTCGACCACCACCAGCGAGTTGCCGGCGTCGCGCAGCCGCTGCATCACGCCGATGACGCGGCCCATG
Source organism: Betaproteobacteria bacterium (assembly GCA_016703785.1). Classification (GTDB taxonomy): domain Bacteria; phylum Pseudomonadota; class Gammaproteobacteria; order Burkholderiales; family Rhodocyclaceae; genus Desulfobacillus. The sequence continues at coordinate 37,288 of JADJBM010000003.1, forward strand.
TCGCGCGGATGCAGGCCGATCGACGGCTCGTCGAGCACGAACAGCGTGTTGACCAGCGAGGTGCCGAGCGCGGTGGTGAGGTTGATGCGCTGCACCTCGCCGCCGGACAGCGTGCGCGACTGGCGGTCGAGCGTGAGGTAGCCGAGGCCGACCTCGCACAGGTAGGCGAGCCGGGTGCGGATCTCGCCGAGCAGCAGGTCGGCGGCCTCGTCCAGCGGCGCGGGCAGGGCGAGGCGTGCGAAGAAATCGCGGCAGCGTTCGATCGGCAGCAGCATCAGGTCGTGGATGGAAAGACGCCCTTCGCCGAGCTTCCACAGCAGCGATTCCGGCTTCAGGCGCGCGCCACCGCAGGCCGCGCAGGGCGTGTAGGCGCGGTAGCGCGACAGCAGCACGCGGATGTGCATCTTGTAGGCCTTGGTCTCGAGCCAGGCGAAGAAGTGCTTGACGCCGTACCAGTGCTGCGGCCAGGAGCGCTTGAGGCTGACGTATTCCGGGTCGCCTTCCAGCACCCAGCGCCGGTGCTCGGGCGGCAGGTCGCGCCAGGCGATGTCGGTCGCCACGCCGCGCTTTTTGGCGAAGCGCAGCAGGTCGCCCTGGCACTCGCGGTAGGACTCGCTCTGCCAGGGCTTCACCGCGCCGCCGGCGAGCGTCTTCGCCTCATCGGGCACCACCAGTCCGTAGTCCACGCCGATGATGCGGCCGAAGCCGCGGCAGCTTTCGCAGGCGCCCAGCGGCGAATTGAAGGAGAAGCTGCTGGGCGCGGGTTCGGCGTAATGGATGTCGCAGTCGGCGCAGTGCAGGTCGGTGGAGAACTTCCACGGCGTCGCGCGGCGCGCCGTCATCCGCCAGCGGATAAACAGCGACGCGGCCCTGGCCGACGCGTAGCGCCGCTTCCAGCGCCTCGATGATGCGGGCACGCTCGGCGCCGGCGATGCGCAGGCGGTCCTGCACCACATCGAGGGTCTTGCCGTGGCGGGCGTGGATGCGCGTGTAGCCCTGCGCTTCGAGCAGGCGCAGCACTTCCTCTTCGCTGTAGTTGTGCGGCACCGTCACCGGGAAAGCGATGACAAGTCGTGGATCGTTCGCCGTGCTGCAGCGGCTGACTATTGCAGCGAAGATGCTCTCCGCCGTGTCGCGCCGCACCGGCTGGCCGCAGCCGCGGCAGAACAGCCGCGCCGCGCGCGCGTAGAGCAACTTGAGGTGGTCGTTGAGCTCCGTCATGGTGCCGACGGTGGAGCGCGAGGTGCGCACCGGGTTGGTCTGGTCGATGGCGATGGCCGGCGGGATGCCGTCGATGCGGTCGACCTGCGGCTTGTCCATGCGGTCGAGGAACTGCCGCGCATAGGGCGAGAAGGTCTCGACGTAGCGGCGCTGCCCCTCGGCATAGAGCGTGTCGAAGACCAGCGAGGACTTGCCCGAGCCGGAGACGCCGGTGACGACGATCAACTGGCCGGTGGGGAGGTCTAGGCTGAGATTTTTCAGGTTGTTCTGGCGCGCGCCGTGGATGGCGATGACGGGATTCTTCTTTTCGGACATCTTTGATAGAGGGATTGAATTGCCGCAGAGAAAAGCCAGCTTGCCACAGGCTGGGGCAAGCTGATAGGGTTATTTCCCCAATGGAGAAACCCCAATGACAACAGAAGAATCAGGCAACGTCCAGCCCATGCCCGAGGACAATCGCCTCTCCTTCGACGAGGCCGTCCAGTACGCCCTGCAGCACAAGGCGGCAGTCTTCGCCGTGCATCCGGTATTCGAGGAGGAGGACGATGCGCAGCCCTCCGGCGCACGCCTCTTCGTGCTCGCTTCGGATGATAAGGGCGGCTACTTCCTGCGCTTCGTCGCCGGGCGCTTTTTTTCCGGCGCCCATGCCGCCGACGACGTGGTCGACGCGGCGGACATCCCCGAGCGCGTCAAGGAACTGCGTTTCCTGCCGACGCGCTATGAGCCGAACTGGTTCTCCGAGCAGATCCAGGTGCTGATCGGCAAGCTGATGTCGGCCTCGGGCGCCGCCGCGCCGCACATGCCCGACTACGAGAACGCGCCGCAAAAGCACGCGGCGGCAGAAGTGGTTTTTCCGATGGCCTTTATCAGTGGAGCGAAGAAGCACTGAATAGCGCTTCGTAATCGGTTTCGCTGACGAGCGGACGCGGCGCTTTCTTCAGCGCGTCCTCGATCCAGGCGATATGCTCCATTTCCTCGCCGGCCAACTCCCGCGCCAGCCGCTTCACTTCCGGGTCGCTGGTGGTCGCGATGGTCTGCTCGTAGAGCGCCTGCGCGCGCTTTTCGGCGCCGAGCGCGATCTTCAGCGCGTCGTGGGGCGTCATGAGGTGGAAGACGAATTCGTGATTGACCTGCTCCGCGGGCGCATCGTCGAGCCAGTTGAATTCCCACGGGCGCAATGTGGGCAATGGCATGCCGCTGGAGCGGCGCTCGAGTTCCTCGACATGCTGCTGCTCGAAGCGCGCCAGCTTGCCGAACAGCTCCGCCGTGCCCAGGGCGCCGTGATCCTCGAGGAATTCCGCGAACTGCGCGCAACGCTCTGCTGCCTCGCGCTCTATGGCGAGGGCATTGGCATAGCATTCCGCCAGATTGCCGATGGGAGTCGCATTGGCCATGACCGCCTCCTGATTCGCTTTTTAGGAGTCCAGCCTACGCCGGCTTTGTTGCGGAATAAAGACGCGGTGCACCATGCGCACCGGGGGTGATTACTTGCCCTCAGCGGGGGGTGTTGCAGGCGTCGGCCTGGATGATCGCCTTGCCTGTTCCAGGATTTTTCGCGCCTCGGCATGGCCCTGCACGGCGGCAAGCTCCAGCCAGAAGCGCGACTCGACCGGGTTCTTCTGCACGCCGACGCCGTTCGCCAGCAGGCCGGCGAGCATGTATTGCGCCCTGGCGTCGCCCTGTTCCGCGGCCTTGCGGGTCCAGGCGAGGCCTTCGGCTTCGTTCTTCTCCACGCCTGCCTTGCCGAAAATGAGCAGATCTCCCAGCAAACCCTGGCCGAGCGGGTCGCCGTCCGCCGCCGCCTTGCGCACCCAGCGCCGACCCTCCTCCTCGTTGCGCACTTCCGCGGCCGTGACAAGGGCCAGGCCCAGCAGCCCTTCCGCCTTCGGGTAATTTTTCCCGGCGGCCAGGCGCAGCCACTTGAGCGCTTCCTCCGGGCTACGCGTCACGGCGCGGCCGGTGAAATAGGACAGGCCGAGCAGGGTCTGGGCTTCGACGGAACCCTTGTCTGCCGCCCTGACCAGCCAGACGACGGCTTCCTCGAGTTCATTGGTCAGCAGGAGATGGCGCGCCAGCCAGACCTGGGCATTGACGTCGCCCTGTTCGGCGAGCGCTTGCCAGTCCTTGCCCTTGAGCGGTGCATGCGGGTGGATGCCGTTGAAGAAACGCTCGGCCAGTTCCGCGATGGCCTGTTTGCCGGTGCGGTCTGCCGGCCCGCGCTCGGACAGCGTGGCGGCCAGCACGATGCCTCCGTCAGTCGGATGCAGGCAAATCTGGCCGTGGAGGTCGATCAACTGCGCCTTGCTATTCGCGCTGGCCGTTGCCAGATCCCGGGCCTGCTGGCGGTAGCGCACGCACTTTCGATTGGGGGCGGCATCCGTACGGACTTCTTCCGCGAGCACTTCGAAGCGCTTGAGATCGGTTTTCTCCTTCAGGTCCTGGCGCAACTGTGCGGCGAGTTCCTCGATGGAGCGCAGGCGCTTGTCCGGCACCTTGCCGCCGGCGATGGCAACCAGGCTGTTGTGCTCCTTGTCGGCCGGATGCAGAAAGGTCAGGTCGGTATCGGTTCGCCGCACCAATGCCCAGCCGGGGCCGGCCGGGCGCTCGACCGACATCGGCACGAGCACGACGCGCCCTGGCTTGTCCTCGGCCGGGGCGTAAGCTTGCGCTCGCGCCGTCACAGGCACCAGCGCCAGACAGGCGAGCACTGCGATGCGAAGTATCTTCATGGTGTTGCCATGATAGGCGCGTTTGCTTTCCTGAAGAGCGCCGTCCATCGGGCGCGGGCGGCAAGCGTTACTTGCTACTTGAGCAGCCCTTCCGCCTTGAGGGCTTCCTGCACCGTCGGCCGTGCGGCGATGCGCTTCATGTATTCGGCCACGTTCGGCCAGCGCGAGAGGTCGATCTTTACCCAGCTACCCCAATTGAGCACGGTGAACAGGTAGCAGTCGGCCACGGTGAAGGTGTCGCCCATGAGGTAATCGTGGCCCTCGAGCGCCTTCGCCACGAAATCGATGCGGCGGTCGAGGAGTTCGCGCGCCGCCGCCTTCCAGTCTTCCGAGGCCTTCTTGTTGAACAAGGGACTGAAGGTCTTGTGCAGCTCCGAGGTGATGTAGTTCAGCCACTCCTGCAGGCGGTAGCGCTCCATCGTGTCCGCCGGCGGTGCCAGCTTCTTGTCCGGCACGCGATCGGCAATGTACTGCACGATGGCCGGCCCCTCGGTGAGCAGTTGGCCGTCGTCGAAGGCCAGAACCGGCACGTAGCCCTTGGGATTGATGGCGCGGAAGTCGCTTCCGTCTTCCAGTGTTTTGGAATGGAGTTCCTTCTTCACCAGCTCGAAGGGCAGGCCGGCTTCGCGCAGTGCGATATGCGGGGAGAGGGAACAGGCGCCGGGGCTGTAGTACAGCTTCATATCGGTTTCTCCTGGGGTCGGTGCGTCGGAAAAATGCCTTCTGCAGGCCAAGTCTAACCGATGTCCTTCATGCCATTTGGCTGGATTTCATTGTGTAATCCAGGCTCAAGTCATGGTTTTCTGCTCCCGCACATGGCAAACTAAAGGCACCATTTCTTATCGAGGCCTGCTGAACATGAATGCCCGCAAGTTTATTTTCGATTTCGAGAACGGCGACGGCAAGAACAAGATGCTGCTCGGCGGCAAGGGCGCCAATCTGTGCGAGATGACGCAGATCGGCCTGAACGTGCCGCCCGGCTTCACCGTCACCACCGAGGCCTGCCTGGCCTATCTGGAGAAGAACCAGCTGCCGGACGGGCTGATGGACGATGTCCGCGCCCACATGAAGGCGCTGGAGAAGAAGACCGGCAAGGGCTTCGGCAGCGCCGACAACCCCCTGCTGGTGTCGGTGCGCTCCGGCTCGGCGATGTCCATGCCGGGCATGATGGATACGATCCTCAACCTGGGCCTCAACGAGACTTCGCTGAAGGGCCTGATCAAGCAGACCGGCAATGCGCGCTTCGCCTGGGACGCCTACCGGCGCTTCATCCAGCTCTTCGGCAAGATCGCGCTGGGCATCGCCGACGAGGCCTTCGACGAGAAGATGCACACCGCCAAGAAAAAATACGGTGCGCTGCAGGATGTCGATCTGTCCGCCGACCATCTGAAGGAACTGGCGGGGGAGTTCCTTGCCATCGTCCAGCGCCATACCGGCAAGCCCTTCCCGAGCGATCCCTACGAGCAGCTGGAAGTCTCGCTCGGCGCGGTGTTCCGCTCCTGGATGGGCAAGCGCGCCGTGGATTACCGCCGCCAGTTCAAGATCACCAAGGATCTGGCCAACGGCACGGCGGTGAACGTGTGCACCATGGTGTTCGGCAACATGGGCAACGATTCAGGCACCGGCGTGGGCTTCACGCGCAATCCCGGCACCGGCGAGAACCTGATCTACGGCGAGTACCTGGTCAACGCCCAGGGCGAGGACGTCGTCGCCGGCATCCGCACGCCGAAGCCCATCGCCGAGATGGAAAAGGAGATGCCGGAGATCTACCGGCAGCTGATGGAGCTGCACAACCGGCTGGAGTCGCACTACCACGAGGTGCAGGACTTCGAATTCACCATCGAGAAGGGGACGCTCTACTGCCTGCAGACGCGCAACGGCAAGATGAACGCCCGCGCCATGGTGCGCACCTCGGTCGAGATGTTCCACCAGGGACTCATCAGCAAGGAACGGGCGCTCCTGCGCGTCGATCCGGCGGTGCTGGAGCAACTGCTGGTGCCGCAACTCTCGCCTTCCTTCCACGGCAAGTCGCTGGCGCAGGGGCTGCCGGCCTCGCCCGGCGCAGCCTCCGGCAAGATCGTCTTCGATGCCGACACGGCCGAGCTGCGCGGTCGAAAGGGGGAGAAGATCATCCTGGTGCGCGAGGAAACCAAGCCGGAGGACATCCACGGCTTCTTCCAGGCGCAGGGCATCCTCACCAGCCGCGGCGGCAAGACTTCGCACGCCGCCGTGGTGGCGCGCGGCATGGGCAAGCCCTGCGTCTCCGGCTGCGAGGCCATCGTCATCGATGTCAGCGCGCGCCGCGCCACGATCGGCAACACGACGCTGCACGAGAGCGACATCATCACCATCGACGGTGGCACCGGCCATGTCTACGCCGGCGAGGTGCCGACCATCGAGGCGGAAGTCTCCGAGGAAATGTCCGTGCTGCTCGAGTGGGCGGACAGCATGTCGCGCATGCAGGTGATGGCCAACGCCGACACGCCGGAAGATGCCGCGCGCGCGCGCGAGTTCGGCGCCATGGGCATTGGCCTGTGCCGCACCGAGCGCATGTTCAACAGCACCGACCGCCTGCCCATCGTGCAGGAAATGATCCTCGCCGAGACGGCGGAGGAGCGGCAGGCCGCGCTCGACCGCCTGCTGCCGATCCAGCGCGCCGACTTCAAGGGCATCTTCAAGGCCATGAAGGGCCTGCCCGTGACGGTGCGCCTGCTCGATCCGCCCATGCACGAATTCCTCCCCACCGCCGCCCAGCTCGAACTGGAGATCGCCCACCTTCACCACCTGCGCGACACCATCAAGGGCCTCGAGGAGCTGCCCGAGACACTCAAGCTGCTCAACCCCAAGCTGTATCAGCAGTACGCCGACGGACTGATCAAGCTGATGGGCGGCCTGCACACCTTCAAGGAATCGCATCTCGAAGAGGACATCATCGCCAAGAAGGAAAAGGTCCTGAAGAAGGTGCGCGCACTCTCCGAGGTGAACCCGATGCTCGGCCATCGCGGCGTGCGCCTCGGCATCACTTATCCCGAGATCTACGGCATGCAGATCCAGGCCATCCTCGAGGCGGCCGCCCTGTGCGCCAAGGAAGGGCTGGAGGTCTACCCCGAGATCATGGTGCCGCAGGTGGCCACGGTCGAGGAGCTGCGCCGCATCCACGGCCACGTACAGCGCCTGCACAAGGTGGTGGAACTCACGCACGGCATCAAGGTGCGCCTGAAGTTCGGCTCGATGCTGGAAGTCGTGCGCGCCTGCCTGCGCGCCGGCCGCATGGCCGAGATGGCGGAGTTCTTCTCCTTCGGCACCAACGACCTGACCCAGGCCACCTTCTCGTTTTCGCGTGAGGATGCCGAGAACAAGTTCCTGCCCGCCTACAATGAGACGGGCATCCTGGAGGACAACCCCTTCGAGGTGCTCGACGAGAAGGGCGTCGGCGAGGTGATGAAGATCGCCGTGGAGCAGGGCCGCAAGACCAATCCCGATCTCAAGATCGGCATCTGCGGCGAACACGGCGGCCACCCGTCCTCGATCCGCTTCTGCCACGGGATCGGCTTGAACTACGTGTCCTGCTCGGGCCCGCGCGTGCCGGTGGCGCGCCTCGCGGCGGCGCAGGCGAAGCTGACCGAGGCCCAGGCCGGGGTTGCTGCATCTGCCTGAGATGAACAGCCCCCTCGCTCACTGCGTTCGCTGCCCCCCATGGGGGCGCTCTGCGCCCTTCGGGCGGCCGGGCGGGCGCTGAGGGAAGGAGCGGCATGGCGATCGGCTGGCTGACGATATTCAAGGCCATTCCCTGGTCTGATGTCGTGGCCGCGGCGCCGACAGTCGTCAAGGGCGCGCGCAAGCTGGTCGATGCGGTGCGCAATCGCGGCGGCGAAGGCGAAGCGCCTGCCGATCCTGCGGGCGAAGCCGCCACCGACCCCGTTGTCCGCCTGCAGCGGATGGAAGCACGCATCGAGGAGCTGGAAGGCCGGCAGCAGGCGGCGCTGGCCCTCGTGGAATCAATGGCGGAGCAGCAGGAGAAGTTGGTCTCGGCGGTGGAGGTATTGAGGCTGCGCAGCAAGTTCCTGCTGCTGTTGAGCGTTATGCTGGCGCTGAGCGTCGCCCTAGCGCTGGCGCGATAAGGATTCTCCAGCCGCCGGGCTTTACTCCGCCCGCGCGACAGTTCATTGCGCTTGCGGGTTCGACTCCCTGCTGAGCTGTTTGGCCTGCACCTTGTCGTTCACGAACTGCACTGAGATCACCGTGTTGCCGTCTCGCCAGGTGGCCATGCCGCCGGACAGGCCGGCGATGCTGACGTTGCTCGTTTCGGTGGGTTCGCCAAGAAAGGCGATGACCTCCTTCTGCGCCATGCCGGTCTGGATGCGCTCGAAGTTTTCGGCGGAGACTTTCGAACCGCAGGCGGCGAGCAAGGCGGCTGCGGCGAGCGCAATTGCGGATTGGGCGAGGCGGTGTCGGCTCATGACGTGTTCCCGAAAAAGACCGCAGTAGCGATCATTGCGGAAACTATGCCACATCCGCGCTGCAGGCGGGAGCCGCTGCCCAGTCTGCATAGGCCCTGCTCTTGTGCCGATCGATCAGGCGGGGCCGCTACTATCGTGCTTCCTGCATCCATCCAGAATGTCCAGTCCGGGCTTGTAATGGGTGCTCTGGACTTCAAATAATCCGAGGAGGGTGTGGAACAGGTGGTCATGGGTGAATCGCTGATGGCGTTTCCGCGCAATGGAAGGCAGATCCAGTTCCTTGAAACCGCTGCCGAACCAGAGAATGGCCGGCACATGCAACTGGCTGTCGGGCGCAATGGCGCGGGGGAGGCCATGCAGATAGACGCCGCCTTCGCCGAGCGATTCGCCATGGTCGCTCAGGTAGAACAGCGCAGTCTCGAAGTGCTTGTCGTTCCGTTTCAGCAGTTCGACCGCCTTGCCCAGGAAGTGATCGGTGTAGAGGATGGCGTTGTCGTAGGCATTGCCGATCTCCTCCCTGCTGCACTGGCTCAAATCCTTGTGCCGACAGACAGGCCGATGCCTTTCGAACTCCGCCGGATAGCGCTTGTAGTAGGCAGGACCGTGGTTGCCCATCTGGTGAAGGACGATGAGGATATCCCCCTCGGGATGGCGGTCGATATGCTCCTGCAACGGCACCAGCATGCCCTCGTCGCGGCATTCGCTGTCGCACACGGTATTGTTCTCGGGGGACCTGTAGTTCCGGTAGGGAACCCGCACGGCGACGCCCTTCGAATCGGAGTTGTTGTCCAGCCAAAGGACGTTGACGCCAGCACGTTGCAGTATGTCGAGCAGATTTTCTTCGCTGCCGGTATTTTTCAGGTTGAATCGGCCCATGCCGTATGGCGAAAACATGCAGGGCACGGAGACGGCGGTGGAGGTGCCGCAGGACCAGAAGTTGCTCAGGCTGATGGCCTGGGCTTCCTTCAGGCGCGGAGTGGTATCCCGCTCATAACCATTGATCGAGAGGCGATCCGCCCGCGCGGTTTCGCCGACCACGAGGATGACCAGTTCCCTGTGCTTGTCGCCCTTGTCGATGCGCGCATCCGGGGCAACGACGGCGATTTGCGTTTTACCGGCCGGTTGCTTCCCGCCGCCGATGAACTTGATGGATGAAACCAGAAAATAGGCGGGATTGGCATACGATCGCAGGGACTTGTGCGCGCGTATGAACGAGGCGTAGAAGCTGCCGAAGGCCATCACCATGACCACGATTGCGAGCATGCACAGTCCAAGCAGCTTGGCCCGGGCCGTCAATTCATGCCGCCATCCCTGCCAGCGCAGCGGAGTGCGCCAGATCAGGAAGGAGGGCAGGACGCCCAGCAGGACGAAATAGGCCAGGAGCTTGAGGGTGATCAGGTCGGCCGCCTCGCTCGCGTTGGTCTGAACGACGTTCGTCAGCATTTCATCGCTGATGACGACGCCGAAACTGTCCGTGAAGTAGGCGGTGAGCGAGGAAACCAGCAGGGTCAGCATCAGGACGGGCTTGGTCAGGCGACCCAGGGCCACGCCGCCGATCAGAATGACATTCACCGCAAAGAATGCCAGGGCGAGCGACGCCAGGGCAGGAATGTTGCTGCCGCTGGGCGGAAAGGCATGCAGGACATTCGAGAAGAAGGTGGCATTGCCGCCGGCCACCAGCAGAAAACCGGCCAGCAGGAGCAGGGTGTTCCTGCTGACTTCCGTTTTCAAAATCTGAATACGCATGTGGATGGCCTCAGTTCGCGAAGCGCCGGCTTTCCCTGATCACCTCGTCGATGCGTCCCTGGTATTGCCCGATGACTTGTGCCTTGGCCTCGCGGAGCACCGGTGCGTCTCGCGCGTCTGTGACCGTGTAGCGGAAGAAGTCGCCCGAGGTATACGGGAAGGTGATCTTGTAGCGGTCGTCGATGATGCCGATGTAGTCGTATTCGCCCACCACGAAATAGTCGGAAGCCGGCGCGAACAGGGTATTGGCCGAGCTATAGCTGCGGGGATCCTGCCGCACGCCGAGTTCCCCCAGCAGGGAAGGCGAGATCTGCAGATGCGTGGTCCGGTGCTTGACTACTGCGGGCGCACGACCGGGAATATGCAGGACCAGTGGAACGCGAATCTGTTCTTCGGGGAACGTGCGTCCATGGCCGTGTCCCCAGTGCCCCTTCTCCATGAATTCCTCGCCATGATCCCCCGTGAAGAGCACGATGGTGTTGCCAAGCATGCCGCTTCGTTCCAGGTAATCGAGCAGGCGGCCGACTTCCCGGTCGATGTGATGGGCCGCATTGACATAGCGGGCATGGATCTGCTTCACGTTCTCCTGCAGGTTCATGTTGATGTAGTTCAAATCCTTCTGGTAGTCGTCGAGCAGCGCGGTATCTTCGGGGAAGGTGTAGGGTGCATGGGTCGACTCGAAGAACATGAAACCGAAGAACGGGCGCTGGCGGTCGCGCTGGTCCAGCTTGGCGATGATGTCGGTGATGTTCTGGCTATCCCGCTTCCACGGGACGCCCGATTTCACTTCCTGCAGGTACTGCTCGGGAATGCCCGTGAACAGCGTGTGCCGCAGTTCCGGGTAGTCGAAGCTCTGGCTCGTATGCAGTGCGAGCTGATAGTTCTTCGACCTGATGAACTCCATCAGGGCTGGGGCGATGCGCTGGCGCTCGAAGCTGTACCAGTAGGGGGCGTAGATGCCGTAGAACATGGAAAACAGTCCCATGCGGGTACGGTTGCCGCCGCTGTAATGCTGTTCGAATCTCGTCGACTTCGTGGAGAGCTTCCATAGATTTGGAGTAATTTTCGGATCGAGCAGGTCCCAGCGGAAGGATTCGCCGACCAGCATGATGATGTTCGGATAGGATTTCAGCGGAGTCGACTGCAGTTCCTTAGAGGGATAGTTGACGGTTCCGCCGGCGATGCGCAGGTTCGATAGGGCGGTGCGCTTGATGCCCATGCGCTTGAAAAGGGTGGTGGCGCTTGTGTGCAGGCGAAAGGGAATGGCTTCGGCGGCCTGCAGGTAATCCTCCTGGCCGGTATACGTGCTGTAGGCGAAGACGCCTTCCGTGGTCAGGAAGGCAAGCAATGCAATGCTGGTCATGGCCATCAGCACGCGCCGGGACAACAGGCGGCGGCCTTGCTGGCGGCGATGGAGCAACCAAAGCACAATCGCGGTGGCCATGAAGAAAAATCCGACCTGGAGGGCAACGGTTCGCAGGGTGGAATCCGTGGCGCCCAAGGCGGCGATGCCGCCAGGCGTGGTCAGCAGGTTCCAGACGAAGCTGTTGAAGTGATACTCGTACAGTCCGTAGATGCGGTAATCGGCATAGATGCACAACAAGGTCAGCGTGCCGCCAACATAGGCAAAGGCATAGGCCAGCGCCGTTCGCCATCCTGATTCCGAGGAGTCGGATCTGACCACCCGGAGGGTCAAGGCAGTGATCGAAAATGGGACCAGCGTATAGAGGAACGCATAGCCAATCGTCGAGAAGGCGAGGAATGCCTTGCCCGACAGGGAATCCGCACTGGCATATCGCCAGAACAGGGCCATCATTGCAATAATCGCCAGGTACAGGATTGCGAAATAGGGCCGCAGAACGCCGTCGAGCCGGCGGGAAGTGTCAGGGCCTGTTCTCATTCAGCACCTGGCGATGGGGTCATGCGGATCCTCACAGTTCAAATTTGCGCAGGACGGCTATCCGCCGCGCCGAACACAGGGGCAGGAAGTCGAAGCGGCCGACGAGGCGGAATCCCGCCGCCGCCAAATCCTTCTGGCATGGGCCGAAATGATCGGCCCTGATGGCGAGGATCACGGTGTCGCGCGTGACGCGGTGCAGTTCGCGCAGGAACGCCGTCCGCCGGTTGTTCTCGTCGAGGGACCGCATGCAGAACACGCAATCAACGGCCCCATCCGGGAGGCTGACAGCCAATGCGGTGGCTTGCATCACGCGAATGCGCTCGCGCTGCGGCAGGGGGTGTCGCAGCAGTCTTGCCTCGAGCTGGGCGGGGGAATCAGCGGCGGCGATGATCACCCGGCTGGGGTGCTCGGCCAGCACAGGCCAGTAAAGCCCGGTGACGCGAGACAGGTCCAGCACCAGCGTCGGTTCGCCGGCCAGTTCCAGCGTCTTGCGGATGAGCTGTTTCTCCCGCCAAAGTTCCAGTCGACGGACAAGCCGGCCAAGGTGCCGGCGCGGCAGGGCAAGGTCATCCCCGTCCGCGAAGGACAAGGTGATTGGCGAGGAACCGGAATCGGGCATGAGGGGCGGTCTGTGAGATCGACTGCCGCGCACTGTAGGCGCCGCCCCGTGACCGCCGCGTCAAGCCGGCGTGAAAAAAGCGTCAATCCGGAGAAAAGTCCACGCGGAACTCGCAGCCGCCGTTCTTGCTTTCTTCCAGGCGGATGCGCCAGCCCTGGCGCTGGCAGATGCGCTGCACCAGCGACAGGCCCAGCCCGAGGCCGTCACCGCGGCTGGCGTCGCCGCGCACGAAGGGCAGGAAAACCGCATCGCGCTGTTCGCGCGGGATGCCCACGCCTGAATCGCACACGCTGAAGCCGCCGTGGCGCAGCACCAGGCGGACGAAGCCGCGGTCGGTGTAGTGGATCGCGTTGCGCAGCAGGTTGGAGAGAATGGCGCGCAGCAGCGGTGCGGGATGGCGCGCCTCGTCCCCGCTCTCGACCAGCAGTGACAATTCCAGCCCGCGCGCTTCCGCCTCGCTGCGAAAGCGGCCGATCAGTTCGTCGGCAATCTGCTGCAGGCCGATCTCGCCGCCGTCTCCCAGAGACTGACTTTCGGGCGCGCGCGCCAGCTCCAGGAAGGTCGCCACCAGTTCGCGCATCTCCACGCAGGCCGCGAGGATGCGCCGCACCACGACCTCCTGGCGCGCATCAGGCATCCCCTGCGCGAGCATCAGGTCGCAGGAACTCTCGATCACCATGAGCGGCGTGCGCAGTTCGTGGCTGACGTCGCTGGTGAACAGGCGTTCGCGCTGCAGGGCCTGCCGCAGCTTGCCGAGGGCGGTGTCGAAAGCCGCGGCCAGCGTGCCGACTTCGTCGGGCGCATAGTCGGAAGCGAGCGGCGGCGCCAGCGGCAGGAGCTGTTCGCGGTGCTGCACCTGGCCGGCCAGTCGGGTGACCGGCGCGATCGCCCGCCGCGCGACCAGCCGGCCCAGGCCCCAGGCGAGGAGCACGCTGAGGAGGACGGCGAGCACGAGGAAATAGGAAATCACCTCCTCGAAGCGCTCGAATTCCTGCTGGTCCAGCACCAGTATGTAGCGGATGCCGTCCTCGTCGCGCACCATCACGGGATATTCGCGTCCATTGCGCGGCATCTCGCCGAAGCCCGGTGCTGCGCCGTCGAGCCAGGTCGGCAACGCATCGCCGCCCGGCTCGCCGGCGATGAACAGTTCCATGTCCTGGTCGAGGTCGCTCGGCTTGCCCGCCTTGCGCTCCGCGATGATCGTGTCGAGGCGCTGCCGCAGCGCCGTCTCGGTGAGGAACTCCTCGGAAAAATTCATCGCCTGCATCAGCGCCAGCGAAAACAGGCTCGAGATGACCAGCGTCAGCAGGACGAAGGCGATGACGATGCGGCGCGCAAGACTGTGCCGTGCATTCATTGACGGCCTGCCCCCCGGCCCCCTGTCATTTGTCGGCATCTGTCGTCTCGGCGAGGCGGAAACCGATGCCGGGGACGGTATGCAGCAGCGGCCGCGGGAAGGGCTTGTCGATCTGCTGGCGCAGGTTGTGGATGTGGCTGCGCAGGCTGTCGCTGTCGGGCGGGGCATCGCCCCATAGCGCCGCTTCGAGGGCTTCGCGCGTGGCCACGGCGGGGCTCTTCTGCATGAGCACGGCCAGCAGTTTCAGGCCGGTCGGCCCGACCTTCAGGGGCTGGCCGGCGCGGGCGACTTCGAGCGTGTCGAGGTCGTAGGCGAGGTCGCCCACCTTGAGCAGGCGCCGTCCGCCGCCGCGGCTGCGCTTGAGCACCGCCTCGATGCGCGCCGCCAGTTCGGGCAGGGCGAAAGGCTTGGTGAGGTAGTCGTCGGCGCCGGTGCGAAAGCCCTGCAGGCGGTCGTCGAGCGCATCGCGCGCGGTAAGCATGATCACCGGCGTGTCGCGCCGCTCGCCCTCGCGCAGGCGCTGGCAGAGGGCGTAGCCGTCCATGCCCGGCAGCATGACGTCGAGGACGATCAGGTCGTAGTGCTGCGTCGCCGCCAGGTGCAGCCCGGTGAGGCCGTCCTGCGCGCAATCCACCTCGTAGCCCTTGAGGGCGAAGTAGTCGGCCAGGTTGGCCAGGATGTCCCTGTTGTCTTCAACCACCAGCAAGCGCATCGCCGCCGAGTCCCCTTTCTTCAGCGGCAAGCCTACCACCGGTGCGGTCAGGATTGTTGCTGGCGGGTGAAGCGCGTCAGGTTGGCCATGATCTCCATCATGGCCGCGCGGATCGCCTTGAGCGCGGCGGATGAGTCGACCAGGGGACGATCGTCGCCGTCGGTGACTTCGTTGCGTGCGGCACCGAGGGCGTTGATCGGGAAGGAGACCTTGAAGTCGTTGCCGATATAGGCGATGCGGTTCCAGTCGGCGGCGACCGCGTAGTCGCGGTGGAAATCCGGCGCCAGCAGGTCATAGCCGCTGGCGTAATCGGCCGGCGGGTTCTTCACGCCGAGCAGCGGCATCAGCGTGGCGGGGAGGTCGAGGTGGCTGGTGATGCCTTGCACGACCCGCGGCGCCTGGCCGGGCACGCGGATCACCGCCGGCGTGCCGGTCTGGAAGCGGTTGAATTCGGCGCTGTGGCCCCAGCGGCCGCGCTCCATGAACTCCTCGCCGTGGTCGCCCAGCACGATGACGACGGTTTTTTCGAGCAGGCCCCTGGCCTTGAGGTGATCGACGACCCGCCCGATCTGCGCGTCGATGTGATGGGCGGCGTTGATGTAGCGGTTCTTGATCGGTTCGATGTCCTTGTTGAAATCGGCGGTGAGGTAATTGAAATCCTCCAGGTAGGGCCGGGCGATGGCCGCCTGTTCGGGGAAATCGTAGGGGGCATGGGTCGACTCGAAGAACATGTAGGTCATGAACGGCCGGGCCGGATCGCGCCGGTCGATGAAGGAGAGGATGTCGTCGATGTTCTTCGCGTCGCGCTGCCAGGGCGGCGCGCCGCCCTCCAGCGCATGCATGTCCTGCGGCCGCATGTTGGCGAAGATCGTCTTGTCGAAGGCCGGGTAGGTGAAGCGCTGGCTGGTGTTGAGGCTGAACTGGTAATTCTGCTGCTGCAGCACGTCCATCAGCACCGGCGCACGCCGCGCCGCATGCATGGGAAACCAGTTGTTGCCGTAGAGGCCGTAGAACATGGAGAAGACGCCCATCTGCGTCAGGTTGCCGCCGCTGAAATGCTTTTCCAGGCGCAGGGCATCGTTCGAGAAGTCCCACAGCCGCGGCATGATCTTCGCGTCGAGCATGTCGAAGCGCAGGGACTCGGCGACCAGCCAGACGATGTTCAGCGGCGCCGAAGGCGCTTCCACGCGCAGCGGCGCCAGCGGGTAGGCGAGGCGGCCTACCTTCACGCCCAGCCCCGCGTCCTGCGCCTACGCCGAGTCGATGCCGAGGCTTTTGGCCAGCTTGCGGAAGGTGAGGGGCCGATAGAGCGGGTAGTGCTCGCTGGCGAAGAGGATCGGCTGGAAGTTGGTCGCCGCGCTGTAGGCGTAGGCCACCCGTTCGCCGGTGCTCAGCAGGGCCACGGCCAGCATCACCCAGCGCCAGCGGACGCGCGCGGTCCAGCGGCCGAGGCCGTCGCGCCGCACCACCCAGGCGTAGGCCGTGGCCTGCGCCGCCAGCAGGGCAAGGACGACGAGCCCGGCCGCGATCTGCGTGCCCAGGCTGGCGCCGAGGGCGGCGATGCCGCCCGGCGTGAACACCAGGTCCACCACGAAGCCGTTGATGTGGAAGCCGTACATGCTGCGAATGAGGTGGTCGGCCAACAGCAGCGTCTGCGTCAGTCCGACGAGGCCGATGGCGAGGAGCGCGATCAGCGCAGGCGCGGCCTTCGGCAGGGCGCGCGACAGCAGCGGACGCAACAGGTGGACAACGAGCAGCGCGGGCAGCAGGTAGAGGAAGGCGTAACTCAACGTGGCGGCGAACGCCCAGCCGGCTACGGCAGGCTCGGCGAACGGGCGAATGCCCTGTAGCCCCGCCACCTGGACCACGGCGAAGAGCCAGGAAATCAGGAAGTAGCGGTTGAGTTGCCGGGCGGACGGTAGAACGGGCATGGCATGGCTCCGAGGGTGAACGGGCCATACCGTAGCAAGCGGGCCGTCAAGGCCGGCTCAAGGCGACGTGAAAAAAACGTGAAGACTGCCGGAAGAGGAACTACTTGGCGAACAGCCGCTCAGGATCGCTGAAGGCCTTGAACTCCAGTGCGTTGCCGAAGGGGTCCATGAGGAACATCGTTGCCTGTTCGCCCGGCTGGCCCTTGAAGCGCACATAGGGCTCGATGACGAACTCCATGCCGGCGGCGCGGAAGCGCTCGGCGAGGCGCATCCATTCCTCCATCGGCAGCACCAGGCCGAAGTGGCGCACCGGCACCTGCTTGCCGTCGACGCTGTTGGTGGGGTCGTCCGTGCCCGTGCGCTTGACCAGGTGGGCGACGATCTGATGGCCGCGGAAGTTGAAATCCACCCATTCGTCCGAGCTGCGTCCTTCCGGGCAGCCGAGGAACTTGCCGTAGAACTCCCGCGCGCGGGCGAGATCGGTGACGGGGAAAGCAAGGTGGAACGGAACCATGCATGTCTCCTTCGGGCGGTTGCCTCCCGCTCTGGGGCGGGTCGGGCGGGCTAGTACCCCAGAATCAACAGCGGGCACCAGTTTGCCATAGACCCTAGGCCGCGGCTACTGGCCCCGGCCACGGGATGACGTAGAACAGCACGGCGAAGAAGTGCAGCGCCGCGCCGGCCAGCACGAAGCCGTGCCAGATGGCGTGGTTGTAGGGCAGGCGGCGCCATTTGTAAAAAATCACGCCGGACGTGTAGGCCAGTCCGCCGGCGGCGAGAAGCACCAGGCCGCCCGTGCCGACATGATCGAGCATCGGTTGGGTGGCGACCACCACGGCCCAGCCCATGGCGATGTAGATCGACACCACCAGGCCATGCAGCCGGCCCTTCAAAACCAGTCGCAGCACGATGCCGATCAAAGTCAGCGTCCAGATGACGGCGAAGAGCGACCAACCCCATGGTCCGCGCAGGTTCACCAGCATGAAGGGCGTGTAAGTACCGGCGATGAGCAGGAAGATGGCGGAATGGTCCAATGCGCGCAGTGCGTGCTTGGCGCGCTCGATGCGAACGCTGTGATACAGGGTGGAGGTGGTGAAGCAAATGATCAGCGCCGCGCCGAAGATGCTGCAGCTCACCACGTGCCAGACGTCGCCGTTGCGTGTGGCAAAGGCCACCAGCACGACCAGGCCGACGATGGCCAGCACGATGCCGATGCCGTGCGTGAGGCTGTTGGCGATTTCCTCGCGCAGGGTGTAGCTGGGCAGGGCGGGAAGCATGGTCGCGGAAACCTTCCGGGCGGGGCAGTAATGGGAGGTTGAAAGTATACTCCCCGTCAAACCAATCCTGATTAGAGGAAACCGCCCAATCTTCCTCCGGGCTCACCGGGGCGCCCCCGGACACGACATGTCGCCATCATTCGACCTCTCCGGCTGGACCCTCGCCCTTCTGCGCAGGCTGCTCTACGCCTGGGTGCGGACGACCGTCCTGCCCGAGCAGGCCGGTGAGCTCGGCCGCGATTCGCGCCGTCCGGTGTGCTACGTGCTGGACGGCCGCCACCTGACCAACCTGCTGGTGCTGCTGCAGGAGGCGCGGCGCGCCGGCCTGCCGCGCCCGCGCGCCGCGCTTGCCGTGGGCGGGCTGCGGACGCAGCGCGCCTTCTTCTTCCTCGAGCGCGCCCGGCGCATCGCCGCCACGGCCAGGGAGCGCTACGGGCACTCGCCGCTGATGGTCGACCTGGTGCGTGCGGTCATCGCGGACACGTCGGCCGACGTGCAGATCGTGCCCGTCACCATCCTGTGGGGGCGTGCCCCGGACAAGCAGGACTCCATCCTCAAGGCGCTGTTCGCGGAAACCTGGCGCGCGCCCGGCCGGTTGCGCCAGATCATCGCCGTGCTGCTGCATGGCCGCCAGGCGCTGGTGCGCTTCGGCGCGCCGCTCTCGCTGCGCGAGCTGCTGGAGGAGGAATCCGATGAGGCGCGGGCGCTGCGCAAGCTCTCGCGCCTGTTGCGCGTGCACTTTCGCCGCCAGCGCGAGGTTGCCATCGGACCGGATCTTTCCCACCGCAACACGCAGGTGGACATCCTGCTCGATGCGCCCGCGGTGCGCGCGGCGATGGCTGCCGAGGCGGCAGCCAAACAGATTTCCGAAGGCGAGGCGCAACGCCGCGCCCGCGCCTTCGCCCTGGAGATCGCCTCCGACTACACCTATGGGGTGGTGCGCGCCTTCGTGCTCTTTCTCACCTGGTTGTGGACGCGCCTGTACGACGGCGTCGAAGTGCGCAACTTCGAGGCCGTGACGCGCATCGCGCCGGGGCAGGGCATCGTTTATCTGCCCTGCCACCGCAGCCACATCGACTACCTGCTGCTCTCCTACGTCGTCCACGGCCGCGGCCTGACGCCGCCGCATATCGCCGCCGGCGAGAACCTGAACATCCCGATCGTCGGGCCGCTGCTGCGGCGCGGCGGCGCCTTCTTCCTGCGGCGCAGCTTCAAGGGCGAGCCGCTCTATGCGGCGGTGTTCCACGAATACCTGCACCTGATGATCTCGCGCGGCTTCCCCATCGAATACTTCATCGAGGGCGGCCGCAGCCGCAGCGGGCGCATGCTGGCGCCCAAGGCCGGCATGCTCGGCATGACGATCCGCAGCTACCTGCGCGGACAGGAGCGCCCGCTGGTGCTGGTGCCGGTCTACCTCGGCTACGAGAAACTGATCGAGGGGCGGACCTTCCTGGAGGAAATGCAGGGCAAGCCGAAGCGCGGCGAATCGCTGTGGGGCCTGCTCGGTGCCTGGCGCCTGCTCAAGCGGGAATTCGGCAAGGCGCATGTGAATTTCGGCGAGCCGCTGCCGCTGGACGAATTTCTCGACCGGGCGCACCCCGGCTGGCAGGAGGCGAGCGATCCGCGCGCCGAGTGGGTGCGGCCGGTCATTCAGGATGCGGCCGAGGAACTTGCCCGCCGCATCAACGCGGCGGCCGCCGTGACGCCGATCAACCTGGTGGCGCTGGCGCTGCTGGCCACACCCAAGCATGCGGCCGACGCCCAGGCGCTGGCGCGCCAGATCGAGCATTACCAGGCGTTGTTGCGCGAGGCGCCGTATGCGGCAGGCGTGGCCGGCTGCGCGTTGTCCGCAGAGGCGTGCATCGCCTACGCCGAGCGCCTCGGTTTCATCGAACGGCTGACACATCCGCTCGGCGACCTCGTTCGCGTGTGCGCGTCCGAGGCGGCCCTGCTCGCCTACTTCCGCAATAATGTGCTGCATCTGTTCGCCCTGCCGTCGCTGATTGCCTGTTTGCTCGGGCGCAACCGCCGACTCGACGCGCGCCGCATGGACGAGGTGGTGTCCGGCATCTATAGGCTGCTGCGCGCCGAACTGTATCTGCGCGGGCCGCTCGAGGAGCTGCCCGCGGCCATGGGCGCCGCCGTCGCCGCGCTGGAAGCGCGCAGTCTGCTGCGACGCAACCCGGACAGCGGACGACTCGCTGCACCCGAACCGAACAGCCAGGCATTCGCCGAACTGCTGCTGCTCGGCGAGACGATCCGGCCTGCCCTGGAGAGGCATTTCCTCACGCTGGCCCTGCTGCAGCGGCATGGTTCGGGCCGGATCACGCGCCGTGCGCTCGAGGAAGCCAGCCACCTGCTGGCCCAGCGCCTGGCGTTGCTCTATGAGTTCAACGCGCCGGAATTTTCGGAGAAGGCGCTGTTCGCCGGTGTCGTCGCGCAGTTCGTCGATGCGGGTTTCCTGCGCGAGGACGACACGGGCCTGCTGCATTTCGACGAACGCATTACCGTGCCCGCCGCCCATGCCGAACTGGTGTTGTCCGCCGAAGTGCGCCAGACTATCCTGCGCATGGCCAGCGAAATTCTTCCGGAGGAAAAATGAAATCACTGACAGCCACGCCGGTGCGCTCGCCCTGCGTCAAGGTGTGCGAGATGGATGAGGCCATCGGCCTGTGCAAGGGCTGCTTTCGCACCCAGGACGAGCGCGACTGGTGGGTGGCCTATACGGATGCGCAGCAGTTGGAAGTCCTGCGTCGCTGCGAACAGCGGCGCGAGGTGGTCAAACTGGGCAGCGGAGATCTGGCGCCGAGCATGGGCGAGGTGGTATCAAAGCGCAAGGCGTGACGCGGCTGCGACGGAGGGAGACCGGAGATGGCAGGGCGGGACATCCAGGCAATTCTCGATGCGATCATCGAAGCGCATGGCGGTGCTGATTTCTGGCGCGGCCTGAGTGGCCTCGACATCCAGCTCTCCGCCGCCGGCTTTCTCTTCATGGCCAAGGGCCGCCTGCCACTGCGCCATGCCCGCATGTGGGCCTCGACGAGCGAACCGCGCTTCGTCTTCTACGACTACCCGCACGCGGGCTGGCGCGGCGAGTGGATCGGCGACGAGGAGGTGCGCATCCTCGATCCGGTCGGAGTCGTCATGGCGAGGCGGACCCGGCCGCGCGACACCTTCCACGGCCTGCGCCGGCAGTTCCGCTGGGACGCGCTGGATTTTCTCTATTTCGGCGGCTACGCCACCTGGAACTACCTGGTGACGCCGTTCATCTTCCTTCGCCCGGGTTTTTCCTTCGATTTGTTGCCGCCTGTACAGGGGCCGCAGGGGCAGGTCACGCGCCTGGCCGCAACCTTTCCGCAGGACACTCCCACGCACAACCGCCGGCAGGTTTTCCATTTCAACGAGCAGCACCTGCTGACGCGGCTGGACTACACCGCCGAGGTGGTCGGCGGTTGGGCGCGTGCGGCGCATATTTGCGAGGACTATCGAGACTTTGGCGGACTGAAAGCGCCGACCCGCCGCCGCGTCTGGCCGATGCCCTTCGGCGACAAGCCGCTGGGTTTTCCGAACCTGGTGGCGCTGGATATCGACGACATTACGCCGCTGCGGGCATCCGACTGAACGGCGCACTTGCGCGTTATGCAGAACGGGTTACACTGCGATGCCGTCGGAATCGCAGGAACTGGCGGTCATCTCATACCAAGGAGAAGTCATGATTCGCACAATGCTGAAAATGCTTGCCGTGTTCCTGGCGCTTTCGTTCTCGAACGCCGTGATGACGACATCGGCCCTGGCGGCAAAACCGCAGGGCTGCAAGGAAGGGACGACGAAAATTCCGGGTGACGGACGCCGCTGCAAGTGCTCGGGCGGTCAGTGGTCCTGCGAGAAGATCAGGTAAATTCTCTTGGGTCTGGCGGACGGCTTCGCCGCCCGCCAGACCTCCATGCTATTTGTCGCTTTTGCCCCACGAATCCTTCAGCGTCACCGCCCGGTTGAACACCGGCGCGCCCTGTTTCGAATCCACCCGATCTGCCACGAAGTAGCCGTGCCGCTCGAACTGGTAGCGGTCTTCGGGCTGCGCGTCCTTCAGCGCCGGTTCGAGACGGGCGGCGATCACCCGCTTCGAATCCGGGTTCAGGTCCTCCAGGTAATCGCGGTCGCCGGCGCCGGGATTGGGCTCCCTGAAGAGACGATCGAAAAGGCGCACTTCCGACGCGTAGGCATGCTTCGCGCTGACCCAGTGGATGTTGCCCTTCACCTTGTAGGTGTCGGCGCCCGGCGTGCCGGATTTGCTGTCGGGGAAGTACTCGCAGTGCACGGTGGTGATGTTTCCTGTGGCGTCCTTGTCGCAGCCGGTGCATTTCACGACGAAACCGTAGCGCAGCCGCACGTTGTTGCCGGGGAATAGCCTGAAGTAGCCTTTGGCGGGCGCTTCCATGAAATCCTCGCGCTCGATCCACAGTTCTCGCGAGAAGGGTACGGCGCGTTTGCCCAGGTCAGGCTTCTGCGGGTGGTTGGGCGCGAAGCAGTCCTCCTCCTGCCCTTCCGGGTAGTTGTCGATGACGAGCTTGAGCGGATCGAGCACGGCGATGCGGCGCAGCGCCTTCTCGTTGAGATCGTCGCGCATGCAGTCTTCCAGCACGCTGTAGTCGATCCACGAGTCCGACTTGGCGACGCCGATGCGCTCGGCGAAGGCACGGAATCCCTCGGGTGTGTAGCCGCGCCGGCGCGCACCGACCAGCGTCGGCAGGCGCGGATCGTCCCAGCCTTCAACGTGCCCTTCCTGCACCAACTGGATCAGCTTGCGCTTGGAGAGCACGACGTAGGTGAGGTTGAGACGGGCGAACTCGATCTGCCGCGGCAGCGGCTGCGCCAGCAGGCCGCCCACGGCAGTGCCATCGGGCAAAGTCGTCGTTTCCGCCAATCTTTCGAGCAGCCAGTCGTAGAAGGGACGCTGGTCTTCGAACTCGAGGGTGCAGAGGGAGTGGGTGATGCGCTCCAGCGCGTCCTCGATGGGGTGGGCGTAGGTGTACAGGGGGTACACATTCCACTTGTCGCCGGCGCGGTGGTGCGTGGCATGGCGGATGCGGTAGAGGACCGGATCGCGCAGGTTGATGTTGGGCGAGGCCATGTCGATCTTTGCCCGCAGCACGTGGGCGCCGTCGGGAAACTCGCCGGCTTCCATGCGGCGGAAGAGGTCGAGGTTCTCCTCGACGCTGCGCCCGCGGTACGGGCTGCCCTTGCCAGGCTCGGTCAGCGTGCCACGGCTGGCGCGCATCTCCTCGGCGGACTGCGAGTCGACGTAGGCGTGGCCGTGCTCGATGAGGTGCTGTGCCGCCGCGTACATGAAGTCGAAGTAGTCCGAGGCGAAGTAACCGTTGTCGCCCCAGTCGAAGCCGAGCCAGCGCACGGCGTCGACGATGGCGTCGACGTATTCCTGCTCTTCCTTCTCCGGGTTGGTGTCGTCGAAGCGCAGGTGGCAGGCGCCGCCGTAGTCGCGCGCCAGGCCGAAGTTGAGGCAGATCGACTTGGCGTGGCCGATGTGCAGGTAGCCGTTCGGCTCGGGCGGGAAGCGCGTGCGGATTTTCGCGGCGTCGGGCGGCGCGCCGGTGTGGCTGGCCGCCGGGCCGGGCTTGCCGCCCCAGGCCACGTCGGCATGCTTGCCGGCGGCGAGGTCGGCTTCGATGATCTGACGGATGAAATTGGAAACTGTCGGGGCGGCATCGGTCACCGCCTTGGCGTTTTTATCGTTGCTCATGATGGGCCGGGCGTTGCAGGTGCGTGTACGCGCCTGAGGAAAACGCCATTTTACCGCGCCGGGCGGCGCACCCCAAGAGTACTTCTTCAGAGCGGTTTCACCGCTCTTCAGGGCGCACCCCAAGAGTACTTCTTCAGAGCGGTTTCACCGCTCTTCAGGGCGCAAACCAGCGTAGAGGGCGATGCAGGACAGGAGAATGAAGGCGATCAGCGACAGTTCCGGGATGGACAGGCCGAAGAATGTCCAATCGACCCTGGTGCAGTCGCCGTTGGCCTCGAACATCGCCGGCCACCACTTGGCCAGCGGCAGGCCGTTGAGGAAGCGCTCTTCCGCGCTGATGCCGCACTCGGCGGCCTGCGGATGGTAGGTGAGATACACCTGCCAGCCGGCGATGGCCGCGCCCGCGGTGGCCCACAGGTCGAGCAGGCCGAGGTAGAGCCAGCGCGCCGCGCCGGCCGGCTTGTGAAAGGCGGCGATGAGCGCGGTGAGGGCGAAGAGGATGAAGGCGATGCGCTGCATGACGCACAGCGGGCAGGGCAGCAGGCCGAGTTTTTCCTGCAGGTAGAAGGTGGCAAAGGCGACGAAGGCAAGGCCGCCCGCTCCGACAACAAAGTGGATGTGGTGGGTTTTCATGGCGATTCAGACTCGGAACGATGAAGGAGGTTCGCCTCGGTCGGGGTATCCCGGGAAAAACGGGCGATGAAGGCGCGGTCGATGCGGTCCTTCCAGCGCCACACCCAGCGGCCCTGCCAGGAGAACGGACCCCACGAGGCAATGGCGTGGTGGCCGCCGGTGCCGATGAGATAGAGGGCGCGCTGTTGCGGCGCATGGCGCTTGAGCGGCCGCCCCGCCAGCGCCCGCAGCAGGTTGTCCGCCAGCGGCGGGCCGGCGCGCACGGCATAGACGCCGGACTTCGGGCGAGGATGGTCGACCATGCTGGCTACGTCGCCGGCGGCAAAGACGTTGGCGTGCGAGGTGGATTGCAGGAAACCGTTGACGCTGATGAAGCCGCCCGCGTCGGTGGCCAGCCCGGAGCGTTTGGGCCAGGGCGGCGCAGCGCCGCCGGTGGCGACCAGGTTGAAGTTGCTCTCGATCTCCTCGCCGGTGTGCAGGATCACGCCGTCGGGAAGGAAGGCCGCCACGGATCGATCCGGATAATACAGAATGCCGCAGGCAGCCAGTTGCGCTTCGAGCCGGCGCCCAACCCCGGCCGGATGGCCCGGCAGCAGGCTTGCGCTGGACGAGATCAACTGCAGCACGGCCCTGCCTTCGCGCACATGGCGGCGCAGGCGGCGGCGCAGGGCGAGGATCAGTTCGACGCCTGCTGCCCCGCCGCCGACGAACGTGATGATGGTGCGCGGCCGCGCCCGCACATGCTCGACGAGGCTGTTGCAGCCCTGGATGAAGCGCTCGATGGGGCGCACCGGCAGCGCGTGCTGCGACGCGCCGGGCAGCGCACCCAGGTCGAGGACGGCGCCGGTGTCGATGGACAGCACGTCATAGTCGAACGCCGCGCCGTCGCTGCAGAAGACGCGCTGTGCGGCTGGGTCGAAGCCGATGGCCGTGGCGCGGCGGTGGGCGACGCCGGCGCGGCGCGCCAGCGCGTCGACGTGAATGAGGCAGTCGCGCAGGCGGTAATGGCCGGCCAGCCAGCCCGGCAGCATGCCGGAATAGACCTGATGCGGATGGGGCGAGACGAGCAGTGTCTCAACGCTCGCCAATGGGCGCTGCGCCAGCGCGTCGAGCACATGGACATGACTGTGGCCGCCGCCCAGCAGCACGAGGCGCTTCATGGTTGCCCGGCCTCCCCCGAGATTCACCAGCGAAGGATAGCAAAGCGGCCGTCATCCAGGGGTATGACGATGCCCTTGCCGTCCGGCAGGCGGCGGAAGTCGCCGTCCGCGTGCGCCGGCAGAAGGAAGGCCGCCAGTTCCCTGAAACGGCCGCCGCGAAAGGTGACGACCTTCAGCGCCCTGCGGTCGGCGGAGGGCAGCACGATGTCCATGATGCCGTCGCGATCGACATCGGCCAGCGCGGAGAGTCCGATGTCCGTGGCGCCGATGCGGTGGTTGGAAAAGCTGCCGATGCGGCCCTTCTCGACGAGGTGGTCGCCGGCGACGCCATACACGGCCAGCAGTCCGCCGATGTGCGGCGTGAGCACGGCGATGATCTCCGGCTTGCCGTCGCCATCGACGTCGGCTGCGCCGACCGGGTTCAGCCAGCGGTTGGGCAGGCCGATCGGTTCGCTCGCCGCCATCATTTCCAGGCGGCCTTTCATGACATGGAAGACGGCGAGCGAAGCGCCCTTGTCCTGCAGGCTGCGCACGACGACCACCTGCTCGCGGCCATCCGGCATGAGGGAGACGATGCGCGGCGCGAGGTCCTCGAAGACCTCGCCCGGCGGCAGGCGGTAGGTCAGCGTGGCGCCCGAGCGCAGCGTGACGTTCAGCGCGCCGGCTTCGATGGCATCGCCGAGCACGCCGTGGGTGTAGCGCTCGGTCGGTTCGGCCAGCCAGGCCAGTGCGATGACCGAAGGGAATCCCCGTGGGATGTCGCGGCCGGCGGTGGCGCGCGAATGCGGCAGGGCGCCCTCCGGAAGCGGTGGCACAGGTGCTGCCGCCGCTGGCGTGGCGGAAACGATTTCCAGCGTTGGCGCGGCAGCGGCGGGAAGGGCATGCAGCGTGATTGCGGCCAGCAGCGCCGTGAGCAGTGTCAGGTATTTCATGCAGCGGCTCCGGCCGGATGCGAGGGCTCGAGCAGCCCGCTGCCGAGCAGCCGGTCGTAGTCCTCGGCACGGTCCACGTCCCACAGCGGAGTCGGCTCGGCCCAGCGCCAGCCAAGCCGCTGCAGCCGTTCGCGCGTCTGCGCCATGACGCGCGGCGTGCCCCAGTCGACGCCGTCGAACAGTTCCGGCGCAGTGCGCTGCAGGGCGATGAGGACGTAGCCGCCGTCCTCCGCCGGCCAGACGACGGCATCGTGGTCGTCGAGCAGGGCGGCGGCCTGCGCGAGGTGCGCAGTCGTCAGTGCCGGGCAGTCGGTGCCGACGAGCAGGACGCGGTCGTGTGCGTGAAGCAGCGCGTCGAAGGCGTGCAGCATGCGTGCGCCGACGTCTTCCCCGTCCTGATCGCGCAGCGGTATGGCGAACTTCGCTGCGCATTCCGCGAAGAAGGCATGGCGCGTGTCGGGCGCGCAGAACAGCGAGACAGGCCCGACTGCCGCACCGGTCGCGGTGGCCAGCGTGCGCAGCGTGAGCCGCCGTTGCAGGGCCGCCGCGCCGTCCGCGCCGAGGCGCGGTGCCAGCCGCGTCTTGGCCGCGCCGGGCACGGGCGCACGGGCCAGCACCGCGACGGCGGTGTCAGGTTTTGGCCGCATGGCCGTAGTCCCGTGCCAGCCGCGCCGGGTCGGCGCCGAAAAAATAGGCGAGGCGCAAGCGCCACATCAGCAGGACGGTGCGCCAGAAGCCCCACTGGTCCCAGCGACGGCCGGAGGTGCGCACGCATGGCCGCAGGCAAACGGGCCGGCCGAGGCGCTTGAGCGCGCGGCTCAGCGCGATGTCCTCCATGAGCGGAATGGCGGGGAAGCCGCCGCAGGCCGCGAAGGCGGCGCGGCTGACGAACATCGCCTGGTCGCCGGTGGCGATGCCGGTGAGGCGAGAGCGCAGGTTCATGAGGCGGGCGATCAGCGGCAGCAATGGATGGCGGCCTTCGATGGCGACGTCGAAGCGGCCCCAGACCGCGTCGCCTGCAAGCGCCTTGCCGACGAGGCGGTCGGCGTCCGGCGGCAGGCGCGTGTCGGCGTGCAGGAAGAGCAGGGTCTCGCCGCGCGCGACGGCGGCGCCGGCGTTCATTTGCCGTGCGCGGCCGCGCGGGGCGGCGACGACGCGGTCGGCATGCGGCTGCGCCAGCGCCACCGTGCCGTCGTTGCTGCCGCCGTCGGCGACGATGATATCGACGCCGCGCGCGCGCAGCGGGGCGAGGGCGCAGAGCTGCGCTTCGATGCCGTCCGCTTCGTTCAGCGCCGGCACGATGATGGACAGGGCGGGCGTGAACTTCATGTCGAAGGGCACGCCGCATCGCGCTCGATGAAACGGAAATCGGCGAAGCCGGCGCGCGCCTCCTCGCCGGTGTTGTCCGTGTCGCTGGCCAGCGCCATTCCGGTGAGGCGGGCGGGCGCATGGCCGAAGGCGCGCTGAAAGTCAGCCGCCACGTCACGGCGCTCGTCGACCCAGCGCCCGGCTTCCGTGCCGCCCGTGCGCAGCACCAGCATGCGCGCGCGGTCGGTGTAGGCGTTCGGCTGCCAGGTGCCGACCGGATGGCGATTGTCCCAGATGTAGTTGACGGCGGCGTCCGGCACATGGTTGCCGCGCAGCGCGCGCGCCATGCCTAGCCCCATGCGAGTTGCAAAACTCAGCGTGTCGGTGGGCACGTCGAAGCTCAGATAGACGCGGGCGGCATAGTCGTCGCCCGATTTCTGTGTCATGTCGGCCGCCTCGAGCGGGGCATCGATGCGCCAGCGCCAGCACAGCATTGGCGTCCTGGCGAAATCGACCTGCAGCGGCCGCGCCAGCAGCGCCATGCTGTTGACGGCATGGGCCTCCACGGCGCGCACGCCATCCCATTCGCGCAGGCGGTAGCGGGTCGGCGGCACCTTGTCGTCCAGGCGCTCCACCTGCCACGGCGCCGGCATGGCGCCGCCCGCGTCGGGCAGGAAGCGGCCGACCCAGACTGGCTCGGCCAGCAGGGGCAGCGGCAGCAGCAGGGCGCAGGCGGCCATCATGCGGCGTTTCATCGCGCGCACCGTCAATGCCTTGCCGCCTGCCCAATTGCAGGCCGCGCGCCCAGCAGGGCGGGGATGTCCTGCGCAGGCAGCGGTTTACTGAACAGGTAGCCCTGCATTTCCTCGCAGTCGTACGACTTCAGCAGGGCCGCCTGCGCTTCAGTCTCGACGCCTTCGGCGATCACCCGCAGGCCAAGGGCGTGGCCCAGCGCGACCACGGACTGGACGATGGCGGCGTCGTTGCCGTCCTCCGCCATGTTGCGCACGAAGGACTGGTCCACCTTGATCTTGTCGAGGGGAAAGCGCTTCAGGTAGGCGAGGGACGAATAGCCGGTGCCGAAATCGTCGATGGACAGATGCACGCCGATGGCCTTCAGCTCCTGCATGATGGCGACGGACGACTCGACATCCTGCATGGCGGCGCTTTCCGTCACTTCGAGTTCGACGTGCTGCGGCGCCATCCCGGTTTCCGCCATGACGCGGCGAACCAGCCCGGGCAGGCGCTTGTCGCGGAACTGGCGCGGCGAGAGGTTGATCGCCATCGTCATCGCCGGCCCGCCGTCCGCCTGCCATGGCCGGGCCTGGGCGCAGGCGGTGCGCAGCACCCATTCGCCGATCGGCACGATCAGGCCGGTTTCCTCGGCGAGCGGAATGAAGTGGGCCGGCGACACCATGCCGCGCTGGGGATTGCGCCAGCGCGCCAGCGCCTCGACGCCGACAATGCGGCCCGCCATGTCGACCTGCGGCTGGTAGTGCAGTTCCAGCTCGTCGCGGACAAGGGCCTGGCGCAACTCGTGTTCCAGCTCGAGCCGGTCCAGCGCCCGCACGTTCATTTCCCGCGAGTAGAACTGGAGGCTGTTGCTGCCGTCGCGAATCGCCTTCTGCAAGGCGCTTTCGGCGTTGCGCACCAGCGTGTCGGCATCCGTGCCGTCCTGCGGAAAGCAGGCGGCGCCGATGCTGAACGTGACGAACAGCTCGCGTCCTTCCACCTGCAAGGGCGTTTCCGCTGTGGCGATGACACGCTCCACCAGGCGCGAGACGGACTCCGGCGTGGCCTCGCCGCTGATCAGCATGGCGAACAGATCGCCTTCGAAGCTGTACAGCTCGCAACGCGCCGCATGGCCGCCATCAAGCTCCTGCAGCGCGGCCAGGCGCTGCGCGGCGGCGACCAGAACGCGCTCCCCGAGGGCCGGCCCCAGGCTCTCGTTGATGCGCCTGAAACGGTCCAGGCTGAGCATGACGGCCGCGCCGCCCCGGTCGCCGTGCGCCGCCTCGGCCAGATCGTCGAAGAAGCGGCGACGGTTCGGCAGCCCGGTCAGGTCGTCGTGGTAGGCGAGGAAGACCAGACGCTCTTCGGCGCGCTTGCGCTCGGTGATGTCGGACAGGTAGGCATGAAAGACATCGTAGTCTTCGAGATGGTGAACCCGGCAGTCGAGCGTGCGGCCGTGCGCCTCGTACTGCCAGCTTTCCTGCCGTGCGCCGGAGGCCTTGAGGGCGGCCAGGCGCTGCGGCAGGTCCGCCGGGAACAACGCTTGCGCCCCCTGCACTTCCACGCCCAGGCGCCGCACCATGTCGATGGCCCCGGGATTGGCATACGCGATCGACCCGTCCGCGCCCAGACTGAAGACGGGGCTGGGATTACGCGCCGGGAACATGGCCAGTCGCCTGCGCGCCACGCCCTCGGCGAGATAGGCGCGGGCGAAATAGCCGCCGACCAGCGCCACGCCCAGCAGCGCGGCACTGAAGGCGATGACCCAGGCGTAGATGCGGGCGATGGCCTCTTCGGCCCGGGTGCCGCGCCTGACGACCTCTTCTCGC
Organism: Betaproteobacteria bacterium; assembly: GCA_016703785.1. Lineage (GTDB taxonomy): Bacteria > Pseudomonadota > Gammaproteobacteria > Burkholderiales > Rhodocyclaceae > Desulfobacillus. The sequence goes on from JADJBM010000003.1 coordinate 67,592, forward strand.
ACCGCACTCGCCAACTGCTCGGCATTGCCGTTGATCTGGATGCACAGCGTGGTGATGTCGCGCAGCAGGCCGCGTGCGCGTGCGGGATCGGGGCGATCGTGCAACGCTTCGTCCAGCTGGCCGACCAGCGACTTGATCGGCGGGTACTGCATCTCGATCTGCGCCAGCCTGTCATTGCCGGGAAAGGCGGTGCGCAGGGTCTGCAGCCCCCCGGCGATCGCCTCCTCGTTGTTCCGCTTGCGCTCGCGGAAAAATGCGCGGTCGCGGAAGACGTAATTCTCGTAGGCGATCGGCTCGATGGCGACCACTTCCGCCTTGAAGGTTTCGAGCGTCTTGAGGAGGCGGACGTCGCGCTCCACCAGTCCGCGCGTGGCGCTGACCGCAATGCTGCCCTGGTGGATGACCAGCGCGGACAAGGCGACGCCGCCGGCGAATATCGCCGCGTAGAGCGCGATCACCGTCTGCCGCGGGCTGACTTTCATGCGTCTTCCCGTTCAGGCCTCGCCGCGCGCCGGGTAGTCGTTCTTGATGACGAAATCCAGCCCGCCGAGGATCTCCCGGAAATGCGGCCGCGCGAAGGGCATGGTGCTGGTCGAGCCCCAGTAGAGCGTGCCGTCCGGGCGCACGAGGAACAGCCCCGGCTCGCTGAACAGCGCCGGCTCCTCGATGCCGGCCGAGGTCTTGCCGCGGCTGGTCGATACATACAGCCCCCAGCTGCGCGCCATCTCGATCGACAGGCCGTAGCCGAGGTTGAGGTTCGCCAACCCCCAGTTGTCGCGCGCCGCCTCGGCGCGATCGCGCGTGTCGCTGCTCAGGACCTGGATGCCGGTGCCGCGCGCGGCGAACTCGGCGACGAGCTTGTCCAGCTCGCTGACATAGGTCTTGCAGATCGGGCAATGCAGGCCGCGGTAGAACACGACCAGGGTGAAGCGCTCGGGTTTCTGCGCGGCGAGGTCCCAGTCGCCGGCCAGCGTCGATACGCGCAGGGCGGGAACGGGTTGTCGGGGCATGAGTCGGGACATGATCATGCCTCCTGCTGGGCCGCCCCGAAGGGGGCATGCGCCCCCTCGGGGGGCAGCGAACGAAGGTGAGCGTGGGGGTACATATGATTGCTCCTCTCTGTACTTATGGTTATGAACTGCAGTTGGCAACGACAATGGCGACGGCCTGCAGCACCTCGCCGCTGTCGGCATCCTGGACGAAGGCGGCAACGCCGGCACGGGTGAAGTCTATTCCGTCGCGCGGCCTGAATGTTTGCCTGTGCGCGATGCGCCCGTCGGCGCCGACCGGCAGCGGCCCGATCCACTCGCGCACGACGAAATCATGCTGCAGCCGCGCGCCGCGATTCTCGCCGGCCTCGACGGCGCTGCTCAGGCCGTTCTCATACAGGGCGAGATAGGCCTCGCTGCGACCCTTGCGCGGCAGGACTTCGCCCGTCAGCCGGGCGGCCCAGCCGTCGGCCTTCTTGTCTACGGCCAGCGCAAGTTTCGCCTGCAGCGGCCGGCCGGTGGCCTTGCGCACGGCATCGTCGAACGCGGCCGCGCTGTGCCAGGTGCGGAAATCGCGGCCGTTCAGCATCACCTGTGGCGTATAGACGACCCGTCCGCCGCCACGGTTGACCATGTCGCGCTGGCGCTGGCTGAAGCGCGCCTGGGCAAAACGGTCGCGCCAGCCAATATAGTCCCAGTAGTCGACATGCAGCGCCAGCGGCACGAACTTGCCCGGGACCTGCTGCGACAGCCAGCGGTCGGCCGGCGGGCAGCTGCTGCAGCCTTCCGAGGTGTACAGCTCGACCAGCGGCACGGATTGTGTCTCGGCGCGCGCCACGCATTCGGCCGCTGCTGGTGCGGTGGTCAGGATCGCTCCAGCGAAAGTCAGCCCCCACAGGACGGCGGCTGCTTTCATCCGCGTCTCCAGGCATGGTAGCGCGCCACCCACGCGAGCAGTTTTTGCGGCGCGTGCGCCTTCTTCCAGTTGCCGGCGGCGAACTTGTTGGCTTCCGCCAGCGTCGGGTAGATGTGGATGGTGCCGAGGATCTTGTTCAGGCCGAGGCCGTGGCGCATGGCGGCGACGTATTCGGCGAGGAGGTCGCCGGCATGCTCGCCGACGATGGTGGCGCCGAGGATGCGGTCGCTGCCCGGCGGCGTGATGACCTTGACGAAACCGTGCGCCTCCGAATCCGCGATGGCGCGGTCGAGGTCGTCGAGGCCGTACACCGTCACCTCGTGCGGGATGTTTTTTTCCTTCGCTTCCTGCTCGTTGAGGCCGACGCGCGCCACTTCCGGGTCGGTGAAGGTGGCCCAGGGGATCACCGAATAGTCGGCCTTGAACATTTTGAAGCGGCCGAACAGCGCGTTCACCGCCGCATACCAGGCCTGGTGCGACGCGGTGTGGGTGAACTGGAACGGGCCGGCGACGTCGCCGCAGGCGTAGATGTTCGGATAGAGCGTCTGCAGGTATTCGTTGGTCTCGATGGTGCGCGTCTTCGCCAGCGGGATGCCGAGTTCCTCCAGGCCGTAGCCGGCGGTGTTGGCGACGCGGCCGACGGCCACCAGCACTTCGTCGAAGGGGATGCGCACCTCGCCGCCGCCCGGTGCGCCGACATGCTCGCAGATCAGGGTTTTCTCGCCGTTGTCGACGACGAAGCGCTGTGCCTTGTGCCCGGTGCGCACGTCCACGCCCTCCTTGCGGAAGCGCGCCGTCACCATCTCGGAGACTTCGAGATCTTCACGGATGAGGATGCGCGGCAGCATTTCCACCTGCGTCACTTGCGCGCCGAAGCGGGCAAAGCACTGTGTCAGCTCGCAGCCGATCGGCCCGCCACCCAGCACCAGCAGGCGGCGCGGCAGCTTGCGCAGCTGCCACAGATTGTCGGAGGTGAGATAGCCGACGTCTTCCAGGCCGGGAATCGGCGGCACGAAGGGGCGCGCGCCGGCGGCGATGACTATTGAGCGGGTGGTGAGCCGCTGCGTGCCGGCTTCGCTCTTGACCTCCACTTCCCAGGGCGAGACGATCTTCGCTTCGCCTTGCAGGCACTCGACGCCAAGCGAGGCATAGCGCTCCATCGAGTCGTGCGGCTCGACCGCCCTGACGACGGACTGCACGCGCTCCATGACGTCGGCGAAGTCGAAATCCACCTGGGCCCGCTGCATGCCGAACTCGCGCGCGCGCTCGGCGTGGGACAGAAACTTGGCCGAGCGGATCAGCGCCTTGGAGGGCACGCAGCCGGTGTTGAGGCAGTCGCCGCCCATGCGGTGCTTCTCGATCAGCGTCACTTTGGCCTTCACCGCAGCGGCGATGTAAGCCGTCACCAGGCCGGCGCTGCCGGCGCCGATGACGACGAGGTTGCGGTCGAAGCTCGCCGGCGCCGGCCAGGCCGCCAGCGCCTTCTTTGCCTTGACGGCGGCGACGATTTTTTTCGCGATCAGCGGGAAGACGCCGAGCAGGACGAAGGAGCCGATCAGGCCGGGCGAGAGGATGCCGGCGAGCGAATCGATGCCCGCCAGCTGCGTGCCGGCGTTCACATAGACCAGGGTGCCGGCGAACATGCCGAGCTGGCTGACCCAGTAGAAGGTCCACGCGCGGATCGGCGTCAGCGCCATCGCCAGGTTGATGACGAAGAAGGGGAACAGCGGCACCAGGCGCAGCGTGAACAGGTAGAAGGCGCCGTCGCGGCGCACGCCCTCGTTGAGCGCCTTGAGGCGCTCGCCGAAGCGCGCCTGCACCCAGTCGTGCAGCAGAAAGCGGGCGATGAGGAAGGCGAGCAGGGCGCCGAGGCTGGAGGCGAAGCTGACGATGAGCAAACCCCAGGCTAGGCCGAAGATGGCGCCGGCGGCCAGCGTCATGACCGCCGCGCCCGGCAGCGAGAAGGCGGTCACGGCGACATAGGCGGAGAAGAAAATCAGCGCCGCCTGCAGCGGGTTCGATGCGCGCCAGGCCTCGATAGCCGCCTGCTGCGACTTGATGTAGTCGAGGCTGAGGAAGCGGCCGAGGTCGAAAATGAAGAAGGCGGCGACGGCGGCGATGAGGATCGCGACGACGACCAGGCGCTTGCGGTTCATGCGGCTTCCTCTGTGTCCAGCCGCGTCGGCACGGTCACTTCGCCGTGCAGCGTGCGATGCACCGGGCACTTGTTGGCGATTTCCAGCAGCTTCTGCCGCTGCGCCTCGTCGAGATTGCCGTCGAGGCGGATGACGCGCTCGATGCGGTCGACCTTGCCCTCCTTGCTTTCGCAGTCCGCGCAATCCTGGGCGTGGATTTTTTCGTGGGAGAGTTCGACCTGCACCCGCTCCAGCGGTAGTCCCTTCAGGTCGGCGTACATGCGAATGGTCATCGCCGTGCAGGCGCCCAGGCCCGCCAGCAGCAGGTCGTAGGGCGAGGGACCGCTGCCGAGGCCGCCGACCGAGACCGGCTCGTCGGCGAACAGCAGGTGTCCGCCGGCGACGATGCGCTGGGTGAACTTGCCTTCGCGCGTTTCTTCCACGCGCACGGTCGTGTCATCAGCCTCCGCGGTCGCCGGCGCGACGTAGCGGCCGGCCCAGGCGGCGAGCACCTCGGCGACATAGGCGGCGTCCTCGCGCCGCGTCAGCAGGTGGTCGGCGCCGTCGAGCGAGACGAAGCTCTTCGGCTGCGCGGCTTCTTCGAACAGGCGGATGCCGTTGTCGAAGGCGACGATCTCGTCGTCCGGCGCGTGCATCACCAGCAACGCCTTGTCCATGCCTTCGAGGGCGTCGGCGAGGCGTTGCCCCTCGACGTCCTCGACGAACTGGCGGCGGATGCGGAACTCGCGGCCGCCGAGCTTGACGCTGGCTTCGCCGTCGCGGCGGATGGCTTCTTCGGCACCGGCGAAGTTCTTCAGCACGTGGGCCGGATCGGCCGGGGCGTTGAGCGTGACGACTGCGCGCACTTCCGCGAGGTCCGGCGCCGCCGCGACGACTGCCGCGCCGCCCAGGCTGTGGCCGATGAGAAGTTGCGGCGCCTGGTACTCGCGGCGCAGGAAATCGGCCGCTGCCGCCAGGTCGGCGACATTCGAGGAAAAATTGGTGTCGGCAAACTCGCCCTCGCTGGCGCCAAGTCCGGTGAAATCGAAACGCAGCACGGCGATGCCGCGCGCCGCCAGCGCCGCGCTGATGAAGGCCGCCGCCTTGCTTTGCTTCGAGCAGGTGAAACAGTGGGCGAACAGCGCCCAGGCGCGCGGCGTGCCGCCCGGCAGTTCGAGGCGGCCGGACAGGGTGGCGCCGTCGCTACCGGCGAAGGTGACGGAAATACGCTGGGTGTTCATGTTCTTGTCTCCCCTTTCACAAATATTCGCCGGCGGCGCTGACCAGATCGTAGTCCGGGCCGCCGGCGATGCGTTTCCAGTACGAAGCATGCGCAACGGAGCCTTCCGGCCAGTCGCGCAGGAACTGCGCCTGCCATGCCGGCCGGTCATAGTGCAGCGCCACGGCGTCGATGTGCAAGGCGCCATGGCGCACGCCGTACAGCGTCGGCGATTTGCACATCGATGCCGGGCGCGTCGAGATGCGCGTGGCCACGCCGTACAGCGTGCCGGCGAAATTCGGCATGCCGGCGGCGCCGTTGTTGATCACCGTCAGCGCGCCGTCAGGCAGGGCGAACTGCCGCAGCGTGGGCAGGCAGGTGTGGCTGCTGGCGAATACGTCGATGCCGGAAGCCTGCCGCACGGCATTCAGCCAGACGGTTGCCTCCGTGCGATCGAGGGCCTCGCTCGAAAAGCGCCAGCCGGCGAGCGATTCGGCGTCGCCGTGTACGAGGCCGATGCGGAGGCCGCCGACCTCGGCCACCCGGTTCATCGGCAGCCTGCCCAAGCGCGCCGGCGATGCGGGAGATTCCTGCGCGGTGCGGCGCAGGCGTTCGAGGATGGCGTTGGAGCGCGCTACTTCGGCGTCGGACACGTTGTCCGGGTAGGCGCAACCGCAGCCGGCGCCGCTGTCGTCGCCGGCGAGTTCCGTCTCGACGTTGCCGCGCAGGGCGACATGGCGCAGCACGCGCGCCTCGATGGCGGCGAAGTCGTCCGGATCGATGTCGAACCAGTGGAAGTCGCCGTTGAAGACCAGCCTGGCATGGTCCGCTTCCGCCGCGAGCAGCGCCTCGGCGGCGTCGAGCGCCGCCAGATTGCCGTAGAGACCGCCGACCACGATCAGCGTGTCGGCAACGAAGTCCACCGCGCGCGCGAAGTCGCCCGGCGCGTAGCCGTAGTGGGCCGGGCAGAAGCGACCCGGGCTGTTCACCTCAGTCGCCGAGGGCGCCGCCACAACTGCTGCCCTGTCCGGCCGTGCAGCCGTAGCAGTGATCGGCCACGGCGATGGCGCTGCCTTCGAGGCCATCCAAGGCAAGATTGCTGATGTGCGTCCCGCCTGCGCTGCCGAGGGGCAGTTCGAGCATCTGGTTGAAGTCGCAGTCGTAGGCGTAGCCCTGCCAGTCGATGCTGAGCAGGCTGCGGCACATGACGTGCTCGAGGTTCTCGTCGCGGTGCGCCGCATGCAGCAGGGACATGTACTCGTTGAACTGGCCTTTCGAGATGAGCATGCTGCCGAAGCGCTGGATCGGCATGTTGGCCAGGGTGTACAGGCGGCTGAAGACGATGCCGTAGCGGCTGGCCAGTTGTTCGCGGTAGTCGGCCTCGAGCTTCTCCTGCGGCGGCGGCAGCGTCGGCCCTTGCGGGTTGTAGACCAGGCTCAGGGTGAGTTCGCTGCCCGGCTTGCCGTAGCCCAGCGCATTCAGCCGGGCGAGGGCGCGCAGGCTCGTCTCGAAGACGCCCTTGCCGCGCTGGCGGTCGACGTTGTCCTCCAGATAGCAGGGCAGCGAGGCGACGACCTCGACGCGGTGCGCGGCAAGGAAGTCCGCCAGGTCCTCCTGGCCGGGTTCCTCGAGGATGGTGAGGTTGCAGCGGTCGATGACGTGCGTGCCCAGCGCGACGGCCTCGCGCACCAGATGGCGGAAGTGCGGATTGAGTTCGGGCGCGCCGCCGGTGAGGTCGAGCGCCGTGGCGCCGCTACGGCGCAGCAGGGCCAGCACCGCCTCGATGGTCTCGCGCCCCATTTCCTCCTTGCGCGAGGGCCCGGCGTTGACATGGCAGTGCAGGCAGCTCTGGTTGCAGCGGTAGCCGAGGTTGACCTGCAGCGTCTCCAGCCGCTTGCGACGGAGGGCGGGAAAGCGCGTGTCTTGCAGTCGGGGCAGGGTGGCATGCATGGGTTCTTGTTCTCCTTTTTCTCAGGCAATGCCGGCCTGGGCGGCATTGCGGTTCAGCGCCCGCCCGGCCGCCCGTAGGGCGCTGAGCGCCCCTCGGGGGCAGCGAACGCAGTGAGCGTGGGGCCGTTCATCCTAGCTGCGCCAGCGCACCCGCTGGCGCACCAGTTCGTCGACCTTGTCGAGCGTGTCGGGCGAGCTGGTGATTACCGCGTAGTAGCCCTGTCCGCCGGGCCGTGCCAGCGCCGTCCAGCCGCCAACCGTGGCCTGTTCGCTTTGCGACGTCATGCGCTTGGCGGGAATCAGGATCAGCGTGGCGAGTTCGCCCTGCTCGGTTTCAAAAACGATGTGCCAGCCGGTGCCCTCCGGCACCGGGCAGAGCTTCATGTAGCGCACCTTGCCGAGCGACGCCTGCATCTCGCCACCGAAGTTCTGCATGACGGTGTGGAACAGCTGCGGATCGGCCAGGCGCGCCGTGGTGAAGGATTCCGGCTCGTGCATGACGTGCTCGATGGCCAGCCTGGCGTATTCCTGCGAGCCAGCGTCCCGCCATTGCTGGAAGCCGAAGGCGAAAGTGAGCACCACGGTGGCGGCCATCGCCCACAGGCGCGGCGATGCCTTGGCAAACACCGGGGTGCCGGTCTTGCGGCGCAGGATGATGCGCTCGGCCAGCCCCTCCGGCACCGGCACGTCGAGCGCCGCGGCGAGCCGCTCCTCGTTGTCGTTGATCTCGGCGGCGAAGTTGCGGCATGTCGCGCATTCGCTCATGTGCGCCAGCGCGTCATGCGGCAGACCGCGCGGCTCGGCCAGTTTCAAACGGCGGAATTCAAGGCAGTTCATAGTGCACCTCGCGTTGCTTCATGTGCTTCGAGATCGGCGCGCATGGCCTGGCGCGCCCGCGTCAGGCGCGTCATGATGGCGCCCTCGGTGGTGTCCAGCATCTGCGCGATCTCGCTGCAGGAATACCCTCCCAGGACCTGCAGCAGCAGGGGCTCCCTGTAGGTCGGCGGCAGCGCCTCGACGAACTGTTCCAGTTCGAGATGCGCGCCGGTTTGCGCGGCGGACGGCAGGTCGAGGTCCTGCGGGTCTTCGTCCGTGTAGTCGAGCTGCTTGCGTTCGTAGAGGCGGGCATGCTCGTTGCGCAGGATGGTGATGAGCCAGCTCTTCACGGCGGCCAGGTCTTCCAGGCTGTCCCAGTTCTTCCAGGCGCGGGCGAAGGTCTCCTGCACCAGTTCCTCGGCGACGAAGCGGTCGCGGCACAGCCAGTAGGCGTAGCGGTACAGGTCCGCGCTGTAGGCGCGGGCGGTCTGGTCGAACTGACGGGAGCTGAGTTTGAAGAGCATTTCAACCATGTTAGTCAGAACCGCGTCGTCAGGTCTACCAGCCAGTCGGGCATGAGGGCGGTCAGCTGCGCTTCGATCAGCTTGTCGACGCCGAAGGCCACCATGGCGCCGACCAGCACCAGCACGCCACCCAGCAGCGGCTTGCCGAGCCGGCCGGCCCTGGCCAAGCCGGCCTTGCGCGCCGCCAGCGCCTGGCGCGAACCGTAGGCCAGCGCCACCAGCGGCAGCGTCGCGCCGAGGCTGAACAACGCCATGATGCCGGCGGCGCGGGCGGCCGTTTCGCTGGCGGTGGCCAGCCCGATGGCCGCGCCCAGCGTCGGGCCCGAGCAGGGCGTCCATACCGCGCCGAGCAGCATGCCGAGCACGAACTGGCCGCCGAGGCCGTTCGGCACGAAACGCCCCGTCAGGGCATTGAGCCGGTCGGAGAGCGGCGAGCCGGCGCGCGCGAAGGCGGCCTGCAACGGCGCCGAGAGAAGGATGGCGCCGAAGACGATCATCATGATCGCCGCGGTCAGGCGCACCGCCTGGCTGCCGATGTCCAGCGTAAAGCCGATGGTCGCGATGCCGATGCCCAGCGCCGTGAAGGCCAGGCTCATGCCGCCGGCCAGCGCCAGCGGGCCGAAGCGGTGCTGCTGCAGGGCGGCGAGCAGCACCACCGGCAGCAGCGGCAGCACGCAAGGGGAGAGCGTCGTCAGGACGCCCGCCAGGATCGCGACCAGCAGTGTGCTCATGAATCCCTAGACACCCTTGGCCAGCGTCGCGCGGATGCTGTCCGGGTTGGTGTCGAATGTCGAGCGCGCGACTTCCTTGTCGCCCTTGAAGACCAGCAGGGTGGCCTGCGAGGTGACGCGGAAGAGCTTGAGCGCGTTGCCCGGCTTGTCGAAGTCGACGCTGAAGCGCACGACGCCTTCGTAAGCCTTGTCCTTGCCCAGGCTCTCCAGTATCGGCTTCTGCTTGGCGCAGGCGGAGCACCAGTCGGCCTGCACGTGTACCAGTATGGTCTTGCCGGCCTGCTGTGCCTGGCGGAAGGCGGTCTCGTCGAAAGTCTGCGCCGGCGCGGCCTGGACGGGCAGCAGGAAAGCGGCGGCCGCGAAAGCCAGAACGGCCTGGATGAAACGGCGTCTTGCGGAGCGGACAAATTTCATTTTCGAATCTCCTCTGGGTTGTCGGCAGGAAGTTGGCCTGCTACCGATGAGACCGGCCCGGAGGCCCGTTCCTTACAAATTTATTCAGGCCTGTAAGGTTTCCGGATCAAGGGCGGTCTTATCGGCATGGAGGCACTGAACGCGCCTCTGGATTCCACCCGACAAGGAGGAGACATGAACGCCCAAGCAAACCCCCTGCAATTCGCCATGGCGGCCGCCCTGGCTTTCGGTCTCGGCATGGCCCCGGCCTACGCCGCCAATCCCTGCAATCCCTGCGCAGCGAAGACCAGGAATCCGTGCGGCGCCAAGGTCAAGAATCCCTGCGCAGCGAAGGCGAAGAACCCTTGTGCGGCGAAAAATCCCTGCGCGGCCAGGAACCCGTGCGCAGCCAGAAATCCCTGCGGCGCCGGGGCCAGGATCGATCCGAAAACCATCACCCGGCCGGCCGGCTACAAACCCTACAAGGGCGACCAGGCCGCCCTGCTGAAGGAAGGCAAGGCGCTCTGGAACGACACCAAGCTGTCCACCAACGGGCTGTCCTGCAACACCTGCCACCAGGGCCATGCCGCCTTCAACGCCAGCTTCGCCCAGCCCTATCCGCATTTCGTGCAGATGGCCCAGGACCAGGCCGGCCTGAAGAAGGTGCACCTCGACGAGATGGTGCAGGCCTGCCTGGTGATGCCGATGGTCGCCAAGCCGCTGGCCTGGGATTCACGCGAACTGGCCGCCCTGACGGCCTACACGGCGGAGATGCAGAAGTCCTTCAAGCCGGCCAAGGGCAAGGCGGCGAACCCCTGCGCGGCGAAGAATCCTTGTGCTGCAAAGAACCCGTGCGCAGCGAAGAATCCCTGCGCTGCAAAGAAGTAGTAGCCGGCGCCGTACCCTGCGGCGCCATTTGTTGTTAACCTGATAGAGGAGACATTATGAAAGCAGGCATGAAGCAAGTTCGTCTGGTCCTGGGCGCCGCGGCGCTCGCCTTTGCCGTTCCCATGGCGTATGCGGATTCGCATGGCAAAAACCCTTGTGCGGCGAAGAATCCCTGCGCCGCCAAGAAGGAAATGAAGGATGACATGAAGAAGGACGGCATGAAGAAGGACGCGATGATGAAGGACAAAATGAATCCTTGCGCCGCAAAGAATCCCTGCGCGGCCAAGAACCCCTGCGCGGCGAAGAAGTATTGAGGCCGTGCCGCGTCCTCGCCTGATCGGACAGCGGCGCGCGGGGAGAAGGTTTTCGGACCTTCTCCCCGTTTTGCTTCTGGCCACCCTAGTGCCCGCTGTTGTTTCTGGGGTACTCGCCGCCTGCTCCGAGCCGCAACCTCCGGCGCAATCCGTCGTGACACCACCCGAGAATGTCGCAGCCTTTCTGGAAAAGCATTGGCAGAGCCCGCTTGCCCACCAGGGCGGGGCGCCGGCGCATTTCACGCCACAGGAAGCGGCGCTCGATCCGGCGTCCTGCGGCGCCTGCCATGTGCAGCAGTATGAGGACTGGCGCGGCGCGCTGCATGCGAAAGCGATGGGGCCGGGCGTGCTCGGCCAGTTGATCAACATGGACGCGCAGGCGCGCGACGAGCACCAGGCCTGTCTCCGCTGCCACGCGCCGCTCGCCGAGCAGGCCGACAGTCTGTCGGCGGCCATTGCCGTCAAGGCAAAAACGGGATTGCACGAACAAGGCCTGGTCTGCGCCGCCTGCCATGTGCGCGAGCACCGGCACTTCGGCCCGCCGCGACGCGACGGTTCCGTGCCGAAACCTGAAGACAAGCTACCGCACGACGGCTGGAAAGTGAGCGCCGCCTTTTCCGACTCGCGCTTCTGCGCCGGCTGCCACCAGTTCGAGCCGGACGGTTTCGCCCTCAACGGCAAACTGCTGGAAAACACCTATGCGGAATGGCAGGCGAGCCGCTATGCGAGCGAGGGCAGGCACTGCCAGTCCTGCCACATGCCCGATCGGCGCCACCTGTGGCGCGGCATCCATGACCGCGAGACCGTCAGAAGCGGCGTCACGATCACGGCGGCCGCGCCGCGCATCGACACGGGCGCCGTGCTGGCGGGACTGACTTTGCGCAACAGCGGCACCGGCCACCACTTCCCGACCTACGTTACGCCGCGCGTGGTGGCCGAGATCTTCCAGGCCGGCGCCGACGGCAAGGCCCTCGCCGGCACGCGGCAGGAACACGTCATTGCGCGGCAGGTGACGCTCGACCTTTCCCGCGAAGTCGCCGACACGCGGCTGGCCGTCGACGCGGAAGTCCGGCTGGACTACCGCCGGCCGCTCGATGCGCGCGCTAAAACGCTCGCCTACCGGGTGCGCGTCGAACCGGACGCCTTCTACACGGCGTTCTATCGCGCGCTGCTGTCCGGCGGCGCCGGCAAGGGCGAGAAGATGATCCGCCAGGCGCTGGCCGATTCGCTGGCCTCGCATTTCACGCTCTTCGCGGAAAGTCAGCCGCTGCAGCACGGCGAGGCACAGCGATGAAGCAGGATAAGAACCCCCTGGCGACGCTCGACCGGTCGCAACTCGAGGCCATGCGCGCCGCCGGCGCCGAAGTGCTGGAATACCGCCGCGTGCTGCTGAAGGGCGGCCTCAACGTCGTCGGCGAGATGCTGCGCGGCCAGGGCGCGTTCGTCGAATACGATCATTACCCGGCCGATGATGTCTTCGACGCAGAGACGCACGCGCAGTATTACTACCACGCGCATCGCGGCAGCGAGGGCGAGCACGGCCACTTTCATACCTTCCTGCGTGCGGCGGGCATGCCGCCGGGCACGGAACCCTGGCCGGCCGACAACCCGGGCACGGAACCCTGGCCGGCGGGCGAGGAGGCGCTCTCGCATCTCGTCGCCATCTCGATGGATGCCTATGGCGAACCGATCGGCTTGTTCACGGTGAACCGCTGGGTCACCGGCGACACCTGGTATGCGGCCGCGGACGTGATTCGCATGCTCGAGCGTTTCGACATCGACCACGCCCACCCGTCGTGGCCGGCGAACCGCTGGCTCGGCGCCATGCTGCGCCTGTATCGCCCGCAGATCGAGGCGCTCATCCTGGCGCGCGACGCAGCGGTGGCGGCCTGGGCGCGCAGCCATCCGCAGCAGGATGTATTCGAGGATCGCGCACTGGAAATCACCAGCCAGCTGGCGATTTCAGTTGAGGAGCAAATCGCCGCCGTCGAGGCGGCCTTGGGGCCATCGGCCCGGAAAGGAGCATGACATGAAAAAAACTTTTGGTACGACCCTGGCGGCCCTGGCCTTGCTGGCCGCCCCGCTGACCCACGCCGCGCCACAGGTGGTCGAACTCAACCAGGTGCCGTGCCAGTTTCTCGAAAGCGAGAACGGCGTCAACCAGGGCTTCAAGTCGTCGAAGATCCAGGACTGCGAAGCCATCAATGCCAAGTCGGGCGACGATCGGCTGGCGAAGTCGAAGACCATCACGCTGAAGCCGGGCAAGACGATTTTCCGCGTCAGCAACAAGGACGTGCCCTACGAGCTCGGCTTCTGGCTGCGCGGCGCCACGCTCCTCAGTCGGGCCACACTGCCCAGCGTCTCCGGCGGTGGCCTGACCACCGGCAAGACGCAGGACTACGTCGTCGACCTGAAGCCGGGCGAGTACGTCTATTCCTGCCCGCTCAATCCGACGCCGGATTATCGGATTGTCGTCAAATGAGGTGGCGCGCGCGCATCGGATGGTCAGCCTGACGCGGCCGTGTCCGACCCCTCGTTCCAGACAATCGACTTGTAGTCGAAGGCGTCGGTGAGCGTCGGCTTGACGATGTTGAAGTAGGGCGAGATGTCGAAGTCGCGCGGCACGAACAGGCTGTGGTGGCGAAGCCGCAGGACATCATCGTAGCAATCGTTCCGATCATCCTGTTCCGACAAGGTGCGTGTGATGGTCGGCAGGATGGGATAACGCACTGACTGGTAGGCCTGGGCGATCAGCGTCGAGCAGATGGCGCGCGAGGGATCGCCGCTGCCCAGCGCCAGCATGCGCCGCCGCCAGCGCACCGGCACCGGCGGCTGCGGCAGCAGATAGCGCACCAGGTCGAAGATGTTCTTCAGGTCGTATTGGTGGCCGACCCGTTCCAGCGCGTAGGCGATGACACGGGCGCGGTCCTCGGCGCTGAGGCCGTGCGGGCGGCAGATGCGCGTGTGCATGCCGTCGTACTTCTCCAGCGGCACGGTGAGCACGCCATTGACCACGTCGGCCTCGACGAGCTCGCGCCGTGCCGCGTTCTGCGGATCCGCAGCGTTGCCGACGTAGAGCGCGGCATGCGACCAGGTGGACTGGCTGAGGTACTTGATCGCCGTGCTGAAGCGGGTGTTGCCTTCCACCAGCAGCACGTCGCCCGGCGCAATCACTTTGGTGATGGCTTCGAGGTCGGTGGTTGCCAGCGGCTTGTAGCGCGGGTTGGGCCGGCTCAGGAAACGGGCCAGGCGGCCGCCGAGATTGCTCATGATCGGATTCATGCGGCTCCTCTGAATATCGTGTTGCCGATCAGATCGGCGCTCCAGATACGATAGACCACAAATAGCGCATTCGGTTTGCGCCAAGCCCGGCGGTTGCCGGCGGTTGCCCGGAGTTGTCTTGTGCGCCTGCGCTACAATCCGGTTTCATTCTGGATACGGACATCAGCAGCCATGACAGGTGCAATGAGCATGGGCGGTTTTGCCGCAGTCGGAGCAGGTGCCGCGCTCGGCGCCTGGGCGCGCTGGGGCCTCGGCGTGTTGCTCAATCCGCTGTTCCCGACGGTGCCGCTCGGCACTCTGGCGGCGAACCTCGTCGGCGGCTACCTGGTGGGTTTTGCCGTGGCGCTGTTCCACCAGCACGCCGGGTTCTCACCTGAGATGAAGCTCTTCATCATCACCGGCTTTCTTGGCGGACTAACGACCTTCTCGACTTTTTCCGCCGAAGTCGTGGCTCTCTTGGAGCGTGCGCAATACGGTTGGGCACTGGCGGCGGCGGGCGGACACCTTTTCGGTTCCCTTTTGATGACGGCACTCGGCATCGCCACTTTTGTCGTTTTGGCTAGATGAAGTTTGATGCTGTAGCGCGTCTGGCCGCGCGGCCGGCGATTGCCTACGACGACGAATTGCCGGTCAGCGCCCGCCGTGGCGAGATCGCCGAGGCCATCTCGAAGCACCCGGTGGTGATCGTCTGCGGCGAGACCGGCTCGGGCAAGACCACGCAGTTGCCGAAGATCTGCCTCGAACTCGGGCGCGGCGCCCATGGCCTCATCGGCCACACCCAGCCGCGCCGCATTGCCGCGCGCGCCACCGCCGCGCGCATCGCGCAGGAGCTGAAGATCGGAGCTCGGCCGCGCCGTCGGCTTCAAGATCCGCTTCACCGACCGCGTCAGCCCCGACAGCTACATCAAGCTGATGACCGACGGCATCCTGCTCGCCGAGACGCAGGGCGACCCGCAACTGCGGCAGTACGACACGCTCATCATCGACGAGGCGCACGAGCGCAGCCTCAACATCGACTTCATGCTCGGCTACCTGAAGCAGTTGCTGCCGAAGCGGCCGGAACTCAAAGTCATCGTCACTTCGGCGACGCTCGATGCGGAGCGCTTCTCGAAGCATTTTGCGATAGACGAAAAGGCGGCGCCGGTCATCGAGGTCTCCGGTCGCCTTTACCCCATCGAGATGCGCTGGCGTCCGCCGGCGGACGACGCCGACCTGCCGGAGGCCATCGTCGATGCGGTGGACGAGTGTCATCGCAACGGTCCCGGCGACGTGCTGGTGTTCCTGCCCGGCGAGCGCGAGATCCGCGAGGCGGCCGAAGCGTTGAGGAAACATCACCCGCCAGGCACGGAAATATTGCCGCTCTACGCCCGCCAGTCGGCGCAGGAGCAGCAGCGCGTGTTCGCGCCGGCAAAGGGGCGGCGCGTGGTGCTGGCCACCAATGTCGCCGAGACCTCGCTCACCGTGCCGGGCATCCGCTACGTCGTCGACTCGGGCCTGGCACGCGTCAAGCGCTACTCCCATCGCAACAAGGTGGAGCTGCTGCAGGTGGAGGACATCGCCCGCTCGGCCGCCAACCAGCGCGCCGGGCGCTGCGGCCGCGTCATGAGCGGCGTCTGCATCCGCCTGTATGCCGAGGACGACTTCAACAAGCGTCTGGCGCACACCGAGCCGGAACTCCTGCGCTCGTCGCTGGCCGGCGTCATCCTGCGCATGAAATCGTTGCGCCTGGGTGAGGTGGAAGCCTTCCCCTTCCTCGACAAGCCGCTGCCGCGCATGATCACGGACGGCTTCCAGTTGCTGGAGGAACTGGGCGCGGTGGACGACGCGCGCGAACTGACGCAGACCGGCCGCGAACTGGCGAAGCTGCCGCTCGATCCGCGCATCGGCCGCATGATCCTCGCCGCGCGCGACGGCCACTGCCTGCGCGAGATGCTCGTCATCGCCGCCGCGCTCTCGGTGCAGGACCCGCGCGAGCGGCCGCAGGAGCAGGCCGGCGCGGCGGACCAGGCGCATGCGAAATGGCGTGGCAACGAGCAGCAGCAGCGCTCGGAGTTCCTCGCCTGGATGAACCTGTGGAAAGCCTTCGACGAGACCTGGCTGCACCAGTCGCAGCGCAAGCAGCGCGACTGGTGCCGCAAGAATTTCCTCAACTACCTGCGCATGCGCGAGTGGCGCGAGGTGCACGCGCAATTGCATACGCTGTGCGGCGAGCATGCTTGGCGCGAGAACGAGAAGCCTGCCAGCTACGATCAGGTGCACAAGGCCCTGCTCGCCGGCCTGCTCGGCAACGTCGGGTTGAAAAGCGAGGAGGAGGGCCATTACCTCGGCGCGCGCGGCATCCGCTTCTGGCCGCACCCCGGCTCGGCGCTGGCGAAGAAGGCCGGCCGCTGGATCGTCGCCGCCGAGCTGGTGGAAACCACGCGCCTGTATGCGCGCTGCCTGGCGAAGATCGAACCGGAATGGCTGGAGGAAGCCGGCGCGCACCTGGTGCGTCGCCATGTCTACGATCCGCATTGGGAGAAGAAGAGCGGCCAGGTGCGCGCCTGGGAGCGCGGCACGCTGCATGGCCTGGTGCTCTATGCCAAGCGGCCGGTGACTTACAGCCGCATCGATCCGCATCTCGCCCGCGAGCTGTTCATCCGCGAGGGGCTGGTTCAGGGCGAGCTGCCCGACGACATGGCGCGGCACGCGCGCTTCTTCCAGCACAACCGCAAGCTGGTGCGCGACATCGAGCACCTGGAACACAAGTCGCGCCGGCAGGACGTGCTGGTGGACGACGAGCTGATCCATGCCTTCTACGACGCGCAGATTCCCGCCGAGGTGTTGGATGTGGCGAGCTTCGAGCGCTGGCGCAAGGACGCCGAGCAGACCGAGCCGAAGCGGCTGTTTCTGACGCGCGAGCAGCTCATGCGCCACGATGCGGCCGGCGTCACCTCGGAGCGTTTTCCGCCACAGATGGAAATCCATGGACAGCGTTACCCCTTGTCCTACCATTTCGAACCCGGCGCCGACGACGACGGTGTCACGCTGACGGTGCCGGTGGCGGCGCTCAACCAGGTGCCGGCGGTGCGCTGCGAATGGCTGGTGTCCGGACTGCTGGAGCAGAAGGCGGCGCATTTCATCAAGACGCTGCCGCAGAAGTACCGCCACCGCCTGCAGCCCGTCGACGCCTTCGTCGCCGGCTTTGCCGAAGCGTCGCACGAGGCCGACGAACCCTTCCTGCGCGCCCTGACGCGCGCTGTCGAGGAACAATTGCAGATGAAGCTGCCGCTCGACGCCTTCCGCAGCGAGGCCGTGCCGGGACATTTCTTCATGAACTTCCGCGCCGTCGGCGAGCACGGCCGCATCCTGGGCCAGTCGCGCAACCTGCAGGAGCTGCGCAGCCGCTACGCGGAGCAGATCGAGCAGAGCTTTGCCGAGGCCGAACTGGTCGATGTGGCAGAGGATGCGCCCGCAGTCGGCGTGTTGCAGGGACTGACTTCCTGGAGCTTCGGCGAACTGCCCGAGATCATGGAGGTGAAGGCCGGCGGGCGCGAAGTGGTCGGCTTTCCGGCCCTGGTCGACGAGGGCGACACGGTGGCACTGCGTGTGCAGGACACGCCGGAGAAGGCGGCACAGGTGCACCGCAAGGGCCTGCGCCGGCTGTTCGCCCTGATGCTGCGCGAACAGGTGAAGTTCGTCGAGAAGTCCCTGCCGCGGGATCTGGGCCTGCTGTTCATGCCCTGGGGGACGGAGGGTGAGCTGAAGGTGCAGGTCGTCGCGGCGACCCTGGAGCGTACCTGCATGATGGATCCGTTGCCGGCCGATGCCGGGGCCTTTGACCGGCGAAAAGAGGAAGCCCGCGCCCGCATCAACCTGGTGGCGCAGGAGATTGCGCGCTTGATCGGTGCGATACTGTCGGAGCACGCCACGCTGCAGAAGAAGCTGGCCCAGTTGAAGGCGCTTCCGACGGTGGCCGAGGACATCCGCAGCCAGTGCGCGGAATTGCTGCCGAAGGATTTCATCCTGGCGATGCCGTTCGAGCGGCTGACGCATTTCCCGCGCTACCTGAAAGCAGCCCAGCTTCGTATCGACAAGCTTCGAGCCGATCCGGTGCGGGATGCGCGCCTGGCGAAGGAGTTCGACACGCTGCGCAAGCCCTGGGAGCGCGAGTTGCAGGCGCGGCGCAAGAGCGGAACGCCCGATCCCTGGCTGGAGGACTTCCGCTGGATGTTGGAAGAGTTGCGCGTCGCGCTCTTCGCACAGGAACTGAGGACGCCGGCGCCAGTTTCCATCAAACGGCTGCAGAAGGCCTGGGAAAGCCGGCAAAGGCAATAGGCCCGTCATTCCCACTTTTGACCGAAGGAAATCCCTGTGGGACGCGGGAATGACGGGGGAGAGACACTGAATGAATGAACTACCACAGAAACAAGGGCTGGCACTGGTCCTGAACGCCTACGGCCGCGCCCTGAGAAGCCTGCTGCAGCCGGCCATTTTCTGGCACCTGCTGTGGCCGACGGCGCTGTCGGCCATTATCTGGATTGTGGTCGCCTGGTTGAGTTGGGACACCGTCGGCGCCGGCATCGAGCGCCTGTTCAACGAAGTCGGTTGGCTCAACTGGATCCTGCAACGCTGGGACGATTCGGCGCTGGCGGCGACAATCTTCGCCAAGGTCGTACTCGGCCTGTTGTTGATCCCGTTGATCTACAGCACGGCCATGCTCATCGTCGCGGTGTTCGCCCTGCCGCTGATGCTGGAGCGTGTGGCGGCAAGGGACTACCCTGAACTGGAGCAGCGCCGTGGCGGCACGCTTGCGGGCAGCATAGGCAATGCGCTGCTGGCGGCAACCGTGTTCATGGTCGGCTGGGTGATCACCCTGCCGCTATGGCTGATCCCCGGCATGGCCATCATCCTGCCCGTGCTGCTCTCGGCCTATCTGAACTACCGCGGCTACAGCTACGATGCGCTGTCCGCGCACGGCGATGCCGAGGAGATTCGCACGACGATTGCGCGTGAGCGCGGGCAGTTGTATCTGACAGGCATTTTTGCCGGTCTGCTGGTATACATACCCGTGATCAACCTGGTCACGCCGGCCTATGCCGGACTGACTTTCATTCACTACGGGCTTGAAACCCTGCGGCGGTCAAGGCATGCAGAGAAAAAGTGAAGCCGGCGGGAGCATCGGCGCCCTCATCATCGGCGACGAAATTCTCTCCGGAAAACGGGCGGACAAGCACTTCGCCAAAGTTGTTGAGTTGCTCGGTGCGCGCGGCATGGCGCTCGACTGGGCGCACTACCTCGGCGACGACCCGGCACGCCTGGGCGAGGCGCTCGCACGCAGCCTTGCCAACGGCGACATCGTTTTCAGCTTCGGCGGCATCGGCGTGACGCCGGACGATCATACGCGGCAAGCCGCTGCCGCGGCGCTGGGTGTGGATATCGCCCTGCATCCCGATGCCGAACGCGAGATCCGCGACCGCTTCGGCGAGGAAACCACGCCTCATCGCCTGATGCTGGGAGAATTCCCGCTCGGCAGCGAGATCATTCCCAATCCCTACAATCGCATCCCCGGGTTCTCAACAAGGAACCATTTCTTCTTCCCCGGGTTTCCGGTGATGGCCTGGCCGATGCTGGAATGGGTGCTGGATTCCCACCTCGTGCATCTGCACCACGCGGTGGCACGGGACGAGCAGGCGATCATCGTGTATGAAGCGGCCGAATCGGCGCTGCTGGACCTCATGCAGCGCATCACGCGGGAGTATCCTGGAGCGAGTGTGTTCAGCCTGCCGTCGTTCGGCGGCGAAGGCGTGCGCCGCCATATAGAACTCGGCATGCGCGGCGAGCCGGATTCCGTGGCAAGGGCAATGGAAACGATTCGTGCCGAAGTTGAGCGGCTTGGCTACGAATGGGCCGACAGATGACCGAAGGGAATCCCTGTGGGATAAAAAAAAGCCCCGGTTAGACCGGGGCTTGAATCCGCCCCCGCAGGGGGGGCTGGAGGAGGACGGTATAGCCGGAAACTGCTTAGGCAGCTTTCTTGGCTTTGGTCGTCGCGGCGGCGCCGACGGCCTTGACTGTGGCGTTGGTCGCGGCGGCCACGTTGGCCTCGGCGATCTCGGCGACCTGCTTGGCAGCCTTGTTCATGGTGTCGTAGGCCGAATTGGCGGCGGCGATCGCCGACTTGACGGCGGCCACGGCGACATCGGAACCGGCCGGGGCCGACTTCGCAGCCTTGTCCAGCGTGGAGGCGACGTTCTTGTTCACTTCGGCGAATTGCACCTCGACCAGCTTGGAGAACTCTTCCTGCGTCTGGGCGGAGATCTCGTACACGCTACGCGAGTAGGCAACGGCCTTCTCGACGGAGGGCTGAGCCAGGGTGGCTTGCAGGGAGACGACTTCCTGCAGATCCTTGGCGCCGAGCAGGGCCTTGGCGTTGTTGACGCTGTCTTCCAGCACGGCACGGGCGGTGTTCAGGTTCAGGGCGGCGAAACGCTCGGCGCTCGCGAAGGCGGTGTTGGCCAGGGTGAGCATGGTTTCGACGTTGGCTTTGTTGGCGCCAGCCAGTTGTTCAGGGGTAGCAAACATTTCTCTCTCCTTAATAAGACGACAATGAAAAAGCAATAAATCGGAATTCGGTATCAGCATCAATTGCCGCTGAACAGCTACTGCTTGTTGCACTGCAGCATGACTCTATTATAGGGATGAATCATTCGATGTCAAGAACAATCTTGTGCAGAGCACAATTAATTTACTAAGTATAAAAAACAATTTAAATACAGCATGATGAATGTTAGTAAGCACTTAACTTGGTTGTCCTGTTAAGCTGCATTTGTGGCGGCGCAACCTGATTGAACTGAATTAATGACCCCAATAAATGATCGACAGGCAACATTGCTGGCACTGACGCCTGCCCTGTTCGTTTTGCTCTGGAGCACCGGTTTCATCGGCGCCAAGCTGGGCCTGCCCTATGCCGAGCCGATGACATTCCTGCTGATTCGCTTTGTCTGCGTCATCGGTTTGCTGGGAACGTTGGCGTTGGCATTGCGGCGACCTTGGCCCCAGCGGCCGATGCAATGGGTCCACATTGCCGTTGCGGGCGCGTTACTGCATGGGGGCTACCTATCGGGCGTCTTCCTGGCCATCCATGGCGGCATGGCAGCGGGCGTGGTGGCGCTGATCGTCGGCATCCAGCCCTTGCTGACAGCTTTCCTCAGCAACTATATGGTGGGTGAGCGAGTGAGTGGGCGGCAATGGATGGGCTTGCTGCTGGGCTTCGGCGGTGTCGCACTGGTGGTTTCAGACAAGCTGGGATTTGCAGGGTTGAGCGGCGCAGGCCTTGCCTTCTCGGCCCTGGCGCTGGTTAGCATCACCATCGGCACGCTGTACCAGAAGCGATTCTGCGCCGATCTGGATCTGTGGAGCGGTTCGGTGATCCAGTTCGTTGCCGCCGCGCTGGTGCTGCTGCCTTTCGCGCTCGCCTTCGAAACCATGCGCGTCGAGTGGAGCGGCCGTTTCGTCTTTGCCTTGACCTGGCTGATTCTGGTGCTGTCGCTGGGGGCGATCTCGCTGCTGCACCTGCTGATACGACGCGGCGCGGCCACACGCGTCTCGGCGCTGTTCTACCTCGTGCCGCCGACGACGGCACTGCTGGCGTTCTTCATTTTCGGCGAGAAGCTCGGCCTAGCGGCCGTGGCGGGGATGGCAGTCGCCGCAGTCGGCGTGGCGATCGCCGTGAGGAAATGACTACCGGTTGGTGAACCCAGGCTTGCGCTTCTCGACGAAGGCAGCCATGCCCTCCCGCTTGTCGGCGAGGGAAAAGGCGGCGTGGAAGGTGCGCCGCTCGAAGAGCAGGCCTTCTGCGAGCCCGCTTTCATAGGCGCGGTTGACGCATTCCTTGACCATCATGATCACCGGCAGCGAGAAGCCGGCGATGGTCTCGGCGGTGGAGAGCGCTTCTTCGAGGAGCTTGTCGGCAGGCACGACGCGCGATACCAGTCCCGCGCGTTCGGCCTCGGCGGCATCCATCATGCGGGCAGTGAGGCACAGGTCCATCGCCTTGGCCTTGCTCACGGCGCGCGGCAGGCGCTGCGTGCCGCCGGCGCCGGGCAGGATGCCGAGCTTGATTTCCGGCTGGCCGAATTTGGCGCTGTCGGCGGCGATGATGATGTCGCAGGACATCGCCAGTTCGCAGCCGCCGCCGAGGGCGAAACCCGCCACTGCGGCGATGACCGGCTTGCGGCAGGTCTTCACGCGCTCCCAGTTGCGCGTGATGTAGTCGGATTTGTAGACGTCCATGTAGTCCCACTGGCTCATGGCGACGATGTCGGCGCCGGCGGCGAAGGCCTTCTCCGAGCCGGTGATGACCATGGCACCGATGGCCTCGTCGGCCTCGAACTTGTCCAGCGCGTCGCCCAGTTCATCGATCAGCGCATCGTTCAGCGCATTGAGTGCCTGGGGGCGGTTCAGGGTGATGAGGCCGACCTTGCCGCGTGTTTCGGCGATGATGTTCTCGTAAGCCATGTTGACGCTCTTCCTATCTGGGATTCGACATGCTGGGTGCGATTTGCAGGCGTACCGGCTGTCCGGATGTAGCTTCCTCGGGGGCTGGCTTGTTCTTCGGCTGGATCACGGCATGCACGCGATTCTCCCGGCCGGGCACGACGGTGCCGGCCGGGCCGCTGGTGACCGAGTAATTTTCGTTCGGCCCGTCGAACACGATGTATTGGCCGCGGACTTCGTCCAGGCCGCTCTTCACATAGGCGCGATTGAAGAACTTGGTGATCTCCGTCTTGGCATCGTATTCGATGCGCTCGCCCTCACCCTCGATGTATTCGTCCTTGCCGTCGCGCTTGACGCGGAAGCGTGCAAGCTTGCCGGAATTGGCGGTGGCGATCCCGTTCTGGAAGCCCTCGGCATCCTGCTTGACCACCAGCTTGTCGCTGCGGATGATCAGGGTGCCCTGGCTCAGGGTGACATTTCCATCGAAGACATGGACCTTGCCGATTTCGTCAACCGTGACGCGGTCGGCCTCGAGGTTGACCGGCTTGTTGCGGTCTGCCTTCTCGGCATGACCGACGCTGGCGGCGAGGAGGAAGACCGCGCAGAGGAGCGGGCGAGCGATGAGTTGGGCGGGCGTCATGGGCGTTAGCGGCGTTTCTTCTCGATGGTGCTGCTGACCTGGCTCAGCAGCTGGAATATCTGGGTCTTGTTGTCGGCTTCCATGCCGACGCCGCGCACGATCGAGGCGCCCTGGGTGATCGTCACGGCGGCGCTGGTGCGCGCCACTTCGTCGTCGGGAAACACGGTAAGGTGGCTGGAGGTGTATACGATCTCCGGATCGGTCGCGGTGGCCGCGCGCACCCCGCGCACGTTTCCGACCAGCGTGACCTCGCGGGCATCCGGCCCGACCAGCCCCTCTTTCGCCGAAAGGCGCGTAGGCCTCGGCCCATTGAAAAACGACATCTGCGGCTCGGTCATCACAGTGGTTTCGTCGTCGGGGTAATGTACCATTTTTCTTGCGGCAAGCGTGCTGTGCAGGCCGCCGCTGGGGCCGAAGCGGCGCACGGAGAAATTCTCCGCAAAGTAGTCCGGATCGTGTCGCAGCAAGCTGTCGCTGTAGTTGCCCTTGATTTCGCTGGCGCGCTGCAGCCAGAAGGTGAGTCCGACCAGCAGGAGCATCAAAGCGATCGGGAACAGGCCCTGGATGCGGGTGCGCATGGCGGTTCAGATGACCTTGGCCCGGAACAGATCGTGGGTGTTGAGCGCACCGACCAGTCTGCCGTTCTCGACCACCAGAATCTGGCTGATCTTGTGCTCTTCCATCATCTGGGCCGCCTCGGCGGCCAGGCGGTCCGGGTCGATGGTGCGCGGGTTATGCGACATGACCTGCGTCACGGGCGTTCCCTTGAAATCGACGACCTTCTCGAGGGCACGGCGCAGGTCGCCGTCCGTGAATATGCCGACGACGGCGAGCGTCTCCGTGACGACGGCCGTCATGCCCATGCCGCCACGGGAAATCGTCAGCACCGCCTCTGCGACGGTCGCACGCTCGCCGACACGGGGCACGGCATCGATCTTGCGCATGATGTCGCGCACATGCGTGAGTAGGCGCCGGCCGAGCGCCCCGCCGGGGTGCGAGCGGGCAAAATCCTCCGCGCCGAAGCCGCGCGCATCGAGCAGGGCCACGGCGAGCGCATCGCCCATGGCCAGCGCCGCGGTTGTGCTGGCGGTGGGGGCGAGGTTGAGCGGGCAGGCCTCCTCGGCGACGCCAGCATCGAGATGGGCGTCGGCCTTCGCGCGCCAGCGAGGAGGCCGGATTGCCGGTGATGGCGATCAATCTGCCGCCCTGGCGTTTTACCAACGGCACGATAGTGAGCAACTCCTCGCCTTCGCCGGAGTTGGAGAGGGTGATCAGCACGTCGTCGCGGGTGATCATGCCGAGGTCGCCGTGGGCTGCCTCGGCGGCATGCACGAAGTAGGCCGGCGTGCCGGTGCTGGCGAGGGTGGAAGCGATCTTGCGCGCGATGTGGCCCGACTTGCCGATGCCCGAGACGATGACGCGGCCTTTGCAGGCGAGGATGATCGATACGGCGGTAGAAAAGGCGTCATCCAGGCGTGCGATCAGGCCGGTCACGGCCTGCGCCTCGATGCGCAGCACCTTTATTGCCAGTTCCAGCGCCTTGGTGTCGGCTTCTCGGATGGCCGGGATTTGGTTCATGAATGCGATTTGATTAGACTAGTGCCAGCCCTAGTTTCTATGGTACTAGGGGAAAGTATACCAAACTACCCCGTCATTCCCTGTATCCATGACAACACTGCAACTCGTTCTAGTCCTGCTCGCTTCCGCGGTATTCGTGGTCGTGGTGTTCCGTTCACTCAACCTGCCGCCGGTGCTGGGCTACCTGCTGGTCGGCGCCGCCATCGGTCCCCATGCGTTCGACCTGATCCCCGATTCCGAGGCGGCGCGGCACCTGGCAGAATTCGGCGTTGTCTTTCTGATGTTTTCCATCGGCCTGGAGTTCTCGCTGCCGCGCCTCTACAGCATGAAGCGCACGGTGTTCGGACTCGGCCTGGCGCAGGTCGCCGTGACCATCGCCATCAACATCCCCGTTGCCATGCTGGCCGGGCTGTCCTGGCAGGCCGGCATCGCCCTGGGCGGCATCCTGGCGATGTCGTCTACCGCACTCGTCGTCAAGATGCTGGCGGAGCGGATGCAGCTCGAGTCCAGGCACGGCCGGGAGGTGATCGGCGTCCTGCTGTTCCAGGACCTGGCGGTGGTGCCGCTCCTGATCATCGTGCCGGCGCTGTCGCAGGCGCCCGAGGTCATGGCCGAGACGCTGGCGGTGGCGGCACTCAAGGCGGCGGTGGTGCTGTCGCTGATTCTTTTCTTCGGCCAGCGCCTCATGCGCGGCTGGTTCCACATCGTGGCGCGACGGCGTTCGGCCGAACTGTTCATGCTCAACGTGCTGCTGATCACGCTCGGGTTGGCCTATCTCACCGAGCTGGCGGGGCTGTCCCTGGCGCTGGGCGCCTTTCTTGCCGGCATGCTGATCTCCGAGACGGAATATCGTTATCAGGTGGAAGAGGACATCAAGCCCTTCCGCGACGTGCTGCTCGGCCTGTTTTTCATCACCGTTGGCATGTTCCTCGACGTCGGCGTGATTGCCCGCCAGTTCCCCTGGGTTGCCGGCCTGCTGGTGCTGCTCCTGGCCGGCAAGTTCGTCGTCATCGCCGGTCTGTCGCGGGCATTCGGCGCCCAGCCGGGCACGTCCATGCGCACCGGATTGTGGCTGTGCGCCGGCGGCGAGTTCGGCTTCGTGCTGATCGCCCACATCAAGGATCTGCCCCTGCTGCCGGGCGCCACGCTGCAGGTGGTGGTGGCCGCACTGGTGCTCTCCATGCTGCTGGCGCCGCTCATCGCCCAGTACAGCGAGAAAATCGTGATGCGCTTCAGCGCCTCGGAATGGATGCTGCGCGCGGCGGAGCTGACGCAGATCGCGGCGCGTTCGATGTCTACGGAAAAGCACGCCATCATCTGCGGCTACGGCCGCAGCGGCCAGTACCTGGCGCGTTTCATGGAGAAGGAGGACGTTTCCTATGTCGCCCTCGATCTCGACCCGGAGCGCGTGCGCGAAGCTGCCGCAGCCGGCGACACCGTGGTCTATGGCGACGCCGCCCGGCGCGAAGCGCTGGTGGCCGCAGGCCTCATGCGGGCCAGCGTGCTGATTGTTTCCTATGCCGATCCGGCCTCGGCCATGCGCGTGCTGTCAGTGGTGCATGATCTGCGGCCCGAGTTGCCGGTGGTGGTGCGGGCCGTCGACGAGAGCGACTATGACCGCCTGTCGCAGGCCGGTGCAGCCGAGGTGGTGCCGGAGACGCTGGAATCGAGCATCATGCTCGCCTCCCACGCGCTGGTGCTGCTCGGCGTGCCGATCAATCGCGTCGTCAAGCGCTTCCGCGAGGTGCGCGAGCAGCGCTACGAATTACTGCGCGGCTTCTTCCACGGCGCGACCGATGCCGCAGACGACCTCGACGAGGCCTGGCAGCCGCGCCTGCACTCCGTCGTATTGAATCCGGGCGCTTACGGCATCGGACGGACCATAGAAGAACTCGGGCTGGACCGCTTCAACATCACGGTGTCCCTCATCCGCCGCCGCGGCATCCGCGCCTTCAGCCCGTCGCCGGAGGCGCGCTTCGAGGCCGGCGACGTGGCTGTGCTGCAGGGCGTGCCGGAGGGGCTGGCGGCGGGGGAGAATCGGCTGCTGAAGGGGTGAACAAAGAAAAAGCCCGCCGGTTCTTGGCGGGCTTTCGGGCAGGGCAGGCGTTCGGTTAGTTGCCCACGCACACCGTATAGACGTTCGCATCCAGGGCAGGGTTCAGATTCACGTAGGCTGCCGAGCTCGCGCAGACATCCTGGCAGAGAACACGGACCGTTCCCGTGGTCGTATTGCCATCGTCGATCGTGGTATCGATCTGGCGGGCGAAACGCCCCTGGATGTTGGACGAGCAGATGAAGAAATTGGCGGGCCAGGGCGTAGCCCCCGTGAAGACGGCATCGCCGGTCACGCCGATGCGGCCACCGTCGGCGTTCTTGGGCACGTATTCATCGCCCAGGCTGAGATCGCCCACTGTCGGTGTGCCAGTGGCCAGGCCAGCCAGACGGACATGCTGCCAGAACAGCACGGTTTCATCCGTCGCGGTCACTGAGTTCCAGGCGCCGTTGATGCGGCCATTGGCCAAGCCGGCGGCGGGCGTAGTTGCCGGCACTCCGCCGTTGACATGGTTGGCAACCGCCGAATCGTCGCCGGGCAGGGCGCGGAACTTGTCCTGATAGGCGTAGACGAACGTGGAGATGTTTCGGAAATCGTTGGCCAGGTTCTTCACTTTCGCGCTATTGACCAGCTCCTGTCCCTTCAGCACGCCGCCGAGCAAGAGGCCGATAATCACCAGCACGATGGCGATTTCGACCAGGGTGAAGCCCATTTGTTTGTGTCTCACGGTATTCTCCTGAGTAAAGGTACTGCACCCATCCTTAAGCAATAAGAATGCCAGCCTTTTAAACCCATATTTTAACGTCTGGGGTGTGAATATTTCACGGAAACCTGTCGGCCTTTCGACAATACTGTCGCCGTGCCGTCAAAACCAGCCATGAGCGGAGGCGTTTCCTCCTTTGCCCGCCTTACGCACAGCCAGCGCCGCTGGGTGCTGCTGGGCCTGCTCACGCTGTTGCACCTGCTGCTGTTGCAGGGCATCGACAGCGGCGTCGGCCGCACCCTGCTGGTGGTGCATATCGGCCTGTTCATCCTCTGGCAGCCTTTCGTGCGGTCCGAACTGAGTCTGAGCGGCCGGCAGATTCTCGTGATGGCCTTGCTAGTTGCCGCCGCCGCATGGTGGGCCAGCAACTGGATGCTGATCGGTTGGGTGATGGCGCTGGCCGGCATCATTGGCGGGAAGGTCTTCTTCTTTGCCGGAAGGGGGGCGAAACTCTTCTATCTGCTGGTGCTCTCCTATCTGATCAGCTTGCTGCTGGTCGTGCTGGTGCCGCAGGTCCTGCCCAGCTCCCTAGTCCTTGACGGCGAATACCTGTTCCTGGCCAAGTACGTGCTGCCCGCGCTATTGCCCGTGATGGCGCTCATGCCGGTCGAGCAGGAGGTCGAAGGCCAGGCGGAAGTGGTCGATTTCGTCTACAGCGCCTTCATCTTTCTCCTGCTTGCGGTTCTTGTCCTGGGCAGCATCTCCGCCATGCTGCTAATCAAGCGCGGCTACTTCGAGTCGCTCATCGTCACGATCATCACCCTGGCGGTGGTCCTGCTGCTGCTCGCCTGGGCCTGGAATCCGCGCCTCGGCTTTGCGGGGCTCGGCATGTTCTTTTCACGCTATCTTCTGTCGCTGGGCTTGCCCTTCGAGCGCTGGCTGCATGAGCTGGCCGACACCCTGCAGCGGGAGGATCAGCCGGACAAATTCCTCGCCCGGTCTCTTGAAGGCCTGACCAGCCTGCCGTGGGTCAATGGCTGCGAATGGCGTGCCCAGGGCAGCACGGGCGGATCGGGGCGCCTTGAGGGACAGCGCAGCGAATTTCAGCATGGCCTGCTGACCCTGGCTATCTTTACCCAGCAAACCCTCAGCCCGGCTCTGACCTGGCATTTCGATCTGCTGGTGCAACTGCTCGGCGAATTCTACGAAGCGAAGCTTCGCGCCCAGGAACTGCAGCAGCTCAGCTACGTCAAGGCCATTCACCAGACCGGCGCGCGACTGACGCACGACGTGAAGAATCTTCTCCAGTCGCTCAATGCCCTGTGCCTGGCGGCGATCAGCGAGGGCGAAACGCCTTCACCGCAATACCAGGCCCTGCTGCGGCGCCAATTGCCTGTCATCTCCCAGCGGCTGCAGCAGACGCTGGGTAAACTCCGCCGCCCCGAACTGGAAGGAGCGCAATTCGTTCCTGCCATCCAGTGGTGGTCGGGGTTGCAGGCCCGCTACACTCAGGCCTGGGTGAGTTTCTCGTCCGACGGCATTGTCGGTGAGGTGGAAATTCCTGTAACGCTCTTCAATAGTGCGGCGGAAAATCTGCTGGAAAATGCCCTGGCAAAGCAGCTGGAGATGCCGTCGTTGAAGATCAGCGTGGTGTTCAGTTTGCAGGATAACCCGACGCTGAGGGTGTGCGACGACGGGCAGGCGATTCCGACCGAAGTTGCGGAGAACCTGTTCCGTGCCCCCATCGTTTCGAAGGTGGGGTTGGGCATCGGCCTCTACCAGGCGGCCCGGCATGCCGAGTTTTACGGCTACGAACTGCAGATCGCCTGCAACGAGGCGGGGCGGGTTTGCTTTGTGCTCGAGCGGAAACCGGACGAGCCGGCAGCCGGTTAGGCAGCGTCGGCGGAAGTTTCCTGAGTGGAGGACTTCCGGCCGATAATGCGGTGCACTTCCATATTGCCCTTGCCCTTGAGGTAGATCGTCTGCGGCTCGTGGAAGTCGAAACGGTCCTTCAGGCGGCGCCAGGTGATGCCATCCACCTGGATCATGCCGGGCACGCCCTCGGAGGTGATGCGGCTGGCGATGTTGACCGTGTCGCCCCACAGGTCGTAGATGAACTTCTTCTTGCCGACCACGCCGGCCACCACCGGGCCGGTGCCGATGCCGATGCGCACTTCCAGGTGGGCTTCGTTGACCGTGAAATCGCGCTGCAGCAGCTCGCGCATGGCCAGCGCCATGTCGGCGATGGCGTCCGAGTAGTCCTGTTGGCCGTCGTTGAGGCCGCCCGCTACCATGTAGGCGTCCCCGATCGTCTTGATCTTTTCCAGGCCGTATCGCTCGGCCATCTCGTCGAAGGACGAGAAGATCCGGTTCAGCATGGTGAATACCTGGGTTGGCGCCATGCCCTCGGCGACCTGGGTGAAGTTGACGATGTCGGCGAACATTACCGTCACGTCCGCAAAGCCGTCGGCGATGGTCTGGTTGCTGTTTTTCAGCCGCTCCGCCACCGAGCCGGGCAGGATGTTGAGGAGCAGGCGCTCGGAGCGCTCCTGCTCGATCTGCAGCAGGCGGTGGGTTTCCGTCAGCCGCGTCTGCGCCTTTTGCTTCTCGATGGTGGCGAAGCGCAGCAGCAGGAATACGATCGTCGACACCGCGGCGAAATTGAGGGCGAAGAAGACCACCGCCGTCTTGACGGGGATCTGCTGTTTAGTCTGCAATTCCATCGAAGCCAGATGGAAATCGAAGAAACCCGACATCGCCAGAAGGAAGAGATAAGCGATGAACCAGCCGAAAGCCTCGCGCACGCCGAAGAACAGGATCGCGCCGACGGGTGCCAGCAGCCCCCAGATGGTGATGCCGCTCGCCGTGATGAAGTTGCCGATGCTCCACTGCACCACGAAGGGGAAAAAGAGGAACAACGCCAGCTGGCTGAGACGGAAGAAGTCGAAATTGCCCCACTTGATATAGACCGCCAGGTTGGTCGCCAGCAGGATCTGGAAGACGAACGGCAGCGTCGACGACAACTGCGGGCCGAGGCTCCAGTAAATGACCAGCCACAGCATCGAGGCGACGCTGGCCAGGCCCGTGGCGAACATCAGCAGCGACTTGTTCAGCCGCAGCTCTTCACTGTCGCTGGGATCGATGCCGGCGGTGCGCAGGCGCTCGAGGAGGCTGGGTGAGCCACCCGTCATACGATTCTCCGATTGGGTTGCGCGGGAGATGTCCCCGTTCTTTCAGTGGAGTTTCGCAGGAATACGCCGCGCTGGCAAGAATGGCGGCATAGAACGCCCGGATGAAACGATCAGGGCAACTGTCCGGCGGCGATCAGGCGGCTGTAGAGGATGTTGGGGGAGAGCCAGATGACGACATCGTCGAACTCGCCCTGCGGCGCAGACGAGGGGGTTTCCAGGTGACTGATGAAGGCGCGGTCCGCGGCAACGCCAGAATTCGGATTCGGATTGTGCGACTCATCGGTGCCTGCGCCTCCGGTGCCGCCGTTCCTGCCGAGGGAATAGATAACCGCCACGGCGGTCGTGCTGAGCGCGGTTCCGTTGCAGGTGGCGTTGGCCGCACCGGCATTGGAAACGGGACTCGCCACCTGTCCCGGACAGACCTGGAGGTCGGGTGCGAGTACTGTGATTGTCGCCGCGCGCATGCCGTTGGCGGTGGTGAAAGCGCTCGCGTTGCTGTTGCTGACCGCGTAGCGTATCGGCTGATTCCAGGTGTCGACGGCGAATCCGTTGCTGTTGATCGGGGCGATGCCCAGCGTGCCGGAGGGAAGAAAGCCGCCGTGGGCCGAGGTGCACACCCCGCCCCCGACCGGATCTTCCAACCCGTTGCTTGCGGCCGTGGCCGGGCAGGGCAGCCGACCGTTGGCGGCGGCATAGCCGAGCAGCGCTTCGCGGATGTCGGAGAGCATCCTCTCGGTTTCCTGACGCGCCCGGATGTCCTGCTGCGCGGAGAAGGGGATCACCAGGCCGGCGATGAGCAGCGCCACGATCACCAGCACCACCGCCATTTCGGTGAGGGTGAAGCCGTTGCTGAAAGTCAGTCGCTGCGGGACGGCGGTCTTCATGGCAGCCATGTCGTGAAGAAGTCGTAGATTTCCACTTGCTGGTCCTGGGTGCGCTGCGAGCCGGTGAAGCCGAGCTGGATTCTGTCGAGGGCAGGGCGGTAGCACATGCCATCGGTGCCGCAAGCCTGCCCCGCGGGGCAGACGCCGCTCACGCAGGCGGCTTCCTGCACATCATACAGGGTCGCCGTATCGCTGAGGGTGGGCGTTGCCGCATAGGCCGGGTAGAGCAGGCTCATCGGGCGGGTGGTGTTCCTGATGGCATCGAGCTGGCCGGTCAGGGTGGGATCCCACTCCATCCATACCTGGGTGCGCAGGCTGGTATTACTGAGTTCGGCGGAGGCGTTCACGTTGCGGGTCGGCGTGACCTCGACGCGGACGTGGTAGAGCCGACTGTCATCCGTGGCGGCGGGCTGGCCGCGCAGGTTGACGCACTTGATGCCCGTCTCCGTGGCCGGGTCGGCGTGGCTGCGCGGCGGAAGTCTCGGTCCCGCCAAGCTGCCGACGGTCGGAAACCCATGCACGTTGTCGTCGAAGTCGGGTAGGGTGACGGTATCGACCGCATTGACCGCCTCGTGGCTCCAATAAGTGATGGCAGAGTGACTGGGAAAGCCGGCCGTGCCACCCCCCAAGGCACCGCAGGGATCATTGCGGCCAGACAAAGTCGGATCCGCATTCTCGCTGAAGCCGGCATTGCGGCTTTGGTCGAACTCGATGCCGATCTTCGGAAAGGCGATCTTCGGCGTGCTGCCATTGTCGCCCGAGTAGCCGAGGTGGCTGCCGGCGGCGCCGCAGACGAGGAGGTTGTTCTTCAGGGCGTCGGCGACCGTGAAGACGAAGCCGTTGGCGCCGACGGTACCGCCGACATTTTTGAACTGGAAGCGGAAATAGGTGCGAAAGCCGTCATCCAGTCGCCTGCTTTCTGCGAACCAGGCGCAGCCGAACAGGGCGCCGGCGCTGGCGCCGGCGCCGGTGGTGACGTCTTCCCGACCCAGGGTCAGGATGCGCGTGCCCGGATCATAGGCAACGAGCTGGCCGAAGCCCTCGGCTGTCAGCGTGGGTGACTCCACCGTGCTGAAGGTGGCGCCGGTCGCAATGCAGCGCGCGATGTCCTGCTCCAGCGATTGCGGCGGCGTGCGGTCGAACACGACGGGGCCGCCGACGCTGCCGAAAGCGGTGCCGACGCCGGCGAAGTTCACCAGGTTGCTGCCTTCCAGATAGTTGGAGAGTGTGTTTCTCTGTACGGCCGTCACACGCTGCTGCGCGTTGCTGCGCTGGCTGGCGAAGAGCAGGACGCCGGCGCAGTTGGCATCGGCATTGACCGTGAAGTTGCCGGAGTTCGGCTTGGCGACGAAGATCATCTCCTTGTAATGATCGTAGTAGCCAAGCGGGTTCTGGGTGGCGTCGTAGCAGGCATTGTCCGGAATGCGGCCGGCGCTCTTGTCGATGGGCGGGGTGAAGCCGCCGATCGCTGCCGGCGCGAATCCGCCCGCCGCGACCTGGTCGCGCAGGCAGAAGGTCATGCGATCGAGGATCGAATTGATGTCCGCGCGGAAATAGGCGTTCTTGCGGATGGCGCCGAAAAGCATGTCGCCGGTGAGTGACAAGCCGACGTCGTTGGCGACGAGGTCGCAGTTTCCGCCCTGGCAGGCATTCGGCAGAAAATTTCCGCCCGAATCGAACACGCGGCCCTGGAGGGAAAGCGCCTTGGGGGTGTTCGGGTCGGTCACGGCGCTGGCCTTGTTCGTTCCCGCAAGATAATTGGTGACGCCGCCGAGGGCGGTGGCGGTGGCCGGATCGAGGTAATTGGCGGCATCGTAGTTGCCGCCGCAGCGCGTCACGTCGTCGCCACCGGCCGCTGCGCGGTCCTGTCCGGGCAAGGGCGGCCCCGGCGAAAAAATCACCGCCACGGGTCGATCATGGGCACCGGCGAGCGCCGAGGCCAGGGCCGCCGTGTCGTTGGCGACGACAACATCGAGGTGGCTGATGCTGTCCCAGTTCATCGGCACCGCCTGCTGGATGCGTTGGTGGCTGCCGGACACCGCGTACCAGAGGCATTCTCCATGACGGTCGCGCAGTGGCTCGATGCCGAGCGTATTCCAGGGCAGGCGACCGATTACCGTCGCATTGGGGGCGTTGCCAGCGAAGTTGGCGGCATCGCAGCCTTCGACGAGACACCCTGTGTTGTTGTTGCGAGTGGTTCCCAGGTCCGGTAGCGGCAGGTAGCCATACATCTGGCCGGGCTGGCCTTGTGCGTACTGCACCTCGCGGTATCGGAGTACGTAGCCGATCAACGCCTCCCGGGCCTGGGTCAGCGCTTCCTGGCCTTGCTGCGTGCGGCGGAAATTGATGCTTTCAGGAGAAAAGTTGCTGACGAAATACGTGAGCCCGGCCATCACCAGCAAAATCAGGAAGATCAGCAAGGCGGCGCCGCGTTGCAGGTGCGATGGAACGCCAGACCGCCGTCCTGTCGGGGCTGACTTTATTCCCGTCTTCATGGCATGGCAGGAAGGCGGCGGCAACGGCCTACTTTGCCTTGGCACTGTCCCGCTTGACGGTGATGCGCCCGTCGCCCACGCCGCTGGTGGTCTCGCGCGTGGCGCGGTTGATGGCTTCACCGACCTTCAGGGAGGCTGGCGATTCCTCACCGGCGACGACGGTGGTCCTGGCCGGATTCGCGCGGTCGATCTCGACGCGCACGCCGGTGGCGGCACTCATGTCGTCCTGCGGCGTGCCGTTGATCCAGGTGGTCGTCTTGCCGCTGCTGCGCTTGACGACGCCCGATACCGTGAGGGTGGCGCCCTCGACGACCTGCTGGGTTTCCTGGATGTTGAGTTGGCGCTGGCGTTCAAGCGCGGCGCGGCGCTCCGGGGTGAAGAACAGTTTGCCCAGGGGTTCGTCCGCAGCAGGCAGGACCGAAGGGGCATGCAGCAGCATGCAGGCCGCGACGATCCCGGCAAGCCGGCTGCGGGAGCCCCGCTTTTGCCCGAAGGAAATCCCTGTGGGACGCGGGAATGACAGGAGGAGTTGGATCACATTGGCGGCGAAAGGGTTCATCATGCGGCCCTCTTCTCGCGGACGGTGATCCAGTCGAGGGTGCAGTCGGCACTCAGCTGGGGCGGGATGCCGCGGCTCTCGCCGGTGGCCCTCGGCAGGCGCTCCACGTCGCAGCGGCGCACGCGAATGTAGGCGTGCGCGGACTCGCGCAGATCGGACAGGAAGTTGAGCAGGTCGTCCTCGTGCAGCAACTTCATGCGCAACTGCATCGGGCTGGCGAGAAACACGTAGCTGCCGCTGCTGCCGGGCAGGATGGCGGCGTCCAATGCCTGTTGCGGTGCGATTTCGTACTGGACATCGATCAGCTTGCGCGTTTCCCTGATCCGGCGGATCTGCTCGATCCAGTCGAGGCGGTTCTCGTCGCCGAATATTCCGCGGCCGGACAGTTCGTTGTAGCGGGCGATCTTCTTCTTGATCTCCATTTCTTCGTCGCGGGCGAGAGAGAGCTTTCCCTGGTGGTCCATGCGCTTGGACTGCGCCGCGGCCTTGTATTTCTTCTCCGCCAGGTGGAGTTGCATCGAGGCATACACGATGCCGCCGCCCGCGATGGCCATGATGACGGCCGCCGCCAGGCTCAGGCGGATGCGTCGGAAATCGTCCTTTGTGAACCTGTCGGCCATGTCACAGCTTCCTGCTGAGGTGAATGACGAACTTCAGTTGCGCGGCTGCCTGCTCGGTCTCGCTCGAGCTCTTGAGTGATTTGCCCGATTCCACGTCGAAGGGCATGCGTTGAATGGCGACCTTCAGGGAGGGGTCCTTGCGCAGGGCCTCGGCGAAGGCATTGACCGTTCCCAACTGGCCGCGCTGGTCGGCAGCCATCGATGCCGGCAACAGGCCGTGAACGATGGCGATCTCGTTCATCGCGTTGCCGGAAGCCGGCGGCACCGGCGAGGAGGGCGCGGCAGGAGATGCCTGGCGCGGATCGGACTGGGTCTTCAGCCCTTCGTCCGGATTGGCGCTGAGTTGCCACTGGATGCGCTCGATATCGATGACCGGGGTGGCTTCCAGCGCATGGCTGATGAGGAGGTAGAGCGGCTCGACCCGGGTGCTGCGTTTTTCCAGGTCGTCGAAGCGGTTGATGACTGCACGCAAATTGTCCGTGCTGGTGGGCATCGGCGGGAAGGTTTCCTGGATGGCCTGGTATTTCCGCATGTCCGCTTCGGCCTGCTGCAGAAGTCCGTCGGTAGCGGAACGGGATTCCATGATGCCCACCATCTCGCGCCCGGCGATAAGCAGGCAGCCGAGCAAGGCGAGCGCGCCGCCTTTGAGCAGCCAGGACCGAATCTGCCAGAGGCGGTAGAAGCGGCGTTCCGGCGGCGGGGCCAATTGCACGCCGGGTGGGTTCTGCGCCAGCAGATGGAGATGGAGCGATTCGCAGCGGGAATCCTGCGGCAGGGTCTTCAGCTTGAAAGCCTTGCAGGCAGCGTGCAGGTCGATGAGCGTGACCTGCAGTTCCTCCATGTTCTTGCAGTACTCCAGGAAGGTGCCGGTCTGTGCCGGATGCACGAGGGCGATGACGGGTAGGGGAACGCCCCGTGCAAGCAGGCGCTGGCCGAGAAGGTACTGATGGATTTTTGCTGCTTCGGCAGCGCAGCTTGCGGCGATTTCGGCGGTGCCGGTGGCCGTCATCATGGTCAGGCGGCTGAATTTGAGCTGCCCGTTCTCGAAGAAGCTTTGCCGGATGCCGCCGCGCGTGATGGTGACGAGCAGGCAGCGCTCGCGCGCGGGCGAGAGCTTGGCGAGCAGGGCGGTGCCGAGCAGGGGCAGGGAATAGATGCCTGCCAGCTGGACTTCGGCAGTGCGCAAGGCGGCGAGCCAGGGTTCGAAAGTCTGCGGGCGCGTCAGGGCGGTCAGCAGGAATTTTTCGTCGCGGCGGCCGGTTTTCTCGCGGCCGTACGACAGGGCCGCCGCCAGCGGCGAGCCGAAGAAGTACTGGCCCAGCTTGCGCGTCAGCAAGGCGTTGCGGTCGGCGCCCTGCGTATAGGGAAGCGTCTCGACCTGAAAGCCCTCTTCCGAGACATCGGCGAGCATGTGGAAAATGCTGCCGCGGTGTCGGGCAAGATATTCCGAGAAGGCGGCCACGCCTGCCTCGTCGTGCGGGAATTGCCCCTCTTCGCGCAGCGTGCCGCCGTGCCACAGCGAAGCGCTGAGGCGGTCGATATCCAGGTAGAGCAGGCGTTGCTGTGGCATCAGATCTTCAGTTTGGTGATGACGTCGTATATCGGGCCGAGCACCGAGAGCATGACCCAGCCGAGGATGGTGCCGAGGATGAGCGTCATCGCCGGCTCGATCATGGCCTGGACCTTCTCGATGGATTCCTTGACGTCGCGATTGTAGAAGTAGGCGACGTTGAGGAGCGCGGTGTCGAGCGCGCCGGTGTTCTCGCCCACGCGCAGCATGCGGATGACCAGGGGCGGGAAGAGGCCGATGCTCTGGAAGGCCACCGTGACATTCTGGCCTTCTCCGATCAGCTGGCCGGCGCGCTTGAGGCCATCCTGGATGACGACGTTGCCGACGACGTCTTCGGTTGAACGGATCGAGTCGATGATGGCGATGCCCGAGGCGTACATCATGGCGAAGACGCTGGCGAAGCGGGACAGGATGATCTTGCGCAGAATGGGGCCGACTACGGGCAGTGCCAGCTTGAACTCGTCGAAGCGGTGTCGGAAAGCCGGATTGGTATCGACCGCCACCTTGACGGCAAGGGCGACGAGGAGCGGAACCGCCAGGATGAGATACCAGAACTGCTGGACGATCGCCGAGGTGGCGAGCAGTACCCGCGTCTGCGTCGGCATGTCCTGCCCCATGTTCTTGATGAAGCCGGCCATCTGCGGTACCAGGTAGACCATGAGGAAGAAGGTGACGCCCAGGACGATGGTGCCGACGAAGGCCGGGTACATGAACAGCTTCTTGGTATGGGAGGCCAGTTCGTCCTCCCATTTAAGGGATTCGCTGAGGCTCTTCAGCACGGCCGGCAGGTTTCCGGTGTTCTCGCCGGCCAGGATCAGGCTGCTGAAGACCTTGTCGAAGACCTTCGGATGCTCGGTCATCGCCTGCGAGAGCGTGCGGCCGCCCTCGATGGATTCGATCATGCTGGTGATCACCTCGCGAAAGCGCGGGTGGTAGATGCTGTCGCGCAGGTCGGTCAGGCTTTCCAGGATCGGCACGCCGGCGCGCGTGAGCTGCTCCATATGGAAGCAGAAGTTGATCAGCTCGGGCTTGGGGATCTTGCCGCCGCGGAAGAGGCCGCCCTGACGGACTTCGTTGCCGTTGATGAAGTCGAGATCCATGCGCTTGAGGCGCATTTCGAGGTCGATCAGGTTGATGGCGTCGAGCTGGCCCTGCACGACGCGGCCGCCTTCGTTCATGGCTTTGTAGGTGAAGAGCGACACGCTACATCCGCTCCGTCAGATCCACCACCCGGCCGACTTCCTCCAGCGAGGTGGAGCCTTCGCGCACCCGCCGCAGGCCGTCTTCCGCCAGCGTGCGGAACCCCTTGGCGAGGGCCATCTGCTTGATGTCGCGCATGGTGGCCCGCCGCGCGATCAACTCGTCGAGATCGGCGTCCATGCGCAGCAGTTCCATGATGGCCTGGCGGCCGCGGTAACCCTGGTATTCGCAGTGCTCGCAGCCGCTGGCGCGATACAGCGTGGGCGGCGGCGCGTCGTCGGCCAGCCCGAGGAGGCGGGTTTCGTGCGGTTCGGGCCGGTAGGGTTTCTTGCAGTGCGGGCAGAGCTTGCGCACCAGGCGCTGGGCGATGACGCCGATGATGTTGCCGGCCATGATGTCGGGCAGGACGCCGATGTCGAGCAGGCGCGGCACGACGCCGATGGCCGAGTTGGTGTGCAGGGTGGAATACACCTGGTGGCCGGTCATGGCAGCACGGAAAGCCATTTCGGCAGTATCCGCATCGCGGATCTCGCCGACGAGAATGACGTCCGGATCCTGGCGCATCATCGAGCGCACGCCGTTGGCGAAGTCCAGCTTGGCGGCCTCCGCTACGGAGGTTTGGCGGATCATCGACATCGGGTATTCGACCGGATCCTCCAGGGTCATGATGTTGATGCCTTCCTCGTTGATGTGGTTGAGCACCGAGTAGAGCGTGGTGGTCTTGCCGCTGCCGGTCGGGCCGGTGACGAGGAGGATGCCTTCCGGCCGGGCGATCATCAGCTTGAGCTGGTCGAGCTGGATGTCGTCGAGGCCGACACGGTCGAGGGGCACGATGCCTTTTTGCCGGTCGAGTATGCGCAGCACGATGTTTTCGCCGTGGATGGTCGGCTGGGCCGAGACACGAAAATCCACCAGCCGGCCGCTGATGTTGAGCGAAATGCGGCCATCCTGCGGCGCGCGGGTCTCGGCGATGTTCATGTTGCTGATCACCTTGACGCGCACCGCCATGGCGGGCCAGTAGGACTTGTGCAGCGCCCTGATCTGACGCAGCAGGCCGTCGATTCGGTAGCGGATTCGCAGGAAGTTCTGTTCCGGCTCGAAGTGCACATCCGATGCGTCGCGCTTGACGGAGTCGGTGAGGATGGCGTCGATGAGGCGTACCACCGGCTGGCTGTACTCGTCGCTGGAGGCGGCAAGGCTGCGCCAGTCGATTTCCCCGGTCTCGATCTCGTGCAGGATGCCGTCGATCGACAGTTCGTGCCCGTAATACTGATCGATGGCGCGGGCGATTTCCGATTCGCCCGCCAGCACTGTGTCGATCTGCAGGTCGTCATGCGTGAGAGAACGCAGCTTGTCCAGCGCGACGATGTCGTTGACGTCGGCAATCGCCACCGTCATGTGATGCTTGGCGCGGTCGTAGTCCAGTGGCAGCAGGCGGTGTCGCTTGGCGAGTTCCTGCGGCACGAGGCGCAGCGCCGATGGGTCGATGATGGCGTGCGAGAGGTCGATGCTTTTCTTGCCGAGGCTCTCGCCCAGCGCATCGCGCAGCGTTGCCTCGGATATGAAACCCAGGCTGACCAGCAACTTGCCGACCGGCTGGTTGGATTTCATCTGCTCCAGCAGCGCAATGCGCAGCTGGTCCTCGCTGATGACCCCCTGCGCGATCAGGATCTGGCCGAGCGGCCGTCGATGCGGTGCGGGCGAATTCATCTCCATGGCGCCGGTGCGGGCGCAGAGTTATTTTTGCAGGTCGCTGACGCGGCCAGCGACCTGGTTTCTGTCGAAGGCAGCAGGGCGTTGGGTAGCCGCAGCAAGCGCCCCCTGATAATACTGCAACGCCAGCTTGGATTGGCGCAATTGATCCAGGCTGACCGCCAGATTGAACTGGTAGTCCGGGTTCTCGCTGTCGCCAGTGTATGCGCGGAAGTAGGCTTGCTGGGCATCATTCCAGCGGCCTTGCTGGGCATAGAGGTTGCCCAGCGTGAAGTTCAGAGAGGGGGATTCCGGTTGGCCGGCCAACAGGTTCTTCAGCCGGCTCTCGGATAGGATCGGGTCGACCTGGCCCTTCAGGCCGATCAGGCCAGCTTGCGCCGCAGGGTCCTTGGGGTCGGCCTCGAGAACGCGAAAGTACAAGTTCTCCGCCGCCTCGAATTGCCCTTGGCGCAGGCTGATGGCGGCAAGGCCGTGCAAGGCGTCGATGTTCTTCGGCTCATTTTTCAGAACCTGCTGGTAGTCGCGCTGGGCTGTGGCGAAATCGCCTGACTGGAATGCCGTGTAGGCGCTGGCGATCTGCGGATTCAATTTCAGCCGCGATGTGGTGATGCGAATCGGGCTTTCGGGTTCGGCGGCCTGCGGCGCCGGCGCCTGCGCAATGGTGCGTGAAGGCCTCGCACTGGCGGGCTGGCCGGCAGAAGTCGGCACCCCAGAAGCAGAGGCAGGCACGGGTGCCGGCTGAACGTCGGCTGCCTTTTCTACGGGCGGAGCAGCAGTTGCGGATTCCGCCGGCGCAGTCGGGGCGGGTGCAGCGGGCGAACCCGTGGCCAGGGGGGCTGAGGCAATGGGCGCGGCCGCCATCGGTGCGGTGCGGGCGGTGGCCGGAGAAGGTCCGATTCCGCCCTTGGGCTGCATCTGCCACCAGAACCAGCCACCGATGCCTGTTGCGGCCAGAACCGCGGACAGTCCGCCGACGATCAGAAGGTTGCTGTTCCGGGCGGGCTGCTTGGACTCGAAAACATTCTGCGCAACGGCCCGATCGCGCATCTGGTCGTCCTTCTCTTGCCGGATAGGCTGCTGCGGAAGCGGCGTTGCGGAAGGTGCCGGTTCAGGCTTCGCAGCAGATGGCGTATGGAATTCGTGGTCGAGCAGTTCGAGACGGGAGGGCAGTTCGGGCAAGCCGCGCGAGTCGCCGGCAGGTTTGGCCGTCGCTTCGTTAGTCGGCGGGTTATCGCGCGGTTCGATTTTGGCCGCTGCCTCGGACAGGCGCTTGGCCTCTTCGGCCTTCTTCAGCGCGTCCATGAGCAGGCTCACTGCGGGGCGCCTCCAATGTTCAGTTCGGGCACGGGTGGCAAGCCACCCTTGTCCTGGAAGAAATCGCCGCGCGGCAGCTGGTCACGGAAGCTGCTGTAGTTGCCCTGGATGCTGGCGTCCCGGACTACGGTCGGCCGCAGGAAGATCACGAGTTCCGTTTTCGTAGTGGTGTCGTTGCGGTGCGTGAAGAAGTTGCCGAAGAAGGGGATCTTGGAGATGCCCGGCACCGCATCGTCGGTGTTGTTCAGCTGATCCTGCATCAGTCCGCCCAGCACGGCAATGTCGCCGTCATTGACGCTCATCAGCGATTCCATCTCCCGCGTCTGGATTTCCGGCACCAGATTGGGGATGGACGCCGGCAGGATGGGATTCGGATCGCGCTTGGTGCCGATGATGCGCGAGATGGTCGGCCGTACGTTGAGCAGCACGGAGTTGCTCTCGCTGATCTGCGGCGTGACGCTCATCACCAGGCCGATTGAGACCGACTGCGGCGTGGTGGTCACGTTGGTGAGGGTGCTTGACTGGCTTTGGCTGGTGTCGGACTTGACCAGGAAATAGACGTAATTGTCGACCACCTTGAGGATGGCCGTCTGGTTGTTGAGCACGGAGAGCTTCGGGCTGGACAGGACTTTGAGCGTGCCGAAGGTTTCCAGCAGCTTGATCGCAGCAAGGAAATCACCGCGGCTGAATGCCAGGGAGAACAGGGTGTTGGCGACCGCCGAGGGAAGCGTCGAAGTGATTGCCGTAGCTTCCAGATCGCCCGTGAGAGGGTTGATCCTCAGGGTGCGCGTCGTGCCGCCTTGACCGGCGGCACGCGAGGCGGCGCCTTGATTGAAATAGGCCCAGTCGATGCCCTGCTGGTAGTTCTGGTTCAGGCGCACTTCGACAATGGTTGCTTCGATCAGCACTTGGCGTCGCGCCGAGGACAGCACCTTGTCGAGGAATTCCTGGATCTTCTCGTGCTGTCGCTCCGTGGCACGCGCCAGAAGAATACCGGTCTCGCGGTTGACCATCACCGAAGCAGCCTGCAGGGTTTCGTACTCCTTGCCGGCTTGCAATTGCGGGACGACGGGTTGCACCGGAGGAGGCGTCGCGCCAGCGCCTGGCTGGCCGGCAGGCGCGGCCGTCGCGCTGGCCTGCTCCTGCGAGTCGGCAACGCGGCGTTTGACGATGATTTCCTTGTCCGTCTCACGCAGGATGTCCTTGATGTTCTGTTCCAAGGTTTCCCAGAAGCGGTTCTTGGCGACGTTATCCACCTTGGTCGATGAAACGTTGCCGCTGGTGCCGCCCGCCGCGGCACCAGCGCCACCCGCGCCGGCGGCCGTCGGGCTGATGCTGGCGATCTGGGTGTTGATGGCGACGTTGCCCGTGGTGTCGCGCGACATGTTGACGTAATCCACCTTGTATGTGCGCAAATACGGCGTATCCGGCATTACCACCAGATTGGGACCGTCGAGTTCGAAGCGCATGTCCACTTGCTTGGCGATGCGGTTCAGCAGTTGCGGCAGGGTCTGGTCGATGGCGTTCAGCGTTACGGTACCCGCGATGCCGGGGTGGATATCCACGTTCAGCTTGGCATCCCGTGCGAGGGCGAAGAGCAGTTCGTGGACGCGAACGTCCTTGACGACGACGCTGTACGTCTCGGTTTTGGCGACCGGTTTGGGTTTGGGTAACGCGACCGACTGCTGCACCGGTTGCGGGATGTTCGACTTGGTGGGGGGCGGGGCGCCTTCAGCGCCGATATGTCCGGTCGATGGCGGCTTCACCAGGGGTGCGGTGCACGCCGCCAGAAAAGTCGCACTCAGCAGGGATGCAATCGTCGTCGTTCTAGCTGTCATGGCGAGCCACGGGTTAGCGCCTCATTTCAGAGGTCGGGCGTTCTGAGCATAGCACATTAACATTATTTTGCAACTGGCTGATTTAATTGTTCTATAAGTCTGGAAATTTTGTGGTTTTTTTAGTTTCTCAAGCGGCGGACCTGGCGAGGATAGGGGCCATAGGTCTTGAGGGCAGGCGGCAATTGCTGCAAAGCCTGGCTGGCTGAGGCGCGTG
The DNA here is from genome assembly GCA_016703785.1 of Betaproteobacteria bacterium. Lineage (GTDB taxonomy): Bacteria > Pseudomonadota > Gammaproteobacteria > Burkholderiales > Rhodocyclaceae > Desulfobacillus. The sequence goes on from JADJBM010000003.1 coordinate 110,799, forward strand.
AAGGAAAATCCCCATAGATAACGCCTAGTCGATCTCCATTTTGCCTTTCGACTTTATACACCCGTATTGCATCGGGGTCAGTCAATCCGGAGGCGCCGGCAATGAATCCCTCGACATGCCGGGCGCTACCGGCGTCCGTGCTCAGGAGCTGTATGAACCAGCGGCTGTCGTTCGTGGCATCGAGCCACTTGCGGGTCTCGTCAAGGCGTTTCCGAGTCAGTGGCCCCATGACGGGATCCTTTTGCCCTGATGGTCGTTGCGCAGAAACTTGATCTGGTGCCCTGGCTTTTTCGGCTGAATCGATCGGACTGGCCGCAATGGGCGCGGCCGGTTGCTCTGGTACGGCAGCCGGGAGGGGAGTGATAGCGGTACTCGCTTCGCCGGATTCAGCGGGTGTCCGGTTCGCTTGGGTGGGTGGGCTCGATTCCAGGGCAGGGGCGGCAGGCGACGCAGGTGGCGCAGGTGGCGATGGTGGTTCTGGAGGTGGAAGAGGTGCAAGAGGTGCAGGCGAAGCCGCGGGCACTTCGGCAGCAGGGTGCTTGAACTGGAAATAGGCCAGGCCCGCGGCGACGAGCAGCGTGGCGGCGACGGCCCCGCCCAGCCAGAGTCCGTAGCGGGGGAAGGTGGAACTGCGGAATTCCGCGTCGCGTATTGCCGCATTGACATGGGTGGCGGTGATCTGATGAGTATTGCCTGCGAATGCGGCGAGCAGCGCCTTGTCACAAAGGATGTTGATGCGCCTCGTCAGGCCAAGCGATGCGCCGGTGATGCGCTTGAGCGCGGCTGCGGAGAATACGTCGGGCCCCTTGTAGCCGGCGGCGCGCATGCGAAAGCTGATGTATTGGGTGATATCCGAACGCACCAGCGGTTCGAGCGAGAAATTGTGCGTGATGCGTTCCTTGAGCTGGCGCATCTCGGTACGGCGGAGGATATCGTTCAACTCGGGCTGACCGAACAGGACGATCTGCAGCAGTTTGTGGCGGTTCGATTCGAGGTTGGAGAGCAGGCGGATTTCTTCCAGCGTCTCGGCCGGCATGGCATGTGCTTCGTCGATCAGGACCACGACCTGGCGGCCCTTTGCATAGAGATCGATGAGATGCTCTTGCAGGGCGCGCAGCACGGCGTTGACGCGGTTGGTGGCAAGATTGATCTGCAGTTCGTCTGCGAGCGCGAACAGTATTTCATCGCGCGAAAGTGAAGGATTGGCCAGATGGATCGTCTCGACGTTCTGCGGCAGGCGTTCCATCAGGACACGGCACAGCATCGTCTTGCCGCTGCCGACTTCGCCGCTCACCTTGACGATGCCCTCGTCGTGGGTGATGGCATAGAGCAGCGCTTCGAGCGTAGCACCGCGGTTGGCACCCTCGAAAAAGAAATCCGTATGGGGCGTGATGCGGAACGGCGCTTCGGTCAGGCCAAAATGTTCAAGGTACATATGCTGCGATCTCTTCCTTTTTAAGCCGTGCTTGAAGGGGCTCCAAGATCACGTTCCAGGACTTCCATGCGGTTGTACAGCGTCGTACGGTTGACCCCAAGCAACCGCGCCGCCTGACTGACGTTGCCGTGAGTCAATTTGAGCGCTGCCTGGATATAGCCCTGCTCCCAGCGTAGCAGGGTGTCCTCCAGGCTGAACTGGCCGCGCTGTTGCAGCTGGCGCAGTGCAATTTCTGAAAGTTCGCCGACATCCTGCGGTGGCAGCCAGGTGGAAGGTACATCTTCCGTCCCGGTGTCCAGCTCATCCTCGAGTTCGGCGAAACTGACCTGTCGGCCAGGGTACTTGGTAGCCAGGCGTATGACGATGTTGCGCAGTTCGCGAACATTGCCGGGAAATCCATAGCCCTGCCAGCGCGTCAGCGCTTCATCGGAGAGGTCGAACGGCAACTGCTGAGCCTGGCCGGCATAGAAAGTGCGGTAATGACGCAGCAGCAGGATCTTGTCGTCGCCCATTTCGCGTAGTGGAGGCACATTAATGGTGAAGACGGACAACCGATGGTACAGGTCGGCGCGGAAACGGCCCTCGCGTACTTCCCTGCGCAGGTCCCGGTTGGTTGCCGCGATGACGCGGGCGCGGCTGACGCGCTGCTGGGTTTCCCCCACGCGCTGGAACTCGCCGTTTTCCAGTACCCGCAGCAACTTGGGTTGAAGTTCCAGCGGCAGTTCGCCGATTTCGTCGAGAAACAGCGTGCCGTCCTCGGCATCCTCGAAATAGCCCGACTTGGCCTGAGTGGCGCCGGTAAATGCGCCCTTGGCATAGCCGAACAGGGTGGGCTCGACCAGGGTCGGCGAAATGGCGGCGCAATTCAGGGCGAAATACGGCCTGTCGCGGCGCGACGTCAGTCGGTGCAGGCAGCAACTGGCGACGATTTCCTTGCCGCTGCCGGATTCGCCTTCAATCAGCACGGGGAAGGGCGAGTCCCCATATTGGCTGATCTGCGCGCGCAGCTTCTGCATGGGCACGCTGTTGCCGAGCAGGCCGCAGGGGTCATCCGCGACGGACGGCTGGGCGGCCAGTTCCGCCGACTGGTAGGCGAGTATCCGGTGCAGGGTTTGCCGCAGACCTTCCGGGTCGGCAGGCTTGGCGACGAACTCCGTCGCACCGAGTGCGCGGGCGTGGCGTGCATTGGATTCGTCATTCTGGCCCGAAAGCACGACGATCTTGATGCTCGGCGAGTGGGCGAGGAGATCGGAAATGAGGGCGAATCCCTCGTCAGGCTGGTGCGGCAGGGGCGGCAGGCCGAGGTCGACCAGGGCCAGCTGGGGCGCCCCTCCTTGGCTGCGCAGCAGGGAGATGCAGTCGGCGCGGGAACCGGCGGTGCTGATCGCGAATTCGCGGCTGAGGAAGAACGCCAACGTGTCGACGATGAGCGGGTCGTCATCGACGATCAGGAGGGATGGCTTGCGGAATTCAGGACGGGTCATGCAGGCGCGGTTGATCGATCCATCGCTTATGGCATTGCATTTACTATATCAGAGCCGCTTCAGCATACTAAGCAGATAACCACGTGTGCCATGCAGCGTGACGGACTTCACTGCGCCGCGGCGGCTAGGCCGATATCATGGCCATCGTCGGCGGCTCTGCTAGAATGCCCGCCATTGCGAATACCAGCGGATTCCAGATTTCGTGTCCAACGAGCCTCTCGTCAAGATCAGCGACCTGAATTTCACCTATGACCGCCGGCCGGTCCTGACGGGCATCAACATGACGATCCCGCGCGGCAAGGTGGTGGCCATCATGGGGCAGAGCGGCTGCGGCAAGACGACCACCCTGCGCCTGATCGGGGGGCAGCTTCGGCCGACCCATGGCGAAGTGCGCTTCGACGGCCAGGTGATCCATGCGCTCGATGCGGATGGCCTGTATGCCATGCGCAGGCGCATGGGTATGCTGTTTCAGTTCGGCGCCCTGTTCACGGATATGTCGGTGTTCGACAATGTCGCCTTCCAGATGCGTGAGCACACCAATCTGTCCGAGGAGATGATACGCGACCTGGTGCTGCTGAAGCTGAATGCCGTCGGGCTGCGTGGGGCGCGGAACCTGATGCCTTCCGAACTGTCCGGCGGCATGGCGCGCCGTGTTGCGCTGGCACGGGCGATTACCCTCGATCCGCTGCTGATGATGTACGACGAACCCTTTACCGGCCTGGATCCGATCACGATGGGCGTCATCGGACAGTTGATTCGCCAGCTCAACGACGCGTTGGGCGGCAGTTCCATCATTGTTACCCACGACGTGCAGGAATCCCTGCAGATCGTCGACTACGTTTATTTCATGGCGGACGGCAAGGTGGTGGCCGAGGGCACGCCGGATGAGATACGCGCCTCGGACAAGGCTTATGTGCACCAGTTCGTCTGGGGCGAGATGGACGGTCCGGTTCCTTTCCAGTATCCGTCGGCACCCTACCGGGAACAGATCTACGGAGCGGTGCATGCTTGAATCCACCGCATCCATCCTGCGCGGTCTCGGCCGTCGCGTGACCAGCCGCATCTGGCGCCTGGGATTCGCCAGCCGTTTCCTCCTGGCTACCCTGCTCTATTCCGGCACCAGCTTTCGTCGCTTCTTCCTCACCATCCGCGAGATCTACTTCACGGGGGTGCAGTCGCTTATCATCATCCTTGTGTCCGGCTTGTTCGTCGGCATGGTGCTGGGCCTGCAGGGCTACGATACCCTCCAGCGCTATGGTTCGAGCGAAGCCCTGGGCATCCTGGTGGCACTGTCGCTGGTACGCGAACTGGGTCCCGTGGTGTCCGCCTTGTTGTTCGCCAGCCGGGCTGGCTCCGCCATCACAGCGGAAATCGGCCTCATGAAGGCCACAGAGCAGCTCTCCGCAATGGAGATGATGGCGGTCAATCCGATCGCCCGCGTCGTTGCGCCGCGCTTCTGGGCCGGCGTGATCTCCATGCCGCTCCTTGCGGCGCTCTTTTCCGCCATGGGCATTTTCGGCGGTTACCTGGTCGGAGTAGTGCTGATCGGCGTGGATGAAGGCTCTTTCTGGTCGCAGATGCAGGCGTCGGTCGATTTCCGCGAGGACATCGTCAACGGCGTCATCAAGAGCGTGGTGTTCGGCATTCTGGTTACCTGGATTGCCGTTTTCGAGGGCTATGATTCCGAGCCCACCGCGGAAGGTGTGTCGGGCGCAACGACGCGAACCGTGGTGACTTCCTCGCTAGCCATTCTAGCTGCCGACTTTATACTGACGGCATTCATGTTCCGGGGTGTGTGATGAACCGTATGACTTTGGATCTGTGGGTAGGGGTGTTTGTGGCCATTGGTTTGGGGGCACTGTTGTTTTTAGGCCTCAAAGTAGGTAATCTGGCCGCCACAAGTACTGGGGAAACCTATGTACTCAAAGCAAATTTTGATAACATCGGTGGCCTGAAGGTGCGTGCCCCGGTGAAAAGTGCCGGAGTCGTGGTGGGGCGGGTCGGCGACATCCGGCTCGACGCGGAACGGTACGAGGCGGTGGTGACGATGAACGTCGACAGTCAGTACAGGTTTCCCCGCGACACGTTTGCGAAGATTCGGACTTCGGGATTGCTGGGCGAACAGTATATCGGCCTGGCGGTGGGTGGCGATACGGAAGTGATCAAGCCGGGCGAAGTCATCAAGAAGACAGAGTCCGCGATGGTTCTGGAGGATCTGGTAGGCCAGTTCCTCTTCGACAAGGCAGCTGAAGGAAAAGACAAGAAGTGACGTTAAGCAATAAGCACAACAAGAGAGGCTTCTCGATGAAAGCAGCTTTTTGCAGCAAATTCAGCCTGATAGTTATTGTTGCCGCCGCTGCGGGCCTGCTGGGCGGCTGCGCCACGAGCGGAAACCCGAAGGATCCGATCGAGGGCTTCAACCGCGCCATGTTCGGTTTCAACGAGGGGCTCGACAAGGTCATCATCAAGCCAGTGGCAACCGGCTACGAGACCGTGCTGCCGCAGCCGATCCAGACCGGCATAGCCAACTTTTTCTCGAACATCGCCGACCTCATGATCGGGGTGAACAACCTGCTCCAGGGCAAACCGGCCCAGGCGGCCTCCGATGCGGGACGCGTCCTAGTCAATACGACCGTGGGTTTCCTCGGCCTCATCGATGTCGCCAGTTCCATGGGTATGGAAAAGCATGTGGAGGATGTCGGCCAGACCTTCGGCCGCTGGGGCATGACGGATGGCGCCTATGTCGTTCTGCCGTTCTTCGGGCCGCGCACTGCGCGCGATACCATCGGCCTGGCCTTCGATGTCTATACCGATCCCGTGGGCCATGTCGACCACATACCGACCCGCAATGTGTTGCTCGTTACGCGCGTGATCAGTGATCGGGCGGAGTTGCTGAAGGCCGACAAGATCATCGAGGAAGCGGCTCTGGACAAGTACAGCTATGTCCGCGATGCCTATCTGCAGCGTCGCCGCAGCCTGATCCATGATGGCAACCCGCCCAGGGAGCAGGATGGGTCCGCTGAACTGGAAAACGACAACACAAAGGTGGCGGAAGCGGGCGAACCCGCCCAGCCGTCACCGGCTCAAACGGCCATGCGCCAGTAATTCGACCCCTGACCTGATTTTGCAAGGAATGCCATGAAGTACTTCGCTTTATTGTTGGCGGGCGCAAGCTTGCTGTTGCCGGTAGGCGCCCAGGCGCAGGAAACCGCTCCCGACGCACTGGTCAAGAATGTCACCACTGAAGTGCTGGAGATCATTCGCTCCGACAAGGACATCAAGGCCGGCAACACGCAGCGCGTGATCGATTTGATCGAGAAGAAGGTTCTGCCGCACTTCAATTTCCAGCGCATGACCGCTTTGGCAGTGGGCAAGGACTGGCGTCAGGCCAGTCCGGCACAGCAGAAGGCGCTGACGGATGAATTCCGGGATCTGCTGGTACGCACCTACTCCAATGCATTGACGGCCTACAAGAACGAAACGGTTGAATACAGGCCATTCAAGATGCAGCCCGGCGATACCGATGTCACCGTGCGCACTCAGATCCACCAACCCGGCGCCCGGCAGCCGATTGCGCTGGACTACAGCCTGGAAAAACAGCCGCAAGGCTGGAAGGTCTATGACGTGGTCGTGGCGGGTGTCAGCCTGGTGACGAATTACCGCTCGTCCTTTGCCACCGAAATCCGCAATGGCGGTATCGATGGCCTGATCAAGACGCTGAAGGCGAAGAACACCAGCCTGGAAGCATCGAACAGGAAATGATTCGCGACGCGGGAGATCGCATCGAGGTTTCCGGTCCCCTCACGCTCGGCAAGGCGCGTGAGATGCTGGAAGCCGGTAGCGTGCTGATCAACCGTCCCGAGATTGTCTTCGACCTTTCCAAGGTGCAGGAAGTCGACTCCTCCGGGCTGACGGTCGTGTTCGGCTGGGTGCGTGCGGCCAAGAGTCAGGGCAAGGTCGCCCGCATCAGCAACCCCCCGCAAAACTTGCTTAGCCTGGCCGCACTCTACGGCGTGACCGATCTTCTGCCGCTGGCCTAGGCCGGCGCGCCGTGCGCAATTCCCTGCATGAACTCCGCGATACGCATTGAAGGCGTAACCAAGCGCTATGGTGGCGTCCAGGCGCTGGCGGGGATCGACCTGGAGATCGCGCAGGGCGAGTTCTTCGGCCTGCTTGGACCGAATGGTGCCGGGAAAACCACGCTGATATCCGCCCTGGCTGGCTTGGTGCGCCCGGATGCCGGCCGCCTGGCCGTGATGAGCCATGACGTGGTCTCCGATTACCGGGCCGCCCGGCGACTGCTCGGCGTGGTGCCTCAGGAACTGGTATTCGACCCATTTTTCAGCGTGCGTGAGTCGCTGGAAATCCAATCGGGCTACTTCGGTATCCGGAACAACTCGGCATGGATCAACGAGATTCTCGAGAATCTCGACCTGACGTCGAAAGCCGATACAAACATGCGGCAATTGTCCGGCGGCATGAAGCGTCGGGTGCTGGTGGCGCAGGCGCTGGTGCACCGTCCGCCGGTGATCGTGCTGGACGAGCCGACCGCCGGCGTCGACGTCGAACTACGCCAGGGCTTGTGGAGCTTCGTGCGCCGCCTCAACCGGGACGGCCACACCATCGTGCTGACGACGCATTATCTTGAGGAGGCGGAAAGCCTCTGCGGGCGGATCGCGATGCTCAAGCACGGGAGCATCGTTGCCCTCGATACCACAGCCAATCTGTTGCGACGCCTGTCGGGACATACATTGCGTTTGCGTCTTGCGAAAGGCGCCGCACTGCCCGAAGCTCTCAGGACTCGTGTTGCCGGGGAAGCAGGCCGTGAATATACCTTTGCCTTGGGAAGTTGCGAGGAGATCGAGGACATTCTTCATGCCGTGCGCGGGTCGGGTTGCGGCCTTGAGGATATCGAGGTGGGCAAGCCCGATCTCGAGGAAGTGTTCGTTCGTGTCATGAATGAATAATAGGCACTAACATGGACGGCTTTTCGACCCTGCTCTACAAGGAAGTGCTGCGTTTCTGGAAAGTGGGTTTCCAGACCGTGGCGGCGCCGGTGCTGACCTCGCTGCTCTACCTGCTCATCTTCTCTCACGTGCTGGAAAAGCATGTGCAGGTGTATGACGGGGTGACTTACACATCGTTCCTGGTGCCCGGCCTGGTCATGATGTCGGTGCTGCAGAACGCTTTCGCCAACAGCTCGTCCTCGCTGATCCAGTCCAAGGTGACCGGCAACATCATCTTCGTGCTGCTGCCGCCGATCTCCTATCGGCAGTTCTTCGCTGCCTATGTCCTGGCGTCGATCGCGCGCGGCTTCGTCGTCGGCTTCGGCATGCTGCTGGTAACCCTGTGGTTCGTCGATCTTTCCTGGCAGGCGCCGCACTGGATCGTGGTTTTCGCCGTGCTGGGTGGCGCCATCATGGGGGCGCTGGGCGTCATCGCCGGCATCTGGGCGGAGAAGTTCGACCAGCTGGCGGCCTTCCAGAACTTCATCATCATGCCGCTGACCTTCCTCTCCGGCGTGTTCTACTCGATCCATTCGCTGCCGCCCTTCTGGCAGCAAGTCTCGCATTTCAATCCGATCTTCTACATGATCGACGGATTCCGCTATGGTTTCTTCGGCGTGTCCGACGTATCGCCGCTGACGAGCCTGATCGTCGTCGTGGCCTGTTTCTTCGTCCTGACCGCTTTCACCTTGTGGCTGCTCAGGATAGGCTACAAGCTTCGCACATAGGAAATCATCATGGTCACACCCACTGACATTCAAGGTTACATCGCGCAAGGATTGCCTTGCGAGCATCTTGCCGTCGACGGAGACGGCGCGCATTTCGAGGCGGTCATCGTCAGCAACGTCTTCGAGGGGAAAAGCCGCATCCAGCGCCAACAGGCGGTCTACAAGGCGCTGGGCGGGCGCATGGAGAGCGGCGAGATCCACGCCTTGTCCATGCGCACCCTGACGCCGGAGGAGTGGGAAGCGCAGCGTGGATAAACTGTTGATCGAGGGCGGTGTGCCGCTGGCCGGCGAGGTGAGCATCTCCGGCGCCAAGAACGCCGCCCTGCCGCTGCTGTGCGCCGCCTTGCTGACGGACCAGCCGCTGCAACTGTTGAACGTGCCGCACCTGAACGACGTGTCCACCATGCTCCGGTTGCTGGCGCAGATGGGCGTGGATGTCACGCTGGACGAGAAGAACAGCCTGGTCCTCGATGCCGGCGGGCTCGACAAGCCCGAGGCGCCCTACGACATGGTGAAGACCATGCGCGCATCCATCCTCACGCTGGGGCCGTTGCTGGCGCGCGCTGGCCGGGCGCAAGTGTCGCTGCCCGGCGGCTGCGCCATCGGCGCGCGACCGGTGGACATCCACATCCGCGGCCTCCAGGCGATGGGCGCCGAAATCCGCGTCGAACACGGCTACATCCTGGCCAGCGCGAAGCGCCTGCGCGGGGCGAGAATATTCTGCGATCTCGTCACCGTCACCGGCACGGAGAACCTGATGATGGCGGCGGCCCTGGCCGATGGTGTCTCAGTCGTCGAGAATGCCGCGCGAGAGCCGGAAGTAGTCGACCTTGCCAACTGCCTGAACGCCATGGGTGCGAAGGTGAGCGGCGCCGGTACGGATACGGTCACCATCGAGGGCGTCGAGCGGCTGACCGGCGCGCAGCATCGCATCATGCCCGACCGCATCGAGACCGGCACCTTCCTCGCCGCCGCGGCCGTGACCGGGGGCCGTGTGCGCCTGAACGGTACCCACTGTGGCATCCTCGATGCGGTGGTCGAAAAACTGCGCGAGGCCGGAGCCAGGATAGATTGCCACGCCGACGCCATCGAGATAACTGCCGAGGCACCGCTCGCTGCCGTGAGCCTGCACACGGCGCCCTATCCGGCCTTTCCCACCGACATGCAGGCCCAGTTCATGGCCCTGAATTGCGTCGCTCAAGGTTCGGCGATGATGACCGAGACGATATTCGAAAACCGCTTCATGCACGCTCAGGAGTTGCGCCGCTTGGGCGCCGACATCGAGATCAGCGGCAATACGGCGATGGTGAAGGGCGTGCCCCGGCTCGACGGCGCTACCGTCATGGCCACCGACCTGCGCGCCTCGGCCTGCCTGGTCGTCGCTGGCCTGGTGGCGCGAGGGGAGACCCTGATCGACCGCATCTACCACCTTGATCGCGGTTACGAGCACATCGAGGAGAAATTGTCCCAGCTCGGTGCGCGAATCCGCCGCGTGCATTAAACAAGTTCGCCGTATTGCGCAGGCTGACTTTAGTTCCGGCATAACGCCCGCTCTCGCGGGCATTAGCCGGAGAAGCGTTTTAGCTCCGTCCAACGCCCGCTTGCGCGGACATTAGCCTTCACTGAAACTTCGTTTTCAACTGCGTTAGAATTCCACCTTTATCGACTGAAAGACCGCCGTGTCAGGCATCACCATCGCCCTCTCCAAGGGCCGCATCTTCGAGGAAACCCTGCCGCTGCTGGCGGCAGCGGGCATTGTGCCGGCCGACGATCCGGAGACTTCGCGCAAGCTCATCCTCGACACCAACCGCGCCGATGTGCGGCTGGTCATCGTGCGTGCCTCGGATACACCCACATACGTGCAGTACGGCGCGGCCGACCTGGGCATCGCCGGCAAGGACGTGTTGCTCGAACACGGTGGTGCCGGCCTCTATCAGCCGCTCGACCTGAAAATCGCCCGCTGCCGCATGGCCGTAGCCGTGCCGAACGGCTTTGACTATGCCGCCGCGGTACGGCGCGGCGCGCGCCTGCGTGTGGCGACCAAGTACATCCAGACGGCGCGCGAGCACTTCGCCGCCAAGGGCGTGCATGTCGACCTCATCAAGCTCTACGGCTCGATGGAACTGGCGCCGCTGGTCGGCCTGGCTGACGCCATCGTCGACCTCGTTTCCAGCGGCAACACGCTGAAGGCCAACAACCTGCAGGCGGTGGAGGACATCATGCCGATCTCCTCGCGCCTGATCGTCAACCAGGCGGCGCTGAAGATGAAGCGCGCGCTGCTGCAGCCGGTGATCGACGCCTTTGCCGGAGCGGTCGGTGATTAAACGCCTGACGACACGCGACCCCGATTTCACCCAGCAACTTGCCGCACTGCTGGCGATTGAGAACGCCCAGGACGAACGCATCGAGCAGGCGGTGGCCGAGATCCTCTCGGCGGTGCGCACCGTGGGCGACGCCGCCGTGCTGGAATACACGCGCCGCTTCGACCACCTCGACGTGAAGGCCATGGTCGAGCTGGAGCTGCCGAAGCGCGAGCTGGAGGCGGCGCTGTTCAACCTGCCGGCCGAGCAGCGCGAGGCGCTGGAGCAGGCCGCCACCCGCATCGCCCTCTACCACCAGAAGCAGCTGGCCGCCTCGTGGGAATACACCGAGGCCGACGGCACGCGCCTGGGCCAGAAGGTGACGCCGCTCGACCGCGTCGGCCTCTACGTGCCCGGCGGCAAGGCGGCCTATCCGAGCTCGGTGCTGATGAACGCCATTCCGGCCAAGGTGGCCGGCGTCGGCGAACTGATCATGGTGGTGCCGACGCCGCGCGGCGAGAAGAACGCCCTGGTGCTGGCAGCGGCCGCGCTGGCCGGCGTCGACCGCGTGTTTACCCTCGGCGGCGCGCAGGCGGTGGGCGCGCTGGCCTACGGCACGCAGACCATTCCGCAGGTGGACAAGATCGTCGGCCCGGGCAACGCCTATGTCGCGGCGGCGAAGCGGCGCGTCTTCGGGGTGGTCGGCATCGACATGGTGGCCGGCCCCTCCGAGGTGCTGATCATTGCCGACGGCTCGACCGATGCGGACTGGGTGGCGATGGACCTCTTTGCCCAGGCCGAGCACGACGAGCTGGCGCAATCGATCCTGCTCTGCCCGGACGGGCGCTTCATCGATGCCGTGGCGCATAGCATCGATCGGCTGCTGCCGGAGATGCCGCGCAAGGACGTGATATCCGCCTCGCTCTCCGGGCGCGGCGCCCTCATCACGGTGCGTGATCTGGAGGAGGCCTGCACGATCGCCAACCGCATCTCCCCGGAGCACCTGGAGCTGTCAGTGGCCGATCCGAATGCCCTGGTTGACCGCATCCGCCATGCCGGCGCCATCTTCATCGGCCGCTATACGTCGGAATCCCTCGGAGACTACTGTGCCGGGCCCAACCACGTGCTGCCGACCTCGCGCAGCGCGCGCTTCTCCTCGCCGCTGGGCGTCTACGACTTCCAGAAGCGCACTTCGATCATCGAGGTGTCGGAGGCGGGCGCGCAGACGCTCGGCCGCATCGCCTCCACGCTCGCCCAGGGCGAGGGCCTGCAGGCCCACGCGCGGGCGGCGGAACTGCGCCTCAAGAAATAATCAGCCGAGAATGTCGCGCAAGGCGCCGACCAGCGCCTTGCACTGCTCGTCCGTGCCGACCGTGATGCGCAGGAACTGCTCGATGCGCGGCAGGCGGAAGTGGCGCACGATGATGCTTTGCTGCCGCAGCGCGGCGGCGAGTTCGCCGGCGTCCCGCTGCGGGTGGCGGGCGAAGACGAAGTTGGCGGCGGAGGGCAGCACATCGAAGCCGAGCGCGGCGAGATCGCGCACCAGGGCGTCGCGGCTGCTCATGATGGCCCGCCGGGTGATCTCGAAATGCGCGTGGTCTTCCATCGCCGCCACGGCACCGGCGATGGCGAGGCGGCCGAGCGGGTAGGAATTGAAGCTGTTCTTCACCCTTTCCAGGGCTTCGATCAGGTCTTCGTGGCCGACGGCGAAACCGACGCGCAGCCCCGCCAGCGAGCGCGACTTTCAGAAGGTCTGCACCACCAGCAGGTTGTCGTGCTTCGCCATCAGCGGAATCGTCGTCTCCGCGCCGAAATCGACATAGGCCTCATCGATCACCACGACCGAATCGGGATTGCCGACGAGCAGGCGCTCGATCTCCACCCGCGGCAGGGCGCGCCCGGTCGGTGCGTTCGGGTTGGGGAAGATGATGCCGCCGTTGGGCTTCAGGTAGTCGTCGACGCGGATTTCGAAGGCATCGGTCAGCGGCACGGTTTCGAATTCGACGCCGTACAGCCCGCAATACACCGGGTAGAAGCTGTAGGTGATGTCCGGATACAGCACCGGCCGCTCGTGCTTGAGCAGGCCGAGGAAAACATGGGCGAGCACTTCGTCCGAGCCGTTGCCGACAAAGACCTGTCGCGGCGTTACGCCGTACAAGGTTGCCACGGCTTCCTTGAGGCTATCGGCATTGGGATCGGGATACAGGCGTAGCGCGTCGCCGGCCTCCGCAAGCAACACATCCATAACCCTGGGCGAGGGGCCGTAGGGGTTCTCGTTGGTGTTGAGCTTGACCAGGTTCGGCAGCTTGGGCTGCTCGCCCGGAACATAGGGGGTCAGGCCGTGGACGACGGCGCTCCAGTAACGGCTCATGTTTTGACGGCTATCAGCGTGCTGCCAGAGGGAAAATCCAATGTTATCATGCGGTCCTGAGCCACTCATGCAGTAGCGAACGCCATGCGGCAAGCCGATATCTCGCGCAAGACACTGGAGACGGAAATTACCGTCCGCCTCGACCTCGACGGCAGCGGCCAGTCGACACTCGCCACCGGCGTGCCCTTCCTCGAGCACATGCTCGACCAGGTGGCGCGCCACGGCATGGTCGACCTCGAGGTCGCGGCCAAGGGCGACCTGCACATCGATGCCCACCACACCGTGGAGGACGTCGGCATCAGCATCGGCCAGGCGCTGGCGAAGGCCATCGGGGACAAGAAGGGCATCCGCCGCTACGGCCATGCCTACGTGCCGCTGGACGAAGCCCTAACGCGCGTAGTGGTCGACTTCTCCGGCCGCCCCGGCCTGTTCTTCAACGTCGAATTCAGTCGGGCGATGATCGGCCAGTTCGATGTGGACCTGACTCAGGAATTCTTCCAGGGCCTGGTCAATCACGCCCAGATCACGCTGCACATCGACAACATCCGCGGCGAGAACGCCCACCACCAGTGCGAAACGGTGTTCAAGGCATTCGGCCGCGCGCTGCGCATGGCGGCCGAAGCCGATCCGCGTGCCGCCGGCAGTGTGCCCTCCACCAAGGGAGCGCTCTAGGAAATTTTTCCGCCGTCTCCCAGCGGCTGACTTTTGACAGACTGTCGATGAATACCGTTGCAATCGTCGATTACGGCATGGGCAACCTGCGATCGGTCGCCAAGGCCATCGAGCATGTTGCGCCGCAGGCGCGCGTGCGGGTGACTTCCGATCCTGCCGAGGTAGCCGCCGCTGACCGCGTCGTGGTGCCCGGCCAGGGCGCCATGCCGGACTGCATGCGCGAACTGGATGCGCGCGGGCTGCGGCCCGCCGTCATTGCGGCTGCACATGACAAGCCTTTCCTCGGCATCTGCATCGGCCTGCAGATGCTGTTCGAGTCGAGCGAGGAGGGCGGCGTTGCCGGCCTTGGCGTGCTGCCCGGCCGCGTGCGGCGCTTTCCGCATGAATTGATGGTAGCCCCGGACGGCAGCCGCCTGAAGGTGCCACACATGGGCTGGAACGAGGTGTTCTGTACCCCCGGCTCGGAAAACTTCCGAGCCGCCCCCCGCGGGGGCCAAGTCGTTCTTGGGGCGGCCCGGCGAACGACTTGATCGAGCCGAACCGCATGCCCTCTGGGAGGGGATTGCCGACGGATCGCGCTTCTATTTCGTGCACAGCTATTACGTCGAGGCGGGCGACCCGTCCCTGGTGGCCGCCTTCAGCGTGTATGGTTTCCCCTTTACCTGCGCGGTGGCGAAGGATAATATTTTCGCCGTGCAGTTCCATCCGGAGAAAAGTGCCCAGTCCGGCCTGGCCTTGCTGGGCAACTTCATGCGCTGGCAGCCCTGACGGTTGCCAGCCGGCCGCAATGATTATTCTCAACCCGCGTTACATCCTATGCTGCTGATACCTGCAATCGACCTCAAGGACGGCCATTGTGTGCGCCTGAAACAGGGCGACATGGACGACGTCACGGTGTTCTCGGAAGACCCTGCCGCGATGGCGCGGCACTGGCTGGCACAAGGTGCGCGACGCCTGCATCTGGTGGATCTCAACGGCGCCGTCGCCGGCAAGCCGAAGAACGAAGCCGTGATCAAGGCCATCACCGCGGCGGTGGGCGATGACATCCCCGTGCAGCTGGGCGGCGGGATTCGCGACCTGGACACCATCGAGCGTTATCTCGACGACGGCATCACCTACGTCATCATCGGCACGGCGGCGGTGAAGAACCCCGGCTTCCTGCATGACGCCTGCGGCGCGTTTCCCGGCCATATCATCGTCGGGCTGGATGCCAAGGACGGCAAGGTGGCGGTGGATGGCTGGTCGAAAATGACCGGGCACGACGTCATCGACCTGGCGAAGAAATACGAAGACTACGGTGTCGAGGCGGTGATTTATACCGACATCGGCCGCGACGGCATGCTCAGCGGGGTCAACATCGAGGCAACGGTCAAACTGGCCCAGGCGCTGCGCATCCCGGTCATCGCCAGCGGCGGCATCGCCTGCATGAAGGACATCAAGGCCCTGTGCAAGGTCGAGGGAGAAGGCATCATGGGTGCCATCACAGGCCGCGCCATCTACGAAGGCACGCTGGATTTCAAGAAGGCCCAGGCCGAGGCGGACAAGCTTTCCAAAGGCGACCAGTAGGCGGACGTAGAACGGTCGCCCACACATCCCATGCTAGCCAAGCGCATCATTCCCTGCCTTGACGTGAAGGCCGGTCGCGTCGTCAAGGGCATCAATTTCGAAGGCCTGCGCGACGCCGGCGATCCGGTCGAGATCGCACGCCGCTACGACGAGCAGGGGGCCGACGAACTCACCTTCCTCGACATCACCGCCAGTTCGGACGAGCGCGACATCATCCTCCATGTCGTCGAGCAGGTGGCCGAGCAGGTGTTCATTCCGCTGACGGTGGGCGGCGGCGTGCGCGTCGTCGACGACGTGCGGCGGCTGCTCAATGCCGGCGCCGACAAGGTCAGCATGAACACCGCCGCGGTGCAAAATCCCCAGTTGGTGGCGGACGCCTCCGGCAAGGTCGGCTCGCAGTGCATCGTGGTGGCCATCGATGCCAAGCGCTCAAGTGACGGGCGATGGGAGGTGTTCACCCACGGCGGCCGCAAGGGCACCGGGCTGGATGCCGTCGAGTGGGCGCGCCGCGTGCAGGAGCTGGGTGCCGGCGAGATCCTCCTCACCAGCATGGACCGCGACGGCACCAAGATCGGTTTCGACCTGCCGCTGACGCGCGCCATTTCGGATGCGGTGGACATTCCGATCATCGCCAGCGGCGGCGTCGGCACGCTGGCGCATCTGGCCGAGGGCGTGCTGGAAGGTCGTGCCGACGCCGTGCTGGCCGCCAGCATTTTTCACTACGGCGAACATACCGTGCGCGAAGCCAAGGAATACATGCGTTCGCGCGGCATCGAGGTGAGGCTATGACCCCTGCGCCGGGCCGCCCCAAGCAGGGGCAAACGTTAAACCGGAGGCCGCGATAGCGGCCGAACCAAAGTCACCCCTTTCCTCGGGAAAGGGGCTGGGGGAAAGGCTCATGAGTACAGCATTGGATGAAGTCAAATGGGACAAGGACGGCCTGGCACCGGCCATCGCGCAGGACGCTGTCACGGGCGACATCCTGATGGTGGCCTGGATGAACCGCGAATCGCTGGAGCAGACGCTGAAGCGCGGCGAGGCGGTCTACTGGTCGCGCTCACGCAAGAAGCTCTGGCACAAGGGCGAGGAGTCCGGCCATGCGCAGAAGGTCAGCGAGATCCGAACCGACTGCGACAACGACGTGCTGCTGCTGAAGATCGAACAAGTGGGCGGCATCGCCTGCCATACCGGGCGGCGCAGCTGCTTTTTCCAGAAACTCGAGGATGGCCGCTGGGTTGCCGTCGATCCCGTCATCAAGGACCCGAAGGAGATCTACAAATGATCGATTGCCAGATCCTTTACCGCGTCGCCGATACCCTGAACGGGCGCAAGGGGGCCGCACCGGAGACGTCCTACGTGGCGAGCCTCTATCACAAGGGCACCGACGCCATCTGCAAGAAGATCGCCGAGGAGGCGGCCGAAACCATCATGGCGGCGAAGGACAAGGACCGGCTGCATCTCGTGCGCGAAACCGCCGACCTGTGGTTCCACAGCCTGATCCTGCTGTCCCAGTTCGGCCTCGGCCCGGACGATGTCCTTGCCGAATTGCACCGGCGCGAGGGGATTTCCGGCATCGACGAGAAGAAGAGTCGGGGGAACGCCTGACATGGACGATTGCATCTTCTGCAAGATCGCGCGCGGGGAAATCCCCAGCAAGAAAATCTACGAGGACGAACACGTCTTCGCCTTCCACGACATCAATCCGATTGCGCCGGTGCACTTTCTGATCATCCCCAAGGCGCACGTGCCCTCGCTCTACGAATGCGAACCTGAAAACGAAGCCGCGCTGGGCAGAGTCCTTGCGCTGACTGGCCGGCTGGCGCGCGAGCAGGGCGCCACGGACGGCTTCCGCAGCATCATCAACACGGGCAGGGTGGGGCGGCAGGAGGTGTATCATGTGCACGTTCATGTCATCGGTGGCCCGGACGTTCTGCCGGGAATGCTCAAGCGATAGCAATAGGAGAAGGCAATGGGTTCATTCAGCATCTGGCACTGGCTGATCGTTCTGCTGATCATCGTGCTGATCTTCGGCACCAAGAAGCTGCGCAACATCGGCCAGGATCTGGGCGGGGCCGTCAAGGGCTTCAAGGATGGCATCAAGGAAGGCACGTCGGAGAAGTCCGCCGAATCCACGCCGCCGCAGCAGGTGACCGGTCAGACCATCGAAGGCGAAGTCAAAGAGAAAACCAAAAGTTCGTGAGCGGAAAGCCGGAAGCGGGGAGCGGAAACGCTGCCATCCCCGCTAGCCATTCCCCGTTCGCCACGCCCGCAGCATGTTCGACATTGCTTTTTCCGAGCTGATCCTGATCGCGCTGGTGGCGCTTGTCGTCATCGGCCCCGAGAAGCTGCCCGGCCTTGCACGCACGGCCGGCCACCTGCTAGGCCGCCTGCAACGCTACGTCAGCGACGTCAAATCGGACATCAATCGCGAAATCCAGCTCGAGGAACTCAAGAAGATGCAGCAGCAGGTGACGGAATCCGCCCGTTCGCTGGAGTCCGACCTGAAGCAGGATTTCAGCAGCATGGAAAGCACGCTGAACGAATCCTTGGCCCAGATGGAGCCTATCGAATCCGAGACCTCTCCAGTTTCCGAACCGGGCGGCGTTGCCGACGAACCGCCGGCAGAAGGCTCAGACGTCGTCCCGCAGATGGAACTGGGCTTCGATGCCGAGCAGGCTGCACCGAAGAAGACTGCCTGAATCCCAGATGTCGGATACGCAGGACACCTTCATTTCCCACCTGGTCGAGTTGCGGACCCGGCTGATCCGGGCATTTCTCGCGGTGTTGATCATATTCCTTTGCCTTTTCCCCTGGGCGAAGGAACTGTATGCCATCGTGGCGCAACCCATGCTGGCGGCCCTGCCGCAGGGTGGCCAGATGATCGCCACCGACGTCGTCGGCGTCTTCATCGTGCCCATGAAGGTGGCACTGCTGGTGGCCTTTCTGATCGCCTTGCCTTACGTCCTCTACCAGGTCTGGTCCTTCGTTGCGCCCGGCCTCTACGTTCATGAAAAGAAGCTGATAGTTCCTCTGACAATAGTCAGCGTGCTGCTCTTCTTCTGCGGCATGGCGTTTGCCTATTTCATCGTCTTTCCGACGGTGTTCAAGTTCATGTCGGCCATGGCCCCGGAGGGCGTGGCCTGGATGACGGATATCGAAAAATACCTGTCCTTCGTCCTCACCACCTTCATCGCCTTCGGCGTCACCTTCGAAGTGCCGGTGGCGGTGATCGTGCTGGTGCGGATGGGCCTGGTGAGCATCGCCAAGCTGAAGGAGGTGCGCCCCTATGTCATCGTCGGCGCCTTCATCATCGCGGCGATCTTCACGCCGCCGGACGTGGTCTCACAGTTCCTCCTGGCGGTGCCCCTGTGCTTGCTCTACGAACTGGGCATCGTCATGGCGCGCTTCGTCCAGAAGCCGCCAGGGGTGTCCGACTATGTTCCACCTGCCGAAGCCGAGATGGAGCGGGAACTGGACAAATCCGAGGCGGACTCGAACAAGGCTGGTTGAACGAGTGGCGGCAACCGACCGTCGCCGCTATGATGTGCCGATTCCCGTCTCGGGGAAATGCACCCAATGAATCGCCCGCCCCGCCCTGGCCTCACCAGCGATGCCGATGTCCGCAATCTGGCGTCGACTACCCTGTTGCGCTTGTTCGACAGTCTTTACGAAGGCGCAGTGGTGGTGGATCGGGCGGGCCGTATCACGTGGATCAACGACAAGTACAAGGCGCTCCTGGGCTGGAACGGTGCCGATCCGGTCGAAGGCCGCGCAGTCGAGGAAGTCATCCCGAACAGCCGTCTGCGCCAGGTCATGGAAAGCGGGCGGGCCGAGCTGCTGGATGTCTTTGCGCTTGGTTCGCGCCAGGTCGTCGTCTCCCGCATTCCGCTGCTTGACGAGTCGGGCGCCGTGATCGGGGGACTCGGGGTCATTCTCTACGACCGGGTGCAGGCCCTCAAGCCGATCGTTTCCAAATTCCAGCAAATGCAGGCCGATCTTGCCAGCGCGCGCCGTGAATTGGCGGAGACGCGGCAGGCCAAGTACCGGTTCAGCCAGTTGGTCGGCCTCTCCGCACGGCTGCGCGAGGTCAAGGATCAGGCACGCCGCGCCGCCGAACGCGACGCCACCGTGCTCTTGCTCGGCGAGACCGGCACCGGCAAGGAACTGATGGCGCATGCCATTCATGGCGCCAGCCGGCGCGCCGACAAGCCGCTGGTGAGCCTGAACGCGGCCGCCATTCCGGAGACGCTGCTGGAGGCTGAACTGTTCGGCGTCGAGCCGGGCGCTTTCACGGGCGCAGGGGCAAAGCCGCGCCCAGGTAAGTTTCAGATCGCCGACGGCGGCACCCTGTTCCTCGACGAGGTGGGCGACATGCCGCTCATGCTCCAGGCCAAGCTGCTGCGCGTGCTGCAGGAAGGCGAAGTCGAGCCGATCGGGTCTAACCGGCTGCGCAGCATCGATGTACGGGTGATCGCCGCCACCAGCCGCGACCTCAAGGCCATGGTCGATGGCGGCAACTTCCGCGCCGACCTCTACTACCGGCTGAATGTCCTGCCGATTCGCCTGCCCCCCCTGAGAGAACGGATCGAGGATTTGCCCGTGCTGTGCGAAGCCCTGCTCGAGCAAATTGCGGAAAAGGCCGGCGAACCGGTGAAATCCGTCTCGCCAGCGGGCCTGGCCCGGCTTGGCGCCTATCACTGGCCAGGCAATGTGCGGGAACTTGGCAATATCCTGCAGTTGGCCGCAGCAAGACACGATGCCCGTCTTCTGAATCCGGAACACTTTGATGACTTGCCGGTAACCGCACTCGCCGCGGTTGATCAGGATCCCCCGGAAGAAGGAGTCAGAGCCTTGAAGGATGTATTGGCTTGCGCTGAGAAAGCCGAGATCATCAAGGCCCTCGCCGCCGCACACGGTGTCAAGTTGAATGCCGCCAAGCTGCTGTTTATCAGCCGGGCACAGCTTTATGAAAAGCTGGCCACCCACGGCCTGCTGTCTGAACATCCGGACAGAAAAGAGGCTGTCTGAATTTCCGGACAGCAGTATTACATCAATTAATCAATAGCTTGATTTCTATTTTTGAGGACCTGTCCGGATGTCCGGACAGTTATTTCCTCGTCACTTTGTTAGCACCCACTCCTATTTAAAAATTAATAATGAAAACAATGTATTGAATGTTCTGGCATGGAGTGTGCACAGCATTCGTTCAAGGCTGCGAGCCTTTTCGTGACCTGAACAACAAGGAGGAGAGCATTATGCTGAAACGCATCCTATGTGCCGCACTCGCCTCGGGTGCTCTGGCCCTGTCCGGGGCCACGGCCGCCCAGGAACTGAAGGTTGCCCTGATTGCCGGCAAGACCGGCCCCCTCGAGGCCTACGCCAAGGAAACCGAGATCGGTTTCATGATGGGACTGGAATACCTGACCAACGGCACCATGACGCTGAACGGCCGCAAGATCAGGGTGATCGTCAAGGACGACCAGTTGAAACCGGACCTGGGCAAGGCCGCCCTGGCCGAGGCCTACGCCGATGACAAGGTCGATATCGCTGTCGGCACGACGAGTTCCGGTGTGGCGTTGGCCATGTTGCCGGTGGCGGAGGAATACAAAAAAGTGCTGATCGTCGAGCCGGCCGTGGCCGACGTCATCACTGGCGAGAAATGGAACCGCTACATCTTCCGCACCAGTCGCAACTCCACGCAGGATGGCCTGGCCAGTGCGGCTACCCTGATGGGGGGCGGCAGCGTGGCCTATCTGGCACAGGATTACGCCTTCGGTCGCGACGGGGTGAAGGCCGGCAAGGAAGCCCTCGCCGCAGTGGGCAGCAAGGCCAAGGTGGTGCATGAGGAATATGCGCCACAGAACACCACCGACTTCACGGCGCCGGTACAGCGCATTTTCGACGCCCTGAAGGACAAGCCTGAGCCACGCGTGCTGGGCATCATCTGGGCCGGCGCGCATCCCATGACCAAGATCGCCGACCTCAAGCCGGAGCGCTACGGCATCATGCTCGCCCCCGGCGGCAACATCCTGCCGGTGCTGAAGACGTGGAAGAACTATGCCGGCACTGAGGGCGCGATCTTCTATTACTACGGTTTCCCGAAGAACAAGATGAACGACTGGCTGGTGGCCGAGTACACGAAGCGCTACAAGTCACCGCCTGACTTCTTTACCGCCGGTGGTTTCTCTGCTGCCAGCGCGGTGGTGACGGCGCTGACCAAGGCCGGTTCCAGCGACACGGAGAAACTCATAGCCGCCATGGAAGGCATGGACTTCGATACGCCGAAGGGCAAGATGACCTTCCGCAAGGAGGACCATCAGGCGATGCAGCCGATGTACCACTTCCGCATCAAGAAGAACCAGGCCAGCGAGTGGGACCTGCTCGAACTGGTGCGCGAGATTCCCGCCAGCGAACTGCCGGTACCGATCCGCAACAAGCGCTGAGGCATGGAAGGCGAGGCGCGAGACGATGTTTCGCGCCTCGATGCCAGTCGGGAGAAACCATGCAACAGACTGCAGCCGTAATGTCGGAGCATCCCGTGTTGTCTACGCATGGGCCTGACCATCCGTTTCGGCGGCCATGTGGCGGTGAACAATGTCTCGGCCGAGTTCAGTCCCGGCACGCTGACCGCCATCGTCGGCCCGAACGGCGCCGGCAAGACCACCTACTTCAACCTGATCTCCGGCCAGCTGCCGGCCAGTTCCGGATCGGTCAAGTTGTACGGCGAGGAGGTGACCCATCTTGGCGCTGCGCAGCGCACGCGACGCGGCATCGGCCGCGCCTTCCAGCTGACCAATCTTTTTCCCAATCTGACGGTGCTGGAGAATGTTCGCCTGGCCGTGCAGAACCGCGCCGGACTGGGCTTGAATATCCTGTCGCTGTGGTCCGATCACGTCGAGGTGATCGAGAAGGCCGAGCATTTTCTGCATCGCGTCGCGCTGGGCGACCGGCGCGACGAAATTGCCTCCGCGCTGCCCCACGGCGACAAGCGCAAACTGGAAGTGGCCATCCTGCTTGCACTGGAGCCGGACATCTTCATGTTCGACGAGCCCACCGCCGGCATGAGCGCGGATGAGGTGCCGGTGGTGCTGGAGCTTATCCACCAGATGAAGGAACAGGGCGACAAGACCATTCTTCTGGTCGAGCACAAGATGGATGTCGTGCGCTCGCTGGCCGACCGCATCATCGTGCTGCACAACGGCTATCTGGTTGCTGACGGCGACCCGGCGGAGGTGATGGGCTCCCCCATCGTGCAGGAAGCCTATCTGGGCATGGGGGTGGCGGACAATGTCTGAGCCGATGCTCACGCTGACCGGGGTGCACACCCATATCGGCCAGTACCATATCCTGCAGGGCGTCGATCTCATCCTTCCACGCGGCGAACTCACCGTGCTGCTTGGCCGCAACGGCGCCGGCAAGACCACCACCCTGCGCACCATCATGGGCCTCTGGCATGCTTCGCGCGGGGCGCTGGTTTTCGACGGCAGCGACATCACCCGGACGGCCACGCCCGATATCGCCTGCGCGGGCATTGCCTACGTGCCCGAGAACATGGGCATCTTCTCCGATCTCACGGTGCACGAAAATCTTCTTCTGGCGGCGCGCGACGGTGAGCCCGACAAGGCGAGGCTGGAATGGATCTTCGGCTTCTTCCCGGCGCTGAAGAAATTCTGGAACCAGGCCGCCGGCACGCTCTCCGGCGGGCAGAAGCAGATGCTCGCCATTGCCCGCGCCATCGTCGAGCCGCGCAAGCTCCTGCTGGTGGACGAGCCGACGAAGGGCCTGGCACCGGCCATCATCCACAGCCTGATCACCGCCTTCCGCGAACTTAAGGCGATGGAGACGACGATCCTGCTCGTCGAGCAGAACTTCAACTTCGTCAAGTCACTCGGCGATTCGGTGGCGGTGATGGACGACGGGCGCATCGTGCATGTCGGCCCGATGGCCGAACTGAGCGTGGACCTGGACCTGCAGCAGAAACTGCTGGGACTTTCACTGGACACGCATCAATGACGACGACAGCAACTTCCGCTCCCGCCGACAGCGAACTGCCCCGGCTGCGGCTCGACGTGGCGCCCCTGCTGGTGCTGCCGATCCTGGCCCTGCTGGCCCTGCCGCTGGTCGGCAGCTTTCCCACCTGGGTGACGCTCACCATCGCCGGCCTGGCCATGGGCATGATGATCTTCATCATGGCGAGCGGCCTGACTCTGGTCTTCGGCCTCATGGACGTGCTCAATTTCGGCCATGGCGCCTTTGTTTCCGTCGGCGCCTTCACCGCCACGCTGGTGCTGCTGCCGATGCAGGGCTGGATGCAGGCCGACTCCGTGCTGCTCAACCTGTCCGCGCTGGGGCTGGCGGTCGCGCTGGCCATTCTTGTCACCGGCGCGCTCGGCTGGGCCTTCGAGCGCATCATCGTCATGCCGGTGTACGGCCAGCACCTGAAGCAGATCCTCATCACCATGGGCGGCATGATCGTCGCCGAGCAGATGATCCATGTCATCTGGGGTCCCGACCAGATTCCGCTGCCGCTGCCGGCGTCGTTCCGCGGCGTTTTCCTGTTCGGCGACGTGGCCGTCGAGAAATACCGCCTGCTCGCCGTGGCCGTCGGACTGATCGTTTTCGTTGCCATGTTCCTGGTGCTCAATCGCACCAAGGTCGGCCTGCTGATCCGCGCCGGCGTCGAGAACGGCGAGATGGTCGAGGCGCTGGGTTATCGCATCCGCCGCCTCTTCGTCGGCGTCTTCGTTGCCGGTTCGGCGCTGGCCGGACTGGGTGGCGTGCTGTGGGGCCTGTACAGGGAAATGCTCACCGCCTCCATGGGCGCCGATCTCATGGTGCTGGTGTTCATTGTCATCATCATCGGCGGGCTGGGTTCGGTGGGCGGCTGCTTCATCGGTGCCATGCTGGTGGCGCTGGTCGCCAACTACACCGGCTTCCTGGCGCCGAAGATCGCGCTGGTCTCCAACATCCTGCTCATGGTGGCCATCCTGCTGTGGCGGCCACAGGGCCTCTTTCCGGTGGCGAAGCGATGATGCTGACCAGAATTCTCTCGGGCGACTTTCCGCGCAGCCGCATTCTTGCACTTTCGCTGCTCATTGTTCTAGCCGGCCTGGCGCTCGCGCCATTCCTGTTTCCCGGCGCCCGGGCGCTCAACGTCGCCGCCACCATCTGCATCTTCATCTTGCTGGTGGCCTCCTACGATCTGCTGCTCGGCTATACCGGCATCGTTTCCTTCGCCCACACCATGTTCTACGGCATCGGCGCCTACGGCGTCGGATTGTCGCTCTACAAGGTGGGGCCGACCTGGGGCGCCGTCTTCATGGGACTGACTATTGCCGTGATTGTGTCCCTGGCGCTGGCGCTGGTGATCGGCCTGTTTTCGCTGCGCGTGAAGGCAATCTTCTACGCCATGATCACCCTGGCGGTGGCATCGGCCTTCGCCGTGCTTGCCTCGCAGCTCTCAGATTTCACAGGGGGAGAGGACGGCCGCACCTTCAGCGTGCCCGAGGTACTGCGGCCCGGCTTCCGCCTGATCGAAGCCGAGGTCTTTGGCACCGCCATCAACGGCAAACTCATCACCTACTATCTGGTGTTCTTCACGGCGCTGGCGCTGTTCCTGCTGCTCCTGCGCGTGGTGAACTCGCCCTTCGGCCGCGTGCTGCAGGCGATTCGCGAGAACGACTTCCGCGCCGAGGCGCTCGGCTATCGCACGGTGGTCTACCGTACCCTGGCCAACTGCCTGTCGGCCGTGACGGCGACCCTGGCCGGCGCGCTGATGGCGCTCTGGCTGCGCTATGCCGGGCCGCAGACCACGCTCTCCTTCACCATCATGATGGACATCCTGCTCATCGTCGTCATCGGCGGCATGGGCACCCTGTATGGCGCGGCCATCGGCTCGGCCCTGTTCATCCTGGCGCAGAACTACCTGCAGGCGCTGATGCGCCAGGCCAGCGACGGACTGACGGCCGTGCCCGTGCTGGCCAACCTGCTCCACCCCGACCGCTGGCTGTTGTGGCTCGGCGTCCTCTTCGTGCTGTCCGTCTATTACTTTCCGACCGGCATCGTTGGCAAGCTGAGAAATCTGAAGCGCTCATGATGACCTCGCACTACCTCACGGTCCTCGACCGCGAGTTGCACTACACGGAATGGGGCGCGGAGCATGCCGGGACGATCGTCATGTGGCACGGCCTGGCGCGCACCGGGCGCGACTTCGACGACATCGCCGCGGTGCTGTCTCAGCGTTACCGCGTGCTGTGCCCGGACACCATCGGGCGCGGACTGTCGCAATGGAGCCCGCAGCCGGAGAGCGAATACGCGATCAGCTTCTACACACGGTTGGCGGTGGCTTTCGTCGATGCGCTGGGCGTGGATTCCATGCGCTGGCTCGGCACCTCGATGGGTGCCATGATCGGCACGGCGGCTGCGGCCGGTCCGCTCAAGGGCCGCATCAGCCACCTGGTGCTGAACGACATGGGGCCGAAGATCGGCGATGCGGCGCTCGCGCGCATCCGCGCCTATGCCGGCAATCCGGCGCGGTTCGACCGCGTCTCGCAGCTGGAGAACTACTTTCGCACCATCTACAAGCCCTTCGGCCACCTTACCGACGCACAGTGGCGGCGCCTTGCAGAGACTTCGGTGCGCCGCACCGAGGATGGTCGGGTGACGCCGCACTACGATCCGAAGATCGTCATGATGTTCGACCACGAGGCGGAACTGGTGCAGTGGGATTTCTGGGATGCGCTGGAATGCAGGGCGCTGTGCCTGCGCGGCGCCGAGTCGGACCTGCTGCTGCGCGAAACCGCCGAGGAAATGACGCGGCGCGGGCCGCGTTGCCGCGTGGTGGCGTACCCGGGCATCGGCCATGCGCCGGCCCTCAATGTGCCCGAGCAGATCGGGCTGGTCGAGGATTTTTTCGCCGCTTGAGTCGCGCCGCGCGGGCGCGCTACTCCCGGTTGCGCTGGGCCGGCGGTCGCTTGCCGATGTTCACCACGACCTCCAGCTCCTTCGCCTCCCGCCGCAGCCTGAATTGCGTCGCCGTGCCCGGCGGGAGGCCGGCGATCAGGTCGAGCATGGCCTGCGGATCCTTCACCGGCTTGCCGGCCACGGCAACCAGGACGTCGCCGGGGCGGATGCCAGCGCGGTCCGCGGGACTGCCGCGCATGACCCCTGCGATGAGGGCGCCCTCGGTGGCCGGCAGCTTGAAGGATTCGGCCAGCTCCGGCGTGATTTCCTGGGCTTCGACGCCGATCCAGCCGCGCGTCACGGAACCGGTCCGGATGATCTGCTCCATCACGCTGCGGGTGATGGAGACGGGTATGGCGAAGCCAATGCCCTGGCTGCCGCCGCTGCGCGAGAAAATCGCCGTATTGATGCCCACCAGATTGCCGGCGCTGTCCACCAGCGCGCCGCCGGAGTTGCCGGGGTTGATGGCGGCGTCGGTCTGGATGAAATTCTCGAAGGTATTGATGCCGAGCTGGCTGCGGCCGAGGGCGCTGACGATGCCGTGGGTCACGGTCTGCCCCACGCCGAAGGGATTGCCGATGGCCAGCACGATGTCGCCGACGCGCAGTGATTCCGTGGGTGCGAAGGTGATCGTGGGCAGCTTGCCGCCGTCTTGGATCTGCAGGACGGCGAGGTCGGTTTCCGGATCGGTGCCGACGATGCGCGCGCGGAAGCGGCGATTGTCGTTGGTCGCCACCTCGATCTCGTCCATGTTCTCGACGACATGGTTGTTGGTGAGGATGTAGCCGTCGGCGCTGACGATCACGCCGGAGCCGAGGCCCGACTGGCGTTGCGGTCCGCCGAAGCGGTCGCCGAAGAAATAGCGGAATACAGGATCCTCGGCGAAGGGGTGGCGGGGGGCCTTCACTTCCTTGCTCGTATAGACGTGCACCACTGAGGGCAGCGCCTTCTTCGCCGCGTCGGCGTAGGAGGCGGTTGCGGTACGCGTTTGCGTTGCTGCAGGCGCCACGGCTTCCTGCAGGGACACCACCGACGGTCCCGGCCTGCTACCGAGCCAGTCCGGTTTAAAGGTCAGGACGACAAAGAGGACGGCGACGGCTACCGTGACGGCCTGGGCGAAAATGAGCCACAATCGATGCATATGTTGAACGTTCCGATGGAAGCGAGAAATATGGATAGGATGAAATTGGCCACGTACCTCGACGAGCTGCTCGACGCCGGGCGTTTCCGGGATTATTGCCCAAACGGGCTGCAAGTGGAAGGTCGCCCGGAGGTGCGTCGGCTGGTCTGCGGCGTGACGGCCAGCCAGGCCCTGTTGGAGGCGGCCTTGGCCGCCGACGCCGATGCGCTGCTGGTGCATCACGGCTATTTCTGGCGCGGCGAGGATGGGCGCATCACCGGCATCCGCCGCGCCCGACTGAAAACCCTGCTGGAGAACGACATCAGTCTGTTTGCCTACCACCTGCCGCTGGATGCGCATGCCGAGCTGGGCAACAACGCACAGCTGGCCCGGCTGATGGGATGGACGGTCGAAGGGCGTTTCGCCGATCAGGATGTGGGCTTTCTCGGCAGCACCAATGGTAAGGATGGCACGGCGCAGCAGCTTGCCGGAAATCTGGCGCTCAAGCTCCATCGGCAGCCGCTGCTGGTGGGCGACGCGGGGCGACCGCTCAGACGCATTGCATGGTGCAGCGGCGGGGCGCAGGATTTTTTCGAGCAGGCCATCGCCGCTGGCGCCGATGTCTATGTCAGCGGCGAAATCTCAGAACAGACCACGCACCTCGCGCAGGAATCCGGCGTGCCCTACATCGCCGCCGGACACCATGCGACCGAGCGCTACGGCGTGCAGGCCCTCGCCGCGCATCTGGCGGAGCGCTTCGGCATCGAGTGCCGCTACGTCGAGCTCGACAATCCGGTCTGAGGTTTGCCAGCCCTGGCATGAATAGGGCCTTTGCATGACTGCCCTCGGCTAAAATCGGGCAATGCTTCCTCCCTCGTATGGCCTCGCGCTGCTGCTGACGACACTGGTGGCGCTGGGTCCGCTGTCAACCGACCTGTACCTGCCGGCGCTGCCGGGACTGACGCAGACCTTCGATACCGACGTAGTCCAGGTGCAACTGACGCTGTCGGTCTTCCTGGTCGGCTTTGCCGTGGCGCAACTCGTCTATGGGCCGCTGTCGGATCGCTACGGGCGGCGTCCGCTCATGTTGTTCGGCCTGGCGCTGTACCTGCTCTCGTCGCTGGCCTGCATGCTGGCGCAAAGCATCGATGCGCTGATCGCGGCACGCTTCCTCCAGGCGCTGGGCGCCTGTGCGGGGCCGGTGCTCGGGCGCGCCATCGTGCGCGACGTGTATGGACCGCTGCAGGCGGCGCGGGTGCTGGCCTACATCAGCGGCGCCATGGCCATCGCGCCGATGATCGGCCCCTTTTTCGGCGGCTGGCTCACGGTGTGGTTCGGCTGGCGCGCCAATTTCGCCGCGCTGGCCTTGTTCGGGGTGGTGATGCTGGCGGTGGTGTTCGCCCTGCTGGGCGAGAGCAATGCCCACCGCGACCCGGCGGCGACGCAACCGCGACGCATCCTGGGAAATTTTCGCGCATTGCTCTCTGCGCGCCGCTACCTCGGCTTTCTGCTCTGCGCTTCGTTTTCCTATGGGGCCCTGTTTTCCTTCATTTCAGGCTCTTCATTCGTACTCATCGAGCTTTATGGCCTGTCGCCGCAGTGGTTCGGCGCCAGCTTCGGCCTGGTGGTCACCGGCTATATCTGCGGCACCCTGATCACGGCCAAATTCACCCTCAAACTGGGCCCGTTCCGCATGGTGATGATGGGTGCCGTCCTGGGCACGCTGGCGGGCACCCTGATGGCCGTGCTGGCGCTGCTGGAGGTGCACAGCGTGTGGGCCATCCTGCTGCCGATGTTTGGCGTCCTGGTGGCGGCGGGGCTCATCATGCCGAATGCCTTCGGCGGCGCACTGGCGCCTTATCCGACGATGGCCGGCTCCGCGTCCGCACTGATGGGTTTCATGCAGATGGCGCTGGCGGCGGCCGTGGGCACAGTGGTGGGTCACCTCTACAACGGCACCGCCATTCCCATGACGGGGGCGATCGCGTTGTGCGGATGGGCGGTGCTGGCGAGTTACTATTTCCTGGTGCGGCCGTCGTCGGAGCCTTCCCCCCAGCCCCCTTCCCGCGGAAGGGGGTGACGGTAGTTCGCTTTGCTCCGTGCTTATGCTGCAGTCCGCTTGGGGCGGCCCGGCGCTGACTGCAGCCGCGTGCGGACGCGGGTGAGGAGTTCGACCAGGGTGGTCGTTTCGGCGGAAGTCATGGCGGCGGCGATGCGCGCCTCATGTTTCTTGATGCGGCGCTTGAGCAACTTGAGCAGCTTTTCGCCTTCCTCGGTGAGCACCAGGGCATTGGAGCGTCGATCGGTCGGCGAGGCGCGTCGCTCCATCAGGCCGCGCGCCTCGAGCTGGTCGATCACGGCGACCATGGTGGAGCGGTCGAGCTGGGTGGCAGAGGCGAGCAGGCTTTGCGTCATGCCCGGATTGGCGGAAATGAGGACGAGGACGCCGAAGCGACCGGGCGAGATGTCGAAGTCCTTCAGCTCGGCGGCGAAATCGCCGAAGACGGCCAGTTGCGCCAGGCGCAGCTGGTAGCCGATCAGGCCCGGCAGCAGGTCGAGCTTCAGATCTGCTTTCTGGACGCTCTTGCTGACGGTTTTTTTCTTGGCGCGCATTTCAGGCTGTCTCGAGTGGGGTTCGAACTGTATTCTAGCGGTTGTAGGCTGATATTGGAGCACGCCATGAGCATTGTCATTCCCCAGTGGTCGCCGCCCACGGTGCCGGTGGAGGGCACCGAGGCACAGTTTCCCGTGCGGCGCATCTACTGCGTCGGCCGCAATTACGCCGAGCACGCGCGCGAGATGGGCGGCAACCCGGAGCGCGAGCCGCCGTTCTTCTTCATGAAGCCGGCCGATGCCATCGTTACCGACGGCCGCATGACCTATCCTTCGAAGACCGCCGACCTGCAGCACGAGATCGAGCTGGTGGTAGCGTTGTCACATGGCGGCAGGGACATCCCCGTTGCCGATGCGCTCGACTGCGTCTTCGGCTACGCCGTCGGCCTCGACATGACGCGGCGCGACATCCAGGGCGAGTTGAAAGCCAAGGGGCGCTCCTGGGAGATGGGCAAGGCCTTCGACCAGTCGGCACCGATCTCTTCCCTTGTTCCGGCCAGCCGCATCGGCCATCCGCAGCGCGGCGCCATCACGTTGGCCGTCAATAGTCAGCCGCGGCAGCACGGCGACCTGTCCGACATGATCTGGCCGGTGGCTGACATCATCGCCAACCTGTCCGGCTACGTCACGCTGCAGCCGGGCGACCTCATCTTCACCGGCACGCCGGCGGGGGTGGGCAAGGTGGAACGGGGAGATCGGCTGGATGGCGCCGTCGAGGGCGTGGGCGAACTGTCGGTAAGGATCGTCGGATGAACACCTATCGCCTCACTCGTGCCGGCTTGGCACTGTTCGCCGTGCTGGCCCTTGCCACTCCAGCAGGCTGGGCTGCTCCGGATATGGGCGCTACGGAAGCTTTTGAGGCGTCCCAGGCCGGCAAGGTTCGACTGATCGACATCCGCACGCCGCAGGAATGGCGCCAGACCGGCGTTGCGCCGGGCGCGGGGCGCGTCGACTTCTACCGCGGGCCGGAGGTGCTCGTTCAATCCATCCTGCAAATGACGGGGGGCGATAAGAATGCCCCCATTGTCCTGATCTGTCGCACCGGCAACCGCACGGGCGCGGCGCAGAAATACCTGCAAGGCCTCGGCTTCACGCAGGTCTACAACGTCAGCGAAGGGATGGCCGGCAGCGCTGCCGGGCCGGGGTGGCTGAAGCACGGCCTGCCGGTCGAGGCGTGTGTGGAGTGCTGACGCTACCGATGGAAGGGCGATCCCCCGCATCCATGGCTAATGAATCGCTAGAGCGATTCACGTAACACCTTCACCAGATGCCGGGCGATTTCCGCCGGCGTGTGCTTGCCTGGCCGGTACCAGGTGCGCGTCCAGTTCAGCGCGCCGAGCAGCTGCAGGCGCAGCAGGCTGCGGTCGAGGTCGGGGGGCAGGGGCAGGGCGGCGATCAGGCGCCGGTAGATGGCCTCGAATCGGTCGCGTTCGGTGCGCAGTTGCCGCTGCATGTCCGGCGAATTGAAAAGGAACAGGCTGGCGCCGGTCCACACGGTCAGGTCATTGCCGGAGATGAGGTGGCGGATGTGCACCGCGAATGCGGCTTCAAGTCGCTCCCAGGGATCCTTGCGGGCTGCCACGGCGGTTTCCACGGCACGCGTCACCTCATGCATGCCCGTCGCGTGGGCGGCGATGAAGAGGTCTTCCTTCGAGGCGAAGTGGTGATACACCGAGCCGGGCTGGATGCCGGCGGCCTGGGCGATGTCGCGGATCGAGGTGCGGGCGAAGCCCTTGCGGCTGAACTCGCGCACTGCCATCGCCAGCAGGTGTTCGCGCGCCAGCAGGGGCGCCTCTCCGTCCGGGCTACCGCCGCGCCGCGCCGTGATGCGTGTCAGCGCTGCCTTCTGCGCGGTGGAGAGTCGCGCCGGCCCCAGCTTCTTTAGCGCCGCCGCCCGCTTGGCGGCAGTCTCCATGTGGTGGCGCTGCCAGATCCAGCGCACACCGGCGGCGGAAACCTTGAGCCCCTTGCCCGTCATGGCTTCAGCCACGCGCGCCTGCCCCCATTCCGGATGATCGTGGGCATGGCGCAGCACGGCGCGCTCGACTTCCCGGCGGCGGACGGTGGCGGACAAGGGCTTCGACATGCGGTTACTGTAGCAAATTACTAACTAACCGAACAGACGTTTGACAAAGTTAGTCAACGCGGCGTAAGGTGTGTTTCACGCTGCGGCCGTCGCGCCGCTGACGACAATCACAACGAGGAGGAGACCCATGAAGATCCGCAAGCTCGCCCTATTGCTGTCCACCCTGTGCCTTACCGGCGCGGCGCTGGCCGACATCACCGTCGGCGTCAGCGTTTCCGCTACCGGCCCGGCTGCATCGCTGGGCATTCCCGAGAAGAACACCTTCGCGCTGTTGCCGCAGACCATCGCCGGCGAGAAGGTGAAGTGGGTGGTGCTCGACGACGCCACCGACACGACTACCGCGGTGAAGAATGCGCGCAAGTTCGTCTCCGAGGACAAGGCAGACGTGCTGATTGCCGCCACCGCCACACCGACCTCGATGGCGATACTCGAAGTCGCGTTCGAGACGAAGACGCCGCAGATCGCCATGGCGCCGTTGCCGCCAGCCGGCGACAAGGCCCCATGGGTATTCACCACTCCGCAAAACTTCGGGTTGATGGCGGTCGCCATTGTCGATCACATGGCCGCGAACGGCGTGAAGTCGGTCGGCTTCATCGGCTATGCCGACCCCTACGGGGAGCTGTGGCTGAAGGCCATGCAGGGCGCGGCCGACGCCAAGGGCATCAAGCTCACGGCCGTCGAGCGCTACCAGCGCAACGACACCAGCGTCACGGGGCAGGTGCTCAAGATCATTGCGGCCAATCCCGATGCGGTGCTCGTGGCCGGTTCGGGCACGCCGGCGGTGCTGCCGCAGGCGACGCTGGTCGAGCGAGGCTACAAGGGCAGGTACTACCAGACGCACGGCATCGCCAACCGTGATTTCCTGCGCGTCGGCGGCAAGAATGTCGAAGGCACCCTCTTTCCGGTCGGGCCGATGCTGCTGGCCGAGCAACTGCCGGATTCGCATCCTTCGAAGAAGCCGGCGCTCGACTACATCAAGCTCTACGAGGGCGCCCATGGCCCGAACAGCCGCAGCACCTTCGGCGCGCATGCCTACGATGCCTACCTGTTGCTGACCCGTGCCGTGCCGGAAGCCATGAAGAAGGCCAAGCCGGGCACGCCCGAGTTCCGCGCGGCATTGCGCGATGCACTGGAGAACGTCAAGGAGCTGCCGGCCACCCACGGCGTGTTCAGCATGTCGCCGACCAACCACAACGGCTTCGATGCCCGCGCCGCGGTGATGGCCACGGTGTCTAACGGCGACTGGAAACTGCTGAAGTGAGCAAGCCGCCCTTCGCCAGCCTGCGCTTCGCGCCGGCTGCGGTGGATGTCGAGCGGCGCGCGGAGGGGGTCCGGGTGCTGCACTCGCCGCAGCCGCTCGAGCCCTATGCGCGCTGCCTCGGCGAACATCTCGAGCGCTGGGCACGGGAGGCGCCCGACCGTTGCTTCCTCGCCGAGCGCGCCGGCGCCGTCTGGCGGCGGCTGACTTTTGGCGAAGCCCTGGCCCAGGCGCGCGCGATCGGCGCCGCGTTGCTGACGCGCGACTTGTCGGCGGAGCGGCCGGTGCTGGTGCTCTCCGACAACGCCATCGACCATGCGCTGCTGATGCTCGGCGCCATGCATGTCGGCGTGCCGGTGGCGCCGGTCTCGCCGGCGTATTCGCTGATGTCGAAGGATTTCGCCAAGGTAAAGGCCATCGCCGCGCTGCTCAAGCCGGGACTGGTGTATGCGGCCGACGGCGCGAAGTTCGCAGGCGTCTTGGGCGCGCTGGATTTCGGCGGCGCTGAAATCGTCATTGGCGCCAACCCGCCTGCCGGCCTGAAAGCCACGGCCTTTGCCGACCTGCGCGGGGAGCCGGGGCCGGAGGTGGATCAGGCCTTCGCAGCGGTCGGCCCCGACACCATCGCGAAATTCCTGTTCACGTCGGGCTCCACCGGCGAGCCGAAGGGTGTCATCAACACCCAGCGCATGCTCTGCTCGAACCAGCAGGCCGTCAGCCAGTTGTGGCCCTTCCTGGCGCAAAACGTGAATGGGCCGCCGGTGATCGTGGACTGGCTGCCGTGGAACCACACCTTCGGCGCCAACCACAACTTCAACATGATGCTCGCCAACGGCGGCACGCTCTACATCGACGAGGGCAAGCCGGTGCCCGGCCTGATCGAGAAGACGGTGGCCAACCTGCGCGAGGTGTCGCCGACGATCTATTTCAACGTGCCGCGCGGCTTCGACGCCCTGATCCCCTTCCTGGAGAAGGACGCTGCGCTGCGGAAGAACTTCTTC
Organism: Betaproteobacteria bacterium; assembly: GCA_016703785.1. Lineage (GTDB taxonomy): Bacteria > Pseudomonadota > Gammaproteobacteria > Burkholderiales > Rhodocyclaceae > Desulfobacillus. The sequence goes on from JADJBM010000003.1 coordinate 145,401, forward strand.
CGCGACCTGCAGCTGATTTTCTACGCCGCCGCGGCCCTGCCGCAGAACCTGTGGGAGAAGCTGGAAAACCTTTCCATCCAGGAGCGCGGCAAGCGCACCGTGATGGTCTCCTCGTGGGGCGCGACCGAGACGGCGCCGATGGTGACCTCGGTGCATTACGAGATCGAGCGCGCCGGCGTCATCGGCCTGCCGGCGCCGGGCACCGAGCTGAAGATGGTGCCCAACGAGAACAAGCTGGAACTGCGCGTGCGCGGTCCCAACGTCACCCCCGGCTACTGGAAGCGGCCGGATCTCACGCGCGAGGCTTTCGACGAGGAAGGCTTCTACCGCATCGGCGACGCCGGACGGTTCGCCGACGAAAACGATCCGGCGCGCGGCATCGTTTTCGACGGACGCATCGCCGAAGACTTCAAGCTGATGAGCGGCGTCTGGGTGCATGTCGGTGCGTTGCGCATCAAGGCGCTGGCCCTGCTGGCGTCGGTGGCGCAGGACATCGTCGTCGCCGGCCACGACCGCGAGGAAATCGGTTTTCTCATGTTCGCCAATCTTGCCGGCTGCCGCAGCCTTTGCCCCGACCTGCCAGCAGATGCGCCGATCGAGGCGGTGCTGGCCGATGCGCGCGTCGTCGAGGCAATGCGCAAGGGCATGGCGCAGTTGAAGCAGGAAAATGGCGGCAGCTCGACGCACGCCACACGCGCCATGCTGATGGCGGAACCGCCGTCGATCGACGCCAACGAGATCACCGACAAGGGTTACATCAACCAGCGCGCGGTGCTAACGCGCCGCGCTGCGCTGGTGGCCCGCCTGTATGCGGAGCAGGCGGACGACGCAGTGATCGGGATCCAATAGTCAGTCTCCGCAATACGGCGAATTTTCCCGAACTTGCCAGATGAGCGCCCATACGCCTTCGCCACCACGCCTCGTCCTGCTCTATCGCGCCGAAATCGAGGTCGCACCGCCGCAGCTGCTCGGAAAAACGCCGGTGGGCGAGCGGCGCATCTATCCCATCCTCGGCGGGCGCTTCGACGGTGAGCGGATATCTGGCCGCATCCTGCCGGGCGGCGCCGACTGGCAGGTCGTGCGCGAGACGACGGATCATGTCGAGATGCGCGTCGAGGCGCGCTTCACCATGGAAACCCATGATGGGGCACTGATCTACGTGCAGAACCAGGGCATCCGTCGCGCCACGCCGGAGCAGGTGGCGCGCATGATGGGCGGCGAGGCGGTCGATCCGGCCGACTATTTTTTCTGCATGACGCCGCGCTTCGAGACGGGCGATGCCCGCTATGACTGGCTCAATGGCGTGATCGCCGTCGCCTCGGGCATGAGAAGCCCGGCCAGTGTGGTGTATGACGTCTATGCCGTCGAATGAGGCGGCTTGCGCCGCCTTTCCGCCCAGGCTAGCTGCTTACGCAGTCACGAAATCGCGCTTCAGGTTCAGCGTCTCCATGAAGGAATCGACGCGGTTCTGCGCGCGCACGATGTCGAACTCGCGTTCGTCGCCCATGTTGCCCTCGTAGGTCATCACCGGAATGCCGGCGGCGGCGAGGCCGAGTCGGTTTTCCATGATGCCCATCGAGAGGCCCTCGCAGCCGCGGTTCATGTGGATCATGACGCCGTCGACGCCCCAGTGCTTGACGATGTATTTCATCATCTCGGTCTTCAGGTTGGGATCGAAGAAGTGCTGCCACAGCGGCTTGGAGAGGTTCCAGTCGGCGTAGAGGCGCAGCGCCGTGTCGCGGTCGTTGATCTCGATGCCTTTCTTCCACGGCAGGGTGCGCGGCATCCAACTGCCGTCCTCGCGGGTCTCCCAGGTGCCTTCTAGTCCGAAGGTATACAGCGAACCGATGGAGACGGCGCCGAATTCCTCGAGGTAGCGGAAGAGCTTGAGGAAGGCCCAGGGCGGCTGCGTGTCGGACATGACGCGGCAGCGCTCGTTGGGCACGGCGGCGATGCCGCGGGCGACGCGGTCCTTCACCTCGCCGAGCAGTTCCTCATAGAAGTCGGCGCACCACTGCGAGGACTTGTGCAGCACCGCCAGTACGTAGAGCGAGTACATGGTCTTCTCGTCGAGCGGCGCCGGGCGGGTCTGGTTGAGCAGGCACACCTCGGCCCACAATGAAGTGGCGCGCATCTCGTTCTTCACGGCGCGGATCAGCAGTTCGTCGTCGCACTTGCGACCGGTGACCTTCTCGACGAACTCGATCGATTCGTGCAACTGGTTGGTGACGTAGGACAGGCGCGATTCGTCGAGGTCCTTGTAGGCGCCGACGCTGACGTCGACATAGAAGTCCGGCACGCCCTCGTGCTTCGAGGCATGCTGGTACCACTTGGCGTGCGAGCAGCAGATCTGCGTCTGGAAGTTGAAGTCGGGCTTGGGGAACTCGCCGCCGTAGAGGTATTTGTTGAGGTGCATGCCGCCCCAGTAGAGCCGCATGTAGGCGCACAGGTCGCGGGCGAAGCCGGCGGCTTCGGCGGCGTCCAGGCATTCCTTGGCGAACTTGCGGTCGAAGGCGATGCTGGCGCCGTAGGGCTCGCCGGTGAGCGGATGCACGTCGTTGCCGAAGGCGGTCGGAATGGCGTCGAAGGACCAGCCTGCCGCGCCCCAGCGGATGCCGCCGTTTTCCTTGGCGCGTGCGTAGTTGATGTAGTACTGCTCGCGCAGTTCCTTGGCCTTCTTCCAGCACTTGAGCTGTTCGGTCGGGTACTTTGCCATGTCAGTGTTGCTCCTTCAGGACTTGTTCACAGTAAATATGATGCTTAAAAAATCAACGCCGCAAGTGCATCTTAAGTACGCACGCTTCGCCGCGGATTGATGTGGGTCAAAAATGAATGAATAATCATTCATTTTAAGGCGCAAGCAGAAGCGTGGCAATGCGACATTGCGGCTACTGCCCGGACTGGCTGTAGGCCGCCAGCGTCTGGCGCGCGATGATGAGCTGCTGCACCTCGGTGGCGCCCTCGTAGATGCGCAGTGCGCGGATCTCGCGGTAGAGCTTCTCGACGGGGTGTCCGCTGACGACGCCCAGGCCGCCCCAGATCTGCACGGCCGCGTCGATGACCTGCTGCGCCGACTCGGTGGCCGTCATCTTGGCCATGGCAGCCTCGCGCGTGACGGTTTGCCCCTGGTCGCGCAACCACGCCGCCCGATAGGTGAGCAGGGCGGAACTGTCGATGGCAGTTGCCATCTGCGCGAGCTTCATCTGCGTGATCTGGAAGTCGGCGAGCGTCTGGTTGAACATCTTGCGTTTCGTTGCACGGTTCAGGGCCTCGTCCAGTGCGCGCCGGGCGAAGCCGAGGGCGGCTGCGGCGACGGAGGTGCGGAAGATGTCCAGCGTCTGCATGGCGACCTTGAAGCCCTGCCCGGGCGTGCCGACCATGGCGCTGCGCGGGATTCGGCAGCCCGTGAAGCGCAGACGGGCGAGCGGATGCGGCGCGATGACTTCGATGCGTTCGGCGATCTCGAAGCCGGGCGCGTCGGCGTCGACGACGAAGGCCGACAGGCCGCGCGAGCCGGCAGCCTCCCCGGTGCGGGCGAACACCACATAGAAATCGGCAATGCCGCCGTTGGAAATCCAGGTCTTCTCGCCGTCGAGCACGTAGTCATTCCCATCGGCCCGTGCCGTGCATTCCATGGCCGCCACGTCCGAACCCGAGCCCGGCTCGGACAGGGCGAAGGCGGCGATCGCCTCGCCGGCGGCCACTTTGGTCAGGTAGTGCTGCCTCTGCTCCGGGGAACCGTGCAGGGTGAGGGCGCCCGAGCCCAGCCCCTGCATGGCAAAGGCGAAGTCGGCGAGGCCGTCATGGCGCGCCAGCGTCTCGCGCAGCAGGCAGATGGCGCGCGTGTCGATGCTGTCGTGCTGGCCACCGCAATCCTTGCCGCCGACGGCGTAGCGCAGCCAGCCGGCCTTGCCGAGGCGGGCGACCAGATCGCGGCAGGCGCCGTCCGTATCGCCGTGGTGAGCGGTGACATTCCCGACGATCCAGCGCTCCAGTTCCGCCTGCAGTTGACGGTGCCTTTCCTCGAAGAAAGGCCAGTCGAGATAGCTCTTGTCGCTCATCTATTCCAATCCTTACATTGTTTCGCCGCCGGATACGGAGATCGCCTGTCCGGTGACGGCTTCCGACCCCGGCTGGCACAGCCAGAGCACGGCATTGGCGACCTCTTCCGGCTGGACGAGTCGGCCCTGCGGATTGTGCTTGACCAATTCGGCCTCGGCTTCCGCCAGGGAGCGACCGGTCTTCGCTTGAATATTCGTCAGGGTTTCCCGCACGATGTCTGTCTCAGTATAGCCGGGGCAGACGGCGTTGATCGTGACCGGCTTGCGCGCCAGTTCCAGCGCCAGGGAACGGGTCAATCCAAGTACGGCATGCTTGGCCGCGCAATAGGCGGAGACGTAGGCGTAGCCGCGCAGCGATGCGGTGCTGGCGATGCTGACGATGCGGCCCCAGCCCAGTTCGAGCATGCCCGGCAGGGCGGCACGAATGCCCAGATAGGTGCCGGTCAGGTTCACCGCCAGCATCTGCTGCCAGAGGGCGAGATCAGTCCGGGTGAAGGGTGCGCTGGCCGCCTGGCCGGCGTTGTTGACCAGGATGGCAATCGGTCCCAGCTTGCCCGCTGCGGCGGCAAAGGCCGAGTCGACTGCAGCCGGATCGGCGATATCGACTGCCTGGCAATGCACTTCGGTCAGCGCCCGCAAGACGGCCGCCTCGCGCTCGAGCGAGGCCGGCGTGCGGCCCATTAGAGTGATTTGTGCGCCCTGCTCCGCAAGGCTGCGGGCGATGGCGGCGCCGATGCCGCGCCCGCCGCCAGTGACGACGGCGTGTTTTCCCTGCAGTGGGGCTGCCGTTGCGCTCATGTTTTCCTGCTCCTCATCAAACGGGCTGCTTGAGCATCTCGCGCAGGCGGTAGCGCTGCGTTTTGCCCGTCGCCGTCTGCGGCAGCTCGGTCACGAAGCGGATGGTGCGCGGGCACTTGTAGATCGACAGCGTCGACTTGAAGGTCAGAAGCAGCGCCTCGGTCAGCGCGGCCTGGTCCGCCTCCGCATCACGCGGCACGGCGAAGAGGGCAATTCGCGTCAGTCCGTCCTCGTTGGGGAAGCCCACCACGGCGGCATCGAGCACACCGGGAACGGTCAGGGCGCAGGCCTCGATCTCGGCGGGGCTGACCCACTGCCCGGAGATCTTGAGCATGTCGTCGGAGCGGCCCATGTGGCACCAGCGCCCTTCCGCATCGAACTGGAACATGTCGCCGGGGAAATACCAGCCGTCGCGCAATGCACGGGCCGTCAGCTCCGGCTGCTGCCAGTAGCCGACGAACTGGCACGAGGTGCGGATGGCGATTTGTCCGGCCCGGCCCGGCTCGGTGATGTCCTGACCTTCGTCGTCCACGAGACGTACTTCCGCCCACGAGACGGGTTTACCGGAGGAGCCGCCGGCAGCATCGTCGGGTTGGTTGAACAGGAAGAGGAATACCGTCTCGGAGGCGCCGACGCCATCGAGGATGGGCTTGCCGCACAGTTCCAGCCAGTCGTCGTAGAGGGACTCGGGCAGTTTTTCCCCGGCGGCCACGAAATGGCGAATGGCGCGAAACGCCGGCCTGGCCGGGGCGCCCTCGCGCATCAGGTTGCGATACATGACCGGTGTGCTGAAAAATACCGTGGGCTGATGACGTTCTACCGTAGAGATGATCAGCTTGGGATCCGGCCAGGCCGGCGAGAGGATGATCGTGGCGCCGCATTGCAGGCCGCCCATCAGTGAATGACCGAGCGCGAAACCGAAGAAAATCTTCGAGGTGGTGAACACGCGGTCACCCGGTCGCACGCCGAGGTACTCCCGCTCGAGGCAGTCCGCGACTCGTGCACTGCGATGCGGATGCATGACGGCCTTGGGCCTGCCGGTGGTGCCGGAGGAGTAGAGCCAGAAGCCCACTTCCTCCGGGTCCATGCGGGCGGATTCGAGTTGCTCGGACTGGCCTTCGAGGAAGGCCTGCTGCGATATATAAGGCGCGGCAGGCGGGTTCGCGCCGCCGATGACGACCACTATCGGCGGAGTCTCCAGGTTCGATGCGGCGCTCTCGTACAGATCGAGAAAATGCGCATCGACGAAGATCACACGACAGCCGCTGTCCTGGATGACATAGAGCAGGTCGCGTGACGCCAGCCGCACGCTGAGTGCGACGGCGACGGCACCCATGCGCAAGGTGCCGAGATAGGCGGCCACCAGTTCGGGCGAGTCGTCCATCAGGAACAGCACGCGATCCCCGCGCGCAACGCCTCGGGCCAGCAGCGCGTTGCCGTAGCGGTTGGCGTCCGCATTCAGTGCGGCAAAGCTGACCGAGCGGCCTTCGCACAATATGGCCGGCTGCTCGCCCAGGCCCTGGGCGAGGGGGCGGCCGATGATCTCATCCGCTGCGTTCATCGTGCTCATGTGGCATCGTTCCTTTATGTGCGCGGTTTTCTTCTGTTCGCAAGCGGCGTCCCCTCAGCCGACGCTGCGCCGACAACAGATCAAGAATAGGGTGATTGAACACTCATTCATTTTGCTTGTCAAGCCATCAGGCGCCTGAAAGCAGGGTGGCGGCGCTTGACTTTACTAAATGAATGAGCAATCATTCATCCAAGCCCGGGTCATTGGCCGGGCATGGGGAGTGGGCAGCCAGAGGATGTGGATAGCCGGGCATGAATGCCCGGCCAGGGCTGGCCTTGCAGCGAGTCAGTCGGCTAACAAGGGAGGCAAGCAACATGCAACTGAAAGACAAGACGGCGGTCGTTACGGGCGCCGCATCCGGCATCGGTCGGGCCACGGCCGAGACCTTGGCGAACGCGGGCGCCTTCGTGCTGCTGGGCGACATCGACGAGCAGAAGGGGGGCGAAGCGGCGGCCGAGCTGCGTGAGCGCGGCTACGGCGCCGAGTTCATTCGCCTCGACGTCACCGACCTGGCGTCGATCGCCGCATTCAAGCAGCGCGCCTATGCATTGCGCGGCCACGTGGATATCGTCGCCAATGTCGCCGGCTGGGGCAAGATCCAGCCCTTCATGGAGAACACGCCGGAGTTCTGGCGCAAGGTGATTGACCTGAATCTGCTCGGGCCGATCGCGGTCTCGCATGCCTTCCTCGACAAGATGATCGAGCGCGGTTCCGGCAAGATCGTCGTCGTGGCGAGCGATGCCGGCCGCGTCGGCAGCATGGGGGAGACCGTCTATTCCGGCGCCAAGGGCGGCGCCATCGCCTTTTGCAAGTCGCTGGCGCGGGAAGTGGCCCGCTACAACATCAATGTGAACTGCGTCTGCCCTGGGCCGACCGATACGCCGTTGCTGCGGGCCGTGCCGGAAAAGCACCAGGAGGCCTTTGTCAAGGCAACGCCGATGCGCCGCCTGGCCAAGCCCTCGGAACTCGCGGATGCCGTCCTCTTTTTCGCCAGCGACCAGGCCAGCTTCGTCACCGGGCAGGTGCTCAGCGTGAGCGGTGGCCTGACGCTGGCAGGCTGACCCCCTGTTATAACCACGGTGCGCAAGCGCGCATCCCAACAGACCAAGGAGAATCGAATGTACAAGCTCAAAGCCGCAGAATGGCGGCCAGAACATTTCAAGCTGGAGGTTGCCGACCGTGTCGCCACGATCACGCTCAACCGCCCGGAACGCAAGAACCCGCTGACGTTCGAGAGTTATGCCGAGCTGCGCGACACCTTCCACCGTTTCCAGTACGCCGAGGACGTTCGCACGATCGTCATCACCGGCGCCGGCGGCAACTTCTGCTCGGGGGGCGACGTGCACGAAATCATCGGTCCGCTGACCAAGATGAACATGAACGACCTGCTGGCGTTCACCCGCATGACCGGCAACCTGGTCAAGGAAATGCGCACCTGCCCGCAGCCGATCATCGCGGCGGTGGACGGAGTATGTGCCGGAGCCGGCGCGATCATCTCCATGGCCTCGGACCTGCGCTATGCCACGCCGGAAGCCAAGACGGCCTTCCTCTTCGTGCGCGTCGGCCTGGCCGGCTGCGACATGGGCGCCTGCGCCATCCTGCCGCGCATCATCGGCCAGGGCCGCGCCTCGGAACTGCTGTACACCGGCAGCGCCATGAGCGCGGAGGACGGGCTGGCCTGGGGCTACTTTAACGGCGTCGTCGCCCAGGACCAACTGATGGAGAAGGCGCGCAAGGTGGCCTTGTCGCTGGCGGACGGCCCGGCCTTCGCCCATGCCATGACGAAGAAATGCCTGCACCAGGAATGGAACCAGACCATCGAGCAGGCGCTGGAGACCGAGGCCGAGGCGCAGGCGATCTGCATGCAGACGCAGGACTTCACGCGCGCCTACAACGCCTTCGTCGCCAAGGAAAGGCCGAAGTTCGAAGGCAACTGACGAGGCAGGCAGGCGTGCAGGCGAATGCCCGCCCGCACGCCGATGCGTCCAGGGAAAATTGTGGCAGACTGAGCACTCATTCAGATGTTCCAGGGGAGAGATGTGATGAGTTCTGCCGGAGATGTCCAGGCGCTGGTGACGGATGCCAGGCTGGTGGAGGAACGGCGCGGCCAGATCGTGCGCGCCGCGGTCAAGCTGTTCTCGGAAAAGGGCTACTACACGACGACGATCCAGCAGATCGCGCGCGAGGCCGGCGTCAGCACCGGGCTCATCTACCAGTACTTCCGCGACAAGGACGACATCCTCTTCCTGACGCTGAAGCTGGTGCTCGACACCTACGAGAACGACATTCCGCCCCAGCTCGAGGGCATCGACAACCCGGTCGAACGCCTGTGCATGGCGATCTGGACCTACTGCCGGATCGTCGATGGCCTGCTCGATGCGACCGTGCTGGCCTACCGCTCGACCAAGTCGCTACGGGCGGATCGCCGCACGCTGGTGAAGGATGCGGAAATCCGCACCAACAGCCTGATCGAGGCATGCCTCAACGACAGCATCAAGGCCGGCCTGATGGCAAAGGTAAACACCTACATGCTCTCCTACCAGATGGTCACCTTTGCCCATTCCTGGGCGCTGAAGAACTGGTCGCTGGGCGAGCGCTATGCGCTGCCGGAGTACGTCTCCGAAGGCATCAAGCTGCTGGTCGAACCTTTCCTGACGGCCAAGGGGCAGCGTGTGGTGGAAGCGATGCGCAAGCGCACCCGCTCCTTCGGCGCGCTCGAGGCCCGTCCCGCAACGAGGAAGGCCGCAGGAATGAAGACTGAAACGAAAACCCGAAAACGAAAGACCTGAAGCCGGCATGATTTCACTGAGCATCGAAGGCGCCATCGCCAAGGCCACCCTGAATCGCCCCCCGGTCAATGCCATCAACGAGGAATGGGTGGCGCGGCTGGACGAGGTGCTCGATGAAATCGAACGCCATGAAGAGGTCGGCGTGCTGTGGATCCGCAGCAGCGAAAAAGTCTTTTGCGCCGGCGCCGACCTAGCGCTGATGCGCAGCATCTTCGACAGTCCAGAGGGCCGCGAGCGCATGATCGCCCTGACGCGGCGCATGCAAGAGGTGTTCGCGCGTCTGGAAGCGCTGCCCAAGGCGACGCTGGCCGAAATCGGCGGTGCCGCGATGGGCGGCGGATTCGAACTGGCCCTGGCTTGCGATCTGCGCATCGTGTCGGATTCGGCGCGCGTCGGCCTGCCGGAAGCGCGGCTCGGCTTGCTGCCGGCAGCAGGTGGCACGCAGCGCATGACCCGCCTCTGCGGCGAGTCGGTCGCGCGGCGCCTCATCCTCGGCGCCGAGCTGGTGAGCGGCGCGGAAGCCGTTGCGCTGGGGTTGGCTCAGTGGTCGGCACCCGCCGCCGACATCGGGCTGCAGGCCGACGCCCTGGCGGTGCGGCTGGCGGCGCTGCCGCCGGCCACCCTGGCGGCCAACAAGCACTGCATCAATATTGCCGCCGTGGGCGGCGCCGGCGGCTTCGAGGCCGAGCTCCAGGGCAGCGCCATGCTGCTGGGCGAGGCCGAGACGCAGCGCCGTGTCGTCCAGTTCCTGGAAAAAAAAAAGGGTCCCCGGGGGGGGGGGGGGGGGGGGGCGGGTTTTTGTGTAACTGGGGTCGCGGGGAAAGGCTTGTTGGGGGGGGGGGGGGGGGGGCCTGATGGGGGGGGGGGTGGGGAAAAAAAAAAAAAAAAAAAAAAGAAAAAAAAAAAGAGGGGGGAGGGGGGGGGGGGGGGGGGGGGGGGGGGGGGGGGTGTTTTGGGGGGGGGGGGGGGGGGGGGGGGGGCCCCGGGGGGGGGGGGGGCGCCCCCCGGGGGCGGGGGCGGGGGGGGGGGGGGGGGGGGGGGGGGGGGGGCCGGGGGGGGCGGGGGGGGGCGGGGGGGGGGGGGGAGGGGGGGGGGGGGGGGGGGGGGGGGGGAAAGGGGGGGGGGGGGGGGGGGGGGGGGGGGGGGGGGGGGGGGGGGGGGGGGGGGGGGGGGGGGGGGGGGGGGGGGGGGGGGGGGGGGGGGGGGGGGGGGGGGGGGGGGGGGGGGGGGGGGGGGGGGGGGGGGGGGGGGGGGGGGGGGGGGGGGGGGGGGGGGGGGGCGTTTCCGGGGGGGGGGGGGGGGGGGGGGGCCCGCCCCCCCCCTTTTTTTTTCGGGGGGGGGGGGGGGGCGGGGGGGGGGGGGGGGGGGAAACGAAAAGAGGGGCGGGGGGGGGGGGGGGGGGGGGGGGGGGGGGGGGGGGGGGAGCGGGGGGCGGGGGGGGGGGGGGGCGGGGGGGGGGGCGGGGGCGGGGGGGGGGGGGGGGGGGGGGGGGGGGGGGGGGGGGGGGGGGGGGGGGGGGGGGTCGGGGGTCGGGGGGGAGAGGCGCTAATTCCCCTTCACACGGGTTCCATTTCACGCGGCCGACGCGCAGATGCAGCGGCCAGCGCAGCATTTTTTTCTGATCCCGCTTGAGCCACAAAGGTGCGAGCCGTTGTTCGAGCGCAGGCAGCGGATCGACTCCCTTATCATTCAGGTATGCGCGCGTGGCCGACCAGGTGCCCAGATAGCCGAGCAGGTCGTCGCGCGACCACTCCGTCGTGATGGAAAAGCCGGGTGCGGCGATCGGTTCGAAGGGGAAGGGTAGCGAGCGGTAGCGGTCGTCCACCATCTTCCTTTCGGGCGGCCAGTAGGGCCCGACCACATTGCGGTAGAAATCGGTAATCAGTTCATCGACGCCCGCCTCGACATCCAGCAGCGTGTAGGTCCACACGGCGATGACGCCGCATGGCTTCAGCACCCGCTTCGCTTCGGCATAAAAGCGCTCCAGATCGAACCAGTGGATGGCCTGGGCCACGGTGAGCAGGTCGATGGATGCGGTGTCGAGTCCGCTCGACTCGGCCGCCGTATTGCGGAAGCTGACTTTCGGATGCGGCTGCGCGTTGGCGAGTTGGTCAGCGCTCGGGTCGGTGGCAATCACATGATCGAAATGCTCGGCCAGCCCGATGGCGGCCTGGCCGCTGCCTGTGCCGCAGTCCCAGGCGGTGCTGTGCTCTGGCGCGATGCCAGCCAGCCAGGCGAACAGCTCGCCCGGGTAGTTGGGCCGGTAGCGGGCGTAGTCCGGCGCTTGCGCGGAGAAATGATCCTTGAACGGCGTGCTCATCCCACAGGGATTTCCTTCGGTCATCAGGACAACGTAAAGAAGAACGTGGCGCCCTTGTCGATTTCGCCCTCGGCCCAGACCAGGCCGCCGTGGCGTTGCACGATACGATGCACGGTGGCCAGGCCGATGCCGGTGCCGGCGAAGTCCTTGACGCCGTGCAGGCGCTGGAAGGCACCGAACAATTTGTCCGCGTAGCGCATGTCGAAGCCGGCGCCATCGTCGCTGACGAAGTAGACCGTGCTGTTGCCAGTTCGCCGAACGCCGAACGCGATGTGCGCCACTGCCTTGCGGGCCGTGAATTTCCAGGCATTCGACAGCAGATTGAGCAGCACCACGCGGAGGAGCCGCTCGTCGCCGCGCGCACACACATCGGGCTCGGCGGTGAATGTCACCTTGCGCTCCGGTTCGGTACCGTGCAGTTCCTTCGCGACCGATGTGGCGAGGAGGGAGAGATTGACTTCGATCAGATGGATGGGCTCGCGCGTGAGCTGGGCCAGGTCGATCATGCCGTCGATCAATTCGCTCATGCGAAGGGTGGCCGAGCAGATGCGGCGCAGGTACTCCCGTCCCTGCTCGTCGAGTCGTTCGCCGTAGTCCTGCAGGAGCAGGCTCGAAAAGCCGTTGATGCCGCGCAAAGGTGAGCGCAAATCATGCGATACGGAGTAGCTGAAGCTTTCCAGTTCCCTGATCGAAGCCTGCAATTCGGCCGTGCGCTGGTTGATGTGGTCCTCCAGCTCGAGATTCAGTATCCGCAGCTGGCTTTCGGCCTGGTGGCGTCGCTGGTTGTTCCTGTAGGCATCGATCAGCACGGCGCAGGTCGTGGTGAAGGGCTGCAAGTGTACGATCTGCGCCTCGTCGTAGCCGCCGGGGCGATTGGCGACGGCAACCATGCCAACCAGTTCGCCGCCCCGGTGGAGCGGGAGGCCCATGAAGGAATTCAGCTGCGGATGCCCCTTCGGCAGCCCGCCACGGCGAGGATCGCTTGCAGGCGCGTTGGAGAGCAACGGCTTGCCGCTGGTGAGCACGTGACCGAACAAGGAATCGGGATTGCGGAATTCAAAGCCGCCCTTGACCACGTTCTGGTAGAGAGTGCGTGAAGCGTCGTCCCATGACATGTCGGTAATGGCATAGATCCGCAGATAAGACGCGCCGCCCGCATCCCGGGGCGTCTCGCCGATGAAGCCGTACTGGCTGTCCGTGATGTCGAGCAAATGGGTCAGCAGCCGGTCGAACGTGGGATGCGGATCGGCATCCGATATGAAATCCGCCTGAGCCTCGCTGACTGCGTGCAGCATGCGGTTTTGTTCGAGGAACAACTGCTCGATGCGCTTGCGGTCACTGATGTCTCGCGTGATCGTCAGCATGCAGGGCGCCCCGCCGAGCTCGATCAAGCTGGCGGAAATCTGCGCTTCGAACTGACGGCCGGATTTGTGCCGGAAGCGGATTTCGTGATTGATGATCTCACCCTGCTCACGAAGCCGTTCAATGAAGCCCTGCCGTTGGGCAAGGCCGGGCCAGACGCCCATGCTGACGACCTGCCGGCCAATGGCCTCCTGCGGCGAATAACCGAATAACCGCTCGTAGGCGGGATTGACGTCGACGTAATCTCCGCTGACAAGCGAGGTGATGGCGATGGCGTCTGGGCTGGCTGCAAAGATGCGCGAGAGCTTCTGCTCG
>JADJBM010000004.1 GCA_016703785.1 Betaproteobacteria bacterium
CCCGAATTCGGGGGGCGCATCCGTTCGCGCGTAACAGGCGGACTTCACGGGATTTTCGGCCCGCTTTGCGCGAACCAACGCTCGAACTATTTCCCGCGACTCCATCGGTTTCCCAATTGGCTTTCGCCAGCCTGAAAGATCAAGTCCTTACTCACCGCGCGAACCTCACTGCAATATCACCATCACTCTATGTCCGCGCTACAAAGTACTCTACACCACCAGCGGCCCTTCGAAATCCGTCGCCCGGAAAATTCCATGCTGTCGCACTTCGCAGCCGCGCGTGTCCGGCATCCGGTAGAGACGGAGGTTGTCCTCCTCAAGATTGATTTCAGATAGCAGGCGCCGCTCCAGTTCCTCCATCTTCGCAAGATCAATCTGACACTCGAACACCGATTTCTGTACGCGCTGTCCGACTCCCTCGCAGGCACGTGCCACGCGTCGCAGGCGACGGCGCCCGGCACGGGTTTCGGTATTCACGTCGTAGCAGACAATTACCAGCATGGGTCATCTCAACAGAAATGGAAGATATTCCTCCATGTCGCCGCGCAGCGTGCGGGCGAGCAGGCGCGCCTGCAGCTGCGGTAGCAAGCCGAGCGCGACCGGCTCCTCCAGCAACGGATGGGAAAGCTCTTCCTGTTTTCTTTCCTGCCAGGCCACCACCACGGCTTTCCGGCCCTGCTCGTCCAGGGTGACGCCGCCGCCTTCATGCAGCATGAAATCATCCGCACTCACCTGGCCGCGATTGACGAGCGTCAGGGCAAGGCGGTCGGCCTGGTGGCGAAACTCCTCCATCAAGTCCAGCGCGAGGGCGGCACGCCCCGGCCGCAACGCATGCGAAATCCCAACTGCGGGTCCAATCCCACCGACTCCAACGCCGAACGGCAATCGTTCATCAGCATCGAATAGAGAAACGACAGCAGGGCATTCATACGATCCCGGGGCGGACGGCGGGTGCGCCCATCGAGAGTGAAATCTTTCCGCGCTTCAGCGCGAACGAGGAAATTGAGGCAGCCGAAATACTGCCGGGCCGCCTCGCCCTCGATGCCGCGAACCGTATCCAGGTCTCCGGCAGTCGGCAGCGCGCGCAAGGCGGCGGCAAGATCGTCCGCGCCGCGCGAGAGTGCGGCGCCATCCGCCGCTTCCTTCGCTTCCCGGGCGCCGCGTAGCAGCACCTGCCGGCAGTTACGCAACTTGCCCGCTACGCAGGCCCGCGCCACACCTAACGCGAACGCGCCATCGCCCGCCTTCTCGTGCTGGGCGCGGCGCAGCAGGATGTTGCCCGACACCGGGCCCTCCATCCGCGCCTTGAAGCGGCCATTGCCATCCAGCAGCACCAGGCTCTGGCCTTGATCCGCCAGACGGTGCATCAGCGCCGGCGAGACCAGCACATTGCCGAAGACGACGATCCCGCCCAGGTGATGCAGCGGCACGCGCAGCTTCGTCTCGCGCTCAACCTCGATGCGCACCGTGTCGTTGTCCAGATGCAGGTAGGCATGCGGCGGCGTGACGTACAGTGTGTTGAGCAGCGTCCGCATGGTCACTTCCTCTCGCCGTCGGGCTCGAACAGGGTCTGTTCAAGGCTGCGCCGTTTCTCCCGCCCGGCCAGCACCCCAGGCTGGCAGAGTTCGGCAAGCGAGCACTCGCGGCAGCGCTTGTCATTCACGGGCGACGGCAAAGTCAGTCCCCGCAGGGCGGCGCGCACCTCTGCAACGCAGGCCTCCACCACCTGACGCAGTTCCTCTGTGATCGCCACCTCCCTCCGCCGCCGGGAACTGGCGTGGTAGATGGCGCCGAAAGGCACGGATTTGCCGGTCATTTCCTCCAGGCACATCGCCTGTGCAGCAAGCTGGATGTCGTCGTTGATCCATTTCTTGCGTGCGCCATGCTTGTATTCCACCGGGTAGGGTGTGCCGTCGGCGAGGAACTCGACCACGTCGCACTTTCCCACCAGCCCAAGCCGGTCGGACCAAACCGGCAGCGCAGTCTCCATCCGTCGATCGCCCGAAGTATCGCGGCGGCCATCGTCGGCTCTCGCATGTTCCGCCGTGCCGCGCGACGTATGAATGTTGTCGGCGAACTCCCCCTCCATGTGGATCAAGCAGCACCGGCGCGGGCAATAGGCCCAGTGATTGAGCGCTGAAAGCGGAATCGGATCTGTATCGTTGGGCGCTGGGCTGCTAATATTCATATTGTGTTGCACACCCTGACGGAGGTATTCGACATGCCCCCTATCCTGAAAGACATTGAAGCCCAAGCCCTCGAGCTCTCGCCCAAGGAGCGCGGCAGCCTGATACACCGGCTGATCCAGAGCCTCGACGGCCCGGCCGAGGAAACGCCCGAGGAAATCGCCAAGGCCTGGGACGAAGAGATCGCCCGGCGCGTCGCCGACATGGAGGCGGGGCGCACGAAGTGGATTCCGGCCGATGAGGTGTTTTGCCGAAATCGACGCCATCATCCGCGAACACGACAAGTGAAGGTTCGCTTCGCGCAGGAGGCCAGAAGCGAATTCGCCGAGGCGGCGCGCTGGTACGCCCGCGAAGCCGGCACCAACCAAGCCAGGGCCTTCCGTAACGAGATTCTGCGCATCATCCAACTGCTCACCGAGCATCCCGACATGGGCACTCCCATCACAACATCCTGCCGGCGCATGACGGCGCACCGGTTTCCTTATGACGTCGTGTATCACCACAACCCAGAGATATTGCGCGTCATTGCCATTGCCCACCACAGCCGCCGGCCGGGGTATTGGGCCGAGCGGCGGTGAGTCACGCTTAGACGCCGAGCTGAACCAATTCCACGCCTTTCGGCAGCCTGTTCGGATGCAGCGTCACCGCATAGTCCGCGAACGAGCGCGGAGAACCGGCCAAACCGTTCCTCTTGCGAATATCGATGATCGAATTTGGCTGATCGCGGCGATCGGTTGAAAAATCCAGCAACCGATGCGCCGGCGCGCAACCCAACTTGGCCTGCTGCTTGCGCTGTTCCTCGTTGCTGTCCGTACCCACATGTTTGAACACGTAGAGGCCACGGCAGGTCATAACGCCCTTGCTGGCGGAACGGTCGTGATCGTACATGTTGGCGAGAGCCTGCCAGAGCAGGGCGAGGTCATCGTCGGTGAAGACGGTGCCTTCGGCCAGGTTGGCGGAGACAAAGCCCTTCATGGCGTAGAGGCCGTAGGGGATGAGCTGCTTGCGGCCCATGGTGCGCAGCGTGTCTTCGTCCTGTTCGCCCTCCCATTTCTCGATATCGGCAGCGGTCTTCGCACCCTTTACGTTCTCGGCCACCGCCATACGGGTAATGGATATGTCCAGCGGCAATACCGGGTCGATGGAACGGGCGAAGGAGAATTGCACCGGCCCGCGCACCTGACCGGCGTTGGCGCCGGTGCTCATGACTGCGCCGAAGGTGCGCACATCGTAGAAGTTCGCGCACATCCAATCCCGGGCCTTCTTCACCTTGTCCTTGGTGGCTTTTTCCGGGATGCCGCCGTTAGCTTTCTCATGCGCGAGCGCAATGGGCCGGTTCATGTTGGTGGCGTGTTCGACGAAAATTGCATGAGGCGCAGCGTTGCCCATTGCCGCTTGCACGTAGTTACGCACCCGGCGCTTGGTGGCCACGTCCGATACCAGGCCATGCATGTCTTCGGGGTCGATGCGCGGCGCGTTTCCGGCGTCCGGGTCGCCGTTGGGGTTGCCATTCTCGCAGTCGAAGAGGAACAAGAATTCGTAACGGTTGGCGATGATGCTCATGAGGTGTTCCTCCTTTATTCGGATTGAGTGGTTTCGCTCTGCTTGCCGGCGTTGAAAGCGGCAAGCTGCTGGTAGTAGCCCAGAGCGAACAGGCTTTGTTCTTCCAGGGAAAGGGTGCGCGGGACGCTATCGCCAATGCGGCTCATGATTCCGGCAAGCTGGTTCTCGTACCACCGCGCAAGGCCGCCTTCGAGTTTGGCCAAGTGGTTCTTGGCGTTGCCGGCCAGTCGCCCAAGAATCAGTCCGGGAGTCTGGGCGGCCGCGGTGTAGTAACGCTGGACAACGCCGGCCCCCACGTCACCCAGCGCAGCACGCTGCAGGCGGGCGAACAAAGCCAGCGCTCGTCCGCAATGGTAGGCAGGGGCAGGGTGTTCGGGATTCATATGCGGTTGCATGTCTTGGTCTCCTTTGTTTCGGATGAGATAGGCTTTGATGAGCGCCATGCGGGCATGGCTGGCCGGTGTGTCCTGTATGACGTCGATGCGGGCGCGGGTGACCGCCTGAGCAAGTGTGGCAGTCGGAATGAGGCCATCTGTAACTGCAGCGCGCCAAAGTTGTTGCAGCCAGGGGCTGGGCAGATCTTTCAGGTCGCGCACCAAGCTGCCCGCAACCGCCAGAAATTTCGGATCGTGCGCCAACCCCTTGCCGTCACGCGCAACGATCGCCAAGTCGTGGAACCATGCCTCAGTGTGGGCAACCAGTTCCTCGAAGCTGCCCTGCATTACCTCCCGCACCATCACTCGGCCCGCCGCACCGGACAGCATGAGGGCCACGAAGCGGCTGCCTGCCAGGTCGTCGCGCTGGCCCATGCGAATGGCGGTGAGCAGGGAATGGGCGCGGCGTTCGGCGGCTCCGGCGGTTTGCTCTGGCGGTTCGCTGAACCAAGCCATAACCTCGTCATCGGCACGAATATCGTCCTGACCGGTGAACCACCAGACGGCCAGAGCATTGCCAAGCTTGACGTTCCTTTCGGAGATTAGCCGGCTCAACGTCTCGGCATAGGCCGTGGCAGTGGCTTCCGACATGGCTGCGTTGGCTGCCTGTTCGAGTCCGTAGGATTGGAAGGCGGCCTTGTCAAACCCAGCCAACACATCGCCGACGCTAAGCCCTCCCACCCCAGCCAGCCCCTTGACCTTGGGTTGAGTAGCAACAGGTTCTACCGCTTCGCCGGTGACGATGCAGCGCATTTGGCTCGCTCCCCCGGCTGCCGGCGGGCGCAGCGAGGCACGAAATGCACGCCACCATCCGCGCCAGTCATCTCTCTCTAGCGGGTTGACGCCATCCACAATCACTATCGTAGACTCAGTAGGTTTCGCTTTGGCCTTCTTCAGGTCAGCCTGAACCTGCAAAATCGCGGCGGTATCCGTCAGCAGTTGAGCGGCAGGCTGCAAATAGGGCGCAGCCTGCGACGCCTGTTGGAGCAGGTTCACGAACCATTCATGCTTGGCGGCGAATTTCTCGCGATCCTTGTCTTCTGCCTTGTCATCGAGATAAAGGGCAACGGTAGACAGGGACTCGGCGAGAAAATGCGCTCGCGGCTCCGATCCACCCACCAGTTCCGGCTGAGAGAGATTGGGGCAGCCGTCGAAGATTTTCCCCTTGCCTTCAGCCAGTGCCACCACACCGGTATAGCGCCCTTCTGCCTTACAGGTGATGGCCCATTTCACGGTTTTCCGGGCGAAACCGGGTTCGCACTCGCCAGCCTGCTTCAGTACCAGATCAAGCATGGAAATCCTCCCCGCAGACTTTTTTCACTGCATCATCTTCGTAACCCGGAACATGCATCACACCATTCATGATCTGGGCGTGAAATACACTGATAGCGGGCTTCGCGTATTCGTCATTGTCGGCACCGAGATCGAAAACGTCGTAGAGCATGTAGCCAAGATCGATATCCAATGGGATAGGCTGCAAACTATCCGTGTTGTCGGTGCTCAACTCAAACCATGCGGGAAATTCCCGGCAGCCGAGGAAGGGCTGGTAGTAGCATTTGCCGTGGCTGACGCGTCGGATGAACTGGGCGTCCAGAGCATTCAAGTCGGCTTGTACACCGCGGGCGCGCATGTGCGCGTGGAGCCGATAGCGCACATTCTTCAGCGCCATGGTCTGGCGCTGGGTGCGGCCCTTCTGGTCGGTACCGAGTTCATCCTTGCTTCCGTCAGCCCAAATCGGCTCCGGCGTCTCGCGCCCCTCCATCCAGGTCTTGATGGTGCGCTCCGGAGGCGCCTTGTCCTTCACCTCATTGCGCCGCAGTGCGAGGTACTTCGGCGGGCCGAGGATGTCCACCCGCTCGACCTGCCAGTAGAAGCCGTAGGACTTCTTCCAGTAGATAGCGTCGAAGATGCCGCGTGCGGCGGAAGGAGTGATGACGGGGTAGCTGTAGCGCTCCACCTTCATTTCCGGGCGGGTGAAGCAGGCGAGTTCCCCCCAGACTTCCAGGCAGTGGGTCTTGCCTCGGACCATGACGTCCTCCTTTCTAAGCAATCCAGGTGTTGAGCGTGCCGGGCGGCACCAACCCAAGCTGCGGATGGTAGTGCTCCGGCACAGCGTAGATGAACCAGTCGTTGTGTTCGCACTGCCGCCAGCCGGCGACTGGCACAGGCAGCAAGGCATCCCAGATCGTGTCGTTTTCCTTCGGACGATAGAGGCTCACGGTGAGCGGGCGGACGCGGCGCATCCAGGCTGCGGTCAGCCCTCGGTCATCTGCCTCAGCCTGCAATTCGTCGAAGAGCGATTGTTGCGGGGCGTAGGGCACCAGCACGTTGATGGCGTCCTGCCTGATGAGCCGGTAGAGCCGAGCGACGTCGGGAAAACTGCCGTCCTCGATGGCCTTCAGAATCCCCCTGCTCTCCGGTGCGTTCGCCACTCCGGCGAGGTCATACAACTCGCGGTAATAGGCGGTGATGAAAGCGGGATCGTCGAGGTTCATACCGGCCTCGCCATGCCGGCGGAACAACATCTGGGCGATTTGCGTAGCTTGTTGATAACCGCCGGTTGGATAGGCGGCATCCTCGGACTGGAAGACCTCCAGCTTTCCGAAACCGGCCTGCCGTCCCTCGCGATTGCACCGGCCGGCGGCCTGGATGATGGCGTCCAGCGGCCCCCAGGCGCGCATGACCGCGGGAAAGTCCACGTCCACACCGGCCTCCACGCATTGGGTGGCGATCAGTCGCACCGGTTCTTCCGCCGCAAGCCGCTTGTGCACGCTAGCCAGTACGTCCTGGCGGTGGGCGGCACACAAGTTGGTGGATAGGTGCAGCGTCGCCGAGTCGTTCAGTTTTTCCCATAGCGTCTTGGCATGGCGCTTGAGATTGACGATGCACATCACTTGGAGAGATTCGGTCAGTCTGCCGGCCACGGCATCCCACGCAACCGGAGCATCCGGGCTGCCCCAGGCAACCTCGACTCGCTTCATGGGCTCGAAAAGTGCGGCGGGATCAGGCACGATCTCGCGCGGCTGCCAGCCTGGTGATTTCGTTTTCACCACAGCCTCGTCGAGGTGTGCAAAGGCCGGCTGCGTGGCAGTAGCAAACACAACGCTGGTCAAGCTGGTGGCCGACAGGTGGGACAACGCAGCCAGTGTTGGCACAGCGAGATGAGCCGGCAGTGTCTGTGCTTCGTCGAAAAGGATTACCGCACGTTGCAGCCGATGCAGTTTGCGACAGGCGGCCGGGCGGTTCGAGAATATGGATTCGAGCATCTGCACGCTGGTGGTGACGATGATC
Source organism: Betaproteobacteria bacterium (assembly GCA_016703785.1). GTDB lineage: Bacteria > Pseudomonadota > Gammaproteobacteria > Burkholderiales > Rhodocyclaceae > Desulfobacillus. The sequence goes on from JADJBM010000004.1 coordinate 7,475, forward strand.
GGTGCGTCCCAGTTTTCCGCAAGCAGACGCCGGCGACGCTCGGCGTGGCTGGCTTGCCCAGTCTCGCCTTCATTGTCCTGCCGCACCTGCTCTTCACCAACGCCGGCCAGGGAGTGATGCTCCAGCACGAACTCATCGCCGAAGACGGGTGCAAGGATATTCCGGTAAACACGCGCCGTCTGTTCCGTAATCGTGAGATAGGGAACGACCATGACCACACGTTCCAAGTGGTACTTGAGCGCATGCTTCAGGGCAAACGCGAGCATGGCAAGCGTCTTTCCGCTGCCGGTGGGCGCAGTAAAGGTGAACAACCCTGGCTCGCGCTCGGCCCCTTTCAGGCAAGCGTCAAGCAGTGCAGCGCGCACGGCAATTACGCCGGGAGAAGCATTGCTGCCCGCGCGGGTGGATTCAATGAACTCCAGCACCGCCTTCAGCGCAGCGGAGGAATTCAGTCGAGGCCCTGGGGCACGATAGCGCTTGCCAGACATGCCGCCCTCAAAATGCGCCTCGGTATCCTGATAGTCGGCATCCACCAAGGCTGAAAACAACAGGCGCACATCCAGCATCGAGGACACGGTTGCATGCAGGCTAGGGCCGAGCAGTGTTTGCGATGGGAGTGAGATTGCAATTCCGTCCTGCGCCAGCCGCTCCTTCAGCGTGGCCATATCCGCGGTCAGTCGCAATCCGGGCACGCATGGATTCGGCAAGCGCCCCAGGGAGTCCCGCGACAGCGACTGCAAACCGATGTGATGCCCCTCAATTGCCAGCGCCGCTGCGGCGGCCCGTTGTTCCAGGGCCATTCGAGCGCCTGCCGACCAATGGTCTAATCCGGACTCTTCTCCGCGCAAGCGAGCCTGGAAGCGGTCGCCATACTTGCCGAGATCGTGCAGCCGGCCGGCGAGACGCACCTCCTCCCGCCAACGGGAGCTACCAGCAAACTCCGCCGCAAGCTCGCCCACGGCGGACAAGTGCTCCCGCAGCAGATGCCAACCGCCGACCGCATTCGCGCTATGTGCGAAGTAGCGATCCATTCTCCCCTCGCAGCCAGTTATCGTACCCGTAATTTTCTCTGGTCTAAGGCTCATGGGATGAGCCTGCCAAGCAATCATTTTTCCGCCGCAGCGAGAATCTGAAGCCTATGAATGCTGCATTGTATGCCGTTCGCCTGACAAGGATGAATCGGCATGCGGCCCAGGCTGGGTCGGCTCCGGGTTGGCTGTAATCAAGAATGGCGGGCGGGGATGTCCCGCGCAAGGGGTTGTGAAAAAGTCAGCCCGGACAGTACGGCGACAATGCGGGCCTGGCTCAACCCTCATCAGCCGGGAGTGCGTCATTTCCTGCCTGCAACGCCTGGCGAGCACGGGCGACGATTTCTTGCGCGTGCTCGATCAGGGCGAGATCGCCTTCCTCCTTGCAGGCTTCCAGATAGAGGGCGATATCTTCTTCGGTCTTCAGATGCTCCGCGGAATCCCACGGTCGCAGCTTGATCACTCCCATCGTCGCCTCCAACAAGACTGCCCCTCACCCTACCCTGGGGGAGGATTCAAAGGCGCGCAGCAGTTCCGCGCCGGCGGTGATCTCGAACTCGGCCACCTTCACCGGTGCGGCGGCGACTGCCGCGCCGCCCTGCGCCTTGCGGCATTTGACGCAATGGCACAGCGTGATCTTGCCCAATTCGCCGCGCAGCGCGTAGCGCACGCTACCGCACAGGCAACTGCCGTTGTGCTTCATGTGATTCCTCTTCTACATCAACCGAACAAACGGCTGGCAACCTCGTCTTTCGAGACGCCCAGCCGTACAGCAACGGAAGACAGAATTGCCGCGAGCGTACCGATGCGCAATGCTTCGTGCGCGGGGATGGTCAGGTGATGCTCGGGCGGATCGGGCAGTGTCAGTCGCATATGGCTGCCCGTCTGGCGTGTCACCTGATAACCGAGGCGCTCAAGACGTTTGGCCAGTTCCGCCCCGGATACGTCCCGAGGCAACCTCATGCGGCGATCACTTCTTCCCGCGTGAAGTGCAGGCGGATCACGCTGGGCGCGGTGCCGTCGTCGAAATGGCAGTGCACGGCATCGCGCACACGGGCATGCAGGCCGGGAACGTCATCCGCCTCGGTAAAGATGTCCTCGTTGACCGCCCTGGCAATGTAGCCGCCCTCAGGGGCTTCCTCAACGACAAAATGAATTTCCGACATGGGCATGACAGCCTCCGAAAACGAATCAGGCAAGGAGCCTGCGAATCATTATATGCCGTCCGCCCGCTCCAGCACGCGCAGCAGGCTGGACGTATCCTCGTGGCCCCAGCCATTCGCCATCAGCGCATTCAGCTGCTGCCACACCTGGGAGGCGACCGGCGCAGCGAGGCCGAGCGCCGTCGCCTCGTTCATGAGCAGGCCGAAGTCCTTGTGGTGCAGGCGCGCCTCGACGCCGGCCTTGAAGTCGCGCGCCGCCATCTTGCCGCCGAAGAACTCCAGCACGCGCCCGCCCGCCGAGCCGCCGGAGAGCGCGGCCACCACCTTTTTTGCGTCCACGCCGTTGGCATTGGCGAGCTGGATGGCCTCGGCGCAGGCCTGTATGTTGGCGACCATGATCATCTGGTTGCAGGCCTTCGCCACCTGGCCGGCGCCGTTCGGGCCGATGTGCACAATGGTCTTGCCGAGCTTTTCCAGCAGCGGACGCACGCGCTCGAGCACCGCGGCCTTGCCGCCGGCCATGATGGCCAGCGTGGCGTTGATGGCGCCCTGCTCGCCGCCGGAGACCGGCGCGTCGATCATCTCGATGCCGCGCTCGGCCAGGCGTGCCGCGATGCGCCGCGCCGTGCCCGGCGCGATGGTGCTCATGTCCACCAGCACGCTGCCCGGCTTCGCGCCGTGGATGAGGCCGCGCTCGCCGAGCGCGACGTCCTCGACGTCGGCATTGCTGGTGACGATGGTGAACACCACTTCGCTCGCCGCGGCGACTTCCGCCGGACTGTTGCGCAAGGTGGCGCCGGCCTCCGTCAGCGGCCGCGCCGCCTCGGGGCGCCGCGCGTAGATGGAAAGCGCATGGCCGGCCTTGATGAGGTGCAGCGCCATCGGGCGCCCCATGGCGCCGAGGCCGATGAAACCGACGTTCATGGAGTTACGTCATCCCCGCGAAAGCGGGGATCCAGTGGCTTGGGGGAAGACGCTGGATTCCCGCTTTCGCGGGAATGACAAGAGACAGCGCAACTCATTTCACGCCGCCCAGCTGCTCGATCAGCTTGATCACCGCCATATTGTCCTCTTCGCCCATGCCGCTGCCGACCATGGCATTGAAGAGCTGGGAGGCGACGGCGGCGCCGGGCATGGCCAGGCCGAGCTCGTGCGCGCTCTGCAGCACGATGCGCAGGTCCTTCTGCTGCATCCAGGCCTTGAAGCCGGGCTTCCAGTTGCGCTCGAGCATCTTCTTGCCGTGGTGGTCGAGGATCTTGCTGTTGGCGAAGCCGCCGAGCAGCGCCTCGCGCACCTTCGTGCCGTCGACGCCGGACTTCTTCGCGAAAGTCAGCGCCTCCGCCACGGCGAGCATGGTCATCGCCACCACCGTCTGGTTGCAAGCCTTGGTCACCTGGCCGGCGCCGGCATCGCCGACCAGCGTCACGCTCTTGCCCATCAGTTCGTAGAAGGGTTTCGCCTTCTCGAAGGCCGCTTCCTCGCCGCCGACCATGAAGGTCAGCGTGGCGTTGATGGCGCCGACCTCGCCGCCGGAAACCGGCGCGTCGAGGAAGGACATGCCGTGTTCCTTCAACACCGCGGCGACGCGGCGCGCCGACGCCGGGGCGATGGTGCTGGAATCCGACACCACCAGGCCGCGCTTGCCCGATTCGACGATGCCGCCCGGGCCGAGGCAGACCTCCTCGACGTCCGGCGCGTCGGCGACGCACATGAAGACGAGGTCGGCGTGCTTCGCCACCTCGGCGGCGCTGACGTGGGCGTGGGCGCCGAACTCGGCGAAGGGCTCGAGGGAGGCGGCGCGGCGCGCCCAGATGTGCAGGGTGTGGCCGCCGCGGGCGATGTTGATGGCCATGGGGCGGCCCATGAGGCCGAGGCCGATGAATCCGATGTTCATGTTCTCTCCGTGGGATTGTCGTGATTGTTGAAGCTTTAAGTGTAGCAGGCGGAGCGCATCCGCTTCACGCCGGCAGCTCGACGTGGAAGGTCGCGCCCTCGCCCGGTGTGCTCTCCGCCCACACGCGGCCGCCCATGCGCTGCACGCAGCGCCGCACCAGGGCCAGGCCGACGCCGGTGCCGGGGAACTCGGCCTCGCCGTGCGCGCGCTGGAAAATCTCGAAGATCTTCTCGTGCTGGGCCATGTCGAAGCCGGCGCCGTTGTCGCGCACCCACAGCACGCACGCGTCCTTGTCCCTGCGCCCACCGATCTCCACCACCGGCGCCGCCACCTTGCGGCTGTGCCGGAGCGCATTGTCGATCAGGTTGCGCAGCACCTGGGCCAGTCCTTCGCGGTCGGCCAGCACGGTCATGTCCGCCGGCACTTCGATGCGGATGTCCGTGGCGGCGTAATCCACGTCTCCGGCACGGTCCGCAAGCTGCCTGCGCAACAGGGCCGCGACCGCGATGCGCTCCCGACCGATGCTCATCCCCTCCATGCGGGAATAGGCGAGCAGGTCGTTCACCATCTGGTCCATCCGGATGGCGCCGGCCTCGATGCGTTCGAGATATTCGCAGCCTTGCGCATCGAGCCGGGCAGCGTAATCTTCGGTCAGAATGCGGCTGAAGCCGGCAATGCGGCGCAGCGGCGCCTTGAGGTCGTGCGAGATGGCGTAAGCAAAGGTTTCCAGTTCCTTGCTGGCAAGCTGCGCCGCTTCCTCGGCGGCCTTGCGCTGCGCCATCTCACGTTCCAGGCGGCGCTTCTGGCGCAGCACCAGCACATAGCCCAGCCCCGCCACTACCGCAGCCAGCAGTACCCACAGCGCCACCGTGCGCGGATTCCAGCCGACATCGAGCGGCACGCCAACCCAGCGGCGGCGGATGGCCGCGGCCTCTTCCGGCGTGATCGAGGCGGCGGCCTTGTTGATGATCGTGACGAGGTTCGGCCAGTCCCTCCGCACGGCCATGCGAAACGCCACCTCGGCCTTTTCGAGCGGCCCCGCCGCACGCACGCCCCTGACGCCGGCATTCTCAAGGGTGCGCAAGACATTGGTCGCCTCGCCGACCATGACGTCGGCGCGGCGTTCCGCCACCGCCTGCAGGGCGGCAACTTCATTCTCGAATTCCTGAATCCGCAGTTTCGGGTATTCACTCAGGAAATCCTCGCTCAAGCCATTGCGCCTGACGGCAACGCTGCGGCCGAACAGGGTGCGCACGTCGCCGCCGAATCCGTCCATCTCGTCCTGGCGCGTGATCACCATCAGCGGCGAAGCGTAATAAGGCCGCGTCAGCTGGAACCCGGTCCGGTAGTCATCGCCGCGCCGCGGCGCGGCGATGACATCGATCTCGCCGCGCTGGGCCCGCTCCCGCAGGCGCTGCGGGTCCGCCTCGGCCACCGCCTCGAAATTCAGTCCGCTGCGCTGCGCGAGCAATTCAAGGTAATCCGCCACCATGCCGGCGTGGCGGCCCTGCGCGTCGAGGAACTGGAAGGGCGCCAGTGCCGTTTCCACGCCGACGCGGACCTTCGGCTGCGTCGCGACCCACTCTTTTTCGGCATCGGTCAGCGCCAGGCGCTCCTCGGCCCGCGCCTCCTGCAGCACCGGCACCCAGCGCCAGAAGATCGCTGCCTTGTCTTCGTCCGGAATCGCCGCCAGCGCCTTGTCGAGCAGGGTGACCAGCTCGGGCCAGTCCTTGCGCACGCCGTAGTTCTGTCCGTTCTCGACCATCTCGAAGCCGATATTCACCTTCAGGTTGCTCAGGCCATGCTGGCTGGCCAGCCAGGTACTGACACCGAGCACGCCGACGTAGGCATCGGCGTCGCCGGCCGACACCGCGCGCAGCCCTTCCAGGGGAGTCTCGACAAAAAGCACCTTCAGATCCGGATGGCGCTGCAGCACCTTCTTCGAGCCTGCATAGCGTGTGACGAGCGCCACGGGGTAGTGCTGCAGGTCATCGGGGCTCTCCAGCCTCGGCGTATCGGCGCGCGTGACGATGACGAGCGGGGTGGGGATGTACATGCGCGTGAAACCGAGATAGGCCTCGCGCTCCGGTAGCTTCACGGCAGTGGTGATGACGTCGATGCGGTGCGCCTTGGCGGCCTCGATGATGTCGGTCCAGGACGGCAACGGCACCAGTTCCATGCGGATGCCGAGCAGGGCGGAAACCTTGTCCGCGAATTCCGCCGCCACGCCGCGGAAGCGGCCTTGCGCGTCCACGTAGGCATAGGGCGCATAGCCGGGATCGACGCCGATGCGGATGACCGGATGCGCCGCCAGCCAGCGCGTCTCGGCGTCGCTCAGTTTCAGCCTGGGGTCGGGTGCGGCCCAGGCCGACGTGAAAGTCAGCCCCGCCAGCACGGCGAGCATCGGCAGGGATCGCGTAAACGCAGCGAAGCCGAAACGGCCCGGCCGCAGCAAGGTGGAAGACAACGTCAGGATCCAGGAAGTCATCGCATTTCCATCCCCCGCATCGCGCGCCGGTGCCGAAGCAGCGAGGCACGATGACAGATGAAAATCATTCTACGCCCCGTTATTGCCGCATGCATACGAAAGTTCCGGCGCGCACCATATTGGCGCACGCCCCGGCTACGCCGCACCATCGGGGACACCGCCCTGGCGTCAGACAATCCCGCCGAAACCCGCGCCGACATTGGCTTTCCCGCCGATCGTCACTACTGGCACAGGGGTTGCTATTGACCAAGCATGGCTGAAATAAAATCCATCTGCTGTTATTGCGGCACCGGCTGCGGCGTCATCGTCGAATCCGACGGCGGCCGCATCACCGGCGTGCGCGGCGACCCCGACCATCCGGCCAACTTCGGCCGCCTGTGCAGCAAGGGCGCCGCCCTGCACCTGACGCCACACGCACCGACGCGCGCGCTGTTCCCCGAGTTGCGCACCGCGCGCGATGCGGCACGGCAGCGCGTCTCCTGGGACGCCGCCCTCGACCACGCCGCCGCGCGCTTCGCCGGCATCATCAAGGAGCACGGCCCCGACGCCGTCGCCTTCTACATCTCCGGCCAGTTGCTCACCGAGGACTACTACGTCTTCAACAAGCTGGCACGCGCGCTCGTCGGCACCAACAACATCGACAGCAACTCGCGCCTGTGCATGTCCTCGGCAGTGGTGGCGTACACCAAGACGCTCGGCGCCGATGCGCCGCCCTGCAGCTACGAGGACATCGAGCTGGCCGACTGCATGCTCATCGCCGGCGCCAACCCGGCCTTCGCCCATCCCATCGTCTTCCGCCGCATCGAGGCGGCGAAGCGCGCCAACCCGGACCTGAAGCTCATCGTCGTCGACCCGCGCCGCACCGACACGGCGGAGGCCGCCGACCTGCACCTGGCGATCCAGCCCGGCAGCGACCTGCTGCTGTTCTCGGCGCTGCTGCATGTGCTGCTGTGGGAGGACCTCGTCGACCGCGACTTCATCCGCGACCACACCTCAGGCTTCGACGCCCTGCGCGAGAGCGTGCGCGAGACGACGCCGGCGGCGGTGGCCAGTGCCTGCGGGGTGAAAGCAGAAGACATCGTCACCGCCGCGCGCTGGTTCGGCCGCGCGAAGAACGCGCTGTCCTTCTGGTGCCAGGGCCTCAACCAGTCCATCCACGGCACCGAGAGCGGCGCCGCGCTGATCCACCTGCACCTGGCCACCGGGCAGATCGGCCGGGCAGGCTGTGGCCCCTTCTCGCTCACCGGCCAACCCAACGCCATGGGCGGGCGCGAGACCGGCAGCATGGCCACCCTGCTGCCCGGCCACCGCAGCGCGGCCGATGCGGCGCATCGCGCGGAAGTGGCGAAGCTGTGGGGCGTGCCGGCCCTGCCGGAAGCGCCCGGCAAGACCGCCGTCGAGCTGTTCGAGGCGCTGCGCACGGGCGACATCAAGGCGGTGTGGATCGCCTGCACCAATCCGGCGCAGTCGCTGCCCGACCAGAAGAAGGTACGTGAAGCACTCACACGCGCCGAGTTCGTCGTGCTGCAGGAAGCCTATCTCGGCACCGAGACGGCGGAATACGCCGACCTGCTGCTGCCGGCCGCCGCCTGGGGCGAGAAGGACGGCACCGTCACCAACTCCGAGCGGCGCATCTCGCGCGTGCGCGCCGCCGTGCCGCCGCCCGGCGATGCGCGGCCGGACTGGGAAATTGCGCGCGACTTCGCCCTGCGTCTCGGCACCGCGCTCGGCAATGAGGATGCGCCGCGCCTGTTCGACTTCGATTCGCCTGCAACGATCCACCGCGAATTCGCCGGCCTCACGTGCGGCCGCGACCTCGACATCACCGGGCTCGACTACGCGCTGCTCGAGCGCGAAGGTCCGCAGCAATGGCCGCTCCGCGAGGGCGCCACGGCAGGCACCGCACGTCTCTATGAAGACAAGCGCTTCGCCACGCCGGACGGCCGCGCGCGCTTCATCCCGATCCGCACCATCGCCACCATTGCCACCGCCGAGACGACGGATGCGCGCTATCCCTTCCATCTGAACACCGGCCGCCTGCGCGACCAGTGGCACGGCATGAGCCGCAGCGGCGCCGTGGCGCGCCTGTTCGGTCACGAAGAGGAGGCGCTGGCGCACCTGCACCCGGCCGATCTCGAACGGCGCGGCTTCAGCGCGGGCGAACTGCTGCGGCTTTCCAGCCGGCGCGGCGAAAACAGTGCTGCGCGCCGCCGCCGACGACACGCTGCGGCCGGGCCATGTCTTCGTGCCCATGCACTGGGGGCGCAGCCACCTGAATTCAGCCGGCGCCAACGAACTCACCTTGTCCGACTTCGATCCGCATTCGAAGCAGCCGGAACTCAAGCACGCCGCCGTGCGCATCGAGCGCGCCGCCCTGACCTGGCGGGCGCTGGTCGCGCGCAGCGAGTCGCACGCCGGCGACGCCGTCGCCTGGAAGGCGCGACTGGCGCCACTGCTGGCCCGATTCGGCCATGCCAGCCTGGCGCTGGCCGGGCGCGAGCGCGCGGCGGTGGTGCTGCGCCTCGCCCACGCCGAGACGGCGCCGGCAGAATGGCTCGACGAGATCGATGCGATCCTCGGCCTCGACGATCCTTTCTGCCTGCGCTACCGCGATGCGCGGCGCGGCGTGCGCAAGCAGGCGCTGGTCGAGGACGGCGCGCTGGTCGGCCTGCACCTCGCCGGCGAAACCGCGGCCGGCGCCTGGCTGCTGGAAGCCGTCGTCGAACGCCAGCCGGTTGCCGCCTTCCGCCCCCTGCTGCTGGCGCCGCTCACCCGACCGCCGGCCGGCGCGCCGCGCACCAGCCGCATCGTCTGCGCCTGCCACGGCGTCAGCGAACTAACCCTGCTAGACGGCCTCGCCGCCGGCGCCTCGCTGGAGGCACTGCAGGCCGGCACGCAATGCGGCACCGGCTGCGGCTCCTGCCTGCCGGAAATCAAGCGCATGATTCTCGCCTCGCATCGCGCGGCCTGATTCACCCCCACCCTCACCCCAACCCTCTCCCGCCCTGGCGGGAGAGGGAGCATGTCCGCCCTCTCCATGCATGGGGCGAGGGCAGTTTCTTTCCCGCTCGCGCAGGAGGAGCACGCCCCCTCTCCCCGCTCGCGGGGAGAGGGCTGGGGTGAGGGGAACAACGCCCCACCTCGGCGCACGCCGCACCACATGCGTGCGCAAATTTTCTCCCGCCGTATTCCAGCGACTGACTTTTGTTCCTTCGCATCAGCACGTTGCATGACTGGCACGGTGCTTGCGATGCAATGAGTGACCTCAATGCATCGGAGCATCACCATGAAGAAGATGAAACTCGTCCTCGTCGGCAACGGCATGGCCGGCGTGCGCACGATCGAGGAGCTGCTCAAGCTCGCGCCCGACCTCTACGACATCACCGTGTTCGGCGCCGAGCCGCACGGCAACTACAACCGCATCCTGCTGTCGCCGGTGCTGGCGGGCGAGATGACGCTGCCGGAGATCATGCTCAACGATGTCGACTGGTACCGCGACAACGGCATCACCCTGCACGCCGGCCGCAAGGTGGTGAAGATCGACCGCATCCGCCGCAAGGTGCTCGCCGGCGACGGCACCGAGGCCGACTACGACCGCCTGCTGCTGGCCACCGGCTCGACGCCCTTCATCCCGCCGATCCCCGGCAACGACCTGCCCGGCGTGCTCGGCTACCGCGACATCGCCGACACCGAGGCGATGATCGAGGCCGCCGGCAAGTACCGCCACGCGGTGGTGATCGGCGCCGGCCTGCTCGGGCTGGAGGCCGCCAACGGGCTGATGCTGCGCGGCATGGACGTGACCGTGGTGCACATCGGCGAGTGGATCATGGAGCGCCAGCTCGACAAGGCCGCGGCCGACATGCTGCAGGCCTCGCTCGAGGCCAAGGGCATGAAGTTCCTGCTCGCGCGCCAGACCGAGGCGCTGCTGCCGGCGCGCAACGCGCAGGGCGACATGGCCGAGCGCGTCGGCGCGGTGCGCTTCAAGGACGGCATGGAGATCCCCGCCGACCTGGTCGTGGTCGCCGCCGGCATCCGGCCCAACTACGCGCTCGCCGAGTCCGCCGGGCTGTACTGCGGCAGCGGCCGGGTGCGCGGCATCCATGTCTCGGACACGCTGCAGACCGTCACCGACCCGCGCATCTACGCGGTGGGCGAGTGCGTGGCGCACCGCGGCGTCGCCTACGGCCTGGTGGCGCCGCTGTTCGAGCAGGGCAAGGTGTGCGCCAACCACCTCGCCAACTTCGGCATCGGCCGCTACGAGGGCTCGGTGACCTCGACCAAGCTCAAGGTGACCGGCATCGACGTGTTCTCGGCGGGGGACTTCAGCGGCGGCCCGGGCACCGAGGAGATCGTGCTGCACGACCGCCAGGGCGGGGTGTACAAGCGCGTCGTGCTCAAGGACGACCGCATCGTCGGCTCGGTGCTGTACGGCGACACCGCCGACGGCTCGTGGTACTTCCAGTTGATGAAGGACCGCCAGAGCGTGGCCGAGATCCGCGACCACCTGATGTTCGGCCAGAACCGGCTCGGCGACGCCGGCCACAAGGGCGAGAACCGCGCCGCCAGCATGCCCGACACGGCCGAGGTGTGCGGCTGCAACGGCGTGTGCAAGGGCACCATCGTCAAGGCGATCAAGGAGAAGGGGCTGTTCACGCTCGACGAGGTCAAGAAGCACACCAAGGCGGCGTCGTCCTGCGGGTCCTGCACCGGCCTGGTCGAGCAGATCCTCGCGTCCACGGTGGGCGGCGCCTACCAGGCGGTGAGCGCCAACGACAAGCCGGTGTGCGCCTGTACCGAGCATTCGCACAAGGTGGTGCGCGAGGCGATCTTCAAGCACCACCTGACGAGCAAGGAGGCGGTGTTCGACACGCTCAACTGGAAGACGCCCAACGGCTGCGACAAGTGCCGGCCGGCGGTCAATTACTACCTGATCTCGTCGTGGCCGCACGAGGCCAGGGACGATCCGCAGTCGCGCTTCATCAACGAGCGCGCGCACGCCAACATCCAGAAGGACGGCACCTATTCGGTGGTGCCGCGGATGTGGGGCGGGCTGACCACGCCTTCCGAGCTGCGCGCGATCGCGGACGCCGCCGAGAAGTACCAGGTGCCCACGGTCAAGGTCACCGGCGGCCAGCGCATCGACCTGCTCGGGGTGAAGAAGGAGGACCTGCCGGCGATCTGGGCCGACCTCAACGCCGCCGGCATGGTGTCCGGCCACGCCTACGGCAAGTCGATCCGCACCGTGAAGACCTGCGTCGGCGCCGAGCACTGCCGCTTCGGCACGCAGCTGGCGATGGACATGGGGGTCAAGCTCGAGAAGATGCTGTTCGACATGTACGCGCCGCACAAGGTGAAGCTCGCGGTGTCGGGCTGCCCGCGCAACTGCGCGGAGGCCGGCATCAAGGACGTCGGCGTGATCGGCGTCGATTCCGGCTACGAGCTGTATGTCGGCGGCAACGGCGGCATCAAGACCGAGGTCGCGCAGTTCCTGTGCAAGGTGGGCAGCGACGAGGAGGTGATGGAGTACTCCGGCGCCTTCCTGCAGCTGTACCGCGAGGAGGGCTGGTACCTGGAGCGCACGGTGCACTGGCTGAACCGTGTCGGCCTCGACTACGTGAAGTCCAAGGTGGTCGAGGACGGCGACAACCGCCGCCGCCTGCACGCCCGGCTGCTCGACGCGCTCAAGGACGCGAGCGACCCGTGGCGCGCCGCCGTGGAGCAGCCCCTCGTGCGCCGCGAATTCGAACCGCTGGAGGTATAGCCATGTCTGCCGTGATTGCCGAGAAACAAAGCACCGTCGTCGACCGACTGGAAACGCATCTGCCCGCTCGACGACATCCCCCGCCTCGGCTCGCGCGTGGTGCGGCGCCCCGGCGCGAGCGACATCGCCATCTTCCGCAACGCCGACGACGAGGTCTTCGCGCTGCACGACAAATGCCCGCACAAGGGCGGCCCGCTGTCGCAGGGCATCGTCCATGGCCGCAAGGTCACCTGTCCGCTGCACGGCTGGAACATCAACCTCGAAGACGGCCACGCGGTGGCGCCGTCACCCCAGCCCTCTCCGGCCAGGGGGACGAGGTTCGCGCTGGAAATTCCCGCACCGACGGTGCGTTTCAAGCACGACCCTGGAGCCCGAGATGGACAAGAAATCCTTCCTGCAGGCCGGCCACACGCCGACGCTGATCGCCGCCTTCCTCTACTTCGACCTCGCCTTCATGGTGTGGGTGATCCTCGGCCCGCTCGGCGTGCAGATCGCGAAGGACCTCGGCCTGTCGCACGCGCAGAAGGGCCTGATCGTGGCCACGCCGGTGCTGGCGGGGGCGATCCTGCGCATGGTGATGGGCGTGGTGGTCGATCGCCTGTCGCCGAAGAAGGCGGCGATCATCGGCCAGGTGATCGTGATCGCCGCCCTGGCCTACGCCTGGCTGGCGGGCGTGCATTCGTTCGGCGAGGTGCTGGTGCTGGGGATCTTCCTCGGCGTGGCGGGCGCGTCCTTCGCGGCGGCGCTGCCGCTGGCCTCGCGCTGGTATCCGCCGGAGCACCAGGGCACGGCGATGGGCATCGCCGGCGCCGGCAACTCCGGCACCGCGTTCGCGGCGCTGTTCGCGCCCGGGCTGGCGATGGCCTTCGGCTGGCACAACGTGTTCGGCCTGGCGCTGATCCCGCTGGTGATCGTGCTGGTGGCCTTCTGCTTCATGGCCAAGGACGCGCCCGACGCGCCGCCGCCCAAGCGCTTCGCCGAATACCTCGCGGTGCTCAAGGACAAGGACGCGTGGTGGTTCATGTTCTTCTATTCGGTGACCTTCGGCGGCTTCGTCGGCCTGGCCTCGTCGCTGGTGATCTACTTCAACACCCAGTACGGGCTCGATCCGAAGATGGCGGGCTACTTCACCGCGGCCTGCGTGTTCGCCGGCTCGCTGGTGCGCCCGATCGGCGGCAACGTGGCCGACCGCATCGGCGGGGTGAAGTCGCTGACCGTGATGTACATCCTGGCGGCGATCTTCCTCGCCATCGTCAGCGTCGGCCTGCCCGAGGCGTGGATGGCGCTGGCGGTGTTCGTGGGCGCGATGCTGGCGCTGGGCATGGGCAACGGCGCGGTGTTCCAGCTCGTGCCGCAGCGCTTCCGCCGCGAGATCGGCGTGATGACCGGCCTGGTCGGCATGGCGGGCGGCATCGGCGGCTTCTACCTGGCGTCCTCGCTCGGCTTCGCGAAGCAGCTCACCGGCAGCTACCAGGCCGGCTTCCTGATCTTCGCGGCGCTGGCGCTGCTGGCACTGGTCGGGCTGACCGGCGTGAAGACGCGCTGGCGCACCACCTGGGGCGCGGCGCACCTGACCGCGGCGAAGATCTGAGCGGGGGGGGGGGCCGCCCTCCTCCCGCGAGGCGAGAGGGGGAAGACCTCCCTCACTGTCCCCCGTCCGTTGGCCACGCCTCCCTCACCGGCCCGCGCCCGCAGAACGAGGACTTCTGCGGCGCCGTCACGCCGGAAGGCGGCGACCTCGAGCTGAAGGGCGTGCTGGCCGCCGTCGCCGACGGCGTCGGCGGCGCCGCGGCCGGGCGCGAGGCGGCGGAGTACACCGTGCGCAGCCTGCTCGCCGACTACTTCTCCACCGCCCACACCTGGAGCGTGGAGAAGTCGCTCGACACCGTCGTCACCGCGCTCAACCGCTGGCTCATCTCGCAGGGCGCGGCGCGGCGCGAACTGGCCGGCATGGCCACCACGCTCACCGCGCTGGTGCTGCGCGGCAGGCGCTGGCACGCCGTGCACGTCGGCGACAGCCGCCTCTACCTGTGGCGCGAGGGACAGCTCTCGCGCCTGACCGAAGACCACGTCTGGGAGCATCCGCAGATGCGCCACGTGCTCAAGCGCGCCGTCGGCCTCGATGCCCACCTGGTGCTCGACCACGCCGACGGCGAACTGAAGGCCGGCGACGTTTTCCTGCTCGCCAGCGACGGTGTGTGGAACAGCCTCGGCGACGCGCGCATCGCCGAGCACCTCGCCCGCCAGGCCGATCCGCAGGAAGCCGCCAGCGCGCTGGCCGCGGCGGCGCTCGCCCACGGCGCGCAGGACAACTGCACCGCGCTGGTGCTGCGCGCAGACAGCGTGCCGGCCGCCAGCCTGCGCGACCGCCTCGCGCAGGGGCGCCAACTGCCCGTGCCGCCGCGCCTCAAGCCGGGGCAGAGCCTCGACGGCCTGCGCGTCGAGGCCGTGCTGCACGAATCGCGCGTAACGCTGCTTTATCGCGTGAAGAACGAAGCCGACGGGCGGATGCTGGTGCTGAAGACCCTGCTGCCCGACGCCGCCGACGAGGAAGCGAAGAACGCCCTGCTGCACGAGGAGTGGCTGGCCAAGCGCGTCAGCGCGAACACCTTCCCGCATGTGGTGCCCCATGAGCGGCGCGCCCACCTGTATTACCTGATGAGCTGGCACGAAGGCGCCACGCTGAAGGCCATGCTGGCGCGCGGCCACCGCTTCTCCATCGCCGAAGTCGCGCAGATCGGCCCGCGCCTGCTCAAGGGCATCGGCGCGCTGCACCGGCTCGGCATCGTGCATCGCGACATCAAGCCCGACAACCTGCACCTCGGCCAGGACGGCCGGCTGCGCATCCTCGACCTCGGCGTGGCGGCCTCCGACGGCGTTGACTTCCACGAGATCAACAATCCCGGCACGCCCTCCTACATGGCGCCCGAGCTCTTCGCCGGGCAGGCCGCCTCGCCCTCGAGCGACCTCTACGCCGCCGGTGTCACGCTCTACGAACTGCTCACGCGCAAGTACCCCTACGGCGAGATCGAGCCCTTCCAGCGGCCGAAGTTCGGCGACCCGGTGACGCCGCTGCGCTACCGCCCCGACATCCCGCCATGGCTCGAGGCGCTGCTGCTGAAGGCCGTGGCGCGCGACCCTTCGGCGCGCTTCGAGACCGCCGAGGAATTCCTCCTCGCCCTCGAGCGCGGCGCCCACCGCCCCCTCGCCCTGCCGCGCCGCATGCCCCTCCTGCAGCGCGACCCGCAGCTCGCGCTGAAGCTGCTGGCGGTCGCGTCGCTGGCGCTGAACCTGCTGCTGCTTTGGGTGTTGCTGGTGCGCTAGGCAGGCCGGGGAAAGTCAGCCGCTGCAGTACGGCGAAGAGGCTGCAGGCAAGGGAATCTGCCGCCCGGCCCACTTCCCAATAGTTACCAGTTCTTGTATATTCCAGCCATGACGATCAAGCCGATTGAGTTCCTCGGTGACGCGCTCGATGCCCTGCGCCTTTTCCCCGTCAGTATCCGCCGGGAAGCCGGGTTCCAGATGGACAAGGTGCAGCGCGGCGGGGAGCCGGATGACTGGAAGACGATGCGGTCAGTCGGCGCTGGCGTCAGGGAAATACGGATACGGGATGAGGCCGGCGCCTTCCGGGTGATCTACCTGGCGAAACTGGCCGACGCGGTGGTCGTGTTGCACTGTTTCCAGAAGAAAACGGAACAGACGAGCGACAAGGACATCGATCTGGCGCGCAAGCGCTTCAAGGAACTGATGAGGAAGCAGCCATGAGCAAGAAGAAACGATTCGACAGCGTCTGGGATGCCATCGAGGATACGCCGCAGCAGGCAGCCAGCATGCGCGCGCGCGCTGAGCTGCTGATGGCGCTGCAGGACTGGGTGAAGCGCAGCGGAAGTACACAGGCCGAGGCGGCGCGGCTGTTCGGCATCACGCAGCCGCGCATGTCGGACCTGATGCGCGGCAAGATCGACCTCTTCTCGCTGAGCGCGCTGATGGACATGGCCACCGCCGCCGGACTGGAGCCGCGCATTGCCATCAAGAAACCGAGGAAGCGGGCGGGGGAGTTGGCAGAGGCGTGATTGCCGGGAGCGGCTGCGCGGGGAGCGAGAAGTGAAATTGATGCGACTGAAAGTCAGCCGCCGTGACACGGCGAATGAGTGATAACGACCCGAAGCGTCATTCCCGCGAAAGCGGGAATCCATTTGCGAGTAAATAACGATACTGGATTCCGGGTTCCGCTTCGCGGCGGAATGACGGCTCTGGCCGATTCAGCCCACAACCCAATCTCATCGCCGTACTCCAGCGACTGACTTTCCCCCGCAAGCCGAAGCCTTCCAGTTTGTCTTCGCCCTCAATCCACTACCGGCAGCACATCTCGGCAACCCTCACGCATACGTGAACTGAAACCGGTCGCCATTGATGTCCCGCTGCCAGACGGCGAGGTTCGGCGGACGCAGGTACAGGCTCCAGGTTTGCTGCTGATGGCGAAACGGCTCGGCCACCGCCTTGAATACCGCCGGCGTGAGGATGGAAAGGCAGCGGCCCGTCGGGCCATTGCGCGCGGATTCCGAACGGATCGCCTCGATGCCCTCCGCCCTGGCCCGGTTGGCGAGCGCCTGCGTTTCGCTGTAGTCGGCGGCGTGCGTCCAGGCCTTGCGTTTGGCCTTGAAGGGCGGACGCGTGAGATCGAGGAGCGCTTGGGTGGCGCCGTGGAACTCGAACAGGGTCATCGACATCGAGGCGGGCTTGCCGGCCAGCGCTTCGCTGTCCAGCCAGAAGCGCAGCCGCCAGTAGGCGGCCTCGGCGCAGGCGGTCTTGATGTCTTCCGCGCCGTAGAACACCGCGGGATCGAAGCGGCCGCGAAAGCGCGAGCCCGCAGGCGGCCGGGGGAGGTAGCGGAAGGGCGTGCCCAGCAGGAAGTGCAGGCCGGCCGCTTCCGGCGGCAGCTGCGGCTTGATGCCTTCGATGATGTCTTCGAGGAGGGTCTGATCCGCCAGATGGCCGCCGGCCAGGGCAAGGGTGGCGTTCTGGTGCTGCGCTTCGACGGCACGCCAGCCCGCGCCGCGCCAGGCGCGGGCCTCAGGCCGGAGCGCGGTGGGCATCGACGTAGTCGCAGGCATGCACCAGGCCGCTGGCCTGCTGGATCACCGCCAGCGGGACCTGGTTGCCGAAGGCGCTGTTGCGCGACTTCAGCCAGTCCATCGCGAGCTGGTCGTTGCTGCCGACGATGGAATACAGGCCGCGGTAAAGGCGCACGAACAGCGCCGCCAGCTCCCATTCCTTTTGATGCTCGTGCAGGCTGTAGATGCCGTTCATGAGGCGCGAGGCGGACGACTGGCTGATGCCGAGGATGCCGCCGAGCTCGACCGAACTGATCCCGAGATGGCGCGCGACTTCCGCCACCGCGCTTGAAAGGATGCGCGCCCGATCCTGGGTCGTGACCACCGCTGTCTTTGCTGTTTTTGCCATGACCGCCACCTTTCACTCTCAAACTGGTTCTATTCTATTGCATAGAATAGATATTAACAAGTCTTTGGCATGGTTTGATGCACTGCCCCTCAGGTCGGGTGGATGTCGATCGAGCGGAAGGCGTGGCCGGTTGCCTTGAAGGCGAGCTTCGCCGCGTCCTCGACGGAGCGGATGCATTCCCCGCCGCAGCCGCCGCACTTGTAGACAGGGAAGCGGACGGCGACCCTGAACGGCTGCGCGTTCTTGAGCTCCGCCGCCACCTCCTGCGACTGCTCGCCCGTGGGCGCCTCGGGCAGTTCCGCGGCGCAATCCGGGCAGTGATAGCGCTTGCTGAAGAAGCCCTTCTTCGTTGCTGCCGGGACGTTCCGGAAAGTCCCGGGACTCATCATCAAGTCAAGCAGATCCCCGGCAAAGGCGAGATTGATGAAGCGCTTGTGCTGCTGTGCGCATTCGACGCAGGGCATGGCCTGAATCGTCAGCCTCACACCCTCCTCTTCGCCCTCGAACGGTTCAAGAACGGTCATCGACATTTCGCCCTTGCATTTGCTGCAGGGGGCCGGCGGCTTGCTCATGGCGCGTCCTCCTTGGTTGACCTGCGTTGAAGGAACCGGGCGCAGTCCTGCCGCACGGCCCGAGGCCGTCGCGTTGGGGAACTGCGCTGGATGGAAAGGGAAGTTGAAGCGATCAGTAAGGGCACGCCATATGCCTCCCGCGCGAAAAACGAAGCGGATGGTAGGCGGCCCGACCTACTCGATGCCTGCGGCGCGCGAGCGCCGCACCACTTGGATGGAAAAGCTGGGTTGTGCGAATATTTTTTCCCAGCGCGGCGTGGATGTCAATGTCCGGGTCGGCATTCGGCGCCCGACCCGCTCACCCTCAACGCACAGCCTGCGCCGATCAACGGGACAGCATCGCAGCGGCGACGGTGCCCAGCGCCAGCAGGAGATTCGTCGCCACCATCCGGCGGATGGCGTTGAGCGCGGCGGCGGCTTCGGGCCAGGCCGAGGCGGCGCAATGCCGCCCCAAGCGCGGATAGAGCACGCCGTAGACGTAGGCGAAGATGCCGGCCATCGCCAGGCCGAGCGTCATCATGACGTGCCAGCCCATCGGCGCCAGCTTGAAGCCGACCTCGAAGAACAGCGTGAAGCCGCTCAGAAGGATGAGGACGACGGCGACGGCGGTGATGCGCAAGAACGGCCTGAACGTCTCGACCCAGAGCGGCAGGCGCTGGGGCGGCTGCAGCACCCGCACGGCGGCGGGTCGCAGGCAGAAATACGCGAAGAACATGCCGCCCACCCAGACGATGACGCCGGCGAGGTGCAGGAAGAGCAGGAGTTGTCTGAGCATGGCGGCACCAATCGTTCTTCAGGTACGGCGTGATCTTACACTTCCCGCCCCTCGCCGGCCTCCTCGTGCGTGACGCCGTCGCGGATGTGGTAGATGCGCTTGAAGGTGGGGATGATCTTCTCGTCGTGGGTGACGACGATGACGGCGGTGTTGTACTGGCGCGCCATGCGGTTGAGGATGCGGATGACGGCGAGCGCGCGCTCGGAATCGAGCGGCGCGGTCGGCTCGTCGGCGAGGATCACCGGCGGCTGGTTGGCCAGCGCACGGGCGATGGCGACGCGCTGCTGCTCGCCGCCGGAAAGCTCCGAGGGCTGGGCGCGGGCGCGGTGGCCGACGTCGAGCGCCTCGAGCAGTTCCGTCGCGCGCCGGCGCGAGGCGGCGTTGGGCTGGCCGGCCAGCATCGGCAACAGAGCGATGTTGTCGGTGACGTCGAGGAAGGGGATCAGGTAGGGCGCTTGGAAGACGAAGCCGATGCGGTCGCGCCGCAGCGCTTTTAGGTCGTCGATCTTCCAGCCATCGTCGTAGATGACCTCGTCGCCGAGCGTCATGCGGCCGGCCGTCGGCTCGATCACCGCGCCGAGGCACTTGAGCAGCGTCGTCTTGCCCGAGCCCGAGGGGCCGATCAGGCCGACGACCTCGCCCGGGGCGACGGTCATGTTCACTTCCTTCAGCGCGTCGACGGCGGTGTCGCCCGCGCCGTAGCGCTTGCGCATGTTCTCGATGCGGATGCCGTAGCCGTCCACCCTAGCCTCCGATCGCCGTGGCCGGATCGACCTTCAGCGCGGCGCGGATCGCCAGCGTGCTGGCGATGGTGCAGATGATCATCACCGCGATGAAGCCCCTGAGGGCGTCGCCCGGCTCGAGCAAAACGTACTTGGGGAAAAACGGCGCCCACAGCGCGGCGGAAATCTTGCCGACGACGAAGCCGATGAAGCCGAGGCCGAGCGCCTGCTGCAGGATCATGCCGGCGATGGTGCGGCTGCGCGTGCCGATCAGCTTGAGCACGGCGATCTCGCGGATCTTGCCGAGCGTCATGGTGTAGATGATGAAGGCGACGATGGCGGCGCTGACGACGGCGAGGATGGCGAGGAACATGCCGATCTGCTTCGCCGAGGTGGCGATCAGCTTGGCCACGAGGATCTCCTCCATCTGCGCGCGGGTATAGGCCTGCAGGTGCTTCCAGCGGCGGATCGGCTCGGCCACGGCTTCGTGGCTCTGCCCGTCCTGCACCTGCACCAGCACGGCGTTCACGCTGCGGCTGGTGGTCTGCGAGGCCTGGATGGCTTCGAGCAGGCCGGGCACGCCGGGGCGGTTGAGGGCGGGGTTGGCGGCGGTGCGCGCGCGTTCGTTCACGATGGCGTCGTTGTCCTTGAGGAACTGCGCCTCCTGCGCGTCCTTCAAGGGGATGAAGACCATCGGGTCGCCGCCGGAGGACACCATGCGCCGCGTCAGGCCGACCACCGTGTAGTCCTGGCGGCGGATGCGGATGCGCTCGCCCAGGCTGAATCCGGTTCGCACGTCGGCCACCGCCTCGTAGTGGCTGCGCGTAATGCGCCGCCCCGCCACCAGGTAGCCCGGCTCGCCGGGCTGGCCGGGCTCGAAGCCGACGACCATGACGCGCACGTCGCTTGCGTTCTCTTTCTCTCCGCCCTGCTTCACCTGCATGGTCAGGTAGGTGACGTTGGCCGCGCGCGCCACGCCCGGCATGCCGCGGAGGGAACGATAGACGTCGTCGCGCAGGCTCGACGGTTCGGCATAGGGGCCAAGCGTGTCCTTCTGCACCACCCAGATGTCCGCGCCGCTGTTGCTCAGCAGGACCTTGGCGTCGTCCACCATGCCGCGATAGACGCCGGCCATGGTCAGCGTGGCGCCGATGAGCAGCCCGAGGCCGACGCCGGTGAAGACGAACTTGCCCCAGGAATGCAGGATGTCCCGCCCGGCGAGGCTGATCATGCGCCTTTGCCGACGATGGATTCGACGACCTTGATGCGGCTGTCGGCGGCGAGTTCCTTCTCGCTATGCACGATCACGCGGTCGCCGGCCTGCAGGCCTTCGCGCACCTGCACCGTGCCGTCGAGGCTGGCGCTGCCGAGGCGCAGCGGCACGAATTGCAGGGCGCCGGCACGCAGCAGCCAGACACCGGCCTGCTCGCCGCGCTGCCGGATGCTGGCGTTGGGCAGCACAGGGCCAGTCTGTGACGCCGGCAACTGCAGCGTCACCTCGGCCAGCTCGCCGAGCGAAATTCCCGAAGGCACGCTGTCGAAGGCCACCTGGGCGATGCGCTCTTCCGTCACGCTGTCGCTCAGCAGTTCCAGTCGCACGACCTTGCCGGCCAGCGGACTCGCCGGCCGCGAGCGCAGCACGATCTCGGCGGGCAATCCCACGGCCAGTCCGGCCGAGCGGCCCTGGTCGAAGCGCACCTTGACCCACAGGCTCGCCGGATCGACGAGCCTGACCGCCGCCTGCCCGGCGACGACGGTCGAGCCGGGTTCGGCATCGCGCGCGGTGACGACGCCGTCGGCGGGCGCAAGCAGGCGGATATTCTGCCGCTGCTGCCGCAAGCCTTCGCGCTCGGCGCGCAGGCGCGCGATGTCCTGCCGCGCACCCGCCAGATTCGCTTCGGCGGCGGTCACCGCGGCATCCGCGGAAGTCTGCTCCTGCTGTTTCGCCTCGACGACGCTGGCGCTGACGAACTTTTTCTCGCCGAGGTCCACATAGCGCCTGGCGTTGATCGCCGCCAGTTGCCGGCGTGCCTGTGCGTCCTGTCGCTGCGCCTCGGCCGCCGACACGGCACTGCTGGCCCGCGCCATCGAGGCATCGAGCGCGCTCACGCGTTCATCCAGGTCCACCGGGTCCATTTCCGCGAGGAGTTGGCCGGCCTTCACCGTTTCACCCACATCGACATGCACTTTGAGCACACGACCGGCGGCGGTCGGACCGATGAGATAGCTGCGGCGCGCTTCCACCGTGCCGATGCCGAACAGCGCCGGCGTCACGCTGCCGTCCGCCACGGTCACGACGGTGACGCGGACGGGGGCGAAGGGACCGGTGCGCACGACGACGAAGGCGAACGTGGCAAGCAGGACGATCCCCAGCAGGCCGAAGCCCGCGCGGCGAACCCACACAGAATCAAGTTTCATGACGGCTCCCGAAGGGCGTTGAGATAGAGGGAGAACACGCGCTTGGCCTCAGCCTCCAGCTTCGCGGTACTGCTGGCGAGCATGGCCTGGAACATCAACCCCTGCAGGGCGCCGATGAACAGGGTGGCCGCGCCTTCCCGGTCGAGGCCGGCGGCGACCTCGCCGCGCTTTTCCGCTTCCGCCAGAAGGCGCATGAGCAGCTTGCGGTAGCTCTCCTGCATGCTGCGGGCGCGGCGCTTGACCGGCGTGTCCTTCGGCTTCTGCAACTCGTTGAAGATCAGGCGCGGCACGCCGGGATGCTTGGCGACGAAGCGAGCGTGCTTCATGAAGACCGCCTGCAACCCCTCCAGCGGCGTCGGCGCCGCCGTCGCCACGGCATCGAGCGCGGACAACAGGTGCGACTCGACCCAGCCCATCACCGCCAGCCAGATGGCATCCTTGGTCGGGAAGTGCTTGAAGACGGCGCCCTGGGTCAGCCCCAGGTTCCGTGCGATATCGACCGTCGTGATGGCGCCCGGCCCCACGGTGTCCGAGAGGTCGAGCACCGCGTCGACGATCTCGGCCTGGCGGGTTTCGGTCGACAGGCGGGTGCGTGCGGGCAGCGGGTTCATGGTCAATCCAGTTAGTAAGTGTTCAATTACTTACCAGTATAGCAGGCCAAAGGGATTGCAGGCGGTTCCTGCAAAACAATGTAGGGGGTTAAACCTTGGCGCCGACGACCATTCCGGCGAGTTCGTCCAGCTGCGAAATCATGAAGTCGGGCGGATCGCCGGCGAAGTCGGCCTCGACGCACTCCCCGCCGCGGATGATGGCCACGCGCAGGCCGGCGGTGCGGGCGGCGAGCACGTCGGCGCGGCTGTCGCCGACGAAGAGCACATCCTCGGCCGCCAGCTGCCATTCCGCGAGTACGCGCAGGATGCCCTCGGCGCGCGGCTTCATGCTCGTCACCTCGTCGCGGCTGATCACCGGCCTAAGCCACTCGGCAAGGCCGAAGCGCTGCAGTGCTTCGCCAAGCGCGCGCCGTCCGACGTTGCTCACCATGCCCGTGCGCAGGCCCGCCGTCGCGAGCTGCCGCAGCAGCGCCGCCGCGCCCGGACGTGGCGCCCAGCGCGTCAGTGCATCCGCATCCCAGCGGTCGTAGATGGGACACAGCGCCGCGCGCAATGCGTCCATGCGTCCCTGCGCTTGAAGCCGGTCGGCGGCGGCATTCCACATGGTGGCGTAGTTGCCGTGCACGAATTCTTCCCCGCCGAAGCCGAGTGCGGCATACGCCGCGCGCAACTCCGCATGCGCCGACTCCAGCTGCCACTGGAAATCCACCAGGGTGCCTTCGAAGTCGAAGAGGACGGCCTTGAATGCGGGGCGTACTGCTGTGGGTGACGGCTGTGGGCCGGCGGGCGGGCGTCCCCAACACACGCCCGCTCTCTCCCCCGCGCCGGGCCCCGTTTCACCCCCTCTCCAAACCGCGGCGGCCACCCCGGATCCTTCCATTTGGTGCCTGACGGCTGCATGCCGACAGTATCTTCGCTGCCTGCGCGTCGGTCAAACGCTGAACCGCTCAATGATTCGGCTGCCGCGGCACGTCGGTCAGGCTGATGGCGGAATCGACAAAGTGGAACAGGAGCGTCGGCGGATGCCATCCGGCCGCCGGCCTCAGGACCTTCTTCACCGAGTCGTTCAGCTGCATTTCGACCCGGTACGACGCGGGAAACGTTTTGTCCCAGCGCGGCAGGACCTGCTTGAGATAGGCCATCTCATGGTCTTCCCGGATGATGACTCCCATCGTTTCGAGCAGGCTGAGCTTCGGCCAATGCTCGCCGCCGGCCCGGCCATGGGTCACGACGTTCATGAACTTCACGAAATCCCCGTAGTACGGCTCGGTGGGTTCGACCAGCTTGCCGTTCGAATAGATGGCGTCCATGAGATAGGTCACCGTCAGGATGCGCGGCGATTTCTTCGCCCACTGGTAGAGGATGTCGTGCAGCGCGGCGGACAGGCACAGCTCGAGATGACCGCCGACGATGTAGAGATGCGCAGGCGGCACGTCGAAGCCGATTTCCCCGCCTTGCGAGGAAGCCCAGTGGTCCGGTTGGCAATCCGCCATGTAGTAGAACTGCCCGGGCGTGTCGTCCTGCAGGTAGATGACCGGGATTTTCCGGCTCTTGGCGAAGCGCACCGCCTCGTCGACGCCGCGCTTCGCCGAAAAGCGCGCGTCGTGCGTCGAGGTCGCATGGACGACGATCATCACGGCATCGCCCTGGATGCGAATGCGGGCAGGGTCGGTGAAATCATGCGGCGGGCAGACCGCCCGACCCAGGCCGGAATACAGGAGGACAAGCAGGAAGGCGAGCGCGCGGAACGGCATGGTCGGAGGGGAATATGCGGGAAGGGTGGGGGCTGGGTGTGCGGCCGGATTATACAGAAGGCATATTCTTCGATTTGCAACATTTGAGAGCCTGCCGCGGGCGAAAAGTTCCCCCCGGCCCGCGCGGCGAAAAAAACGGGAACCCCTCTCGAGGCTCCCGTTGGAATCCTGCCGCTTTGCGCGGCGAGGAGGAGGATCGTTTCGGCCGATCAGGCGCAGCTGCCGCCGATCGAGGGCTTCGCCACGCCCAGCTTGATGAGGATGGTTTCCAGCGGGCAGAACTTGGTGAAGCCACTCTGGAACAGGTTGACGCCGACGAAGGCGGTGAACCACAGCCACGACAGCGAAGACAGGTCGGCCTGTCCGTTGAAGTGGGTCAGCGCCAGGGAAATCAGGATGAAGGCGCCGGCGAAGATACGGATGAATTGATTGACGGTCATGTGATGCCTCGATCGAATATATTAGGATTTGCTAATATATAACGCCGAGCGTATTCCGGTCAAGCGTTCACCAGGACTATGTGACTTTGATTACAGAGCGACCTGCTGCCTGTCGCCGCCGGCCGCCGGCAGCAAGCCGGCGATCTCGGCGAACAGGCGTTCCGGCAGCACCGGCTTGCGCAGGACGGGGAAGTCCTCCGCGACCGCATCGAGAATCCCTCCAGGCGCGCTTTCGCCAGTGAGCAGCAGCACGGGCAGGTCCTGCCCGTAGTCGCGGCGCAGGCGGCGCGCCACGTCCACTCCGGATTCTTCGCCATGCAGCCGGTAATCGGCGATGACGAGATCGGGTGCGCGGCCCTTCTTGCGCAGGGCGTCGCACACCTCAGCGTAAATGGCGCCAGCCGCCACGGCCAGGCCCCGTCCCGTCAGCAGGCCCTCCATGGCCACGCGAACCAGCCTGTCGTCCTCGACCAGGGCGATCAGGTAACGGTCCTGCAGGAAGCTCAATGGACGGCTCGTTGTCGCCTTGTCGCGCGCCGCCGCGGGCGCCGGCTGAGTGCGCACCGCGAACAGCGAGCCGCGGCCAGGCGTCGACTTGACGACCAGCCGTTCGCCGAGGAGGTCGGCGAGACGCTTGACGATGGAAAGCCCGAGGCCCAGTCCCTTGTCGCGGTCGCGTCCCGGGTTGCCGACCTGGTAGTACTCCTCGAAGATCCTCTCGCGTTCGTTCTCGGCGAGGCCGGTGCCGGTATCCCGCACCTCCAGCCACAGGCGCCGGCCGCGCACCCTGCAGGCGACCAGCACGCCGCCGCGCGTGGTGTAGCGAATGGCATTGGAGACGAGGTTGCGCAGGATGCGTTCGAGGTGGAGCGGATCGCTCTCGCACCACTGCCGGGTCGGGCGGAAGCGCAGCCGCAAGCCCTTTTCCTGTGCGAGGGGCAGGAAGTCCGTCGCGATGCGGTCGAACATCTCCTGCACCGGGAAGTGCCGCAGCGTCACGGCGACCTTGCGGGCGTCAAGCCGCGAGATGTCGAGCAGCTCGCTGAACATGCCCTCGAGCGCGCGCACCGACTGGCCGATGCGCGCCACCAGCGCCTGGCTTGCCGGTGCGTGCTCGCGCGACGCCAGCTCACCCGCAAACATGCCCAGCGCGTGCAGCGGCTGGCGCAGATCGTGGCTGGCGGCGGCGAGGAAGCGCGATTTGGCGGCGTTGGCCGCCTCCGCCTCGGCCTTCGCCTGCGCGAGCTTCTCCATGTTGCTCACCAGTGCCGCGCTCTTTTGCGCGACCCGCTCGTCGAGCACCACGTTCATCTGCTCGATTCGTTGGTACGCCTGCAGGAAGCGGTGCGCCAGCAGCCAGCCGATGGCCGTGGTGAAGAACAGCGCTGCATACGGCACGAGGCGCACGCTGTCGAACATGCCGGGGCTGCCCACGGCGGCCCAGTCGTAAATGCCGAAAGAGAAAGCGACGGAACCGGCCAGCGTGATCAGCATTGCGCCCAGGCTGCGCTCGCGCAGCGCCTTGTTCGCGACCACCAGAAGCGGCACCAGCACGAAGCCGAGCATGCCGAGCAGGATGAACCGCGACGAATCCAGCACGGAAACCCAAGGCAGCAGCCCATACAGGATCAATGGCGATGCGATCATGGCGGCGCGCAGCAGGCGCTCGTAGCGCGGCAGCGCAGCCCCGACGAAGCGCAGGCAGAACAGGCACAGCAGGCCGACGAACAGGAAGTACAGCGCCGTCATGGCGATTTCCCAGTGCGGCTGGGGAATCGCCAGGTGGAACAGCACATCGACGACGTTGCGCACGCCCCAGACGATGGAGGCGGCCCCGAACAGGACGTAGGTGCTGTCGTCGCGGCGGCGCGACCAGAGGATCAGGAAGAAAATGCCGAGCAGGCCCAACGCCGCGGCCAGCCCCACCGGGCCGATGCTCTGCAGCGCCAGGCGCCGCCAGTAGGCATCGCGCAGCTCGGTCTGCGATCCGAACGCCGCCTCCGACACGCCGCTGTAATGCCCGGCCTGCCCCTCCAGGCGAACATGGATGAGGTTCTCCCCCGCGACGAGCGCGGCGGGCGGAATGGTGAACAGCAAGGGTCGCTTCCAGGTATTCATCGGCTCGCCGCCCGGCTCCACAGTGCTGCCGACCAGACGCCCGTTGACGAAAACCGTCAGGCGGTCGCCGGCGCGCGGCAGATACAGCGCCTGCACCTGCGAAGGCACGGCGGGCACCTCCGTGCGGAAGCGATACCAGACCGTGCCAGAGAATTCCGGGCGGGAACGCTGCCACTCGTCGGGCAGGCGCTGCGGCTGCCACGCCTCCAGCTCGTCGGGCGGCTGCGCCGCATCGGACAGCAGGATGTCCGCCTTGTCGCACGGCTGCAGCGACGCCGAAGCGACGCCCGCCAGCAGCAGCACCGCCAGCGCGATGGCGCTCCGGAAGACCAACAGATTGAACAAGCGATGGAACACGACTTCCTCCCCGGGCGGAAGGGTACCCGATTGCATGACGAAAGTCAGTGCCACAGAAGCAGGGACTGGTACTAGTCTGCGCGGGACGGCGAGATGCGGTTCTTCATCGCGGCGTAGTAGAGCACCGGGATCACCACCAGGGTGAGCAGGGTCGACACGAAGATGCCGAAGATCAGGCTGATGGCCAGGCCGTTGAAGATCGGGTCGTCGAGGATGAAGATGGCGCCGATCATGGCGGCCAGCCCCGTCAGCGCGATGGGCTTGGCGCGGATGATGCCGGCCTGGAGCACCGCCTCGGCGAAGTCCATGCCGCCGGCCACCTGCTCGTTGATGAAGTCCACCAGCAGGATGGAGTTGCGCACGATGATGCCGGCCAGCGCGATCATGCCGATCATCGAGGTGGCGGTGAACTGGCTGCCGAGCAGCGCGTGGCCGGGCATGACGCCGATGATGGTGAGCGGGATCGGCGCCATGATGATCAGCGGCACGAGGTAGCTCTTGAACTGCGCCACCACCAGCAGGTAGATCAGCACCAGGCCGACGGCGTAGGCGAGGCCCATGTCGCGGAAGGTCTCGTAGGTCACCTGCCACTCGCCGTCCCACTTCAGCGCGTAGCCGGCGTAGGGGTCCTTCGGCTGCTTGATGAAGTATTCGCCCAGCGTGCCGCCCTGCTCCAGGCGCATGCCGTTCACCTTGGCGCGGATGTCGAACATGCCGTACAGGGGCGAGTCGAGCTTGCCGCCCATGTCGCCGACGACGTACACCACCGGCAACAGGTCCTTGTGATAGATGGCCTTCTCGCGCTCTGTCTGGCGCACCTCGACCAGTTCCGACACCGGTACCAGTTTCCCGTCGCGCGCTCGCGCACCGTCAGCTTGAGCAGCGAGTCGATGGCGTTCTGCTTTTCCGGCGCGAGGGTCACGCGCACCGGGATCTCGTGCTTGGCGTCGCGCGAATGCACCGGGGTGACGTCCTCGCCGGCCAGGCCCATGCGCACCACCTCGACGATGTCCTTCTGCGCCACGCCGAGCAGCGCGGCCTTGCTCTGCGAGACGCGCAGCACGACTTTTTGCGCATCGGCCTGCACGGAGTCATCCACGCCGAGGATGTCGGCCGTGCCCTCGAAAGCCTTGCGCACTTCCTTCGCCACGGCGATCTGGCCGGCGTAGTCCGGCCCGTAGATCTCGGCGACGATGGGCGAGAGCACCGGCGGCCCCGGCGGCACTTCCACCACCTTGGCGTTGCCGCCGTATTTCTGCGCGATATCCATCACCCGGTCGCGCACGGAGACGGCGATCTCGTGGCTCTGCCGGCTGCGATCCTTCTTGTCGACCAGGTTCACCTGGATGTCGCCCAGCTCGCTGGAGGCGCGCAGGTAGTACTGGCGCACCAGGCCGTTGAAGTTGATCGGGCTGGCGGCGCCGGCATAGGCCTGGTAGTCGGTGACTTCCGGCACGGTGGCGATCTCGCCGCCGATCTCGCGCAGCACGCGCGCCGTCTCTTCGAGCGGCGTGCCGGTCGGCATGTCGAGCACGATCTGGAATTCGCTCTTGTTGTCGAAGGGCAGCATTTTCAGCACCACCAGCTGCACCAGCGCCAGCGACACCGAGACGATGATCGCCACGAGGATGCCGAGCCACAGCTTGCGCCGCGCCGCGCGGCCGCTGCGCTCGTCGAGGAAGGGCGTGACGTACTTGCGGAAGACGCGCGCGAACTTCCCCTCTCCCCCTGCCCCTCTCCCCGCGAGCGGGGCGAGGGGAGAAGGTTTGCTTCCCTCTCCCGCTGGCGGGAGAGGGACCGAGGGAGAGGGATGGTGCTTGCCGCCGAGCAGCTTCAGCGCCAGCCAGGGCGTGACGACGAAGGCGATGGCGAGCGAAATGAACATGCCCATCGAGGCGTTGATGGGAATCGGGCTCATGTAGGGACCCATGAGTCCCGAGACGAAGGCCATCGGCAGCAATGCGGCGATCACCGTGAACGTGGCGAGGATGGTCGGGCCGCCGACTTCGTCGACTGCCTTGGGGATGATCTCCCACAAATGCTTGTCCGGCTCCAGCTGCTGCCAGCGGTGGATGTTCTCCACCACGACGATGGCGTCGTCGACGAGGATGCCGATGGAGAAGATCAGCGCGAACAGCGAGACGCGATTCAGCGTGAAGCCCCAGGCCCAGGAGGCGAACAGCGTCGCCGCCAAAGTCAGCGTCACCGCCACGCCGACGATGACGGCTTCGCGCTTGCCCAATGCGAACAACACCAGCAGCACGACTGCGGAGGTAGCGAAGGCGAGCTTGCCGATCAGTTTCTGCGCCTTGTCGGTGGCGGTGGCGCCGTAGTTGCGCGTGACCGTGAAGGCGACGCCCTCGGGGATCACCGTGCCCTTGAGCGCCTCGGCGCGGTGGATGACGGACTCGGCCACGTCGGCAGCGTTCACGCCCGGCTTCTTGGAGATCGACAGCGTGACCGCCGGGAATTCCCCTTCCTTGCTGCCATGCCAGACATATTGCGATGGCTGGTCCGGCCCGTCGCTGACGGCGGCGACGTCGGACATGAACACCGGCCGCCCGCCCGACACCCCCACCACCAGGCGCTTCACGTCGGCGGCGGTCTCGAGGAAAGTGCCGGTCTCGACGAGGATCTCGCGGTTGCCCGAAACAAGGCTGCCGGAAGGCTGCAGGGCGTTGGAGAGCTGCAGCGCGGCCTTGATGTCCTGCGCCGTGACGCCGCGCGAGTTCATGCGCTCGGCGTCCATGGCGACGCGCACGATGTGGCCCGGTCCGCCCAGGGTTTCCACGTCGCGCGTGCCGGGGATACGCTTCATCTCGATCTCGACGGCGCGCGCCACCTGCTGCATCTCGAAGGCGGAGCGCTCGGCGTCCTTCGTCCAGAAGGTGAGCGTGACGATGGGCACGTCGTCGATGCCCTTCGGCTTGATGATCGGCTCGCCGACGCCGAGGTTGGGCGAGACCCAGTCGCGGTGCGAATTGACGGTGTCGTAGAGGCGCACCAGCGCCTGGATCGGGTCCTCGCCGACGACATACTGCACGGTGATGACCGCCATGCCGGGGCGCGAGACGGAATAGACATGCTCGATGCCGGCGATGCGCGAGAGCACCTGCTCGGCCGGCCGCGCCACCAGGTTCTCCACGTCGCGGGCCGAGGCGCCCGGGAAGGGGATGAAGACATTGGCCATCGTCACGTTGATCTGCGGCTCCTCCTCGCGCGGCGTCACCAGCACGGCGAAGAGGCCGAGCAGCAAGGCAATCAGCGCGATGAGCGGCGTCATCTGCGAGCGCTGGAAGAGTTCGGCGATTTTTCCGGAGATGCCCATTGCTTACCTGTTCAGTCCCCTCTCCCCGCACGCGGGAGGGGGAGAGAGCGCCCTCACCCCAGCCCTCTCCCGCCAGCGGGAGAGGGCGTAAAAGAAAAGGAGCGCAGGGACGGGATCAGAGGAAGGAGGAGGGAGGAAACCCCTGCCCCGTTATATCCCTGCGCTCACAGACCGTTACGGATTCGGCCGGGCGGTGATCCCCGCCTTGACCGGATCGAGTGCAACTTTTTCGCCGGCGGACAGCCCCGCCAGCACTTCATGGAAGCCGCCAGCCACCTGCGGTGAGGGGTTCTGAGAGCCGCACCTGGCGCAGGCGCGCCGCGTTCTTGTCGTCGATGACATACACCGCCGTCACCTCGCCCCGGCGCAACACGGCCGCGGCCGGCACCAGCAGCTTCTTCGCCGTGCCGGTGACAAAGTGGGCGCGGGCGAACATGCCGGGAATGATGCCGCTCAGGCCGTCCGGCAGGTTCGCTGGCAAATACGCGCGCGCCTGCACGGTGTGGGTGCGCGGATCGGCGGCGGGCAGCACTTCGACCTTCACCGCGTCGATCCACTTGCCCGGTCCCGGGGAATTCGATTTTCGCGCGCAGTTGGGCGCGCACCTCGGCCAGCTTGTACTGCGGGATGCTCGAGATCACGCGCAGGCCCTTCGGGTCGTACACGGTGATGAGCGGACTGCCCGGCGTGGCCATTTCGCCGCGCTCGGCGTGGCGCTGGGCGACGAAGCCGGTCAGCGGCGAGACGATGCTGGCGTGGCTGGCCGAGGCGGCGGCGGCGCCACTGCCGGCGCGCGCGGCGCGATAGTCGGCCTCGGCCTTGTCGAGCGCCGCCCGGCTGATGAATTTCTGTTCGTAGAGGTTCTTTGTGCGCTCGAAGTGGGCCTTGGCGTTGGCCAGCGTGGCCTGGCTGGCGGCATAGCCCTCGGCCGCCTCGCGCGCGTCGATGCGCATGAGGAGCTGGCCCTGCTTCACCGCGTCGCCGGCGTCGGCGCGCACCTCGACCACCCGTCCCGGCGCCTGGGCGGCAAGGGTGGCCTGCTTCACCGCCTCGATCACGCCTTCGGCCGGATAGGTCAGCTCGATCTCGCGCAGTTCGACGGTTGCGGTGGCCAGGGGCGCGGCTTGCGCCAGAGCCTGGCCAAAAGTCAGGCCCTGCAGGACGGCGACAACAAAAAGGATACGGTGGCGTATGGACGACATGGGCTGTATATTAGTATTTTCTTATATTCATTGTCAAGCTGGCTATCACTCTAAAAGAAAAAAGCCGCCGGGTGCCAGACCGGGCGGCCTTTCGCTCCTAGCCCAGCGCTTCAGCGCTTCAGCTTCATGATGCCCAGCGCGCCCATCACCATCTTCTCGAAGACCGGCTCGGTGGTGCCCTTCTTCATCTTGCGCATGAAGTACTTCTCGAAGGCGATCTTGGCCAGGTGCACCCACTTGCCCTCGGAGAACCAGTTCACGTTGCGCGGCGGAATCTGCGGCAGGGCGACGAAGGCCACGCCGGTGTCGCCGAAGTCGGCCAGGCACACCGCGTTCCAGGTGGCCTTCTCGTAGGGCTCCTTGCCGTCGACCTGGGCGCGGATGTTGTGCGCCGTGGCGGTGACCATCGATTCGATCATGTAGCCGGTCTTCGGCGCGCCCGTCGGCACCGGCGTCGCTTCCACCGGCGGGATCGCCACGCACACGCCGACGGAGTAAATATTCTTGAACTTCGGGTTGCGCTGGTGCTGGTCGATGAGGATGAAGCCGCGCGGGTTGGCCAGGCCCTCGATGCCGAAGACGGCGTCGATGCCCTTGAAGGCCGGCAGCATCATCGAGTACTTGAAGTCGAGCACGTGCTCTTTCTTCGGCGTGCCGTCCTCGTTGTGCTCGGTGACGTACATCTTGCCGGCCTCGACCTTGGTGGTCTTGGCGTTGCAGATCCACTTGATGTGGCGCTCGCGCATGGCCGACTCGAGCAGGCCCTTCGAGTCGCCGACGCCGCCCAGGCCGAGATGGCCGATGTAGGGTTCGGCGGTGACGAAGGTCATCGGCACCTTGTCGCGGATCTTGCGGCGGCGCAGGTCGGTGTCCATGATCATGGCGTACTCGTAGGCGGGGCCGTAGCAGGACGCCATCTGCACCGCGCCGACGACGACGTGGCCGGGATCCTTGACGAATTCGTTCCAGGCCTTTTCCGCCTCGACCGCGTGGTCGACATGGCAGATCGAGTGGGTGTGGCCGTTCGGGCCGAGGCCCTCGACTTCCTCGAAGGCCAGCTTCGGGCCGGTGGCGATGACGAGATAGTCGTAGTCCATCTTGCTGCCGTCGCCGAGCTCGAGCTGGTTCGCATCGGGCTGCACGCGGGTAACGCCGGCCGCCGAGAACTCGATGTTCTTGCGATTCAGGATGGTCGCCAGGTCGAGTTCGATGTCTTCGCGCTTGCGCCAGTTGACCGCCACCCAGGGGTTGGACGGCACGAAATGGAAAGTCGTCGAATTCGAAACGACGGTAATGCGGTCTTCCTTGCGCAGAATTTCGCGCATTTCGAATGCCGCGGGCAGGCCGCCGATGCCGGCGCCCATGATCACTACATGTGCCATCCTGATCTCCTCTCTTGAGTTGTTCTAGAACCGTTCCTGCTCAAGAGATTATCCGGCTCCGGGAGACCCCTGCGGAATCGCGATTGCAATGCGTGGATTATGAATATCTATAATTTCAGGCTTAAACCTTCTCGCGCCAGATGTTGCGGCAGCCGGTCTCCCGCACGAACAGGGTGGCGACCGCACCCATCGCCGCGAAGGCGGCCATGAGAATCAGCCCGCCGTTGTAGTCGCCCGGCGAATACAGGCGCGCGCCCCCTTCCATTGCCCCCTGCCATCCCTGATCCATGACCCAGCCGACCAGCGGCTGCAGGATGGACGGGCCGAGGAAGACGCCGACATTCACCACGCTGGTGGCCATGCCGGACAGGAGTGGCGGGTTCACCTCCTTGGCGCAAGCCCAGGACAAGGTGAGGCTGGCGGTGACCAGCCCCATGACGGCGCACAGCGCGTAAGTGAGCGCTGACGAAAGAGGGCCGGAGGCGATCCACAGCCACCAGCCAAGGGCATGCAGGATGGCGCCGCCGATCATGAGCGGCTTGCGCCGCTTGATGCGGTCGGAGAGCGGCCCGGCAATCAAGCAGCCGATGGCGAAGCCGCCGAAATAGACGCTGAGGTGATTGGAGGCCACTGCCCGGGTCATGCCATGCACCTGCGTGAAGTACGGCACGGCCCACAGGCCGGCAAAGGCAAAGAAGCTGCCGGCAATGCCCATGTTCACGAAGAAGCCCGGCCAGGTGTCGCGGTTCTTCATGACGGCGAGCAACCCGCCCATCCAGGCCGTGCGATCGGCACGGGCGCCCACATGCCCTGCGGCACCCTGCTCGCCCGGCTTGTCCTGCACCAGAAACCAGGAAAGGACGCCGATGAGCAGAGACAGCACACCGATGACCACGAACACCACGCGCCAGCCGGCCGTCTGCGCCGCCCAGGCGAGCGGCGTTCCGGCCGTCATGGTGCCGGCATTGCCGATGAACATCAGCGTGCCGGTGAGCGTGGCGAAGCGGCTTTCCTCGTACCAGACTGCAATGAGTTTCAGCATGGCGATGAAGGCCACCGAGACGCCGAGCCCGACCAGGGTGCGGCCGAGCACCGCCATCTCGAAACCCGGCGCCAGGCCGAACAGCAGCGATCCGATGCCGGCGACGATGCCGCCGAGCGTGAGGATCTTGCGCGGCCCCAGCGTGTCGGCGAGCACGCCGGTGGGGATCTGCATCACGGTATAGACGTAGAAGTAGGTCGCCGCCAGCACGCCGAGCGAGGCGGCGCTGGCCTCGAAGGCGGCGGCGAGGTCGCTCGCGATGGCCGCCGGCGCGACGCGATGGAACATCGACATGAGATACGACCCCAGCGCCAGCAGCATGACGACGTTGCGCAGGCGCTTTTGTGCCGGGTTGAGTTCAAGAGTCATGTTCGATTGGACAGGGCGTCGGGGTTGAGCAGATTGGGCGGCGGCTGTCCGTTCAGCGCAGCGACCAGGTTCTCCGCCGCCAGGCGCGCCATCTTCAGGCGGGTAACGCGGCTCGCGCCGCCGATGTGCGGCGTGAGGACAACGTTGTCCAGCTTGAGGTAGCCGGGGTGCAGGGCTGGTTCGTTCTCGAATACATCGACTGCCGCACCCGCAATGCCGCCGCGCGCGAGGCAGGCGACCAAGGCGGCATCGTCGACGATGCCACCGCGCGCGATGTTGATGAGGTGCGCCGTCGGTTTCATCAGGGCCAGCTCGGCGGCGCCGATGCAGTGATGGTTCTCGGCGGAATAAGGCAGCATCAGGACGAGGTAATCCGATTCACGCAGTAACTCATCCTTGCTCACGTGGCGCGCCGCGCAGCGGGTTTCGATCTCCGGCGGCAGGCGCTTGCGGTTGTGATAGATGACCTGCATGTCGAAGCCGGCCGCGCGGCGGGCGACGGCCTGGCCGATGCGCCCCATGCCGAGGATGCCCAGCGTGGCATGGTGCACGTCGGGCCCGAGCCAGTCCATGAAGCGCCACCTCTGCCACTTGCCCTGGCGAATCCAGGCATCGCCCCGGGCGATCTGCCGCCCCGCCGCGAGGACGAGGGCGAAGGCCATGTCCGCGGTGGTGTCGTTGAGCACTTCCGGGGTATTGGTGACGAGGATGCCGACGCGCGTGCAGGCGGCGACATCGATGTTGTTGTAGCCGACGCCGATGTTGCAGACGGCCTTGAGGTTCGGGCAGGCCGCGATGATGGCCTCGTCGATGCGGTCGCTGGCAAGGATCAGGGCGCCGTCCTTGCCGGCCAGCTTTTCAGCCAGCAGCGGCCCCTCGTAGAGGATGTCGTCCTGGTTGGATTCGACTTCGAAATGCTGCTCGAGGAAGGCGATGACTTCGCCGAAGATCTCGCGGCTGATGAAAATTTTCGGCTTCATCCCCGCATTCTAGGGTATTGCGAAGGAGGCCTGTCAGTCCTCGCGCTCCTTGAGGGACTGCCAGAAATCGACGGCCATCATGACGAGTCCGATCAGCACGACGATGGTCAGCGAGATCGACTTGATCTTGATCATGATGCTGCCGAGGAAACCCGCCATCAGCAGCATGCCCACTATCCCGAATATCGCTTTCGCCTTCATTGTCGTCTCCTCCGTTTCAGCGTCATTCAGCCGCGATCCGCTGCTCGAGCCAGCGCGCAGTGCGCAGCAGCCGCGCATCGTCGCCCCGCTTGCCGACAAGCTGAATGCCGATCGGCAGCCCGTTCTCACCGTGCAGCAGGGGCAGGCTGAGCGCCGGCAGGCCGCACAATGTCCACAAGGTGCAGAACACCGGGTCGCCGGTCGAGCCCAACCCGTGCGGCGCCGTGCCCGTCACGGCCGGCGTCAGAAGGGCGTCGAACTCGTCGAACATCACGTTGAACGCATCGCCCAGCATTTGCGCGCGCGCCAGATCGCGGCGGTAATCGATGGCGAGCACCTGGCGGCCGCGTTCGATCTGCCGGCGCAGCGTGTCGGACAGCTGCTCGCGCCCCTGCTCGTATTCCTGCTCGAAGGACGAGGCCAGGTCCGCCTCCATGATGGTGCGGTGCCATTCAAGGGCGTCGCGCGCGTTGTCCGGCAGGTTGAAGGTCTCGACGCGATCGCCGAGGAGTTCCGCCAACTCGGCGAACCCCGCCTGCACATCGGGCGCAGCCTGGTCCCACATCGGCGTCGGCACGAAGGCGAATTTCGGCGGCAGCGGCGGTACAGTGCCCAGTGTTTGCACCAGCGGCGAATGCGGGATCGGCTGCGTGTCGGGATCGTCTTCATGGTAGCCCGTCAGCGTTTCGGCCAGCAGCGCCGCGTCCTCGAGCGTGCGGCCGAACACGCCGACGTGGTCGAGCGGCCGCGACTGGGTGAGGATGCCGCTGCGCGGAATCTGCCCGTGCGTCGGCTTGAAACCGATTACACCGCAATACGACGCCGGCCGGATCACCGAGCCGTTTGTCTGGGTGCCGATCGCCAGCGGCACCATGCCGGCGGCCACTGCGGCGGCCGAGCCGCTGGAGGAGCCGCCCGGCGTGTGCTCGAGGTTGTGCGGATTGCGCGTCTTGCCCGGCGCGTAGGTCGCCAGCTCGGTGGTCACCGTCTTGCCCATGATGACGGCGCCGGCCTGGCGCAGGCGGCTGACCACTGCCGCATCCCCGAGCGGAATGCGCCCGGCATGCAGCGGCGTGCCGTCGCCGGTCGGCATGCCGCGCACGTCGATGATGTCCTTGATGCCCACCGGGATGCCGTGCAGCGGCCCGATGGGGCGGCCCTCGCGGCGCCGGTCGTCGGCGCGGCAGGCCTGCTCGAGGGCGTGCTCGGCGTCAAAGAACGCCCAAGCCTGCACGCGCTCCTCCTCCTCGCGGATGCGCGCGATGCAGGCGCCGACGTACTCCTCGGCGCTGAGCGCACCCTCTTGAAGCAGCCGCGCCGCCTCGCTCGCGGCCAGCCAGTGCATATCCGTTCTCATCATGTCAGTTTCCGTACAGCTGGTCGGGCAGCCAGGTCACCAGCTGCGGGAAGACATACACCAGGGCCATGGCCACGAACACCATGCTGAGGAACGGCAGGCAGCCCTTGAAGATCGTCATCAGCTGGATGTGCGGCGGGGCGACCCCTTTGAGGTAATACGCCGACATCGCCATCGGCGGCGTCAGGAACGAGGTCTGCAGGTTGAGCGCGACCAGGATGCCGAAGAAGATCGGATCGATGTTGAAGTGCGGCAGCAGCGGCAGGAAGATCGGCACGAAGATGATGATGATCTCGCTCCATTCGAGCGGCCAGCCGAGCAGGAAGATGATCGCCTGGGAGAGGATCAGGAAGGTGACCGGGTTGAGGTCGAGGCTCAGCACGAAGTCCTTGATGAGGCCCTCGCCGCCCAGGTAGGAAAACACCGAGGAGAAGGTCCACGAGCCGACGAAGAGGAAGCACACCATGGCCGAGGTGCGCGCCGTCAGGAAGACCGCCTCCTTCAGGCGTCCCCAGGTCAGCGAGCGATACGCCGCCGCCAGCAGCAGGCCGCCCATCGAGCCGATCGCCGCCGCCTCGGTCGGCGTCGCCAGGCCGAAGAGGATCGCGCCGAGCACCGACAGGATGAGGAAGGCGAGCGGAAAGAATGCCGTCAGCAGCATCCACACCACTTGCCAGAATGGCAGGGTGGCCTCGGACTTGGGCAGCTTGGGCCTCAGCGACGGATTCATCACCGCGCGCGTCACCACGTAGACCATGTACAGGCCGGCCAGCAGCATCCCGGGGATCATTGCCGCGGCATAGAGCTTGACCACCGAGACCGCCGAGGTGGCGCCGTAGACGATCAGCATGATCGAAGGCGGGATGAGGATGCCGAGCGTGCCCCCGGCGCAGATGACGCCGGTGGAGATCTTCTGGTCGTAGTTGGCCTTGATCATGGCCGGCAGGGCCAGCAGGCCCATCAGGGTCACCACGGCGCCGACGATACCGGTCGCCGTCGCGAACAGCGCACAGGTGATCAGCGCGGCCACCGCCATCGAGCCGGGGATGGCGCGCATGGAAATCTGCAGGCTGTGGAACAGCCGGTCGAGGATGTTCGCCCGTTCGATGACGTAGCCCATGAACAAAAACAGCGGCACCGCCACCAGCACGTCGTTGTTCATGACGCTGAAGGTGTTCTGCGTGAACAGGTAGAACACGCGATTGTCGAAGAAAGCCTGGTCGGGCCGGAAATAGGCGTAGTAGCCGAATCCGACACCCATCGCCATCAGGGTGAAGGCGATGGGAAACCCGAGCAGGATGATGAAGATGAACAGGCCCATCATCATCAGGGCGACTTGCGGATCGCTCATCGCGCACCCCCCCCGGCCGCCGGTTCGTGATGGGCGCGCGCCTCGTCCTCGCGCTGGTGCATCAGCGCGGTTTCCATCTCCTCGACGTCGTGCAGCCGCTGCGGCCACTTGCCCGTCTTCAGGCACAGCACGCAGCGCAGCACTTCGGCGATGCCCTGCAGGGTGAGCAATACGCCGGCAACCGGGATCAGCATCTTCAGCGGCCAGATCGGCACGCCGATCGGGCTGTTGACGCTGACCTCCTGGATGCGGAAGGCGTCATGGCCGTAGCCCCAGCCGGAGATCATCAGGGCCAGGACGCCGGGAAAGAAGAACAGGAAATACAGCACCAGCTCGATGCCGGCCTGGACGCGCTCGGGCCACAGCCGGTAGATCACGTCGCCGCGCACGTGGCCGTTGCGGGACAGCGTGTACGCCCCCGCCATGATGAACAGCGCGCCGTACATGATATAGCTCAGGTCGAAGGCCCAGCTGGTCGGATCGTTGAGGACGTAGCGCACGAAGACTTCGTAGCTGGTGCCGAAGGTGAGGATGATGATGCACCAGGCGAAGGCGTGCCCGACCGACTTGTTCAACTGGTCGATGCCATAGATGAGGCGGTTGATCATTGCATGTCCCCGTCGGGGTAACCAAAAAAGAGCGGGGCAGCGTTCAGCCGCCCCGCTCTCATTAGGGAACTTCTATAAAACGCCCCTGGATCAGAAGCCCAGCTTGCCGAAGATGTGCTCGTAGCCGAGCTTGTAGTCGGCGTCGTTGAGGAACCAGTACTTGGCCACCCGTTTCGCCCAGGAACGCTGGCTCTCGACCACCTTCTTGAAGAACGGGTCCTCGTCGGACAGCCGCTTGCTGACGACGTCCCAGGCCTTGAGCTGCGCCTCGAATATGGACTTGGGCGTGCGAATCACGTTCACCTTGTGCACGGTCTGCAATTCCTCGAGATCCCTCGAGTAGTTGTCCATCGCCGTCCACCAGTTCGACGCCGAGGCCGCCTCGACCCCGTAGCGCAGGATGGCCTGCAGGTCCTTCGGGATTTCGTCGTGCTTCTTGCGGTTGAAGACGATCTCGAAAAATTCCATCGCCTGGTGGTAGCTGCCCATCATGTAGTTCTTCGCCACGTCCTGGGCACCGAAGCGCTTGTCCGAGGTCGGGTTGTTGAACTCGAAGGCATCGATCACGCCGCGCTCCATGGCCGGTACGATTTCGCCACCGGGCAGCTGCGTCACTTTCAGCCCCATCTCCTGCATGAGGTCGGCAGCAAGGCCGACGGTGCGGTACTTCAGCCCGACCATGTCGGCCGCGCTCTTGACCGGCTTCTTGAACCAGCCCAGCGGCTGGGTCGGCATCGGCATGCAGAAGTAGCCGACGATATCCAGCTCGAGCTTCTTCAGCAGCTCGTTGTAGAGCTCGAGGCCGCCGCCGCGGTAGATCCATGCCAGCGTCTGCTGGGCGTCGCAGCCATTGATCGGGCCCGAGCCGAACAGGGACGCCACCTTGCTCTTGCCGTACCAGTAGACCGGCACATGGTGGCCGGCGTCGAGCACGCCCTTGTTCACCGCGTCCATCACCTCGAAGGGCTTGACCACCGAGCCGGCGACGAGATAGTCGATGCGCAGGCGGCCGCCGGACATCTCATTGACGCGCTTGACGTATTCCTCGGCCATCTCGTTGAAGATGTCCTTCGGACCCCAGGCGCCCTGCATTTTCAGGACGATGGTCGATGGCTTGACGGCGACGGCCGGCGCCGCCGGTGCTGCCGGCATGGCCGGCTTTGCTTCTTCCTTCTTGCCGCAGGCCGCCAAAGTGGCGACTGCCGCCACCCCGCCGGCAGCGGTCAGGAACTTGCGGCGGGTCGTGCCCTTGTCATCCTTGATGGCCTTGGGCGCGGGAACGGAAATGCCCTCCTCGTCTTTCATTGCTCTCTCCTCCTGTGGTGGTGTTGTTGACAGCCTGATGGGAACCCAACTGCTGCCACTGCTTGTCTCACGAATGTCCGGCCATGACGCCCGGATTGCGAGATATTTTGTTGCTTATTGTTTGATCCTAAACTTTCACTTGATCGAAATCAAGTAAAGGTTTTCCCTACCCCGGCGCGTCCGCATCGTCCATGAGCAGCATGTCCGGCATTGCCGCGGCGGCGCCGGCGCGCCCGATTTCGGCCATGTGACGCCGCAGCTCGTCCGCTCCCATGTCCTCGAAGGACAGGCTGAGGAACATCAGGATACGTTCGGCCAGCAGGGAATAAGCCTTCATGAAGTCGGCCCGGATGACGGCAGCGTCGCCGGAGGTGGCGGCCGGATCGTCGACACCCCAGTGCGCCGTGAGCGGCACGCCCGGCCAGACCGGGCAGGATTCGCCCGCCGCATTGCCGCATACCGTCACCACCAGATCGAGCGGCGGCGCCTCCGGCCCGGCGAATTCGTCCCAACTCTTGCTGCGCAGGCCGGCGGTGTCCAGGCCCTGCGCTTCGAGCAGTTCGAGCGCATGCGGATTGACTCTGCCGACTGGCCGGCTGCCGGCGGAAAAGGCGCGCACGCGCCCGCTGCCCAATGCATTGAACAGCGCCTCGGCAAGGATGCTGCGGGCCGAGTTGCCGGTGCACAGAATGAGGATGTTCCAGGGGTGCGTACTCATAAGCCATCCACAATAATTCCCCCCTTTGCAAAAGGGGGGCGAGGGGGGATTTTAAAGCCGCCGGCAACTCGAAACCGCCGTTAAATCCCCCCAACCCCCCTTTTGCAAAGGGGGGCTTAATGATCATAAACGCTGGTGCAGCGCAATGCGCGTGCCGTCGACAGTGATCGTGCCCGCCGCCTGCAAGCGGGCCAGTGTTCGATACAGCGCTTCGTGCGTCAGGCCGAGTTCGGATGCCCAGGCCTTGCGCGACTGGGCGAGGGTCAGCGTTCCCGCCGTTCCCTCGGATTCGATGGCGTGCAGGATGCGCGCGCCGGCGCCATGCAGGCTGAGGCGCTCGCAGCGCGCGCGCAACTGGCGCACTTCGCGCGCCAGTTGCGCCATCCACGCGTCGCGGAATGCCGGGGCGCCGTTCAGGGCCTCGCGGAAAGCCGCTTTCGGGAAACCCAGCAGGCGACTCTCCACGACAGCCACGGCATCGCAGTGATAGGTCCTGGCTTCCAGGCTGGCTTCGGCGAAGAAGCCGCCCCGGCTGCGCTGCAGAATGGTTTCTGCGCCATCGCGCGAACGCCGCAACAGGCGCACTTCTCCGTCGAGTACGTGGTACATCGCCTGCGGCCGGTCGCCCTGGCGGAAGACGGTCTCGCCGGCGGCGAAATCTTGCACTCGGCCAGCATCGCGCAGTCCTTGCGGACAATGGACCAGGGCGGGGAGGTCGGCGGCAAG
This sequence comes from Betaproteobacteria bacterium, assembly GCA_016703785.1. Lineage (GTDB taxonomy): Bacteria > Pseudomonadota > Gammaproteobacteria > Burkholderiales > Rhodocyclaceae > Desulfobacillus. The sequence goes on from JADJBM010000004.1 coordinate 49,608, forward strand.
GGTGGTCCAGTTGGCAGTCATATGATTCGGATCATAACGCAGGCATGCCTGGTCGTCCTACCCTGCGAGCTGACGAATGGGAGGAGACTTCATGAAACACGCGTTGAACTTCGCTCTGGCAACAGGCATCGCCCTGGCTGCGGCGCACGCCGTGGCCCAGCAACACGATCCCGCCATGCACATGCAGCATCAGGCACAGGCCGCAAAAACCGCAAAGGCGGCGCCGAAGGACATCCGCCAGGCCGTCAAATTCCCGAAGGTCTTGCGCGAACACACACTGGCCAACATGCGCGACCATTTGCTGGCATTGCAAGAGATCCAGGAGGCGCTGGCGAAGCAGGAGTACGACAAGGCGGGCGACATTGCCGAACATCGCCTGGGCATGAGTTCGCTCGCCTTGCATGGCGCACACGACGTGGCGAAATACATGCCGAAGGGCATGCAGGAGGCGGGGACCGCCATGCACCGCCATGCCAGCCGCTTCGCCGTCGCGGCGAAGGACGCCGGCGCCACCGGCGACGTCAGGCCGGCACTGGCTGCGCTGGCTGCAACGACCGCGCAGTGCGTGGCCTGCCACGCCGGCTACCGCGTTCAGTAAATCAGAACTCCAGCGCGTCTTTGATGGCCGCGATGCCGGCCATGGCGCACTTGTCGTCGAGGTCGGCGGCCGGCGCACCGGAGACGCCGATGCCGCCGAGGATGCTGCCGCCAGCCTCGATCGGCATGCCGCCGCCGAGCGCCACGACGTTGGGCAGGTTGCGCAAGCCGCTGGACGGCTTGCCCGGCTGGCTGATCTCTGCGATGCCGGTGGTGTTGCTGCGGAAGCTGACCGCCGTCCACGCCTTGCCGATGGCGGTCTTCGGCGTGTGCGCGCCGGCGTAGCGATCGCGCAGCATGACCTGAGCCAGGCCGGAGCGGTCGACCACCGCCACCGCCACCTGATAGCCGCTGTCGCGGCAGGACTTCAGCGCCGCCTGGGCAACCTTGAGTGCCGACTCGGGAGTCAGCGTGCGGGTATTGTAGGTGGCCTCCTGCGCGGCGGCGGTCCCCGCTGCAAGTGCAAGAACCAGTGCGGTGCCAATTACTGTTGAGCGTGTCATGTTTCCCCTCCTCGTCGAATATCGGTAGACGCGGGATGTGCTCCATTTAATCCCGAACGGCAGCTTCATTTCTTGCCTTTTTAGTTACGGCGTAACACGAATGTTAGCCTTCACTGAAACTTCGTTTTCATAATATGCCATCAGCGCACCGATCTCCAGATCGCTGAAGGGATTGCGCCAGGCGGTGCTGCGGTCGCCGCGCACGCCGATCAGCAGCCGCGCGGCGAACTCCGCGCGCGGCATGTGTCTGACCTGCTCGAAGAGATTGAAGGCCGGCAGCTTCGTTGCGGTGGCCGGCGCATTATGACAACCGGCGCAGGCCTGCTTGTGGATGGCTTCACCCAGGCGCAACCGTTCGGGAGTGGCCCGTGCCGGCAGGAGGGAAGACAGGTCGAGAGGGTATTTGCGGTGCAGGGCGTTCAGCCTGGCGCTCAAGGTGCGCCAGTCGCGTCGCGCCAGGGCAACACGCAATGCGGGCACGGCGGTGACCTCACCGCCGGCACGTCTCAATAACAATGGAAGAGAAGACAGCGCGCCGGCCAGCCGGTCCTGCAGGCCTTCGCGGTGCAAGGCCGGTTCGGCGCCGGATGCCACGCGGCGCACGTCCCCGGCCATGACAACCAATTCGGCGGCCAGGCGCCGCCGATGCTCGTCCTGGGCCGCCGCCGCGGCGGAAAACAACGCCGCGGCGAGGAACGCCAGGAGGAAACGGGACGGCACGCTTACTGCAGCTTGACCTTCTGCTCCATCGAGCCGCCCTTGAGCATGGTCCACTCGACCATCGAGCCGTCGTACATGCGGGCCTTCTTGTTGCCCAGCAACTCGCTGGAGACGAACCAGCCGACGGACGCCCAGTGGCCGGTGTTGCAGAAGTTGATCTGGTCGCCGCTGGCCGGCACGTTGGCGATCTTGTAGAGCTGCTCGAGCTGGCCCTTCTTGCGGAACTCGCCCATGCCGTTGACCGTCATCCAGCCGTTCGGCAGGTTCTTCGCGCCGTCGATGGTGCCACTCTCGCCGGCCTTCGGATGGCGGTTGATGCCGACATACTGGTCCTCGGGACGGTTGTCCACCAGCAGGACGCCTGCAGTCTTGGCCTTCTTGACGTCATCCATGGTGACGATCATGTCCTTGCGCACGCTGACCTTGAAGGTCTTCGGCTCGCTCTTGGCCGCGCCCGCCTGCAGCGGGTTCTTCTTGTCCTTCGTCCAGGCCGCCATGCCGCCGTCGAGTATCGAGACGTTGTCGTGGCCGAGCACCTTGAAGGTCCAGTAGACGCGCGTGCCGATGCCCATGTCGGTGGACGACATGCCGGGCGGGACGAGCACGACGTGGGTGGCGTTGTCGATGCCGAGCTTGCCGATCATCTCGCCGAGCGCCTCGAGCTTGGCCGGCAGCATGTCGGGCACCTTGTCGTTGGCGCGCTCCTCGCGCCAGCCGTCCTTGCCGTAGTTGCTGCTCACCGCGCCGGGGATGTGGCCGCGCAGGTAATCGGTCGCCGGCTGGAAATCGATGTAGACGATGCCGGGCTTGTCGACATGCGCCTTCACCCATTCCACATCGACCAGCGGATCGGCGGCGATCGCCGCACGTGTGGTCGCCAGCAGCAGGAAGAACACCCCGCCCAGCCACTTGTCCCATCCTGTCGTCAATAACGTTTTCATCCTTTGTCTCCTCTTTCAGATGGTAATCGTCAGATCGGAACTCAGGATCGCCGCTACCGCGCGGTCCCAGGCTTCGTCTTCCCTATCCCGACGCCGCAAGTCGATGGAGTCGACGCGATGCGCCGGCTCCATTTGCCGCAGGGCGGCGGTCACGGTCTGGGCGTCGGGAAACAGACCGGTATTCAGTTCAAGAATGTTCATCCCACAGGGATTCCCTTCGGTCATAGGCTCAGCACCGCATCGGCTTCGGTGAATGCACGGGCGAGGCCGACGGCATCCAGCAGCGGCAGGTCGTCCGCCATGGCGGTGACGGTGGTTTGCGGTTCAATGCCCGTCAACTCCAGCAACTCGGCATTGGCCGCGTTCTCCGCGCTTTCTTCGACCGAGTGGTCCATGAAGATCAGCTTCACCGTGTGGCCGAAGATCGTCAGGCCGGCCGCCACGCGCATGGCTTCGGCGTGATCGCGCCGCGCCAGCACCAGAAGTTTTTTCGTGCCTTCGTCGCTCACGGTTGCCCCCTACGGCGCTGCGCACCGGTCCCCCCAAGGGGGAGCGAGCGCCTCCGGAGCGGCCGAGCGGCGCTCATAAGCTCACCACTTTCTTCGCCTCGCCCATCAGCGCGCTGTTCACCGTCTGGCTGCCGAGCTCGACGGGGCAGGCCGCCTCGCCGCAGAAGCGGTGCCAGGATTCCTCGCACACCACCGCGCGGCTGTCGCGCAAGGCCGCCTGCAGTTCCGCGTCGAGCAGGCCGCGCACGCCCTCATGCGTGAAAAAGGCGCCGAAGGCGTGGCCGCCGCGACGGCAGGCCTGCGCCAGGGGCAGCAGTACCTGGGCGCCGGCTTCGGTGGCGACATGGAACAGGATGTCCATCAGGCCAGCCTCCGCGTCTTGCCGACCACCAGCCGATGACGAAGGCGGCCAGCGCGAGGATAACGGCGGCCGCGATGATCGCTTCCGCCCGCGCAGCGCCGTCCTGCGGCGGCTGACTTTGCACTGACACCGCTGTCGCGCGCTCGGGATAACCGACGGCGTCGGCCGGCAGGCTGCCATCGGCCGCCCACTCGGCCCAGCCTTCCGCATACAACCGCGCCGGCACGCCGTGGCCGGCAATGAGCAGGGTGAGATAGGCCAGCCCCTCGTAGGCATCGTGGGCGTAGGCGACAGATTGACCATCGGGCAGCACGGGAGCCTTTTCCGACGGCGCCGCCAGCGCCGCGCGCAGTTGCAGCGCGGGCAGGCTCACGGCCCCCGGCAGATGGCCGGTGCGTACTGCACGTGCGCTTTCACCCCAGTATTCCGCATCGCTGCGCCCGTCCAGCAGCGCTGGCTGCGGGCGCTGTGTGTGCAACTCATCGCGCAGCTCGTCGCGCAGCACCAGTAGTGCATCGCGCATCTGCGCCGCAAAAACCGTCTCGCGGATCATGCCGCGCTCGCGACCCGGGCCGGCGGCCGCGCCGCCTTCCAGCAGTCGGCCGACCGGTTCCGTCAGCACATGCACGCTGCGCTGTCCGGCCACCCACAGCAGGCCGGCGACGAAATCGCGCGCTGCGGCATCCTGCCCTACCACCAATACACTTTCCTCGCCCGACAGGCCGGCGGTGCCGAGCAGCCAAAGCAGGTCGCGCGCGCTCGGCAGGCGCCGCTGCGGCCCGAGAAAATCCTCGGCAGGCAGGCAACGCGCGCCGGCCAGACTCTTCGCGCGGCAGTCGGCAAACGGGCGCGCGTCGACAATCACCGCAGCCTCTGTCTGTGCAGCCGCGCGCACGTAGGTGAAATCCTCCGCCGCGCCGGCCGACAGGGCGACGAACAACACGGCGAGGACGGAAAGGCGAAGCATGCTCAGCAGCCGCCGAAGCGCTTTACGGCCGGCGCGGCGTCGCCGCCGCTACCTCCGCTACCTTTGGGTGCCGGCGGGTTCTCGATGTAGAAGCCGACGAGTTCGATCACCGACACCTTGCCGAAGCCACCGCCGATGTCGACATCCGGCAGGGTCTCGGCCGCCGCCGGCTGCTTCGCCGCCTCGACGGTTGCGCGCGGCATCGCCGCCAGGGAAAAACCGACGGCGCTCACCGCCACGGTCACGGCCAGCGAGGCGGCCAAAAAGATCAGGCTTTCCTTGTTCATCATGGGCGCATCCTCACAGGGAATCGCTGAAGAAGGCCAGCGCCATCATGCCGAAGGCCACGCAGAACAGGGCGAGTTGCACGATCGTCTCGAAGTCCATCAGCGTCCGCCTCCCTTGTAGTGCTGCACCAGCCGCTCCAGCGGAATCGCCTCGCCCGTCACCGGGTGCGTCACCGGTGGCGACAGGTGCGGCACGCCGTCGCGCGTCACCTTCATGCTCTGCGGCGGCTTGACGTAGACGTAAGTCAGCCCCCCCAGCACGGCGACCACCGAGATGGCTATGAAAAATCGCATCAGCAGACGAGCCGCCATGTCAGTCCTTCTTGATGTAGATCCGCCAGCAGTTGGGATCCTTGATGGTTTCCATGTGCGTCGCATTGAGTTCATTGCACATCGGCGGCAGCGCCTCGACCGACGAGGGGTTGTCCACCATCACCTCGACCACGGCGCCGGGGCCGACCTCGCTGACCGCCTTCTTCGTCATCAGCTGCGGGCGCGGGCAGGAATCGCCGCGGCAATCCACCTTGCGCGCCAGTTGCACGCGGCTGCCGTCGGAGAGCACGGCTTCGCCCCCGGTGGATGTTTCCTCGACCTTCTTCTTCGATCCGAACAGTCCCATTATTGATTCTCCCGTTTCAGTGTTGTTTTCAGGCAGCCTGCCCTGCGGCGGCTTCCTTCTGGTGCAGCTCGTGCTGCGCCTGCTGCGCGCGCTCGCGGCGCAGGATGGCGCGGTAGATGGCGAAGAGCACGGCAGACTGGATCAGGCCGAAGACGACGGCGGGGATGCCCAGCTTGTCCTGCAGGGTGCGCGCATTGGCATAGCCGAGCTGCAGCGCCTGCAGATTGGGCTCGCCGGTCATGCTGGCCGGCGCCGGCGGCCAGTAGTTCCACGACCACACCAGCGAAAAGAGGAACATGCCGACGAAGGTGAACAGCAGCGCCCAGGCGGCGCCGATGTTGCCCTCGCCCGCCTTCACCCAGGTGGACACGGTGCATGCGCCCGCCAGCACCATGCCGATGCCGAAGAGGAACAGGCCGGCGAAGGTGTTCAGGCCGACGTCGAAATTCATCGGGTGCCCCGCGCCCACTGTCATGAAGCCGGTGAAGCCGATGGAAAGGATCATCATCGCCACCAGCAGCGCCTTGGTGTTGCGATAGGTTTTGAACATGATGGCGTCGCGCAGCGCGGCGGTGTTGCAGAAGCGCGAGCGCTGCACCAGCAGCCCGACGATGGAACCGAAGAGGAACGCGACCAGACATTCAGCGACAGCGGACATGGCTTCTCAACCCTCCAGGATTTTCTTGTAAATGAGCGATCCGACCCAGGCGCCGGCGATGATGCCGGAGATGGCCAGGTAGCCACCGAGGTTCATCTCCGCGCCCATGCCGAAGAAGGTCGACACGTTGCAGACGAAGGCGAGGCGGATGCCGATGCCCATCAGCAATCCGCCGATGGTGATGAGCAGCCACTCCGAGGCGCGGCGCGGCATGCGCCAGTAGAACTCCTTGCTCAGCACCGCGCCGACGAAGGCGCCGAAGAACATGCCGAGGCTGATGTAGATCTTCCAGTAGTCGGCATGCGGCGGGAACACCAGCTCCCAGAAGGGAATGCGCTTGAGGTCGTCGCCGAGGAAGAGCTGGGCGATGAGCCCCGTCATCATCGTCTCGCCGCCGCCCACCGTCCACGCGCCGACGATGAGGAAGAGGAAAATGTCCAGCACGGCAATCGCCGCCAGGGCGATCACGGGGTCCAGGGTCTTGCGGAAAAACTCCATCGTTTCCTCCACTTGCCGGCTGGCATCAGCCGGGGTTCTTCTTGTATGCTGTCAATTCTATTGGCCGGGCAACCGTGGCAGGTGGTAATTATTGCCAACAGCGCAAAAAAGGAAACCGCATGGATATTTATATTGAAGCCGGCGACGTGCTGGACCACATGTTCAATGCCTGCACGACCTCGCAGATCAACGAGTTCATCCCCGAGAAGCGCGGCTTCCGCATCCACGGCCACAGCACCACCATCTCGCTGGAGCGGGCCTTCTGGAGCGTGCTGGAGGACATGGCGCGCGACGCCAACCAGCCGCTGGCGCGCCTCATCGAGCGGGTGCACGACGGCTGCCTGGTCGCCAACGACAAGAACATCGCCTCCTGCCTGCGCGTGATCTGCCTCAAGTACCTCAACATCTACAGCAGTGGCGCTGCGGCGCACGGCGAACTGACGCGGGCGGCGTAGGTCGGGCTTCAGCCCGACAGCTGACGCCAATCAACCGCCGTAGTCGGGCTGAAGCCCGACCTACGCGCGCTAGCGCATCCGCCGCGCGGCGAGCCAGGTGACGCCGACGGCCACGGCCATCAGGCCGAAGGCGACGCCAACGCGGCTGACCCATTCCGGCGCGAACAGCAGCAGCGCGCCCAATTCCAGCATCATCGTGCCCGAGAGTAATTTCAGCAAGCGCCCCTCGCGCTCACCGAGCTTGCGTGCGCCGAGCGTGCGGGCGAAGACGACGACGATGGCCGCCAGCGGCAGCACGTAGATGAGGTTGTAGAGGGCAAGGTAGAGATAGCGCACGGCCTGCGAGGGCTCGCCGAGGGTGAGGATGCGCGTGTAGACCATGGGGAAGCCGGCGGTGCACAGCAGCTCGTAGAAGTTGGCGGCAACGGCGAGGAACACCGTGGCCATGATCATCGCCGGCAGGTTGTCGGCGGCGAGGATGGCGCGGGCGCGGCGGAAGATGTCGGGCTTGCGCGATTCCGGAATGGAGAGGCTGGGGCCGCGGCCGAAGCGGAGGAAGTCCTTGACGTTCATCGCGCCGACGAAAACGGCGAGCAGCCCCGCCGCCAGCGTCACCCAGGCGAGCTGGCCGAGCAGCTGGAAAAGGTTGAGCCAGGCCGCCATGAAGGCGAAATACATCAGACCGGAGAACAGCACGAAGATGCCGCCGACCAGCAGCATGCGCGTGCGGCTCTTCTGGTGCGCCATTATCGAGAGCAGGAACAGCAGGACGAAGAAGGCGCAGGGGTTGAAGGCGTCGAGTCCGGCCAGCGTAAGCGTCAGCAGCGGCAGCGACGCGGCGTCGATCTCGCCGATCAGCGGCAGGCTCAGCCGGTTCGTGTCGGCCTCGCGCGGCGGCGGTGCGGCTGGCGTCCGCCCTGCACGGATTGCCGCCAGGGCGTCGGGACACTCCGCCGCGAGGCAGCGCGCGACCTGACGGCGGATCTCGGCGCCGGTCGTCGCGTCGTTGTAATACCCCAGCGTGGCCCAGTCGCCGACGAGGATGAAGGGCACGCCGGCCTCTGCTTCCGTCCACGCCCAGCGCGCGCAGTGTGTCATGGAAGAGCGCGCGGTTGGCTTCGTCGTGGCTGATCTCGTAGCCGCGCACGGCCAGCCGCGGCTCCTCGGCGGCCAGGCGCGCGAGGAAGGCGCCCGCGTCCTCGCAGTGCGGGCAGCCGTCGACGCGGAAGTAATGGATGGTCAGTGCTGGCGGTTCTGCGGCGCCGGCCGGCAGGGCCGGCATGGCAAGGAGCAGGAAGGCAAGCAGCAGCGCACGCATTGGAAAGTCAGTCTCCGCAGTACGGCAAAAAGAAAACGGCCCGCCGCAAGCGGGCCGCCGTGACGAATCGAATGAAATATTACTTGTAGAAGCCGCGCGCCTTCATGCGCTCGCAGGCGTTCTGGCGCGGCGCCGGCAGCGTCTTGCCCTGCTCCTTGGCGCGCGTTTCCATCTGCTTGTGCTGCGCCTCCTGCGCGGCCTTGCATTCCTCGTAGGTCTTGGCCGACATCATGGCGTTGTGGTGGGCGGTGCGCTCCTCCGGCGTCATCAGGCTCCAGCCGGGGGTGTTGTCCTTGTTGAACTGGTAGCCCCTGCCCTGGCCGCCACCGGGACCCATGCCTTGGCCCATGCCGCCACCCATGCCGCCGCCGGGGCCCATGCCCTGGCCGGATTGCGCGAAGACGGGTGCGACCAACATCGCGCCGAGGAGTGCTGCGAATGCAAACTGAGTGAGTTTCATGATGCGTTCCTTTCTGGCTGTCGGGGAGAATCCGGCTCGGATGCCGGAAGGTTGATTAGCAATATCCAATATAGCTCCCCCTGCCAGCGAAAGCCAAGGCAGATTACACCCTGGGCCGCCGGCCGGCGTTGCGCCCTTTTCGCTGCGCACGGGATTTGCAGATTCAATCCGTTTCCAGTCCGGCGGCCTTGAGCCGACCCCTGAGGCGCGCCACTTCCTCGATCATGTCCGCCACCAGCGCAGCCAGTTCCGGATTGGCGTCGAAATCCCGTTCCATGGACACCAGCCGCCGCGCGCGCACCAGTTCGGCGCCGGTAAAGTGCCAGCAGACGACCTGCCCCGCCGACGTACCGCCGAGAAAACCGGCCTCGACGTGCTCCAGTATCCAGCGGGGTTCGACGGCGCAGGCCTGCGCCAGTTCTTCCAGGGTGAGGGCGGCCTCCTCCAGCAGGACGCCGTCAAGGATGTCATCTTGCGTCATGGCTCATGCTCCCATGTGCTGGCGCGGATTGAAGTCCAGCTCGCGCGCCATGGTTTCGTAAAGCTGGCGTGCCTTGTCCGTGTCGGCGGGCGGCAGCACGAGTTCCAGCACCAGGTAGAGATCGCCCGGCGGGTTGCCGGGAATGCCGCGCCCCTTCAGGCGCAGCTTGCGGCCGCTTTGCGAGCCGGCCGGCACGCTCACCCGCAGCACACCCGCCGGCGTGGGCACTTCGATCGCCGCACCCAGGGCGGCCTCCCACGGCGTCACCGGAACGGTCTCATGCACATCCCGCCCTTCGATGCGATAGCGCGGGTCGGGCTTGAAATGCACTTCCAGATACAGGTCGCCCGCCGCTTCGCCACCCAGGCCGGGGCCGCCCTGTCCGCCGAGGCGAATATGCTGGCCTTCCTTCACGCCCAGGGGAATGCGCACTTTGAGTGCGCGCTCTTCTGCGACGACGTGGCCCGACGCATCCAGCCTTGCCGTGCGCAGGGTGATCGTCTGCGTTGCGCCATGATAGGCATCCGCCAGATCGATGAGGACCTTGGCGTAGTGGTCCCCGCCGCGCCGCCCGCGCGCGCCTGCGCCCCGGCCGGCGCCTGCCTGGCCGAAGAGGCTGGCGAAGAAATCGCTGAAATCTTCCGCATGTACGCCGTGTGCACCCTGTGCGCCGTCACCGGAAAACTCGAAGCCTGCATCCCAGCCCGGCGGCGGCTGGAATTCCTGCCCGCCGTGATAGCGGCTGCCCAACTGGTCATACGCCGCCCGCTTTTCCGGATCGGAGAGCACGGCATTCGCCTCGTTGACCTCCTGCATGTGCTTTTCCGCATCCGGCTCCTTGCTCACGTCCGGATGGTATTTGCGGGCCTGCTTGCGGTAGGCCTTCTTGATTTCATCCGCGCTGGCGGTCTTGTCCACCCCGAGGACCTGGTAGTAATCCCTGAATTCCACTTGATCGGGCTCCTAGGTTGTGTGCCTGGCCAGGCTACCTGCAGGATCCGGCATCCCCCTCAGCATGCACCTACTTGCCGCCGTTCTCCAAATGCGACCAGCCGGCAGTGCGCGCAGTGGAAAGTCAGTCTCCGCAGTACGGCACAAGAAAACGGCCCGCCGAAAGCGGGCCGCCGTGACGAATCGAAGCGAATAGTCCGTGTGGGTCATCCGTCTTCAATTGATCCCCTCTCCCCGCGTGCGCGCTACCGTCAGAACCAGCCCTCGACCTTCTCGCGGCTCGGCACGCCGCCGGCATGCACCACCTTGTCGTCGATGACGACGCCCGGCGTGGACATCACGCCGTAGGTCATGATCTGCTTCAGGTCCTCGACTTTCTCGAGCTGTATCTCGACGCCCTTCGCCTTCGCCACATCCTCGATCAGCTTGAGCGTGTTCTTGCAGTTGGCGCAGCCGGTGCCGAGCACCTTGATGTTTTTCATGATGATTTTCCCCTTCACAGGACGGCATTGAAGACGAAGCCGACCAGCAGGATGCCGCTGGCGACCACGCCGGCGAAGATGGCGATCAGCTTCACCTTGAGTACCTTGCGCAGGATGATCATCTCCGGCAGCGACAGCGCGATGACGCTCATCATGAACGCCAGCACCGTGCCCAGCGCCGCGCCCTTGGCCAGCAGCGCCTCCACCACCGGGATGATGCCGGCGGCGTTGGTGTACATCGGCACGCCGATCAGCACCGCCGCCGGCACCGACCACCAGGCCCCCGGTCCCATGATCGAAGCCATGAAATCTTCCGGCACGTAGCCGTGGATGAGCGCGCCTGCGGCGATGCCCACGATGATGTAGGGCCAGACCTTGCCGACGATTTCCTTCACATGATGCTTGCCGGCAGCGAGACGTTCGGCCCAACTCATGCCTTCCGGCACTTCCGTCTCCTTGGCATTGGCGGCCTGGGCCATTTCGCGCACCCAGTCCTCCAGCAGGTGCTCCAGTTTCAGTCGGCCGATCACCCAGCCGGCGAAGATCGCCACGGTGAGCCCGAGGATCAGATACAGCGCGGCCACCTTCCAGCCGAACAGCGCGAAGAGCAGGCCGAGCGCGATTTCATTGACCATCGGCGCCGAAATCAGGAAGGAGAAGGTCACGCCCAGCGGCACACCGGCCATGAGGAAGCCCATGAACAGCGGCACCGCCGAGCAGGAACAAAAGGGCGTGACGATACCCAGCGACGCCGACATGACATTGCCAACGCCTTCCCGCTTGCCAGCGAGCAGGGCGCGGGTTCGCTCGGGAGAGAAAAAAGTCTGCACCACGCCCATGGCGAAGACGATCAGCGTCAGGAGCAGCAGCACCTTCGGAGTGTCGTAAATGAAGAAATGCACCGCCTCGGCCAGATGCGTGCCGCGCTCCAGCGGCAGCAGCGACAGCGCCGCATCGGCGATCAGGGTGAGGCTGGCGTAGAGGGCGATCCAGGCGGCGAGGAAGGCCAGCGTCCAGGCCCAGGCGGCACGGCTGGCGAAGGTGGGGTTGGGGGCGGGGTTGGGGGTGATCGTGGTGGAAGCCATGGGTTATCCCTCTGCAATCATTGCAATCATTTCAAATCCCACGTCTCAGGCGCAGCAGTCGCCGCGCCCGTGCACCTGGATCGGCGGGCAGGGCACCGTGCCGTAGGAACAGAAGACGCAGCAATCGCCCGGCTTGGGCTTGAGCACGACGTGGCAGTTCTCGCATTCGTAGAACCACTGGCAGGCATCCGTCGGCATGCGCTCAGTCTTGACGTGCCCGCACTGCGGACAGGTGAGCGTGGAGTCGAGAATCGGTTCAGGCACGGCCCGCCTCGTACCAGCCCTTGCTGGCATTCACCACGCGCACGACCAGCAGCATCGCCGGCACCTCGATCAGCACGCCGACCACGGTGGCCAGCGCCGCGCCGGATTCGAAGCCGAAAAGACTGATGGCGGCGGCCACGGCCAGTTCGAAGAAGTTGCTGGCGCCGATCAGCGCCGAGGGGCAGGCAACGCTGTGCTGCTCGCCGACCTTGCGGTTGAGCCAGTAAGCCAGCGCCGAGTTGAAGAAGACCTGGATGAGGATCGGTACGGCGAGCAGGGCGATGATGAGCGGCTGCGAAAGGATGGCCTCGCCCTGGAAGGCGAACAGCAGCACCAGCGTGGCCAGCAGTGCCGTAATCGACCACGGCCCGATTTTTTCCATCATGGCGTCGAAGTGAGCCTGGCCTTTCTTCAGCAGCGACTTGCGCCAGAGCTGCGCCAGCGCCAGCGGGATGACGATGTAGAGCACGACGGAGGTGACCAGCGTGTCCCACGGCACCGTGATGGCCGAGATGCCAAGCAGGAACCCCACGATCGGCGCGAAGGCGAAGATCATGATGGTGTCGTTCAGCGCCACCTGCGAAAGGGTGAACAGCGGATCGCCGTTGGTCAGCCGGCTCCAGACGAAGACCATCGCCGTGCACGGCGCGGCGGCGAGCAGGATGAGGCCGGCGATGTAGGAATCGATCTGCTCGGCCGGCAAGTACGGGGCGAACAACTGGCGGATGAACAGCCAGCCGAGGAAGGCCATCGAGAAGGGCTTCACCAGCCAGTTCACGAACAGCGTCACGCCGATGCCGCGCACATGCGCCTTCACCTGGTGCAGCGCGCCGAAGTCCACCTTCACCAGCATCGGGATGATCATCACCCAGATGAGCAGGCCCACCGGCAGATTGACCCGCGCCACTTCCATGCGACCCAATGCCTGGAACGGCGCGGGGAAAAACTGGCCGAGGGCGATGCCGGCGACGATGCAGAGGAACACCCACAGCGTCAGCCAGCGCTCGAACAGGCTCATGGCGCTTTTGCCATCCTTGCCGGCGGCGGCCTTGGCAGTGACTTCGCATTGGGCGCTCATTGCCCGGCCTCCTCGTGGATCTCCAGCGCCGCGGCCTTCGCTGCCTCGCGCGTCATCGTTTCCAGCGGCAGAGCGAGAAAGGCGCGCGCACGACGCTCCAGTTGCCGGCAGGCCGTCTCGAACGCCTCGATGCGCGCCGCCATCGGCTCGACGTGCGCAGGATCGGCAATCCCCCAGTGCGCCGTGGCCGGATGTCCCGGCCACGCCGGGCAGGCTTCGCCGGCGGCGTTGTCGCAGACGGTGAAGATGAAATCGAAAGTGAGTCGCTCCGGCCTTTCGGCCGGAGTCTCCTCGCCACCAGATTGAGCGGAGCCTAACGGCTCCTGGTTAACGCTTTGTCTCGCTGACCCCGGCATGGATGCCGGGGCTTGCGCTTGACGCGTGGTCAGTCCCGGCGAGACGGCGAACTCATCCCAGGATTTGCTGCGTGCATCGGCGACGGCGATGCCGTGGCGCGCCAGCGTCTCCAGCGCCACTGGATTGACGCAGCCGGTCGGCTGCGAGCCGGCGGAAAAAGCGCGCACCCGCCCCGCGCCGAGATGATTGAACAGCGCCTCGCCGAGGATGCTGCGGGCGGAGTTGCCGGTGCACAGGACAAGGATGTTGAAGATGCGTTGCGTCATGATCGTGTCAGACGGAAAGGGTCTTCTTGCGCTTGGACTTCGCCGGCGGGCAGGGTTTCCCGCCGCAGCAGTTCTCGGTGAGAAAGCCGACGAGGCCGTTCATGGCTTCGAAATCGGCGGAATAAAAGATGAAGCGGCTCTGCTGGCGCGCACTAACCAGGCCGGCGTTGGCCAATTGGGCCAAGTGGAAGGACAGGGTTGCGGCGGGAACATTCAGCCGGGCGCCGATATCGCCCGCGCACAACCCATCGGGCCCCGCCTCGACGAGCAGGCGAAACACGGCCAGCCGGGTTTCCTGGGCCAGCGCGGTGAGGCATACAACCGTCTGCTTTATTTCCATATTTCCATAATAATAGAAACGTAGTCCACAAGGCAAGGCCCTTGTCTCATCCCGCTTCCCCTGCGATGCCCAGTTTCTTCATCTTCTCCCACAAGTTCTTCCGGCTGATACCGAGGCTTTCCGCGGTATGGCCCATGTGGCCATCCTGCAACAGCAGTGCCTGGCCGATGTAGTTGCGCTCGCACTCCTGCAGATAGGCGTTGAGGTTTCCGTCTGCCGCCGGCGGCGTCCAGGTGGTCAGCCCGTCACCAAAGAAGGCTTCGGGCCCGAAAGTGGCATCGGTCGAAACGATGCAGGCGCGCTCGATGGCGTGGCGCAGCTCGCGGATATTGCCCGGCCACGGGTATTCGAGGAAGGCCTGCTCCGCGCGTGGCGCCAGCATCCGCCGCCCGCCGCCATGTTTCGCGGAAAATTCGTCAAGAAAGATGCGCGCGAACCAGAGGATGTCCTCCTTGCGCTCGCGCAGCGGCGGGATTCTCAACTGGATGACGTTGATGCGGTAGAACAGGTCTTCGCGGAACTGGCCCAGCTCGACCATTTCCTTCAGGTCGCGGTTGGTGGCGCAGTACAGCCGCAGATCGAGCGCGATCGACGTTTCGCCGCCGACGCGCACGATGCGCCGCTCCTGGATCGCCCGCAGCAGCTTGACCTGCATCGATGCCGGCAGCTCGCTGATCTCGTCGAGAAACAGGGTGCCGCAATCGGCCTGCTCGAAGAAGCCCTTCTTGGTGCGCGCGGCGCCCGTGAAAGCCCCCTTCTCGTAGCCGAACAGCTCCGCCTCGAAAAGGCTCTCGGTGACGGCGCCGCAGTTGACCGGTACGAAGGGACACTTCTCGCTCTTGCGCGCCAGGCGGTCGAGCGCCTGGGCGACATGTTCCTTGCCGACGCCCGATTCGCCGCTGATGAGAATGGTCGAGGCATGCTGAGCCAGGCGCGGCAGCATGTCCTCGATCTTGCGCATGGCCTGCGAGACGCCGAGTTTCTGTCCGCCGGCCGGCGGAGCGAACGCGCTGGTCAGCGCCTTCACCTTCTCGATCAGCTGCTCCAGATCGAAGGGCTTGGTGATGTAGTCGGCTGCGCCCGCCTTGAGCAGTTCCACCGCGCGGTCGATGGCGCCGTAACCGGTGATGAAGATGAACGGCGGCAGTGCGCGATGGGTGGCGCGCAACCGGAGGTACATTTCACCCCCCTCGATATCCGGCAGCCGGATATCGCTGATCACCAGCGCATAGGGATGGCTGCCGATGGCGGCCATGGCGCCGGCGGCGGTCTGGTGCCAGTCGAACGCCAGCCCCTCCAACTGAAAGCGGTCGCACAGCGACTCGCCCATGATGGGATCGTCCTCGACCAGGCAGATCACCGGATGCAATTCGTTGTTCATGCAGCGGCCTCCGTCAGGGGCAGCGTGACGGTGAAGCGCGTTTCGTCGGGCACGCTCTCGGCGACGATGTCGCCGCCGAGTTGATGCACGATCTGGTAGGTCACCCAGAGGCCGAGCCCGTGGCCGTCCTCGCGCTGGCTGGAAAAGGGCTCGAACAAATGCTCCATGCGCTCCTGGGGAATGTAGTCGCCGTTGTTGCCGACCTGCACGCGCAGAGCCTGTCCGCTGCGCTCCACCGTGCACGCAACGGCACCCTCCGTCGGTGCTGCCTGGATGGCATTCAGCATGAGGTTGATCAAAACCTGCCGCACCAGCGTGGAGGGCAGCGGCAGCGTCTCGTCGATGCCGTTGCGCCAGTCGAATCGCACCTGCTTGCGATTGGCGTCGGTCTGCACCAGCGTATGCGTGTCCTCGATGTCCTGTCGCGTGAGGAAGTGGCTCTGCACCTTCGACTCCACCAGCAGCGCCGAAACCGTATCCTTGATTTGCACCAGGCCGCGCTCGACGAGCGACAGGGTGCGCGCCGCCAGCGGATCGTCGTTGCCGTGACGGCGGTAAGTGCTGATCGCATTGAGCATGCCGCCGAGCGGATTGTTGATCTCATGTGCCACACCGGAAGCCAGCCGGCCCACGGCGGCCAGACGCTCCGACACCATCACCTCGCGCTCCAGCGCTTGCTTGTCGCGCAGGCCCTGCAGCATGCCCTTGAAGGCGGCGCCGAGCTGACCGATCTCGTCCTTCGACTCATAGATCTTGATTTCTGCTTCAGCGGGAATTTCCACGCCGATCCGGCCCATGCTCTGGGAAAGGTCGACCAGCGGCTTGGCGAATCGCTGCGCCCAGTACCAGCTGGCCGGCAGCAGCAGCAGCAGCACCGCCACGGTAATCAGGCCGGCGCGCTTGGCGATGCCGAAGAAGCGCGGCAGGAAGGCGTTCTTCGAATAACCCATGATCAGGGTACCCAGCCGATAACCGTCGGAAATGACCGGCGTGACCATATAGATGGTTTCCGAGCCCTTGACCTCGACGGCACGCGTGTCGGGCTCGCTGCTCTTTGCCACCGCCTGCCACAATTCGTAGAAATCGGAATTCGCGCGAGCCGGGTCGGACAGCATCGGGTACTGATTCGGATCAGTCGCAACAAAAACACGCTGGTTGGCATCGAGCACCATGACCATGGATGCCGTCTGCGGATTCGCCGCCTGGGCGCCGCCGTGGAAGGGGGAATTGATGATTTCGTAGGCTCGCCACGGATCGTCGTGCACCAGCGGCGCGACCAGTGTGTTGGCCAGCACCCGCCCCAGATGGCCGGACGTGGTCGCCAAATCCTGCCTCAATTCATCGTACTCGCGGAAAATGAGCGAAGCCGTCACCATCAGCGCCGTGATCAAGACCAGTACGCTGCCGCGCAGCGGAATCTTGTAGCGGAAGCTGAGGTCATGCAGTCGTAGCATCAGACCTCCGCCGGGCCGCGCCCGGAGGGGCGGGGCGGCGCCGCGGGGGGGGGGGGCCGCGGGGCCCCCGGGGGGGCCGGGGCAGGGGGGGGGGCGGGGGGGCGGCGGGCCAAACCAAGCCCCTCCCCCCGGCCAACCCGCGGGGGGGGGGGGGGGGGGGGGAAGGCGGGGGGGGCGCAGCCGCGGGCAAAAGAAGGGAAAGGGGGATAGGTAGTCATCTCACGATCTGCCATTCAAGGCACGCATCATGCGTGCAATCCCGTCGAAGAGCGAATCCTCGCCCGAGACGAAGCCATCGAGATTAAGGCGCTTGAGCAGGTCCTGCCCCGCTATCGATTGCGACATGCCGAGCAGGGCTTCCTGCATGGAATCGAATTCCGTTCGTGTCACACCCTCTCTTGCCACCACCGGGGTGTGGCCGAAATAGGGGGATTTTTCCACGATTCGCGTGCGCACCGTCAGCTCGGGGTGATAAATCTGCAGCGTTTCCCAGACGTAGCTGTCGACGGCGCCGCCCTGGGCCAGATTCGATCCAACGGCCTCGACGATTTTTCTGTGCGCCCAGGTAAAAAAGGTCTTGGCGAAAAAACGATCCGGGTTCTCCTTCAATTGCATCAGCGCGTAGCGCGGATACAGAAAGCCGGAATTCGAATCCGGATCCGAGTAGGCGAACACCTTGCCGCGCAGATCCAGGATCGAGCCTGTCTGCCTGTCCGATGCGGGAACGATGAGATAGGACCGGTACTGCGGGCGGCCGTCGGAAACGGGAACCGCCATCAGGCGCAGTTTCGCCTTGTGCCGCACGTAGGGATAGCCGCAGATCCAGGCGAAATCCAGCTTCTGTTCCAGCAGCATATCCATGATCTCGCGATAACTGCCGCGTTGCACGAAGCGGACGGCGCGACCGATGCGACCCTGGAGATAATCGCGCCAGTCATTGAGGAAGGAAAGCTGATCGTCCAGAAAAACCGGGCTCAGTCCAATGCGCACCGCGGCGTTGGTTTGGGCTTGGGCGCAGAGGGGCGATGCGGATACGGCGGCAGCCAGAGCCAGGAAAGTTCTGCGATCCAAGTATTCCTCCGTGAGAAAGTCTGCGCACCGAAACGCGGCAGGCGCGATCTTGCAATCAAGATGCTAGCAGACGCGCCGGCTCTCGCAATGATCGCCGGCTTCCGCGCCGCACTGCCGATTGCGAATCGGTTGGTGGATGGTTACCGGACGGTGACATGCTGCATCGCATGATGTTACCGAAACGTAACTGCCATTCTTCCCGCTCCTTTCATCATGGCAAACAAATCAAGGGCTTTCAGCAAGGCATGGTTATTGCAGATACCTCTTCGCGGGAAACAGGACATCTTCCGATGTCATTGATCGGTCGCCGGGAGAAAACAAGGAGGAGAGGGTCACATGAGCGAGGAACAAAGAGTTTCTTCAATTGAAACGCGAGGCGTGGCCGGCAAGAAGCGCTACGCCATGGTGGTCGATACGCGACGCTGCATCGGCTGCATGGCCTGCCAGGTCGCCTGCAAGGCCGAATACGACACGCCGCTCGGCGTCAATCGCACCTGGGTGCCGTACAAGGTCGTCGGCAAGTATCCCACCGTGAAAAAGCAGTTCCTGCCGAGACTGTGCAACCACTGCGACGATCCGCCGTGCGTGCGCAACTGTCCGGTGGATGCCACCTACAAGGTCGAGGACGGCGGCTTCGTCCTGCAACGGTACGAACGCTGCATCGGTTGCCGCAGCTGCATGGCGGCCTGCCCCTACAACGCCCGCTTCATGCTGCCGGCGCACCGCACCTATTCGTCGATCACCCGGGTGGTGGACAAGTGCACCTTCTGCTTCCACCGCGTGACGCAGAACATGGTGCCGGCCTGCGTGCAGACCTGCGTCGGGCGCTCCAGGGTGTTCGGCGACATCAACGACCCGAACAGCGAGGTCTCCTATCTTGTGGCGCGGAATCCGACCCAGGTGCTGCGACCGGAGGAAGGCACCAAGCCACAGGTCTATTACATCGGCGCCGATCGCAACGCCACCGAATTCGGTCGCGATGCCTACCACAAGCCGGATGTGATGGAACTCGATCGTTCCGCCTTCAAGCGCAACTTCAAAATCTGAGGGGTGAATCATGGGTGATTACGTCTGGTTCCACGATGTTTCCTGGCATGCCAGTTATGCCATCTACTTCTTCGTCATCGGCATCTGCTCCGGCCTGGCCTTCCTGTCCTACGGCTCATGGATCACGCCGGCGCTGCGGCCGCTGCGCGAAAAGGCAGCTTATCTCTCCTTCGCCCTGCTGGCGGTAGGCGGCGTGCTGCTGATCGCAGATCTTTCGCAGCCGATGCGTTTCCTCAACGTGCTCAATCCGGCCTATCTGAACTTCACCTCGCCGCTGGCCTGGGGCTCGCTGAACATCGTCGCCTTCGGCATCGCCTCGGTGCTGTATCTGATGGCGCTGAAGAAGGGCGATGAGACGCCGCGCACCAAGCTGATCGCGACGGTAACCGCCCTGCTGGCGCTGGGCCTGCCGGTGTACACCGGCTACGACCTGACGGTGCACCAGTCGCGGCCGATCTGGAACACGCCGGTCATGCCGGTGCTGTTCGTCGCCCTGGCGATCGCCTCCGGCTCGGCCGTGGGTTCGCTGGTCGCCGGTGGCAACGAGGCGGCGCGCAAGGTGCTGCATCAATACCTGCTGTGGTCCACTGCCGCCGTGGGCGTGATCCTGGTCTCGATCCTCGGCACCACCAACTACGGCGGGGCAGCGTCCGAACTGACCTTCGTGATCCTCACCACAGGCACCATGGGGCTGATCTTCGTCGGCATCGGCATCCTCGCCGGCACCGCCGCGCCGGTGGCCTTGCTGCTGGCGCCCGTGGGCCACAAGCAAAGCGGGCTGATGCTCTCGGCCCTGCTGGTGCTGGTCGGCAGCGCCGCCCTGCGTTATGCCCTCCTGATGGGCCCCCAGCAATTGCAGACCCTGTACTGACCGGCCACGAGGAGACAGACAACATGGAAATGCCAAAAATCACGCGTCGCACCTTCCTGAAAGTCAGTGCCGGCACCACGGCGGCGGTGGCTGCTGCGCCCCGACTGCTCAATGCGATGGAGCAGGAACTCGGCGGCAAGGACTTCAATCCGGACTCGCTGGCCGAGCGCAAGGCCATCCCCATCACCTGCCATGTCTGCAACATCCAGGACGGCGCCATCGCCTTCGTCGAAAACGGGCGTGTCGTCAAGCTGGAAGGCAACCCGGAGCACGTATCCACGCGCGGTCGCCTGTGCGCCAAGGGCAACGCCGGCATGTGGTACAGCTACGATCCGGACCGCATTCTCTACCCGCTCAAGCGCGTCGGCGCCCGCGGCGAGGGCAAGTGGAAGCGCATCACCTGGGACGAGGCGCTGGCGGAAGTGGCGCAGAAGCTCGATGCGGCGCTCAAGGAGGATCCCAACACCATCGCGGTGAAAAAAGGACGCGATCGCTCGGGCGGTGCCTGGGGCCGCTTTATGAACACGCTGGGATCGGCCACGGTGCTCAACCACACCTCGGTGTGCGAGTCGTCGAAGAAGATCGGCATGGAGCCCACCTGGGGGCCGGACATCGAGACGCCCGACTTCGCCAACGCCAAGTACGTGCTCAACTTCGGCTCCAACATCCTCGAAGCAGCCTACTTCCACAACCCGCTGTCGCAAAGAGTGACCGAAGGCCGCGTCGACAACCACATGAAGATCGTCACCTTCGATGTGCGCCTGTCGAACACCGCCGGTTTCTCCGACGAGTGGATCCCGGTCTTCCCCGGCACCGACGGTGCAGTGGCGCTGGCCATGGGTCATGTCATCCTGCGCGACAACCTGCAGGACACGGACTTCATCGAGACCTGGACCAACGTCACGGTGAAGGAGCTCAAGGACAACTACAAGCCCTACACGCCGGAATGGGCCTCGAAGATATCCGGCGTGCCGGCCGAGACCATCGAGCGCGTCGCCCGCGAGTTCGCCACGACCAAGCCGGCCACGCTGTTCACCTACCGCGGCCCGGCCAAGCACCTGTACGGCTCCTACAACGAGCGCTCCTGCATGATGCTGCCGATCATGACCGGCAACATCGAGACACGCGGCGGCTACTGTCTGCCGCGTGGCATGGGCTGGCCACAGCCGAACCCGCAGCCGCCCGGACCGAAGCATGGCTCGTATCTCTCGACGCCGCCCGACTACCCGCTGGCCGGACACAAGGTAAGCCACCTGGTGCCGTTCTGGATCGCCGAGGGCAAGCAGAAGATCAACGTCTACATGACCTACCAGGACAACCCGGTCTACACCAACCCCGGCGCCCGGGCGGTGTGGGGCAGGCTGTTCAAGGACGAGAAGCTGATTCCCTACTACATCTCCATGAGTTCGCACATGGGCGAGGAGACGGCGCTGGCAGACATCATCCTGCCGGACTGCCCCTATCTCGAACGCTGGGAGCCGGAGTCGATGCCGAACTCGCTGTGGCCGTGGCTCGGCGTACGCCAGCCGGTGCATGCCTCGCTCGGCGAGTCGCGCGAAAACCGCGTCATGCTGCGCGACATCATCCACAAGCTCGATCCCGACGGCAAGCGCGGCATGAAGCAGTTCTGGAACTTCAAGGATGGCGAAGACTACATGAAGCAGCACTTCGACAACATCCCCGGCCTGAAGGAAGCGGGCGGCCTCAAGTTCCTCAAGGAGCACGGCGTCTGGCCGATCTACGGCAAGCTCGATCCGAAGAGCGGCAAGGTCACCGACAAGACCGGCCGCGAGATCAAGGCCGAGTACGGGTTGCACAAGAAGGAACTGTCGGATGCCGACATGGCCGGCGCGGTGGTGGGCAAGGATGGCGTGATCAGCAAGAACGGCAAGGCCATCGGCGTGAAGCGCAACGGCAAGAACTACGTCGGCTTCCCCACCGGCAACCGCGTCATCAATGTGCGCGTCGACCAGTGGGCGGAGTACGGCTTCAACCCGATGCCGACCTTCAAGCGCATCCCCTGGCACGAAACCATGAAGGAGGACGAGATGATCCTGTCCA
This sequence comes from Betaproteobacteria bacterium, assembly GCA_016703785.1. Taxonomy (GTDB): domain Bacteria; phylum Pseudomonadota; class Gammaproteobacteria; order Burkholderiales; family Rhodocyclaceae; genus Desulfobacillus. The sequence goes on from JADJBM010000004.1 coordinate 71,690, forward strand.
CCTTCAAGCTCAACGTGCACAAGCAGTCGCGCACGGCGGCGGTGAAGTGGCTGGCCGAGATCGCCCACAGCAACCCGGCCTGGATGAACCCGGTGACGGCCAAGAAGCTGGGCGTGAAGACCGGCGATCTGGTGCGCATCGAGACGCGCGTCGGCCACATGGTCACCAAGGCCTACGTCACCGAGGGCATCCATCCCAAGGTGATCTCGATCCCGACCGCCTTCGGCCACTGGGAATACGGTCGACTGGCGACGCTCAAGCTGAAGGACAAGCCGGCCTTCGGCGGCACGGAGGATGCGGACCTGCAAAACGTCTGGTGGGATGACCGCGGCGTGCATCCGAACGACATCATCCCGGTGGTGGCCGACCCGATCGGCGGTTCGCAGGGCTGGTACGACACGGTGGCGAAAGTGACCAAGGCAGGCCCGAACGACAAGTACGGCGACATTCAGGGCGACTGGCAGAAGCATGTCGAAGCCTACAAGGAGACCATGCGCTACGCCTACACCGGCGACCTGCATCGCAAGATGCATCCGGAAATGGCGTCATGGGGTGGCCCGGAATCCGTCAAGCACAAGGCGGGCGGCGGAGGCCACTGAAAAAGCGAGCATGTAAGCGAGGAGTCCCGGCCCGCCGCATCCCCTCCGATTGGCGGGCCGGTTTTTTTGCTGAAGCGTGTTTTCCAAGGAGAACTGAATGCTGAATGGACTGGCGATTGAAACAGAACAGCCCATACCCTTACCCCTTCTGGTCGCGGCACCGGTTGAGGTCACGCCGGAGGATTTGCGGGCCCGTGCCGGCGTCTGCCGCCTGCTGGCGGGCGTTTTCGTCGAAGAGCCTTCTCCTGAATTCCTGTCTGCGCTGCGCGCGCCGGAGGCCTTGCGCAGCCTTGAGGAGGCTGGGCTGCGCTTCGATGCCGATTTCACCGGAGCCGATCCGGCCGAACTGTCCGACTCACTGTCCATCGAGTACACGACGCTGTTCGCCGCCTCCGGCGGCTTCCCGCCGGTGGAATCCGTGCGACTGACCGGGCGCTACCAGCAGGAACCGCATTTCGCCGTGAAGGAAATCTACAAGCGCGCCGGCTTCGAACTGCAGAAAGGGCGCTTCTTCGTCTTCGAGGACCAGCTCGGCGTCGAGTTGTCCTTTGTTGCCGGACTGCTCGAAGGCTGCGCCGCCGCGCTTGCCGCCGACGACGTGGCGCAATTCCGCTGGCGGGACCGCGAACTCAAGCGCTTCTGGGTGGGTCATCTGGGCAAATGGGTGCGCGGCTATGCGCGGCTCATCGAGCGCGCCGCCGAGCATTCCTTCTACCGCGAGATGGCCAGGCTGCTGGGCGAGTTCGCCGAAGCGGAAATCGCCGCGCTGCGCCTGCGCATCGACGACCAGGACAAGGGCAAGCTGGTGGTGCCGAAGAGCGAGGTGAAGGTGGCCTTCAACCCGGACGAGCCGGTGTGCGGCGCCTGCCCGGGATCGACATGAGCTCCATTCTCGACCTCTCGCCCCGCGTCTTTGCGCCGCCGGAGGCACCGACCAGCGATCATTTCCGCTGGGAGGAACTGGCCTTTCTGTGGGACAGCAACGACCTCGCCGCCGCCCACGACTGGATCAACGAACGCTGGTCGCGGCTGATCCGCAACAGCGTCGGCGGCCAGATGGATCCTGAGGCGCAATTCCTCCAGGCGTTGGCTTTCGCCGTGCTGGCCCTGCATTTCACTCAGCACGGCAACCAGGAGGGGGCAGTGCTGATGGTCGACGACGCGATGGTCGCGCTGGGACGCTTCCGCCCCGGCTTTCTGGGCGTGCAGGTCGATCCGATCATCGCCACCCTGCAGGAGTTGCGGCCGCTGCTGGCCGGACTGGCGCCGGATGCCGAATGCCCGCTGTGGCCCTTTGTTTACCGCAAGTTCGAGTACCGGAAATAACCGAGATGAACGCCCCCCATGAAGTGCCAGCCGCCAACGTGCCTGCGGTAGCGGTGCGCCTCCTGTGTGAAACCCTGCCACAGGGAGACTGCGATCCGGTATTCCTGTTCGACCGAAACGTGATTCCGGCCGATCCGCGCAGGATTGAGGGCATCGTCGCACCGGAGCGCGGCAAGGAAGGCATTCGGCAGCTTCTTCTGTCGGGTGCGCCGCGCGTCTACGTCGGCGAGGCCGCGCTGCTCGACGGCAATCTGGTCGAAACATTGGTCGCCGAGTTCGGCGGCAACCGCATCGGCCTCTACCTCCCGGTGCGCCGCATGCAGGCCAACTGGAGCATGGATACCGTGTCGAACGCCGACTTTCGCGTCATGACGCCGTCCGTGTGCGAGCCCTGCTGGGAAATCCTGCGCGCGGACGGCACGCGCACAGGCACGCATGCCGCCTGGTGGCTCGGCGAAATGTTTGAGCGGGGCGCCGGTAGCGCGCTGATTCAGGCCGATATCACGGACGACGCTGACCTGAACATCGTTGCCGGACTTACCGAACGCTGGGGCGGGCGCCTGTGGCTGGCGCCACTCGAAGATCAGACGCCGGATTTCGCCGCCTGGGTCGAACTGGGCGGCGCACGCTGGCTTGCGGTCCCCGGGGCGGCGTTCCAGAATAGTCCCTACTTGGCGACACTTAACGGAGTACCGGCCATCGAGGCATCGAGCGAGGATATCGGGTGAGGATTCATATTGCGGGCATGGCGGGCACCCTGGCCGCCCTGTTCGCCGCGTCAGCCGCCATGGCAGACGTGACATTGCATGACAAGGCGGCGCTGGAAGTCTTCCTGTCCAGCGGTTCGCCCTGTTGCGTCATCGATGCCCGCAGCGAATTGAACAGGATGAGAACACCGCTGCCCGATACCCTGCCCTATCGCAAGGGGCTGAAAATCAATCCGACCGGGGTCGTCGTCGTGGTGGCGGATAATGATGCACGCGCCATGGCGGTCGGCAAGCTACTGGCCGACACCAGCAAGGCCAAGGACGTCTATGCGGTAAAAGGCGGCGCCACCACCTGGCGCGCCCTGACAGCCGGACAGGCCACTTCAGGCATCCGCTTCGTCATCCCGAAGAACACCTGCGAACAAGGCGTGCCACTGCAGGAATTGCGTTACTAATGACGGTTTCCCTCCCCGAATTCCAGACCGCGCGATGCGTGCGCTACCGCTATCGCTACAGCGAGTGCCGGCGCTGCGCCGACACCTGCCCGCACGAGGCGATCGCACTTCTCGACGAAGGCGTCCGCCTTGACGGGGCGCGCTGCCAGAACTGCGCCTTGTGCACAACCGCATGCCCAACCGCGGCGCTGTCTTCCGGCAACCTGGCGCGCATCGATCTGCTCAAGCGCATCATCAAGCAGGCGCGGTTCAGCGTCGCCTGCGCGCCGTCGGGCCTGAGCGCAGATGCCGTGGTGCCCTGCCTGGGCGCACTGGACGCCGCCATGCTGGGCTACCTCGCCAAGCGGCGCATCGCGGTGGTACTGCACGGCAGCCATCACTGCGGGCAATGCGCCCATGGGGCAAGGGGCGAGGCGCAGCTCGCCGCCAACCTGGAAGCCGCCGATGCGCTTGAGATTGCGGCTGGGCCCGAGGAATGGCTAGCGCCCACCCTGGCGGATGCGCCGGATCAGGCCGTAGCCAAAGACGATTTCCGCGCCGGCCGCCGCCAGTTGTTCCGCCGCCTGGTCGGTCGCAGCATCGACGAAGTGTCGCGCGCGGCAACGCCTGTCCTCGATCTGCCGGTCGAGGAAAAGGCGATCCGCCCCGGCCCCTGGTTCGTGCCGGAAATGCGCGAACTGCTGCAGATCGCTTGCAAGCGCAAGGATGGCGCGCCGTTCGGGATTGCACCGCAGGCCGCTTTGCCGCTGATGGACATCCGCCTGAAGCGGGGATGCACCGCCTGCGAGGCCTGCTTCCGCGTCTGCCCCACCGGCGCCATGCAGATCCGCGAAAACGATGGGAGCTGGAACCTGGCCTTCGCCATCGACCGCTGCGTCGGCTGCGGCGTCTGTCTGGAAGTCTGCCAGCCGCGCGTGCTTTACGCCCCGGAGTCGTTCGACGCGACGCCCGAACGCGAGCCGGCGATCCTGCGCCAGCTCGCCAAGCAACGCTGCCATCGCTGCGACCGCTTCTTCGTTTCGTCCGAACCCTGCGAAACCTGCCCGATCTGCTCGGATGACGAGGATGCCTTCACGGCCATCTTTGGTTAATGGAGACTGCTAATGGAATGGGAATTCACGCCTGAACAGGTCGTCAAGGGAGAGGTCGGTTATGGGCTCGATGATTTCCGCCGCGATCTCGCCCTGGAAGCACGCAGCAACCTGGGCCCGGCTTCGCCTGAGCAGGTGGCGCAGACAAGCGACCTCCTCTACGACCTTTGCCACACCCTGGCCACCGATCGGGAGGTGGAATCGCTGCTGGCGACCCTCGCCTACGATCCGCCGACATGCGAATTCCTGCGCGAGATGGTCGAACCGATGCGGCCGAACGGCGAGATGCTCGGCGCCATCCTGCAGCGGCTGATCATGGATCGTGTGGAAGCCGGCATGCCGCTGGAGCAGGCGCTGGACTCCGTCGCCGAGCATCACCGGCAATTGCTTGCCAACGGGTAAGCGCAATGGCGCTGTGTTTCGTTCGCGGCTGCGGCGACATCGGGTCTGCCGTGGCCCATGCATTGTTCTCGGCCGGGCACGCGGTGTTGATCCACGACGTCCCGAATCCGGCCTTTGCGCGCCGGGGCATGGCCTACACCGATGCGATGTACGACGACGCCGCTGACCTGAACGGCGTCACGGGCAGGCGGACGGGAGATGTCTTCTCGGTTCGCTGGATGATCAAGCAGCGCAGGGAAATTCCGCTCGTGGCCGGGGATTTCAGGAAGATTCTCGACTGCCTCCGGCCGCAGGTCCTCATCGACGCAAGAATGAACAAGCGCTCGATCCCCGAGAGGCAGTCCGGTCTGGCGCCCCTGACGATCGGCCTCGGGCCCCATTTCGTCGCCGGCAAAACCACTGATCTCGTCGTGGAAACCGCCTGGGAGGCATTGGGCCGGATCGTCCGCACCGGCGCCTCGCTGCCGCTCGCGGGCGAGCCACGGCCGATCAAGGGTTACGGCCGCGAACGCTATGTTTACGCGCCGAGCGACGGGCGCTTCGAGACCGATTACGTGATCGGCGCAAAAGTCAGTCGCGGCGAGACGGTGGCATGCCTGGGCGGTACCCTCATCCGGGCGCCGCTCGATGGCTGTCTTCGCGGCATCACGCACGCGGGCGCCGCGGTGAAGACGGGAACCAAGGTCGTCGAGATCGACCCGCGCGGCGACCCGGCGAAGGCTTTCGGCATCGCCGAGCGCCCGGGAAAAATCGCGCAGACCGTTCTGGCCGCCCTTGCAGGACAGGCCGTTCAGCACCCGGCGCGGGAACAACTGCCGGGAAATGTGTGTGAGGCCTAACCCTTCTTCCTGGCAGATGCTGCCTTCCCGCCGAAGAAATGCCGGTAGGCCATCTTGTAGTCGACCAGGGTATCGTGCTGCCAGCGGCAGGCGCGCTGCGCGTAGTCGCGCATGGAATCGCTCACTTTCCTGAACATCGGGTTCTCGGCGCTCTTTTCGGCGACCACCTTGTCCCACGCTTCCAGCTGGCGCTTCAGGATTGCATCCGGCGTCTTGCGGAAGCTGACTTTCCCTTGCATCTCGAGATAGTCCCGCGAATAGCGCTCGATGGCCTTCCATGACATGTCGGCCGAGGCGGCTTCGACGGCGTGCGTGATGATGGCTTTCAGTTCCTCCGGCAGGGCTTCGTAGCGCGGCCGATTGAAAAGGATCTCGAACTGTTCGGCGCTCTGGTGGAAGCTCTGCAGCATGCAGTAGCGGGCGACGTCGGGCAGGCCGAGCTGGCGATCCGAGGTGGCGTTGTTGAATTCGGCGGCGCCGATCATGCCGCGGTCCATCGCCGCCACGATCTCGCCGGCAGGCAGCGGGTTCACCTCGACGCCCATTCCGCCGTACAGGTCGACCGCCAGTCCGACGGTGCGGAACTTCAGGCCGCGCAAGTCACTCGCCCTGGCCACCGGCTTCCTGAACCAGCCGAAGGGCTGGGTCGGCATCGGGCCGTAAAGGAAAGACCGCACGTCGAGGTTGAGGCTGCGGTACATCTCGTCGAGCAGGGCAGCGCCGCCGCCGTAACGATGCCAGGCCAGCACCGTGTTGGCATCCATGCCGAAGGCCGGACCCGAGCCCCACAGCCCGGCGGCGGAGTTCTTGCCGTCCCAGTAGGTGACCACGCCGTGGCCGCCGTCGAGCCGCCCGCGGGAAACGGCGTCGATCAGGTCGAAGGCCTTCACCACGGCGCCGGCCGGCAGTACCTCGATGCGCAGCTTGCCGCCGGACATGGCGTTCACCTTGGCGGCGAAGTCGAGGGCGTACTCATGGAAGATGTCCTGCGCCGGCCAGGTCGACTGAAAACGCAGGGTGATCGGCGCGCGCGCCGCGGCGATCATCGGGAAGCCGAGCGCGGCGGCGGCCGTGCCGACCAGGAACTTCCGGCGTGAGGGTTTTCCCGGACATATTCCGTCGCTCATGGCTTTCTTCTCAGGCATTTTCCCCGCCCTGTCGCCGCAACAGCAACGTCAGCACGGGCGGCGTCAGCAAGGTGGTCAGGATGACCATGATGACAATGATGGAGAACATCGCCTCGCCGAAAACACCGAGCTGGCGTCCGGCGACGGCGAAGATCAATCCAACCTCGCCACGCGGCACCATGCCCCAGCCGACGACCCAGTGATTACAGTCGCGCCCGGCGGCGAAGCCGGCCGCCAGCTTGCCCGCCACCGCCGCCAACGTGATGCCGAGGGCGATGGCAACCAGCGCCGGATCGGAGAGGGTGCGCAGATCGACCTGCATGCCCGTCAGCACGAAGAAGACCGGCACGAAGAAATAGCCGATCGGCTCGATCATGGATTCGTGCTGATGGTGGGCATGTTTTTCCATCAGCTTGCGCAAGCCATGGCCAGACTCGCCGACCGGCAGGAGCGGTGCCGCGTCCTGCACGATGCGCGGCGTATCGAAGTGCCTGAGGAAGAGCGGCTCGAACAGCAGGCCGGCGGCGAAGGCGCCGATGATGGGCGCGAGCCCGATCACATGCGCCAGCCAGGCGAGGAACAGCCCGGTGGCCAGCACTTGCGCAAAGAGCATGCTGGGCCCGGCGTCCAGGCGGGCCAGCCAGCGGCTGGAATGCGGCGCGACGAGGCGGCCCAGCCAGATCGATCCGCCGAGGAAGATGAACGCCTTCGCCATGATCCATGCGACTTCGGCTGCACTCACGCTGCCCGCCTTCACCAGGCCGGACACCACGGCGAGGATCACCAGTCCGAGCACATCGTCGATGACGGCGGCGCCGAGCACGATGCGCGCCTCGACCATGCCGAGACGGCCGAGATCGCGAAACACGCGGCCGGTGATGCCGATGGACGTCGCCGCCAGCGTCGCGCCGAGAAACAGGTAGGCATGCTCCGTCTTCCCCGGCAGCAGCAGCGGCCCGACGACGAAGGCGCCGAGCACGAACGGCGCGGCAATGCCGATGGCCGCCACCGCCGCGGCGCGGCCGCCGACGCGCACCAGCTCGCCGAGGCGCGTCTCCAAGCCGATCTGCAGCAGCAGAACAATAACGCCCAGTTCGGCGAGGAAGGCAATGATGGGGTCGTGCGCGACGGCCTGGAAGTAGTCCAGTCCGAGCAGGGACAGGTTGCCGAGCAGCACGCCCAGCAGCAACTCTCCCAGCACCGCGGGAAAACCCAGCCGGCTCGCCAGCGGCGCGAAGAGGCGCGCCGACAGCAGGATGATGGCGAGCCAGAGCAGATTCTCGCCGACCGCGCCGGCGCCGGCGGCGTGGGCGCTCGCCGGCACGAGGAGGAAGGCCGCAGCAAGGCGCCTCATGGCTGTTCCTCTGACGAAGCGGCACGCTCGGCGCCTTCCGGTTCGGCATCCCTGTAGCGCTCCCGCAGCAGATCGTAGCGACGCTCGCGGACTTCTTCGACGTCGTGCAGGACGCGGCGCAGCGGCACGTCGAGCCGCATCAGCGTCTGCGCGGCCAGCATCAGGCTGCCTTCCATGACCTCCGGCACCACCTCGGCTGCGCCGGCGCGCTTGAGTTCCTCCAGGTGCGCATCGTCGGTCGCGCGCACGATCACGGGAAGCTCGGGACGGCGGCTGCGCACGATGCCGAGCACCTTCAGGGCAGAGGGCACATCCGGGTAGGTGACGACGAGGATGCGCGCCCGCTCGAGGCCGGCGGCGAGCAGCACCTCGCGCCGGTCGGCATTGCCGAACACCACGTTCTCGCCCGCGCTGACGGCCTGCTGCACGCGGTGCGCATCCATGTCGAGGGCAATGAAGGGGATCTTTTCCTTGGACAGGAAGCGGGCGACGCTCTGACCGGTGCGCCCGTAGCCGCAGACGATGGCATGCTCGCCGATGCCCATCGCGTGGGCGGCGACCTCCTGCAGGCTGGCGGCCCGCTTCATCCACTCGTCGCGCGAAAACCGCTCGCCGAGCGCGCGGGCGCGCTCGATGATGAAGGGCGCCGCCAGCATGGAGATCAGCATGCCGGCCAGGGATGGCTGCACGACTTCAGGGGTGAGCAGACCATGCGCAGCCGTGAGGGTGAGGAGGACGAAGCCGAACTCCCCCGCCTGGGCAAGCTGCGCCGCCGTGCGAAAGGCGACCGTGGCATCCGCGCCGGATGCGCGCGTGAGGATCAGAAGGAGCAGCCCCTTGCCCAGCACCAGGCCGGCCAGCACCAGTGCGACCCACTCGATGCGCTGCCAGACCACGGCCAGATCCAGCATGGCGCCGATGGTGATGAAGAACAGCCCCAGCAGCACGTCGCGGAAGGGCCGGATGTCCGCCTCGACCTGGTGGCGATAGACGGTTTCCGAAATCAGCATGCCGCCGAGGAAGGCGCCCAGCGACATCGACAGGCCGAAATGCTCGGTAAGGTAGGCCATGCCCACGGTCAGCCAGAGCACGTTGAGCATGAACAGCTCGGTCGACTTGCGCCGCGCCACCAGGTCGAACCAGCGTTGCAGGACCGGACGGCCGAGCGCCATGACCAGCGCCAGCAGGAGCGCCGATTGCAGCAGCGCCGTGCCGAGCGTGGCGCCCAGGCGCGAGGTGTCGGCCAGCGCCGGAATCAGGATGAGCAGCGGCACCACGGCGATGTCCTGGAACAGCAGCACGCTCATGGTGCGCCGTCCCGAGGCCGAGTGCAGGTCCAGCTTCTCGGCCAGCAGCTTGGCGACGATGGCCGTGGAGGACATGGCGAAGGCGGCGCCCAGGGCCAGCCCGCCCTGCCAGGGGATTTGGCCGAAGTGGGCGATCGCCATCGTCGCCAGCATGGACACGGCCACCTGGGCGCCGCCCAGGCCGAACACCTGCCAGCGCATGACCATCAGCCGCGACAGGGAGAATTCGAGGCCGATGGAGAACATCAGGAACACCACGCCGAACTCGGCCAGGCGGGATGTCTGCTCGCTTGCCGGCAGCCAGCCCATGGCATGCGGGCCGATGGCAATGCCGATGGCCAGATAGGCCAGCAGGGAAGGCAGGCGGGCCACCTTCGCCAAGGCGACCATCATGACGGCGGCGGTCAGCAGGACCAGGACGAGACGGAGTCCCTCGAACATGAATACGGAATGCCCATGAGTGGGCGGCGGACATGGGCCGCCGCGATCCCGCAAGGATAACCGATGCGGCGCTATGCCGTATCGATGTTCAGGCGGCGATCAGCGTCAACGCAGGAGCGGCCGCATGAATGGCCGGCGCGTCGATTTGCGCGGCCTTGTGCTTTTCCTGCGGATGCCAGCCGAGCACCAGCAGCAGGGCGAAGAAGCCGACGACGTAGCCAATGGCGATGTACCAGCCGTGGCGCAGCCACTGGCCGACCGATTTGGCCTCGGGAAAGAGGTTGGACAGCGCCACGCCGGCGGAGGAGCCGAACCACAGCATCGAGCCGCCGAAGCCGACGGCATAGGCGAGGAAGCCCCAGTCGTAGCCGCCCTGCTTGAGCGCCAGCGCGGTGAGCGGGATGTTGTCGAACACGGCGGAGATGAAGCCGAGGCCGAGCGCCGTCTGCCAGGAGGCCGGCGGCAGCTTCTCCACCGGCATCATCGAGGCGCAGATGACGAGGGCAAGGAGGAAGATCGAGCCCTTGACGGCGTCAGGCAGCAGGCTCCACTCGGGCTTGCGCAGCGGCACGGCGGCGAGCAGCACCACCCACACGGCGACGCCGAGAAAGGGGAAGTGGTCCGCCGCCTCGGGGAACTTCAGGTTGACGGTCACGTTGGTGGCAATGGCGCCGAAAAGGATGGCGCCGACGATGCCGACGCGCACCCAGTCGACATGGTGCGCCGCCTGCAGGTTGCGCACGATGGCCTGATGCCTGTTCTGCTGCAGCGCTGCCGGGATGCCGAACACCACCAGGGCGACGGCTGCCGCGATGTAGGCCTCGACCACGTCGAGCGGACTGACACCGTCGATCCACATCATGGTGGTGGTCGTGTCGCCCACCACGCTGCCGGCGCCGCCGGCATTGGATGCCGCGACAATGGCCGCGAGGTAACCGATGTGCACCTTGCGCTTGAACACACTGGCCGCCACGGTGCCGCCGATGAGTGCCGCGGCAATGTTGTCGAGGAAGCCCGACAACACGAAGATGATGACGAGCAGCACGAAGGGGCCGAGCCAGCCTTCGGGCAGCAGCCTGGGCAGCACTTCAGGCACGCCGGAGTCCTCGAAGTGGCGCGCCAGCAGGGCGAAACCGACCAGCAGGCAGAGCAGGTTCGTCAGCAGCACCCACTCATGCGCCATGTGGGCGCCGAAGCCGGCGATGCCGGCGCCCGCCTTGAAGCCGGTAAGCAGGATCTTGTAGATGGCGATCACCGCCAGCCCCGTCAGCGCCACTTTCAACACGTGATGGTGGAACAGCGCCACGCCAAACAGCGTCAGCGCGAACAGGATGAAGTCGACAGGTATCCCGAATACAGCCGGACCGTCTGCCGCGCGAGCTAGCGTGGCAAAGGAAAACAGGGCGCAGGCCGCAACCAGGCGGGCAGGCGTACCTCTGCGGCAAACGGAATGCATCACGGCCTCCAGGACAAATCCCCCCAGGCCGAAAAGGGCAATGGGGCGCGGCATTTTATCATCGCCATGGCCGTTTTCGCGGGGAATCTCGTACGTGGTTTCCCCAATGAGGCCGGGGCCGCTGCATAATAGCGGCCGAACCATCAGGCACTCCCAGGACGAACCGCTTCGGGGAAACGCCTCAACCGCAACAATCGAAGGAAACCGCCATCATGCGCAAAGCCCTCGTCCCCGTGGACGGCTCGTCCAGTTCAGATCATGCCGTGAGACATGTCATCTCGCTGGCGGGAATCTGTCCGGCCATGGAAGTGATCCTGCTCAATGTCCAGCCGGTCGTCGACGACTGGGAAGTGCGGCGCTTCCTCAAGAAGGAGGAAATCGAAGCCATGGAAACCAGCAAGGGGGGCGATGCCCTGCAATCCGCCCGCGGCCTGCTGGATGCGGCCGGCATCCGCTACGCGCCGACGGTGCTGATCGGGCCCGTCGCCGAGACCATCGCCAGGACTGCCGCAGACCAGGGCTGCGACGGCATCGTCATGGGCACGCGCGGCATGGGTGCGGCAGCCAGCGCCCTGCTCGGCTCGGTGGCAAGCCAGGTAATCCACCTCTCCGCCGCCCCGGTCACCCTCGTCAAGTAGGGCGCGGCCGGAAAGTCAGCACCATAGAAACAAGGGCTGGCACTAGCCGCTGCGGGACGGCGGCGCGGCGGCATCAACCCTTCAGGGTCCCAGCGTGTACCTGACCAGCTGGGCAACGCCGTCGACATTCAGCTTCTGCATCACCCGGGCCTTGTGCACCTCCACGGTACGCGGGCTGATGCCCAGCCTTGCGGCGATGTCGCGGTTGTGGCCGCCGGCGACGATCATGTCCATCACCTCGCGCTCCCGCGGCGTCAGCGTCTCCAGCAGGCCGGCAAAGCGGATGCGCCGGTCGTCCTCCTGCTTGACGGTTTCATACCGGGACAGGGCCTCGTCGATCGCCGCCACCAGCTTGGCCTGATCCAGCGGCTTTTCCAGGAAGTCGGCCGCCTGCGCCTTGAACGCGTCGCGCGCCGACTCCACGTCGCCATGCCCCGTGATGACGATGACGGGCAGGCCGCAGCGGAGCTCGAGCAGGCGCCGCTGCAGGGCAAGGCCGTCCATGCCGGGCATGCGGATGTCGAGCAGGATGCAGCCGCGCCAGTCGGGCGAAAACGCCTGCAGAAAGCTTTCGGCGTCGGAAAAGATGGCGGTGCGGTAGCCGCGCAGGCCGAGCAGCAGCCCGAGCGAATCGCGCACGGACGGATCGTCGTCGACTATGAAAACGCTCAGGTCAGACATGGGCAGGATTCCGTTCGAAGGGTAGCAAAAGGCGGAAGACACCATGAGGACCGACGTCGGCCCAGAGATTGCCGCCGTGCGCCTCGGCGATGGCGCGGCTGATCGCCAGCCCCAGCCCGAGCCCGCTCGACTTGGTGGAATTGAACGGCTCGAACAGCCGCGTCGCGGCAACGCCCGTCAGGCCGGGACCGCTGTCCTCGATGCGGATGCAGACGCGGTCGGCGCCCTCCGGCAGGATGTCAAGGCGCACCGTGCGCGGACCAGACACCTGGGCGGCGACGGCTTCGAAGGCGTTCGAGAGCAAATTGCGGATGACGACCTCGAGCTGCAGCCGGTCGGCCATGACGATCCCATCCGGCGCCGGCGCCACGCTCAGCGTCACACCGGCGTGCGCGGCACGCGCCGCAAAGGGGGCTGCCACGGCGGTCAGCAGGTCCTGCAGGGCCACCGGCTCGAGACGGGTGGTGCCGGTGCGGAAGAAGTCGCGCAGCCGGCGCACCACCTCGGCGGCGCGGAACGACTCGGACACCATCAGGCGGATGGCATCGCGCAGGCGCTCGCCGGTTTCGCCGCGCGCGAGCAGTTCCTCGCAGGCCGAGCCGTAGGCGGACAGGGCGGTGAGCGGCTGGTTGAGCTCATGCGCCAGCGCGCCGGCCATCTCGCCCGCCGCCGCGAGCCGCAGCGTCTGGCGCAGTTCGGCGCTGATGCGCTGCTGCTCGTCGACCACCACGCCGACGAAAAAGCCGACCAGGACCAGCACCACCGTGACGGTCTGGATCTCGAAGACCGTCACGGCGGAAAAACCCTGCTGCTGGACGGCGACGATGATGCCGACCTGGATCACCGCGGCGCTCAGCACGGCGCCGGCCAGCCCCTGCCGCGCCGCCGCCCAGATGATGGGCAGGAAAAGCACGTAGAAATACTTGAAGTCCGCTTCCGCGCCGAGGCCGAAGGCCGCCCACAGCGCCACGCCGGCCGCCACGACATGCCCCGGCGTGTCCGCTCGCCATACGGTCGCCCGCAGCACGGCCCGTCCCCGCTCGTCGAACAGCATCCATAGCAGGGGCATGGAGACGAGTATTCCGACACCGTCGCCGATCCAGTAGCGGCCCACCGCCTCGCGCCACCCCTCCAGCGGCACCAGTGCGAGTGCCACCAGCGCCAGCACGAAGGCCAGGCTGGTCAGCAGGGTGCCGACGACGACAATGCCCGACCATTGCAGCATGCCGAGGCGATCGGAAAAGATGCCCAGGCCGCCCATGCGTCGCCTGAGAATTTCGCCAATGGCGCCATAGCCGAGCGCCAGCATGGCGGCAATCGCGAAGGACACCTGCAGCGCCGCCGGCAGGTCTCTCACCCACACCTCGCCCAGCAGCACCGCCAGCGCCAGCGGCACCGCCGCCCTCCAGCCGAACCGCAACAGGAACACCAGGCCCAGCGCGGGCGCCGGATTCCAGGGCGTGATATTGAGCCCGTGCAGGGGATGGAAGAAGCTCGCCCAGTCGAGCGCGACATAGCCCGCAATCAGCACCAGCGCGTCGGTCCAGCCCAGTCGGCCCGCGATGATCATCGGCTCCTTCAATTCGTTTCGGCCCAGTGAATGCACATTGTGCGCAAGCGGAACGGATCGCGTAATTCGCCCGCCGCCGTACGTGGAACGCGTATTTTCCTCCGAAACGCGTCCTGCCGCGCAAGCAACGGCCGTACGCGGATGCCCGAATTTTCAAGCGCGGCTTCCCTCTCTAGGATTCGATCATGGGGTCTGCGCCCTCCCGGAAGGCGCGCCGCCCGATTCCCGACCGGAGGATGCCGCATGTTCCATTCCCTGAGCGCCTTTCTCGCGCTGTTTGCCTTCTGGCTGCTGCTCTCGGGCTATTTCACGGTGTTCCTGCTCTCCGCCGGCGCCGCCGGCGCGCTGTCGGTGCTGGCCTTCGCCCACCGCATGGACGTCATCGACCGCGAAGGCCATCCGGCGCACCTCGGCTGGAAGGCGCTGTTCAGCTACTGGCCGTGGCTCCTCCGGGAAATCGTCAAGTCGGCCTGGGACGTCAGCCGGCGCATCCTCGATCCGCGGCTGCCGATCTCGCCGACGCTGGCCCGCTTCGCGCCGACGCAGAAGAGCGAACTGGGCCTGGTCATCCACGCCAACTCGATCACGCTGACCCCGGGCACCATCGCCGTGGAAGTCGGCGACGGCGAAATGCTGGTGCACGCCCTCACCGAAAGCGGCGCTGCCGGCCTGTCCGGCAGCGAGATGGACCGGCGCGTGACCCGGCTGGAAGGCGCCGGCTGATGTTCGCCGCCGCCGCCGGGGTGCTGCTCGTCACGCTGGCCCTGGCGCTCGTGCGTGCCGCGCGCGGCCCCTCCGTCTTCGACCGCCTGCTGGCGACCAACACCGTCGGCACCTGCGCGGTTCTGCTGCTGGCGGTCATCGGCTTTCTCACGGGGCGGCCGGAATTCCTCGACCTTGCCCTGGTGTACGGCCTGCTCAACGTGATCGGCACCGTCGCCGTCCTGAAGTTCTTCCGCTACGGCAACCTCGGCGATCCCGGGCCGGGGGAGAAGCCTGCGCCATGAACAGCCTGACGGTCGACATCCTGAGCTGGTCCTGCCTGCTCGCCGGCGGCTTCTTCTGTGTCGTGGGCGCGCTCGGCCTGCTGCGCATGCCCGATTTCTACACGCGCATGCATGCGGCCAGCGTCATCGACACCCTGGGCGCCGGCCTGATCCTGCTCGGCTTGATCCTGCAGGCCGGCTTCACGCTGGTCGCGGCCAAGCTCGTCATGATCGGCCTGCTGCTTTTCTTCACCGGGCCCGTCGTCGCGCATGCGCTGGCCAAGGCGGCCATGTCGCGCGGCCTGGCGCCCCTGCTGGCGGAATCCGGACCCAACCCCGCTCCCGCAACTTCTCCGGCGTCTCTCCCCAGCGGGGAGCATGAACAGGGCGGACGGTAGCCGCATGGAAACCCTGATCGTCAACACACTCCTCAGCCTGATGGTGGTGGCCGTCGTGGTGCTGGCGCGCACGCGCAACCTGTTCGCGGTGATCGTGCTCTTCGGCCTCTACAGCTTCCTCATGGCGACCGTCATGGTGGCGCTGGATGCAGTGGATGTCGCCATGACCGAAGCCGCCGTGGGTGCGGGCATTTCCACCGTGCTGATGCTCGGCGCGCTGCACCTGTGCCGCAGCGAGGAAGCGAAGCCGGCGCACAAGCCCTGGCTGCCGCTGGCGGTGACGGCCGCGACCGGCCTCGTGCTGGTCTACGGCACCCTGGAACTGCCGGCCTTCTCGGACCCCGCGGCGCCCATCCATACCCATGTGGCGCCGCGCTATCTCGAGGACGGCCCGCGCGAGACCGGCATCCCCAACGTGGTGACCGCCGTCCTCGCCAGCTATCGCGGCTTCGACACGCTGGGCGAGACGACAGTGGTATTCACCGCCGGCGCCGGCATCATCGCGCTACTCCGGCGGCGCCGGCGCAATAGCAGGGACGGCACATGAAGCGCGACATGGTATTGCGGGTGGTCGCCAAGCTGCTCATCCCCTTCATTCTGCTGTTCGCCATTTACGTTCAGTTCCACGGCGATTTCGGGCCCGGCGGCGGCTTCCAGGCGGGCGTGATCCTGGCTGCGGCGATGGTTTTCTACGCCATGATCTACGGACTGGACAACGCCCGCCGCGTGCTGCCCGACTGGCTGGTCGAATCGATGCTCGCGGCAGGCGTGCTGCTGTACCTCGGCGTGGGATTCGCCGGACTGCTCCTCGGGGGCAATTTCCTCGACTACTTCGTGCTCGACCGCGACCCCGTCGCCGGCCAGCACCGTGGCGTATTCTGGATCGAGCTCGGCGTGGCGATCACCGTCTGCGGCGTGATGTTGAAGATTTTTTATCTGTTCGCCGCACGCGGCCAGGACGAAGCGTGAGCGCATGAGCCTCTTCAGCCACTTCGATTACTGGGTAATGATCTTCCTGGCGATGGCCGGGCTGTTCATCGTCATCGCCCGGGGCAACCTGATCAAGAAGCTGGTCGGCCTGGGCATCTTCCAGACCTCCGTGTATCTGCTCTACCTGGCGCCCGGCAAGATCGTCGGCGGCACGGCGCCGATCATCGACGCCGCCTTCAAGGTCTATTCCAACCCGCTGCCGCACGTACTGATCCTCACCGCCATCGTCGTCGGCGTGGCCACGCTGGCCCTCGGCCTGGCGCTGGTGGTGCGCATCCGCGAGGCGTACGGCACGATCGAGGAAGACGAACTCCTGCGCCACGAGGCGCCCGACGCCGGCGGAGAATCCCGTCCGTGAGCGTCGCCGCGCATCTGCCCGCACTGCAGGTCGTCCTGCCGCTCGCGGCCGCCCCGCTGGCGGTGCTCCTGCGCAACCGCACGGCCGCCTTCGCGCTGGTGCTGGCGGCCACCTGGGCAGCCTTCGCCATCAGCGTGCTGATGTGGCAGCAGGTTGCCGCATCGGGTCCGCTCTCCTATGCCCTCGGCAGCTGGCCGCCGCCCTGGGGCATCGAATACCGCGTCGACGCCCTGTCCGCGCTGGTACTGATGCTGGTGTCCGGCGTGGCAGCCGTCGTGCTGCCCTACTGCCGCGCCAGCATCGAGCGCGAAATCCGCCGCGACAACCACTACCTTTTCTACGCCATGTTCGCGCTTTGCCTGAGCGGCCTGCTCGGCATCGCCATCACCGGAGACGCCTTCAACCTGTTCGTCTTCCTGGAGATATCCTCTCTCTCCTCCTATGTGCTGATCGCCCTCGGCAGGGACCGCCGTGCCCTCCTGGCCGCCTACCAGTACCTGATCATGGGCACCATCGGCGCCACCTTCATCGTCATCGGCGTCGGGCTGCTTTACCTCATGACCGGCACCCTTAACCTGGCGGACATGAGCGTGCGGCTGCAGAGCGTGACCAGCCACCGTCCGGTATTGGCGGCCCTCGCCTTCCTCACGGTCGGCATCTCGCTCAAGCTGGCGCTGTTTCCCCTCCACCAGTGGCTGCCCAACGCCTACGCCTATGCGCCCTCGGCGGTGTCGGCCTTTCTCGCCGCCACCGCGACCAAGGTGTCGGTGTACGCCCTGCTGCGCTTCTATTTCTCGGTGTTCGGGGAAGGGGCCGTCTTCAAGCAACTGCCGATGGCGGAGTTCATGCTGGTGCTGGCCCTGGCCGGCATGTTCGTCGCATCTGCGGTGGCGATCTTCCAGGACAACCTGAAGCGACTCTTCGCCTATTCCAGCGTGGCGCAGATCGGCTACATCGTGCTGGGCATTTCCTTCGACTCGGTCACCGGCCTGACGGCCACCGTCGTGCACCTGGTCAACCATGCCGTCACCAAGGGCGCCCTTTTCCTGCTCCTGGGCGCGGTGATGGCCGCAATGGGCGGCGTCACCCTGGCGCGCGTCCGGGGCATCGGGCGTGTCATGCCGCGCACCACCTTCGGCATCGTCCTGTGCGGACTGAGCTTGATCGGCGTGCCCGGGACAGCGGGCTTCGTCAGCAAGTGGTATCTGATCCTGGCGGCGATGGAGAAGGGCCAGTGGTGGCTGGTGTTCCTCATCGTGCTCTCCTCCCTGCTGGCGGTGGCCTATGTCTGGCGCTTCGTCGAGGCGGCCTACTTCCGCGCACCGCGCGCCGACCTCGCCCAGGTCCGCGAGGCGCCGCTGGCGCTGGCGCTGCCCGCCTGGCTGATGGTCGGCGCCACCGTCTGGTTCGGCCTCGACACCTCCGTCACCGTCGGCTCCGCCGCGCGCGCGGCAGCCATGCTGCTGGGGGCCGTACCGTGATGGCTGCCGACACCCTGATCCTCGCCGCGGTCGCATTGCCGGTCGCCGCCGGCGCGACGGTTGCCCTCTTTCATCGCAGCCCCAACCTGCGCGAGGCGGCAACACTGACGGCGGCGGCCCTGCTGTTCCTCTGCGTCGCCGCACTGCTGCCGACGATATTGGCGGGCGGGCGGCCCGCCCTCCGCCTCTTCGAAGTCCTGCCCGGCCTCGAGCTCGCCTTCTCGGTCGAGCCGCTCGGCATGCTTTTCGCCCTCATCGCCTCGGGCCTGTGGATCGTCAATTCGCTCTACTCCATCGGCTACATGCGCGGCAACAACGAGGCAAAGCAGACGCGCTTCTACGTCTGCTTCGCGCTGGCCATCGCCGCGGCAATGGGCATCGCCTTCTCCGCCAACGTGTTCACGCTCTTCGTCTTCTACGAACTGCTGACGCTGATCACCTACCCGCTGGTCACGCACCACGGCACCGACAAGGCGAGGTCGGGCGGGCGGATCTATCTGGGCCTGCTGGTCGGCACCTCCATCGTCTTCCTCCTGCCGGCCCTGGTGTTCACCTGGCATGTCGCCGGCACGACCGACTTCACGCCGGGCGGCATTCTCGGCGACAAGCTCTCCGGCTTCGCCCTCGGGGGGCTGCTGGCGCTCTACATGTTCGGCATCGGCAAGGCGGCGCTGATGCCTTTCCACCGCTGGCTGCCGGCGGCGATGGTGGCACCAACGCCGGTCTCGGCCCTGCTGCATGCCGTCGCGGTGGTGAAGGCCGGCGTCTTCAGCGTCGTGAAGGTGATCGTCTACGTCTTCGGCACGGAGACGCTTGCGGCGGCCGAGAATACCGACTGGCTGGTGGCCATCGCCGGCTTCACCATCGTCGCCGCTTCGGTGGTGGCGCTCAACGCCGACAACCTGAAGCGGCGCCTGGCCTATTCCACCGTCAGCCAGCTCTCCTACGTGGTGCTCGCCGCCGCCCTGCTGGCGCCCCTGTCGGTGATCGGCGCGGCCCTGCACATCGCCGCCCACGCGCTGGGCAAGATCACCCTGTTCTTTGCCGCCGGCGCCATCTACACCGCCGCCCACAAGACGGAAGTCAGCCAGCTCGACGGCATCGGTCGGCGCATGCCGTGGACCATGGGGGCCTTTGCCATCGGCGCACTGTCCATGATCGGCCTGCCGCCCGCGGCGGGCTTCGTCTCCAAGTGGTACATGCTCTCCGGCGCCATGGCTGCCTCGCACTGGCCCGCAGTGGCGGTCATTGCCGGCAGCACGCTGCTCAACGCCGGCTATTTCCTGCCCATCGTCTACCGCGCATTCCTGCGACCGGCCAGCGCGGAGGATGCCCTGCATCCGCACGGCGAGGCGCCGCTGCCGATGGTCATCGCGCTGTCACTGACTGCCGTCGGCACGGTGGCGCTGTTCTTCCAGCCGGACGTGCCGCTGGCGCTGGCGCGGCAGATGCTCGGAGGCATGCCATGAAAGCCCACGCCGGGCCGCCCCAAGTGGGCGCATTCAAAGAGAACGAGCGGGCGCAGCCCGCGAACGACCGTCACCCCCTTCCGCGGGAAGGGGGTCGGGGGCAAGGTCGTCACTGGCTCGACGAACCCGGGAACGTCAAGCGGCTCTGGCGCCTGTTCCTCGCCGTGCTGGCGGCGACGGTGCTGGCCGAACTGGCGGTGGCGCTGCACCCGCACTTCGAGGTCGAGGCGCTATTCGGCTTCCATGCCTGGTTCGGCTTCCTCGCCTGCGCGGCGATGATCCTCGCCGCCAAGTGGCTGGGGCTGCTGCTCAAGCGTCGCGACACCTATTACGAGGCGGCCGACGATGAATGAACTGGCGCTGCATCCGGGACTCCTCCTGATCGGCGGCGCGCTCGTCCTGCCCTTCCTGCGCGGACACGCGCGCAGCACGGCCGTGCTGGCGCTGCCGCTGGCGGCGCTGTTCTTCCTCTGGCAACTGCCGGACGGCACGCTCTGGCACATGCAGTGGCTGGGCTACGAGATTTCCCCGCTGGCCGTCGACAAGCTGTCGCGACTCTTCGCCACCATCTTTGCCCTCATGGCCTGCGGCGGCGGCCTCTTCGCGCTGGGGCAGCAGAGCCGCCTGGAAATCCCGGCCGCATTCGTCTATGCCGGCTCGGCCATCGGCGTGGCGCTGGCCGGCGACCTCATCACCGTGTTCGTCTTCTGGGAATTGATGGCGGTCGGCTCGACGCTGGTGCTGTGGAGCGCCGGCACGCCGGCGGCCTGGGCCGCCAGCCGGCGCTACGTGATGATCCACCTGCTCGGCGGCGTGATCCTCTTCGCCGGCGTCACCGGCCACCTGATCGACACCGGCGATGCCGCCTTCGCGCGCATGGCGCCCGATTCCATCGCGCACTGGCTGATCCTCGCCGGCTTCCTCATCAACGCGGGCGCGCCGCCGCTCTCCGCCTGGCTGCCCGACGCCTACCCGGAAGCCTCCTGGAGCGGCACCGTGTTCCTCTCCGCATTCACCACCAAGACGGCGGTGTATGTGCTGCTGCGCGGCTTCCCCGGCACCGAGTTCCTCATCTGGATCGGCCTGTTCATGGTGTTCTACGGCATCGTCTATGCGCTGCTGGAGAACGACATGCGCCGAATCCTCGCCTACAGCATCGTGAACCAGGTCGGCTTCATGATCGCCGGCATCGGCATCGGAACCGAAATGGCGCTCAACGGCGCCGCCGCGCATGCCTTCACCCACATCCTCTACAAGGCCCTGCTTCTGATGTCGGCCGGCAGCGTGCTCGCCGCCACCGGCCGGCGCAAGTGCTCGGAACTCGGCGGCCTCTTCCACAGCATGCCGCTCACGACGATCTGCGGCACCATCGGCGCGCTGGCCATCTCATCGTTCCCGCTCACCTCGGGTTTCGTTTCCAAATCGATGGTCACCCAGGCGGCCATCGACGGCCACCTGGTGTGGGTCTGGCTGCTGCTCGCCGCCGCCTCGGCCGGGGTGTTTCTGCATGCCGGCATCAAGTTCCCCTGGTTCGTTTTCTTCCAGAAGGATTCCGGGCTGCGGCCGGCCGATCCGCCCGCCAGCATGCGGCTCGCCATGGTCGTCTTCGCCTTCCTTTGCATCGCCCTGGGCGTCTGGCCTGAACCGCTCTATGCGCTGCTGCCGCATGCGGTGGACTACGCGCCCTACACCGCAGCGCACGTGCTGACGCAGCTGCAGCTGTTGCTGTTCTCCGGCCTGGCCTTCTTTGTCATGCTGCCCTGGCTCAAGCGCACGCCGACGCTCACCCTGGACACGGATTGGCTCTATCGGGTGCCGCTGCCGTCCGCCGCGCGCGCCGTCAAGCGCATCCACCAGCGCGGCCAGCGCGGCGCGAACGCGCTCTCGGGCGCCATCGTCGCGCGCCTCTCCGCCGGCGTGCGCCGTCACAAGCAGGCCGACGGCTTGATCCTGCGCAGCTGGCCGACCGGCAGCATGGCCCTCTGGGTGATGACGATGCTGCTGGCCTGGCTGGCCCTGTATTACCTGCCCTGACCGGAGGGACCCCTTGTCGAATGCGACCGCATTGAAGATGAAAGGAGGCATCATGAGCGAATCCGCCGCCTGTGAAACCGCGCCCCGGGAGGCGCCCGCCGCGCACCTGTTGATCCCGGTCGACGCCAGCGAACGCTCACGCTGGGGCGTGCAGTATGCCCTGCGCCTGCAGCGCAGCGGCAGGCCGGTGCAGGTCGCCCTGCTGTTCGTGGCCGAACCCGTCACCAGCCTGGAAGTACTGCGCTTCCGCACGCATGACGACATCGCCCGCTTCCAGGCCGAAGGCGGCCGCCACATCCTGCACGATGCGGCGCAGCCCCTGCTCGAGGCGGGCGTCTCCTGCCAGGAAATCTACCGCGAGGGCGATGCCGCATTCCAGATCAACGACGTCGCCGAGCAACTGGGTTGCGACGAGATCGTCCTGCCCCTGCCGCATGCCAGGATCGCTCGCCTGCTGTCGCGCGATCTGGTTCGGGAAGTAATCAAGCGGACGAGCGGCGTGCCGGTCGTGACGGCCAATGCGGAGGGCATCGCCGAGAAATGTCCGGATACGGGGATGTGAGGGCGCCTGGAATAATCCATGCAAGTACCGGATTGGCCTTTTCATCTGCCAGGGCTTGATCGCTGCGGCCGGCGGGCAACATGGCAATGCGCGCGCGCCAGTGGCTGGCAAGGTGCGCCGCCGCGCTTGCCCGGCGCAGATTGACGACCTGACCTGAAGCGAGACTCCGCGCCATCGCTGGCATCGTCCTCATCGTCTTTGGCGTCGTCTATCTCGGCATGATCCTGGGCGGCTTGCCCTTCCTCAAGCTGGACCGCACCGACGTCGCCACCGCCAGACTGCTGCTTCGCTTCTGATCAGGATTCGCACACCCGGGCCCGCCCGGATTTGATGGGATAATCCAGAAGACATGGTCTGGATCAAATTTCTCTTCTGCCTGGTGGTGATCGGACTGGCCGGTGCGCGCCTGTCGCGCTACGGCGACGTCATCGCCGAGAAGACCGGGCTCGGCCGCAACTGGGTCGGCCTGGTACTCATGGCCACGGTCACCTCGCTGCCCGAGCTGGTCACCGGCGTCAGCGCCGTCACCGTCGTCGGCGCGCCCAACATCGCCATCGGCGACGTGCTCGGCAGCTGCGTCTTCAACCTGCTGATTCTCGTCGTGGTGGATTACCTCTACCGCGAGGAATCGGTCTACACGCGCGCCAGCCGCGGACACATCCTGGCGGCGGGCTTCGGCGTGGTGCTGATCGGCCTCACCGGGCTGTCGCTGATCCTGGCGCCCCTCGGCGCCGACCTCGCCATCGGCCACGTCGGCGCCTACACGCCGCTGTTCATCCTGCTCTACCTGCTCGCCATGCGCACCGTCTACCAGTACCAGCGGCGCGAGATGGCGGAGTTCGTCGAGGAGTCCGCCGCCCGGTACGAGGACGTCTCGCTGCGCGAGGCGGTCATCGGCTACGGCATGGCGGCGGGCTTCGTCGTCGCCGCCGGCACCTGGCTGCCCTTCGTCGGCGAGGACATCGCGCAGCAGATGGGCTGGCAGCAGTCCTTCGTCGGCACCCTGTTCGTCGCCGCCGCCACCTCCGCGCCGGAGATCGCCGTCACCATCGCCGCGGTGCGCATCGGCGCGCTGGACATGGCCATCGCCAACCTGCTCGGCAGCAATCTCTTCGACATCCTCATCGTCGCCATCGACGACATCTTCTACCTGCCCGGCCCGATCCTCGCCCACGTCTCGCCGGTGCACGCGGTGTCGGCCTTCTCGGCGGTGATCATGACCGGGATCGCCGTTATCGGGCTCTTCTACCGACCCGGCGGAAAATTGCTGCGAACGGTAGGCTGGATCAGCGTGTTTCTGCTGGCCCTGTACTTGATCAATTCGTGGGTGCTGTACCGCTATGGCGCATGAACCCCGTGACATTCCCGCGGCAGCGGACTGGCACACGCTGAGCGCCGAGGAAGCCGCCGGCCGGCTCGCCGTCGACCGGAATTCGGGGCTCTCGGCCGCGGATGCGGAAGCGCGCCTCGAACGGCACGGGCCCAACCGGCTGCCGGAGGGCCGCTCGCGCCCCCCCTGGCGCATGCTGCTCGACCAGTTCATGGACTTCATGATCCTCGTGCTGATCGCCGCCGCAATCGTCTCCGGCATCGTTGGCGAGCCCACCGACACCATCGCCATCGTCGTCATTGTCCTGCTCAATGCGGCCATCGGTTTCGCCCAGGAGTGGCGCGCCGAGCGCGCCATGGCGGCGTTGCGCAGCATGGCCGCGCCTTCCGCGCGCGTGCGGCGCGACGGCAGCGTGCGCGAACTGCCCGCGGTGGAGCTCGTGCCCGGCGACGTGGTGCTGCTGGAAGCGGGCAACGTGGTGCCGGCCGACCTGCGCCTTGTCGAGGCGGCGCAACTGCGCATTGCCGAGGCCGCGCTCACCGGCGAATCGGAACCCGTGGACAAGCACACAAGGTTCTGGCCGATGCGCGGCTGCCGCTCGGCGACCGCTTCAACATGGCCTGGAAGGGCACCCTCGTCGCCAACGGCCGCAGCATCGGCATCGTCGTGGCGACCGGCATCCGCACCGAGCTGGGCCGCATCGCGCGCCTCCTCGAGGAAGCCGAGGAGGTCAAGACGCCACTGCAGAAAGGCTGGCGCGCTTCGGCGCGCGACTGGCCTGGGCCGTCCTCGCCATCTGCGCCATCGTCTTCGCCGCCGGGCTGGCGCGCGGCGAGCCGCCGCTGCTGATGTTCCTCACCGCGATCAGCCTGGCGGTGGCGGCGATCCCGGAGGCGCTGCCGGCGGTGGTGGCCATCTCGCTGGCGCTCGGCGCGGCGAGGATGGTAAAGAAAAACGCCCTCATTCGCCGCCTGCCGGCGGTGGAAACCCTCGGCTCCATCACCCATATCTGTTCCGGACAAGACCGGCACACTGACGCAGAACCGCATGCGCGCGGAAGCCTTTCTGGTGCCTGACGAGGAAGGCGGGCGCGAGCCGTGGCCGAGCCTGCTGCGTGCCCTGGTGCTGGTGAACGATGCGGCGCCGGACGCAGACGGCGCACTCTGCGGCGACCCCACCGAGGTGGCATTGCTGGAAGCGGCCATCGAACGCCAGCAGAACAAGGCCGCGCTGGAAAGTCAGTTCCCGCGGCACGGCGAATTCCCCTTCGATTCCGAGCGCAAGCGCATGGCGACCGTGCATGCCGACGGCGCAGCCTTCCTCGCCTGCGTCAAGGGCGCACCGGAAGCCGTGCTCGAGCGCTGCCCGTGGCAGCTCACCGCGCAGGGACCGGTGCCGCTCGACGCGGACGAGATGCTGGCGCAGGCCGAGTGCATGGCGGCGCGCGGCCTGCGCGTGCTGGCCTTCGCCGAGCGCAGGATGGACATTCTGCCGGCGGACATCGAGGACGCCGAAAGCGACCTCACCTTCCTCGGACTGGTCGGCCTCATGGACCCGCCGCGCGAGGAAGCCGCCGCCGCCGTGGCCGAATGCCGCACCGCCGGCATCGTGCCGGTGATGATCACCGGTGACCATCCCGCCACGGCGCGCGCCATCGCCGAGCGCCTCGGCATCCTCGACGATGGCGGCCGCGTCGTCACCGGCGTCGAGCTCGCCGCCTTCTCGGACGCCGACTTCGCCGATCAGGTGCGCGACATCCGCGTCTATGCCCGCGTCGACCCCGAGCAGAAGATCCGCATCGTCCGCGCGCTGCAGGCTGCCGGGGAATTCACCGCCATGACCGGCGACGGCGTCAACGATGCGCCGGCGCTGAAGCGCGCCGACATCGGCGTGGCCATGGGCAAGGGCGGCACCGACGTCGCACGCGAAGCCGCACATGGTGCTGCTGGACGACAACTTCGCCACCATCGTGCACGCCGTGCGCGAGGGCCGGCGCATCTTCGACAACATCCGCAAGTTCATCAAATACACGATGACCAGCAACTCGGGCGAGATCTGGACGATATTCCTCGCGCCCTTCCTCGGCCTGCCGATCCCGCTGCTGCCGATCCACATCCTGTGGATCAATCTCGTCACCGACGGCCTGCCGGGGCTGGCGCTGGCCGCCGAGCGCGCCGAGCGCGACATCATGCACCGGCCGCCGCGCCAGCCCGTTGAGAGCATCTTCGCCCACGGCATGTGGCAGCACATCCTCTGGGTCGGCCTGCTCATGGGCGGCGTCTGCCTGACGCTGCAGGCCTGGGCCTGGCACACCGGCTCGGCGCACTGGCGGAGCATGGTGTTCACGTCCTCTGCCTGTCGCAGCTCGGCCACGTACTGGCCATCCGCTCGGAGAAGGATTCGCTGTTCCGCATCGGCTTCGCCAGCAACCGCCTGTTGCTCATCGCCGTCGTCGGCACCGTCCTCCTGCAGCTCGCCACGCTCTACGTGCCGATGCTCAACCCGATCTTCAAGACCGAGCCGCTCGACTGGGACGAACTGGCGATCTGCCTGATCCTGTCCACCGCGGTGTTCTTCGCCGTCGAGGCGGAGAAGTGGCTGGTGCGGCGGGGACTCATCTACCGGGAAGGATGAATCGATGCGGCCCAGCCCCCTCCTCGGTCCCCACGCCGCCGTGCCGCAGAGCCTGACTTTCGGGCGCGGGGAAACGCCGTGACAGATCTGTCCCTCATCGGCGGCCTGGCCGGCGGCGTCGGCCTGTTCCTGCTCGGCATGGGCCTGATGACCGACGGGCTGAAGCTCGCCGCCGGGCCGGCCCTGCAGCGCATCCTCGCGCATTCGACGAAGACGCCCCTGCGCGGACTGGCCTCCGGCGTGCTGGTGACGGCCGCGGTGCAGTCCTCCAGCGCCGTGACGGTGGCCATCATCGGCTTCGTCAATGCCGGCCTGCTCAATCTCTCGCAGTCGCTGTGGGTGCTCTTCGGCGCCAACGTCGGCACCACCATGACCGGCTGGCTGGTGGCGCTGGTCGGCCTGAAGTTCAATATCGAGGTGCTGGCCCTGCCGCTCATCGGCTTCGGCATGCTGCTGCGCCTTTCCGGCGAAGGCAGCCGGCGCGGCGCGCTGGGCACGGCGCTGGCCGGCTTCGGCGTGCTCTTCCTCGGCATCGACATGCTGAAGGACACCTTCGCCGGCCTGTCGACGGAATTCACCTTCCCCGAGGGCGCGGGCGTCCGCGATATCCTCGTGCAGGTGCTGATCGGCCTCGGGCTGACCGTGCTGATGCAGTCCTCCAGCGCATCGCTGGCCATCGTCCTGACCGCCGCCCAGGGCGGGCTCCTCTCGGCGCAGGGGCGGCGGCCGTCGTCATCGGCGCCAACATCGGCACCACCGTCACGGCGCTCATCGCCGTTATCGGCGCCACGCCCAACGCCCGCCGTGCCGCCGCCGCGCACATCCTCTTCAACCTGCTCACCGGCTGCGTCGCCCTGCTGCTCCTGCCCTGGATGCTCGGCGCGCTCGGCGTGCTGATCGAGGCGGTGGGCCTGAAGGGGTCGCCCGCCGCCCGGCTGGCGCTGTTCCACACGGCCTTCAACGTGCTCGGCGTGTTTCTGATCTGGCCGTTCGCCGCGCGCCTGACGCAATTCCTCAAGCGCCGCTTCCGCAGTGCCGAGGAGGACGAGGCGCGCCCGCGCTTCCTCGACAAGACCGTCCTCGCGGTGCCGGCGCTGGCGCTCGACGCGCTCGACCGCGAAGTGAGGAATATCGGCGGCATCGCCCTGCGCACCGTCCGCAGCGCGCTCCTCGTGCCGGCCGTGCCCGCCTCCGTGCTGGCGCGCAACCGGCACATCATCGCCCGCCTCAACCAGGCGGTCGCCGACTTCATCACCCAGCTCAGCCGCGCCAGCCTGTCCCGCGACAGCGCCGCGCACCTGCCCGAGATCCTGCGCGTGGCGCGCTACTACGAGGCAGCGGCGGAACTGGCGGCGGAAGCGGTCGAGGCGGCCAGCGAAGCCATGGCGACGGAGGGCATGGCAAGCGACGCCGCCTTCCGTCACCAGGCCGCCGCGCTGCTCGACCAGGCCGACCCCGCCGGCACGCTGGCGGATGCCGCCACGCTCGATGCCCGCCTGCGCGACTTCGAGAACGATTACCACATCCTCAAGGCCGAGCTGCTGGAAGCCGGCGCACAAGGCCAATTGCCCGTGGGCGACATGGATGCCCTGCTGCGCGCTGCCAGCGCGCTGCGCCGTGCGCTGCAGCAGGCGGTGAAGGCGGCGCGCATGCTCGGCGCCGACAACGCCGCCCACACCCCGGGATGCCCCGCTGCCGGGCAGACGAACCGGCCGCGCGCATCAATGAAAGCCGGCAGGCCCGGCCGTAGAGAACGCCGGCTGCGCAGCCGCCGGTGGGGGCCGGCGCCCCCCCCCCCCCCCCCCCCCCCCCCCCCCCCCCCCCCCCCCCCCCCCCCCCCCCCCCCCCCCCCCCCCCCCCCCCCCCCCCCCCCCCCCCCCCCCCCCCCCCCCCCCCCCCCGTACGATGAAACCGTCGTCTCGATATCGAAAGGAAAGCGCCATGTCTGACAAGCCTGCCGGCGCGCCCGACGCGCCATTGATCGCCTGCGACATCTGCCGCAAAGAGGTGCCGCTCTCAGCCGCCTTCACGCCAGAAGGCGCCGAGTATGTCGAACACTTCTGCGGCATCGAGTGCTACCAGCAATTCGTCGCCGAGGCCAAGAAGCACGAAGGGAACGGCAAGGCCGGAAAACCCTGACGCCCGGGGTCTTTTCCAATAACTGCGAACGGGGAACGATGGGCTTTCGGCCACGACGGCGCTGCTTTCGCTGCCGCCGCGTTCTGCTACGGTTTCCGCCACGGTGAAGGTCGCCGAGATTCCGGCGCCATCAGCCCGGCCAGCGCCGCCTATTTCCTGCGCGCCCTCGACGAGGCGCAAAAGGCAGGGCGGATCTGCTGGTGCTGAAACTCGACACGCCGGGCGGCCTCGACTCAGCCATGCGCGAGATGATCCAGGGCATCCTCGCCTCGCCCGTGCCGGTGGCGACCTGGGTGGCGCCATCCGGCGCACGCGCCGCCAGCGCCGGCACCTACATTCTTTACGCCAGCCACATCGCGGCGATGGCCCCGACGACCAACCTTGGCGCGGCCACGCCGGTGGCGATCGGTATTGGCGGCGATGCCGGCAAGCCAGCGGAAAAGCCGGAGAGCGGAAAGGATAGCGAAAGGGCAGCGCACCCCAAGGCAGCGCCACTGGAGAAGAAGGCAGTGCATGACGCCGCCGCCTACATCCGCAGCCTGGCGCAACTGCGCGGGCGCAACGCCGAATGGGCGGAGCGCGCCGTGCGCAAGGCGGAAAGCCTCTCCGCGGAGGAGGCGGTAAAGCTCAAGGTGGCGGACTTCATCGCCGCCGATCTGCCCGACCTGCTGCGCCAGGCGGACGGACGCCGCGTCAAGCTGGCTGCGGGCGAGGCGACGCTCGCGCTTGGCGACGCCGCCGTCGCCCACATCGAGCGCAACTGGAAGGAAAAACTGCTGGCGGCAATCGCCGATCCCAACATCGCGCTGATCCTCATGATGCTCGGCGTCTACGGCCTGCTCTTCGAGTTCTACACGCCGGGCTTCGGCGTGTCCGGCATCGTCGGCGCCATCTGCCTGCTGCTGGCGCTCTACGCGCTGGCCATGCTGCCGATCAACGCCACCGGCGCCCTGCTCCTGCTGCTGGGCATCGCGCTGATGGCGACGGAGGCCTTCGTGCCGAGCTTCGGCGCCTTCGGCATCGGCGGCATCGTCGCTTTCGTCGCCGGATCGCTGATGCTGATCGACGGCGACCTGCCCGGCCTGGAGATCTCGCTCGCCTTCGTCGTGCCGCTGGCCGCCACCAGCGCCCTGGTGCTGTTCGGCGTCGGCGCCTTCGCCTTGCGCGCGCGCCGGCGGCCGGCCGTCAGCGGTGCCGAGGGGATGATTGGCGGCACGGCGGTCGCGCTGGAGGATTTCGAGCGCGAGGGCTGGGTACGGGCCAGCGGCGAGCGCTGGCATGCGCGCAGCGACTCTCCGCTTACACGCGATGCGCTGGCGCGCATCGTGGCAGTGCAGGGACTGACCCTTGTAGTCAAACCGGAAGACAACACGGAAAACAAAGGAGAACCATCATGATGATCTGGGACTTCGGCTGGGGCGGCGCGCTGCTGCTGCTCATCGCGCTGGCGGCAGCCAGCATCCGCATCCTGCGCGAATACGAGCGCGGCGTGGTGTTCCTGCTCGGGCGCTTCTGGAAAGTAAAGGGGCCGGGCATCATCCTCGTCCTGCCGGGCATCCAGCAGATGGTGCGCGTGGACCTGCGCCTGGTGGTGATGGACGTGCCGAGCCAGGATGTCATCTCGCGCGACAACGTCTCGGTGAAAGTGAACGCGGTGGTGTACTTCCGCGTCGTCGATCCGCAGAAGGCCATCATCCATGTCGAGAACTTCCTCGAGGCCACCTCGCAGCTGGCGCAGACCACCCTGCGCTCGGTGCTCGGCAAGCACGAGCTGGACGACATGCTCGCCGAGCGCGAGCGGCTCAACGTCGACATCCAGCAGATCCTCGACACGCAGACCGACTCCTGGGGCATCAAGGTGGCCAACGTCGAGATCAAGCACGTCGACATCGACGAATCCATGGTGCGCGCCATCGCCCGCCAGGCCGAGGCCGAGCGCGAGCGGCGCGCCAAGGTGATCCACGCCGAGGGCGAGCAGCAGGCCTCGGAAAAGCTGCTCGAAGCCGCCAAGGTGCTGGCGCAGTCGCCGCAGGCCATGCAGCTGCGCTACCTGCAGACGCTCACCAACATCGCAGGCGACAAGACCTCGACGATCGTTTTTCCCATGCCGCTGGACATCATGGACGTTCTGTCGAAACTGGTGCCGGACAAGCACGGCTGAGGGCGCACCCTCAAATGCTCCTGCTAGCCACCTGGCCGCCGTGCTACAGGGACTGACTTTTGTTTCCAGTAGCACACTCTGCTGGCGCTTTGCATCGGCCACTTGCGACAGTACGTCGCCTCCCTCCTGAATCCGGCAGCGGATTCAAAAACCCCAAGGAGAAAATGACATGAACTATATCGACGGGTATGTGTTGGCCGTGCCCACGGCAAACCGCGACGCGTACATCAAGCTGGCGCAGGATGCCGCCGCCATCTTCAGGGAAAACGGCGCGCTCGGCATCATCGAGTGCTGGGGCGATGACGTCCCGGAAGGCAAGCTCACCTCGTTTCCGATGGCCGTGAAATGCCAGCCGGACGAAACGGTGGTGTTCTCATGGATCACCTGGCCTTCGCGGCAGGTGCGCGACGAAGGCATGAAGAAGGCCATGGCCGACCCTCGCCTGCATGCTCCGGGCAGCCCGATGCCGTTCGATGGCAAGCGCATGATCTACGGCGGATTCCAGATCGTCGTCGACGCGTAGCGTTTCGACCGGGAAGCCAACGTCAGACAGGAGTCGCCCCCATGCCGAACGTACAAAATGCCGATGACCGCGAACTGGTCCTCACGCGCCTGATCGACGCGCCGCGCGAAAAGCTCTTCCGCTGCTGGACCGAACCGGCGCTCATCGTGCAATGGTTCACCCCGCCGCCGTGGAAGACCATTCACGCCGAGACCGACGTGCGCCCGGGCGGCGCGAGCTTCATCCTGATGCAGGGACCCGACGGCACGCAGATGCCCAATCACGGTGTCTATCTGGACGTGGTGAGGAACGCGCGGCTGGTATTCACCGATGCCTACACCTCTGCCTGGGTGCCGTCGGAGAAGCCGTTCTTCACGGGCATCCTCACCTTCGAGGACGAAGGCGGCAAGACGCGCTACACGGCGCGGGCGCGGCACTGGACGGCGGCAGACCGCGAGGATCACGAAAAAATGGGCTTCCACGAAGGCTGGGGCATCGCCACGGACCAGTTGGCGGCACTGGCCGCACGGATTTGATCTGGCCGAATGCCGGACAGTGCCCCGCCAACCCGAATGGAAATCACCGGGGTCGGCCTATACGTGGCGTTCATGGATACCGAGGCAACCGCGTCCGCATGTTGCAGTCCCTTTCGCGCAACCCGCCCTGATGACAATGACGTGCCTGAGGCGTGCGGCCTGGCTTCAGCCCGCCTTCGACAGCGAGAAATAGAACGTCGCGCCTTTGCCCTTCTCGGCCTGCGCCCAGATGCACCCGTCGTGCCGGGTAATGATGCGATGCACGATCGCCAATCCAATCCCGCTGCCCTTGAAGTCGCTTGGGCCATGCAGTCGCTGGAAGGGTTTGAAGAGTTTATCCGCGTAGCTCATGTCGAATCCGGCACCGTTGTCGCGCACGTAAATCACCTGCCGGCCGTCTACCTCGGTCGCGCCGAAGGCGATGTGCGCCGATTCCTGCTTCGCCGTGTATTTCCAGGCGTTGCCCAGCAGGTTCTCCAGCGCGATGCGTAGCAGCCGCCTGTCGCCCCGGACGATAACATCGTCGGCGACCTCGATCCCGACCTTGCGCCCGGGATCGTGCTGCGCCAGGCCCGCCAGCACGTCGCGCGCCTTTTTGCTCAGGTTGACGTCGCTGGCATGCAACTCCCCCTTGCTCACCTCTCCGAGCGAGAGCATGTCGTCGATGATCTGGCCCATGCGAACGCTGGCGTCCTGCACCCGCTGCAGATGGCCCAGCGATTCGGTCTTGCTGCAGCCGGCGCAATCCTCCGCCATGGCATGGGCAAAACCATGGATGGAGCGCAGCGGCGCCCGCAGGTCGTGGGAAACCGAGTAACTGAAGGCCTCCTGCTCCATGTAGGCGTTCTCGAGCTGCCTCGTGCGCTCGGCAACGCGTTTTTCCAGGTTGATGTTCAGGAAAAGGAGTTCCTGCTCCGCCTGCCTGCGCTGGGTCACGTCTTCCTTGACGGAAATGAAGTGGGCGATCTCGCCCTGTTCGTTCCGGGAAGACGAGATGTAAGTGTTCTCCCAGAACAGTTCGCCATTCTTCCGACGGTTCATCAGCTCGCCGTGCCAGACACCGCCGGACAGGATGGTTTGCCACAGCGCCTTGTAGGTATCGGGGGAAGTTCTGCCGGACTGCAGCATGCGGGGATTCTGTCCCACGGCCTCGTCGTAGGCATAGCCCGTGACCCGGGTAAAGGTCCCGTTAACGTATTCAATGGTGCCCTTGGCATCGGTAATGACGACTGACGCCGGGCTGTTCTCGACGGCCTTGGAGAGTTTCTCCAGGGTTGCCTGCTGCTGCCTGATCTCCTGCAGATCGGCAGCGATGACCCGGATGTGCTCTTGCGTCTCTTCGGCCATGTGGTCGAAGGCTTCGGACACCAGACCGATTTCGTCATTGGCGCGGTATTCCGTGCGCGCGTTGAAATCGCCGCCAGCGAAACGCAGGCTGGCCTCAGCCAGCTGCCGCAGGGGATGCACGACCCGCCTTTGGATGGCGAAGAAGGCTGCGAGGAGAATCGCCAGATCGAACGCAGCCAGCCAGTCGAGCCAGACCGCGACTTCACGCTTGATCTCTCCAGCCTGTTCGGCCAAGGAATTTGTGGCCTGGTCGGCTCGATCAAGTACTTTCTGGGCCCCTTGTGCAAGGCGGGGAAGAAACGCAGCGGCGGCGCCCGGCTCGGGCCGGGCGTCAAGAAAGGACAGAACGTCGAGACGATAGGCGGCCCAGGCCGAATTGACCGCCGCGATATCTGGCAAGCGCTTGGCCGCCTTCGCGTCGGATTGGCGATCCATCTCCACTACATGCTTTTCCTGCGCTGCCAGCCGAACGTCGAATTCGGCAATGAGTTGCGCGGTGTCGCCGTTCCAGGACTGTGTCATGACTGCGCCCAGAACAGAGGCTTGGATCTGCTGGCTCAGGTAGCGCAACCGCCCGGTGGCATTGATATCCTGCTCCACCCCCGTCAGACGCTGCTGGGCGCGGTGGGTGACAAACTGGTTTGTGCCCGCCAGCAGGACCAGCAGGAGAAAGAGGGCCACAACCTTTCGGCTGATGCTGTAACGCCCCGTTGAAGCAAGCTGGTGGTCCGGCAAGAACCCTCCTGGCAAGAAATCGCGTTGAACGCCGTAATAGCGTGGCGCTGGAAATCTTGCAGGATTTGGGCAAGCGTAGATGGTCTGGGGGAATGGTCGGCAAGTCTTTGGCTTGCATAACAACCGGGCTCAGAAGGTCAGCCAATTGCGCAGGCAAACGCTTCCCGCACGCACATTCTGGCATAAGATGAATCGGGGCTGGGTGACTAATGTCACATTGTCGCAGCCGCGCACTGAATCAAGCAGTTTGGCCGCGCCGACAGCGCGGTGAAGCAAGAGCGAAAATGACGACTTTCTGGGGTTCATGCCGCCCTGCATGCGTAATGCAAGGTCGCCGTATCACGGAGACTGACTTTCCCCGGCGGATAGTTCTCGCTTGCCCCTGGCCTTTCAGGCAAAGCCGCCGGCGCTGCTCAGGCACATCTCCAGCGCCGTCGCCATCTCGCGGCAGGACGCCCAGCGCGCATCCTTGCGATGACGCATCGCCCTGGCGATGACGGCTTCTAGGCCGGGAGTGTCCAGCTTGCGGCGGTCGCCGATCAGCGGGGCTTCCTCGCCGCCGGCGCGCTCCAGGCTGGGCACCCATTCCTGCCCGGTGAGCAGGAAGTAGCCGAGCGCGCCGACGGCATACACTTCGCCGCGGATGTCGGTGTCGGAGGGATCGCGCATGCGCTCGGGGGCGAGGTAGCCCAGCGTGCCGAGCAGGTTCACTTCCTGCGTCAGCCGGTCGTGGTCGGCGGGGTCGCGCGACTTGGCCAGGCCGAAGTCGATGAGCTTCACGCCAACGCCGCCCGCCGCATCGGCCGACAGCAGGATGTTCTCCGGCTTGGTGTCGCGATGCACGATGCCCTGGTCGCAGACATACTGCAGGATGCCGCAGACGCGGATCAGGATGCGGCAGGCGCGCCGCTCGTCCAGGGGGCCGTCGCGGGCGACGACGCGGTCGAGCGATTCGCCCTCGAAGTATTCCATGGCGTAGTAGGGCCGGCCGTCCTCGACGTTGCCGATCTCGAACACCGCCGCGATGTCGGGATGGCGCAGCGAGGCCATCAGGCACGCCTCGCGCTCGAAGCGCTGGTGCATCTCCTCACGCAACCCGCCCTTGACGACCTTCACCGCCGCGCGCCGGCCGAGGCGCTCGTGCGTGCCGAAGAAGACGTCGGCCATGCCACCCTCGCCGATCTTGCGGTCGAGGCGATAGGCGCCGACGCGCTGGCCGCTTTTCACCGGCACCACCCTGCGCCAGAGGATGGCGGGCAGCGTCGGCCCGAGGAACAGCGCGACCGCAAGGGTCAGCATGAGGATGAGCAGGTGCGTGTTGAGGATGGCGATGGGCTTGTAGGATTCCGCCTCGCTGATTTCGACGGCGATGCCCAGCTCGTGCGCAGCCAGCCAGCGCCAGGCGCCGATGACCGGCTCGCCGAGGTAGTTGCGGTAGGGTTCGAGGATGATGCCTTGCGCATCTGTCGCCGCTGCGCCGGCACGCAGGGCCTGCGCCACGAGTCGGGTCGGCTGGTGGTCGCCCGTGCGGATGCCCTGATCCGTGTCGGGGGGGCGCAGCATGAGCCGACCGAGCGCGCGCTGGCCTGCCGCGAGCTGGCCGCGCTCGATCAGCCGCTTCTCGAAGCGGCTGTGGGAAAGCATGCGGCCCGCCGCATCGAAGGCATAGGCTTCGCCGGTTTTTCCCGGGTGGGTGATCTCGAACATGCCGGCAAAGCGACTGGCCGCATAACGGCCCAGGCACAGCACGGCGATGACGCGCCCCGTCTTGTCATGCACCGGCGCGGCGAACCACACCAGCGCCTGGTCCGCATGGGCGACCAGCGGGCCGCCCACCCTGTCCTGCTCGAAGAGCGGCCCGATGAAAATGCTTTCGCCCCCAAGTGCGCGCTTCAGCCTGTGCCAAACCGCCGGTTTCAATTTTCGCCCGACGTACTCCGGAATCAACGAAGCGATCAGCATGCCCTGTGCGTCGACGACGTTGGCCACAGCCAGGTTGCGGTCCTCCAGGGCGGGCGCCAGGCGCTGACGGAATGCGTCGTGCCGTCGCTGCGCCGCCGCGCTGGCGTGAGCATGGCGCGACCCAACGAGGCCCGTCGCCAGCGCCGCCACCTCGGGGTCGTCCGCCCACAGCGTTGCATCCGCCTGCCTCTCGACGATCCAGGCGTTCACCATCTCGCCCTGCACGGCAAGCAGGCTCTCCAGATAGTTTCGGCGCGCCTCCTTGACGGTCGTCTGCACGTTGAGAAAGGCCCACACCGCGGTCACCGCCGCCACCACGGCGATGAGCACCGCGAGCAGGATGTTGCGCCGCATGAACTCGGCCAGCCATTGATAGGCGAAAGGGCGCATGCCGGAAACGGATCAGGCCGGGATGTCCGCCAGCCAGGCGCGCACCGCCTGGACATTTTCCAGGCGCCAGCGCGCGGCGGACTGGCCCTCGCCCACCTTGACGGAATCCCCGCCCAAGTCGTTGACCACGCGGAAGCCGTACTCGTCGGTGACGTCGTCGCCGACGAACACCGGACGCCGCCCGGCAAACGGCGGTTCGGCCATGAACTCGGCGATGGCCGTGCCCTTGTCGCGGCCGGCCGGCTTCACCTCGAGCACGCACTTGCCCGGCTGCAGCTTGATGGCGTCGCCGGCGCCGGCGACCAGCCGCTGGAGCGTCTCGGCAACGCGGCCCTCGAGGGAAGGCTGCTGGCGGAAATGCACCGCCAGCGACAGTCCCTTGTCTTCGAGAAGCAGGCCTTCGACATCTGCAAACGCGGTGTGGATGCGCGCCTTCAGCCCCGGCCAGTCGACGCCTTCCGGCGCATGATGGTGCAGGGCGCCTGAAGCGTCGCGCCGCTCCAGGCCATGCTGGCCGGCGATGGGCAGGCGCAGGCCGGGGAACAGCACATCGATGTCGGCGACATTGCGGCCGCTGATGAAGGCCACGGCGCCGCCGGAGCGCTCGTGCAGACGACGGATCGTAGCGATGAGTTCGGCCTCGACCCGCACGCCGGAGGGCGTTTCAGCGATCTCCAGCAGGGTGCCATCGACATCGAAGAAGAAGGCCCGCGTCGCGTCGACCTCAGGCGGGCGGGCAGCGTGTGGCGTGCCGGATTCATCGCTCATGTCGTTTTCCGTTCCTGTACCTTCCCCCGGCGCCGCATGCCGGCGGCGTCGAGCAGCATGCGCCCGGCCCAGCGATAGACGTTGAACTCGGCCACCAGCCCGCGCATCAACCGCATGCGGTCGCGCTGCTCCGCCGCCGGCATGGAAAGCGCCAGATGCAGGGCCGCCGCGCACTCGTCCGAATCGTAGGGATTCACGATCAGCGCTTCGGGCATTTCGCTCGCCGCGCCGGCGAACTGGCTGAGGATCAGCACTCCGCGATCGTCGTCGCGCGAGGCGACGAACTCCTTCGCCACCAGGTTCATGCCATCGTGCAGGCTGCTGACGAAGCACAGGTCGGCTGCGCGATAGTATGCATAAAGCTCCTGCGGCGGCAGGTTCTCGATGCGCAGGATGATGGGCTGGTAGCCGTCGCGGCCGAAACGTTCGTTGATCCGCGCAGCCAGGGCGCGCACCTGCGCCTCGTACTGCTGGTATTCGCCGATGCTCGCGCGCGTCGGCGCGGCGAGCTGCACGAAGCTGAAGCGGCCGATCCACGACGGCTCGAGCTCGAACAGCCGTTCGATGGCATGGAAGCGCTCGAGCACGCCCTTGGTGTAATCGAGGCGGTCGAGGCCGACGCCGATCAGGTGTTCCGGACCCATGGCGTGCCGGCTACGCACCGCGCTGCGGCACAGTTCGACGCTCTGCGCGGTCAGCTCGGCGCCGGGCGGCCAGTCGATGGAAATCGGGTAGCGCTTCACCGCCGTCAGCTTGCCGCCGTAGCTCACGGTGAAGTCCTCGCGGTTCACCCGCGCCTCCAGCACGCGATCCACCGTGTCGACGAAATTGTTGCAGTGGAATTGCGTATGGAAGCCGAGGATGCTGCTGCCGAGCATGCCTTCGAGGATGTCCTTGCGCCACGGGCAGATGGAGAACACCTCCGGATTGGGCCAGGGGATGTGCCAGAAGGTGATGATGATCGCCTCGGGCAACTGTTCGCGGATCATGCGCGGCAGCAGGGCCAGGTGGTAGTCCTGCACGAGGACGATGGGGTTGGGCTTCTTCGCTTCGGCGACCACCGCCTGGGCGAATTTCCGGTTGACCGCGACGTACTGCTGCCAGTCGCTGCCGCGGAAGGTCGGGCGTACATGGGCGATGTGGCACAGCGGCCACAAGCCCTCGTTGGCGAAACCGAGGTAGTAGCCCGCCTCTTCCTCTTGCGTCAGCCAGACGCGGCGGATGTGGTAGGCGGGTTTTTCCGGCGGCACGGCGACCCGGTCGTTGCCGTCGACGACTTCGCGATCCGCGCTGCCGCTGCCATGTGCGATCCAGGTGCCCGAACAGGCGCGCATGATCGGCTCCAGAGCGGTGACGAGGCCGCTTGCCGGCCGCTGCACCTCGATGTCGACGCCGCGACGCACGTGGATGTACGGTTCGCGGTTGGAGACCACCAGCACGTCCTCGCCGCGCAGTTCCCCGTGCAGGATGGCGCGCAGGGCCTCGGGCGTCCAGGTCAGCTGCCCTTCGTCGCGCGGACGGTACTCGGCCTCCATCTCCCGGATGAGGACGCGCAGGTCGCGCGCGATCGGGGCGAACTCCGGCGCGGCCGCCGCCGTGCCCGGCTCGCGCAGCAGGCCCTCGCCGCGCAGCAGGGCGCGCATGCCGTGGATCCAGCCGCGCCAGGACAGCTGCGCGATGACCACCGTGATGAGCGAGACGACCAGCCCGAGGGCGATGAAGAAATAGAAGACGTATTGCCGCGTTTCCTCGCTGCGCAGCTGGATGAAGCGCATGTCGTGCACCAGCACGAGCTTGCCGAGCACCTGGCCCTCCTGCTCGATCGTGCGCAGCGCGACATGCAACGGCCCCTGTTCGCTCCTGAGCAGGC
This sequence comes from Betaproteobacteria bacterium, assembly GCA_016703785.1. Lineage (GTDB taxonomy): Bacteria > Pseudomonadota > Gammaproteobacteria > Burkholderiales > Rhodocyclaceae > Desulfobacillus. The sequence goes on from JADJBM010000004.1 coordinate 110,335, forward strand.
GCGCGGCCGGATCGACGAAGCGGTCGAGGCCGTCGCAGCGAATGTCGGCCGGGAAGGCCTTGGTGGCGATCAACGCGCCGCCGCCCTCGGGACAGAAACCGACGCCGAACAGGCGCTCATCCTGGATGAGCCGGGCAAAATAAAGTTCCGTTTTCTTCTTCTGGCCGACCTTCAGATGTTCCTGCAGGGGTTCCTGCATCGAGTTGGAGACCAGTTCGGAGCGGATGTCCAGGTCGCGCACGAACCAGCGCAGCGTCAGCTGATCCACCAGGGGCACCACGCCGTAGGCGATGGCCGCCAGCGCCAGAATGAGGGGAAGGATGAAGCGCAGGGAAAGGGACATCGGGCACTCCGGTCAATGCGTTCGATTCGATCGTGTCATAAAAAGGGGTGCAGCACGCGATACGCCAGTGCACCGATGATGGTCGCCGCAAACACTTTCCGCAAGGTGATCGCGGAGATTCGTGTCGCCGTCAGCCGGGCGCCGAGCAGGGCACCCCCCGCGCCGACGAACAGCAGGGGCAGCGCCAGTTCGGCGGACACGTCCATTTCCGCCCAATGCGGCAGGATCGCGGCAAACGATGCCGGCGTGGCAGCGAATGCGTTCAAGGCCGCGGCGCGCTTGATGTCGATGCCGTAGCGCATCATGGTCGGCACCAAGAGGAATCCCGGGCCGACGCCGATGAAGCCTGAAAAAACGGATATCGGGATGGCCCAGGCCATGACCGGGGCGAATCGCACATGCCACGGCTGGCGCGGGGCGGGATGCAGTGTGCTGAACATGAAATAGGCCGCCGCCGCCGCGTAGGCGGCCCACACCATCCATTCCCGCGCCGAGCCTGCGGCCAGGGCGCCCACGGGGGAAGCCAGCGTGGTCATGACGGCCAGGAGCCCGGCACGCCTCCAGTCGACCAGGCCTGCCCAGGCGAACCCGATCAGCGCACACAGGGCCGTCAGACCGTTCAGTGCCAGGCTGAGCGGGTGCACCTGAGTAACAAGGTCCGGCAGCGCCAGCGACAGCAGCGGGACGGCCGGAAAGGCGACGCCGATGCCGATCATGCCGGAGAGCATGGACAGCAGAAACAGCGCCACGAACAGCATCGCCAGGATCATCGGCCGACCCGCCCCGGTGTCTGTCTCAAGGCCTCATTGGGCATGAGGAATTTCTGGCATAGTTCATTTTTCGTGATCGGAATAAAGGCATGGCCACACCCGCAAAACGACCGGCGCGCAAGACGGTTGCGAAGGCGAAATCGGTCGCCCCTCCCTCCGTCGGCCCCCACCACGATCAGGCGATGGCGGTGCTGCAGCAATTCCGTTTCATCTTCAAGTCCGTGAAGAAGCACTTCCAGTGGGTCGAACGGGAAACGGGCGTAAGCGGTTCTCAACTCTGGGCGCTGGCACACATCGCCGCCTCGCCCGGCTTGCGGGTCACGGAACTGGCGCGCGCCCTGGTCGTTCATCAGTCGACGGCCAGCAACCTCCTCGACAGGCTGGTGCAGCGGAATCTCGTACGCCGCGAACGGACGAGTGCCGATCAACGCGTCGTGCGGCTCTATGCGACCCCGCGCGGTCAGTCCATCGTCGCCAAGGCCCCACGGCCCTTCGAAGGAGTGCTGCCGGATGCGTTGTTGCGCCTGCCCCATGACGACTTGCGTGCGCTGGATGGCTTGCTGAAGTCGGTCGCCCTGCTTATGCGGGTGCGCGATGCCAGCGGAAGGCGCACGCCGCTCGCCGACATCTAAAAAAACGGCCTCGCGATGCGAGGCCGAAATACTTGTCTCACCTCCACCCTCCTCAAAGCAGAGCCGAGAGCAAACGACAGAGGCTGAATGGTCTGTCGATGCGTCATTATATTCCAACAAATATAATTGATGTCAATGTGGATTTGCCGGCGCCACGAAAGCCATTGCGCATGACGGCCGATCACCGGGCTGCGACCTGATCTACACTAGGCCAATGTCAGCGGATAGCGACGATTCATGAACACCTCCCCCGCGCGGGCGCGCCTCGCCCTGCTCCTGCTGCTCGCCGCCGTCCTCGGCGTCGGCCTGTGGGCCTATCGCGGCGTCGGCGACTCGCTACGGGAAATCCGTTCCACCGGCCTGAAGACCCTGCTCAACACCCAGGTCGAGGTACTCGATCAGTGGGTCGCGGAGCGGCGCCAGCAGGTGGAGCAGATGGCCGCCGATCCGGATCTGGGCAAGGCCATCGCCGGGCTTGCCCGCAGGGGCAAGGGAAACGAAGAGGCCGGCCGCGTCATCGCGACGATCCTGCAGGGTGCCGGCAATATCGACGTCGCGGCCCTGCATGTCCTCGATACACAAGGCGGCATTCTCGCCTCGACCGATGCGGCACAAATCGGCCGGCGGGTTCCGTCCGCCTTGCTCTCTCGTCTCTCTCCCGTGCTGGCCGGAAAATCGATATTCATCCGGCCCTACCGGAATGATGGCGGCACCGGCCCGGTCCAGCCCGGGCGCGTCTGGGTCGTCGCGCCCGTGCGCTCGCAGACAGGCAAGGTGGCCGCCGTGATCACGCTGGGTTCGCCGGCGGAAAAACGCTTCGCAGGACTCTTCCGCGTTGCCCGCCCGGGTCTCACGGGGGAATCGCTGGCCTTCGACGCCGAGGGCTGGCTGTTGACGGAGAGCCGCCATGTCGATGCACTGGCGCAGCGCAAGCTGGCACCGCGGCTGGTCCTGCCCGACACGGACACCCCCACCCGGCTTGCCGCGGCGGCCATTGCCGCGAGCAAAACCGAGCACGGCAGGAGCGAAGGGCTGCTCCTCTCCCCTTATCCGAATTACCTCGGCCATGAAGTCATCGGCGCCTGGAAATGGCTGCCGGATCACGACCTGGGCGTGGCGATCGAAATGGAAGCCGGCGAGGCCTTCGCGCCCCTCACCTATCTGCAGATCGGCTTCGCTGCCGTCATCGTCCTGATGACGGCCGTGTGGTTCTCCGGATTCCTGCCGCCGCAGGTGCTGGCGTCCCTGCTCCCCGGGGGCGGTGGGCGGACACGCCAGCTCGGTCCCTACCGGCTGGACAGGCAGATCGGCGAGGGCGCCATCAGCAATGTTTACCTGGCGCATCACCGCCATCTCAAGCGCCCGGCGGCATTGAAGGTGCTCAAGATGCAGTCGACGACGGACGAGTGGACGGCGCGTTTCCAACGCGAGGTGCAGCTGGCCAGCCAGCTCTCCCATCCCAACACCATCACCATCTACGACTACGGCACGGGGGCGAACGGGGAGTTCTGGTACGCCATGGAATACCTGGAGGGCCTCTCGCTCACCGAACTGGTCGAACGTTATGGTCCGGTGCCGCCGGCACGCACGGCGCACATCCTGCGCCAGGCCTGCGCCTCGCTGTGGGAGGCACACTCCTGCGGCCTGGTGCATCGTGACGTCAAGCCGCAGAACATCATGCTGTGCGACGTGCGCGGCGAGCGCGATGTGGTGAAGGTGCTGGACTTCGGCCTGGTCAAGCAGATGTCGGGCGAGCAGACGCGCGACCTCACCGCCATGATGCGCATCCTCGGCACGCCGCTCTACATGTCGCCCGAGCGCATCCGCAATCCGTCTGACGCGGATGGCCGCGCCGATATTTATGCGCTGGGGGCGGTCGGCTTCTACCTGCTCACCGGGAAACGCCTGTTCGAGACGGAAACCGAGCACGACCTCACCTACCAGGTGCTGCACACGGTGCCGCGGCTCGCCTCGGAATGTTCGCCCTTCGCCGTGCCGGCGGAGCTGGATGCGCTGATCGGGCGCTGCCTGGAGAAGGACCCTGCCGCGCGGCCGCAAAGCATCGCCGAAATGGCCAGCGCGCTCGACGCGCTGCTGGTGCACATGCCATGGACGCGCGCCCAGATAGAAGCCTGGTGGACCAAGCACTGGGTCAGCGCGGACAGCCCCGAGCGGCGCTTCTCCGTCAACAATCCCTGAGCAGGACGATGTGCACCCGGTAGGGACCGTGCGCGCCGAGCACCAGGGTCTGCTCGATGTCGCCCGTGCGCGACGGGCCGGAGATGAAGTTCACCGCGCGCGGCAGTTCACCGCATTCGGCGCGCATCAAGTCAAAGGCTTCCTCCATGCCCGTCACGATGCGCGAGACGGGCACCAGGGCGATGTGCGTTTCCGGCAGCAGGCTCGCCGTCGCCGGCGTGTCGGGGCCTGAGAGCAGCGCCAGCGTGCCGGTCTCGGCCACCGCGCAAAAAACGCCGGTGATGCCGACCAGATCGTCGCCGTTCGCGGCGCGCCCTTCCACCTGAAGGCCGGCGCCGGCCCAGTCGAGGCCGGCCAGCTGCGGCCAGGCAACGGCTGCGCTTGGCAGGTTCAGCCCCGCCAGATAGCGTGCCACTGCCGCCGGCGCGTCTTCGAGCCGCGCCACTTCCTCGACGGTGCTGGAGAGGGCCTCCGAGCGGACACGCATGCGGGCGGCCAGATCCGCTTCCACAGCCGGCCGCGGCCCCTGTTCGCGGCGCGCCAGCACCGCTTCGATTTCGACGCGGCCCGATGCGGCATTTTCCGCGGTGCGGCCGAGCCGGCTTCTGATCCGGCCGAGGATGTCTGCGCGCGAATCCTGCATCAAGCCACCCGGTTTCTCGGCTCGCCGCGGGCGAAGGCCTCGAGGTTGCCCGTCAGCTGGTCGAGCAGCGTCTGCATCGCCCGCGCCGAGGCCCAGGCGACGTGCGGCGTGAGGATGAAGTTGGGCTGGTCGATCTCCAGCAGCGGGTTGCCCTCGCGCGGCGGCTCCTTCGTCAGCACGTCGAAGCCGGCGCCGCCGATCCAGCCTTCCTTCAGCGCCCGCGCCAGCGCCGCCTCGTCGACCAGTCCGCCGCGCGCGGTGTTGATGAGCACGGCGTCCGGCTTCATCAACCTCAGCTCTGCCTCGCCGATCATGCCGCGCGTGGCATCGTTGAGCGGGCAGTGCAGGGAAATCACATCGGCTTCGCGCAGCACGGTGTCGAACGCCGTCCTGCCGGGCCTGACTTTCGATTCAGCCACGCCCCTATGCTCGCCCCACAGCACGCGCATGCCGAAGGCCTCGCCCAGGCGCGCCACGCCCTCGCCGAGCGAACCGCGGCCGAAGATGCCCAGCGTCGCGCCGTTCAGGTCGCCGATGGGATGGTCGAAGAAGCAGAACATCGGCGCCTGCTGCCACTTGCCGGCCTGCACGTCGCGCCGGTAAGCCATCAGGTTGCGCCTGAGCGTCAAGGCCAGGGCAATGGCATGCTCCGGCACGGTATTCACCGCATAGCCGCGGATGTTCGAGACGACAACGCCGTGTTCCCTGCACCAGGCGAGGTCGACATTGTCGGTGCCGGTGGCGGCGCAGGCGATCATCTTCAGATTGGGCAATGTCGCCAGCAGTTCGCCGCGCAACTGCACCTTGTTGGTGATGAGGATGCTGGCGTCCTTGACCCGCGGCGCCAGTTCCTCCGGCCGGGTCAGCGGGTATTCGTCGTAGGCATGCGGAAAGTCCGGCCGGCGGAACTCGCCGCGGATGGAGTCTCGTTCAAGGAAAACGATTCTGTGTTCAGCCATGGCTCACCCCAATGTCGGCATATTGAGTCCGGGCGCTGGCGCGGCGGACTCCGGCCAGCGGCTGGTGACGACCTTGCCGCGCGTGTAGAAGCGCACGCCGTCGGGGCCATGCACATGCAGGTCGCCGAACAGCGAACTCTTCCAGCCGCCAAAGGAGAAGAAGGCCATCGGCACCGGGATCGGCACGTTGACGCCGACCATGCCGACCTCGATCTCGTTCCGGAAGCGGCGCGCGGCGGCGCCGTCGCGCGTGAAAATCGCCGTGCCGTTGCCGTAGGGATTGGCATTCACCATCGCGATGGCCTCGTCCAGCGTGGCGGCGCGCAGCACCACCAGCACCGGGCCGAAGATCTCGTCGCGGTAGATCGCCATCTCCGGCCGCACGCGGTCGAACAGCGTCGGGCCGAGGAAGAAGCCCTGCTCGCCGCCCGGCACCGAGAGGCCACGGCCGTCGAGCACCAGTTCAGCGCCTTCCTTGACGCCTTGCGCGACGTAGCCCGCCACCTTGGCGCGGTGGGGCGCTGAGATTACCGGCCCCATGCCGACGCCCGGCGCACAGCCCGGACCGACGCGGATCGCCGCAGCCTTCGACTTCAGGCGCGCCACCAGCGCATCGCCCGCCGTGCCCACCGCCACCACGGCGGAGATCGCCATGCAGCGCTCGCCGGCGGAGCCGTAGGCGGCGCCGATGAGCGCATCGGCCGTGAAGTCCAGGTCGGCGTCCGTCAACACCACGGCGTGGTTCTTCGCCCCGCCGAGGGCCTGCACACGCTTGCCGGCGCGGGTGCCGGTCTCGTACACATGACGCGCCACCGGCGTCGATCCGACGAAGGACACGGCCTTCACCAGCGGATGCGTCAGCAGCGCATCCACCACCACGCGGTCGCCGTGGAGGACGTTGAACACGCCCGGCGGCAGGCCGGCCTCATTCAACAATTCAGCCATGCGCAGGCTGGCCGAAGGCACCTTTTCCGAGGGCTTCAGGACGAAGGTGTTGCCGCAGGCGATGGCGACCGGGAACATCCACATCGGCACCATGACCGGGAAATTGAAAGGCGTGATGCCGGCGCACACGCCAAGGGGCTGGCGCAGCGAGACGCAATCCACGCCGCTGCCGACGTTCTCGGCGAACTCGCCCTTGAGCAGATGGGGAATGCCGAGGACGAACTCGACCACCTCGATGCCGCGCGTGACCGAACCCATCGCGTCCTCCAGCGTCTTGCCGTGCTCCTCGCTGACCAGGCGCGCCAGGTTTTCCTTGTCGGCCTCGAGCAGCTCGCGGAAACGCATGAGGATGCGCGCGCGGCGCAGCGGCGGCGTGTCGCGCCAGGCCGGGAAGGCGCGCGCGGCAGCCGACACCGCCCGCTCGACGTCCTGCGCCTCGCACAGCGGCGTCAGGCGGATCGCCACGCCGCGCGCCGGATCGAACACCTCGCCGAAGCGCTGCGCGCTGGCGGGTTGCGGTTTGCCGTCGATCCACAGGGGAATCTGCGGCGGGCCCGCGGACAGCGTGTCTGCGCTCATTCATTTCTCCTTGTTTTATACAGTTCGCGGAAAGTGCGGCCTTCCGGTGTAGGGAAGTCGCGCCCGGCGGTCCACGACGGCGCGACGCCCATGACGCGGATGCGGTCGCCGCCCTCCGCCAGCCAGTTCAGGTAGCGCACGCCGAATTTGGCGGCGAACGCATACAGGGACGGATGCCGCGCCAGCCACGCCCACAGTTTCAGCGCCGCGCGCTCGCCCCACGGGCGCAGGCGGCGCTCGACCTGTTGCTCGCGCAGCTTGCGCATCAGGTCGGGCAGCGGAATCTTCACCGGGCAAACGACGCCGCACTGGTTGCACATGGTCGCGGCATGCGGCAGGTCGAGGGCATTCTCGATGCCGACGAACAGCGGCGTCAGCACCGAACCCATCGGCCCCGGATAGACCCAGCCGTAGGCATGGCCGCCGATGGTCTGGTACACCGGGCAGTGGTTCATGCAGGCGGCGCAGCGGATGCAGCGCAGCATGTCCTGGAAATCGCTGCCGAGCAGATCGACGCGGCCGTTGTCGACCAGGATGAAATAGAGGTGCTCGGGGCCGTCCGTGTCCTCCGGCCGCTTCACGCCGGTGAGCACGGAGAAGTAATTGGAGATCGACTGGCCGGTGGCCGAACGCGGCAGGATGCGCATCAGCGTGGCGAGGTCTTCCAGCGTCGGGACCACCTTCTCCACGCCGGTGATGACAACATGCACTCTTGGCAGCGTCGTCACCATGCGGCCATTGCCTTCGTTGGTGACCAGCGCCACCGAGCCGGTCTCGGCGACGAGGAAATTGCCGCCGGAGATGCCCATGTCGGCGGACAGGAAGTGCGTGCGCAGCATCTCGCGCGCCTCGCGCGTCATTTCGCCGATCTCGGTCTTGCGCGGCTTCTGGTGTACGCGCGCGAACAGGTCCGCCACCTCCTCCTTGGTCTTGTGGATGACCGGAGCGATGATGTGCGAGGGCGGCTCGTTGTCGTTGATCTGCAGGATGTACTCGCCGAGGTCGGTCTCCACCGGCTGCACCCCGGCCGCTTCCAGCGCGGCGTTGAGGCCCGCCTCTTCGGAAAGCATGGACTTCGACTTGATGGCCTTCTTCACGCCGTGGCGGCGCGCGATGTCCGTCACCAGGCGGCAGATCTCCGCGCCGTCGCGCGCCCACAGCACCTGGCCGCCGCGCCGCGTCGCCTCCTGCTCGAAGCGTTCCAGCCACAGGTCGAGGTGCGCAACCGCGCGGTTGCGGATGGCCTGCGAGGCCTCGCGCGTCGCTTCGAGGTCGATCTCCGCCACCGCACGCCGCCGCCCGTCGACGAAAAGGCCCTTGGCCGTGGCCAGCTTGCCCTGCAGCACGCGGTCAGCCGCTGCCGCACTAGCACGCCCCTTGAAGTGCATGGAGCGGATCTGCATCAGGACCCTCGCTCCGCTCCGCCCACCAGGATTTCGGCGATGTGCAGCACGCGCGTCTTCTCATCGCCCATGCGCCGCAGCTTCCCCTCGATGTTGAGCATGCAGCCCAGGTCGCCCAGCACCACGGCGTCGGCACCGCTGGTGCGCACATTCTCGCACTTCTTCTCGGCCAGGCGTGCCGAGATGTCGCCGAACTTCACCGCGAAGGTGCCGCCGAAGCCGCAGCATTCCTCGGCGCCTTCCATCTCCACCAGCCGCACGCCGGGCATCTTCGCCAGCAGTGCCCGCGGCTGCGCTTTCACGCCGAGTTCCCGCAGCCCGGAACAGACATCGTGGTAAGTAACCGTGCCGATAAAGTCACCCGGCGCCTTGTCCAGCTTGACCACGGTCGTCAGGAAGTCACTCAGTTCATGGGTGCGCGTCCCCAATGCTGCAGCGCGTTCGCACCAGGCGGGATCATCGGAGAAGAGATTGGGATAGTGCGCCCGGATCATGCCGGCGCAGGAACCGGAAGGCGCCACGACATGGTCGCACCCTTCGAACTCGACGATCAGCTTTTCCGCCAGCAACCGGGCGCCGCGGCGGTCGCCGGCGTTGTAGGCTGGCTGCCCGCAACAGGTTTGACTCGTCGGCACGACCACCTCGCAACCCGCCGCCTCAAGCAGCCGAAGCGCCGCGAACCCGATGCGTGGCCGCATCAGGTCGACCAGGCAGGTGACGAACAGGCCCACCCTCATTCCACTCCCTCCATTGCGCCTTGCCCAGGATGCGGCGCTTTGATTTCACGATTTGATATAGTATTCCGCCATTCGATTCAACGGAAGCCGATCTTGCCGCAACCTGAAGCAAAGAACTCCATCCAGGTCATCGAGCGCATGATGAAGCTGCTCGACGTGCTGGCGCACCATCATGACGCCGTCAGCCTGAAGCAGTTGTCCCAGGAAACCGGGCTGCATCCCTCCACCACGCACCGCATCCTCGGCGCCATGACGTCAAGCGACATGGTCGAGCGCGCAGAGCCGGGTGCCTACCGCCTCGGTATCCGTCTGCTGGAGCTGGGCAACATCGTCAAGTCGCGCATCAACATCCGCCAGGTGGCGCTGCCGTTCATGCAGACACTTCACGGGCAGATAGGCGAGAGCGTGAATCTCGGCGTGCGCCACGACGACGAGATCATCTACGTCGAGCGCACCTCCAGCGGCCGCTCTTCGGTGCGCGTGGTGCATCTCGTCGGTGCCCGCGCGCCGCTGCACGCCACCGCCGTGGGCAAACTCTTCCTCGTCGAGGACGGTTTGCAGAAGTTGCGCGAATACGCCAAGCGCACTGGCCTTCCGGGCTTCACGTCGACCTCCCTGACCACCCTGCCGTCCCTGGAAAAGGAACTCGACAAGGTGCGTCGCCACGGCATCGCATTCGACAACGAGGAAATCGAGCAAGGTCTGCGCTGCATCGCCGCGCCAGTGCGCGACGACTCGGGAGAACTGATCGCCGGCTTGTCCGTCTCGGCACCCGCCGAGCGCTACGATGCGGAGTGGATCCCGCTCATCAAGCAGGCCGCCGACGGCATCTCGCACGCGCTGGGCCACTCGCCAAATAAATAGGCCGGCATTCTGCCGGCCCGTCAATGTTTTCGCCGTAGCCGGCTAGCCGGCTGGGCCCCGGCCCAGCGCTGCGCTCGGCCGCGAAGCGTTCGTCGACGCGTTCTCGATCCAGCGCTTGATGCGGTTGGCGTCGCCGATGCGCGTCAAGCGACCCCAGGAATCCAGCAGCACGATGACCACCGGCCTGTTGTTGAGCCAGGCCTGCATCACCAGGCACTTGCCCGCTTCGCGGATGTAGCCGGTCTTCGAAACGGCGATTTCCCAGCCCGAGGAATCGTTGCGCACGAGGGTGTTGGTGTTGCGGTAGGCGATCGAGCGTCCATCGACATGCATGGTCCGTTCGCTCGTGGTGGATAGCTCGCGGATGAGCGGGTAGTGCGCGGCAGCGGCAACCATCTTGGTCAGGTCACGCGCGCTCGAGACATTGGCTGCGGTCAGTCCGGTGGGATCGGCGAAATGGGTGTCCTTGAGACCAATCGCCGCCGCCTTGTAATTCATCGCGGCAATGAACGCCTTTTCGCCGCCCGGGTAGTGGCGCGACAGAGCAGAGGCCGCACGATTCTCGGAGGCCATCAGGGCCAGCAGCAGCATATCCTCGCGGGAGAGATGGACGCCGACCTTCAGGCGTGAACGCGTACCTTTTAGGGTATCCATGTCCTCATGGCCGATGGTGAGCATTTCGGAAAGGGGGAGTTGCGCGTCCAGCACCACCATTGCCGTCATCAGCTTGGTGATCGAAGCGATCGGCAGGACGGCATCGGAATTCTTCTCGAACAGAACCTCGCCGGAGGATTGATCCTGCACCAGCACGGCGGAAGACTTCAGCAGCAGGTTGTCGGTATCCTGCGATTCCACGCGTTTCGCCACCTTCTTCACGGGTGTGGCCTTGCGATTGGCCGCCTGTTTCTTGGCCGCCTGTTTCTTGGTATCGGCGGCTTCTACCGACTTGGTGGCCTCCAGCGTGCCAAATGCCAGCATTGCGCAGATCGCCAGCAGGGTCGTCAGCTTGAAATTCACGCCATATCCCTCTCAAATCGGCCAGTGGTTCGTAAAGTCTAGACTCATGGAACAATAATTACAATAAAAAATAGCCTCTTAGGCCATTTTTCTCAAGTAACTTCGATATTTGAAACTCAATCTATCTCAAGAAAAGCGCGCACTTCCCCCTGGCGCGCCATCGTATCCGTATAGCCGAGTTCGATCAAGGCGCGGGTATAAGACTGTTCGAACAGCAGGTAGCTCGCCAGAGCGGAGCCGGCCTTGCTGGTGGCGCCGATGCCGCGCAGCATGGCGCGTACCGGCCAGGGCAGGCTCTTGACATGTCGCGCCGCCATGTAATCCAGGCGTTGCGAGGGCGAGATCACCAGCGTCTCGATATTGCGCAGCGGCAAGCCGGCTTTCTCGCGCACTTCCTGCGGGATGATCGACACGGTGTTGTTGATGCGTTCCAGGCGCTCCAGGTCGACGTGAAGGCTGTCGAGAAAAATCGATGACAGGGCATGGCCGGCAATCTGCGCCAGCGGCGGGTAGACGTCGCCACGCTTTCTGCCCTTCTCGTCCTCTCTGCGGCCGGCGCCCACCACCAGTATGCGCTCCGCGCCGAGATGGATGGCGGGTGAAACAGGCGCCAGCTGGCGCATCGAGCCGTCGCCGAAATACTCACGATGGATCTTGATGGCCGGAAAGATGAAGGGGATGGCGCTGGAGGCAAGCAGGTGGTCGACGCCGATGCGGGCCCGCGCGCCGGCCCGATGGGTGCGTTTCCAGGTTTCCGCCGCTTCGGCCGCCTGGAAAAAGCTGACGCTGTGGCCGGTCAGGTACCCCGAGGCGGTGATCGATAACGCATAGAGCGCACCGCTTTCAATCGCCGCATCGATGTTGCTGAAATCCAGGCTGCGCTCGAGAAGATGCCGCAGCGGCGTATTGTCGAGCAGGGAGCGCGGGCTGTGCCTGAAGAGCCAGCCGAACATGAAGGCGGTCAGCCAGTTCAGGCCGCTGGCGCCGATCCCGAGTGCATCGGCGCGGTAGACATCGGACGCGTGGAAGTTTCGCCAGACATCCTGCAGGTAGCGCACGCCCTTGTCGAAATCCTGGGCGCAACAGGCCAGCGCAGCCGCGTTGATGGCGCCCGCCGAGGTACCGCAAATGATCGGGAAGGGGTTGTGCCGTTTGTCGGGCAGCAGCTCCCTGATGGCCGCAAGCACGCCGACCTGGTAGGCGGCGCGCGCGCCGCCTCCCGTCAGAATCAACGCCGTCTTGCCGGGACTGACTTTCATGGAACCCATAACGGCAGCGGCCGCGCGGCCTTGAAGCCTGTGATCAACCCCGTGCAGCCGCCTCGACCACGGTCACCGCCGTCAGGTTGACGATTCTTCGCACGGTGGCCGTCGGCGTCAGGATGCTCACCGGCGCCCGGGTGCCGAGCAGGATCGGGCCGATGGTGACGCCATCGCCGGCAGCCTGCTTGAGCAGGTTGAAGGCGATGTTCGCGGCATCCAGCGTCGGCATGATGAGCAGGTTGGCTTCCCCTTTCAGGCGCGCATTCGGGAATACCTGGCTGCGGACTTCCCCAGACAGGGCGGCATCGCCGTGCATCTCACCTTCCACTTCCAGCTCCGGCGCGCGTTCCCAGAGCAGTTGCGTGGCGCGCTGCATCTTGCGCGCGCTGGGCGTGTCGTAATTGCCGAAACTGGAATGCGACAGCATGGCCACCTTCGGCGTCAGGCCGAAGCGGCGCACCTGCTCTGCCGCCAGAATGGCCATCTCGACCAGCTGTTCTGCGCTCGGATCGTAATTCACGTAGGTATCGCAGATGAAAACCGTCTGCTTGGGCAGCATCAGCCCGTTCAGGGCGTAATAGGCCGAGACGCCCTCGCTGCGTCCGATCACCTGGTCGATATAGTGCAGGTGCAGGGCATGGGTGCCGAAGGTGCCGCACAGCATGCCGTCCGCGTCGCCCTTGTGGATCATCATGGCGCCGATGAGGGTGTGACGGCGGCGCATCTCGATCTGCGCATAGTCGGGCGAAACGCCCTTGCGCTCGGTCAGTTGATAGTAGGTCTGCCAGAAATCCTTGTAGCGCGGATCCATCTGCGGGTTGCACAGCTCGAAATCCGCGCCCGGTCGGATGCGCAGGCCGCATTTCTGGATGCGGTGCTCGATCACCTCGGGTCGCCCGATGAGTATGGGCCGGGCCAGATGCTCATCCACTACGACCTGGACGGCACGCAGGATGCGCTCGTCCTCTCCCTCGGCATAGACGATGCATTTGTCGATTTTCTTGGCCGCGGTGAACACCGGCTTCATGATGAGGCCGGAGTGGTATACGAACTGCTGCAACTGGTCGCGATAGGTATCGAAATCGGTGATCGGCCTGGTCGCCACGCCGGAATCCATCGCCGCCTTCGCCACCGCCGGCGCGATCTTGACGATCAGGCGCGGGTCGAAGGGTTTCGGGATGAGGTATTCCGGCCCGAAGCGCAGGTCGGAGCCGGCATAGGCGGCCGCCACCACGTCGGATTGCTCGGCGTGCGCCAGGTCCGCAATGGCGCGCACGGTCGCCAGTTCCATCTCCTGCGTGATGGTGGTGGCGCCGACGTCCAGCGCGCCGCGGAAGATGAAGGGGAAGCAGAGGACGTTGTTGACCTGGTTGGGGTAGTCCGAGCGGCCGGTGGCGATGATGCAGTCCGGGCGCACCGCTTTGGCGTCCTCGGGCAGGATCTCCGGCACCGGATTGGCCAAGGCCAGGATGAGCGGCTTGTCGGCCATGGTCTTGACCATTTCCGGCTTGAGCACGCCGGCCGTCGACAGGCCGAGGAAGATGTCGGCGCCCGCAACGATCTCACCCAATGAAGTGGCCGTCGTGTCCTGCGCGAACTGGGCCTTGCTCGGGTCCAGTCCCGAAAGGCGCTGCTTGCTCACCACGCCCTTCGAGTCGGTCATCCAGACGTTCTCGCGTCGCAGGCCGAGCGCAATCATCAGATCGACGCAAGCGATGGCCGCCGCACCGGCGCCGGAGCAGACCAGCTTCACCTCCTCGATCTTCTTGCCCACCACGCGCAGGCCATTGAGCACCGCCGCCGCGGAAATGATGGCCGTGCCATGCTGATCATCGTGGAAGACCGGGATGCGCATGCGCTCACGCAGCTTCTTCTCGATGTAGAAGCACTCGGGCGCCTTGATGTCCTCCAGGTTGATGCCGCCGAAGGTCGGCTCCAGCGAGGCAATGATGTCGATCAGCTTGTCGGGGTCCAGTTCGTTGACCTCGATGTCGAAGACGTCGACGCCGGCGAACTTCTTGAACAGCACACCCTTGCCCTCCATCACCGGCTTGCCGGCCAGTGGGCCGATATTGCCCAGGCCCAGCACCGCCGTGCCGTTGGTGATGACCGCCACCAGGTTGCCGCGCGAAGTCAGGCTGGAGGCCTCCGCCGGATTGGCGACGATCTCTTCGCACGCAGCCGCGACACCGGGGGAATAGGCCAACGCCAGGTCGCGCTGGGTGATGAGCTGCTTGGTCGGGGTAACGGCGATCTTGCCGGGGCGGGGATGGCGATGATACTCGAGCGCTGCAGCGCGAATTGCTTCATCCATCTTCTTTTTTCCTTGTATTTTCTCGAGGCCGACCGAAAAGGCCAGTCTAATAGCGGAGTTTATCGGGTCATTGAGGTTGTGGCATAATATTGCATTGCATTTCCCGCCTCAAATCGCGCACATCCTGTCCATTCCGCTGCCGTGAATGCCTCGCCATCCCGGCCAGCCGCAAACCGACTTCACGCAATGAATCGTCCTGGAGAACCCGCATCATGAACCAGCGCCTTTCCAACCCCGCCGCAATCAACGCACCCCCTTATGTCCGTAACGCCCGCCTCAAGGCCTGGGTGGCGGAAATCGCGGCCCTCACCCAGCCTGAACGCATTGCCTGGGCCGACGGCTCCGAGGAGGAATACGACCGCCTGAGCAGCGAGATGGTCGCGGCCGGCAGCCTGATCAAGCTCAACCCGGAAAAGCGCCCGAACTCCTACCTGGCCTGGTCCGATCCTTCCGACGTGGCGCGCGTCGAGGATCGCACTTTCATCTGTTCGCAGCACAAGGACGACGCCGGCCCGAACAACAACTGGGAAGACCCGGCGAAGATGAAGGAGACGCTCAAGGGCCTCTTCAGCGGCTGCATGCGCGGCCGCACGATGTATGTGATTCCCTTCAGCATGGGTCCGCTGGGCAGCCCCATCGCCCACATCGGCGTGGAGATCTCGGATTCGCCCTATGTCGTCACCAACATGCGCATCATGACGCGCATGGGCAAGGCGGTGTATGACGTGCTCGGCGAGGATGGCGAGTTCGTGCCCTGCCTGCACAGCGTCGGCCACCCCCTCGCGCCGGGACAGCAGGACGTGCGCTGGCCCTGCAACAAGGACACCAAGTACATCGTGCACTTTCCCGAGACGCGCGAGATCTGGTCCTACGGTTCCGGCTACGGCGGCAACGCGCTGCTCGGCAAGAAGTGCTTCGCCCTGCGCATCGCCTCGACCATGGCGCGCGACCAGGGCTGGCTCGCCGAGCACATGCTGATCCTCGGCGTGGAAAACCCCAAGGGCGAGAAGAGCTATGTCGCGGCGGCCTTCCCCAGCGCCTGCGGCAAGACCAATTTCGCCATGCTGATCCCACCAAAAACCCTCGGCGGCTGGAAGGTCACCACGGTGGGTGACGACATCGCCTGGATCAAGCCGGGCAAGGACGGGCTGCTCTACGCCATCAACCCGGAAGCCGGCTATTTCGGCGTTGCGCCCGGCACCTCAGAGAAGTCCAATTTCAATGCCATGGCCACGCTGCGCGCCAATGTCATCTTCACCAACGTGGCGCTCACTCCCGATGGTGACGTCTGGTGGGAAGGCATGACCAAACAGCCGCCGGAGAAGCTCACCGACTGGACCGGCAAGGAATGGACGCCCGGCTGCGGACGCCCGGCGGCGCATCCCAACGCGCGCTTCACGGCCCCGGCCATCCAGTGCCCGTCGCTCGACGAAAAATGGGAAGATCCTGCCGGCGTCCCCATCGCCGCCTTCATCTTCGGCGGCCGCCGCTCCACCACCGTGCCGCTGGTGTTCGAAGCCTTCAACTGGAACTACGGCGTCTACATGGCCGCCACGCTCGGTTCGGAAACCACTGCCGCGGCCGCCGGCAAGGTCGGTCAGGTTCGCCGCGACCCCTTCGCCATGCTGCCCTTCTGCGGCTACCACATGGGCGACTACTTCAACCACTGGCTGCGCATGGGTCACGTCGTCGACAACCCGCCACGAATATTCACTGTGAACTGGTTCCGACAGGACGCCAAGGGCAACTTCATGTGGCCCGGCTTCGGCGAGAACATGCGCGTGCTGAAATGGATCGTTGACCGCGTCAAGGGCCGCGTCGGCGCACAGCAGACGCCACTCGGCTGGATGCCGCGCTTCGAAGACCTCGACTGGACGGGGCTGGACGACGTCAAGCGCGAACAGTTCCAGGAACTCACCCGCGTCGATACGCAGATGTGGCAGGAGGAACTCGACCTGCACGGCGAATTGTTCGACAAGCTGAAGGAACGCCTGCCGAAACAGCTGGTGCTCAAGCGCGAGCTTTTCCGCATGAATTTCGGCGGACTGGAATAAGCCTCGCGGCCTCGGAAACGGGCGCCCGGCGGCGCCCGTTTCCCTTTGTGGGTAGTGCTATTCTTCGCCCATCATGAGTCGCAGCGCATCCCCTCCTGCCGCAGCCCGGCGCATGGCCGACATCGCGCCCTTCCACGTCATGGAACTGCTCACGCGCGCCCGGCAGCTCGAGGCTGAGGGCCGCAGCATCATCCATATGGAAGTGGGCGAGCCGGACTTCCCTACGCCTCCGCCCATCATCGAAGCGGCCCAGGCTTTCATCAGAGAGGGGAAGGTCTTCTATACGCCTGCCCTCGGCATTCCCGCACTGCGTGAAGCCATTTCCCGCTTCTACGCCGAGCGCTACGGCATCAACGTCTCGCCCGAGCGGATCGCCGTCACCGCCGGGTCATCCGGCGCCCTGCTACTCGCACTTGCAGTGCTGCTCGATCCCGGCGACGAACTGCTGCTGCCCGATCCCGGCTACCCCTGCAACCGGCACTTCGTGCGCACGCTGGAAGGCGTGCCCCACCCCATCGCGGTCGGCCCGGAAACGAATTATCAGCCTACGGCGGAACAGGTCGCGCTGCACTGGAGGGCGCCCTGCAAGGGGCTGCTGGTCGCATCACCCGCCAATCCGACGGGCACTCTCATCGAACCCGCTGCCATGAGTGCGTTGGCAGCCTGTGTCGCCGATCGCGGCGGAATGTTGCTGGTGGATGAGATCTACCATGGCCTGACGTACGCTACGCCGGCGGCTCCCTTGGGGAAAGGTTGCGATGCCGGCACCGCCCTCGCCCTCTCAAGCGATATTTTCGTCATCAACAGCTTCTCAAAGTATTTCGGCATGACCGGCTGGCGGCTCGGCTGGCTGGTGGCCCCAACGCGCTTCGTGCGCGACATCGAGAAGTTGGCGCAGAATCTTTTCATCTCGCCATCCGCTCCGGCACAGTACGCCGCCCTGGCTGCGTTTCAGCCCGAAACGATTGCGCTGCTGGAAGCGCGGCGAGCGGAGTTCCAGGCCCGGCGTGATTTCCTTCTGCCGGCATTGTGCCGCCTCGGGTTCAGCATCGCTGCAGAACCCCGGGGAGCCTTCTATCTTTACGCTGACTGCGCGCAGATCGCGTCCGACAGCGACGCTCTCTCACGTCAGCTCCTCGAGCAGGCCGGCGTAGCCATCACGCCCGGGCGAGATTTCGGCGAGAACGCCCCGCAGCGCCATGTGCGCTTCGCCTATACGGTGGCAAGAGACAAACTGGAAGACGGTGTGGCGCGTCTGGCGCGCCACATGGGAATGCGCTGAATTACCCTCAGACGCCGTTCGGACGTCCGCGCCGGGCAGCGGACTCAATGCGTTGCTTCTCCGCAAGCACCTTGGCCGCATACAGATTCTCTTCGTCGCTGACCGCTCCGGCGTATTTCTGCAAGCCGTCTTCCAGCGAACCTGTACTCCGAATGTATTCCTTCAGCACGAGTGCGCCGACCTGAATGTTCACGATGGGATCGAGCAGACTGTTGTTGCTCGATACCGCCTCCAGCTTGTCCTGGTGGAAGCGGGGAATCACCTGCATTAAGCCCTGGGCGCCCATCGGGCTTTCAGCAATCGGATTGAATCCCGACTCGATCGCCATGACGGCGACAAGAAGCATCGGCTCGAGGCCGGTCCGTTCGCCTGCCGTCTGCGCCGCCAGCACCAGCGGTTCGATGGCTGATGCCGACACGCGATACCTTCGTGAAAGATAATCCACCGTAGCCGATACACTTGAAATAGATGCCGCCGGGTCGGACGAGGGGGGTACCACCCTGTACGCACGTCCCTCGGCGAACATGCCGCCGAGTTCCTGCAGGCCGCGTTCATGGCTTTCAGCCGATCCAACGTGGGCGAAAATAAATCCCATCACGAGGATGCCGGCCACCAATAGTCCGCCATGTGCGAAGTGCATTGCAAAAGACAATGCCTCCCTCATGATCTTTCTCATTCCCGCAAAGCTCGTCATGCCTGCTCCTTTCTGGTCCGGGACATCCATTCCGTACCGATTCGCCATGGCGCAAGGCGCCATGGCAGAAACGAGAGGGGAAGGACAATAGAGGGTACGGAAGTTTCGCGCACACCGTCTCGGCTACCGGGAGAACCGATTTGAACAGAAGCCAATCTTAGACTGGCCTTAGCCTTAAATCTTGGCTTTTGCTTCTAAATAATATGGCGATGCAATGCGTCGCATTATATTGATTTAATAATGCTTTGTCAATTACTATTATTTATATTGTGCACTGCAACGTTTGCGATTCCGGCCGAATATTGGCCTTGCCGGGTCGGTATGGCGCATATGAAAAAATGGACCGCGGACAGGTGGCTTGGTCACGATGTGACCAAGCCACCCATCCGAGCGGTCCATACGAGCTCAGGAAGGACGCGAGCCGGTCGGAAAGGGCCAGGCTGCCGCCGGGTTCAGCGACGACTTCAGGCCAGGCGCTGCAGCGGTTGAAGGCGCAGCGGAAGCAGTCGCAGGGGCTGCCGGTTTCGCAACAGGCTTCGCTGCCTTCTTTGCCGCAGGCTTTTTCTTGGCTGCCTTCTTTGCCGCAGGCTTTTTCTTGGCTGCCTTTTTTGCCGCAGGCTTTTTCTTGGCTGCCTTCTTTGCCGCAGGCTTTTTCTTGGCTGCCTTTTTCTTTGCCGCAGGCTTCTTTTTCGCTGCCTTTTTCGCCGCAGGCTTCTTTTTCGCTGCTTTTTTCGCCGCAGGCTTCTTCTTCGCTACTTTCTTCTTGGCAGCCTTTTTTGCAGCAGGCTTCTTGGCAGCCTTTTTTGCAGCAGGCTTCTTGGCAGCGGCTTTCTTCGCCGCCGGCCTCTTGGCAGCAGGCTTCTTCTTCGCCGCCGGCTTCTTGGCAGCGGCCTTCTTCACTGCCGGCTTCTTGGCAGCGGCCTTCTTGGCGGCGGGTTTCTTCTTCGCCGCCGGCTTCTTGGCAGCGGCCTTCTTCACCGCCGGTTTCTTGGCGGCAGGCTTCTTGGCTTTAGAAGCGGGTTTCTTAGCAGTAGCCATTTCAAACCTCCTATATGAAGTAACAGGAAAGACACACCATCAACTACAGTCCGTCTCGGTTAGCCCGGACTATCCAACGACGCGGCAAGGCCGCGCTGATTGAATTCCAATAGCTGTTAACCACCCCCGCACAGAATGCGCATGCAGGCAGGGCCAGGCGCGTCTGACGCCTCGCCTGCCATTCGATTCGGGTGGTGGTTTGTGCGCCGGCAGCAACACTGCTGCGGCTGAAGATCGGGAAAAAAGAAAAGAAAAAAGAAGGGGAAAGGAAGCCGCTTGAACTGGAGGGAGGTCGCGGCCTTTGGCCGGCGAGTATCGCAATTTGCATCAAGCGGTCTCCGTACTTCTCCTGGTGCCTGGTTCGTTCGTCGGACTGCTTCTTTCCTCTTGCAGCCGCCGTTGCTGCTGTATTTGACACTGTCACAACCTACTAGATCTAGTGTCCCGGCGAAGATTTAGACCTAATTCTAGTAGCTTGACTTTTCGGATGCAAGTGTTTTCTTAAATTTTTGTCGCATCCTGCAAATCGGTGTCGGAAAAAACCCGCACATTTCGTCTGCGTGCATTCCCTGCCGCGCTCGACAGGTCGATTTTCACGCCTCGCTGATGGCGAGAAGGCGGTGAAATTGCATCCAGTCGAATTGCGGACCAGGATCCGTTTTGCGGCCTGGCGCGATGTCCGAGTGACCGACGATATCTTCGATCGGATAGTGTTGCCGAAGGTTGTGAACGAGTCGGGCCAGGGTCGCATATTGCGGCGGCCCGAAAGACAGGTCGTCGCTGCCTTCCAGTTCGATGCCGATCGAGAAGTCATTGCAGCCCTCGGCGCCACGCCAACTGGAAGCACCGGCATGCCACGCTCGCAGGTGGCAGGGTACGAACTGCACGACGTCTCCAGCACGTCTAATGAGGAAATGGGCAGAGACGCGCAGGGATAGTATCTCGCGATAATAGGGATGCGCCGCAGGATCCAGCGTGTTGGTAAAAAGGCGCTCGATGCCGTCGCCGCCGAACTCGCCGGGGGGCAGGGAGATCGCATGAACGACGATCAGCCGTATCAATTGCCCGGCGGGCCGTTCGTCGCAGTTGGGGGACGGGACGCGCCGCGGGCCGGTCAGCCAGCCTTCGGCGTCAAGCATGTTCATTCATTCAATCCGAGGCGCTCCATGCGATAGCGCAGGGAACGGAAGGTGACGCCCAGCAGCTTGGCGGCGGCCGTCCGGTTGAAACGCGTTTTCTGCAAGGCGTCCAGGATCGCCTGCTTCTCGACCCGATCGAGATGATCCTGCAGCGAAGCCCCTCCTTCACTGTTTGCCGGGGAGGAGGCCTCACCGGACTCGACCAGCGGAGCCAGGTGCAGGTCGTCGACACCGACTTCATTGCCCCCGATCAGAGCCAGCGTTCGCTCGAGGATGTTCTCCAACTCGCGCACATTGCCGGGAAACGGATACTCGCCCAGCGCCTTGAGCGCTCCGGCAGTCAATTGCGGCATCGGCATGCCGGACTCGCGCGCCAGGCGCGTCAGGATGTTCTCTGCCAGAAGGGGAATGTCCTCGCGGCATTCGCGCAGGGACGGCATCTTGAGCTCAATGACGTCCAGCCGGTAGAAGAGGTCCTGGCGAAACCGGCCGGCCACCACCAGTTCCTTCAGATTCTGGTGCGTGGCGCTGATGATTCGGACATCCACCGGATCCTCGGTGGTGGCGCCCACTTTGCGCACGCGCTTTTCCTGGATGGCGCGCAGCAACTTTACCTGCATGGTCAGCGGCAGGTCGGCCACCTCGTCGAGGAACAGGGTGCCGCCGTGCGCCGCCTGGAAGAAACCACCGCGATCCGCGTCAGCCCCGGTGAAGGCGCCTTTCTTGTAGCCGAAAAACTCGCTTTCCATCAGGTTGTCGGGAATGGCGCCGCAGTTGACGGCCACGAAGTCCTGATCACGCCTTGCCCCCCGTTCGTGGATGAGCCGCGCCGCCAGTTCCTTGCCACTACCGGATTCCCCGCCGATATAGACGGGCGCCTGGCTGCGTGCCACTTTCTCGATCAGGAGGCGAGCCTGACGAATGGCCGACGACTCCCCCAGCAAGGTTGCGGATGCCGCCTCGGTCCGCGCCGAATCCTGGCTGGGCAGGTTGAGCACCGATTTCACAAGCGCGCGCAACTGCTCCAGCGAGACGGGTTTTGGCACATAGTCGAAGGCCCCAGCCTTGAGCGCCGAGACAGCATTTTCCATGCTGCCATGCGCGGTGATCACCGCCACCGGCAAGTCGCGGCACTGTTCGCCGATGAATCGCACCAGCTCCAGCCCGTCACCGTCGGGCAGGCGCATGTCGGTCAGACAGAGCTGGTAGGCGTTGGCGGCAAGGAGCCGGCGAGCTTCCGCCACATTCGCCGCGCAATCGGCATCCAGCCCCATGCGCGACAGGGTCATGTCGAGCAATTCACGGATGTCGTCCTCGTCATCGACGACGAGCACCCGGCCTAGTCCTGCCGGTCCCCTGCGTTCCTGTTTTCCTGCCACTGCTGGTTTCTCCCGATTATCCGGAAATGCGCGCCCGGATCGTTGCCGGACCACTCTAGCACCGCATCGTTGGCCTCGCAGAGCTCTCGGGCGATGTACAGGCCCAGCCCCGTCCCCTTGCCATGCGTGGTGAAGAACGGCTCGAAGATCTTGCCCCGGCTCTCCTCGTCCACCCCCGCGCCGTCGTCCATGATATGCAATTCGACGCGCCCTGAGGTTGCCAGATTGCGCACCTCGATTCTGATCGAACCCGGCTTGCCGCTGCAATAGCGCCGCGCATTGGACAACAGGTTCCACAGCACCTGGTTCAGGTGGGTCCGATCGAACTGCAATACGGCGTCGGCCTCGACCGCCAGCGCAAAGGCGGCCCGATCGATCTGCTCGTGCATGGTCAGCTCGTCCAGGGAGCTCTCCAGGAACCCGGCCAAGCGGATGGGCTCCTGCGAAGTCCTGTCCCGCCGGCCCAGTTCCAGCACATCCCGCACCAGTCGCTCGAGTCGCTGGGCGTTGTCGTTGATGATGCGCGACAGGCGCTCCTGTCCCTCGATCCGCTTTTCCTCGCGCAACAGCTCGGCAGCATGGCTGATGGCGGACAGAGGGTTGCGGATCTCGTGTGCGATATTCGCAGTCAGCCTGCCGAGTGCCGCCAGCTTGATCTGCTGGGCCTGCTGCTGGATCCGACCCATGTCCTCTATGTAGATCAGGACGTCGCCGCTCTCCCCGGCATGGACGAAACGCGCGCGCAGCAACGCTCCGCTCCCGGGTACCCGCAGGGACGTCATCCGCGCCCGCGGGTCGCCCTTGAAAATGCGGTATTGCTCCGCCAGCACAACCGAAAAGGAGGCCAGGTCCGGCAGCGCCGGCGCCCGCACCCCCAACAGCGACTCGGCCTGGGGATTCCATTGACGCACTTTCTCCCCGGAATCCACCACCATGACGCCATCCTGCATGTCGCGGATCACCCGCTCACTGACGGACAACTGGTTCGCCAGGTCGATGCCGCGCTGGCGCGCCAGTTGCTCGTTGGCGATGACGCGTCGTGCCAGCAGGCGGGCGGAAATCGCCGTGGCGAAGAATCCCATGCACAGGATGCCGGCCTGCACGAAATCGGCGAAATCGGCGCCGAAATCGATCACGCGTACGCCCTGCTCGATCAGGACGGCCACCGTTGCCAGTGCGGCAAAGAACAGGGTCAGCCGTCCCTGGCCGACCAGTCCCGCACCCGCCAGGACCACCAGCAGCATCACTGCCAACCCGCTCTTCTCGCCCCCGCTGGCATACATCAGAAGGGTGATCGCCAGGATGTCGACCGACACCTGCAGGGTCAGCAGCGTGTTGAAGCCGGGACGCAGCTTCTTCAGCGCACCATAAAAAAAGAGGGCCAGCAGCCAGTAGGCCAGACCGGTCCAGACAAACAGGCTCGGATTTTGCGAACCGAGGCCGCTCGTCCGCGGATAGAAGGCCACGGCGAGCAGAAAAACGCTCGCCACGATCAGGCGGTAGATATTGAAGTAGTGGAGCGAAGTCCAGACCGAAACCGGACGCCCGGCCGTATAGGGCGTATCGGTTCGGCTTTCAGTCATGAGACGCCGAGTCGGCGGTGTTCTTCGCTGCAGAAGCGACGGCCGCCGTCCTCCAGCGCCTCGCTCTCGGGAAGATGCACGCCGCAATGGGCGCACACCACCATGCGTTCCGACGTCCGGGGATCGCCTTCACTGTGCTCGCGACGGGAAGCGGTGCGCCGAAATCCCTTGAAGACAAGGTAGGCGAGGAGCCCGAGAACGAGCAGCAGGATCAGCTTGGACATGCCTGGCTCCGTCGCCGCCCGCATCCGCGGGCGTTGTTAGGATTGGTCGGGGTGAGAGGATTTGAACCTCCGACTCCTGCGTCCCGAACGCAGTACTCTACCAGGCTGAGCTACACCCCGACGACTTCGGGTGGGCGATATGCGCAAGCATCACAAGCACCCGCCGAAACGAATACAGCCGCGAGCGCGCCCTCCGATCAGAAGTCACGTGCGACTGCAAACGGCGGCAATTGTACCAGAGAATCCTTGTATGTCGACGCCGGCAGCGGCATGACGGCTGCGAGCGCCAGTTGCGCTTCCGCCTCGGCATGCCGGCGCGTTTCGTCCAGTGCGCCGGTGTCGCGGATCGCTGCCAGCACGCCTGGCAACGCATCGCGCCCACCCGACTCGATGGCCTGCCGCACGCAGGCCGATTGCGTGGCGCTGCCGTGCTTCATGGCGTGGATCAGCGGCAGGGTCGGCTTGCCCTCCGCCAGATCGTCGCCGAGATGCTTGCCGGTGGCGGATTCGTCGCCGGAGTAGTCGAGCACGTCGTCGATCAACTGGAAAGCCGTGCCCAGATGCATGCCATAGCGCGCCATGCCCTCCTCGGTTTCCGCCGAAGCGCCGGACAGGATGGCACCCAGCCGCGCCGCCGCCTCGAACAGCTTGGCCGTCTTGTAGCGGATCACCTGCAGATACTGCGGGATGTCGATGTCTGCGTTATGGCAGTTCAGAAGCTGCAGCACCTCACCCTCGGCGATGATATTGGTGGCGTCGGCCAGCACCTGCTGGATGCGCATGCTGCCGACAGATACCATTATCTGGAAAGCACGGGAGTAGAGAAAATCCCCCACCAGCACCGAGGCCGCATTCCCGAAAAGGGCATTGGCGGTCCGGTTGCCGCGCCGCAGGTCGGACTCGTCCACCACGTCGTCGTGCAGGAGTGTGGCGGTATGGATGAACTCCACCACCGCCGCCAGCTCCCGGTGATGGCTGCCCCGGTAGCCGAGCGCTCCCGCCGAAAACAGCACCAGGGCCGGACGCAGCCGCTTGCCCCCCGCGCCGATGATGTATTCGGCGACCTGCCGGATCAGCACCACCTCGGAATGCAGTCGATCGCGGATGACGCCATCCACCGCCCGCATGTCGGCGGCGATCGGCGTATAAAGGGCTTCGAGGGTCAAGGTGCGATTTCCAACGTGGTTTCCGGCAAATGCGGCATGGTAGGGAACGGATTTTAGCCCGTCAAGGAGGTTTTGACTGGAACGAATCGCTTCAGTATAATGCGCGGTTCTGTTGCAATACGATTACAACCACGGAGTAGTCCATCATGTATGCGGTCATAAAAACCGGCGGCAAGCAGTACCGCGTCGCAGCCGGCGAAAAATTGAAAATAGAACAGATACCGGCAGAAGTGGGCGCTGAAATCACCCTCGACCAGGTTCTCATGGTCGGCGATGGCGAGTCGGTGAAAATCGGCGCGCCGCTGGTGCAAGGCGCTTCTGTCAAGGCGACGGTCCTCTCCCAGGGCCGGCATGAGAAGGTGAAAATCTTCAAGATGCGCCGGCGCAAGCACTATCAGAAGCATCAGGGCCACCGCCAGAACTACACGGAGATCCAGATCTCCGGCATCGCGGCCTAAAGGAGCAGACACATGGCACACAAAAAAGCAGGCGGCAGCTCGCGCAACGGCCGCGACTCGCAATCCAAGCGCCTCGGCGTCAAGCGCTACGGCGGCCAGATCATCAACGCCGGCAGCATCATCGTGCGCCAGCGCGGCACCCAGTTCCACGCCGGCGACAATGTCGGCATGGGCCGCGATCATACGCTGTTCGCCAAGGTCACCGGCACGGTCGAATTCGCCGTCAAGGGTGCCGAGCGGCGCAAGACGGTGAACATCGTCCCGGCGGCCTGAACAACCCGGTCGCCGCGACAAAAAGCCCTGCCGTCGCGGCAGGGCTTTTTTATTTATACAACACATGAAATTCTTCGACGAAGCCAAAATCGAGGTCATTGCCGGCGACGGCGCGGGAATACGATTGCCGCCGTTGTTGATTGAGTACGCCCTATCCATATGAAGTTCTTCGACGAAGCCAAAATCGAAGTCATTGCCGGCGACGGCGGCAATGGCGCGGCCACGTTTCGGCGCGAAAAATACGTGCCGAAGGGCGGCCCGTCGGGCGGCGATGGCGGGCGCGGCGGCAGCATCTTCGCGATAGCCGACCGCAACCTCAACACGCTCATCGACTTCCGCTACACGCGCATCTTCCGCGCCGAGCGCGGCGAGAACGGCATGAGCGCCGACTGCTACGGCCGCGGCGGCGAGGATCTGGTGCTGCGCATGCCGGTCGGCACCGTCATCAGCGACCTCGAAACCGGCGAACCGATCGCCGATCTCGACCATGACGGCAAGAAAGCCCTGATCGCCCAGGGCGGCAAGGGCGGTCTCGGCAACATCCACTTCAAATCCAGCATCAACCGTGCGCCCAAGCAGTGCACGCCGGGCACGCCGGGAGAGCGTCGCGACCTCAAGCTGGAACTGCGTGTGCTCGCCGACGTCGGCCTGCTCGGCCTGCCCAACGCCGGCAAGTCCACCTTCATCCGCGCCGTGTCCTCGGCCAAGCCGAAGGTCGCCGACTACCCCTTCACCACCCTGCATCCGAACCTCGGCGTGGTGCGCGTGGATGACGGTCGCAGCTTCGTCGTCGCCGACATCCCCGGCCTCATCGAGGGCGCGGCAGAAGGCGCAGGCCTCGGCCACCAGTTTTTACGCCACCTGCAACGCACCCATTTGCTGCTGCACATCGTCGACATCGCCCCCTTCGATCCCGACGCCGACCCGGTGCGCGACGCCCGCGCCATTCTCGACGAACTGAAAAAATACGATGCAGCGCTCCACGACAAGCCACGCTGGCTGGTCGCCAACAAGATCGATCTGCTGCCGGAAGACGAGCGCGAAGCGCGCCTGGCCACGCTGATCGCGGGCTACGGCCCGGTGGACAGGCATTTCGCCATCTCCGCCATCAGCGGCACCGGCTGCCGGGAGCTGACTTTCGCTATCATGGCGCATGTAGAAAACAGCAAGCCTGCGGAGCAGGCCGCCGCGCCCAGCGGAATGCAAACAGATGAGACAAAAGATTAGCCAAGCGCGCCGCCTCGTCGTCAAGGTCGGCAGTGCGCTGGTCACCAACAACGGCGCCGGGCTGGCCATCGACTTCCTCGCCGAACTGGCGCGGCAGATCGCCCTGCTCCGCGAAAGCGGCCATGAAGTGCTGCTGGTGTCCAGCGGCGCCATCGCCGCCGGCATGCAGCGCCTCGCCTGGACGACCCGTCCCCACGCCATGCACGAACTGCAAGCCGCAGCGGCCGTCGGCCAGATGGGCCTGGCGCAGGCCTACGAGACCTGCTTCACGCAGTACGGCCTGAAGACCGCGCAGATCCTGCTCACCCACGAAGATCTGACCGATCGGCTGCGCTATCTCAACGCCCGTTCGACCCTCACCACCCTGATCAGCCTGGGCGTCGTCCCCATCATCAACGAAAACGACACCGTCGTCACCGACGAGATCAAGTTCGGCGACAACGACACGCTTGGCGCGCTCGTCGCCAACCTGGTCGAGGCCGAGGCACTGGTCATCCTCACCGACCAGGCCGGGCTGTATACCGCCGACCCGCGCAAGGACGCGTCCGCAACGCTGGTCGCCGAGCATCGTGCCGACGACCCGGCGCTGGAAACCATGGCCGGCGGCGCCGGCTCGCGCATCGCCAAGGGCGGCATGCTCACCAAGGTGCGCGCCGCCCAGCGGGCCGCCCGCAGCGGCGCCCACACTCTCATCGCCAGCGGCCGCGAGGCCGACGTGCTGCCCCGCCTGGCGCGAGGCGAGGCGCTGGGCACCCTGCTCCTCGCCGGCGCCACGCCGCTGGCGGCGCGCAAGCAATGGCTGGCCGACCACCTGCAGCTGGCCGGCAGCCTGATCCTCGACGACGGCGCGGTGAAGGCGCTATCCTCGGGCCGCAGTCTGTTGCCGATCGGCGTCACCGCCGTGGAGGGGGATTTCGAGCGCGGCGAGGCGGTGGCCTGCCGCACGTCGGACGGCCGCGAGATCGCCCGCGGCCTGGTGAATTATTCAAGCCCGGAGGCGCGCCGAATTGCGCGCAAACCGAGCGGCGAAATCGAGGCGATTCTCGGCTACGTGGACGAACCGGAACTCATCCACCGCAACAATCTGGTCCTGCGTTAATACCGTGGAGAAGCCCTTAAGGGATTTCAGGCCTGAATGGCCTTGAAATTGCCTCGACGCGCGAAGGTCAGAATCTGCTTGTCTCGCGTGATCAGTGTGGCCGAGGAAGCGATTGCCGAGGCAACAATGATCCTGTCGGCAGGATCACCATGAAACCCCTCCTGCAGGAAACTACTGCCTACGGCGATTTGGGCCGACATCGGCAGCAGCCGGACACCCGTTTTCGCCAGCGCTGCAGACACCCACGCCGCGCAGTCCGGCTGCACGGCAATTCGACCCTTCGCGGCAAGCATGCCGACCTCCCAAAGGGAGATCGGCGACAGAAGCAATCCATCCTCAGCGGAGGCCGCCTCAATCAGCCGCCTCGCTGACGGCGCGATCCGCGCTCCGCCCGCCATCCATAGCCAGACATGCGTGTCCAGCAGAATGGCTTCAGGCATCGGCGTCCCAGGATTCGCCGAGGGGCGAGACCACGTCGCCGACAAACCGGATCGTCCCCTTCATGCATCCGAATGCCGACGCTCCCGGCCTGCCCCCTACAGCCACCAACTTGACTGCCGGCTGGTTGGCCCTGGCGATCACGATCTCCTCACCGGCTTCCGCTGCGGCGATCAGCTCCGAGAGATGAGTTTTGGCTTCATGTATGTTGACTTGCTTCATGATCTGTTCAGTATTAGCTAATAATATGGCTAATGGTAGTCCTGAGCAACTTGCAAGTCAAGGGAAGTGCCGGATCGACCACCTGTAACTGACCGACAGCCTTATCCTTGACGTCGACGAGGGGAAGGCCTTGGCCCCCGGCCACAGTCTGCTGTCGATCGGCGTCACCGCCGTGGAAGGGGATTTCGAGCGCGGCGAGGCGGTCGCCTGCCGCACGGCCGACGGCCGCGAGATCGCCCGCGGCCTGGTGAATTATTCAAGCCCGGAGGCGCGCCGAATCGCGCGCAAACCGAGCGGCGAGATCGAGGCGATTCTCGGTAATATCGATGAACCGGAGCTGATTCACCGGGACAACATGGTCCTGCGCTGAGATAGCGCATGCTCCCTTGCGGCGCACGATTCGAAGTGGCCAGCGCACAAAGGTGGCCATTGGCACCCAATGGGGGAATGATGGCTCATTGAGTAGTCCATAGGGCGCCGAACGCTTTTCAACCGCCGTTTTGTCCGGAATCACTATACCCACGGTATCCGCTTGGTGCGGCGCGACCTCAGAGCAATGCTGCAAGGTCGAAACGAGCATCTTGCGGAAATAAAAACGGCCGCCCGAAGGCGGCCGTTCAACACGAACTTCAGTCGTGCGGCTTGCGCCGCGGCGATTAGAAGTTGTGGGCCATGCCGATGTAGATCTGACGGGCATCTTCGCCCACGGCCGTGGCGGTAGCACCGCTCGCGCCCAGAGCAAACATGTCGTAGAAGGCGCCGCGGCTGTTGCTGAGCTTGGTGTAATACACACCGGCCGAGGTACGCTTGGAGAAGGCGTAGTCGTAGCCCAGACCCCAGGCGTTGGCGCTGCTGTTGGCGATGTTGCTGACCTTGCCGGCATGCGCATACTTGGCATAGACGGCATGCGGGCCCCAGCTGTAGCTGACCGGCAGCATCCAGGCGCTGCGGGTGGCATCGCCGAGCGCGGCGGAGCGGTCGACGCTGCTGCGGTCGTAGCCGAGGCCGACTTTCAGGCCCATGGCGAAGGTGTAGCCAGCCCAGGCCTTCCAGCCGTCCTGGTCGAACGAGGAAGCGCCCGCAGCCGGACGGGCTTCGGTGTTGCCATTCCAGTAGGTGACGCCAGCGGTCCAGGGGCCGTTGTTGTAGCGAACGGCACCGGTCCAGGCGCTGCCGCCGCCGGGGTTCGGCGTGCCGGTCAGGCTGCGGCCGCTGCCTTCGCCAGCGGCGAAGCTGGTGGTGTAGCCCAGGCGGGCGGTGAAGCCGTTCCAGTTCGGGCTGTCCCACATCATCAGGTTCGGCGTGCGGGTGCCGTTGCCGAGGGTAACCAGGCCACCGCCGGTCGCGGCCGAAACCTGCGACATGATGCCAGGCCCGAGCAGGGTCTGCAGGGAGCCGGCGCGGTTGCCTTCGATGGCGCCGAGTTCGCCGTAATGCACGTCCCAGCGGCCGATGGTGAATTTGCCCCACGAACCCATCAGGCCCAGGCCGGTGTTGCCGGTCATGCCGATGCCGCCGAGGTCGTTGGCATAGCGCATGTCCATCTGCGCCCAGGCCTTCAGGCCGCCACCGAGGTCTTCGTTGACGTTGAAGATGATGCGCGAGGACTGGTCGGAGACGCGCGACTCAGTACGGCAGCTGAAGCCGGTGGTGCAGCTCGACAGTTTGTAGCTTTCCCAGCCAGCGACAGCGCGGCCGGAAATCGTGACGTTGGTCTGCGCCAGAGCCGGAACGGCGATCAGGCCGGCGACTGCTGCAGCGATGAGTTTCTTTTGCATTTGGTGAATCTCCTCTTTATTTGAGAGTTTGGTGGTTTGTGCTGGCGCCATGTGCACATCCGTACTGCGCCAACCCATCCCGCCTGCCATGCTTCCCTTGAATCTGAGAAGTTGGTGCCATTCTGCCCGTGCGGGCTTCCGTGGGGCAAGGGAAAGGAGGCTTTTCAGAGGCAGTGGAAGCGGTTCTGTTGGTTTTTTGCAACAACCCGGCTTTGGAGGGGGTCAGGCCTTGAAAAGGTCGGCCAGCGCCACGCCGGGATCGGCGGCCCGCATGAAGGCCTCACCGACCAAAAACGTTTTTACATCATTGGCTTGCATGAGCGCTACGTCAGCCGGCGCAAGAATGCCGCTCTCGGTGACGACAATGCGGTCAGCGGGGATGCGCGGCAGGAGATCGAGGGTCGTTCCCAACGAAACTTCGAAGGTGCGCAGGTTGCGGTTGTTGATGCCGACGAGCGGGGTTTGCAGCCGGAGGGCAAGGTCGAGCTCGGCAGCGTCGTGCACCTCGACCAGCGCGGCCATGCCCAAGTCATGGGCGAGGGCTTCGAGTGCGCGCATTTGGGCGACCGTCCCCTCACCCCAGCCCTCTCTCCGCAAGCGGGGAGAGGGGGTGTCCGCTTCGAGCAGGAAAGCGGCGACGATGAGCAGGATGCAGTCGGCGCCCATGGCGCGCGCCTCGTGCACCTGGTATTCGTCGATGATGAAATCCTTGCGCAGCACCGGCAGCGCGCAGGCGGCGCGCGCTTCGACCAGGTATTCCGGCGCGCCCTGGAAAAACTGCCGGTCGGTCAGCACCGAGAGGCAGGCGGCACCGTGGGCGGCATAGGACGCGGCGATCTCGCCAGGGTGGAAATCGGCGCGGATGACGCCCTTGGAGGGGCTGGCCTTCTTGATCTCGGCGATCACCGCCGCGCATTTCGCCGCGCATTTCGCCGTACTGCCGCGGCTGACTTTCGCGCCGATTTTTTCACGAATCGCGCCGACGAAGTCACGAGGCGGGGATTGGGCATCGGCCTCGGCGCGCAGGGCGGCGAGCGGCTTTTTTGCCTGCGCGGCGGCGACCTCCTCGCGCTTCACCGCGAGAATTTTCTGCAGGATGTCGCTCATGTGCATTTCTGCGTGAAGACAACGAACTGGTCGAGCCTGGCGCGCGCCGCACCGCTGGCAATGGCCTCACGCGCCCGGACGATGCCGTCGGCGACCGAGTCGGCGACGTTCGCCGCGTAGAGCGCCGCGCCCGCGTTCAGGGTGACGATCTCGCGCGGCGTGCCGGGCGTGTTGGCGAGCGCCTCCAGCACCATCTCCTTCGACTCGGCGGCGTCGGCGACGCGCAGGCCGCGGTTGGAGACCATCTGCAGCCCGTAGTCCTCGGGGTGGATCTCGTACTCGGTGATCTTGCCGTCCTTGAGTTCACCGACCAGGGTCGCCGCGCCGAGCGAGATCTCGTCCATGCCGTCCTTGCCCCACACTACCAGGACGTGGTCGGCGCCCAGTTCGCGCATGACGCGCACCTGGATGCCGACGAGGTCGGGATGGAACACGCCCATCAGGGTGTTGGGCGCACCGGCCGGGTTGGTGAGCGGGCCGAGGATGTTGAAGATGGTGCGCACGCCCATTTCGCGTCGCACCGGTGCGACGTTCTTCATGGCCGGATGATGGTTGGGGGCGAACATGAAGCCGATGCCGGTGGCCTGGATGCACTCGGCCACCTGCGGCGAGGAGAGGTCGATTTTCGCGCCTAGCGCCTCGAGTACGTCGGCGGAGCCGGACTTGGAGGAGACACCGCGGTTGCCGTGCTTGGCGACGGTGGCGCCCGCTGCCACCGCGACGAAGGCCGAGGCGGTGGAGATGTTGAAGGTATGTGAAGAATCGCCGCCAGTGCCGACGACGTCCACGAAATGCGGGTTGTGCGGTGTTTCTACTCGCGTGCACAAGTCGCGCATCACCTTCGCGGCGGCGGAAATCTCGCCGATGGTCTCCTTCTTCACGCGCAGGCCGGTGAGGATGGCGGCGACCATCAGCGGCGTGATCTCGCCGCCCATGATCTGGCGCATCAGGTGCAGCATCTCGTCGTGAAAGATCTCGCGGTGCTCGATGGTGCGCTGCAGGGCTTCCTGTGGTGTGATCATGTCATTGCTCCAGAAAATTCTTCAGCAGGCGGTGGCCGTGCTCGCTGCGGATGGACTCGGGGTGGAACTGCACGCCCTCTACACAACACTGCGCGGAATGTTCCCGATGGCGCACGCCCATGATCTCGCCGTCGTCGGTCCACGCCGTCACTTCGAGGCAGGCCGGCAGCGAAGCGCGTTCGATGGCGAGCGAGTGGTAGCGCGTGGCGGTGAAAGGATTGGGCAGGTTGCGGAAAACGCCTTTGCCCTCATGATGCACTGGCGAGGTCTTGCCGTGCATGAGTTGGCGGGCATGCACGATGTTCCCGCCGAAGGCGGCGCCGATACTCTGGTGGCCGAGGCAGACGCCGAGCAGCGGCACCTTTCCGGCGAAGGCGCGGATCGCCGCCACCGAGATGCCGGCCTCGGCGGGCGAACAAGGGCCGGGGGAGACGACGATGCGATCGGGCTTGAGCGCGGCAATGCCCTCGACGGTGATCTCGTCGTTGCGGAACACGCGCACGTCCTCGCCCAGTTCGCCGAAATACTGGACCAGGTTGTAGGTGAAGGAATCGTAGTTGTCGATCATCAGAAGCATAATCGGCCCCTCATTCCAACCGCGTGTCGAGGCCGCTCTCGGCCATCTCGGCGGCGCGCAATTGGGCGAGGGCCTTGCTCTGCGTCTCCTGCCACTCGGAGGCCGGGTCGGAGTCGGCGACGATGCCGGCGCCGGCCTGGACGTGGATGCGGCCGTCCTTGACGACGGCGGTGCGGATGGCGATGGCGAGGTCCATGTCGCCGTGGAAGCCGAGGTAGCCGACGGCGCCGGCGTAGATGCCGCGCTTGACCGGCTCCAGCTCGTCGATGATCTCCATCGCCCGCACCTTGGGCGCGCCGGAGACGGTGCCGGCCGGGAAGGTGGCGCGCAGCACGGCCAGGGCGTCCAGCTCGGGCTTCAGCTTGCCCTCGACGTTGGAGACGATGTGCATCACGTGGGAATAGCGCTCGATGACGAACTGCTCGGTCACCTCCACGCTGCCGGTCTGCGCCACGCGGCCGACGTCGTTGCGGCCGAGGTCGAGCAGCATGAGGTGCTCGGCGCGCTCCTTCTCGTCGGCGAGCAGTTCGGCGGCCAACGCTTCGTCTTCCTCGACCGTCCTGCCGCGCTTGCGCGTGCCGGCAATCGGCCGCAGGGTGACGGTACCGTCCTCGAGGCGCACGAGGATTTCCGGCGAGGCGCCGACAACATGGAAGTCCTCGAAGTCGAAGTAGAACATGTAGGGCGAGGGATTCAGGGTGCGCAGCGCCCGATAGAGCGCCAGCGGCGTGGCGGCAAAGGGCTTCGACATGCGCTGCGAGAGCACCACCTGCATGATGTCGCCGTCGACGATGTATTGCTTGGCGCGCGCCACGGCCTGCTTGAAGGGTTCCTCGCCGAAGGAGGAAACGGCCGCCTGCGACGCGGCGGGCCGTTCGGCGGGGATCGCCACGGGCTCGCGCAGCCTCGCCAGCAGTTCCTTCAGCCGCGCCTGGGCTCGCCTGAAGGCGCCTGGCACGCCCGGTTCGGCATACACCACCAGGGTGAGCTTGCCGGAGAGGTTGTCAACGACGGCGATCTCCTCGGAGAGGAGCAGCAGGATGTCGGGGGTACCGAGCGCGTCGGGTTTCTGCGTCTTGGCCAGCTTCGGCTCGATGCAGCGCACGGTGTCGTAGCCGAAGCAGCCGACGAGGCCGCCGCAGAAGCGCGGCAGGCCGGCGCGCGGCGCCAGCCGGAAGCGCGCCATGTACTCGCCGACGAAGGCGAGCGGATCGCAGTCGTCGCGCCGTTCGGCGATGCGGTGGCCGGTGAGCACCATGACGTTGCGGCCGTAGGCGGCGATGCGCGTCGGCGCCGACAGGCCGATGAAGGAATAGCGGCCGAATCGCTCGCCGCCCTGCACGGACTCGAGCAGGTAGGTGTAGGCGCTGTCTGCCAGCTTGAGGTAGATCGAAAGGGGGGTGTCGAGGTCGGCGAAGGTTTCCAGGGTCACCGGAATGCGGTTGTAACCCTGCGCGGCCAACGCGTTGAATTCGGCTTCGGTCATCATGACTCCACTACTTGAAACTCGGGAAAAACACGGGCGCGAAAAACACCAAAGCGCCTGCCGCTTGCGACGATCAGTCAGGCAAGCGACGCCAGGGCCAGGCCTCCCCGCCGACGGCGAATTTCCTCACGCATTTCAAGTTCATGTGGAGCACAATTTCCTTTACTCCCTCTCCCTTGAGGGAGAGGGTCGGGGTGAGGGTGATCGGCCGTAGCCCCCTCACCCTAGCCCTCTCCCTGCGGGGGAGAGGGAATATTCTTCAGGCGTGTGGCCGCCTCCTCGAGGGTGCCCACTATAGCATCGGCGCCGAGATCGCGCACATCCTCGCCCTCGCTGTAGCCGTATGGGACGCAGACCACCGGACAGCCCGCCGCGCGCGCGCCGGCGACATCGTTGCGCGAATCGCCGATGACCAGCGCCTCGGCGGGGGTGATGCCGAAGCGCTCGCAAATGTGCAGGAAAGGCAGCGGATGCGGCTTCTTTTGCGCCAGGGTGTCGCCGCTGACCGTCATGTCGATGAGCGCGGACAGGCCGGTGGCTTCGAGCAGGGGCTCGGTAAAGGCGGCGGCCTTGTTGGTGACGCAGGCGGTCTTCAGGCCGGCGGCGCGCATCGCTTCAAGCCCCTCGACCACGCCGGGGTAGATGCGTGTGTTGCGGCCATTGACGGCGGCGTAATGCCGCTTGAAAACAGCCAGCGCTTCGAGGGCCTCCGGCGCCGTCGATTCGCCCGGATGGCCAAGGCAGCGGCCGACGAGGTTGGGAATGCCCTTGCCGACGAAGTCGCGGATAGTGTCGACCGGCAAAGTCAGTCGCCCCAGCTCGGCGAGCATGGCGTTGGCGGCGTCGGCGAGGTCGGGAACGGTATCGAGCAGCGTGCCGTCGAGGTCGATGAGGACTGCGCGAATCGGCAAGGCCATCAAACCTTCGCCAGTTCCGCGCGCAGGGAAGCGATGATCGAGTTGTAGCGCTGCGGATCGTTGTCCTTGCCAGCGCCGAAGACGGCGGAACCGGCGACGAAGGTGTCCACGCCGGCCCGCGCCACTTCCATGATGTTGGCGGGTCCGACGCCGCCGTCGATCTCCAGGCTGACTTCCAGACCGCGCGCCTCGATCATCTGCCGCACCTTGCGCGCCTTGTCGAGGACGTGGGGAATGAACTTCTGGCCGCCGAAGCCGGGGTTCACCGACATCAGCAGCACCATGTCCAGCTTGTCGAGCGTCCAATCCAGCACGTCGAGCGGCGTCGCCGGATTGAACACCAGGCCAGGCTTGCAGCCGGACTCGCGAATCAGGCCGATGGTGCGGTCGATGTGCTCGGAAGCCTCCGGATGGAAGGTGATGTAGGTGGCGCCGGCCTTGGCGAAGTCCGGGATGATGCGATCAACCGGCTTCACCATCAGGTGCACGTCGATGGGCGCGGTGACGCCGTGCTTGCGCAGGGCCTCGCAGACCAGCGGCCCGATGGTCAGGTTCGGCACGTAATGGTTGTCCATCACGTCGAAGTGCACGATGTCGGCGCCGGACTTGAGGACGTTGTCCACCTCCTCGCCCAGCTTGGCGAAGTTGGCGGAGAGGATGCTCGGTGCGATGCGGTAGGTCATGTCAGTCCTCCTGAAGGGCCGCCCCAAAGGAGGCCTGCGCCCCCCGGGGGGCAGCGAACGTAAGTGAGCGTGGGGGCTCATCATCCCCCTATGATGGGTTTGATTTTAAACGCAATCGACCCTCGCACCGGCTAAAAGAAATTATGGCAGCCATAAGCAGGCTTCGCGTTGCCGCCCCTATAATGGCCGCATGGCGGAAAGCAAGAAATACGAGATCAGCGTCGCGGCGGAAACCCAGTACCTGGCCGACCAGTCCGACCCCAAGGATGGGCGCTACGTCTTCGCCTACAACATCACCCTCCGCAACACCGGCACCATCGCGGCGCAGCTGATATCGCGTCACTGGGTCATCACGGATGCGGAATCCCACGTGCAGGAGGTGCGCGGCCTCGGCGTGGTCGGGCACCAGCCCCTGATCAAGCCTGGTGAGAGCTTCGAATACTCCAGCGGCTGCGTCCTTACCACGCCGGTCGGCACCATGCGCGGCAGCTACCAGATGACGGCGGAGGACGGCACGCAGTTCGAGGCGCCAGTCGCAGCGTTCACCCTGGCGATGCCCAGAGTGCTGCACTAAGCACGCCTTGTCGCGAGTACGGTTATTGGCGGACTTCAGCCGCCTTCATTCATTCATTCAATATGGCCCGGCAAGTTCACGCAAGCGGGAATCGTTGGGCCTTTCGCTAGCCGCATGGCGCCAGTATTTTCGCGCCTCATCTCGCAATTCCTTCTGCTCCAGCCAGGCGGCATATATGACCTGCTCTGACAAACCTGCCGTAACGCCAGGCCGCAGGTTCTCCGCGTCGGCCCTCAGCTCGAGACTGGCCAGCGTGAAGTGGGCAGAATTGCTGATCGACTGCCCATTTGCCGCTTTGCCGGTCACCAGCCATCTATAGCGTTCGCCTGACTTGAGCCTGACGTTGCCGGGAAGCACGAAGCTGTCACCACTGACCTCTCGCTCCAGCATGCGCTTCCCCTTGTTGTCGTAAAGCTCGAAACGGACCAGTGTCCCCGGCTGGACTCCTTTCCAGCGAAACTCAGGCCATGAATCGAGCGTCACCGTATCGACCATCACAAGCAACTGCAGCTTGTGCTCCCCAGGCATGCTGCGCATGAGTACCGCGCCCTGATTGATGTTGATCGGGCTAATGCGGATCGACTTGCCGCCGCTGAATCGCGTGCTGCGACGCTCCGGCTTGGCGCCAGCCAGTGCCTCGGCCTGGCCAACGCTCACCAGCACCGTTGATGGTCCTCGGAAATCGAATTCCTCCCCGGTCTTCAGGAAAACCAGCACCATGCGCGCGCCCGCATCTAGCCGGATATGTCGATTGGCTGATACCTCGTCCAGTATCGAAGCAGTGCGTTTTTCCTCGACCAGTGAAGCTTCGCCCACCAGATCGGTAATCATGGCGACGGCAGAACTCTTGGCGGGTTGTGCCAGAGCTACTCCGGAAGAGAAAACAACTCCAATCAAGCACACCAGCGCGGCGGCATTGGCACGAATCGTCTTAATCATGTTTCCCCCTTCTAAATCTTCGATTGATCACCGGCCGGCGCCGGCCAGCCGTAGACCACCACCGGCGTGTGTCCCTTAACCGGTTTTGCCCCCAGATTAACGAATCCCCCGGAGGAATCAAGCGCCTTTAAAACCTGCTCGGAACAGACCAGTGGGAAATGCACCTCTTTGGTCAGGCTCTCGATGCGGGAGGCCAGGTTAACCGTGTCTCCGATTGCGGTGTATTCATGACGCGCCGTCGACCCGACATGACCTACCACGGCATCACCGACATGAAGCCCGATGCCGATACTAATGGGCATCTGGCCCTCCTTTTTCAAGGTTTCGTTCAGCTCTGCCAGGCGCGAAAGCATTTCTTGCGCAGCAGCAACCGCCGCTGCGGATGGATTGGCAAGGGCTTTGGGTGCCCCGAAAAAGGCCATGATGCCGTCGCCGATGAACTTGTCCACCGTGCCGTCGTGACGGTGAATGGCGCCTGTAACCTCCTCGAAATAGCGGTTCAGCAGGGTGATCACGGCCTCCGGCGCAAGCGTCTCACTTCGCGTGGTGAAATTGCGGATGTCGGCGAAAAGCACACACAATGTCCGCCTGTCTCCGCCCAAGCTGCCGCTCAGCCTTCCGCCGACAATCTCATCCATGATCTGCGGACTTACGTAAGCACCAAAGGCCCGTTTCAGCCGCAATCGCTCAATGGCATTGGCCGCCTGATCGGCGAGCGAACGTCCGACCAAGGCAACCGCGCCCGTAGCGATCAGTCCGGACACCGGCAGGAAAAAACCCGCCCGCTGCAAGGCAATTGCCCCGCCAAAGACGCCAACTGTCAGGCCAGCAGTCACGGCCAGGGCTTGCAGGGGTTTGAGGGGCCATAACCAGAGCAGAGCGACAAGCAGCGCCAGCGCCGGCGCAAGATATGCCGGCATCGGCGCTATCAGCGTGTCGCCCAGTATGGAACGCAATACCTGTGCATGCACCAGCACGCCAGGGACACGACGATTGCCGGGTTCCCGTGCAAAAAGTTCGACTGGCTGCAGTTGCCTGTCTTCGAACAGGGTTACGCTGCCTATTAATACGGGTTTGCCGGCAAATAATCGCGCCAATTTCTCGTGTTCGCCGGTTTCGATCCAGCCTAGTACATCGTGAAAGGGCAGGTAGTCAAAAGAGGGGCCGCGACTGAAATCAATCAATCCGCGTCGGGGAGAGGCTTTCATGAGCCGCGCCATCTGGCCTGACAGCGTGGCCACAGCATGGCCTTCGACACCAAGCGCCTCGTCAAACCAGCGCACCGAGCCATCCATGTCCAACCGCCACAGCGCATAGCCCGAGGCATCCCGCCCGGCTGCCGAGAGAAATGGGGGATAAACAGGGCGTGTTGCCCCCGTCGGGCCGATGGTAAGACCGAACACCAGCGGAGCATTCCGGCGGGCGTCAATAATGCCGCTCAGCAAGGCGCGATCATAGCCGGCGACGAGTGCATCGAAAGAACGATCGGGCAGGATGATGTCTATGCCTATCGCGGCGGGCTTCACCCGGGCTACGCCCTGCAGCAGCTTGCCGAGATGGGGGTGCCAGAGGGCAAGGGGCTCCGGCATGCGTGCAACCGAAATGTCGTCGATGCCAATGACAACCACTTCCGGGGCCGAAGCCGGAAAATGCTTGCGCAGCAGACGGAACTGGAGATCCAGCGCTTTCAGGTCCGAGAGGGCGAATAGGCCGGATAGCGCTTGCAAGATTGCGAACAACAGGACAGCCCCTAGCCCATACCACTTCCATTTCAACTGCATCGTGGCATGGATGGCTGTACCGGGAACGGGATTTTGTTGGCCGAACGATGGTGATGGGGCGGTCAGGATTACCTCCGGGAACGTGATCTACAACACGCCTCGTCCGGCACAATTGTGGCATCATAAACCGCTTAAGTGAATGGGAAGCGGATTCTCGATGATCACCCTGCGTTCAGCGTTCCTCACCCTCGTCTGCGTCCTGGCCTCTACCCTATACGGATTGCAGCCAGCATACGCACAGAGAACCGCTCCCGAGAGCCTGAAGCGGCTTGCACTGGTCATCGGCAATGGCGCCTATCCCGGCTCGCCCCTGAAGAATCCTGTTAACGACGCTCGGGCCGTCTCGCGAGCCCTGAAGGATCTGGGTTTTGACGTAACGCACCGCGAAAACCTCACGCAGAGGGCCATGGCCGACGTGATCCGTCAGTTCGGCGCCAGGCTGACGCCCAGTACGGCTGCGGTCTTCTATTTCGCCGGCCACGGCATGCAGGTCCAGGGTCGCAATTTCTTGATCCCGGTGGATGCGGACGTTCAGGCTGAAGACGAAGTACCCTATACCACCGTCGATGTCGGCCTTCTGCTGGGCAAGATGGAGTCGGCCAGGAGCCCGGCGAATATCGTCATCCTCGACGCCTGTCGGGACAATCCTTTTGCGCGCCGCTTCAGGCAAGCCAATGTCGGCCTGGCCCAAATGGATGCCCCCATCGGCACCCTGCTCGCCTATGCCACGGCACCCGGATCAGTAGCGCGCGACGGCGGGGGCGAGAACGGCATCTATACCAAGCATCTGGTTGCCAACATCAATACCGAGGGCCTCTCGGTTGAGCAGTTGTTCAAGCGCGTACGTGTCGCAGTGGCCCGGGAAACGCGGGAAACACAGGTCCCTTGGGAAAGCTCCTCGCTGAAAGGCGAGTTCATTTTCAAGGAGGCGGCGCGAACACAGGCGGCCTCGCAGGATCAACTGATCGAAGAGGCAGTGCGGGCCGCAGCCGAAAGGGCGGCAACCCTCACAGCCGAGCGCATGTCCCGCGAGCAGGCCGCGCGACAGCCGCAAAGGGATCAGGTCAAGGCAGAACAGGATGCGCTCACCGCAGACAGAGAACGCCTACGCCAGGATCGTGAACGGCTTGAATCCGAAAAGACCGCCCTTCGCAAGGAAACGGAACAAGCCAGGAAAAAGGCACCGGCACCCCCCTCGGCCAAGCCCGCCCCTGCGCCCGCCCCTGCGCCCGTTCCTGCTGTGAAAGCGGCCGAGTCCCCGCGTCGCGCGAGCGCCGGCGTAATGCCCAATGTCGGCGACAGCTGGACATATCGCTTCTCCGATGGTTATGGCAAGTCGGGCACCTATACCGTTCGCATCACCGGCGCCTCGGCTGAGGAAATCACCGACGAAGCGCGCATGGGCAACAGCAGGTCGCCGGGCTTGTTTACGCCGGGATTAGCGCTGTCCGGTCGCAGCTTCGGCGGAATAAATTTGCGCGAAATCTCCCCCTACTTGCAGTCCCTTGGCCCGACAGAGCCCGCGGGAAACTGGAAGGACATCACCATCATCACCGGCGAATCGCCCTTCACGGCCCGCATCGCCGGCACCGAAACGGTGACGGTGCCCGCCGGCACCTTCGAGACCCGCAAGCTGGTCATCGAGGGCACACAGGTGATGCGCGCCGCCTACGGCAACCCCTCGCGCAGCTATACCGTCACCGTGTGGTATGCCCCGGCCGCCAAGCGCTTCGTCAAACTGGCCATCTCCGCACCGATCGCCGCCTTCCCGGCCGAACAGGATACGATCGAACTGGTCGAGACGAATTTCGCCATGAACATGGCCGCCACGCCGCAACCGGCGCAAACCGTTCGCCCCGCTGAGCCGGGCAAAACGTCTTTCTTCGGCAGGACTGTCGCAGGTGACGGCGGTACGCTGGACAAGGCCGGATTACCGAAAGTTGGTGACAACTGGTCTTATCGCTTCTCCGATGGTTACGGCAAGTCGGGGACCTATACCGTTCGCATTACCGGCGCCTCGGCTGAGGAAATCACCGACGAAGCACGCATGGGCAACAGCAGGTCGCCGGGCTTGTTTACGCCGGGATTAGCGCTGTCCGGTCGCAGCTTCGGCGGAATAAATTTGCGCGAAATCTCGCCCTACTTGCAGTCCCTTGGCCCGACAGAGCCCGCGGGAAACTGGAAGGACATCACCATCATCACCGGCGAATCGCCCTTCACGGCCCGCATCGCCGGCACCGAAACGGTGACGGTGCCCGCCGGCACCTTCGAGACCCGCAAGCTGGTCATCGAGGGCACACAGGTGATGCGCGCCGCCTACGGCAACCCCTCGCGCAGCTATACCGTCACCGTGTGGTATGCCCCGGCCGCCAAGCGTTTCGTCAAGCTGCTCATCTCCGCACCGATCGCCGCCTTCCCGGCCGAGCAGGATACGATCGAACTGGTCGAATTTCATCTGAAGTAATTAAGCCGGGGGAAACACCGTGCTTCCGTTCAGATCGCTGGCAAAAACATTCTGTGCTGCCGCACTTCTGGCAGTCTTGTTTCCGTTGGTGTCCCCGGCCTGAGCCTCGGCTTTCACCGGCAAGCGCATCGCGCTTGTTGTCGGCAACAGCAAATATCCTACCGCTCCGCTGAAAAATCCTGTCAACGATGCACGCGCAGTCGCAAAGTCCTTGAAGGAACTCGGCTTCGAGGTCACCCTGCGCGAGAACGCCGGCCACGGCATGCAGGTGAAAGGTCGCAATTACCTTGTACCGACCGACGCCGACATCCAGCTCGAGGACGAGGTGCCCTATTCGACCATCGACGTCAGCCTGGTGCTGGACAAGCTGGAAGTGGGGAAAAGCGCCGTCAACATCGTCATCCTGGACGCTTGCCGCAACAACCCCTTCGCGCGCCGCTTCCGTTCCTCCGGCACCGGCCTGGCGCAAATGGATGCGCCCATCGGCACGCTGATCGCTTTCGCCACCGCTCCAGGTTCGGTAGCGCAGGATGGCTCGGGTGAGAACGGCGTCTACACCAAGCACCTGCTGGAGAGCATCACCATGCCGGGCCTGCCCGTCGAACAGATGTTCAAGCGCGTGCGCGTCGGCGTGGCAAAGGACACCAACGAGGCACAGGTCCCCTGGGAAAGCTCGTCAATGAAGGGGGATTTCGTTTTCCGTGACGCCCCGCCACCGCAAGCGGTTTCCCAGGACAAGATGATCGAAGAGGCGGTCAAGGCAGCAGCCGAACGTGCCGCCACGCTCACGGCTGAACGCATGTCGCGCGAGCAGACCGCACGTCAGCCGCAACAGGATCGATCCCGCGCGGAACTGGAAGCGCTCACTTCCGAGAGGGAGAAGCTGCTGCGCGAGCGCGAACGGCTGACGGCGGAAAACGAGGCACTGCGCCGCAAGCCCGCACAAACGCCGGAAACGATCGCGCTCGCCGCACCGACACCGGCCGCCCAACTGCCCGCATCGACGCAGAAGTCAGCGGGCAGCAACAGGCCGGAAGTGGAGATCGCTGGACCTACCGCTACACAAACGGCTATGGCAAGACCGGCGACTATACCGTGCAGGCGACTGCCGTCTCGAACGACCAGATCACCGACGAAGTGCGCATGGGCAAGGCACGGCATGCCAGCACGTTTGCGCCGGGCCTGGAACTGGTCAGCCGCACCGTCGGCGGCCTGCAGTTGCGCGAAATCGCGCCCTATTTGCTGAGTCTGGGCCCCGCTTCGCCGACGCCCGACTGGCAGAAACTGAGCATCTTCGAGGACAGTGATCCGTTCATTGCGAAGCTGGCAAGCATGGAAACCATCACGGTTCCGGCAGGCACTTTTCAGGCGCAAAAGCTGATTGTCCAAGGAAAGCGATTAACGACCTTTCGTGGCGGCGTCTTTGTTCCGCAGAAGCGCGATTACACCATCACCATATGGTATGCGCCCACTGCGAAGCGGTTCGTTAAACTCAGCATATCTGCTCCGGAAATAGGAATAACGGCGTCGTTGGTTGGTGCCGAACGAGACACCACTGAATTGGTCGAAACCAGCTTCCCGATGACTGCGACAGCGGCAGCGCCAATGCCCGCAACTCATAACCGCCAGGCCACCACGGTTGCCAGCCTGGCGCCGACCGGGGGTGGCAGCCGCGCTGAATTACCCAAGGTAGGCGACACCTGGACCTACCGCTTCTCCGACATTTACGGGAAATCGGAAATCTATACGGTCAGCGTGACTTCCTCTTCAGCCAGCGAAATAGCGGATGAAGCACGCATGGGCAAGGCACGCGACGTAGCCACCTTCGAGGACAATCTCGCCCTCACTGATCGCAAGCTGGGCCATCTCGCCCTTCGCGAAATATCGCCCTACCTGCTGAGCCTGGGGCCCATGCAGGAAAAACCGGAATGGAAGGCGCTCAACTTCCTCGAGGGCAACCCGCCGTTTTCCGCTCGGCTGGTCGGCAGCGAATCAATCCAGGTTCCCGCCGGCCGTTTCGAGGCACACAAACTGGTCATCGAGGGGCACCAGCTACGGCAACGGAACAACCCTTCCCATGGTTCCAATCCCTATGTCGTCACGGTCTGGTATGCCTTTGCCACAAAGCGGCTGATCAAACTGAACATCAACGGGCCGATCGACAAAGAAACAATCGAACTGATGGAATACCGCCTGCAGTAACCTGGTTCAACTGCGGTAATCAGCGTTGATCTTCACGTAGTCGTAGGAAAAATCGCAGGTCCACACCGTAGCCTGAGCATCGCCACGGGCAAGATCGATGCGCACCGCGATCTCTTCCTGTTTCATCA
This sequence comes from Betaproteobacteria bacterium, assembly GCA_016703785.1. Taxonomy (GTDB): domain Bacteria; phylum Pseudomonadota; class Gammaproteobacteria; order Burkholderiales; family Rhodocyclaceae; genus Desulfobacillus. The sequence goes on from JADJBM010000004.1 coordinate 154,936, forward strand.
CCCGCGCGCCCTCCCCCTCGCGATAGCTCGCCGCAGGCCCGCCGTTCTCCGCCACGAGCACGTCGTCCAGCCAAAGCTTCACGCGCGCCACGTCAAGGTCGGCGATGCCGGCGTTGCCGATGGCGGCGAGGATGCGACCAAGGTTGGGGTCGGAGGCGAAGAAGGCCGTCTTCACCAGCGGCGAGTGGCCGATGGCGTAGCCGACGGCCTTGCATTCGGCGACATCGCGGCCGCCACCGACCTCGATGGTGATGAACTTGGTGGCGCCCTCACCGTCGCGGACGATGGCCTGCGCCAGCTCCGCCGCCACGGCGGTGACGGCATCCTTTAGCGCAGCATAGTCGGCGGACGCTGCATCGGCGATGGCGGCATTGCCGGCACGGCCGCTGGCGATGAGCATGAAGGAATCGTTGGTGGAGGTGTCGCCATCGACCGTGATGCAGTTGAAGGAGGCATCGGCCGCCTCGAGCACCATGCGCTCGAGCATGGGCTGCGCCACGGCCGCATCGGTGGCGACGAAGCCGAGCATGGTGGCCATGTTCGGACGGATCATGCCGGCCCCCTTGGCGATGCCGGTGACCGTGACCGCCGTACCGCCGAGGCTGACTTTCCGCGAAGCCGCCTTGGGCAGGGTGTCGGTGGTCATGATGGCCTCGGCGGCGGCGGCCCAGTTGTCCTCGCGCAGGTCGGCCGCGCAGGCGGGCAGCCCCGCTTCGATGCGCTCGACGGGCAGCGGTTCCATGATGACGCCGGTGGAAAACGGCAGCACCTCTTCCGGCGCGCAACCGAGCAGTCGCGCGGCGGCGGCGCAGGTGGCGCGCGCCGCCTGCATGCCGGACTCGCCGGTGCCGGCGTTGGCGATGCCGGTATTGACGACGAGCGCGCGAATGCCGGTGCCTTCCAGATGCTCGCGGCAAACGATGACCGGCGCAGCGCAAAAACGGTTCTGCGTGAATACGCCGGCGACGGCAGCGCCTTCATCAAGGCGGATCAGCAACAGGTCGCGGCGGTTGGCCTTGCGGATCCCGGCCTGGGCAATGCCGAGGGCGACGCCCCGGACGGGCAGGAGTTGTGAGGCGACAGGCGGCTTCAGATTGACGGGCATGGTCTTGTCTCGGTGTCCTACGGTTCGTCGCGCATGATAGCCGAAGCTATTGCCATAGAAACAGGCCCTAGCAGCCTGTCGGACTTAAAGGAAATCGGCTGCAAATCCGCCTGGCCGGTCCATATTTCGCCGATTTCTTGGTCAATAGAACGACTATTGACCGGCAAAATCGTCAAAATCTGTCCTCGGCCAGCTTTTCGCTTCGATTCTTCAAGTCCGACAGGCTGCTAGTACGGAATGAAGCGTACCGCCGCCCCGGCACCATAGCATTCGGCGATGGCAGCGGCCTCGATGGCGTTCTTCATGAGCGCCTCGGCAAGCTCCTCGTCCGGCAGTTGCAGGTAGGCTGCCGTCTCCTTGAGAAGCGCGCGGTCGCGTTCAGTATTCCAGCCGCGCTCCGATGCTTCGGCCAGGCGATAGCCCAGTACCACCGCCTGCTCGCGCGAACGCTTCAGGAAATCGCCCTTGAGGACACTTTGCAACAACGGGCTGACGCGCCAGTCCCGTGTCAGGGCAACCGTGATCTGGTGCAGGTGGAATCCAAGCAAGGCAAGCTCGACCTCGCCCGGGGATTTCGGGTTGCGTCGCAGGGCTTCGTCGAGCTCATCGCCGACCTCGCCCGAAAAGCACCAGAACGCCATCTCGCCAAAACGGTATAGCAGCGCGGCGATGAAGACCTCTTCCGGCTGGACGTCATGCCGTTTGGCGGCCAGCCAGCGCGCCTGGACTGCGGCATGGCAGGCACGCGCCATCTCGCGCAGCACCCGTTCCCGCACCGGTCCGCGCAGCAGGGCGTCGACGAAGGCGACGGAGAGGGCCACCTGCCGCACCGTGTCGAAGCCGAGCATCACCACGGCCCTGCTGACGGTGGTGATCGGGGTGCCCGAAGTGTTGAAGATGACGCTGTTGGCGATGCGCAGGAGCTTGGCCGTCATGCCGGGATCGCACAGGATGGCATCGGCCAGCTGGGATACGGCCGCCTTGTCGCTGTCGGTCAGTGCGCGGATCTGCTCGGCCGTGCGGCCGAAGATGGGCAGTTCCTGATCGCGGATGCGCTCGAGCCAGGCATTCAATCCATCATGGGAATGCAAGTCCTGCGTCATGACGCGCGATCAGGGCAGCTCTAACTCAGCTTGCCGTGGCAGTGCTTGTACTTCTTGCCCGAACCGCAGGGACAGGGGTCATTGCGGCCGACCTTCTGCCCCTGGCGCACCAGGGGCTGGGCCGGCGCTTCCGTCGCGCCCGACGCGCCGAGTGCCTCGTCGAAGTCGGAATGGTGGTACTGCACGTTCTCCACGGCCGGCTTCGGTTCGCTCTCGTCGATCTGCTCCTGCGAGCGGATCTCCACGGTCATGAGGAGCTTGGTCACTTCGTTGCGCACCGTCTGCAGCAGCCCCTCGAACAGCTCGAAGGCTTCGCGCTTGTATTCCTGCTTCGGGTTCTTCTGCGCATAGCCGCGCAGGTGGATGCCCTGGCGCAGATGATCCAGCGCCGCCAGATGCTCCCGCCAGTGGGTGTCCAGGCTCTGCAGCATCATGTTGCGCTCGAAGTGGTGGAAGGCTTCGGCACCCACCAGTTCGACTTTGGCGGCGTAGCTGCGGTCGGCTTCCTCAAGGATGCGGCGGGCCATGTCGTCATCCGACAAATTGGGCTCCGACTTCAGCCACTCGCCGATCGGCAGATGCAGCTGGTATTCGGCGGCCAGGGCAGCTTCCGCGCCGCCGATTTCCCACTGTTCCTCGACGCTGTCTGCCGGCACGTAGGTGCGAAACACATCGTGCAGCACGCCCTGTCGCATGGCCGTGATGGTTTCGGCGATGTCGTCCGTTTCGAGCAGCTCGTTGCGCTGCTGATAGATCACCTTGCGCTGGTCGTTGGAGACGTCGTCGTACTCCAGCAGCTGCTTGCGGATGTCGAAGTTGCGCTGCTCCACCTTGCGTTGCGCCGATTCGAGCGAGCGCGTCACCAGCGGGTGCTCGATGGCCTCGCCCTCGGGCATCTTCAGCCGCACCATGATGGCGTTGAGCCGTTCTCCGGCGAAGATGCGCAGCAGCGGATCCTCGAGGGACAGGTAGAAGCGGCTGGAACCCGGGTCGCCCTGGCGACCGGAGCGGCCGCGCAACTGATTGTCGATGCGGCGGGACTCGTGCCGCTCGGAGCCGATGATGTGCAGGCCGCCCGCCTTCACCACCTGGGCGTGCAGTGCCTGCCATTCGCCGCGCAGCTGGGCGATGCGGCCTTCTTCATCCGCCTCGGGCACCGAAGTATCGGCGCGCAAGGCCTCGACCTGCTTCTCGACGTTGCCGCCGAGCACGATGTCGGTGCCGCGGCCGGCCATGTTGGTGGCGATGGTGATCATGCCGGGACGGCCGGCCTGGGCGACGATGAGCGCCTCCTTGGCGTGCTGCTTGGCGTTGAGCACCTGGTGCGGCAGCTTCTCCCGCTCCAGCATGCCGGCAAGCAGCTCGGAATTCTCGATGGAAGTGGTGCCGACCAGCACCGGCTGGCCGCGCTGGTGGCAATCGCGGATGTCGGCAATGATGGCGCTGTGCTTCTCGGGCGCTGTGCGATAGACCTGGTCCATGCGGTCTTCGCGGATCATCGGCTGATTGGTCGGGATCACCACCGTTTCCAGGCCGTAGATCTGGTGGAACTCGTAGGCCTCGGTGTCGGCCGTGCCGGTCATGCCGGACAGCTTGCCGTACATGCGGAAGTAGTTCTGAAAGGTGATCGAGGCGAGCGTCTGGTTCTCGTTCTGGATCTTCACGCCTTCCTTGGCCTCGACCGCCTGGTGCAAGCCGTCGGACCAGCGCCTGCCCGGCATGAGGCGGCCGGTGAACTCGTCGACGATGACGATCTCGCCGTTCTGCGAGACGTAATGCTGGTCGCGGTGGAACAGGCTGTGCGCGCGCAGCGCGGCGTAAAGATGGTGCATGAGCAGGATGTTGCCCGGCTCATAGAGGCTGCGGCCTTCGGCCAGCATGCCCAGGCGCGTCAGGATCTCCTCGGCGTGCTCGTGTCCGATTTCGGAGAGCAGCACCGTATGCGCCTTTTCGTCAACCCAGTAGTCGCCCTCGCCCTTCTCCTCCAGCTGCCGGGTGAGCAGCGGCGCGACCTGGTTCATGCGCACATAGAGGTCGGTATGGTCCTCGGCCTGGCCGGAAATGATCAGGGGCGTGCGCGCCTCGTCGATGAGGATGGAGTCGACTTCGTCGACGATGGCGTAGCTGAGCTTCTTCTGCACACGCTCGCTGGCAGCGTAGACCATGTTGTCGCGCAGGTAGTCGAAGCCGAATTCGTTGTTGGTCCCGTAGGTGATGTCGGCGGCGTAGGCGGCCTGCTTCTCCTCGTGCGGCATCTGCGAAAGATTGACGCCGACGCTCATGTCGAGGAAGCGGTAGAGCTTGCCCATCCACTCGGCGTCGCGCGAGGCCAGATAGTCGTTCACCGTGACGACGTGCACGCCCTTGCCGGTGAGGGCGTTGAGATAGGCCGGCAGTGTCGCGGCCAGGGTTTTGCCCTCGCCGGTCCGCATCTCGGCGATCTTGCCGTCGTTCAGAACCATGCCCCCGATCAACTGCACGTCGAAGTGGCGCAGACCGAGCGCGCGCTTGCCCGCTTCGCGCACCACGGCGAAGGCTTCCGGCAGGAGTTCGTCGAGGGAAGCGCCGTCGGCCAGCTTCTGACGGAACTCCCCGGTCTTGCCGCGCAATTGTTCGTCGGATAGGGTGCTGATGGCCGGTTCGAACGCATTGATGGCACGCACGGCCTGACCGTACTGACGGAGCAGTCGGTCGTTGCGGCTGCCGAATATCTTCTTGAGGAGGGCGGGGATCATGCGGAAACGCGATGGGCTGCGCAAAAAGGATGAATTTTACCACGCCGCCCCCGCTCGGACGGCGCAGCCCCGTCGGAAGCCTTATTTACGGCGGGCGAAGACCTGCTTCTGCTGCTGGGCGTTCTTCAGGAAACGGTTGGGGTTCTGTGCGGCCCCCTTGAAGCGCACCTCGAAATGCAGATGCGGGCCGGTGGAACGGCCGGTAGAGCCCACTTCTGCGATCTTCTGGCCGCGCTTGACCAGGGCGCCCTGCCTGACCAGCACCCTGGAGGCGTGAGCGTAGCGGGTGATCAGGTCGTTGCCATGGTCGATCTCGACCAGGTTGCCATACTGCGGATGGCGCTCGGAAGTCACGACGATGCCGGCCGCGGCGGCAACGATCTGCGTGCCCGTTTCGGCGATGAAGTCGATGCCTTCGTGCATCGCCTGCTCACCCGTGAAGGGATCGATGCGCCAGCCAAATCCGGAAGCGTTCCATTGTGCCTCGACCGGCAGGGCCGTCGGCAGCTGGTTCTTCTTGACCCGCTCGTCCATCAGTTCGGATTCGATCAGGCCCAGATAATCGCTCTTCGATTCCAGTTGCCGGGAAAGCTGGTCGAGCTGGCGCTGCAGGTCGTCCGGCGTCAGCGGCTTGGTCGGCGCAATCAGGGGGCCGCCCTGTCCAGGCTTGTCGATGGTTTTCACTTCCTGCGTCTTGATGCCGGAAAGCTGGCCCAGGCGCTCGCCCAAGGTGTCAAGTCGCAACAGCTGCGCCTGCATCTGGCCCAGACGCACCGCCATGGCATTCAGGTTCTCACGCAGGAAATCCTGCGTTTTCTGGGTTTCCTGCTCACGCACGCTCATCAGCAGGCTCTGCAGGAAAGGCAGGCGCACTTCCGCCGCATGGCGGACGGTGACATAGGAAAACAGCGAAGACACAGCCAGCACCGTCAGCACGAAGCCTGCGACGACCAGCACCAGGTGACGCGCGGTGATTGTGATTGTCCTGGCAGTTGCCAGGCGGTCGGAGACGAGAATAATATGCACGCCGTCCCTCCAATAAATAATCTCAAAATGGCAGCGCGTTCTTTGGACGCTTACCTGAATTCCGCCGACGGCCTGGCGCGCTTGTCCGCGCATGCCGGGCGGCTGGTCAAACTGCAGCGCGTTTTCGAGCAGATCGCGCCTTCGTATCTGGCCGCGTCGAGCCGCGTGGCCAATTTCAAGTCGGGGAAGGTTGTTATCCACGCCGATTCCGGCGCGGTCGCCGCAAAGCTGAGGCAGATGCTGCCGAGCCTTGTTGACGAGTTCTCTTTGAAGGGAGCAGAGGTTACCGAAATACTGGTTAAAGTGCAACCAAGTCATGCTGCGGCGCAGCATAAAGGCAGAGGTAACCCTTCCCCCTCGGTCGGCGTATCCGCCAAAGGCGATCTGCAACGTCTGGCGGACGAATTACCGGAGGATTCACCGCTGAAGGAAGCGCTGGAGCGGCTGGTAAAACACAGCCGCTGAACGGCGCCTACAGCACGATCACTCGCTCGAGGAACATCAGCGACAGGACGATCAGCGCGAAAATGGCGGCGTATTTGGTCACCTGCCAGGACAGGTTCAGGTAGCGCCGGTCACGCGTCAGCAGGAAGGCGGCGATGCCGGCGCCGATGGTGATCGCCACCAGGACGCCGACGATCCGCAGAAGCAGCATGGCCCTACGCTGGCTGAGCGAACAGCCGCGCGACCGAGGCGGGTGCTTCCTCGATGCGCTCGAAGCTCACCATTTCCCAGGCCGTCTTGTCGGCCAGCAATGCGCGCAGGAGTTTGTTGTTGAGGGCATGGCCGGACTTGTGGGCGGAAAAGGCGCCCAGCAGCGGGTGGCCGAGCAGGTAGAGGTCGCCCACCGCATCCAGCACCTTGTGCTTGACGAACTCGTCGCCATAGCGCAGGCCGTCGGCGTTGAGCACGCGGTATTCGTCCATCACGATGGCGTTTTCCATGCTGCCCCCCAGGGCCAGGCCCTGCGAGCGCATCGCCTCGACGTCCTGCATGAACCCGAAGGTGCGGGCACGGGCCACTTCCCGCACATAGGAATGCTCGGCGAAGTCCACCGTCACGCTCGGGTTCGACTTGTCGAAGACGGGATGGCTGAAGACGATGGAGAATGTCAGGCGGAAGCCGTCGTAGGGCGCAAGTTCCGCCCACTTGTCGCCTTCTTCGACGCGAACCGGCTTCTTCACGCGAATGAACTTCTTGGCGGCCTTCTGCTCCTCGACACCGGCCGACTGGATGAGGAAAACGAAGGGCGCCGCACTGCCGTCCATGATGGGGATTTCGGCTGCATCCACATCCACCCAGACATTGTCGATGCCCAGGCCGGAGAGCGCGGACATGAGGTGCTCGACCGTGGCAATCCGGGCACCATCCCGTTCGAGGCAGGAGGCCAGGCGGGTGTCACCGACGGCGAAGGGGTCGGCGCGCAGCTCCACCGGCGGGTCGAGGTCGACACGGCGAAAGACGATGCCGGTGTCGGGCGCCGCCGGGCGCAAGGTCATGGTGACCTTGACCCCGGAATGGAGCCCGACGCCGGTGGCGCGGATCAGCGATTTCAGCGTGCGCTGCTGCAGCATGGCGTTGGCACTATGACAAAGAGGCGAAGTTTACCATAGTGCGCAAAGCCGCCGCCCGCGCGCGCATGCCCGTTCTTCACCGATCCGCTGTGCATCGGCCCTCCGGAAGCCGTGGCAGGCACTAGTCCGCCTGCTTGCGAAGGAAGGCGGGAATATCCAGCTTGTCCACCCCGCTGGCGGCCATTGCCTCAACGGTGGCATGACGGCGACCGCTGCGGATCACCGCCGGCACCTCCAGTTCGCCGTAGTTGATGGTCTCGATGATCGACGCATTGTCCGTGCCGGTCTTCTGCGCCACCATCTCGATGCGCGGCCTGAACTGCTGCTTCTGCTCCGCCGCGCCCAGGCCGGTGGCGACCACCGTGACGCGCAGGTTGTCCTCCATGGCGTCGTCGAACACCGTGCCGAAAATGATGTGGGCATCGTCGGCGGCATAGGCGCGGATGGTGTTCATCACCTCGCGCACCTCCTTCATCCCAAGCGCGCAGTTGGCGGAGATGTTGACCAGCACGCCGCGCGCGCCCGACAACTCGATGCCCTCGAGCAAGGGGCTGGCCACCGCCTGCTCGGCGGCAAGCCGCGCCCGGTCCATGCCGGAGGCCAAGGCGGAGCCCATCATGGCCTTGCCCATCTCGCCCATCACCGTGCGCACGTCCTCGAAGTCGACGTTCACCAGGCCGGGCACGTTGATGATCTCGGCGATGCCGCCGACGGCGTTGCGCAGCACGTTGTCCGCCGTCTTGAATGCCGCGATCATGCTGATGTCCTCGCCCAGCACATCGGTCAGCCGCTCGTTGAGGATGACGATGAGGGAGTCCACATGGCGCGACAGTTCGGCCAGGCCCTGCTCGGCCACCTGCATGCGCTTGGTGTTCTCGAACTCGAAGGGTTTCGTGACCACTGCGACGGTGAGGATGCCCAGTTCGCGCGCCACCTCGGCGACGATCGGCGCGGCCCCCGTGCCAGTACCGCCGCCCATGCCGGCCGTGATGAAGGCCATGTGGGCGCCGCGCAGGGAATCGGCGATGCGCTCGCGCTCCAGCTCGGCCAGGGCGCGCGCCTTTTCCGGCTTGCCGCCTGCGCCGAGGCCGGGCCCAAACTGCAGCTTGTGATTCGTCAGGCTACGGTTGAGCGACTGGGCATCGGTGTTGGCAATGATGAATTCGACGCCCTGCACGCCTTCACGGATCATGTGATCGACGGCATTGCCACCGGCGCCGCCCACCCCCACGACCTTGATGACCGTGCCGTTCGGTTCCTTGTCTACGATTTCAAACATATTCGCCTCCTTGTAAAAACAACCACGCTACGAAAACAACCCTAAAAATTCTTCTCGAACCACGACTTCATGTTGCCCAGCACCTGCTTGAATGTTCGCGTCCGATGGGCCTGGATGCCGCGCTTCTTCTGCGCCATGCCTTCCAACAGCAATCCCATTGCAGTGGCGTAACGCGGGTGCTGCACCACCTCGGCCAGGCTGCCGGCGTACTTCGGCATGCCCAACCGCACCGGCATGTGGAAAATCTCCTCGCCCAATTCGACCATGCCGCGCATGACGGAACTGCCGCCAGTCAGGACGATCCCCGAGGAGAGCAACTCCTGGTATCCGCTGCGCTTCAGCTCGGACTGGATCAGTTCGAAGAGTTCGGTCACCCGCGGCTCGATGACGTCCGCCAGCGCCAGCGGGGACAGGCGGCGCGGCCCGCGCTCGCCGATGCCGGGCACCTCGAACATCTCGTTCGGGTCGGCCAGCTGTTGCAAGGCGACGCCGTAGCGGATCTTGATCTCCTCCGCCTCGGGCGTCGGCGTGCGCAGCGCGTGGGCGATGTCGTTGGTGATCTGGTCGCCGGCGACGGGAATCACCGCCGTGTGGCGGATGGCGCCCTGGGTGAAGACGGCGATGTCGGTGGTGCCGCCCCCGATGTCGACCAGGCAGACGCCGAGCTCCTTTTCGTCCTCGGTCAGGACCGCATAGCTGGAGGCAAGCGGCTGCAGCACCAGATCGATCACTTCCAGCCCGCAGCGGCGCACGCACTTGACGATGTTCTGCGCCGCCGACACGGCGCCGGTGACGATGTGCGTCCGCACCTCGAGGCGCACGCCGCTCATGCCGATCGGCTCGCGCACCCCGTCCTGGCCGTCGACGATGAACTCCTGCGTCAGGATGTGGAGGATCTGCTGGTCGGAGGGGATCGGCATGGCGCGAGCCGTCTCGATGACGCGATCGACGTCCATCGACGTCACTTCCTTGTCCTTGATCGCCACCATGCCGTTCGAGTTGAAACTGCGGATGTGGCTGCCGGCGATGCCGGTATAGACCTCCTTCACCTTGCAGTCGGCCATCAGCTCGACTTCCTGGATGACGCGGGAGATGGCGTTCACCGTGGCCTCGATGTTGACCACCACGCCCTTTTTCAGGCCGCGCGATTCCTGGTGGCTGCCCATGCCGAGCATATTCAGCCGTCCCTCGGGCGTGAGCTCCGCGACGATGGCGACGATCTTCGAGGTGCCGATGTCGAGGCCGACGATCAAATTCTTCACTTCTTTACTCATGAACGACCTTCCCCCCATCCCCCTTCCCACGGAAGGGGGTGACGTTTGTTCGCGAGCGACACTCGCTCCATGTTGTTGACTGCGCCACACTTGGGGCGGCCCGGCGTGCAGCGCTCATTTCTTCCCTTCTCCTGCGCGCGCCACCCTCATGGCAAAGCCGTTCGGGTAGCGCAAATCGATAACGTCGGCCCGCACCTTCAGCCGCTCCGCCGCCTGGCGATAGGTCCCCGCGAAGCGCTGCAGGCGATCGTTCACACGCGACTTGGCCTGATCCCGCCCCAGATCCAGCAGCACGCCGTCGTCCAGTCGCAATTGCCAGGCCTCGCGCGGACTGAGCGCCAGGCTTTGCGGCTGCCGACCGATCGGCTCAAGCAGCGGCTGCAATTCCAGGTAGCGGGCAAGGATGAGGGGCGCCGTGCCCTCCGGGCCGACGAACAGCGGCAAGGCAGCGCTGCTGGCAGCGGAGAACACTTCGCCCTGGCGATTGACCAGCCGCGCCTCGGCACCGTCGGCATGCTTCCAGCGTGCTGCGGCGACATGTTCCTCGATGGCCAGCACGATGCCGTCGGGCCAGCGCCGCCGCACCTCTGCCTTGCGCACCCAGGGCAGCTTCTCGAAAGCCGCCCGTACTACCTCCAGATTCACGGTGAAGAAGTTGCCCGCCACTGCATTGCGCGCGGCGTATTCCACCTGCGTCGGCGTCACCTCCCGCAGCGGGCCGGCGACGACAAGCTCGCGCAGCGGAAAGAACGGCAGGCGCGCCACCGCCAGCGTGGCGGCATAGCCCAGCCCCAGCGCCGCGGCGAAGAACAGCAGATCGGCGATCAGGTTCATCAGTTGCGGCCTGTCCCAGAATCCGGCGTTGTCATTCGATTTTCTCTTTGCCTTAGCCAAGCGTCGCCTGCTCCAGAATCTTCAGGCACAAATCCTCGAAGCCGATGCCCACGGCACGCGCCGCCATCGGCACCAGCGAATGCCCGGTCATGCCCGGCGAGGTGTTCATCTCCAGCAGCCAGGGCTTGCCCGCCGCGTCGAGGATCAGGTCGGCGCGGCCCCAGCCTCGGCAGTCGAGCAGCTGCGCTGCTTCCATCACGAGGGCCTGGAGGGTTTCCTCGGCCGACTCGGGCAAGCCGCTCGGGCAGAAGTACTGCGTCGCGTCGCTGAAGTACTTGTTCTGCCAATCGTAGTTGCCGCCCGGTGCGACGATGCGCACCAGCGGCAGGGCCTGACTACCGAGAAAGGCCGCGGTGAGCTCTTCACCTTCGACGAACTGCTCGGCCAGCACCAGCGGGTCGTGCTGCACCGCCGCCTCGAAGGCTGCGCGCAGGTCCGCGGCGCGCGTCACCTTGGTGGCGCCGACACTGGAGCCTTCGCGCGCCGGCTTGACGAAAATGGGCAGGCCGAGTTCTGCGGCCACCGCATCCCAGTCGGTGTCCGCCTTGAGGATGTGCCAGGCCGGCGTCGGCAGCTGGCAGGCATGCCACACCAGCTTGGTGCGCCACTTGTCCATGGAGAGCGCCGAGGACATGACGCCGCTGCCGGTGTAGGGAATGCCCAGCAGTTCGAGCGCGCCCTGCACCGTGCCGTCCTCGCCGCCGCGGCCATGCAGGGCGATGAAGGCGCGGCTGTAGCCGTCCTGCTTCAGCAACCAAACGGGCCGCTCGGCGGGATCGAAGGCATGTGCGTCGACCCCACGCGTCCTGAGCGCAGTCAGTACCGCATTGCCCGACAGCAGCGAGATTTCCCGCTCCGCGGAGGAACCGCCCATCAGCACCGCGACTTTTCCGAATTCCGCTGTCACGCCTTTTCTCCGACGATTCTGACTTCCCGCACCAATTCGACACCGAACTGCTCACGCACCTTTGCCTGCACTCGCTCGATCAGCGTTTCTATATCTCCAGCCGTAGCCCGCCGCTCCGGGTTCACGATGAAGTTGGCGTGCTGCTCCGACACTCGCGCGCCGCCGATCTGCAACCCCTTCAGGCCCGCCGCCTCGATCAGCCGCGCCGCGTGGTCGCCCGGGGGATTGCGGAACACCGAGCCAGCATTGGGCAGTTGCAGCGGCTGGCTGGCGATGCGCTTCTCCAGCAGTTCGCGGATGCGCCCGCGTGCGGCTTCGCCCTCACCCGCCGGCAGGCGAAACCAGGCGGCGGCAAACATCTCGTCGCTCGCCCCGCACAGGCCGACATGGCGATAGCCGATCTCGAAATCCGCAGCCGTGCGCTCGCGCAGCCCGCCTTGCCGGTCGAGCATCAGCACGCGCTCGACGATGCCCCAGGTCTCGCCGCCATGGCAGCCGGCATTCATCGCCAGCGCGCCGCCCACCGTGCCGGGAATGCCGGCAAGGAATTCCGCGCCGGCGAGGCCGTGGTTTGCGGCGAAGCGCGCCACCTTGGGACTGGCCACGCCCGCCTCGGCGTAGACCAGGCCGTCGGCGAAAATCAGCCTCCCCAATACGGCGTGCAGGAACACCACGGTGCCGTCGAAGCCGCCGTCGCGCACCAGCAGGTTGCTGCCGAGGCCGACGAAGAGCAGCGGCTCGTCGATGCGGGTGGCGCGCAGGAAGGCGGCGAGGTCGTCCAGGTCGGCGGGGCTATAGGCGCGCGCCGCCGCGCCGCCGGCGCGCCAGCTGACATGACGCGCCATCGGCTCGTTGAACCGCAGTTCGCCGCGCAGGGTTTGCGCCACCCTGTTCATTTCAGACATGTCCATGCGCCAGCTTTCCCGGCACGCCGCCGATCGATCCCGCGCCCATGGTCAGCACCACGTCGCCGTCGCGCGCGACGTTGAGGATCTGCTGCGGCATCGCCGCGATGTCCTCGACGAAGATCGGCTCCAGTGCGCCGGTGACGCGGATCGCCCGCACCAGGGCGCGGCCGTCGGCCGCCACGATGGGCGCCTCGCCGGCCGGGTACACCTCGGCCAGCAGCAGCACATCGACCGTCGTCAGCACCCTGACGAAATCCTCGAAGCAGTCGCGCGTGCGCGTGTAGCGGTGCGGCTGGAAGGCCAGCACCAGGCGCCGCCCGGGGAAGGCGCCGCGCGCGGCCGCCAGGGTCGCCGTCATCTCCGCCGGGTGGTGGCCGTAGTCGTCGATGAGGGTGAAGCGGCCGCCGCCCGCAAGGGCAATCTCGCCGTAGCGCTGGAAGCGCCGTCCCACGCCCTTGAAGTCCGCCAGCGCCTTGACGATGGCCTCGTCCGGCACGCCCACCTCGTCGGCGACGGCGATCGCCGCAAGGGCGTTCAGCACGTTGTGCACGCCCGGCAGGTTGAGCACGATGTCGAGTCGCGGCGCAGCGCCGGGCCGCAGCACGGCGAACCTCATCTGCGCGCCCTCATGCCGGATGTCCACCGCCCGCACGTGCGCCGATTCCGCCAGGCCGTAGCGAATGATCTGCTTGGCGACGGTGGGCATGATTTCGCGCACGTTGGCATCGTCCTCGCAGAGGACCGCCGCGCCGTAGAACGGCAGGTGCTGCAGGAAGTCGACGAAGGCCTGCTTGAGCCGGCCGAAGTCGTGGCCGTAGGTTTCCATGTGGTCGGCGTCGATGTTGGTCACCACGGCAACCACCGGCTGCAGGTGCAGGAAGGAGGCGTCGGACTCGTCGGCCTCGGCAACGAGGAACTCGCCGGAGCCGAGGCCGGCATGGGCGTCGGCGCTGTTCAGGCGTCCGCCGATGACGAAGGTCGGATCGAAGCCGCCCTCGGCGAGGATGCTCGCCACCAGGCTGGTGGTGGTGGTCTTGCCGTGCGTGCCGGCCACCGCGATGCCCTGCTTCAGGCGCATCAGTTCGGCCAGCATCAACGCCCGTGGCACGACGGGAATCTGCCGCGCGCGCGCCTCCATCACCTCCGGGTTGTCCTCTTTCACCGCCGTGGACACCACCACCGCATCGGCGGCGGCAATGTTGCCGGCGTTGTGGCCGACGTCGACGCGTGCGCCGAGTCCGGCCAGGCGCCGTGTCGCGGCATTCTCGGACAGGTCGGAGCCGCTCACCGCGTAGCCGAGGTTGAGCATCACTTCGGCAATGCCGCTCATGCCGGAACCGCCGATACCGACGAAATGGATGTGGCGGACCTTATGTTTCAGGGAGCCTGGGGGCGGGGGGGGGGGGGGGTGCGCGGGGGGGCGGCCCGGGGGGGCGACTGCGCGTTCGCTGCGACGAAATGGATGTGGCGGACCTTATGCTTCATCGGGCCACCTCCATGCAGGCTTGCGCCACGGCACGCGTCGCGTCGGGCTTCGCCAGTGCGCGCGCCTGCTCCGCCATGGCCGCGAGCTTCTCGCGGGTCAGTTCGCGCAGGAGGCTGGCCAGTTTCTCGGGCGCAAGTTCGCCTGCGGCAGCAGGATCGCCGCGCCGGCTTCCGCCAGGAAGCGCGCGTTGCCGGTCTGGTGATCGTCGACCGCATGCGGGAAGGGCACCAGCACGCTGGCCACGCCGGCCGCCGCCAACTCGGCGATGGTGAGCGCGCCGGCGCGGCAGATCACCAGGTCCGCCGCGGCATAGCGCGCCGCCATGTCGTCGATGAAGTCGATCAGTTCCGCCTCCAGACCCGCCACGAGCGTAGGCAGCGCGCAGCGCGTCGATCTGTTTCGCGCCGGACTGGTGCGTGACGCGCGGGCGTGCTTCCGGCGCCAGCAAAGTCAGCGCCCGCGGCACGGCGTCGTTGAGCGCCTGGGCGCCCAGGCTGCCGCCCACCACCAACACGTTCAGCCGTCCTTCGCGCGCGGCATAGCGTTGCGCCGGCTGCGGCAGCGCGGCGATTTCTGCGCGCACCGGGTTGCCGGTCCATACGCCCTTTTTCAGCACGCCGGGGAATCCGCTGAGGGCGCGGTCGGCGACGCCGGCCAGGACGCGGTTGGCCAGCCCCGCCACGGCGTTCTGCTCATGCACCACCAGCGGCCGGCCGCTGAGGGCCGCCATCATGCCACCGGGGAAGGTGACGTAGCCGCCCATGCCAAGCACGACATTCGGCTGCACGTGCGAGAGCGCGCGCAGCGCCTGCCAGAAGGCGCGCAGCAGGCTCAAAGGCAGCAGCAGCATGCGCAGCAACCCCTTGCCGCGCAGCGCAGCGAAGCGCACCCAGGCCATCTCGTAGCCGCGCTTGGGCACCAGGCGGGCCTCCATGCCCTCAGGATTGCCCATCCACACCACGCGCCAGCCCTGGGCATGGAGGAAATCCGCCACCGCGAGGCCCGGGAAGACATGGCCGCCCGTGCCGCCGGCCATGACCAGAATTGTGCGCACAGCGTTGGCCCTCATACCGACTGCCCCCGCATGAGTTGTCGATTCTCCCAATCCACCCGCAGCAGGATCGCCAGCGCCACGCAGTTGGCGAGGATGCCCGAGCCGCCGAAGCTCATCAGCGGCAGGGTCAGGCCCTTGGTCGGCAGCAGGCCCATGTTCACGCCCATGTTGATGAAAGCCTGCACGCCTATCCAGATACCGATGCCCTGCGCCACCAGTCCCGCATAGACGCGTTCCAGCAGCAGCGCCTGGCGGCCGATGGCGAAGGCGCGCTGGACGATCAGGCCGAACAGCACGATGACGGCCAGCACGCCGACGAGGCCGAGCTCCTCGGCGATCACCGCCAGCAGGAAGTCGGTGTGCGCTTCCGGCAGGTAGAAGAGCTTCTCGACGCTGCCGCCGAGGCCGACGCCGAACCACTCGCCGCGGCCGAAGGCGATCAGCGCATGCGACAGCTGGTAGCCCTTGCCATAGGCGTCCGACCACGGGTCCATGAAGCCGAAGATTCTTTCCCGTCGATACGGCGACATCCAGATCATGACGACGAAGGCCGCGGCAAGAAAAAGGAACAGGGCCGCGAACAGCCTCGCGTTGATGCCGCCGAGGAAGAGGATGCCCATGGCGATGCAGATGACGACGACGAAGGCGCCGAAATCCGGCTCGCGCAGGAGCAGGCCGCAAATCAGCGCCATGACCAGCGCCATCGGCACGAAGCCGCGGCGGAAGCTGCCCATGTCGGCCAGCTTGCGCACCGTGTAGTCGGCGGCATACAGCACGGCGAAGAGCTTCATCAGCTCGGAGGGCTGCAGGTTGACCAGGCCGAGCGGCAGCCAGCGCCGCGCACCGTTCACCTCCCGCCCGACATGCGGGATCAGCACCAGCACCAGCAGCGCCACGCCGAGCAGGAACAGCCATGGCGCGCCTTTCTGCCAGACGCGCAGCGGCACCTGGAACACCACCACCGCGGCGATGAGGCCGATGGTGAGGAATACGCCATGACGAATGAGGAAATAGGCCGGCTGATGACCGGTGAAGCGGCTGCCCTCCGCCGTGGCGATGGAGGCCGAGTACACCATCACCATGCCGAACAACAGCAGCGCCAGCGCCGGCCAGAGCAACAGGGCGTCCAGTTCCTGCGGCTGAGCCGGATTTCCGGCGCGGTAGCGGAGGGCGGCGCCGACGCTCATGACGCCTCCTTCAGTCGATGTTCCGCCAACTCGCGCACGGCCAGGGAGTACACCTCGGCACGATGGACGTAGTCGCGGAACATGTCGAAGCTGGCGCAGGCCGGCGAGAGCAGGACGGCGTCGCCGGCGCGGGCGGCCACGGCCGCCTGGCGCACGGCCTGATCCATTTCCTGGGCATGGATGATCGGGACACCGCAGTCGGCGACGGCGGCCTCGATGTACATCGCATCGCGGCCGATCAGCACGAGCGCACGGGCATGGTTGGCGAGCGCCGGCCCGAGCGGTGAAAAATCCTGGCCCTTGCCGTCACCGCCCGCGATCAGCACCACCTTGCGGCCCAGTCCTTCCAGGGCGGCCACCGTGGCGCCGACATTGGTGCCCTTCGAGTCGTCGTACCAGGCGACGCCGTTGATCTCGGCGATGCGCTCGACGCGGTGCGGCAGGCCCTGGAATTCCCGCAGCGCCGGCACGAGCGGCGCCATGGGCAGGCCGATGGCGCGGCACAGCGCCAGTGCGGCCAGTGCATTGGCGGCGTTGTGCAGGCCGCTCACCGCCAGCTCGTCGCTGCGCATCAGACGCTCACTGCCCAGCATCAGCCAGCCATCGGCCAAGCCGAAATCCTCGGCACCGACCGGCGCGTCCCGTCCGAAAGTCAGCCTGCGCCGGTCTGCGAGCGCCATGTCCATGACGCGCACGTCCTGGCGGTTGAGCACCTGCGCGCCGCTGCCGGCAAAGATGCGCGCCTTGGCCGCGGCATAGTCGTCCAGACCGGCATAGCGGTCTAGGTGGTCGTCCGTGACATTGAGCACCGCCGCCGCATCGGCCTCCAGGCTCACCGTCGTCTCCAGCTGAAAGCTCGACAGCTCGAGCACCCACACCTCCGGCAGCTTGCCGGCGTCCATGCAGGCCATCAGGGCGGACAACGCGGCCGGCCCGATGTTGCCCGCCACCGCCGTCATCTTGCCGGCGGCGCGGCACAGCGCGCCCGCCATCGCCGTCGTCGTGGTCTTGCCGTTGGTGCCGGTGATGGCGATCACCCGGCAGCGGTCGCGCAGGCCGCGTTCGCGCAGGGCGCCGGCGAACAGCTCGATCTCGCCGACGACGGGGATGCCGCGCCGGGCGGCCGCCGCCACCACCGGTTCGTTGAGCGAGAGGCCCGGCGAGAGTCCGAGCAACTCGACGCCGTCGAGCAGTTCCTCATTGAACGAGCCGATCAGCAGCGTCGCGCCCGGGGCGCTGCGCTTCATCTCGGCGGCATGCGGCGGCTCGTTGCGCGAATCAGCCACGCGCACGCGGGCACCCTGGCGCGTCAGCCATTGCGCCATGGCCAGGCCCGATTCGCCGAGCCCCAGCACCAGAACGGTTTTGCCTTGCAAGCTCATCTCAGCTTCAGCGTCGACAATCCGAACAGCACCAGCATGATGGTGATGATCCAAAAACGTACGACCACCTGTGTTTCCTTCCAGCCCTTCAACTCGTAGTGGTGGTGCAGCGGCGCCATCAGGAAGATGCGCTTGCCGCCGGAGAACTTGAAATAGGCCACCTGGATCATCACCGACAGGGTCTCGACGACGAACACGCCGCCCATGATGAAGAGCACGATTTCCTGGCGCACCACCACCGCCACCGTGCCCAGCGCGGCGCCCAGCGCCAGCGCGCCGACATCGCCCATGAACACTTCCGCCGGGTAGGCGTTGAACCAGAGGAAGCCGAGCCCCGCGCCGCACAAGGCGCCGAGGAATACCGCCAACTCGCCGGCGCCGGGGATGTAGGGCATGCCGAGATACTTCGAGAAGCCGGCATGGCCGGCGACGTAGGCGAAGATGGCCAGCGCGCCGGCCACCATCACCGTCGGCATGATGGCCAGGCCATCGAGGCCGTCGGTGAGATTCACCGCATTGCTGGTGCCGACGATGACGAAATACGACAGGACGACGAAGCCGACGAGGCCCAGCGGATAGGCCACGGTCTTGAAGAAGGGCACGATCAGCTCGGTGTGCGCCGGCAGCGTCGCCGTCATGGCAAGGAAGGCGGCTGCCCCGGCGCCGACCAGGGACTGCCAGAAGAACTTCGCGCGCGCCGACAGGCCCTTGGGATTGCGATGCACCACCTTGCGCCAGTCGTCCACCCAGCCCACCGCGCCGAAGCCGAGCGTCACCAGCAGCACGATCCAGACGTAGCGGTTGGACAGGTCGCCCCACAGCAGCGTGGTGACGCCGATGGCGATGAGGATCAGCGCGCCACCCATGGTCGGCGTGCCGGTCTTGGCCAGATGCGACTGCGGGCCGTCGTCGCGCACGGCCTGGCCGATCTTCTTCTCCGCCAGCCAGCGGATTACGGCCGGGCCGAAGAGAAAGGAGATCACCAGCGCCGTCATCGCCGCCAGCACGGTGCGCAGCGTGATGTAGCCGAAGACGTTGAAGACGCGGAAGTCCTTCGACAGCCATTGCGCCAGTTCAAGCAGCATGATTGGCCTTCCCTCCGCTCCCCCGCCCCAAGGAAGGGGGCGACGCCTGTTCGATGGTGAAACCGGAGGGCACGGCGGACGGGGCCAATGGAGTCTCCAAGCAGCCCCTCTGGGTCGCAGCATCAATGCTGGCTCGTCCGCCCATTCCCGTCGCCATGCCCTCCGCATTCGCCATCAATGCCCTCCGTTTCCTGTCGCGCCGTTTGCCGCGACGGCATCCGCCACGCGCTCCATGCGCATGAAGCGCGAGCCCTTCACCAGCACCACGGTGTCGCCGTCGAGTTGCGGCATCAGCGCTTTCAGCAAGGCCTCGGCACTGACGAAATGCTGGCCGCCGGCGCCGAAGTTGCGCGATGCCAGCTCGCTGTGCTCGCCCAGGGCGAAGAGCTGGTCCAGCCCCTGGCTCTTGGCGTAGCCGCCGATCTCGTCGTGGAACTGCCCGGTCTGGCCGCCGATCTCGCCCATGTCGCCCAGCACCAGGATCTTGCGGCCCGGCGTCGCCGCCAACACATCGATGGCGGCGCGCACCGAGTCCGGGTTGGCGTTGTAGCTGTCGTCGATCAGGATCGCGCCCGCTGTGGCAGGTCGCACCTGCAGGCGGCCCTTGACGCCGCCGAAGGAAGTCAGCCCCTGCAACACGGCGTCCAGTGAGGCCCCCGCCGCCAGCGCCGCCGTCGCGGCAGCCAGCGCATTGCGCGCGTTGTGCACACCGGGCAGACGCAGCGCCACCTCGATCTCGCCCTGGGGGGCGGTCATGGCGAGCGTGCTGCCGAGCGCCTTCAGGGCGACCCGCCCCTGCACGTCGGCGGCCTGATCGAGACCGAAACTCGTCATGCGGCGTCCGGCATTGGCGTCGCGCCATAGGCCGCTGAAAGGGTCGTCGGCGTTGATCACGGCGATGCCGCCCTCGCGCAGACCGTCGAAGATCTCGCCCTTGGCACGCGCCACTTCGGCCACGCTCCCCAACCCCTCCAGATGCGCGCGCTGGGCATTGTTCACCAGCGCCACGGTCGGTTGTGCCAGGCGCGTCAGGTAGGCGATCTCGCCCGGGTGGTTCATTCCCATCTCGATCACCGCGGCGCGGTGGCTGGCATGCAGGCGCAGCAGCATCAGCGGCAAGCCGATCTCGTTGTTCAGGTTGCCCGTCGTCGCCAGCACGGCCAGTTCCGGGTCGAGCCCATCGATTGCGGCCTGGGCGCGCAGTATGGAAGCGATCATCTCCTTCACCGTCGTCTTGCCGTTGCTGCCGGTGACGCCGATGAGCGGAATGTCGAAGCGGTTGCGCCACCACGCGGCAAGGTAGCCGAGCGCCAGGCGCGTGTCGGCGACGACGAGCGCCGGCAATCCGATCGTCCTGCCCTCGGCCCATGCCTGGGCGACCATGATTGCCGCCGCGCCGCGCGCCGTGGCGGCAGCGACGTAGTCGTGGCCGTCGAAGCGGTCCCCCTTCAGGGCGATGAACAGCTCGCCGCTGGCGAGCGAGCGCGTGTCGGTCGAGATGCCCTCGATGCGCGGGTTGCCGTGCAGCGCCGAGCCGCCCGTCGCCAACGCCGCTTCCATCAGGCTCATCATGACTGAAGGGAATCCCCGTGGGATGCCGAGGGTCCGCCGCGGCTGGCGAGCGCGGCGGCGGCGCAATCGACATCGGAGAACGGCAGGCGCCGGCCGGCGATTTCCTGGTAGGGTTCGTGCCCCTTGCCGGCGATCAGCACGACATCGCGCGCATCGGCTTCGGCAAGTGCCGTCCTGATCGCCTCGAAGCGGTCGGCGATCACGCGAACATTCGGCGCATCGATCGCGCCGCGGGCGATATCGGCAAGGATGGCCAGCGGATCCTCGTCGCGCGGATTGTCGCTGGTGAGGATCACGCTATCTGCCAGGCGCGCGGCGACCTCGCCCATCAGCGGACGCTTGCCCGGGTCGCGGTTGCCGCCGCAGCCGAAGACGCACACCAGGCGCTTGCCGCGCACCACGGCGGTATCGCGCAAGGCGATAAGCGCCTGCTCCAGCGCATCGGGCGTATGCGCGTAGTCGATCACCGCCAGCGGCTGCCCGTCCCCGCCGAGGGCCTGCATGCGGCCGGGCGGGAAAGTCAGCCTCTGCAGCACGGCGGCCGCCTGATCGAGCGGCACCGCCGAGGCCAGCAACACGCCCAGCACAGCAAGCAGATTGGAAACGTTGAAGCGGCCCACCACCGGCGCCAGGATGTCGGCGCGCCCCTGCGGTGACACGACCATGAAGCGCAGGCCGCGCGGCGTCGCCGCAATGCCTTCGGCCGACAACAGGACGTCGGCACCATGCGCGGCCTCGCCCTGCAAGGTGTAGCCGATCACGCGCACGCTGCTGCCGGCCAGATCGCGCGCGATCTGGCGTCCGAGCGCATCGTCGAGGTTGAGCACGGCCGTCTTCAGCCCGGGCATGGCGAACAGCTGCGCCTTCGCCGCGCCGTAGGCCTGCATGCTGCCGTGGTACTCGAGGTGGTCGCGCGTCAGGTTGGTGAACACCGCCACGCCGAAGCGCAGGCCGTTGGCGCGCCCCTGGTGCAGGCCGATCGAGGAGACTTCCATTGCCGCCGCTTGCGCGCCCTGCGCGAGATGCTGCGCGAAAAGGCGGTGCAGGGTGAGCGCGTCCGGCGTGGTGTTAAGACTGTCTTCCAGCTGGCCCACGACGTGGCCACTGTCCCCGAGTGCAAGAAGGCCGCAACCGAGCGTGCCGATCACGGCGCAGGGCTTGTCGAGCATGGCGAACGCCTGCGCGATCCACTGGCTCACCGAGGTCTTGCCGTTGGTGCCGGTAACGCCCACCGCGTTGAGGTGCTCCGAGGGGCGGCCATACACCAGGTGGGCAATCCAGCCGGAGAGTGCCTGCAGGTCGTCCACCGCCACGTTCGGCACAGCGATTGCTTCTGCGCCAGCAGAATTGTGGCGCTCCCACAGAACGCCTGCAGCGCCGCGCGCCACGGCATCGGCGATGAAGCGGCGGCCGTCGGCGCGCTCGCCCGGAAAGGCGACGAACACATCACCGGGCGCCACCACGCGCGAATCCGCGCACAGACTGGTCGCCATCACGCCTTGCCTCTGCAGTTCATCGAGCACGCGTTGCGCATCCTCCAGCTCACGCTTCACAGTTTCTCCGGCACCAGCGGCGCAGGCTCCCGCGCCACCTGCACGGGGGCCAGGGGTATATCCGGGGCCACCCCCAGCGTGCGCAGGCTGCCGGCCATCACCCGCGCAAAGACCGGCGCCGCCACTTCGCCACCGTAATACTTGCCGGCGGAAGGTTCGTCGATCATCACCGCCACCACCAGTTTCGGATCGGACACCGGCGCAAAGCCGACGAAGGCCGCGACGTAGCGATCGGCGTAGACGCCGCCTTCCAGCTTGTGTGCCGTACCGGTCTTGCCGGCGACGCGATAGCCCGGGATCCGCGCCTGAGGTGCCGTGCCGCCGGGCTGCACGGCCATCTCGAGCATGGCGCGTACCTCTCGCGCCGTCTGTGCGGAAAAAATGGATTTGCCCGCGAGCGGCGGAGATTCCAGCCGGGTCAGAGACAACGGGATCAGGTCGCCGTCGCGGGCAAATACCAGGTAAGCGTGGGCCAGCTGCATCAGCGTCACCGAGATGCCGTGGCCGTAGGCCATGGTGGCCTGCTCGATCGGCCGCCAGGTTTTGAAGGGGCGCAGGCGCCCGCCGACCTCACCCGGGAAACCAAGGCGGAGCGGCTGGCCGAAGCCGAGCGCATCGAACATCTGCCACATCTCCTCGGGCGCGAAGGCGGCGGCGATCTTCGCCGTGCCGACGTTGCTCGACTTCTGCACCACCTGCGCGACCGTCAGCAAACCGTGCATGTGGGCATCGTGGATGGTTGCGTTGCCGATGGTGAGGCGGCCGGGCGCCGTCTGGATCTGCGTATCGAAGCGGAAGCGCCCTTTTTCAGCGCCAGTGCGGCGGTAAAAGCCTTCATCGTCGAGCCGGGCTCAAAAACATCAGTCAGTGCGCGGTTGCGCAGCTGTGCACCGGTCAGCTTGAGGCGGTTGTTCGGGTTGTAGGCGGGCAGGTTGGCCAGAGCCAGCACCTCGCCGTTCTTGGCGTCGAGCACGACGACGCCGCCGGCCTTGGCCTTGTGCTCGAGCAGCGCCTGCTTCAGATGCGAGAAGGCGAGATACTGGATCTTCGCGTCGAGCGCCAGGGTGATGTCCCTGCCTTCCTGCGGCGACTTGATGCTCTCGACGTCCTCGACGATGCGCCCGAGGCGGTCCTTGATGACACGGCGGCTGCCCGGCTTGCCGGCCAATTGCCCATCGAAGGCCAGTTCGATGCCTTCCTGGCCCTTGTCCTCGACGCCGGTGAAGCCGAGCATGTGCGCGGCCACCTCGCCGGCCGGGTAGTAGCGGCGATACTCGCGCTGCTGGTGAATGCCGGGCAGGTTGAGTGCCGCGATCTTCTCCGCCGTGTCCGGCGGGATCTGCCGCTTGATGAAGACGAAATCCTTCTCCGCGGCGAGCCGGCGGTTGAGCTCGCGCACGTCCATCTCCAGCAGCGCCGCCAGCTCGCGCGCCTGCGCCGGCGACAGCCGTGCGTCTTCCGGAATCGCCCAAACTGATTTCACCGGCGTGGACACCGCCAGCACGTCGCCGCTGCGATCGACGATGCGCCCGCGCGTGGCCGACAACTCGATCACGCGCGAATAGCGCGATTCGCCCTTCTGCTGCAGGAAATCGTTGCGCACCACCTGCAAGTAGACTGAACGCGCCGCCAGGGTGCCGAAGGCGAGCAGGATCAGCGCGGCGACGAAGCGCGCGCGCCACGCCGGCAACAGTTGCGACAGCAGCGGGCTGTTCGCAAATTTCACTTCGCTGCCTCCACCGCGATCACCTGCCCTGGCGCTGGGGGCTTCATGTGCAGGCGCTCGCGGGCAACCTTCTCGATGCGCGCATGCGCTGCCCAGGTGCTCTGCTCGAGCTGCAGCTGGCCCCACTCCACCTCGAGCTGGCGCATGCGTTCCTGTTCGCGCTCAATTTCCGTGAAGGACTTCCTCGCCTTGTGCTGCGAGGCCACCGCCCCCAGCGCGCTGGCCAGCACAATCGCGAGGAGGGCGAGGTTCAGCCTGAGCACGGGATCAGATCCTTTCCGCCACGCGCAGGACGGCGCTGCGGGATCGGGGATTGGCTGCCACCTCCGCCGCAGAGGGCGAAATCGGTTTGCCGACCAGTTTCAAGCGCGCAGGCGGCAGATCGGCGGCGCGCACTGGCAACCGCGCGGGCAGCTGCGGCGGACGCGATGCATCGCGCAGGAAGCGCTTGACGATGCGGTCTTCCAGGGAGTGGAAGCTGATGACGGCGAGGCGGCCGCCGGCATTGAGTGCATCCACGGCTTGCGGCAGCACTAGCGACAATTCCTCAAGCTCCTGATTGACGTGAATCCGTATAGCCTGAAAGCTGCGCGTCGCCGGATGCTGGCCTTGCTCGCGCGTGCGGACGGCCGATGCCACGATCTCGGCAAGTTGTCGTGTGGTTGCGATAGCCCCCCCTGCCCGAGCAGCAACAATCGCCTTTGCAACCGCATTAGCAAACCGTTCTTCGCCATAATTTTTTATCACCTCCGCCAGTTGCTGCTGACTCGCCTGCGCCAGCCATTCCGCCGCCGTTTGGCCGCGGCTCGTATCCATGCGCATGTCGAGCGGTGCATCCAGCCGGAAACTGAAGCCGCGCTCCGCTTCGTCCAACTGGGGGGAGGACACGCCCAGGTCCAGCAGCACGCCATCCACCCGTTCGACTGCCTCCGCCTCCAGCGCCGCACGCAAACCGCTGAAGGCGGCATGGATCAATTTCAGGCGCGGATCGGCGATTTCCCTGCCCGCCTCGACCGCTGCCGGATCCCGGTCCAGCGCGATCAGCCGCCCCTGCTCGTTCAACTGGCCGAGGACCTGCCGGCTATGACCGCCCCGGCCGAAGGTCGCATCCACGTAGGTCCCGCCCGGCTTGATCGCCAGGGCATCGACCGCCTCCTCCAGCAAAACCGTCCTGTGTTCCGTCACCCCACTCACAAGGTGAGCGTTTCCAGTCCCGGCGGCAGCAGCTTGTCGCCGAGAGCGAAAATTGCGTCCTGTTGCTGCTTCCAGCCCGCATCCGACCAGAGCTCGAAATGGTTGCCCTGGCCAACCAGCCAGACTGTCTTCTCCAGCCCGGCGTACTGGCGCAACTCCGGCGCGATCAACACGCGGCCGGCCGCATCCATCGATTCTTCGCGGGCGAAGCCGACGAGGAGTCTTTTCAGCAGGGCGGATTGCTGTTCGAGGCTGGGAGCCTGCAGCACCTTGTCGCGGATGGGCTCCCAGGCGGGCAGGGGATAGATCAGGAGACAGCGATGGGGGTGCGCAGTAAGTACTAACGTTCCATCTGCGACGGCGGCAAGGCTCTCGCGATGCCGCGAAGGCACCGCAAGGCGCCCTTTCGCGTCGAGATTCAGCGCTGCCGCCCCCTGGAACATCCGACCCCCTCCTTGTGCTGGAAACGCAAAACTGTTTCCCACTTTTTTCCACTATTTCCCACTTTAGATGAACTTAAATGCAGGGTCAAGCGGAGAATTGCGATTTTTTCCAGCCGCAACAAAGACTTAAGGGGTCGACTTAAGATGAAATCTTGAAAATAATATCCTTAGAAAACAAATAGGATAGCCAATGAAGTGAAAGTCGAATGTGAAGAGTGGCGAGATTTCGCCGCAATCGAGGGAATTGGAAGTCCGCCGATAAGCCGGGTTCTGTAAGACAGCCGAAGCTGCCCGGCAGCCATTCCTCTGGGCGGCGCGTTACCGCGCCGCTCTAGCAGCCTACCCGGAAGCGGCGCGAGCAGCGCCATCGCTTCCCTATTTGGCCTTGCCCCGGATGGGGTTTAGCGTGCCAGCCGTGTTGCCACGGACTGCGGTGAGCTCTTACCTCACCTTTTCACCCTTGCCGGTCCTTGCGGACTTAGGCGGTTTGTTTTCTGTGCCACTTTCCATCGCCTCACGACGCCCGGCCGTTAGCCGGCATCCTGCTCTATGGGGCCCGGACTTTCCTCCATGCACACGAGGTACACAGCGGCTGCCTGGCGGACTTCCATGGGCATTATATCGCGACAACATCCTTGTTTTTCAATATGTTGCATTTTATTTTCGGTCCGAGCTTGATCTGCCACCGGGCTAGTCGGAAAATACGGCTGGAACGGAATGAGGCTTTCTTAGCAGTAGCCATCTCAAACCTCCGCTTCCATTGCAGGCCCCGCTCCGGCGGGGCCTCTTTTTTCTCCCTCTCCGTTGACAAATGACCGCCGGTCAACAATACTGGTGCTCAGTATATGACCATGGGTCATTTTATGAATACGCCCTCACTTTCACGCTCTCCCTCACCCTCTCCCCTGCGGCTTCTGCTGGTCGGCGCCACGGGCGCCGTCGGCCAGGCCGCGCTGTCGCTGGCCCTGGCCGAGCCGCGCGTCATCGAAGTCGTGGCCCTCACCCGCCGCCCGCTTTCGCCTCAGGCAAAACTCCGCAATGTCGTGGCCGATTTCACGGCCCTGCCGGCGGACGCGGACTGCTGGAAGGTCGATGCGGTGATCTGCGCGCTCGGCACGACCATGAAGGCGGCCGGGTCACAGGCGCGCTTCGCCGCGGTGGATCGCGACCTGCCGCTGCTCGTCGCGCAACGGACGCGCACGGCGGGCGCGACACGCTTCGCCCTCAACTCCTCGCTGGGCGCAAGCCCGTCCGGCAATTTCTATCTGCGCACCAAGGCCGAGGCCGAGGCGGGCATCCGCAGGCTCGGCTTTCACGCCTACACCATCGTGCGGCCGTCACTGATCGATGCCGAGCGAAGCGAGGTGCGGCCGGGTGAGCGACTCGGCCTGCTTATTGCGCACGCCCTGGCGCCGCTGATCCCGCGGCGCTACCGCGCCGTGAAGGCCGACGCGATTGCCCGCGCGCTGCTGGCCGGCGCGCTGCGCGACGACGCGGGTGAGGGCATCGTCGAATCCGCAGCGCTGCAGGACTGAAGGAATAATCATGGGACGCAACGCCATGAACGACACCGACAAGGCGCTGCGGCGTCGGGCGTTTCTCGACGCGGCGCATCGCCTCTATCGCGAGCGCCGAGAACTGCCCGCCGTGGCGGAAATCGCCGTCTCAGCCGGCCTCGCCAAGGGCACGGTGTACCGTTATTTCCGCAGCAAGGAGGAAATTTTCGTCGCACTGCTGGAAGACGATTTCGAGGCGCTGTTCCGGGCGCTGGAATCGATTCTCGCCGCCCTGCCCACGGACGCGACGGGGGCGGCTGTCCAGTTCGCCCGCCGCTACACGCGCGCCGTCCTCGACCTGCCCGACCTGCTGCCGCTCGCCTCGCTGGCCAACGGTGTACTCGAGCAGAACCTGCCGCTCGAGCCCATGCGCCATTTCAAGGCCGGCTTGGCGGGCGGCCTGACGCAGGCCGGGAAGCGCATCGAGCAGCACTGCCCGCAGTTGTCGCGCGGCCATGGCGCCACGCTGCTGCTGCAGACCTACGCACTCACGCTCGGCTTGTGGCAGGCGCTCGATTACCCGCCGCAGTTGCGGGAACTGTTGCGCGATCCGCAACTCAGAATCCTCGATCGACGCTTTTCGACGGAGCTGGAATCCGCCGTGCGCCGCCTCTGGCAAGGAGCCCTTACGTGAACTGGAATCCCCTGCGCTGCCGCGCGCAAACCGGCGCGGCCGAAGCCGTCATGGAGGCGCCGTCGGCCAAAGCGTACGTACCCGCAACACCGGGCCGCAGCGGGCGCCGCAGCCTGCCGCGGCCTTTCGTCTTCACCGTCATGGTCATCCTGGCGATGCTGCATGCCTACATCGGCTGGCGCCTGCTGCCCGATCTGCCGCTGGACGGCGCCGGCATTGCCGCGGGCATCGGATTCCTGGCGCTTTCCTGCCTGCTGATCCCTGCCGGACTGCTGGCACGCGCGATCCGGCGCCAGCCGCTCTCAGACCGGCTGGCCCTGGCCGGCCTGCTGGCGACCGGGCTGTTTTCCTCGCTGTTCGTGCTGACCCTGCTGCGCGACATCGTGCTGCTGGCCATCGGCCTGACCTTCAGCAGCGCGCTCAATGCCGAACTGTCACGCGGTTCGGCGTTGGCCGTGCCGATCACGGCCGCGCTGATGAGCCTGGTCGGTTACATCAATGCGCGGCGCAGGGCCCGCATCGTCGAGGTCGACATCCCCATCACGGGCCTGCCGGACGCGCTACAAGAATTCACCATCGCGCAGATCAGCGACGTCCATGTCGGCCCGACCATCAAGCGCCGGCACATCGAGGATATCGTGACGCGGGTCAACGCCCTCGGCGCCGACCTGATCGCCATCACCGGCGACCTCGTCGACGGCAGCGTGGCCGATCTGGCCGGCCACACCGCGCCGCTCGCCGGACTCGACGCACCGCACGGCGCCTATTTCGTCACCGGCAACCACGAGTACTATTCCGGCGCCGCGGCCTGGGTGAGGGAACTGCGCCGGCTCGGCCTGCGCGTGCTGCTCAACGAGCACGTCGTGCTGCGTCACCGCGGCGCGCAGCTGCTCGTGGCGGGCGTGACCGACTACAGCGCCCATCGCTTCGACCCCCTGCAGCGCAGCGATCCGCACGCCGCCATCGCCGGCGCGCCAGGCGATATCGGCATACACATCCTGCTCGCGCATCAACCCCGCTCCGCGCACGCTGCCGAGGCAGCCGGCTTCGACCTGCAGCTCTCCGGCCACACGCACGGCGGCCAGTTCCTCCCGTGGAATTTTTTCGTGCGCCTGCAGCAGCCCTTCACCGCCGGCCTCAGGCGCCTCGGCAACCTTTGGGTGTACACCAGCCGCGGCACCGGCTACTGGGGGCCGCCCAAGCGACTCGGCGCGCCTTCCGAGATCACCTATATCAGGCTCCTGAAAGCCGGCGCCTGACAATCAGGCCGCCCGCTTCGGGCGGAACTGCCGCGTGTCGTCGTAATAGGCGGGATCGACATTCTCCGGCGTGACGCCGGGGAGACCGAGCAGGGGCAGGGGCTGGAAATCACGCGGCCTGGCATAGGCCTCAGGCCGCGTGAATAAATCAACCAGTTGGCGGTCGACGTCGTCACGCTGCTTCTCATGCGACCCCGCCAGCCAACTCCCTTCCGTCTCAAGCAAGACGGCTTTCGCCGTCAGCCCGACGAAGGGCGTGCGAAGCTGATCCCACGTTGCGTGGCCGAAGACGAAGAAGCGCATGTCGCGTGCCACTTCCGCGCGGCGCTGCCAGAATAATTCCTTCCACGCGTGCGCCCGCAGCAACTCGAGCAGCACTGCCGATGCGGACACCACGACGATGCCGCATTCGTCGAACTGCGTGACGGCGTCGCGCACCGTCCCCCGTTCGCTGTGTCCCGCCCTGCATTGCGACTGCAGGGCGGCGTGATGGCGGCCGTTGAGGATGCGCTTGGTTTGCGGGTACGCCAGCCAGGCCAGCGCGTTGAAGAAATCGTGCCAGTTGCCGGGCCGCGTCTCGACTTCGCCTCGCGCGTGGACGCGTTCCTCGTAGCCCGCAGACTCCTGCTCCGGCAGAACGAAACAAACAGACATGCCGCTCGCCGCCCGTGGCGGGGAAGGCAGCCCCGCCAGCGCCGCATTAAGGGCCGCCACATGGGGCGGCGCATCGCCGCCGAAAAAGCGCAGCCAGCCTGAAATCGGCTCGAACAGGGGGCGCGAGGCCAGCGTCTCAAGAAGAGTGTCGGGCATGCATTGCCGGGCGCAGCTGCGCCTTGCATAATGGGTCGAATCCATTTTACGCGACCGCCATGACCGCAAACCGGAACGCCCGCGCGCTGACCGAAGACGTGAGACCCCGCGAAGTCTGGGCCTGGGCGATGTACGACTTCGCCAACTCGGGCTACACGACGGTGGTGATCACCGCCGTCTTCAGCGCCTACTTCGTCGCCGTGGTGGCGCAACGCGCACCCTGGGCGACACTGGCGTGGACGGCGACGCTGGCCGTCTCGTACGCCCTGATCGTGATTACCGCCCCGCTCGTCGGCGCCTGGGCCGACGCCCGCGCCGCCAAGAAACGCCTGCTCGCCTTCACCACCGTCGGCTGTGTGATCTTCACTGCGGCGCTGTATTTCACCGGGCCCGGCACGCTTGCCGTCGCCGTCGTCTGCATCATCGCCTCGAACTTCTTCTTCGGCACGGGGGAGAACCTGATCGCCGCCTTCTTGCCTGAACTGGCGAAGAGCCGCGCCATGGGGCGCGTCTCCGGCTGGGGCTGGAGCCTGGGCTACCTCGGCGGCCTGCTTTCGCTCGGCGCCAGCCTCATCTGGCTGAACCAGGCCAAGGCGGCCGGCCGCGAAACGGCGCAGGCCGTGCCGGAAACCATGCTCATCACCGCCGCGCTGTTCGCCATTGCCAGCCTGCCGACGTTCCTTTTTCTGCGCGAGCGCGCCGTGCCGCAGGCGACGGCAGACGGCGTCGTGCATACCGCCTGGTCGCGCCTCGCGGCGACATTGCGCCATGCACGGCGCTTCCGCGACCTGTCGCGCTTTCTCGTCTGCACGCTGTTCTACCAGGCCGGCATCGCGGCCGTCATCACGCTGGCGGCAATCTACGCGCAGGAGGCGATGAAGTTCTCCACCCACGACACGCTGGTGCTGATCCTGGTGGTGAACCTGACGGCGGCCTGCGGCGCCTTCGGCTTCGGCTATCTGCAGGACCGCATCGGCCACGTGCGCGCCATCGCACTGACCCTGTGCGGCTGGATCCTCATGGTGACGCTGGCGTACCTGGCGGAGGGCGCGGCGCTGTTCTGGGTGGCCGCGAACATCGCCGGCCTGTGCATGGGCGCGTCACAGTCGGCCGGCCGCGCCATGGTCGGCTACCTCGCGCCGCCGTCAAGGCTGGCGGAATTCTTCGGCCTGTGGGGCTTCGCCGTGAAGCTGGCCTCGATCTTCGGCCCGCTCACCTACGGCCTGGCCAACTGGCTCTCCGGCGGCGACCATCGCCAGGCCATCCTCTTCACAGGCGCCTATTTCGTCGTCGGCCTGCTGCTGCTCTCGGGGATCGACATAATGCGCGGCCGCCGCTCCGCCCTGCGTTCGGACCGTGCAGAAAGGAAAGCCGCGGGAATTACCGCGCCTGGCCGGCCGGCGGCGGGCTAGCGGGTGCGGCCGGCTGCGCCGGCCGAGGCGTCGGCGCAGCGACGAATTTGAGCTTCTCCCCCTCCAGGCGGAAGGATCCCAGCAGAGTGCCGGTCTTTTGCGGCGGCACCTTGAAGGCCTGCAGTTCGCAGTTCTGCGTGCTGACGGCGTAGAACCGCGCACCCTGCTTGAGGATCAGGATCGGCTCCGCATACTCGCCTGCCTCGGGTCGCAGCACCTCCACGCTGACTTCCGCCAGCGCAACGCTGTCGAGCCGGCTGCGACGATGGCAGTCCGGCTGGCGCGACATCACCACCTCCAGATCCACTTCCTGCCTCCAGAACCAGGCCTGGCGCATCTGCAGCGTAAGGGCGTTGTCCGGCCCGGCAAACTGCAGCGAGGCAGTTTCATTCTTGCACCCGGCCAGCAGCGGCAAGGCGATCAGCAGAGGCCAGGCGCGCATCCTCACTCCTTCAGTTTCCATTCCAGGGTTTCGCCGGCGCGCAGCGGCACCAGCACGTCGTCGCCGAAGGGCAGGCTGTCCGGCACGCGCCAGGACGCCTTCTCCAGCGTGATGGCCGACGTATTGCGCGGCAGGCCGTAGTAGTCGGCGCCATGGAAGCTGGCAAAGGCCTCCAGGCGGTCGAGCGCGCCGGCCGCCTCGAAAGCCTCGGCGTACAACTCGAGGGCGCTGAGCGCCGTGTAGCAGCCGGCGCAGCCGCAGGTGGCCTCCTTGGTGTTGCGCGCATGCGGCGCCGAGTCGGTGCCGAGGAAGAATTTCGGATTGCCCGATATGGCTGCACCCACGAGCGCCAAGCGGTGCGTCTCGCGCTTGAGCACCGGCAGGCAGTAGTGGTGCGGACGGATGCCGCCGGCCAGCAGGGCATTGCGGTTCATCAGCAGATGGTGCGCCGTGAGGGTGCCCGCGACGTTCGGCCCCGTCGATTCGACGAACTGCACGCCCTCCAGCGTGGTGATGTGCTCGAGCACCAGGCGCAGCCGCGGGAAGCGCTTCAGCAGCGGTGCCAGCACGCGCTCGACGAAGACGCGCTCGCGGTCGAAGATGTCGACCTCGGCGTCGGTCACCTCGCCGTGCACCAGCAGCGGCAGGCCCAGTTCCTCCATGCGTGCCAGCGTGGCGAAGCATTTCCCGATGTCGGTGACGCCGGCGTCCGAGTTGGTGGTGGCGCCGGCCGGGTAGTACTTTACGGCGTGCACGAATCCCGAGGCCTTCGCGCGATCGATCTCCTCCACCGGCGTGTTGTCCGTCAGGTACAGCGTCATCAGCGGAGTGAAAGTCAGTCCCTGAGGCACGGCGGCAAGGATGCGCTCGCGGTAGGCAGCCGCCTGCGCAGTGCCCGTCACCGGCGGCTTGAGGTTCGGCATGACGATGGCGCGGACAAACTGCCGCACCGTGTGCGGCACCACGGTCGCCAGCGCGGCGCCGTCGCGCAGGTGGAGATGCCAGTCGTCCGGGCGGATCAGAGTGAGCGTCTGCATGGCGGAAATTATACCTGCCTCACTCCTTGCCCTTACGGGCGAGAGCGAGATCGTAGAGCACGTTCTTCGATGCGCCGCTGATCTCCGCCGCCAGCTTCACCGCCTGCTTGAGCGGCAGTTCCGCCAGCAAGGCATCGAGCACGCGCATCGCCTCGGCATCGATGCCCTCGGCGGGCGGCGGCGCGGAGACGACCAGCACGAATTCACCGCGACGGCGATTCTCGTCCGCCGCCAGCCAGGCCGGCGCTTCCGCCAGCGGCAGGCTGACGATCGACTCGAAGAGCTTGGTCAGCTCGCGCGCGATCACCAGCGTGCGCTGCGGCTCCAGTCCTGCCACCAAGTCGACGACGGTTTCCTCGATGCGGTGCGGCGCCTCGTAGAAAACCAGGGCGCTGGGCAAGCCCTTCAGCGCGGCGATGGCCTTGCGCCGCGCCGCCTCCTTCGCCGGCAGGAAGCCGTAAAAGAGGAAATGCGGATCGGTCAGGCCGGAGGCGGACAGCGCGGCAATGGCGGCGTTGGGGCCCGGCACGGGAATCACCTCGAAGCCGGCCACGCGCACCGTCGCCACGGCGCGCGCGCCGGGGTCGGAAACAGCCGGCGTACCGGCATCCGACACCAGCGCCAGCGTGCGGCCTTCGCGCAGCAGCCGCAGCAACCGCGCCGTCGCCGCAGCCTCGTTGTGCTCGTGCAGGGAAAAGGTCTCAACGCGAACATCGAAGTGGTCGAGCAGCCGGCGCGTGTGGCGCGTATCCTCGCAGGCGATGGCGTCGACACCGCGCAGCACTTCGAGTGCGCGCGCGCTCATGTCGCCCAGGTTCCCCAGCGGCGTGGCTACCACATATAATGCCGCTGTCTTGAGCCCCGCCCGCGCGTCCCGATGCTTCATAGCTTTGACATGACAAGTTCGACTGACCGCATTGTCGGGCCGCGCGCCCTTGTGTGCAAGCCATGAGCGTGAGCGGCAGCGACGCTGAAATGCAGGCCGCCGGCTACCTGATGCGGCAGGGCTTGAAAATCCTGAAACGCAATTACCGCTGCCGGGGCGGCGAAATCGACCTCGTCTGCCAGGACGGCGCCACCCTGGTGTTCGTCGAGGTGCGCCTGCGCACCAGCCTGAAATACGGCGGCGCCGCAGCGAGCATCACGCCGGCCAAGCAACGGCGCATTGTGCTGGCCGCCAGCCACTACCTCGCAGGCAAGCCCTTGCCTGCCTGCCGCTTCGACGCAGTGCTGCTCGACGGCGAGAATATCGACTGGATCCGCAATGCCTTCGATGCAGCGTAGCCTCTTCTTTCTGGTCTTCGCCTTCTGCATTGCCTCGCCGGCACGGGCAGAAACGGTCAAGGTGCTGGTGCAAAGCTCGCCGCTGGCTGGCTTCCAGTTCTATGCCGGCAAGACGCTATGGGACGAGATGCAGCAAGGCGACGCATTGACCCTGACGCGAGAACCGGCGAATGTTCACGATGCGAACGCCATTCGCGTGGAATGGCGCGGCCGCAAGCTGGGCTACCTGCCGCGCTCGGAGAACCGCGCCGTTGCGACGGAGATGGACCGAGGTGGCCGAGTGGAAGCGCGCATCGCCAAATTGCATAGGCATCGCGATCCCTGGAAGCGCATCGTGGTCGAGGTGTTTGTCGTGCTGTAACGACAGGAGGGAACCTGAGCTGCCATGCTAGAATCAAACGCAACATCGCCATGAACCTTCTCGCCCGCATTTCCCGCCAGTTCAACGACAGCGCCCAGACCAAACTGGCCGCCATGGAAGTTCTTGCCGGCCCGATCGCGCAGGCGGTCGAGGCGATGGTGGCCAGCCTGCTCGCCAACGGCAAGATCATGGCCTGCGGCAACGGCGGCTCGGCAGCCGACTCGCAGCACTTCGCCGCAGAACTGCTCAACCGGTTCGAAATGGAGCGTCCGCCGCTCGCCGCCGTGGCGCTCACCACCGACACCTCGACGCTCACCTCTATCGCCAACGACTACGCCTTCGACCAGGTGTTCGCCAAGCAGGTGCGCGCGCTGGGACAGCCGAACGACGTGTTGCTGGCGATCTCGACCAGCGGCAATTCGCCCAACGTCGTCGAGGCCATCCATGCCGCTCACGAGCGCGAGGTGCGCGTCGTTGCGTTGACCGGCCGGGACGGCGGCGCCATCGGCCCGCTGCTGAAGTCCACGGACGTGCACATTTGCGTGCCGGCCGACCGCACGTCGCGCATCCAGGAAGTGCATCTGCTGACCCTGCACTGCCTGTGCGACGGAATCGATTGCCTGTTGCTAGGAGAGGACGCATGAAGAAACTGATACTTGCCACGACCCTGATCTCCCTTTCGCTGCCGGCCCTGCAGGGCTGCGTCCCGGCAGTCGCCACCGGCGTCGGCGCCGGCGCCCTGATGATCGTCGACCGGCGCCCCGGCGAGACCTACCTCGCCGACGAGGCCATCGAGATCCGCGCGCTGAATCGCATCAACGAGAAGTTCGGCGACAAGGTGCACGTCAACGTCACCAGCTACAACATGAAGGTCCTGCTCACCGGCGAGGTGCCGGATGCCGGCATCAAGGAAGAACTGGAAAAGGCCGTCGCCGGGGTGGTGAACGTCAAGGGCGTCACCAACGAGGTGGCGGTCGGCGGCATCAGCAGCTTCAGCGCGCGCAGCAACGATACCTACATCACCTCGAAGGTCAAGGCGCGCTTCATCGACGCCAACAAGTTCCAGGCCAACCACGTCAAAGTGGTGACCGAGGCCGGCGCGGTGTACCTGCTCGGCCTGGTCACGCGCAAGGAAGGCGACGACGCAGCCGAGATCGCCCGCACCACGGCCGGCGTGAAGAAGGTCGTGCGCGTCTTCGAATACATCGAGTTCAAGGACGCGCAGCGGCTCGACAACCGCGCGCCGGAAGACGCCAGGGGCAAGCCGGCGGAAGGGAAATAGCCGTCTCATGCAGTACGCCGCGCCCGGCTTCGAGGACAAGCGCTGCCCGCCCGACGAACTGATTGCGCGCGTGGCACGACTGGCCCGCCCGCTGGTATTCACCAACGGCTGCTTCGACATCCTGCATCGCGGCCATGCCACCTATCTCGCGCAGGCGCGCGCCCTCGGCGCCAGCCTCGTCGTCGGCGTGAATTCGGATGCTTCGGTCAAGCGCCTCGGCAAGGGCGATGGCCGGCCCGTCAATGGCCTGGAAGACCGCATCGCGGTGCTGTCGGCGCTGGAGAGCGTGTCACTGGTCACCTGGTTCGACGAGGACACGCCGCTGGAGCTCATCCGCGCCGTGCAGCCCGACGTGCTGGTGAAAGGCGGCGACTGGGCGCCGCAGAACATCGTCGGCGCCGACCTGGTGCTGGCACGCGGAGGCCAGGTTCACTCCATCCCCTTCCGCCACGAGCGCTCCACCAGCGCCACACTGGCGAAAATCCGGGGGCTCTAGCCCTTGTCCGCGGGTGCGCGCCGCAGGATGGTGGCGCGCACCAGGCCCACGTGCAGGCGCAGCGTGTACAGCATGTCGGCGAAGGCCAGCGGCGTCGGGATGTGCTGCACGTCCTCCTCGATGCGGTCCAGCTTCTCCAGCCATTCCGCCCGGCTGTGCCGTTCCGGGCTCGCCTCGACATCCGCCTCGAGAAACTTCAGCTCGCCGTAGCGCCGGTAGATGCGCGAACGCACCCGCCAACTGTAGAGGCCGGGCGCAAACCTGAGGATCGGGAGTAGCAACGCAACAAACGGCACCAGCATGACCACCATGCGGTCGATCAGGTTCGCCGCCCAGAAGGGCAGGTAGCGTTGCAGGAAGGGCTTGCCCGACTTGTAGAAGCGCTCGGCCTCGGGGGGGACCGGAAAGTCAGCCTGGCCGATACGGGGAAACTCGCCCGGACGCTGGAATATTCCCGCCTCGCCATGCACTTCCTGTGCCGCCTGCAACAGCAGCTGGATCAGCGCCGGGTGAATCGACTCGTGCGCCACCAGGGTGGCCATGGGCGACACCAGCGTCACGTCGCGCGCCGGGATGTTGCGCGTAAGGTCGATCGCCCCCTGCGGCAGCGTGAGGCGGGCGAGATAGGGAAAGCGCCGCACGTAGGCCTCCGCATGGGTAAGGCTCATCAGCCGCACACCCTCCGCGTAGAGCAGCGACCAGACTGCGGCAGAGCGTTCGGCGCCGACGAGGAAGACGGCATCCACCTTGTGGGCCTGCATCGCCTCGACGGCCGCCAGGCCGCCCAGCGGCAGCAGCGTGGTGTTCTGCTCGTCCAGTCCATTGGCCTCGAGCAGCTGCTGTGCCAGCTTGCGCGTGCCGCTGCCTTCCGCGCCGATGGCGATGCGGCTTCCCTTGAGCGGGGCCAAGCGGTCGAACTCCCGCTTGTCGCGATAAAAAATCCAGAGCGGCTCGTAATACAGATAGCCGAGCGACAACAGGCTGTCGACATTGACGCCGTTGGCCGTGCCGCTCTGCACGAGCGCCACTTCCGTATCGTCGTCTTCGTCGAGCAGCCGCTTCAGGTTTTCGAGGGAGCCGGCCGAGGGCTGCTCGCGCAGCTCGATGCCGTTCTTCCCCAGCACCTGGCGGTAGCGCTCGACATAGAGCTGATACGAGCCGCCCGCGCCGCCCGAGGAAATGTACAGGTAGTCCGGCGGCGCCGGCTTGATGAACTGCGCCGCCAGCCAGAAGCCGCCGGCCAGCAGCGCCAGCGCCGGCAGGCCGACCATCAGCAGGTCGCGCGGCGAGAACTCGCTCAGACGCTTCAGTTGCAGCTTGCGAGGCATCGTCGCAATCGTCCGTCTTTCCTGCTGCGCCCGAGGTCCGGGTTAAAACGGGATGTCGTCGTCCATGTCGCCGAAACCGGACGCCGGCGCCTTCTTGCCGGCCGCCGACGGCGCCGGCGCAGCCTCGCGCTCGCGCGGCGGCGCCTCGCCCGATCCCTGGCGACTACCCAGCATCTTCATCTCGTCGGCGCGGATTTCCGTGGTGTAGCGGTCCTGGCCGTCCTTGTCCTGCCACTTTCGCGTGCGCAGGCTGCCTTCGACGTACACCTGGCTGCCCTTCTTCAGGTACTGGCCGGCGATCTCGGCCAGTCTGCCGAAGAAGGCGATGCGGTGCCATTCGGTGGCTTCCTTCTTCTCGCCGGTAGCCTTGTCCTTCCACGTGTCGGTCGTCGCCACGCGGATGTTGCAGATCGCATCGCCGCTCGGCGCGTAGCGGGTTTCCGGGTCCGCGCCCAGGTTGCCGATAATGATGACCTTGTTAACCGATGCCATTTACGCTTCTCCTCCGATTAGCCGGCGCACGCGCCGTTCGTCCCAACGTTCCAGATTGACCTTCAAGTAGGCCATGCGTTTTTCCGGCTCCACCACCGCCTCGCGCACGCCGGGCAAGCTGGCGAGCTGCTCGCGCAGCTTTTCGATGTCGACATGCGGCTGAATGAAAAACTCGCGCAGCGCCACCGTCTGCGGCGCCTGCATCGTAACTGCGATCACCAGCCAGATCAATGCCAGTGCAATACCGACGCCGAACACACCGGCTGCGCCGTAATGCTGAGCCAGCACACCGCCCGCCGCGCCGCCGAGGAAAAGGCCAAGGGACTGCGTCGTGTTGTAGATGCCCAGCGCCGTGCCCTTGGCCTGCGGCGGAGCAAGCCGCGACACCAGCGAGGGCAGGCTCGCCTCGAGGATGTTGAAGACGACGAAGAACACCACCAGGTTCGCCACCAGCGCATTGAACAGGCCGCTGCCGTAGAGGAAGCCGCCCTGGGCGAGCAGCAGCACGAAGACTGAACCGACAAAGACCGGCTTCATGCGCGCGCGCCGCTCGGCGTAGAAGATCGGCGGCAGCATGAGCACGAAACTCGCCAGCACCACCGGCAGATAGACTTTCCAGTGCTCGCTCACCGGCAGGCCGCCGGTGGCCACGATGGCGCCCGGCACCACGACGAACATCGCCATCTGGATGAAATGCAACGTCATGATGCCGAAATTCAGTCGCATCAGCTGCGGGTCCAGCAGCACGTCCCGGAAGCCGACCGGAGCGTGGTCGTGGTGCTCGGCTGGGGGCGGATCGGGCACGACCTTGACCACCATGAGAATGGCTGCCAGCGCCAGGATACCGGTCAAGGCGAAAATTCCGTGCAGACCGACCAGTGCGTTGAGCGCGGGCGCCGCCACCATCGACAACGCGAACATCAGTCCGATGCTGGAGCCGATCAGCGCCATCACCTTGGTGCGGTGCTGCTCGCGGGTCAGGTCCGCCGCCAGGGCGGTCACCGCCGCAGAAATGGCACCGGCGCCCTGCAGGGCGCGGCCGAAAATGGTCCACCAGATGTCCGTCGCAGCAGCGGCGAGGAAGCTGCCGGCAGCGAACAGCAGCAGGCCGACGATGATCACCCGCTTGCGTCCGTAGCGGTCCGAGGCCATGCCGAAGGGGATCTGCAGCACCGCCTGTGTCAGGCCGTAGACCCCCAGCGCAATGCCGATCAGGGTCAGGTTGTGCCCGCCCGGCAAATCGCGCGCAGCCACTGCGAACACCGGCAGGATGAGGAACAACCCCAGCATGCGCAGGGCGAATATCGACGCCAGCGACAGGCCGGCGCGAAGTTCCAGCCGGGTCATGCGGTCGGGCGCGTTGGGGACTACTTGGGGCGACATGAAATGAGGCTTGGCTGAGACTTGGCTTTGGACTGCGTAATTGCGTATATTAGCAGATTGCCCTTCACGCCCTGCTAGGGCCTGTTCTCATGCATTCTGTCGGAGGAACAGGTCCGGGGCAGGCGCGGCGCGACAGTGGTCACGGCACAACCTGAAGAACCCGGGGCCAAAAGCGCCGGCCGTCGTTGCGCTCCTTGTCACGCGGCATTGACTTCGCACGCCTAGCAGTCGACGGTGGCCACCGCATCCGACAGAATGCATGAGCCTGTTCGATGGAAGAAATCCGCATCCGCGGCGCACGGACGCACAACCTGAAGACGCTCGACCTGCCGCGAGGGCCAGCGCCGCCTGTCCGGCTCAGGCAAGTCCTCGCTGGCTTTCGAGCCTACGCCGAGGGCCAACGCCGCGGCGAGTTCCTCCGCCTACGGGGCTGATGGAGAAGCCGGATGTCGACCTCATCGAGGGTCTCTCGCCGGCCATCGCCATCGAGCAGAAGGCCACCAGCCACAACCCGCGCTCGACGGTCGGCACCGTCACCGAGATCCACGACTACCTGCGCCTGCTCTTCGCCCGTGCCGGCACGCCGCACTGCCCGGAGCACGGCCAGCCGCTCGCGGCGCAGAGTGTCTCGCAGATGGTGGACCACGTGCTGGAGCTGCCCGAAGACACCAAGCTGATGATCCTCGCCCCAGTCGTGGCCGGCCGCAAGGGCGAGCAGCATGACCTGTTCACCGAGTTGCGCGCGCAGGGCTTCGTGCGGCTGCGCGTAGACGGCAAGGTGCACGACATCGACGCCCTGCCGAAGCTGGCGAAGAACAGCAAGCACACCATCGACGTGGTGGTGGACCGCCTCAAGGTACGCGCCGACGCGCGCCAGCGCCTGGCCGAATCCTTCGAGACGGCGCTGGTCCACGCCGACGGCCGCGCCATGGCGGTGGAGATGGATTCCGGCAGTGAGCACCTCTTCTCGGCCCGCTTCGCCTGCCCGGTGTGCAGCTACTCCCTGCAGGAACTGGAGCCGCGCCTGTTCTCCTTCAACAACCCGATGGGCGCCTGCCCGAAGTGCGACGGCCTCGGCCAGATCAGCTTCTTCGATCCGGCGCGCGTGGTCGCCTACCCGCATCTGTCGCTGGCCTCCGGCGCCATCCGCGGCTGGGACCGGCGCAACCAGTTCTATTTCCAGCTGCTGGCAAGCCTCGCCGCGCACTGCGGCTTCGACATCGAGAAGCCCTTCGAGACGTTGCCGGAAGACAAGCGCCAGATTGTCCTCTACGGCTCCGGCCGCGAGAAAATCGCCTTCCGCTACCTGTCGGAATCGGGACGCAGCAGCATCAAGGAACATGCCTTCGAGGGCATCATCAACAACCTCGAGCGCCGCTACAAGGAGACGGACTCCGTCGCCGTGCGCGAGGAACTGGCGAAATACCTCAACACGCGGTCCTGCCCGGATTGCGAGGGCACGCGCCTGCGCGGCGAGGCGCGCCACGTCCTCATCGGCGGGCGCAACCTGCCGCAGCTCAGCGCCCTGCCCCTGATCGCCGCGCGCGACTTCTTCAACCTGCTCGCAATGGAAGGCCAGCGTGCCCAGGTGGCGGAGAAGATCGTGCGGGAGGTCACCGCGCGCCTGACCTTCCTCATCAATGTCGGCCTCGACTATCTTTCGCTCGACCGCTCGGCGGAAACGCTCTCCGGCGGCGAGGCGCAGCGCATCCGCCTGGCCAGCCAGATCGGCTCCGGCCTCACCGGCGTCATGTACGTGCTGGACGAGCCCTCGATCGGCCTGCACCAGCGCGACAACGCGCGCCTGCTCGCCACGCTGGCCGAGCTGCGCGACCTCGGCAACACGGTGATCGTCGTCGAGCACGACGAGGAAGCCATCCATGCCGCCGACCACGTGGTGGACATGGGCCCGGGCGCCGGCGAGCACGGCGGTCGCATCGTCGCGGAAGGCACGCCGCAGCAGATCGCCGCCCACCCGGATTCGCTCACCGGCGCCTACCTCTCCGGACGCCGCACCATTCCCCTGCCGAAGAAACGCCAGGCGCCGAATCCGGCGCGGCAACTGCGCATCCTCGGCGCACGCGGCAACAACCTGAAGCAGGTCTCCATCGACCTGCCAGTGGGGCTGCTCACCTGCGTCACCGGCGTATCCGGCTCCGGCAAGTCGACGCTCATCAACGACACGCTCTACACCGCCGCCGCGCGCCACCTTTACGGCAGCAGCGCCGAGCCGGCGGCGCACGACACGATCGAAGGACTGGAGTTCTTCGACAAGGTGATCAGCGTCGACCAGTCGCCGATCGGACGCACGCCGCGTTCCAACCCCGCTACCTACACGGGCCTGCTGACGCCGATCCGCGAACTCTTCGCCGGCGTGCCGGAGTCGCGCAACCGCGGCTACGGGCCGGGGCGCTTCTCCTTCAACGTCAAGGGCGGCCGCTGCGAGGCCTGCCAGGGCGACGGCCTGATCAAGGTGGAAATGCACTTCCTGCCGGACATCTTCGTGCCCTGTGACGTCTGCCACGGCAAGCGCTACAACCGCGAGACGCTGGAGATCCGCTACAAGGGCAAGACCATCCACGACGTCCTGCGCATGACGGTGGAGCAGGCGCACGAATTCTTCGCGGCCGTGCCGGTGGTGGCGCGCAAGCTGGACACCCTGCTCGACGTCGGCCTCGGCTACATCGAACTCGGCCAGTCTGCCGTGACGCTCTCCGGCGGCGAGGCGCAGCGCGTCAAGCTGGCGCTGGAACTGTCCAAGCGCGACACCGGCCGCACGCTCTACATCCTCGACGAGCCGACCACCGGCCTGCACTTCCAGGACATCGAGATGCTGCTCAAGGTGCTGACGCGGCTGCGCGACCATGGCAATACCATCGTCGTCATCGAACACAACCTCGACGTCATCAAGACCGCCGACTGGGTCGTGGACCTCGGCCCGGAGGGCGGCGAAGGCGGCGGGCGCATCGTCGCGGCAGGCACCCCCGAGGCCGTCGCCCGCCAAACCGGCAGCCATACCGGGCACTTCCTCAAGACGCTGCTTGAGCACCCCAAGGGAACAACCAGCGGGGCGCCCTCGCGGCGCAGCCAGTCCACCCGCGCCACGGCGCGCACCTGATTGCCGGATATGGAAAGGATTGCCCGATGAGCGAGGCCGCCCCTGCACGCAACGAACTGGAGGCCCTCCTGCTGGATTTCCACGCCGGGAACATCGCGCCCGAGGAATTTGCCCGGCGCCTGCTGGGCGCGCAGGTCTTCATGCCAGTGAAGGACGAAAAGCACCGCATCGCCGGCTTCCAGACCTCGACGCAGGCCGCGCCGCTGCTGGTCGAGGACGATGACGGCAACCGCATCCTCGTGCTCTTCTCTGCGCCGGATCGCGCCCAGGCCTTTCTCGCCGCCTACCCCGGCCACGGCGGCGGCATGCTGGCGGAGTTTTCCTGGATCCTGCGCCGCATGGGCGCCGGCATCGCCATTTCCATCAATCCCGACCAGACGCCGGGCTTCGACCTCGATCCGGAGATGGTGGCGATGGTCGCCGCCCTCCTGCCCGAGGAAGATCAATAGGCCCCCCGAAAGTCAGCTTCCACGCTACGGCGAAAGGCTCGCGATGAACCCCAGGATCAGCGAACTGCTCGACCGCATCCGCCAGCTGGAGGAGGAGATCGAGCAGGAGCTCAAGCGCCGCCGTGCCGAACTGCATGCCGACTTCGAGGATCGGCGCATCCGCTTCGAACGCGAGATCCTCGAACAGCAGCGGCGCTTCAAGGCCGGCCTGCTGGCTTACATCTTCGGCGCCGAGCTTCGTCACGCCGCCTCGGCGCCCGTCATCTATGTGGTGGTTTTCCCCCTGCTGCTGCTGGACCTCTTCGTTTCGCTGTACCAGTACCTCTGCTTTCCGCTCTACCGCATTCCGTACGTGAAGCGGCGCGACCATTTCGTTTTCGACCGCACGCACCTCGCCTATCTCAATCTGCTCGAAAAACTCAACTGCGCCTATTGTTCCTACGGCAACGGCCTGGCGTCCTACCTGCGCGAAATCATCGGCCGTACCGAGCAGTACTGGTGCCCGATCAAGCATGCACGGCGCGTGCTGCAGGCGCATCCCTTCTACGACGGATTCGCCGATTACGGCGATGCCGAAGGCTACCGCGGCGAGCTGAAGGCGCTTCGCGCGGCCCTCGCCGAGCTCGACCGGATGGCGCCACGCTGAATCCATGCGCGCCGCGCTGCTCGCCTTCTGCGTCATCCTGCTCGCCGCCTGCTCGGCAGAAAGGGCCGCGCCGCTACCGCCCGGCAGCGTGGTACTGGCGCTGGGCGACAGCCTCACCGCCGGCTACGGGCTGGCGCCCGAACAGGCCTGGCCGGCCCTGCTTGCCGGCAGGACCGGCTGGAAGATCGTCAACGGCGGCGTCAGCGGCGACAAGACAGACGACGCGCTGGCACGCCTGCCTGCACTGATGGACGAACATGCGCCGGCGCTGGTGCTGGTGACGCTGGGGGGCAACGACATGCTACGCAAGCAGCCGGAGGCGCAGACGCGCGCCAACCTGGCGCGCATCCTTGAACTGGTGCGCGGCCGCAATGCCCAGCCCGTGCTGCTGGCCACGCCGCGACCGAGCGTCGCCGGCGCCCTCTTCCAGAATCTCTCACCGCCGGCCTTCTACGCCGAGATCGCCGAAGAAAGACATGTTCCGCTGATCGGCGACGCGGTGCCGGCGGTCCTCTCCGACCCCAATCTCAAGCTGGATCCACTGCACCCGAATGCCGAAGGCCATGCGGCGCTGGCCGGCAGGGCGTTTGACGCCTTGCGCAAGCTGGGGTACGTTCGCCCAAACTGAAAACGGAAACCGCCATGCCAGACCAGCAGGACACCCTGATCGAGATTTCCGGTCTCAAGTTCTCCTATCCCAACCTCGATGTCCTCAAGGGACTCGACCTCGCCGTGCCTCGCGGCAAGGTCATCGCCATCCTCGGCGCCAGCGGCTGCGGCAAGACCACCCTGCTCCGACTGATCGGCGGGCAACTGCGCCCGGCGGGCGGCCACGTCAAGGTGGACGGCGAGATCATCCACGAGCTGGACACCAACGCCCTCTACGAGATGCGCCGCAAGATGGGCATGATGTTCCAGCAGGGCGGGCTGTTCACCGACATGTCGACCTTCGAGAACATCGCCTTCCCGATGCGCGAGCGCACCAACCTGCCCGAGGAACTGATCCACGACATGGTGCTGATGAAGCTGCACTCGGTCGGCCTGCGCGGCGCCCACGGCCTGATGCCGAGCGAACTCTCCGGCGGCATGGCGCGCCGCGTGGCGCTGGCGCGCGCCATCGCCCTCGACCCGATGCTGATCATGTACGACGAGCCCTTCTCCGGCCTCGATCCCATCTCGCTCAACCAGATCGGCAACCTCATCCGCAAGCTGAACGACGCGCTCGGCGTCACCTCCATCGTCGTCACCTACGACGTGGCCGAATCGC
Source organism: Betaproteobacteria bacterium (assembly GCA_016703785.1). Lineage (GTDB taxonomy): Bacteria > Pseudomonadota > Gammaproteobacteria > Burkholderiales > Rhodocyclaceae > Desulfobacillus. The sequence goes on from JADJBM010000004.1 coordinate 199,679, forward strand.
TCAAGGTGGTCGACTACGTCTACTTCATTGCCGACGGCAAGGTCGTCGCCGAAGGCACGCCCGACGAGGTTCGCGCCTCGACCGACCCCTTCGTGCGCCAGTTCGTCGACGGCCAGCCTGACGGGCCGGTGGCCTTTCATATGCCGGGTCAGCCTCTGGCAGACGAACTCTCGCTGGCAAGCTGAATCCGTTTCGGTATGGAAAAAGGCCAACCGCGGTGGTTGGCCTTTTGCATTTGGTGGACCGGAGGAGGATCGAACTCCCGACCTTCGCATTGCGAACGCGACGCTCTCCCAGCTGAGCTACCGGCCCTGAAAGAGGGGCGGATTATAGCCATTTTTGGGGGGGGCTGCAGGAGTGGGTTCGGCCCTCTTCCCGGAGGAGCGAGCGAGGCAACCTCAGGTTTCGTCGTCCTCGCCGGAACCTGCCGCGGCGCGTTGCAGGCGGTCGTTGACGGCCAGCCAGGCTTCGCCTGCGGGCGGCTTCTGCACGAGGATGCGGGCGCAGTCGAGCGCATCGAGTTCACGCAGGCTGGCGTAGAGGTCGTGCGCGCAGCCGGCCGGATCGGCCGGCACCTGCCGCCAGGCAACGAGATCGTGGCTGATGGCCTGTGCCGTGGGCGCCAACACGGCCACCCGCTCGCCGGCGACGAGGGCGTCGCGCAGGGCGAACAGCAGACCGTCGGATGACACCAGCTGCAGCGGCGTGCGCGGCGCATAGTGGGCTTCGAGGGAACCCGAAACGCGCGGCGTTTCATTCCCTTCTCCGCGCGGCGTTTCCTTTTCATCTCCGCGCGGCTCATCTACATGCGGTGCGGCCATTTCGGGCGCTCGGCCGATGACCCGCGCAATATCGGCGGCGCCGATGGCGCCGGGCCTCAGCAGCACGGGCTTGCCGCGCGACAAATCGAGGATGGTCGATTCGATGCCGACCGGACACGCTCCACCGTCGAGGATCAGCGGCACGCGGCTACCGAGTTCCTCGCGCACATGGGCGGCGGTGGTCGGACTGATGCGGCCGAAGCGGTTGGCCGAGGGCGCTGCAATGCCGCCGTCGAAAGCGGCGAGCAGTTCCAGTGCCAGCGGATGGTTCGGCACGCGCAGGCCGACCGTGTCCTGGCCGCCGGTGACGGCATCCGGCACATTCGCCCGGCGCTTGAGGATGAGCGTCAGCGGACCCGGCCAGAAGGCGGCGGCGAGCCGTTCGGCCTCGTCCGGCACGTCGATGGCCCAGCGTGCCATGTGCTCGACCGACGGCAGATGAACGATGAGCGGGTGATCGGCCGGGCGGCCTTTGGCGGCGAAGATCTTCGCCACGGCGACCGGGTTGGCGGCATCCGCACCCAGGCCGTAGACGGTTTCGGTGGGGAAGGCGACGAGTTCGCCGCCCTTGAGCAGCGCGACGGCCTCGGCGATCTCAGGCCGCATCAGAGTTGCCCCCTGAAAATGCGCCGCGGCAAAGTCAGTCCTGCAGCACGGCGCACGAAACCGGATGAAGCCGGTCAGGCTTCGGGCAGGGTTTTCGCCAGCACTTTTTCGGTCTGGCTGACGCGGAAATCGGCAAGTTTCTTCGCCAGCGCCTTGTCGGAGAGCGCCAGCATGGCCACGGCGAACAGCGCGGCGTTGGTGGCGCCAGCCTCGCCGATGGCGAAGGTGGCGACCGGGATGCCGGCGGGCATCTGCACCATGGACAACAGCGAATCGAGTCCCTGCAGGTGCTTGGAGGGCATCGGCACGGCAAGCACCGGCAGTTCGGTCTTGGCGGCCAGCACGCCGGCGAGATGTGCCGCGCCGCCGGCCGCGCCGATCAACACCTTGATGCCGCGATCATCCGCCATGCTGGCATAGTCGAGCGCGGCGTCCGGCGTACGGTGGGCCGAAAGCACCTTGGCCTCATAGGGGATGCCAAAGCGCTTCAGCGTTTCGGCACAAACCTTCATGACGGGCCAGTCCGAATCCGAACCCATGACGATGCCGACGAGTGGATGCTTGACCATGGTTGTCTCCCTTGTGGCGTTATTTGGCCGAGGCGCGGTCCGCGCTCTCGATGGTGTTGGCGAGCAGCATGGTGATGGTCATCGGGCCGACGCCGCCAGGCACCGGGGTGATGAGCGAGGCCACCTCCTTCGCCGATTCGAAGTCCACGTCGCCGCACAGTTTTCCATCCGGCCCTCGTAGTCGATTGATGCCGACGTCGATGACTACCGCGCCCGGTTTGATCATGTCGCCGGTGATCATCTTCGGCTTGCCCACCGCCGCCACCAGGACGTCGGCGCGGCGCGTGTGGAAGGCCAGGTCTTTCGTCTGCGAGTGGCACACCGTGACGGTGGCGCTGGCGCCGATGAGCAGCAGCGTCATCGGCTTGCCGACGATGTTGCTGCGGCCGACCACCACCGCCTCCTTGCCGCGCAGGGAGATGCCCTCGGCACTGAGCATCTCCATGACGCCGTAGGGCGTGCAGGAAATGAAGCGCGGATTGCCCTGTGCCAGCAGGCCGACGTTCTCGGCGTGGAAGCCGTCGACATCTTTTTCCGGCGAGACGGCCTCCAGCACTTCGTCCTCGTCGAACTGGGGCGGCAGGGGCAACTGCACGAGGATGCCGTGGATGGCCGGGTCGGCATTCAGCGCGGCGATCATTCCGAGCACTTCCTCGGGCGATATATCGGCGGCGAACTCATATTTCTCTGAATACACACCAACCGCTTCGCAGGCCTTGATCTTGTTGCGCACATAGACCTGGGAGGCCGGGTTCTCGCCGACGAGGATCACGGCGAGGCCGGGCTGGAAGCCCTGGGCGGCGAGTTCGGCGGCGCGCTGGCGCAGGGATTCGCGCAGTTTCGCGGAAAGGGCGTTGCCGTCGAGGATTTTGGCGGTCATGGCAGTCTATAAATGAGTGCGGAGCCCGGAGGCTCCGCGCTATTAACGTCATTGGGCGCTATTTTACACCGGCCCGCGCCGGGGGCGCTCAGGCCGGTACCGCAGCCTTCGCGGCCGCGGCGCGGCCTGCGGCGAAGGCCTTGCGGTTCATCTCCACCACACCCTCGCCCTTGCGCGCGAAGCGCTTGACGATGCAGTCGAGCAGCACCTCGGCAGAGAACGGCAATTGGTCGGCGATGGCGCCGAGCATGACGGTATTGCCCAGGCGCAGGTCACCGAGGTCGCGCGCCAGCGTGGCAGCATCGAAGGACACCGTGCGCACGCCGCGCGCGCGCATGTCGCCGATGGGGTCGTCCGGATACTTGAAGAGACCGAGCTCGACCACCGGCGGCACCAGGCGCGCATCATTCACTAGCGCCATGGCGCCGGGCTTGAGGTAGTGCGCCCAGCGCAGCGCCTCCGCTGCCTCGAAACCGAGCAGCACGTCGGCGGTGCCCGGCGCGATCTGCGGCGAGAGTACCTTTGGCCCGAAGCGCAGATGGGAGGTGACGACGCCGCCGCGTTGCGACATGCCGGCAACCTCGGTCTTTTTGACGTCATGGCCCTCGGCGATGGCTGCCTCGGAAAGAATCTCGGTGGCCGTCATGACACCCTGGCCGCCAATGCCGCAAACGAGGATGTTGGTCGTGTTGGACATGATGGGCCTCAAACGGGCTGAACGACGATGCGCGGCATGGCCGGCTCGAAATGGACAATCGCCTCCGGCGCGCAGGGCTGCACGCACAGGCCGCAGCCGGTGCAGGCGACGCTGTCGATGCGCGTGAAAGCCAGTTCGACCTCCTTGCCCGAGGGCTTCACCACCTTCTCGCGGCGCGTGACGTGGATGGCCGGGCAGCCGACCTCGACGCAGTTGCCGCAGCCGGTGCACTTGTCATCCTCGACGACATACGGCTTGAACGGCTTGAAGTCCTCGGTCAGCACGCAGGGCCGGTTGGCGATGATGACGGAGACCTCGTCGATCTTCGTCTCTTCGCGCACGGCCTTGAACAACACCGGCAGCTCATAGGGGTCGAGGACGCGGATGCGCTCCTTCTTCACGCCGAGCGCCTCGATCAGCTTCGGGAAATCGATGCGCGGTGCACCCTTGCCGTGGATGTCGCGGCCGTTGGCCGGGGTGTTCTGGCCGCCGGTCATGCCGACGGTGCTGTTGTCGAGCAGCAGCACGGTGACATTGCCGCGGTTGTAGGTGATGTCGAGCAGCCCCTGCATGCCCATGTGCATGAAGGTCGAGTCGCCGATGACGGCAAGGATCTTCTTGTTCTTGTCGGTTTCGCCGCGGCCCTTGTCCATGCCGAGCGCCACGCCCATCGAGGCGCCCATGCAAATGGTCGAATCGAGCGAGTTCCACGGATGGCCGGCGCCCAGCGTGTAGCAGCCGATGTCGCCGGCGATGGTCAGGTTCTTCAACTGCGACAGGGTGTAGTAGATGCCCATGTGCGGGCAGGAGGCGCACAGGGTGGGCGGCCGCGGAAACAGTGGCGGCAGGGCCTGCGCCAACTCCGGTGCGGGTGCGGCCTCCTTGCGCAGCAGGCGCTCGACGGCGGGCTTCACCACCTCTGGCGCGAGTTCGCCCATGCGCGGCAGGATGTCCTTGCCATGCACGGCGAAGCCGGCGGCCTTCAGTTCGGTCTCGAGGATCGGCTCGACTTCCTCAACCACGACGACCGTGTCGGCCGTCTGCATCAGCGCCGCCACCTTCTCCAGCGGCCAGGGATAGGACAGGCCGAGCTTCAGCACCGGCGCGTCGGGAAAGGATTCGCGCACGTGCATGTAGGCCGGGCCACTGGTGATGAAGGCGACGCGGCGATCGCTACCGGGCTCCAGCACGTTGAGCGGCGACTGGTCGGAGAGGCGCTTCAGCTCCTGCTCGCGTTGCAGCATCAGCGGGATGCGCCGCTTGGCGTGGCCGGGCACCATCACCCAGCGCTCGGCGTTTTTGGAGAAACCCTTCGCCTTGTGTTCGATGCGCTCGCCGACGGTGACCAGGCCCTTGACGTGGCAGATGCGCGAGGTCAGGCGCAGGATCACCGGCACCTGGTATTCCTCCGACAGTTCGAAGGCGTAGCGCGCCATGTCGTAGGCTTCCTGCGAGTCGGCCGGCTCGAGCATGGGCACGTGGGCGAAGCGGCCCCAGAAGCGCGAGTCCTGCTCGTTCTGCGAGGACGACATGCCGACATCGTCGGCCACGGCGATCACCAGGCCGCCCTCGACGCCGGTCAGTGTCAGCGTCATCAGCGGATCGGCGGCGACGTTCAGGCCGACGTGCTTCATGGCGCTGAAGGAGCGCGAACCCATCATGGAGGCGCCGATGGCCACTTCCAGCGACACCTTCTCGTTCACCGACCACTCGGTGTACATGTCCGGATAGGTGGACAGCATTTCCAGCATCTCGGTCGCGGGCGTGCCCGGATAACCGGCGGCAACCCGGGTGCCCGCCTCCCACACCGCACGGGCCACCGCTTCGTTGCCCGACATCAATAGCCGGCTCGCCGCCGGCGCTGGCATCACTGCTGCCATTCGCCTACTCCAAAAAGGGAATTTGAAAGGGAATGCCGAAACTACTTGCTGGGCGCCCTTCGGCCCTTGATACAGGTCAAAGGCCGCTCAGACGGGGGCGAGAATCAGGTTGCGCCGCCCTTGGGCGTGACGCGCCAAGCCGGAAAGTATGCTCTGAAGGTGCTGCCGACGCCCAGCTCTGAGTCGATTTCAAGGTTGGCCTGATGACGCAGCAGGGCATGCTTGACGATGGACAGGCCGAGGCCCGTGCCGCCCGTCTCGCGCGATCGGCCGCGATCGACCCGGTAGAAACGCTCGGTCATGCGTGGGAGGTGTTCCTCGGCGATGCCGATGCCGCTGTCTTCAACGCTGAAAACGCCCTTGCCCTCGCGCAGCGCCCAGCGCAGCACGATGCGGCCGCCCTCGGGGGTGTAGCGCACGGCGTTGGTGACCAGGTTGGAGAAGGCGCTGCGCAGCTCCTCGCGGCTGCCCTTGAGTTGCCCCGGCTGCACCTCGCAGGTGATCGAATGGCGGCCAGCAGAGAGCCGGCGCGCCTCGTCGGCGACATCGAAGACCAGATCGCGCACATCCATCGTCTCCTCGCGCAGGGCGTGGCCCTCGGATTCGAGCCTGGAGAGCACCAACAGATCGTCCACCAGGCTCAGCATGCGCCGCGCTTGGCCGTCCATGATTTCAAGCGGCTGCCGGGACGCCGCAGGATCCGGGTCCGGCTCGGACAGCATGTGCTCGAGAAAACCGGCGATCACCGTCAGCGGCGTGCGCAGTTCGTGGGAAACGTTGGCGACGAAGTCCCGCCGCACCGTCGCGGCCCGTTCGATCTGCGTCACGTCGAAGCTGATCAGCAGCTTGCGGTCCTTGCCGAAGCGCAGGGCCTCGAGCGACAGGTCCAGGTCCTTGCGGCCCAATGGGCGGCACTGCAGAGACTCGCCTGGCCGGGCATTGGCGATGAATTCGGCAAAGCGCGGCAGCCTCACCAGGTTGACGATCAGCAGTCCTTTGTCAGCCTCGCCGTGCAGCCCGAGCTGACTTTCGGCGGCGCGGTTGCACCAGAGGATGCGATCGTCGGCATCGAGGAACACCAGCCCGTCGGGATAGGCCTCGGCAGCCTGGCTGAAGACTTCGAAGTCGGCCACGATCCGCTCGCGCTGCATTTCCTCGTCGCGCCGCAGGCGGTGTAGCGCGATGAAGGCATCGCCCCACGCACCCCAGGCGTCGGGCAGACTCTTGCCCTCCGGCTGCTTCAGCCATGCCTGCAGGCGGGACAGGTTGGCGACATGGGACATGACGACCAGCAGCAGTCCGGCACAGGCCAACGCCAGGCCACCAGTCAGTCCGAACAAGGCACCGCCAATCAGGGCGAGCAGCGCTATAGCGATCATGCGCAACAGGAAGATGGTCCAGGCCGAGGTCACGGTTCAGACAGCCAGCCGGTAGCCGGTGCCGCGCACGGTTTCGATAAGCGCCTCGCCTGCCTCGCCCGCTTCTCCAAGTGCCAGGCGCAGACGGCGCACATGCACGTCGACGGTGCGCTCTTCGATGAAGACGTGATCGCCCCATACCTTGTCGAGCAGCTGGGCGCGGCTGAAGACGCGGCCGGGATTGGCCATGAGGAAGCGCAGCAGGCGGAACTCGGTCGGCGCCATCTCCAGGCGCAGGCCATTCAGCGTGACTTCGTGGCTGGCCGGATCGAGCCGCAGCGCGCCGGCCTGCAGGACGGCTTCGGCAGCATGCGGAGCGCGTCGGCGCAACACTGCATTGATGCGGGCCACCAGCTCGCGCGGGCTGAACGGCTTGACGAGATAATCGTCGGCGCCCGCCTCGAGCCCCTCAACGCGATCGCCCTCCTCGCCGCGGGCGGTAACCAGGATGATGGGCAGATCCGCGCAGCGTGCATCCCGCCGCAATTGGCGGGCCAAGGCGATGCCGGACATCTTCGGCAGCATCCAGTCGATGAGCACGACATCCGGGAGCACATCACGCAATGCGGCGGCACCCTCCTCCGCAGAGGCCACGATGGTCGGTTCGAAGCCGGATTTCTCCAGGGTGAAGCGCAACAGCGCCTGGATGGCCGGGTCGTCCTCGACGACCAGCACCCGGCCGCCCATCGAGTCAGCGCCGGGGGGGGGGGGGGGGGGGGGGGGGGGGAGTGGGGGCCGTTCAACTCAGGCCCCCTCATCCGTCGCGCTTCGCCGGCGCTCCTTACCGGTGTGGCGCACGTCGGTGCCGCGCACGATGTAGATGACCTGCTCGGCGATGTTCTTGGCGTGGTCGCCGATGCGCTCGATGGCCTTGGCGACCCAGATGATCTCCAGCGCGGTGGAGATGGTGCGCGGGTCTTCCATCATGAAGGTGATGAGTTGGCGCAGGATGCCGCGGAACTCGGTGTCGATCAGCGCATCCTCGCTGATGATGCGCTCGGCCTCGTCGGGATCCAGGCGCGCCATGGCGTCGAGGGCACGCCGCAGTTGCGCCACGGCGAGGTCGCCGGAACGACGCACCTCTGCTTGCAGCGGAATCTGCGGCCCCTTGCGCTCGTGGATCAGGCGTGCCATGCGTGTGATCTTCTCCGCCTCGTCGCCCATGCGCTCGAGGTCGGTGACGGCCTTGCTCACGCCCATGATGAGGCGCAGGTCGCGCGCCGCCGGCTGGCGCCGCGCCACGATGTGCACGCAGAGATCGTCGATGTCGACCTCGTAGGCGTTGACGCGCAATTCGGTGTCCGTCACCTCAGTCATGCGCTCGGTGTCGCCGCTGGAAAAGCATTCGATCGCGGCAAGGATCTGCGCCTCGACGACGCCGCCCATCTGCAGAACGCGCGAGCGCACGTCCTCCAGGTCGGAGTCGTACTGCTTGGAGAAATGTTCGCTGTGTGGCATGGCAATCCTCTCCTCAGCCGAAGCGGCCGGTAATGTAGGCTTCCGTCTGCGGGTTCTTCGGCTTGATGAATATATCATCGGTCCAGCCGAACTCGACCAGTTCGCCGATGTACATGTAGGCGGTGAAGTCGGAGACGCGCGCCGCCTGCTGCATGTTGTGCGTGACGATGAGGATGGTCACGCGCTGCTTTAGCTCGGTGATCAGCTCCTCGATGCTGGCCGTAGCGATCGGGTCGAGCGCCGAGGTCGGCTCGTCGAAGAGCAGGATTTCCGGCTCGGTGGCGAGCGCGCGCGCGATGCACAGGCGCTGCTGCTGGCCGCCGGAGAGGTTGAAGGCCATGTCCTGCAGGCGGTCCTTCACCTCGTTCCACAGGGCGGCGGCGCGCAGCGCCTCCTCCACCTTCTCCTCGAGAATGGCGCGGCGGTTGACGCCGCGCACGCGCAGGCCGTAGGCGACGTTCTCGAAGATGGTCTTGGGAAAGGGATTGGGTTTCTGGAACACCATCGACAGGCGCATGCGCACCTCGATCGGGTCGACCGATTTGTCGAGGAGATTGACGTTGTCGGGGTGCAGGCTGATCTCGCCGACGTAACGGTTGCCCGGGTAGAGGTCGTGCATGCGGTTGAAGCAGCGCAGGAAGGTCGACTTGCCGCAGCCGGAGGGGCCGATCAGCGCGGTGACGCGCTTCTCGTAGATCGGCATGTCGATCTTCTTCAGCGCCTGGAAGTCGCCGTAGTAGAAATCCAGCGCGCTGGCCTGGGCCTTGAGGGGCAGCGTGTCGAGGTCGGGTTTCGGTTCAGCCATAGAGTGTCACCACTTGATGTTGCGGCGGATGCGATAGCGCAGCCAGATCGCCAGTCCGTTCATGGTCAGCGTCATCAGCACCAGGACGAAGCCGGCGGCGGCGGCGTTGGCGTGGAAGTTCGGATCGGGCCGCGAGGTCCAGTTGAAGATCTGGATCGGCATCACGGTAAACGGCGACTGCAGCCACTCGAAGGAGAGGAAGGGGAACGTTCCCGTAACGGGTGAAGCCGGCAGGAAGGCGATGAAGGTCAGCGCGCCGATGGTGATGATGGGCGCCGTTTCGCCGATGGCACGCGCCATCCCAATGATGACCCCGGTCATGATGCCCCCCATCGAGTAGGGCAGGATGTGGTGCTGCACCACCTGCCACTTCGTCGCGCCCAGCGCATAAGCGCCCTCGCGGATGTGCGAGGGAATGGAACGGATGGCCTCGCGCGTCGCCACGATCACCACGGGCAGGATGAGCAGGGCCAGCGTCAGGCCCGCCGTCAGGATGCTCTGGCCCAGGCTGAACTCATAGACAAACAGGCCGAGCGCCAGCAGGCCGTAGATGATGGACGGCACGCCCGCCAGGTTGGCGATGTTGATCTCGATGATGTCGGTGACCCAGTTGCGCGGGGCGTATTCCTCGAGATAGATGCCGGCGGCCACGCCGAGCGGCACGGCGACGCAGGCCGTCACCAGCATCACCAGCGTGGTGCCGACCCAGGCGGACAGGATCCCGGCCCGCTCGGCACGCCGCGAGGGAAACTCGGTAAAGAAGTCCGGCGTCAGGCGCGAGTAGCCGTCGAGCGCCATGTCAACGAACAGCGTGGCGAACGTCAGCAGCCCGAGGCCCAGCGCGAGCAGGCCGGCGACGCCGAAGATCACGTCGAGGCGCTTGGCGCGGGCGATGATGCCGCGGATTTCGCCGATGTCTTTTCGTGCCATGCGTGCCATGTCAGTACCGCCCGGCCGTCCGAAGGTGCTGACATGCCCCCTGGGGGGCAGCGAGCGCAGTGAGCGTGGGGACTGTTTCATCTCAGTACTGCTCGCGGAAGCGACGCCGCATCATGTGGCCGAGAACGTTGAAGACCAGGGTCAGCAGCATCAAGGTGAGGCCGGCGGCAAAAATCGTCTGGTAGCCGACGCTGCCGTGCGGCAGGTCGCCCAGCGCCACCTGCACGATGAAGGCGGTGATGGTCGCCGCGGACTCCGTCGGGTTCCAGGTGAGGTTCGGCTGCATGCCGGCGGCGACGGCGAGAATCATGGTCTCCCCGACCGCGCGGGAGATGCCGAGGATGTAGGCCGCAGCAATGCCGGACAGGGCGCCGGGGAACACGACTTTCAGCGCCGTCTGCAGGCGCGTGGCGCCCATGGCGTAGGAGCCCTCGCGCAGGCTCATCGGCACGGCGCGCATAGCGTCCTCGCTGATCGAGGCGACGTAGGGCACGATCATGATGCCCATGACGATGCCGGCCGACAGCAGGTTGAAGCCGGGCAGGCCGGGAATCAGCTTCTGCAGCAGCGGCGTCAGGAACAACAGGGCAAAATAACCGTAGATGATGGTCGGCACACCTGAGAGCAATTCCAGTACCGGCTTGGCGAACTCGCGCGCGCGCGCCGAGGCGAACTCGGACAGGTAGATGGCGATGAGGGTGCCGAGGGGAATCGCCACCGCCAGCGCCACGCCCGAACTGACCAGCGTGCCGGAGAGCAGGACGATGATGCCGAAATGCGCGTCGTCGAACAGCGGCGTCCACTGCGTGTCGGTGAGGAAGTCCCACAGCGGCACCTGGTTGAAGAAGACCACCGACTCCTTCACCAGGATGTAGACGATGCCCAGCGTCGTCGCCACCGACACCAGGGCGGCGAGGAACAGGATGCTCTCGATGATCCGTTCCTTGACGTGGCGCGAGGCGCGGTGCGACAGGCGGTTGGCGGACATGGGTTGGGCGCTGGAAAGTCAGTCTCTGTGATACGGCGGCACGATGTTAAAGCTTGCCCTCGCGCTTCATCAACTCCTCGATGGTGATGCCGACCTCGGGCGTGCCGCCGAACACCGTGCCGAGCTTGCCCTTCTTCAGGTGCTCCAGGTTCCCTTCGTAGGCCTTCGCCGGCAGCGGCACGTACTTCACTTCCTTGGCCAGCTTGGCGCCCTGGTTCATATAGAAGGCGATGAACTCCTTCACCTCCGCACGCTGCCAGGCCTTCTCGCTGAGGTAGATGAAGATGGGGCGCGACAGCGGCTGGTACTTGCCGCTGATGACGGTTTCCATCGAGGGCGACACCGCAGTCTTGCCGGCCTTGTCGACGATCGGCACTGCCTTGACGCGCGCCATGTTCTCCGCGTAGTAGGCGTAGCCGAAATAGGCCAGCCCGCCCTTGTCCTGGGAGACGCCCTGCACCAGCACGTTGTCGTCCTCGGATGCCGTGAAATCGCCGCGGCTGGACTTGGCCTTGCCGACAACGGCCTCGGTAAAGTAATCGAAGGTGCCCGAATCGGCGCCCGGCCCGAACAGCTTGAGCGGCAGGTCCGGCCAGGCCGGGTTGATGTCCTTCCACTTCGCCACCTTGCCCTGGGCGGCCGGCTCCCACATTTTCTTCAGTTCCTCGACGGTGACCTGGTTGAGGAAGGTGTTCTTCGGGTTGACCACGACGGTGATCGCATCGAACGCCACCGGCAATTCGAAGTACTTGATGCCGGCCTTGGCGCAGGCTTCCATCTCGCTCTTGAGGATGGGGCGCGAGGCGCCGGAAATGTCGACCTCGCCGCGGCAGAACTTCTTGAAGCCGCCGCCCGTGCCGGAAATGCCGACCGTGACGCGGATGGCGCCCTTCTTGGAAATCTGGAATTCCTCGGCCACCGCCTCGGTGACCGGATAGACCGTGCTGGAGCCGTCGATGGTGACCAGCGTGGCGCCGGCCTGGGCGGTGCCGGCGGCTGCAATCAGGCCGAAGGACAGCACCGACACGGCGCGCTTGAAATTCGTTGAAATCATACTTTCTCTCCCAGTCTTGTCTCTATGTGTGGAGAGCATGCTAATCCAGCAATGTGACGGGAGTGTTACGGCCGGGCGGGCCCCGTGGCCGGGCGGCGATGTGGTCCTTTGTCCCGCGCCAAGGAACACGGAGAGGCTTCTCGTCTCCTGGCATGGCGCTCTGCGAGCCAAGCCACGATCGGGGTTTTAACGCCGCTGCCCAGGCGTTGCCGGGGGCTCGGACTGTTCGCTGTGGGCGTTACGTCAGGAAGCTCCGGTTCCGGCCAGTCGGAAGCGAGCCAAACTTGCCCGCCATGGCGGCTGGCACGACCCGCTTTCCGGCGGAAATGGGGGAACCCAGCCGGTCGCCATTGCCACGCATACGGATTCCCGCCTTGGCGGGCACTACGCGTGAGTGGGCGTCCAATTGCCATTCAGAACAAATCCGCCTGGTCCAAGCTCGTCAGGGGCCCGCAATGCTCGGTGCCCGGGGGCGGGCTGGGGTTAGCGGGCTTACGCAAACCGCCTGACCAAGGGCGCTGGCGCCCGGGGGAAGGGGAACCGCGTGCTACGGGGCGAATCTCACCCCACCAGAATGATGTGTACCCGATAGGGCCCGTGCGCGCCGAGGGTGACGGTCTGCTCGATGTCAGCGGTGCGCGAGGGGCCGGAGACGAAGTTTACTGCCCGCGGCAGTTGGCCTCGTTCTTCTCGCAGCAGCGCCCAGGCATCCTCCATGAAGGGCACGATGCGCGCCGTCTCGACGATGGCGATGTGGGTTTCCGGCAGCAGGCTGGCGGCGGCCGGCGTGTCGGGGCCGGAGAGCAGCATCAGCGTGCCGGTTTCGGCGATGGCGCAGAAACAGCCGGTGACGCCGACGAGGTCGTCGCCGCGCGCCGGGCGGTCTTCCATGCCGAGGCCGGCGCCGATCCAGTCGAGCTTGCGCAGGCTGGGCCAGACGATGCCGCCGGTGGGCAGGTTGTGCGCGACCAGGTAGCGCGCCACGGCGCCCGGCACCGCCTGCAGGGAGGACAGCTTCTCCACCGTGCTGGTGAGCGCCTCGGCGCGGGCGCGGAAGCGTTCTTCCGGCTGCCAGTCGCGCTGCGGCTGCAAGCCGTCGGATGGGCGGCGATATGGGCGTCGATTGTCACCTTGGCAGCCGAATTCTGGGGCTGACTTTCCGGCCGAGCGTCGCGCCCGCCACCCGGTTCACGACCTCCCGCCGCGGGAGGGAGCTCATTTGTTCGCCGCGCCCTGCACAGTTCGCGGAAGGTTTGGCCTTCGGGCGCGGGGAAATCGCGGCCGTCGGTCCAGCCCGAGACGAACGGCAGGCGGTGGATCAGTTTTTCACTTCCGCCCATCCATTTCATCACCCGCACGGCAATGCGCGTGCCGAGGGCGTAGAGCGCCGGCTGCTGTGCCGCCCAGCCCCACAGGGCGAGGCCGAGGCGCTCCGCCCACGGCTTGAGGCCGCGCGCCATCTGCTCCTCGCGCAGCTTGCGCATCAGGTCGGGCAGCGGGATCTTCACCGGGCAGACGACGCCGCACTGGTTGCACATCGTCGCGGCATTGGGCAGGGCGACGGCGTTCTCCAGGCCGACGTAGGACGGCGTGAGGATGTTGCCCATCGGGCCGGGGTAGACCCAGCCGTAGGCGTGGCCGCCGACGGCCTGATACACCGGGCAGTGGTTCATGCAGGCGCCGCAGCGGATGCAGCGCAGCATCTCGCGCATGTCGCCGGCGAGCAGTTTCGAGCGGCCGTTGTCCACCAGCACGATGTGGAACTGCTGCGGGCCGTCGGACTCTTCGAGGCGCTTCGGCCCGGTATGCACCGAAACGTAGTTGGTGATGGCTTGTCCCGTGGCCGAGCGCGGCAGCAGGCGCAGCAGGACGGAGGCGTCCTCCAGCGTCTGCACCACTTTCTCGATGCCGGTGAGGGCGACGTGCAGGCGCGGCAGCGTGGTGCACAGGCGGCCGTTGCCCTCGTTGGTGACGATCAGCGTGGAGCCGGTTTCGGCGACGATGAAGTTGGCGCCGGAGATGCCCATATCTGCGGAAAGAAACTGCGGCCGCAGGATCTCGCGCGCCTCGCGCGTCAGCGCCGCCGGATCCGTCTTGCGCGGCGTGCCATGCTTTTCGTGGAAGAGGTCGGCGACGTCCTCGGCGGTCTTGTGGATGACCGGCATGACGATGTGCGAGGGCGGCTCGGCGTCGTTGATCTGCAGGATGTACTCGCCGAGATCGGTTTCGATCACCTCGACGCCGGCTTCGATCAGCGCATCGTTGAGGCCGATCTCCTCGCTCACCATGGACTTCGACTTCGCCGCCTTCTTCACGCCGTTGTCGCGGGCGATCTGCACGATGATGCGGCAGGCTTCCGATGCGTTCTCGGCCCAGTGCACGACGGCACCGCGCGCGGTGGCCTCGCGCTCGAAGCGCTCGAGATAAAGGTCGAGGTCGGCCAGGGCGCGGTCGCGGATATCCTTGCCGACTTCGCGCAGCGACTCGAAGTCGCCGAACTCGGCCACGGCGCTGGCGCGGTTGACCACCGCCTTCACCTTGATCAGGCCGAGGCCGCGCTGCAGCTTCTCGTCGAGCAGGTTGGCGGCGGCGCGGGGCTTGAATTCGTTGGAGCGGAGTTCCATGGTTGGTTGCCTATGCGTTTGCTACTCCCTCTCCCGCTGGCGGGAGAGGGCTGGGGTGAGGGTGGACGGCCGCTTGCCCCTCACCCTAACCCTCTCCCCGCATGCGGGGAGAGGGGATATGTTTACTAATCGCTCCGCCCCGCCAGCACTTCGGCGATGTGCAGCACTTTGGTCTTCATGTCGCCGCGGCGGCGTAGCCGCCCTTCGATGTTGAGCAGACAGCCGAGGTCGCCGCCGACGATGGCGTCCGCGCCGGTGGCGCAGGCATTGCCGCACTTGTTGTCGGCGAGTTGCGTCGACACTTCGCCGAACTTCAGCGAGAAGGTGCCGCCGAAGCCGCAGCAGGTCTCCGCCTCGTCCATCTCGACCAATTTCACGCCGGGCAGCTTGGCCAGCAGGGCGCGCGGCTGCGCCTTGACGCCCAGCTCGCGCAGGCCGGAGCAGGAGTCGTGGTAGGTCACCGTGCCGGCGAAATCGCCGGGCACGCCGTCGAGCTTCAATATATTGACGAGGAAATCGGTGAGTTCGTAGGTGCGCGCGGCGAGCGCTTCGGCGCGCTTCTGCAAGGCGGGATCGTCGCGGAACAGCTCGGGATAGTGGGCGCGGATCATGCCGCCACAGGAGCCGGAGGGGGCGACGACGTAGTCAAAGCCCTCGAACTCCCCGATCACCTTTTTCGCCAAGGCCATCGCCGTGGCGCGGTCGCCGGAGTTGTACGCCGGCTGGCCGCAGCAGGTCTGCGTGTCGGGCACCTCCACCGTGCAGCCGCCATGCTCGAGCAAGCGCAGCGCCGCGAAGGCGACGCCGGGACGCATGAGGTCGGCAAGGCAAGTGACGAAGAGGGCGACGCGCATGGAGATCCTTTGCAATGGAGCGGTACTTTACGGTCGAAAGGCGCAAGTCCTAATCGGGGACAACCCTCATGATACGAGAAAGCGCTTAACCGCATCCTCGTCCCACTCGATGCCGGTTCCGGGAGAAGACGGAATGATCGCATGGCCATTCTCGATTTTCATCGGCTCCTGCAGAACGGTCACCGCAAGGTGGCGGCTCCTCGGTGTGGCTCGATACTGGCGTACCCGCCGCCTGCGCCAGCGCGGCGGCCTGCAGCCAGCCGGTAACACCGCCGATCTTCATGGCTTCAGGCATGGCGTAATCCGATGCGCCTGCGGCCAGGCTCTTTGCCATATCGTGCGGCCCCCACCAGTTCTCGCCAACTGCAACGGGTTTTCGCTCCTGCGCTATCCTGGCATGACCGGCGAAATCGTCGGCACGCGTCGGCTCCTCGATCCAGGCCAACCCCTCTTCATCGAGGAGGCGGATGCGTCGAATCGCCTCCGGCACTGACAGGGACTGGTGTAGCCACATCAGCCGAAACCCGTCACCCCAGTCCGGCGTCCGGATCGCTTCCAGATCCTGCTTCGTCGGCAAGCCGATCTTGATCTGGCGGCGGTAAATCCGGTTCAGCGATTCTCGATTTCTCGCCCCGCGGTTCCGCCCATGCCCAGACTGTTGTAGGCCGGAATGCTCCGCGGCGTTCCGCCGAGCAGGCTAACCAGCCGCCGTGACTTGCCAGAGCACCCATGCGCCACCCGGCCATGGCGAGCGGTGAACCCCTGCGGAGCAGCGCGAAAACGCTGCTGAAGCTTTGCGTTCGATATCCATTCCGACATCGCCTTGATCAGCGATCGGTTCGCCGTCATGACCGCCACCGCAGGCGATCGGCATGTAGCAAAGACAACTCGGCCGACCACACCGGCACGGTGCGGAGCCGTATCGATGGTCCCGCTGGCAGTCGGATTCGCGCGTTGACGGCGAACCTGCAGCTCGCGCACCCTTGACTCGAAGCCTGTGTTCAAATGTCCCATGGGGTGTCTCCTCTGTTGTGCTTTGGGGGCGATGCCTGGTGAATCTTTTGCGCCATCTTGTCGCAAAGCCCCAATGGACAGTTCAGGTTTGAAGGCACGGCGATTCCGCCACGCATGCGCGCTTTAGGCAGCGGCGGCATGGCCTTCACCAAGGCGGGAGGCTGTGCGTGACGCCCCCTACTCGAAGCCCTGCTGCGCTGTTCCAGAGGAAAGGACAGGTCCGCGTTGACCGCCGGGGCTCGCCCTGCCTCTCAAGAAGGCCCTGATTCCCTGCAGGGCATCGCGTTGCCGATTACCGCGACTTCGGCGGCGGGGTCCTGGCCCGTCGTGGTCGCGACACCGCCCACTTTCGCCCGAATGATGCTGGTGCCCCGGCTCGGAGAATTCCTCGCCGCTCATCCGGGCATCGAGATGGCGATCCATGTCACGGCACCTCTGTTGGACGCGGGTACAGAAGACGCCGACGTGGAGATCCGTTTCGGACTCGGTATCTATCCCGGCCTGGAGAGCCATCCGCTCCTCGACGAACCCGTCTTTCCCGTATGCAGCCCGGACTACGCAGGACGTGTGCCGCTGCGCAAGCCCGAGGACCTGAAGCAGGCCGTGCTGCTGAGGAGTTCGCTCGAACCATGGCGGCCCTGGTTCGCCGCGGCCGGACTGCTTGGAAGAACCGCGCGATTCGAGGACGGGTGTTGGCGATCGGCGGCCGAAAGCCAGGGGATGGTCCTGCGCGGGCTCGCTGGCCTTGCTCGAATCAGGCGCCCTCAGGAAAGCCTTCGACATCAGCGCCCAGTCTCCGCATGCCTACAGGTCTACGCCGCATTCGCCGGAACGGCCGGAGGTGGCGCGCTTTATCGATTGGCTGCGGCTGGCCTTTACCTAGCGCGCCGTCCAGCCCAGATCCATGGTCAGCGCCGAGCCGGTGATGACGCCGCCGACGGGCGAGCACAGGTAGGCGACGAAATCGGCCACCTCGGCCGGCTCGATGAGGCGCTTGATGGCGGCCGGTTCCAGCATGATCTTCTCGATCACCTCCTCCGGCGGGATGCCGCGCGTCTTGGCCTGGTCGGCAATCTGGTTGTCCACCAGCGGGGTGCGCACGTAGGCCGGGCAGATGGCGTTGGCGGTGATGCCGAAGGCGCCGCCCTCCAGCGCCGCGGTCTTCGTCAGCCCGACCAGGCCGTGCTTGGCGGCGATGTAGCCGACCTTGTGCGGCGAGGCGATGAGTCCGTGGATGGAGGAAATGTTCACCACGCGGCCCCAGTTCTGCTGCTTCATGGCCGGCCAGCAGTACTTCGTGAGCAGAAAGGGCGCAGTGAGCATCACCGCCTGCATCTTCTCCCACATGTCCTCGGGGAAGTCCTCGATGGGCGAGACATGCTGGAAACCGGCGTTGTTCACCAGGATATGCACAGCGCCGTACTTCGCCAGGGCGGCATCGACCAGCGCCTTGCAATCGGCGCGGCGCGCCGCGTCGCCCTTGACGAAGAGGCCATTGATTGCCGCAGCGACCTCCGCACCCTTGTCGTTGATGTCCGCCACCACCACCTGTGCGCCGTCGACGGCGAGCCGCTCGGCGATGGCCTTGCCCAGGCCGCTCGCGGCTCCCGTCACGATGGCCGTTTTTCCTGCCAGACTGCCTTGCGTCACTTGCCTATCTCCTGTAAAAAATCATTGTCTGCCGCGCATCACCGCCTGCACCAGCTCGGCCACTGTGCGAGCTGCCATCTTGTCCATGATGCGGCCGCGGTGAACTTCCACCGTCTTGATGCTGATGTTGAGGACGTCGGCGATCTGCTTGTTCAGCTTGCCGGCGAGGATGAGGTCCATCACCTCGACCTCGCGCTCTGTCAGGTTCGCCAGACGGCGCTTCACCCCCACCGCTTTTTGCTGTTTCTCGCGGTTGTTGCGGTCGAGTTCCAGGCACTGCTCGATCAGCCGCAGCATGTCCTTGTCGCTGAAGGGCTTCTCGATGAAGT
Organism: Betaproteobacteria bacterium; assembly: GCA_016703785.1. Classification (GTDB taxonomy): domain Bacteria; phylum Pseudomonadota; class Gammaproteobacteria; order Burkholderiales; family Rhodocyclaceae; genus Desulfobacillus. Next base: position 218,265 of record JADJBM010000004.1, read on the forward strand.
CCACGGCGCCCTTCTTGAGCGCGGAGACCGCCATCGGCACGTCGCCATGGCCGGTGATGAAGATCACCGGCAGCGTGCATTGCCGCGCGTTCAGCTTTTCGTACAACTCCAGCCCGCTCATGCCGGGCATGCGCACATCGAGCACGATGCAGCCGGCCATGCCGTCGCTGCAAGCGACAAGAAAGTCCTCCGCCGAGGCGAAGGCCGTTACGGCAAACCCCTGCGACTCGAGCAGCCACTGCAGCGAGTCGCGCATGGGTTCGTCGTCATCGACGATGTAAACACACTGTCCCGTCATGATTCCGCCCCTGCTGCTCCAACCCCAGCCCCATTTCCCGCAGGGAGGGGGGTATCCTGCGGCGCTTCGCGCTCAGACCGGACAGGGAGTGTAAACCTAAACACGCTGCCGCCCTTGGGATTGGGCCGCACCCACAGGCGGCCGTCGTGGTATTCGATGATCGAGCGGCAGATGTTCAGGCCCATGCCCATGCCTTCGCTCTTGGTGGTGTAGAAGGGCTCGAAGATGCGTTCCGCCAGTTCTTCGGTCATGCCGCAACCGCGATCCGCCACCGCCACTTCGACCATGCCCTCGTCGTCTGGGCGGGCTGCCAACTCCAGTTCGCGTGCCCCCGCATGCGACTGCTGCATCGACTCGATGCCGTTCTTCACCAGGTTCAGCACTACCTGCTCGATCATGATGCGGTCGGCGAACACCGGCGGCAGCTCGGACGGGATGTCCACGCGGATGGTCACGGCGGCCTTGCGTGCCTCGATGTCGGCAAAGCCGATGGCCTCCTCGACGATGTCGGCCAGCGCTACCGGGGCGCGAACAGGCGCGCTCTTCTTCACGAACTCGCGCGTGCGGCGGATGATCTTGCCGGCGCGCTCGGCCTGGGCGCTGGCCTTTTCCAGTGCGGCGAGAATGTCCTCGCGCCGGTAGTCGCCCGATTTGAGGCGATTGACGCTGCCCATGCAGTAATTGGCGATGGCGGATAGCGGCTGGTTCAGCTCATGGGCCAGCGAGGACGCCATCTCGCCCATGGTGATGAGGCGCGAGGTCTGCTCCAGGTGCTTCTGGTGCCGCAGGGTCTCCGCCTCCATGTGCTTGAGGTCGGTAATGTCGTTCATCGAGGCCATCCAGCCGATTTGACGGCCCCCGCTGTCGATGAGCGGCGAGAGGTACATGCGCACATCCAGGCGATGGCCGTCGCGGCGCATGATGCGCATCTCGATTCCCCCCGATGGCGCCTGGCCGGCCAGCGTCAGCTCGAGGTCGCGCCGCCGTTGTTCAGCCTCTTCCGGCGGCCAGTAGGGAAAAGGCGGGCGCAGGCCGAGCAACTCCTGCTCGCTCCAGCCGATCATGCGGCAGAAAGCGGGGTTGACGAAAATGATGCGGCCCTCGTTGTCGATGGCGCGAACACCCGTCACCAGCGACTCGCCCATGGCCTTGCGGAAAGCAAAGGCACTCTTCAGTTTTTCCTCGTCCTCGCGCCGGTCGGTGATGTCGTGGGCGACGGCATAGAGCAGCCTTTCCTCCGGCACCGGATTGATGGCCCACAGCAGCCAGCGGTAGCGGCCGTCCGCCGCGCGCCAGCGGTTCTCGAAACTGACCGGCTGTCCCGTCGCCAACTGCCGCAAGGCATCCACCACCGCGGCGAGATCGTCGGGATGGACGTAATCGAGCAGCGGCTTCCCGGTGATCACTTCCGCCGTATAGCCGAGCACCCTGCCGAAAGCCGGATTCACGCGATGGAAGCTGCCGTCCATGCCGGCGATGCAGAGCATGTCGAGCGAGAGATTGAAGAGCCGGTCGCGTTCCTTCTCCACCTTGACGCGTCGCTGGAAGTGGCTGCGCAGGGCCCACAGGCTCCACACCACCACCAGCGTCAGACCGACGACGAGGACGAGCGGCACCACCCGCGCCGCGCCGGGATCGGTGCGGAAGGCTCTCGCGCGCAACACGAGGCCGTTGCCGGGCGGGTCGAAGTCGATCGCATAGCTGAGCGCGTCGTCGGCCGGGGTCACCGTCGAATTGGAGGCCAGCACCTCGCCGGTGGCGTTCTCGATGCTCAGGCTGTATTTCTCGCCGAACCAGCCCGGCACCAGATGGCGCACCATGCCCTCGATGGTGTACACCCCGACCAGCGCACCCAGGTAAGTGCGGCCGTACTGCACGGGTACATAGACTTCCAGCAGGGCGGCGCCACGGTGGTTGACGTAGGTCTCGCCATAGGTTGGCTGGCCGGACGTCAGGGCGCGGGCGAAGCTCGAAGGTTGCGCACCGGCAAGACGCTCGCCGGCGATCCAGTCAGTGGTTTCAAAAGGCGCCGTCCAGCGGATGATCTGGCTGGAATCCACCCAGACGATGTTGGCCAGTTCCGGTGTATTGGCCAGGTATTGCGTAGCGCGCACCAGGAAGGCGCCGCGATCAAGCTTGCCCTCGGCCAGCTCGCGCGCCATCTGGGCGAGGTAGTCCTGCGTGCCCTGCATATGCAATCGCATGGTCTGCTCGGCCCATTGCACGTCACGTCCGAGCGCATCGTACTGCAGGTCTGTCTCGCGTTTCTGCAGGCCCCACACGAGCGCCAGCATGGCCAGGGCAAAGACGCCGATGGCGACATAGGGAACGCTCCAGACCCAGTTGCGCTGGCTCGCGGCGGTATCGGTTTTCATTCGTCTTGCAGGATGGCAGCTGGGATTTTCTCATGCTCTTGGGGTTAACCCTGATTTGTCCTACATCCCCTGGCGGCTAACCTGAGCCAGCATACCGGGCGAATCCATGAAATTGCATCGTTTGATCCTGATTGCGTGCTGGGCAGCCTGCGCGATGTGCACATCCACGCTGGCAGCCGAGCCGATCCGCATCGGCGTCTCCGGCCCGTTCACAGGCGGCTCCAGTCCGATGGGCCTTTCCATGCGCGATGGCATCCGCGTCGCCGCGGCCGAGATCAATGCCGCCGGCGGCCTGCTGGGCCGGCCGATCCTGCTTGTCGAACGCAACGACGAGGCGCGCAACGAGCGCGGCGCGAAAGTCGCACAGGAGCTCATCGGCAAGGAAAAGATCGTCGCCGGCGTCGGCATCGTCAATACCGGCGTGGCGCTGGCCAGCCAGCGGTTCTACCAGGAAGCGCGCATTCCGATGATCACCGCAGTGGCGACCGGTTCGATCGTCACGCGCCAGTTCCTTCCGCCGCAGCATGCCGACAACTTCATTTTCCGCGTTTCGGCCAACGACACCATCCAGGCCGCCATGATCGTCGAGGAAGCGATCGTACGGCGCAAGTTCAGGAAGGTGGCAATCCTCGCGGATTCGACCAACTACGGCCAGCTCGGCCGCGAGGATCTCGAACGCGCGCTGGACAAGATGGGCATACGCCCCGTCGCGGTGGGCAAGTTCAACATCCGCGACATCGACATGACGCGTCAGCTCCTTGCCGCGCGCAAGGCCGGCGCCGAGGCGCTGCTCACCTACGGCATCGGGCCTGAACTTGCGCAGATCGCGAACGGCGTCGCCCGCCTCGGCTGGCAGGTGCCGATCATCGGTAGCTGGCCGTTGTCCATGTCCAATTTCATCGACAGCGCAGGACCTAACGGCGAAGGCGCACGCATGCCGCAGACCTTCGTCCAGGAAGCGGATACGCCGAGGCGGCGCGCGTTCATCGAGGCGTATCAGAAAATCTCGCGCACCCAGCGCATGCCCTCGCCTTCCGCCGCCGCCCAGGGCTACGACGCCATGATGCTATTGGCCGCAGCCATCCGCCAAGCCGGCACCACATTCGGCTCACGCGTGCGCGAGGCACTGGAGAACCTCGAGGAGAAAGTCGACGGTGTCGTTACAACTTACGACCGCCCCTTCTCCCGTGACGACCACGAAGCCATCGATCATCCCGGCCAGGTGACCATGGGCGAAGTGCGGGGCGGGCGCGTCGTGCGGGCACACGAGGACAGCAAGAGAAAGGCGGCGAAGTAAAGCTTCGGCCATTCAACTGGTGCCTGTCCCATAAGGACGGGTTTTGACGTTCCTGGAGGAGTACTCATGAGGTTCAAGCACTTATTTTTTCTGGCGCTCACATCGGTCGCCACGGTTTCAGGTTTTTCGGTAGCGCACGCCGACATCGGACCCATTCGCATCGGCCTTACCTGCCCCTTCACCGGCGGTTCGGCCCCCATGGGCGAATCTCTGCGCAACGCTGTCCGGCTGGCCGTAGAGGAGATCAACTGGAAGGGCGGCCTGCTCGGCCGCCAAATTGAACTGGTAGAGCGCGACGACGAGGGAAATCCTGATAAGGGCCGCGCCTTGGCTCAGGAGCTGATCGAAAGGGAGAAGGTCATCGCCACCATTGGCAGCTGCAATACCGGTGTGGTACTGAAGAACATGGACCTGTACCAAAAGGCCAGGATTCCGCTGCTGGTACCCGTCGCCACCGGCGTGGCCATCACAACCACCTTCGCCAATCATCCCGAACACTACATCTTTCGCACGGCAGCCAACGACGAGATCCAGGCGCGCCTCGTGGCGCAGGAAGCGGTGGAGCGGCGCGGCCTGGGCAAGCTCGCCGTGTTCCACGACACCACGGCGTACGGACTGCAGGGCAGGGATTTCCTGCTAGCAGAACTGTTCAAGGTCGGCGTCAAGCCGGTGCATGTCGAGGGATTCCCGCTCGGCGTAAAGGACCTGAGCGCGGCGCTGGGCTAGGCCAGGGCCGCCGGCGCGAATGCCATCCTCACCTACAACGTCGGGCCCGAGCTTGCGATGATCGCCCGGGACCGCGCGAAAATAGCCTGGAGCGCTCCCATGATCGGCAGTTGGCCGCTGTCGTGGACCAACTTCCTGCAACCTGCAGGCGCCAACGCCGAGGGCGCACGCATGCCGCAGACCTTCATTGAGGAGCCGGTCAATTCGCGCCGCACCGAATTCATCCTGACCTACCTCGACAGGTACAAGGTGGCACGCATGAGTTCGGCAATAGCCGCCGCACAAGGCTACGACACCATGTTGATCCTGGCCGCCGCTCTGCGCCAGGCCGGCTCCACGGATGGGTCGAAGCTCCGGGCCGCGCTGGAAAATCTGCAGGCATGCATCCACGGGGTGGTCTCCACGTACCAGCATCCCTTCAGCGCCGGTGACCACGAAGCCATCACGACGGATATGGTGGTCATGGGCGAAGTGCGGAAGGGTCGTATTCAGTTCGCGCATAAGGATGACGAGAAAGTGGCCATCGTCGGCAAGAAGCGCAAGGTGGACGACATCCTGCAATCGGCAGGCGGCAGAAGGGAGGAATGACGGGATTCACGAATGGCAGGGGGCGAATCTGTCGGGATTGATTGCCGGAGGACGCTACCGGGGTGAAATCAGGGCTGGCCGAAGGCGTCCATACCCGTCCCGGAGACCATTCAGCTTGAAGGATACTGCGGTTTTCCACTATTGCACTATCCGGTTTATTGTTTTACTATGCGGAATGCTTCCCCGGCACACCCTGCCGTACTGGTGCCAGCCCTTGTTTCTATGGTGCTAGAGTGGAAGCAAAGGCCCGCCTCGTGCGGGGAAGGGGCGCGTACAACGTGCCCGGTGCGGCTCATCAGGAGATATCACCATGTCACCGTTGCCGAACAACCTCGTCCCGTCCGATCCGGACACGCAGGAAACCCAGGAATGGCTCGACGCGCTCGAGGCCGTCATCGAGCAGGAGGGGCCGGAGCGCGCCCACTACCTGATCGAGCGCCTCGTCGAACTGGCCCGCCGCACCGGCATCAACCTGCCCTACAAGGCCACCACCGCCTACATCAACACCATCCCGCCCGGCGCGCAGATCGCCTCGCCCGGCGATCACGCCATTGAGCACCGCATCCGCTCCTATGTGCGCTGGAACGCACTGGCGATGGTGCTGCGCGCCAACAAGGACGAGTCGAACCTCGGCGGCCACATCGCCAGCTTCGGCTCCGCCGCCACTCTCTACGATGTCGGCTACAACCATTTCTGGCACGCGCCCTCGGAGAACCACGGCGGCGACATGGTGTTCGTGCAGGGACATTCGGCCACCGGCGTGTATGCGCGCGCCTTCATGCTCGGCCGCCTCACCGAAGCGCAAATGAACAATTTCCGCCGCGAGGTGGACGGCAAGGGCCTCTCCTCCTACCCGCACCCTTGGCTGATGCCGGACTTCTGGCAGTTTCCGACGGTGTCGATGGGCCTGGGACCCCTGCAGGCGATTTACCAGGCACGTTTCATGAAGTACATGAACGACCGCGGCATTGCCAGCACCGACGGCCGCAAGGTATGGGCCTTCATGGGCGACGGCGAAATGGACGAGCCGGAATCGATGGGCGCCATCGGCCTGGGCGGGCGCGAGCGCCTCGACAACCTGGTCTTCGTCATCAACTGCAACCTGCAGCGCCTCGACGGACCGGTGCGCGGCAACGGCAAGATCATCCAGGAACTCGAGGCGGATTTCCGCGGCGCCGGCTGGAACGTCATCAAGGTCATCTGGGGCAGCTACTGGGATCCGCTGCTGGCCCAGGACACGCAGGGCCTGCTGCGCCAGCGCATGGAGGAATGCGTCGACGGCGACTACCAGACCTTCAAGTCGAAGGACGGCGCCTATGTGCGCGAGCATTTCTTCAATTCGCCGGAACTCAAGGCGATGGTCGCCGGCTGGTCCGACGACGACATCTGGCGCCTCAATCGCGGCGGCCACGATCCGCACAAGGTCTATGCCGCCTACGCTGCCGCCATCGCCCACACCGGCCAGCCGACGGTCATCCTCACCAAGACCATCAAGGGCTACGGCATGGGCGAGTCCGGCGAGGCGCAGAACATCACCCATCAGCAGAAGAAGATGGGCACCACCTCACTGATGGCCTTCCGCAACCGCTTCAAGCTGCCGCTCACCGACGAGCAGGTGGACAATCTGGAATACATCAACCCGGGCGCCGATTCGCCTGAGATCAAGTACATGCTCGAGCGGCGCAACGCCCTGGGCGGCTACCTGCCCAAACGGCGGCAGAAGGCCGATCCGCTGGAAGTGCCGGCGCTGTCCGCCTTCGACGCCCAGTTGAAAGCCTCCGGCGAGGGACGCGAATTCTCCACCACCATGGCCTTCGTACGCATCCTCAACACGCTGGTGAAGGACAAGAAGCTCGGCAAGCATGTCGTGCCGATCGTCGCCGACGAGTCGCGCACCTTCGGCATGGAGGGCATGTTCCGCCAGCTCGGCATCTGGTCCTCGGTCGGGCAGAACTACACGCCGCAGGACGCCGACCAGCTGATGTTCTACAAGGAGTCCAAAGAAGGACAGATCCTGCAGGAAGGCATCACCGAATCCGGCGCCATGGCTTCCTGGATCGCCGCGGCGACCTCCTACAGCACGCACGGCGTGCAAATGATCCCCTTCTTCATCTACTACTCGATGTTCGGCTTCCAGCGCTTCGGCGACCTGGCCTGGGCCGCCGGCGACCAGCGCGCGCGCGGCTTCCTCCTCGGCGGCACCTCGGGCCGCACGACGCTGAACGGCGAGGGCCTGCAGCACGAGGACGGCCACTCGCACATCCAGTCGGCGCTGATCCCCAACTGCATTTCCTACGACCCGACCTTCGGCTACGAGGTGGCGGTGATCGTGCAGGACGGCCTGCGCCGCATGGTCCAGGAGCAGGAGGATGTCTTCTACTACCTCACCCTGCTCAACGAGAACTACGCGCATCCGGCCATGCCGGAAGGCGTCGAGAAGGACATCCTCAAGGGCATGTATCGCTTCCGGAAAGGCCCGGCCGGCAATGGCCCGCGCGTGCAACTGCTCGGCTCCGGCGCCATCCTGCGCGAGGTGATGGCCGGCGCCGAACTGCTGAAGCAGGACTGGGGGGTGGAAGCCGACATCTGGAGCTGCCCGAGCTTCACCGAACTGGCGCGCGATGGCAATGCCGTGGCACGCATCAACCTGCTGCATCCGGCGGGCAAGCCGAAGCTCTCGCACGTAGAGCAATGCCTCAAGGACACGCGCGGCCCGATCATCGCCTCGACCGACTACGTGCGCGGCTTCGCCGAGCAGATCCGCCCCTTTGTTCCGCGCAGATACACAGTGCTCGGCACCGACGGCTTCGGCCGCTCGGACACGCGCGAAAACCTGCGCCAGTTCTTCGAGGTGGACCGCCACTACGTAACGGTGGCGGCGCTGAAGGCGCTGGCCGACGAGGGGCAGATGGACAAGGCCAGAGTGGCGGAAGCCATTGCGAAATACGGCCTCGATCCGAACAAGCCGAACCCGATGACCGTATAAGGACACCATGAAATGAGCTCACTACTCGAAGTCAAGGTTCCCGACATCGGCGATTTCAAGGACGTGCCGGTGATCGGCATAGAAGTCAGCCCCGGCGACACGGTGAAGGCGGAGGACCCGCTCATCACGCTGGAGTCCGACAAGGCCACCATGGAAGTGCCCTCGCCCGCCGCCGGCGTCGTCAAGGAAATCAAGCTGAAGATCGGCGACAAGGTCGCCGAGGGCACGCTGGTGCTGCTGCTGGAGACGGCTGAGGCTGGCGCTGCGGCGGTTCCGGCCGCTGCTGAAATCCCCCCTGCCCCCCCTTTGCAAAGGGGGGAATCGACCTCGCCGCCAGCTTCGCCTCCCCCCTTTGACAAAGGGGGGCCGGGAGGGATTTCTCCTGCCACAATCGCTGCGCCACCCGCCCCCATGGAAATCGCCGCGGCCGTCGAGGGTGGCCACCGCGCCCACGCCAGCCCGTCCGTACGCCGCTTCGCGCGCGAACTCGGCGTCGATGTCGCGCAAGTGAAGGGCACCGGGCCGAAAGGCCGCATCCTGCAGCAGGACGTGCAGAATTACGTCAAGGGCGCGCTGGCGCAGCCGCGCGGCGCGGCGCCCGCTGCCGGCGGCGGCGCAGGCCTCGACCTGCTGCCCTGGCCGCAGGTGGACTTCGCCAAGTTCGGCCCCGTCGAGGCGAAGCCGCTGTCGCGCATCAAGAAGATTTCCGGCGCCAACCTGGCGCGCAACTGGGTGATGATCCCGCACGTCACGCAGTTCGACGAAGCCGACATCAGCGACCTCGAAGCGCTGCGCGTGCGGCTCAACAAGGAGAATGAGAAATCCGGCGTGAAGCTGACCATGCTCGCCTTCCTCATCAAGGCCGCCGTCGCTGCGCTGAAGAAGTTTCCGGATTTCAACGCCTCGCTCGACGGCGAGAACCTTGTCTACAAGCAGTACTTCCACATCGGCTTCGCCGCCGACACGCCGAACGGCCTGGTGGTGCCGGTGATCCGCGACGCCGACAAAAAAGGCGTGATCGAGATCGCCAAGGAGATGGGCGAGCTCTCCGCCAAGGCGCGCGAGGGCAAGCTCGGCCCGGCGCAGATGCAGGGCGGCTGCTTCTCCATCTCCAGCCTCGGCGGCATCGGCGGCACGGCGTTCACGCCGATCATCAATGCGCCGGAAGTGGCCATCCTCGGCGTGTCGAAGTCGCAGATAAAACCGCTGTGGGACGGCAAGGCCTTCCAGCCACGGCTGATGGTGCCGCTCTCGCTGTCCTACGACCACCGCGTCATCGACGGCGCGTCGGCGGCGCGCTTCACGGCCTACCTGGCGCAGGTGCTGGCCGACATGCGGCGGGTGCTGCTGTGACCACCATCGTCGCGGTGAAGAAGAACGGCACGGTAGCCATTGCCGCCGACTCGCTCACCACTTTCGGCGACACGCGCCTCGGCCGGCAATACAAGGGCGAGCACGACAAGATCCTCAAGATCCAAGACTCCTATATCGGCCTGTGCGGCAGCAGCGCCCACCACCTGGTGATCAGCGCCCTGCTGCCCAAGCTGGAAGACATCCGCCTCGGCAGCCGCATGGAAGTGTACGAAACCTTCCGCCGCCTGCATCCGATCCTCAAGGAACAGGGCTACCTCAATCCGAAGGAGGACGAGGACGATCCCTACGAATCCTCGCAGATCATCGCCCTGCTCGCCAACAACACCGGCATCTACGGCGTGTATTCCTACCGCGAGGTGTTCGACTACGACCGCTTCTGGGCCATCGGCTCCGGGCGCAACTTCGCGCTGGGCGCGATGTTCGCCGCCTACGACCGCTGCAAGACGGCGGCCGACGTGGCGAAAATCGGCGTCGAGGCCGGCGCCGAGTTCGACACCGCCACCCAGGGCCCGATCGTGCTGCACACCGTCAAGCTGAAGAGGTCCCTCAAATGAGCTCCGTCATAGAAGTCAAGGTTCCCGACATCGGCGATTTCAAGGATGTGCCGGTGATCGGCATAGAAGTCAGTCCCGGCGACACGGTGAAGGCGGAAGATCCGCTGGTCACGCTGGAGTCCGACAAGGCCACCATGGAAGTGCCTTCGCCCGCCGCCGGCGTGGTGAAGGAGATCAAACTGAAGATCGGCGACAAGGTCGCCGAGGGTACGCTGGTGCTGCTGCTGGAAACGGCGGCAACAGCGCCTCCCAACCCTCTCCGCGCGGGGGGAGCCCGCTCCCCCTCTCCCCGCAGGGGAGGGGGCAGGGGCCGCCGCTCGACTGCCCTCTCCCCAGCCCCCTCTCCCGCCAGCGGGCGGGGGGGTGCCGCGCCACGCCTCGCGTGGCGCGGGGAGGAAATCTGGAAACCGACCTGCTCGTGCTCGGCGCCGGCCCGGGCGGCTATTCCGCCGCCTTCCGCGCCGCCGACCTCGGCCTCAAGGTCGTGCTCGTGGAGCGCTACGCCGCGCTTGGCGGCGTCTGCCTCAACGTCGGCTGCATTCCCTCCAAGGCGCTGCTGCACGTCGCCGCCGTCATGGACGAAGCCGCCCACATGGCCGACTGCGGCGTGGCGTTCGACGCGCCGAAGCTCGACATCGACAAGCTGCGCGCCCACAAGTCGAAGGTCGTCTCGAAGCTCACCGGCGGCCTCGCCGGCATGGCCAATGCGCGCAAGGTCGAGATCGTGCGCGGCTACGGCCATTTCCTCGACGCCAACCACCTCGAGGTCGAACTCACCCAGGGCGAGGGCCAGGAGAAGGCCGGCGGCAAGAAGGTGATCCGCTTCCAGAAATGCATCATCGCCGCCGGCAGCAGCGCCGTGCGCCTGCCCTTCATTCCCGACGACCCGCGCATCGTGGACTCCACCGGCGCACTGGAACTGCGCTTCGTGCCGAAGCGCATGCTGGTCATCGGCGGCGGCATCATCGGCCTGGAAATGGCGACGGTGTACTCCACCCTCGGTGCCAAGGTCGACGTCGTCGAAATGCTCGACGGCCTCATGCAGGGCCCCGACCGCGACCTCGTCAAGGTGTGGGAGAAGAAGAACGCCGGCCGCTTCGACAAGGTCATGCTGAAGACGAAGACGGTGCGCGTCGAGACCATGGCCTCGGGCATACAGGTCTGGTTCGAGGGCGTAGATGGAAAAACGCAGGCTCCGGCCGAACCGCAGCTCTACGACATGGTGTTGCAATCCGCCGGCCGCAGCCCGAACGGAAAAAAGGTCGGCGCGGACAAGGCCGGCATAGCGGTGGACGAACGCGGCTTCATCGCCGTCGACAAGCAGATGCGTACCAACGTCCCGCACATCTTCGCCATCGGCGACCTCGTCGGCCAGCCCATGCTGGCGCACAAGGCGGTGCACGAGGCGCATGTCGCGGCGGAAGCCGCCGCCGGGCACAAGGCCTTCTTCGACGCCCGCGTGATTCCCGGCGTCGCCTACACCGATCCGGAAGTCGCCTGGGTCGGCCTCACCGAGGCCGAGGCGAAGAAGCAAGGCTTGAAGGTCGGCATCGGCAAGTTCCCATGGGCCGCCTCGGGACGCGCCATCGCCAACGGCCGCGACGAGGGCTTCACCAAGCTGATCTTCGACGAGTCGGAAAACGGTGGGCACCGCATCGTCGGCGGCGGCATCGTCGGCACCCACGCCGGCGACATGATCGGCGAGATCGCCCTGGCCATCGAGATGGGCGCCGACGCCGTCGACATCGGCAAGACCATCCATCCGCACCCGACCCTGGGCGAATCCATCGGCATGGCGGCGGAAGTGTACGAAGGCGTGTGCACCGACTTGCCGCCGGCACGCAAGAAATAATGCTTATCGCCTGACAAAATGGCTTGCGTCAGGCTGATGCGGAATGCCGCTATGATGCGTCCATTTTCCATCTGCACGGATCAACCATGACCCAGGACGAACTCAAGCAGGCGGTGGCGCGCGCCGCCATCGAATACGTGGTGCCGGGCGCCATCATCGGCGTCGGCACCGGCTCGACGGCCAACTGCTTCATCGACGAGCTGGGCAAGATCAAGGACCGCATCCCCGCCGCCGTCGCCAGTTCCGAAGCCACGGCGAAGCGCCTCGCCGGCCACGGCATCAAGGTGCTCGACCTCAACGAGGTGGACGACCTGCCGGTGTATGTCGACGGCGCCGACGAAATCACCCCTCCATGGCCATGATCAAGGGCGGCGGCGGCGCGCTGACGCGCGAGAAGATCGTTGCCGCCTGCGCGAAGAAATTCGTCTGCATCGCCGACGCCTCGAAGCTGGTGCAGGTGATGGGCAGGTTCCCCCTGCCGGTGGAAGTCATTCCCATGGCCCGCGCCTACGTCTCGCGCGAACTGGCGAAGCTCGGCGGCGAACCGGTGCTGCGCGCCGGCTTCACCACCGACAACGGCAATCTCATCCTCGACGTGAAGGGCCTCGCCATCACCGACCCGAAGGCGCTGGAAACGCGCATCAACGCCATCGTCGGCGTCGTCACCAACGGCCTCTTCGCCCTGCGCGGTGCCGACGTCGCCCTGCTGGCCGGAGTGGAAGGCGTGAAGACGTTAAAACAGTAGGCATGTCCTGGATGTGGCCGCCGTACCGTGGCGGCTGACTTTCCCGGCAGGCATAAAAAAGCCGCGCAGTGCGCGGCTTTTTTGTCGCTCCCGGCGGAGATCAGGATTTCGGCGGCACGTAGCCCTGCACCTGGTCGGCGCCGTCGCCGAAGAAGTGCTTCTCCATCTGCTCAGACAGGTATTTGCGCGCCTTGGCGTCGGCCAGGCTCAGGCGATTCTCGTTGATGAGCATGGTCTGGAACTTGATCCAGCCCTGCCAGGCTTCCTTCGAAACATTCTCAAAAATGCGCTTGCCCAGCTCGCCCGGGATGGGCGGAAAGTCCATGCCCTCCGCTTCCCGGCCCAGCTTGACGCATTTCACCATGCGGCCCATTGCGATTCCTTTCCCGATTTAAAGCGCCCGCGAATGCAGGCTTGATGGGGCATTTTACCCCTTTAGGGCCTGTTGTTCTTCATTTGGTCGGTGCGAACGGGCCTTTCCGGGCGTCCCCGGTAGGGCGGGGCAGCGTGGCAGCGGAGGCGCGCGTTGCGCTCCTCGTCAGGGGCGACCATTGACTGTCGGCGCCAGCAGTCGACGCTTTGGCCACAACGCATCCGATCAAATGAAGAACAACAGGCCCTAGTGCAGCTTCGTGCTGCCGTAGATGGCCCAGCGGTTCTTGCCGCTGAGCTTGGCCTGGTACATGGCCGAATCGGCGCGAGCGATGATCTCCTCGCTGCTGGCGGCATGCGTGGGATAGAGGGCGATGCCGAGGCTTGCTGTCAGCTGGACCTCCCTGCCGGCAAACTCGAAGCGCATATCGGCGATCTTGCCGCCGACACGGCGCGCCAGTCCGACCATTTCCTCTTCGTCTGCGTCGGGCGCAAGGATGGCGAACTCGTCGCCGCCGACGCGGAAGAAGATCTCGTTGCGCCGTACGGTGGCGCCGACCTCCTCGGCCAGCTTCATCAGCACCTCGTCCCCCGCCTGGTGGCCGTATTCATCGTTGATCGGCTTGAAGCCGTCGAGATCGATGGCGAGCAGTCCGGCATGGGCCTTGCGCCGGGAGGCATCGGCAATGATGCGCTCGATCTCCTCGTGGAAGCGGCGGCGGTTGTACAGGTTGGTAAGCGGGTCGCGCTCGGCGAGCTGGATGAGCTGGGCTCTCGAGCTGCTTCTGCCGCGTGACGTCCTCGTAGATCCACACGCGGCCGATGAACTGGCCCGGCTTCTCTCCGGGCACGAGCGCGGAGATGTCCGTCACGATGCGGCCATCCTCCATGGGAATCTCAAAGGCCCCGCTGACCTCCTCGCCGGCCAGCATCTCCTCGATGTGCTTGCGGTAGGCCGCATCCTCCTTGCGCAGGTGCGCCGTGCGCTCGATCATGCCGCTGTCGCGCAGCCCGGTCAGGTTCTCGTCGCGCGGCAGCTTCCAGATGTCGCGGCAGGCGTTGTTGATGTAGATGATGCGGTGATTGCCGTCGACGAAAAGCACGCCGACCTTCATCACGTTGAGCAGCGCCTCCAGGCGCGAGCGCTCCTCGTTGCTGTGCGTGAGGTAGTACTCCTTGAGGGCCTGCGCCCGCCGCAGCTCGACCACGGTGTCGAGGAGCTTCAGCTCGGCTTCCTTGCGGTTCTGGATCTCGTCGCAGGAGACGCGCAGGCCGAGGTACTCCCCGCTCGGGCTGTTGATCGGCTGCCAGTTGATCACCGTCCAGATGACGCTGCCGTCCTTGTGTTTGAGGCGCACCTCGAAATTGTCGCCGGTGCTGCCGCGCAACGCCTTCAGTGCCACCTCGAGCGCCGATTTGCGGTCCTTGCCGAACACCAGCATGTCGACCAGATTGCTGGAGAGCAGGCATTCGAGCGGCGTATAGCCGGTGATGCGTTCGACCGACCGGTTGATCCAGATCAGTCTGCCCTTGGGATTGAACCAGGCTTCGAGCCCGTAAGTGTAATCGGCGATGGCGTGGAAGCGCGCCTCGCTTTTCTTCAGGGCCTCGACGCGTTCGTCGAGGGACTGCGACATGCGATTGAAGGCCCGCGTCAGCACGCCGATCTCGTCGTTGCTGGCCACCGGAAGGCGCACGGTAGTCTCGCCGCTCTCCAGGGCGCCGACGCCGCGCTGCAGGACGCGCAGATTGCGCGTGAGCCAGTAGCCGATCAGGGCCAACAGGATCACCGTCAGCAGGAAGGCCACCCAGCCGATGGCCACGCTCTGCCACAACAGCCGGTAGCTGGCTTCGCGCAGGAACTGCGTATCGATGCCGAAGTGCACGCTGCCGACCACCCGCCCGCCGATGTGCAGCGACGTCATGCTGTCGAAGCGCCCGGCTTCGCGCGGCAGCTGGGAGAAATCCGACAGTGGTGGCGGCAGGGGCCGGTCCGGATCCCAGCCCTCGACGGCGACGATTCGCTGCGAGGCATCCTTCAGAACGACATAGCTGGCGCCCTTCTGCTGCCCCAATTGCATGACCAACTGAGTCAGCTTGACGTGGTCGCGCTCGGCCAGCGGCACCGACAGAGAGGCATTGTGCAGAACCTGCAATTCCGCCAGATGACGGTTTTCCATGGCCACCAGCGCATCGTCGAGCAGGCGCACGCTGTTGGCCACCTGCACCCAAAGCACGAGCACCAGGACGAGGCAGGCTGCCGCGATGAGGCGGAAGCGCAGCGAATGGGTGAGGCCCTTGAGGAAGTCGAGCATAAGACCCTACAAGGTCTTGCCGAAGACCTTGGAGCGACGATGCCAGTTGTAGAGTTCCCGCTTCTGGCTCGGCAGCAGGTCAACGCCGACCTCCTTGAAGCCGCGTTCGAGGAACCAGTGGGCGGTGCGCGTCGTCAGGACGAACAGCCGCTTGAGGCCGGTCTTGCGGGCCCGCGCCTCCATGTAGTGCAACAACTGCTCGCCATAGCCGACCCGGCGGTGCTCGGCATCGATGGCCAGGCAGGCGAGTTCCGCCGCCTTGTCCTTGCTGAACGGATACAGCGCGGCGCAACCGAGCACCACACCGTCGTGCTCCAGCACGGAAAAGCGGCCAATCTCCATTTCCAGCAATTCGCGCCCGCGCCGCACCAGTGTGCCGTCCGCCTCCAGCGGGGCGATCAGGCCGACGATGGCGGCGACGTCGTCGATCGTCGCCTCGCGCAGTCGCGCCAGGGGATCGCGCGTGACGACCGTGCCGACCCCTTCGTGGGTAAACAGTTCCAGGAGGAGTCCTCCGTCGATGTCCCGGTCCACCAGATGCGCGCGATTGACGCCGGCCCGGCAGGCGCGCATGCAGCAGGGAAGGTAGAGCCCAAGGTCCTCGGTCAGGCGCTTCGGTTTCTTCAGCACCCGCTCCGCCTCGTCGGCGGTGATCGCCTCCACCAGGTTGCCGCGGCCGTCCGTCACGCCCGGCGCGTCGCACAGGAATATCAGCTTCTCCGCCTTCAGGGCGATCGCCACCGTCTCGGCCACCTCTTCCATGCTGAGGTTGAATATCTCGCCGGCCGGCGAGACGCCGATGGGGCTGATCAGCACCACGTTCTGCTGGTCGAGGTCGGCCGAGATCTCGTTGGCGATGATCTTGCGCACGGCGCCCGTGAATTGGTGGTCGATGCCGTCGACCACGCCGACCGGCTTGGCGGTGATGAAGTTGCCGCCCGTCACGCGCATGTGGGCGCCGGCCATCGGCGTATTCGGCAGCCCCTGCGAAAGGAGTGCTTCGATTTCCAGGCGGGTGACGCCCATGGCCGACTTGACGCATTCCAGCGCCTCGGCGTCGGTCACGCGCAGCCCCTTGTGATAGCGCCCCTTCAGATCGCGCCGCTTCAGCTCCGCCTCGATCTGCGGCCGGGCGCCATGCACCAGCACGAGGCGGATGCCGAGCGCCGCGAGCAGGTTGCAGTCCTGCGCCAATGCCTGCGCCAGCGCGCCCTGCGCCACCTCGCCGTCGAAGCCGATGACGAAGGTGCGACCGCGAAAGGCGTGGATATAAGGTGCCGCCTGGCGGAACCAGGAGACATATTGCCGTGTCGATTCAGGCGCAGTCATGTCAGCTTTCCGAGAAACCCTGTTAAACAGCACATCCAACCTGATGTTTTGCTTGAATTTTAGACCATGAAATCGGCATGCGGGCGGAATTATTTCACGCCCCCATACCGTTGTAGCCCCCATATCCGCCGTTGGTCGGCGGCATGCTCCGGACGGGCGCCTACTTCAGCGCATCCTCGAGGCGGTCGCACAGGGTCTTCAGCACCTTGATGCGGGCGTGGTATTTATCGTTGGCCTCGACCAGCGTCCACGGTGCGATCTCGGTGCTGCTCCGGTCGATCATGTCGCACACGGCCCGCTCGTAGTCGTCCCACTTCTTGCGGTTGCGCCAGTCCTCCTCGGTGATCTTGAAGCGCTTGAAGCGGGTCTTCTCGCGCTCCTTGAACCGCTTCAGCTGCTCCTCCGCCGTGATGGCCAGCCAGAACTTGACGACGATCGCGCCGCTGCGCACCAGCTGATCCTCGAAGTCGTTGATTTCGGCATAGGCGCGCATCCAGTCGGCCTCCTGGGCGAAGCCTTCGACGCGTTCGACCAGGACCCGGCCGTACCAGGAGCGGTCGAAGATGGTGACGCGGCCGACCCGCGGCACATGCCGCCAGAAACGCCACAGGTAGGGCTGAGCGCGCTCCTCCTCGGTCGGCGCGGCGATCGGAATGGTCTGGTACTGCCGCGCGTCCAGCGCACCGGTGATGCGGCGGATGCTGCCGCCCTTGCCGGCGGCATCCGAACCTTCGAACACCACGATGAGGGAGCGCTCCTTGAATTTCGGATTGCGCGTGAGCAGGTTCAAGCGTCCCTGATATTTCTCGATGTCCTTCTCGAATCGCTTCTTGGAAAGGGACTGGGTCATGTCGAGCGCGTTGATGAGGTCCCGAGAATCGATCGCCTGCGGCAGCGGGGCCGCGGCGCTGCGTGCCTTCCAGCCCCGGCCCTGCTCGATCTTCTGCCGCTTGCGCAGGGCATCCAGAAGGATGTTGGCCACCGTAAGGGAGCGGTAGTTTTCGTCGGCGCCCTCGACGACGATCCACGGCGCATGCCCCGTGCTGGTGTGGCGCAGCACATGCTCGGAAACCGTACGGAACTTGTCGTACATGTCGAAATGCGCCCAATCCGTCCGGGTCACGCGCCAGCGGGTGGTCTTGTTCTTTTCCAGCGCCTTGAGGCGTTTCTTCTGCGCCGGCTTGGAAAGGTGCATCCACACCTTGAGGATGAGCGTCCCTTCGTCGGCCAGCATCTTCTCGAAACGGTTGATTTCCTCGATCGACTGGTCGAGATCGGCCACCTTGGTGATTTTCCGCGCGCGATTGACGATGGGTTCCGTGTACCAGTTGCCGAAGAGGATGCCGATCTTGCCCCTGGGCGGCAGGGCCCGCCAGAAGCGCCACATGAAGGGCCGCTCGCGCTCCTCGTCGGAAGGCGGGGGGAAGGCGTGCGTCTGGATGTGGCGCGGGTCCATCCAGGCGTTCAGCAGGTTCACCGTCTCGCCCTTGCCGGCGCCGTTGACTCCGTTGACCAGAATGATGACCGCGTACTTTTTCAGTTCCCCCATGTCGTACTGCGCATCGAGTAGATCGGCGCGCAGCCGCGGCACCTGCTTGTCGTAGGTGGCCTTGTCGATTTTGTGCCCGAGTTCCGCTGATTCGAACATGCCGTCCCTCCCTTTCTCAAAGATCGCCGTGCAGCGCGCCGAGGGCCGCCAGCATGGCCGGGCCCGCCGTTTCCGTGCGCAGGATGCGCGGACCGAGCGCCAGGCCCTCGAAACCCGCCGACCGTGCCAGGATGGCTTCCTCCTCGCACAAGCCGCCCTCGGGTCCGACAAGCAGAATGAAGCTGCCGTCCCCTGCCAAATCGCGCGGCCGGCGCGCTGCGCCTGGCATGAGGAGGATGCGACGCACTTCATTATGTTGCTCCAGACAACCGAGCCATTGCCGCAGATCAAGAATCGGCGCCACCTCCGGCAGCCGGTTGCGTCCGCACTGCTCGCAGGCGGCGATGGCCACCTGGCGCCAGTGCTCGACGCGGCGTACGGCGCGCTCGCCCGAGAGCTTCACCACGCTGCGCGCGGCACTCAGGGGCTGGATTCCCGCCACGCCGAGTTCGACGGCTTTCTGCACGATCCAGTCCATCCTGTCACCGGAGGGCAGTGCCTGCGCCAGCACCAGTCCGAGCGGCGATTCGCGCTCGGTGTCGCGCCAATCGTCCAGCCGCACGCGCACGCCCCGCCCGGCTTCTGCGATGCGGCCGGGGTACTCGCCGCCCTCGCCGTTGAACAGCGTCACCTCGTCCCCTATGCCCAGCCGCAGAACGCGCAACGCGTGGTGCGCCGTGGCGGGCGGCAGGTCGGCCAAGCCGCGGGGCGCAAGCAGTTGAGGGCAAAAGAAGCGGGGAGCCATCATGATATTATTCCGCAGCCATCGTTTTTTTCCCACACTTATTCGTCATGGTCAGCCTCAGCACTCCCGTCTGCGACTTCGGCTGGAAGGCGCGCGAGTTCGACCTGCCCGGCACCGATGGTGCGCGGCACACGCTTGCCGGCGCACGCGGACCCAACGGCCTGCTCGTCATGTTCATCTGCAACCACTGCCCCTACGTCAAGGCAGTGATCGACCGCATCGTGCGAGACTGCCGCGACCTCAAGGCGCACGGCATCGGTGCCATTGCCATCATGTCGAACGACCCGACAGACTATCCCGAGGATTCCTGGGACAACATGGTGGAACTTGCCCGCAGTATGGACTTCCCTTTCCCCTACGTACTCGACGAGACGCAGGCAGTGGCCAGGGCCTACGGCGCGGTGTGCACGCCGGATTTCTTCGGTTTCAACGCGAAACTCGAATTGCAGTTCCGCGGCCGCCTGGATGCCTCGCGCAAGGAGTCAGCCCCCACGACACGGCGCGACGTGTTCGAGGCCATGCTGCAGGTGGGGAAAACCGGCGAGGGACCGCGTGAGCAGATCCCCAGCATGGGCTGCTCCATCAAGTGGAAAGAATGAGCGCCGCCCGCCGCCCCCAGGCGGCGCAGCCAACGACATGGAGCCGCGTAGCGGCGAACGTACGTCACCCCCTTTCCCGGAAAGGGGGATGGGGGGATAGCCCATGAGCACCGCATACTACGAACTGTGCGCCGCCGTCACGCAGGTAGTGCGCGAAGTCGCCGCGCAGGTGGTGATGCCGCGCTACCTCCACGTGGTGCGCGAGCACAAGGCCGACGGCACCATCTTCACCGAAGTGGACATCGCTGCACAGCGCGCCCTCACCGAGCGGCTGCAGCGGCTGCGCCCGCGCCCGGTGCTGGGCGAGGAGGAAATGAGCGAGGCGGAACAGCACCAGCTTTGGGAAGAGGGCGCCGAAGGCCTGTGGTGCGTCGACCCCATCGACGGCACCACCAACTTCGTCGCCGGCCTGCCCTTCTTCGCCATCTCCGTCGCCTACTTCATCGAGGGCCGCGCCGTCGTCGGCGTGGTCTACGACCCGGCCACGCGCGAGATGTTCTCCGCCTCGCGCGACGGCGGCGCCACCATGAACGGCCTGCGCCTGCCGCTGCGGCCGCAGGCGGCGAACCTGGCCGAATGCGTCGCCGGCGTCGATTTCAAGCGCATCCCGAAAAAACTCGGCGACGACCTCGCCACACGGCCACCCTATTACTCGCAGCGCAATTTCGGCTGCAGCACCCTGGAATGGTGCTACGCCGCCGCCGGCCGCCTCGACCTGCTGCTGCACGGCGGGCAGAAGCTGTGGGACTACGCCGCCGGCCGCCTCATCCTCGAAGAGGCCGGCGGACGGCTGTGCTCGCTGAAGCACGACGATTTCGACGCCGACGACCTGTGGAAGCGCTCGGTGATCGCCGCCAGCGACCCGGAACTGTTCATCGCCTGGCGCGACTGGATCCGCTCGCGCCGCTAGAACTTGCCTTTGTCTCTAGGCGCCGGCTTCGTTCCCTTTGGCTTGTTTTTAGTGGTGCTGGTTTTGGACGGCGCCAGTTCTTCCAGTCCGCCGCTTTCCTGCAGCAAGAACTGATGAAACGCCTGCGCCACCGGCAGCAGGCGTTTCTCCGCGCGGTGCACCACATACCAGTGGCGCTTGAGCGGCGTGCCCTTCACGTTCAGGCGGGCGATATTCCCTGTGGCGAGTTCGAGCACGATGGTGCGCTCGGAAATGAAGGAAATGCCCATGCCGGCCATGACCGCCTGCTTGATGGTCTCGTTGCTCGTCATTTCCACCGTGCGCTGCGGCACCACGCCGTTATCCGCCAGGAAGCGCTCCATGGCGGCCCGCGTACCCGAGCCCGGCTCGCGCAACAGGAAGCTCTCCTCGGTGAGCTGCTGCGGCTCGATATTCTTCGCCTTGGCAAGCGGGTGATCCGTCGCCGCCACGAAAACCAGCGGATTTTCGGCGAAGGGCTCGGACACCGTCTCCAACTCCTGCGGCGGCCGCCCCATGATAGCGAGGTCGATCTCGTTGTCGGCCAGTTGCCGCACGATGTCCCCACGGTTGTGAACGCCCAAACGCAATTCGACCTCTGGGTGCGCATGGCGAAAGGACGTCAGCAGGCGCGGCGCGAAATACTTGGCGGTGGACACCACGCCGATGTTGAGCCGCCCGCCGCGCAGGCCCTTCATCGCCGCCAGCGATTCCTCGACTTCGCGCAACTGCTGGGCAATGACGCGCGCATGACGCGCCAGCTCCTCCCCGGCCTCGGTGAGGAACACCCGCTTGCCGACCTGCTCGGTGAGCGGCAGGCCCGCGGCTTCCTCCAGGCTGCGCACCTGCATGGAAACCGCCGGCTGCGTCAGGTGCAGCTCGTCGGCGGCACGGGAGAAAGACAGATGGCGCGCCACCGCCTCGAAGATCTTCAACTGGCGCAGGGTCAGATGCATGAGCCGCCTCGCTTCATAAGGATTATTGCAAGATTACCATAACAAACATTTAGTTCACCTTATGGTTAATCGGGCATACAGTGCGCCCATATTCAACATGACCGAGAACCGAAGGAGACCGCATGGACCAGTCAAACCGTTACGCTGACCTCAGCCTCAAGGAAGAAGACCTGATCAAAGGGGGCAGACACATCCTGGTCGCCTACAAAATGAAGCCGAAATCCGGCTACGGCTACCTGGAGGCCGCCGCCCACTTCGCCGCCGAGTCGTCGACCGGCACCAACGTCGAAGTGTCCACCACTGACGATTTCACCAAGGGTGTGGACGCGCTGGTGTACCTGATCGACGAGGCCACGGAAGAGATGCGCATCGCCTACCCGATCGACCTCTTCGACCGCAACATCACCGACGGCCGCATGATGCTGGTGTCCTTCCTGACGCTGGTGATCGGCAACAATCAGGGCATGGGCGACATCGAGCACGCCAAGATGTACGACTTCTACATGCCGCGCCGCGCCATCGAGCTGTTTGACGGCCCTGCGGTGGATATCAGCAACCTGTGGCGAATTCTCGGCCGCCCGATGGTCAATGGCGGCTACATCGCCGGCACCATCATCAAGCCCAAGCTCGGCCTGCGCCCCGAACCGTTTGCCGCCGCGGCCTACCAGTTCTGGCTGGGCGGCGACTTCATCAAGAACGACGAGCCGCAAGGCAACCAGGTGTTCTGCCCGGCCAAGAAGGTCATTCCGCTGGTCTACGATGCGATGAAGCGCGCCATGGACGAGACCGGCCAGGCCAAGATCTTCTCCGCCAACATCACCGCCGACGATCATTACGAGATGATCGCGCGCGGCGAATTCATCCTCGAAACCTTCGGCCCAGACGCCGACAAGGTGGCGTTCCTGGTCGACGGCTATGTCGGCGGCCCCGGCATGGTGACCACTGCCCGTCGCTATTTCCCCGGCCAGTACCTGCACTACCACCGCGCCGGCCACGGCGCCGTGACCTCGCCCTCGGCCAAGCGCGGCTACACCGCCTATGTGCTGGCCAAGATGAGTCGCCTGCAAGGGGCCTCCGGCATCCACGTCGGCACCATGGGCTACGGCAAGATGGAAGGCGAAAAGGACGACCGTGCCATCGCCTACATCATCGAGCGCGACAGCTATACCGGCCCCGCCTATCACCAGGAGTGGTACGGCATGAAGCCGACCACGCCGATCATCTCCGGCGGCATGAACGCGCTGCGCCTGCCCGGCTTCTTCGAGAATCTCGGCCATGGCAACGTGATCAATACCGCCGGCGGCGGTTCCTACGGCCATATCGACTCTCCGGCCGCCGGCGCCAAGAGCCTGCGCCAGGCCTACGAATGCTGGAAGTCGGGCGCCGACCCGATCCAGTACGCCAAGGAGCACAAGGAGTTCGCCCGCGCCTTCGAGTCCTTCCCCAAGGACGCCGACCAGATATTCCCCGGCTGGCGCGAAAAAATCGGTGCTGCACACCGATAGGCTCCCCACCCCCAACCCCCGCCCACGGGCGGGGGAGCTTGCTTGCTCGCTGCGCTCGCGTATCACGGGGCGCGCTGAACGAGTCTTGCTGCAGGTTGCGGCTCCGCCGCGTGCCGCCCCGCCTTGGGACGGCCCGGCGGCGAGGCTGTTCCGGAGGAAATATCGATGACCGACAAGACGCAATACCTCGTCAGGCAGGAGCCCTACTATCAGGTGCAGGGGCAGGAAGTGGCGCTCTACGAGGCCGCCTACCACGCCCGCCTGCCGGTCATGGTCAAGGGCCCCACCGGCTGCGGCAAGTCGCGCTTCATCGAGTACATGGCCTGGAAACTGGGCAGGCCACTGATCACTGTGGCCTGCAACGAGGACATGACGGCCTCCGACCTGGTCGGCCGCTACCTGCTCGACGCCAACGGCACGCGCTGGCTCGACGGGCCGCTGACCACGGCGGCGCGCATCGGCGCCATCTGCTACCTCGACGAGATCGTCGAGGCGCGCCAGGACACCACCGTGGTGATCCACCCGCTGACCGACCACCGCCGCACCCTGCCGCTGGACAAGAAGGGCGAGCTGGTCGAGGCGCACGCGGATTTCCAGCTGGTGATCTCCTACAACCCCGGCTACCAGAGCCTGATGAAGGACCTCAAGCAGTCGACAAAACAGCGCTTCACCGCCTTCGATTTCGACTACCCGGAGGCGACGCTGGAAGCGCAGATCGTCGCCCGGGAAACCGGCATCGAGCAGTCCGTCGCGGCCCAACTGGTCAAGGTCGCCCAGGCCGCACGCAACCTCAAGGGCCATGGCCTTGATGAAGGCGTCTCAACGCGCCTGATCGTCTACGCGGCGACCCTGATCGGCAATGGGGTGGCGCCGCGCGACGCCTGCCGCATGGCGATGGTGCGGCCGATCACCGACGACGCCGACATCCGCGCCACGCTCGACCACGCCATCGACGC
Organism: Betaproteobacteria bacterium; assembly: GCA_016703785.1. Taxonomy (GTDB): domain Bacteria; phylum Pseudomonadota; class Gammaproteobacteria; order Burkholderiales; family Rhodocyclaceae; genus Desulfobacillus. The sequence goes on from JADJBM010000004.1 coordinate 242,413, forward strand.
GACGTTTGACGCAAACCCGGCTTGAAAGTCAGCGCCGGCGATACGGCGAGATAAAGCGATGCCGACCGGAATCCGCCCCGTCACCGATGCCCGCCAGCGGCAGATGGCGCACCCGCAGGTGCAGGCCTGGTGGCAGGCGCTCGACTGCGGCTTTGCGCCGGTGGCCGATGTCTTCGAGGAATGCCTCGACGAAGCGCTGAGCAGTTTCAGCAGGGCGCAGATGGAGGCCTACATCGAGGCCGCGCGCTTCATCGGCAAGCTCGGGCGCGGACCGGAACCGCTGCTGGCCTTCCTCGAAGAGTGGCCAGCCGTGGCAGCGGCCGCCAGCGGCGATCAGGAACCCTTGCTGCCGCAAGTGATGGGCGCCATCCGCGCGATGCAGAAATCGCCCAACAGCGCCGCCATCACGCCCTTTCTGCAAACCCTCGCAGCAGTGGCGAAGCGCCTGCAATCAGCCGAGCAGATCGAGCTCTACATCGACATTGCGCTGAACCTGATGGTGCGCACCTCGGCATCGATCCACGGTCACCACACCACCTTTCCCAGTCCCGGCCTGCCGGCGTTCCTCGAACAGGCGCCGCGACTGCTCGGCCTCTTGTCGACGGCGGGCCTGAGGAACTGGACCGAATTCGGCATCCGCAATTACGGCAGCCACCCGGAACGCCAGGTCGAGTTTTTCAGCCTGAAGTCGGCCGACAGCCACGCGGTACTGCAGCGCGAACGCCACGGCACGCTGTTCGCGGACGTCGAGCGATCGCTCGACCTCTACCTGCGGGCGCTGTGGCGCGACAGCGATCTGCTGGTGCCGTATTCGACCGCTTTCGATGAATTGCGCCAGCCAGTTCCTTACTTCGACAAGCTGGGCATGCGCGTGCCGGACGTGTTCGACGACGCCCATGGCCCCGCCGGCATCGTCAGCGGCCTCAACCGCTACCGCGCCGTGCTGGCCCACATGGTCGGCCACCGCCGCTGGAGCACCGCACAGATCGCCGATAACTGGAGTCCGTTCCAGCGCATGGCCGTCGAGTTCTTCGAGGACTGCCGCATCGAGACCTTGCTGATTCGCGAATATCCGGGCCTGCGCCGCATCTTCCTCGCCCTGCATCCGCAACCGCGGCAGGATGCCTGCGATGCGGAAACCACCTCGTGCCTGCGCCACCGTCTGGCGATGCTCTCGCGTGCCCTGCTCGATCCCGGACACGGCTACACCGACCCGGTCCTGCTCGATTTCGTGCGGCGCTTTCATGCCCTCCTGTCTGCAAGCGAATCCAGCACCGCCGAAATCGCCGCACTGGCCCTCGCCTATGTCGCCAAAACCCGCCGCCCGAGCGACCAGCTGGCCACGATTCATTTCGACGACACGGTCATCGACTACCGCGACGATAATCGTCAGTTGTGGAAATTCATCGAGGAAGGCGACGAGGAACAGGCCTTCGATGCCGAGCGCAAGCTGGAACCGGGCGAGGCGCTGCGCGGCCTGCCACCGCGCCGTTACCCCGAGTGGGACGATGCCAGCCAAACCTATCGTCCCGACTGGGTCAGCGTCTATGAGGCCCTGCATGCCAGCGGCAACGCAGCCGACATCGACCGCCTGTTGCAAAAGCATGCCGCGCTGGCCAAGCACCTCAAGCGACTGCTCGACCTGCTCAAGCCGCAGGACAAGGTGCGCATCCGCTACCAGGAAGAGGGCAGCGACCTCGATCTCGACATCGCCCTCGGCTCGCTGATCGATTTCAAGAGCGGCGCCACCCCCGACCCGCGCATCAACATGAGCCACCGCACTGATGGTCGCGACATCAGCGTCCTGCTGCTGCTCGACCTGTCCGAGTCGCTCAACGAAAAAGTGGCGGGCGCCGGCAACGCCAGCGGACAGACCGTCCTCGAACTCAGCCAGGAAGCCGTTTCGCTGCTCGCCTGGGCCATCGATTGCCTCGGTGATCCCTTTGCCATTGCCGGCTTCCATTCCAACACCCGCCACGAAGTGCGCTACCAGCACATCAAGGGCTTTTCCGAACGCTGGGACGACACCGTCAAGGCGCGGCTGGCCGCCATGAGCGCGGGCTGGTCCACCCGCATGGGCGCCGCGCTGCGCCACGCCGGCCACTATCTCGCAGCGCGACAGGCCGACAAGAAGATCCTCCTGCTGCTGACCGACGGCGAACCGGCTGATGTCGATGTCGCCGAACCCGGCCACCTGCGGGCCGATGCCCGCAAGGCGGTCGAGGAACTGTCCGCCCGGGGGGTCGACACTTTCTGCCTCAGCCTGGACCCGAAGGCCGACGACTACGTGCGCGGAATTTTCGGCAAGCGCCATCTCGTTCTCGACCGGGTTGAACAGCTGCCCGAGCGGCTGCCGCTCCTCTACATGTCACTGACCCGGTAAACATAAGAGCTTTCTTATTAGTTCCATAACAAATTTTGAATGGAGCTTATGCATCGTCTCCATTACAGTTCCCCTATCGTCGTTCGCCGCGCAGCGATGCGTAGCGCCGCCCGGAAATCCAAACTATCGACAAAGGGTTAGCCATGTCCGCCAAGCATCCCGTCATCGCCATCACCGGCTCTTCCGGCGCCGGCACCACCACGGTCAAGAATTCCTTCGAGCACATCTTCCGCCGCGAAAACATCCTCGCCGCCGTCATCGAGGGCGACAGCTTCCACAAGTACGACCGCGAGGAGATGAAGAAGGCCATCCAGATGTCGGAGAAGGCCGGCGTCTGCGAGCACATCAGCCATTTCGGACCGGAAGCCAACCTCTTCGAGGAAATCGAAGCCCTGTTCAAGACCTACGGTGAAACCGGCAGCGGCAAGCGGCGCTATTACCTGCACAACGACGCGGAAGCCGAGCCGTGGAAGCAGAAGCCGGGCACTTTCACGCCCTGGGAGGATCTGCCCCAGGGCACCGACTTCCTGTTCTACGAAGGCCTGCACGGCGGCGTCAAGACCGATACGGTCGACGTCGCCCGCTACACCGACCTGCTCGTCGGCGTGGTGCCGACGGTCAACCTGGAGTGGATCCAGAAGATCCACCGCGACACCAAGACCCGCGGTTATTCGGTCGAGGCGGTAACGCAGACCATCCTGCGCCGCATGTACGACTACGTGCACTACATCACGCCGCAGTTCTCGCGCACCCACATCAACTTCCAGCGCGTGCCGGTGGTGGACACCTCCAACCCCTTCATCGCCCGCGACATCCCGACGCTCGACGAATCCCTCGTCGTGATCCGCTACCGCGATCCACACGGGGTCGACTTTCCCTATCTGCTGACGATGATCAACGGCTCCTTCATGTCGCGGCCGAATTGCATCGTCGTGCCCGGCGGCAAGATGGAACTGGCCATGCAGCTGGTGCTGACGCCGCTCATCCTGCAGCTCATGGATAAGCGCAAGAAAGCCTGACGCTGCCCTCTCGAACTACCCATAACGCCCGGTTTGGAAGATAATTCAAGGCTTCCCAGCCGGCACGACTGACCAGGAATAAGGAAATCAACATGTCCGCACAGAGTGCCACTTTTGCCGACTTCGAGACGCCAGTGTTCAACAATCTGACCAGTGCCATCCGCGCCCTCGCCATGGACGCAGTGGAGAAAGCCAAGTCCGGCCACCCGGGTGCGCCCATGGGCATGGCGGAGATCGCCGAGGTGCTGTGGAACCACCACCTGCGCCACAACCCGGCCAATCCGAAGTGGGCCGACCGCGACCGCTTCGTGCTGTCCAACGGCCACGGCTCCATGCTCGTCTACGCCCTGCTGCACCTGACCGGCTACGATGTTTCGATCGACGACATCAAGAATTTCCGCCAGCTGCACAGCAAGACGCCGGGGCATCCAGAGTACGGCTACACGCCCGGCGTGGAGACCACCACCGGCCCGCTCGGCCAGGGCATCACCAACGCCGTCGGCATGGCCATGGCCGAAAAGCTGCTCGCCGCCGAATTCAACCGCCCCGGCCACGAGATCGTCGATCACCGCACCTATGCCTTCCTCGGCGACGGCTGCCTCATGGAAGGCATCTCGCACGAGGCCTGCGCGCTGGCCGGCACATGGGGCCTGGGAAAGCTGACCGCCTTCTGGGACGACAACGGCATTTCCATCGACGGCCACGTCGAAGGCTGGTTCACCGACGACACGCCGAAGCGTTTCGAGGCCTACGGCTGGCAGGTCGTCGCCAATGTGAACGGCCACGATCCGGAAGCGATTCACGCCGCGATCAACAAGGCCAAGGCGGAAACCTCGCGGCCGACCCTCATCTGCTGCAAGACGCGCATCGGCCTGGGCTCGCCCAACAAGGTCGGCACCCACGATGTGCACGGCGCCCCGCTGGGCGATGCCGAGATCGCCGCCGCCCGCCCGCACATGGGTTGGGTGTTCCCCCCTTTCGAGATTCCGCAGGAAGTGTATGAGGCCTGGGATGCGAGGAAGAAGGGTGCTGCCGTCGAATCCGACTGGCAGCACAAGTTCGATCGCTATGCCAAGGCCCACCCCGATCTGGCCACCGAATTCAAGCGCCGCATGGCCAGCGAATTGCCTGCCAACTGGGCCGAGTTCGCCAAGAAGGCCATTGCCGAAATCAACGCCAAAGGCGAAACCGTCGCCACGCGCAAGGCCTCGCAGATCGCCATCAACGCCCTGGCGCCGGCCCTGCCCGAGTTCGTCGGCGGTTCGGCCGACCTGACCGGCTCCAACCTGACCAACTGGACGGGCTGCAAGCACGTCTCCGGCCGCACCCCCGGCAACTACATCTCCTACGGCGTGCGCGAATTCGGCATGTCGCACATCATGAACGGCATGGCGCTGCACGGCGGCATCCTGCCCTTTGGCGGCACCTTCCTGATGTTCTCGGAATATGCCCGCAACGCCCTGCGCATGTCGGCGCTGATGAAGCAGCGCGTGATCTATGTCTTCACGCACGACTCCATCGGTCTCGGCGAGGACGGCCCGACGCACCAGCCGGTCGAGCAGACCGCCACGCTGCGCATGATCCCGAACATGGATGTCTGGCGTCCCTGCGACACCGTCGAGACCATCGTGGCCTGGACGCAGTCGGTTGAAAAGCGCAACGGCCCGTCGGCGCTGTGCCTGTCGCGGCAGAACCTGCCCTTCGTCAAGCGCGACGACGCCCAGCTGGCGAACATCGCGCGCGGCGGCTATGTCCTCTCGGAAGCAGACGGCAAGGCCCAGGCGGTCATCCTCGCCACCGGCTCGGAAGTGGATCTGGCGCTCAAGGCGCAGGCGGCACTGGCGCAGGAAGGCGTCGCGGTGCGCGTCGTCTCCATGCCGAACACCAACGCCTTCGATCGCCAGGAGTCCGCCTACAAGGCCGGCGTGCTGCCCAAGGGCCTGCCGCGCGTCGCCGTGGAAGCCGGCGTCACCGGCGGCTGGTACAAGTATGTCGGGCTGGAGGGCGCCGTGGTCGGCCTCGACCGCTTCGGCGAGTCGGCCCCGGCCGGCGTGCTGTTCAAGGAATTCGGCTTCACGGCGGAGAATGTCGTGAAGGCGGTGAAATCGGTTTTGTAACTTTCTTCTGGAGAACGAATTATGGCTATCAAAGTCGGCATCAACGGTTTCGGTCGCATCGGCCGCATGGCATTCCGCGCAATCGCCAAGGACTTCCCCGAGATCGAAGTGGTCGCCATCAACGACCTGCTCGAGCCCGGCTACCTGGCCTACATGCTGCAGTACGACTCCGTGCATGGCCGCTTCAACGGCAGCATCTCGGTTGAAGGCAGCAACCTGATCGTCAACGGCAAGAAGATCCGCCTGACCGCCGAGAAGGATCCCGCCAACCTGAAGTGGAACGAGGTCGGCGCCGACATCGTCATCGAATCCACCGGCTTCTTCCTCACCAAGGACACCTGCCAGAAGCATATCGACGCCGGCGCCAAGAAGGTCGTGCAGTCGGCCCCGTCGAAGGACGACACGCCGATGTTCGTCTATGGCGTGAACCACGAGAAGTACGCCGGCGAGGCCATCGTCTCCGCCGCCTCCTGCACCACCAACTGCCTGGCGCCCGTGGCCAAGGTGCTCAACGACAACTGGGGCATCAAGCGCGGCCTGATGACCACCGTGCACGCCGCCACCGCCACGCAGAAGACCGTGGACGGCCCCTCCAGCAAGGACTGGCGCGGCGGCCGCGGCATCCTCGAGAACATCATCCCGTCCTCGACCGGCGCCGCCAAGGCCGTCGGCGTGGTGTTGCCCGAGTTGAACAAGAAGCTCACCGGCATGGCCTTCCGTGTGCCGACCTCCGATGTTTCGGTGGTCGACCTCACCGTCGAGCTGAACAAGGAAGCCGCCTACGAAGACATCTGCAAGGCCATGAAGGCCGCCTCGGAAGGCGCCATGAAGGGCGTGCTCGGCTACACCGAGGACAAGGTCGTCGCCACCGACTTCCGCGGCTGCTCCCAGCCGTCGATCTTCGACGCCGACGCCGGCATCGCCTTGGACAAGACCTTCGTCAAGGTCGTCGCCTGGTACGACAACGAGTACGGCTACACCTGCAACATGCTGCGCTTCGTCAAACACGTCGCGAAGTAAAAGTCAGTCGCTGGCGGACGGCGGCCGGAACCCGGCCCGCCGCCTGCCGCCCCTCTCGCATGAGTCGTAAGGCCTGGGATCGCCCAGTCCTTACCGCTTATCTTCCAGGTGAACACGCATGCCTCATTTTCTTCGCATGACCGATCTCGACCTCAAGGGCAAGCGCGTGTTCATCCGCGCCGATCTCAATGTGCCAGTCAAGGACGGCAAGGTCACATCGGACGCCCGTATCACGGCCTCCATGCCCACCATCGAACACTGCCTCAAGGCCGGCGCGAAAGTGATGGTCACCTCCCACTTGGGCCGCCCGACCGAGGGCGAATACTCCGAGGAAAATTCGCTCAAGCCAGTGGCCGAGGTGATGTCCACCAAGCTCGGCAAGCCGGTGCGTGTCGTCAAGGACTGGGTCGCGGGCGGTTTCGATGTCGCATCGGGTGAAGTGGTGCTGCTGGAGAACTGCCGCTTCAACAAGGGCGAGAAGAAGAACGTCGACGACACCGCGAAGCAGTACGCCGCGCTGTGCGACGTCTTCGTCATGGACGCCTTCGGCACCGCGCATCGCGCCGAAGCCTCCACCCACGGCATCGCCAAGTTCGCGCCAACCGCCTGCGCCGGCATGCTGCTGACGGAGGAACTGGACGCGCTCGGCAAGGCCCTGCTCGATCCGGCCCGGCCGATGGTCGCCATCGTCGGCGGCTCGAAGGTGTCGACCAAGTTGACGGTGCTGGAATCCCTTTCCGAGAAGGTAGATCAGCTGGTGGTCGGCGGCGGCATCGCCAACACCTTCCTGCAGGCCAGCGGCAAGCCGGTCGGCAAGTCGCTGTGCGAGCACGACCTGGTGCCCACCGCCCAGGCCCTGATGAAGAAGATGACGGCGCGCGGCGCCACCATCCCGATCGCCGTCGACGTGGTCTGCGGCAAGAAATTCGATGCCGCCGAGCCGGCCGTGCTGAAGGACGCCGGCAGCGTGGCCGACGACGACATGATTTTCGACATCGGCCCGAAGAGCACGCAGGAACTGGTCGACATCATCATGAAGGCCGGCACCGTGGTCTGGAACGGCCCGGTCGGCGTCTTCGAGTTCGACCAGTTCGGCGAGGGCACGAAGAAGATCGCCGCGGCCATCGCCTCAACCAAGGCCTTTACCCTGGCCGGCGGCGGCGACACCATCGCCGCCATCCAGAAGTACGGCATCTACGACAAGGTGTCCTACATTTCCACCGCCGGCGGCGCCTTCCTCGAATTCCTCGAGGGCAAGACCCTGCCGGCCGTGGACATCCTCGAACAGCGGGCGAAGGGTTCGTAAACGCCATGCAGCGAAGCACGAAAATCGTCGCCACCCTCGGCCCCGCCAGCTCGGAGCCGGATGTGCTGGCGCGCATGATCGCCGCCGGCGTCGACGTCGTGCGCCTGAATTTTTCCCACGGCACTGCCGCCGATCACCGGCAGCGTGTCGGCCTGCTGCGCCAGACGGTCAACAAGGTCGGCCGCACGGTCGGCGTCATGGTCGACTTGCAGGGGCCGAAAATCCGCGTCGGCAAGTTTGCCGCCGGCAAGGTGACCCTCAAGCCCGGCGACAACTTCACGCTCGACGCGTCGAGCGCGCCGGGAGATGCCAAACGCGTCGGCCTGGACTACCCCGACCTGATTGACGACCTCTCCCCCGGCGATGTGCTGCTGCTTGACGACGGCCGCATCGTCCTCGAGGTGATTTCCATCATCGATCGCGAAGTGCGCTGCAGCGTGCGCATCGGCGGCACGCTCTCCAACAACAAAGGCATCAACAAGCAGGGCGGCGGCCTCTCGGCGCCGGCGTTGACGCAAAAGGACATGGAGGACATCCGCACGGCGGCGGAGATCAACTGCGATTTCGTCGCCGTCTCATTTCCAAAATCCGGCGCGGACATGCGCCTGGCGCGTGAACTGCTGCGCGCCGCCGGCTCGGACGCCCTCCTGGTCGCCAAGATAGAGCGGGTAGAGGCCATCGCCGCACTGGAGGACATCCTGCATGCCTCGGATGTCATCATGGTGGCGCGCGGCGACCTGGCTGTGGAGGTGGGGGATGCCGCAGTGCCCGCCCTGCAGAAAAAGCTGATCCGCGCGGCGCGGGAACACAACAAGGTCGTCATCACCGCCACGCAAATGATGGAATCGATGATTTCCAGCCCGGTGCCGACGCGCGCGGAGGTGTCCGACGTTGCCAACGCCGTGCTGGACGGCACCGACGCGGTGATGCTCTCGGCCGAGACCGCCGCCGGCGAGTACCCGGTGGAAACGGTCGAGGCCATGGCGCGCATCTGCCTCGAGGCTGAAAAATCCCAGGAGATCGGGCTGGACCACCATTTCCTCGACCGCGTGTTCACCCGCATCGACCAGTCGATCGCCATGGCGGCGCTGTTTACCGCCTACCACCTCAAGGTGAAGGCCATCGCCGCGCTGACGCAATCCGGCTCGACCGCGCTGTGGATGTCGCGCATCCACTGCGGCGTGCCCATCTTCGCCCTCACGCCGGAAATCCGCAGCCGCTACCGCATGAGTCTCTACCGCGACGTCTATCCGCTGCTGATGCGCTACATCGGGCACGACCGCGACGAACTGCTGCGCGAGGCCGAGCATATCCTCATCCAATCCGGTGCCGTCGAACCGGGTGACACCATCGTGCTCACCATCGGCGAGCCGATTGGCACGCCGGGCGGCACCAACACAATGAAGATCGTCCGCGTCGGGGAAAACACCGCGCCGCCGCCGCACGAAAGCATTTAACTCGTCAATCCAGGAGATCACCATGCCTCTCGTATCCATGCGCCAATTGCTCGACCACGCCGCCGAAAACGGCTACGGCCTGCCCGCCTTCAACGTGAACAACCTGGAGCAGGTGCGCGCCATCATGGAAGCCGCCGATGAAACCGGCAGCCCGGTCATCATGCAGGGCTCGGCCGGCGCGCGGAAGTACGCCGGCGAGGCCTTCCTGCGCCACCTCATCGAGGCCGCCATCGAAGCCTACCCGCACATCCCGGTGGTGATGCACCAGGACCACGGCGCCAGCCCGGCCGTCTGCGTGGCGGCGATCCGCTCCGGCTTTTCCAGCGTGATGATGGACGGCTCGCTGATGGACGACGCCAAGACGCCGTCTTCCTACGAGTACAACGTAGAGGTCTCGCGCCGCGTGGTCGACATCGCCCACGCCATCGGCGTCACCGTGGAGGCCGAACTCGGCGTGCTCGGCTCGCTCGAAACCATGCAGGGCGACAAGGAGGACGGCCACGGCGCCGAGGGCAAGATGACGCGCGAGCAGCTGCTCACCGACCCCGACCAGGCCGCCGACTTCGTGCAGAAGACGCAGTGCGACGCGCTGGCCATCGCCATCGGCACCTCGCACGGCGCCTACAAGTTCACGCGCAAGCCGACCGGCGACATCCTCGCCATCGGCCGCATCAAGGAGATCCACGCCCGCATCCCCAACACCCACCTGGTGATGCACGGCTCATCCAGCGTGCCGCAGGAATGGCTGGAGATCATCCGCAAGTACGGCGGCCAGATGAAGGAGACCTACGGCGTGCCGGTCGAGGAGATCGTCACCGGCATCAAGCACGGCGTGCGCAAGATCAACATCGACACCGACATCCGGCTGGCCATGACCGGCGCCATGCGCCGCCATATGGCCGAGAAACCCGCCGAATTCGATCCGCGCAAGTTCCTCGCTGACGCGCAAAAGGCCGCCAGGGAGATCTGCAAGCTGCGCTACGAAGCCTTCGGCTGCGCCGGCCAGGCCGCCAAGATCAAGCCGGTCCCGCTGGAGAAGATGGCCGAGCGCTACAAGAAGGGCGAACTGAACCAGATCGTCAAGTAAGCCGCATCGGCAACCCCTTGCGGAGCCGCCTCGCGCGGCTCCCTCTATTTGGAGACAGGCATGGACATCCGCTCGCACACATTCGATCGCATCCACAAATTCTTCAACGGCGGCCTGGACCTGGTCGAATACCTCGGCCTGCTGATCATCGCGCTGGCAACCTCCGTCGCCATCTATCAGGAGGCGATGGTCATGGTGGCGGCGCGCAAGGTCGGCCTCGCCGACCTGCTGCTGATGTTCCTTTACCTGGAAGTGCTGGCCATGATCGGCCAGTATTTCAAGTCCGGCCAGCTGCCCGTGCGTTTTCCCCTCTACATCGCCATGGTGGCGCTTGCCCGCTATGTCATCCTGGAACAGAAGGACATGAGCGAGTGGCGCATGCTGGCGGTCTCGGGTTCGATATTGCTGCTGACCATCGCCGTCCTCGTCATTCGTTACGGTCATATCAAGTATCCCTACCGCGAGGACCGCGAAGGCAAGGTCGACAAGCCCTACGTGCGTGAATGAGATGAACGGCCCCCACGCTCGGGGGGCGGCGGTCGCTGACGCCGTGTTGCAGGCCCTGATTTTCGACGTGGACGGCACGCTCGCGGATACCGAGCGCGACGGCCATCGCCCCGCCTTCAATGCCGCCTTCCGCGAGGCCGGCCTCGACTGGGTGTGGGACGGGGCGCTCTATGGCGAACTGCTCGCCGTCACCGGCGGCAAGGAGCGCATCGCCCATTACGTCGCCCGCCACCAGCCCGATTTTGCCAGGCTTGCGGACTACGCCAAGCGCGTCGCTTCCCTGCACCGTGCCAAGACGCGGCATTACACGCATCTGGCCGCCACTGGCGCCATCCCGCTGCGGCCCGGCGTGGCGCGCCTGCTCGACGTGGCCCGCGCGACCGGCCTGCGCCTGGCCATCGCCACCACCACTACGCCGGAAAACGTCTCAGCCCTGCTGGTCCCCGCACTCGGCCCGGATGCCCTGTCGTGGTTCGAAGCGGTCGGCGCCGGCGACGTGGTGCCGGCGAAGAAGCCGGCGCCGGACATCTATTTGTGGGTGCTGGAGCAACTCGGCCTGCCCGCTGCCGCCTGCCTGGCTTTCGAGGATTCCGAGAACGGCCTGAGGGCGGCTCAGGGGGCAGGCCTCGCCACGATCGTGACGCCCTGCGACTACACCCGCGGACAGGATTTCGCCGGCGCTGCCGCGGTACTGGACAGCCTGGAGGACATTGCCTTCCCCGATCTGGAAATGTGGTTATCCGGTACGGCGTCCGCCGTCCCACAGGGATTTCCTTCGGTCATATAATTGCACCTTTTGTGCTTCGCATCGCAGCCATGAGCCAAACCGTCTACGAATCCCGCATCGCCAGCCTGCCCCTCATCGCCCGCGGCAAGGTGCGCGACATCTATGCCGTCGGCGACCAGCAGATGCTGATCGTCACGTCCGACCGCCTGTCCGCCTTCGACGTCGTGCTGGGCGACCCCATCCCGGACAAGGGACGCGTGCTGACGGCCGTCTCCGGCTTCTGGTTCGAGCGCCTGACCCACATCGTGCCCAACCACCTGACCGGCATCGACCCGGAATCGGTGGTGAAAGGCGAGGACGAGCGCGCCCAGGTGCGCGGCCGCTCGGTGGTGGTCAAACGCCTGAAGCCCCTGCCGGTCGAGGCGGTGGTGCGCGGCTACATCATCGGCAGCGGCTGGAAGGACTACCAGAAGACCGGTGCCGTCTGTGGCATCCCGCTACCTGCCGGACTGAAGATGGCGCAGAAACTGCCCCAGCCGCTGTTCACCCCCTCGACCAAGGCTGAAATGGGCGCGCACGACGAGAACATCGATTTCGCTACCGTGGAGAAGATCCTCGGCAAAGCGCTCGCCGAGCAGGTGCGTGACGTCACGCTGCGCTTCTACGGCGAGGCCTCCGACTACGCCCTGACGCGCGGCATCATCATCGCCGACACCAAGTTCGAGTTCGGCCTCGACGCCTCGGGCCGCCTGCACCTCATCGACGAGGCGCTCACGCCCGACTCCTCGCGCTTCTGGCCGGCCGATGAGTACCGGGAAGGCATCAGCCCGCCGAGCTTCGACAAGCAGATCGTGCGCGACTACCTGGAGACCCTCGATTGGAACAAGCAGGCACCGGGTCCGAAACTTCCTGCGGAAATCATTGCCAAAACGACTGCAAAGTACCGCGAGGCCTATGAAAAGCTGACCGGCAATACGCTCGATTGAACCCTAAGCGCAAACCAACATCAAGCGGGGCGCGGCAAGCGCCCTTCGCCTTTATGGAAACCATGACAAACCAGAACCCCCTGCTCGATTTTTCCGACCTGCCGCACTTCGATGCCATCCGGCCGGAGCACGTCGCGCCCGCGATCGCCGAACTGCTCGCAGAAAACCGCGCGCTGCTGACGCGACTGGAGTCTGCCCCGGCCACTTGGGCAGACTTCGCGGAGCCGTTCTTCGACTGCAACGAGCGCCTGTCCCGCGCCTGGGGCATCGTCGGCCACCTGCATGCAGTCATGGACGTACCCGCCTGGCGCGAAGCCTACAATGCCATGCTGCCGGAAGTGACGCGCTTCTTCGCCGAGCTGGGACAGAACCAACATCTCTTCGCGCAGTTCAAGTCACTCAGGGCCGGGCCGAATTACGCCGGCCTCTCCGTTGCGCAGCGCCGCATCGTCGACCACGAGATCCGCGACTTCCGCCTCTCCGGCGCCGAACTGCCGGAAGCCGACAAGCCGCGCTTCCAGGCCATCCAGGAAGAACTGGCCGGCCTGCAGGCGAAGTTCTCGGAGAACCTGCTCGATGCCACCAATGCCTTCGCGGAAATCGTTACGGACGAGGCGGAACTCGCCGGTATTCCCGCCGACGCCATCGAGACGGCACGCGCCGCAGCAGATAAAACCGGTGCCAGTGACAAAAAAGCGGGTTGGAAGTTCACCCTGCACATGCCCTCCTACCTGCCGGTCATGCAGTATGCGGAAAGCCGCCGTTTGCGCGAACGGCTCTATCGCGGCTACGCCACCCGCGCCGCCGAGTTCCACGATCTGGGCAGCAAACCGGAGTGGGACAACATGCCGCTCATCCGCCGCATCCTCGAACTGCGCGCCGAGGAGGCCGGCCACCTCGGCTACGGCAACTACGCCGAAGTCTCTCTGGTGCCGAAGATGGCGGAATCGCCTGCCGACGTGCTGGCCTTCCTGCGCGAGCTTGCCGTCAAGTCAAAGCCCTTTGCCGAGCGCGACGTGGCCGAACTGCGGGAATTCGCCGCCGTATCGCAGGGACTGACTTTGCTCGAGCCCTGGGACATCGGCTGGGCGTCGGAAAAACTGAAGCAGGACCGCTACAGCTTTTCCGACGAAGAAGTGCGGCAGTATTTCCCCGAGCACAAGGTGCTGGCCGGCCTGTTCCATGTCATCGAGTCGCTGTTTGCCGTGCGCATCCGGCCCGACACTGCGCCGGTCTGGCACGAGGATGTGCGCTTCTTCCGCATCGATGACGGCAACGGCCTGGTCGGCCAGTTCTATCTCGACCTCTACGCCCGCGAAACCAAACGCGGCGGTGCCTGGATGGATGATGTAGTCACGCGCCGACTCACACCGGTCGGCATCCAGACGCCGGTGGCTTACCTCAATTGCAATTTTTCACGGCCGGTCGGCGGCAAGCCCGCCTTGTTCACCCATGACGAAGTGATCACGCTATTCCATGAGACCGGTCACGGCCTGCACCATCTGCTCACCCGCGTCGAGGAACTCGGCGTATCCGGCATCCACGGCGTCGAATGGGATGCCGTCGAACTGCCCAGCCAGTTCATGGAAAATTTCTGCTGGGAATGGGAGGTGCTCGCCAGCATGACATCCCATGTAGCCAGCGGCGAACCTCTGCCGCGCGCGCTCTTCGACCGCATGATCGCGGCGAAAAACTTCCAGAGTGGCATGCAGACGGCGCGCCAGATCGAGTTCAGCCTGTTCGACCTGCTGCTGCACAGCGACTTCGAGCCAGCCGGGCAGAAGAACGTGATCGACCTGATCGAGGAGATCCGGCGCGAAGTCGCGGTCATCTTTCCGCCACCCTGGCATCGTTTTCCCAACAGTTTCTCCCACATCTTTTCGGGAGGCTATGCTGCCGGCTATTACAGCTACAAGTGGGCCGAGGTACTCTCAGCCGATGCCTTCGCCGCCTTCGAAGAGGAGCGGCGCGACGAAAGCGTGTTGAACCCAGCCACGGGAAACCGATTTCGCGACGAGATCCTCGCCGTCGGGGGCAGCCGCCCGGCGCTGGACTCGTTCAAGGCCTTCCGTGGCCGCGCGCCCCGCGTCGATGCCCTGCTGCGCCACAATGGTATGATTATCGCGTAACCGATCTTCGGAGACATGCCATGAGGATTGTCACAATCTGCCTGCTCTCGCTGGCCGTGATCGCATCGGTCGCCGATGCGCAAACCCTGTATCGCTGGGTAGACAAGAACGGCAAGGTGACCTACTCCGACCAGCCGCCGCCGAAGGACATCAAGAAAGTCGAGCAGCCGCGCCTGAAGTCCTCCACCATCGAGACGAGCGAGCTGCCCTACGAGGCGCAGCAGGCAGCCAGGAATTTTCCGGTCACGCTGTATACTGCGGCAGACTGCAAGGAGGACTGCGACACCGCTCGCATTTTCCTGCGCAAACGCGGCATCTCCTTCGTGGAGAAGGCCATGGTGAACACGGATGATGCCGCCGCTTTCAAGAAGCTCTTCGCAGTCGACGGCCTTTACCTGCCATCGATCACGGTCGGCAGCCTGAAGCAGCAGGGCTTCGAGGAAGGCACGTGGAACGGCCTGCTGGATTCCGCCGGCTATCCGCGCACCGCGATACCGCACGCCTCGCCCGCCGCGCCGACGGCCCCCGCGCCCGTGGCGCGATGAGACTCGTCACCTGGAACGTCAATTCCCTCAAGGTCCGCCTGCCGCAGGTGCTCGAGTGGCTGACTGCCCATCAACCCAACGTTGTCTGCCTGCAGGAAACCAAGCTCGAAGACAGGAACTTTCCAGGCGCCGAACTTGAGGCCGCCGGCTACCTGGCCGCTTTCGCGGGGCAGAAGACCTATAACGGCGTCGCCATCCTGTCCCGACTCCCGATCGGGGAGGTCTCCATCGGCATCCCCGGCCTTGACGACACGCAGCAGCGGCTCATCGCGGCAACCGTAGATGGCGTACGTGTCGTCTGCGCCTACTTCCCCAACGGACAAAGCGTCGGCTCGGACAAGTACGCCTATAAACTGAGGTGGATCGAGGCGTTGACGGCCTGGCTGCGTAATGAACTGGTGCAGCACCCCCGGCTGGCGCTGCTTGGCGACTACAACATCGCCCCGGAGGCACGCGACGTGCATGACCCGGCGGAGTGGGAGGGCCAGGTGCTATTCTCCGAACCGGAACGCGCCGCGTTCCAAAACCTGATCGCACTGGGGTTGCAGGACGCCTTCCGGCTCTTCGAGCAGCCCGAGAAGATCTATTCCTGGTGGGACTACCGCATGATGGCCTTCCGGCGCAACCGGGGCCTGCGTATCGACCACATCCTGCTTTCTGAAGCGCTCGCGCGGGACTGCACCGCCTGCTCGGTGGACAAGGAGGCACGCAAGGCCGAACGGCCCTCCGATCACGCCCCTGTCGTGGCAACGCTGGCATGAGCATGCCCCTGCCGGAAATCGAGGCGCAGTATCCGGTGCTGTCGGAACTGCCGCAGAAACTGCGCAGGGAAATCGCCGACACTGCTCAGGCCATGACCGTACCGCCGGGCGCCACGCTCTTCGACGAGCGCCAGCCCTGCCAGGGCTTCCCCTTCGTCCTCGCCGGCGCCATCCGCGTATCCAAGGTCTCCGCCTCGGGCCGCGAACTGCCGCTCTATCGCGTCACGCCAGGCGAGACCTGCATCATCACATCCAGCTGCCTGCTCGGAAATACGCCCTACAACGCCCGTGGCACGACTGAAGGCGAAACGGTTCTGGTACTGCTGCCACAGGGTGTGTTCATCGAATTGCTGGAACAGGCCGCCTTCCGCAATTTCATCTTCAATCTTTTCGCGGAACGCATGGCCGATCTGATGCGGCTGGTCGAGGAAGTCGCCTTTCGCAAACTGGACCAGCGGCTCGCGGCACTGCTGCTCGGCAAGGGCCGAATCGTGCATGCGACCCACCAGCAGTTGGCCGACGAACTGGGCAGCGTGCGCGAAATGATCAGCCGACTGCTGAAGGGCTTCGCCGAGCAGGGTCTGGTTGCCTTGGGTCGCGAGCAGATAGAGATACGTGATGCCGCCGGCCTGCGGCGCCTCGCGGAAGCTGTGTAACCTTGGTTACAGACAACGTATCCGGTTTGGCGGTTTAATAGTCGCATCATCCCAACCCGTAACAGGAGGCCTCATGAAAACCAATATGGGCGGTATCGACCGCACGCTCCGCATCGTCGTCGGCCTGGGGCTCGTCGCCTGGGCGCTGATGGGCGGCCCGATATGGGCCTGGATCGGCGTGGTGCCCGTCGCCACCGGCGCCTCCGGCTGGTGTCCGGCTTATCTGCCCTTCGGCATCAGCACCTGCTCGACGAAGAAGCAGGCCTGACGGCAGCCAGGCGGTTGGCGATGCGCACGTAGTCGCCGACCGCCAGTTCTTCCGCACGGCGCTTCGGGTCGATTTCCAGCTCGGCCCAGTCCTCTTCGCCCACTCGTTCCCGCAACGTATTTCGCAGCATCTTGCGTCGCTGGGAAAAGGCGGCCTTCACCACTTCCGTGAATAACGCTTCGTCGGCGACGACGAGGTCCTCGCGTGAACGCGGCGTCATGCGCACCACCGCTGATTCGACCTTGGGTGCAGGGTTGAAGGCGCCCGGCGGCACCAGGAACAGCCGTTCCATCCCAAAACGGTATTGCAGCATCACGGAGAGACGGCCGTAATCCGATCCGCCCGGCGACGCCACCATGCGCTCGACCACTTCCCGCTGCAGCATGAAGTGCATGTCGCGCACTTGATCCGCGCAGGCGGCAAGATGGAACAGCAGGGGGGTGGAGATGTTGTAGGGCAGATTGCCGACCACGCGCAGACCGGGTCCAAGGGTGGAGAAATCGAACTGCAGTGCATCGCCCTCGTGGATCGCCAGCCGCTGCGGGTCATGGCGTTCGCGCAGCCGTGCAATCAGGTCGCGGTCGATCTCGACGACGTGCAGATGATCCAGACGCGACAGCAGCGGCTCGGTCAGGGCGCCGAGACCCGGGCCGATCTCGACGATGCTGTCGCCTGTCTGCGGATGGATTGCATCGACGATCTTCGCCACGATGCCGGCAGAAACCAGGAAATTCTGTCCGAATCTTTTTCGCGCAACGTGTGGTTTCATCCCGCGGGGCTTTGCATTTCCTTCGGTCATCGACGCTGCGCCAGCTCGACCGCCAGATCCACGGCAGCGAACAGGCTGCGCGGACTGGCCTTGCCGGTACCGGCCAGATCGAGCGCGGTGCCGTGATCGACCGAAGTGCGAATAATGGGCAGGCCGAGCGTGATATTGATGCCGTCCTCGAAGGCGGCATACTTCAGCACCGCAAGACCCTGGTCGTGGTACATGGCAAGCTGGGCGTCGGAACCGGCGAGTACGCCCCGAGTAAAAAGCGTATCTGCCGGCAACGGGCCCACCAGGTCCATGCCTTCGCCGCGCAAGGCGTCCAGCACCGGTGCAATGACATCGATTTCCTCGCGCCCCATGTACCCCCCTTCACCCGCATGAGGATTCAGTCCGGCAACGAGGATGCGCGGCCGCGTGATGCCGAACTTTCCCGCCAAATCGGCATGCAGGATGCGAAGCGTAGACTCCAGCCCGGATCGCGTGATGGCGCCCGGCACGTCTTTTAAGGGGAGATGCGTCGTCGCCAGCGCGACGCGCAATCCGGCGCCGGCCAGCATCATGACGACACGGGCAGCGCCGGACTTCTCGGCCAGATATTCGGTATGGCCGGTGAAGGCGATGCCCGCCTCGTTGATCACTCCCTTGTGCACCGGAGCCGTCACCATGGCGGAAAATTCGCCTTTCAGGCATCCGGACAGGGCGATGTCGAGCTGGGCCACAACATAGGGTGAATTGGCGGCATCGAGATGGCCGGCGCGGGCAGGCACGCAAAGGGGTACATGCAGAATTTCCAGCGCGCCGTCCGCAGGTAAGCGGTCGGGCCGATACTCGGCGAGTTTCGGCGAATCGTCTGCCAGTCTCGCCCGCGCCTCTATCAACGTCCGGTCTCCCAGGATCACGCAGCGGGCGGACCTGGCATGCCCCGGCAGTCTGGCGCAGAGCTCCGGCCCGATGCCGGCCGGCTCGCCGCTGGTGACGGCGATGAGGGGAAGTCGCTCCATGCCGCTCGCGCGTGGCACGACGTGCCCTTACCTGTTGTCTTCCAGCCGGTACTCGACGTAGGCGCGATCGCGCATTTGCCGCAACCAGTCCTGGTAGGCCTCGTCGGCCTTGCGCTCGCGCAAGGCCATGCGCGCGCTTTGGCGAACCCGCTCCTTGGAAGTGTCCATGCGGCGTGCCATCACCTGGATCAGATGCCAGCCGAAGGGTGACTTCACGGGCTCGCCAACCTCTCCCGGCTTGAGGCCATTCATGGCCCGTTCGAACTCCGGAACGGTATCGCCCGGACTCAGCCAACCCAAGTCGCCGCCCTTCGTCGCGGACAGGTCATTCGAATGCAGGCGGGCAAGCTCGGCGAAATCGGCACCGTGGGCGATCCTTTCCTTCAACCCCACCAGCCGCCGCTTGGCCTCCGCCTCGGACACCAGTTCGCTGGTCTTGATCAGGATATGACGGGCATGCGTCTGCTCCACCGGTTCCGCCTTGATCGCGCCGCCACGCCGCTCGAACAGCTTGAGCACGTGATAACCCGCCGGACTCCGCAATACCTCGGACACCTCACCCGGCCTGAGTTTCGGCGCCGCCTCGGCGTACAACGTGGGCAATCGCTCGAGCGGCCGCCACCCCATCATGCCGCCGGAGAGGCCATCCGGCGCATCGGAATAACTCGCCGCCAACTGTCCGAAATCGGCGCCGCGTCTGAGCTGGGAAATGATCTCCTCGGCTCGGGCCTGAAGGCGCGCCAGTTGCTCGGGCTTCGCCTGCTCCGGGACGCGCAAAAGAATGTGCCCCAGGCTGTACTCCTCGCTGCCTGCCGCGCCAGCACTCTCCAGGAAGTTGTCGATCTCTCCCTCCGACACAACGATCTTGCTATCGACCTCGCGCTCCCGAATCCGGCTGATGATGATTTCGTCGCGAATGTCCTCGCGGAACTTGGACCAGGGAACGCCGTCCTGTTCCAACGATGCGCGAAACTGGGCCAGATCCATACGGTTGCCTTCTGCTATGCGCACGAGCGTCTGGTCCAGTTGCACATCATCGATGCGCAAGCCGGTCTCCTTGGCGAACTGGATCTGCACGCGATCGACGATCAGCCGCTCGAGGATGTGTTTTTCGAGCACATCCCTTGGCGGCATTTGCGTACCCTGCTGCCTGAGTTGGCGCTCGACAGTCGATATCCGGGCTTTCAGCTCATGCTGGGTGATGACCTCGTCATTGACCACGGCGATGATCCGGTCGACCTCGACGATCTGCGTGCCGCGTCCCTGCGCGAACGCCTCTCCCGCAGGCGCGAACCAGAATGCCGTGGCGGCCAAAACCACTCCTGCGCAAAATGTATTGCGGCTCACCTGCACACCTTTCTGTGGATCTCAGTCGTAGCCGAACGCGGGGTTGGCCGAGGGTTGATTGATCTGGCCATAGCCTGGAATTCTCCTCGCCAGCAATTCGAGCGGGTTGGAGCCGATCTTGGAGAAATCGTTCAGTTCCAGTTGGGCGAACAAGGCCGTGTTGGTATCCCCGGAAGAAGTGGCATAGCGCTGCAGCACGACACGGCCGACCCAGCAACCGCCGTTGTACTCGAGGCCGCCGATGGTTTCGATGATCTTCTTCTCCAGAATCGAATAGTTGAATCGTCCCACGCCGTACCAGCCGCGCCCCAGAGGCCACTGGCCGGAGAAGTCGACCTGGCGAATTCCCGGAGAGCCGCCGACGATTTCGCTATGATCCCGCGTGTAGCGATAACTGGCGTTCAGGACTTTGGCGAAGTCCGGCTGCCAGCGTCCACTCACGACGAAGCGTTCCGTATCCCGGGCGCGGGGATCGTACTGCCAGGCGACATCGGCATAGGTGTTCGGCATCAACCGGCCCGACAGCGCCGCAAGGAAGTCGGATGCGCCGCCCGGCCGCGCCGGCTCTCCCGGCAGGGTCACGTGCTGCTGGGCGAGGTAGTAACGCTGCCCCACCATGCCGCGAACATATTCTTCCCCGGTCTGCGGATCGAGCAACCGCGAAGTCAATGCAGCCGTAATCTGATTGGCGTCGGCGATGCGATCGACACCGGAATAGACGTTGTCGGAGAAGATCGTGGCGAAATTGAAATCCGTCAAACCCGTGTCGAAGACGGGTATGTCGTCCTGCGTGCGCTGCGGGATGAGCAGGTAAAACAGCCTCGGTTCGAGCGTCTGTGCCAACGACTTCCCGAACCAGGAAAATTCGCGCTCGAATGCCAGGCCGGCGTCGACGCTGAAGATAGGCAGATTGCGCGCAACGGTATCGGGGCCCGTGCTTGTCCTGCGCTTGATGTCGTAGTGCGTCGCGTGAAGGCCGATTTTAGGCGTGAGGTGCCATGCCGGCGACAGCAGCGGCATCGACAGTTGCGGATAGAACATCAAGCGACGACCGGTATCCTTGGTAGGGTGATCAAAGCTCACGTACTCGCCATTGAAGGCGAAGGCCGTTCCGCCCAGGAATTCCGGTCGGCTGGCCGTCAAGATGAGCTGTGGAACCCGCTGGTAGGGCTTGTCGACGGGCGGCAGGTCGGGGTCCTGCAGCGTCTGATAGGTCTGGACATTGGCGGTCGCCGACCACCATCCGCCGCCGTAGGTCAGCACGCCCTGGCGCAGCAGGTTGCCTTGCGAGGCCTGAGTGATGCGGGTGCTGAGGTCGCGGAAGTAGGTGTCATCCGAAACGCCATTGACGTTCAGCAGGCCGCTGAAGCCATTCCCCAGATTGTTGTGCGTATGCAGGATCGAATAACCGTAGCGCCTGCTGTCAGTAAGGCGATCGTTCGGCAGCCATTCGACATGCGCCCGTCCCTGGTAGTCATGATTCAGGTAGCGGTACTCCGTATTGATCTGCAGGCCGCGCTTGGACATCAGGCGCGGCGAGATCGTCATATCCATGTTGGGCGCGATGTCCCAATAGAACGGCTGCGTGAATTCGATGCCGGACTTGGAACTGGTGCCAAAGGTCGGCGTGAGCAGGCCCGTCTTGCGCTTGTTGTTGAGCGAGAAGCTGAGCCAGGGCGTATAGAATAGCGGGACATCCTTGAACACCACCGTCGCATCGCGGGCCTCGCCGACTTCCCTGTCGTAATCCAGGTTGAGTTCCGCCGCCTTCGCGTACCAGTCCGGATCGCTGGCCGTGCAAGTGCTGTAGGTGGCGTTCGTCAAGCGCATCCTGCTCTCGCCCTGAAACTCGATTCGGTCGGCGTTGCCCGATGCGGTCGTCAGGTTCTGGCCCCCGCCCGCCACTTCACCGGCAATCGTCGCGATGGTCGGTTTCTGCTTCTGTTCTCTCGGCAGAAACGAAGGCAGCTTGCGCACCGGTTGTTCGCTCGCACTCAGCGTCGGGGAGTAGACCGGCTTGCGTTCCTTTGCCGCTCGCGTCACCGAATAGCTCGGCTGCTCGAAATACCCCGTGTTGTCCGTCAGGTTCATGCGCAGCTTCGGCCCCGACATGAATTCGGCTTCCTTGGAGTAGCGAACATTGCCCTCCGCTTCCATCTCGTCCTCGACCTTCCAGTAGGTCAGACGGTCCGCCGTCAGCGAGGTGTTCGTCTTGCGTAGTTCCGCATCGCCTTGCGCAACGACTTCATTGTCGTTGCGGCCGTCCAGGCGCGAGGCGGTAATGAACGTGGGGTAGGCGGCCTTCCTGTCGATCTGCAGGGGAGATATCTGGCCCGTGGGCTTGAGTGCCGGCACCAGCCCGGCATCCGCGTGCGCCGAGTAGAGCGGCGGCAGTGCCGGCTGCTCCTCCACCTGAGGCGGTTGCGCGATCGGTGCTTGCCTGGCCACGGGCGGCTGAGGCTCGGCGGGAACGGCCGGCCTGGGCGATTCGCTCGGCGGGGCAGCGGGCCTTGCGGTGACAGCAGCAGGCGCCTTGCGTGGTTCGGCGCTTTCCGCGGCCGTGGGCGCCGGGCGGGCCGGGGGCTTCGCCTCCTGTGCGACGGGTGCGGGCGACTCGCTTTTCTTTTCCGGCTGAGCCGGTACGACAACGACGGGCTGAACCGTCGCCTCCTCCCGCAGCGGTTGTGCATGCAGTGGAGGCGGGATCGGCTTCGCTTCGGCGGCAGGCAGCTCGGCCGCACGCATCGGCTTCGCCGGCACTGCGCCCGATCCGAGCAGCGCCGGATCGACGCGCAGCGGCGGCAGGTTCTCGGCAGCCCGCAGGGTGCCGGACAAGCCGATGGCGAAAACAAGAGCGAGCCGCGCCGAGGCGTGCATTTTGTTCGTTTCTTCTCTTATATGCCGCCGTGCTGCCAACAGAGGGCGCTGCGGCACCGATGATAGAATCGCGTAGTTTATCACCAAGCGCCACTTCTGAAACCTGCGCAACCGAGGCGGCAATGCAACGCCTAGAACTGGTCCATCAATGGCTGGCCGGGCTGTTCCCCGGGCGGCCCTGTGCCGTCGCACCGGCCTCCGCCGATGCCAGTTTCCGGCGCTATTTCCGCGCCACCTTCGACGACGGCCTCACCCGAATCGTCATGGACGCGCCGCCCGAGCACGAGGATTGCCGCCCTTTCGTGCGTATCGCCGGACTGTTGCGGGGTGCTGGCGTGCATGCGCCGGAGATCCTTGCCCAGGATCTTGAGCGCGGCCTGCTCCTGCTCACCGACCTGGGCGACACCACCTACCTTGATGCGCTCGACGACGCGAACGCCGACAGCCTGTTCCGCGATGCACTCGGCGCCCTCGTCAAATGGCAGCTGGCCAGTCGGCCGAAGACCCTGCCGCCCTACGATGAAGCCCTGCTTCAGCGCGAACTGAATCTCTTTCCCGAGTGGTACGTCGCCCGCCATCTCGGCACGCCGCTGACGCCGGCCCAGCTGGAAACGCTGGAGCGGATGCAGGTCCTGCTATTGCAGAACATCCTCGCCCAGCCGAGGGTGTTCGTGCACCGAGACTACATGCCGCGCAACCTGATGGTCTGCGAGGACAACCCGGGCGTGCTGGATTTCCAGGATGCGGTGCACGGCCCCATTTCCTACGACGTGGCCTCGCTTTTCCGCGACGCGTTCCTCAGCTGGGAGGAGGAACGCGTGCTCGACTGGGTAGCGCGCTACTGGGAGAAGGCCAGGCGGGCCAACTTGCCGGTGGATGCGGACTTCGGCGCCTTCTATCGCGACGTGGAGTGGATGGGCCTGCAGCGACATCTTAAGGTGCTGGGCATCTTCGCCCGCATCAACTATCGCGACGGCAAGCCGAAATACCTTGCCGACACGCCGCGCTTCGTGAACTACGTGCGCCAGGTCGCCATGCGCTACGCCACGCTCACTCCGCTCGCGCACCTCTTCGACGAACTCGAGAAGCGCACACCGCAAATCGGCTATACCTTCTGATGCGCGCAATGATCCTCGCTGCCGGCCGCGGCGAACGCATGCGGCCGCTCACCGACGAAATGCCGAAGCCGCTGCTGGTGGCCGGCGGCAGGCCGCTCATCGTCTGGCACATCGAGGCGCTGGTGCGCGCCGGCATCCGCGACATCGTCATCAACCACGCCCACCTCGGACACCGGCTCGAGGCAGCGCTCGGCGACGGCGCGCGCTTCGGCGCGCGCATCGCCTGGTCACCCGAGGGTGAGGCGCTGGAGACCGCCGGCGGCATCGCCAACGCCCTGCCGTTGCTGGGCGACGAGCCGTTCGCGGTCATCAACGGCGACATCGCCTGCGATTTCGATTTTGCGCGGCTGCCCCGTGCGGCCGACGCCCTGCGCGAAGGGGGTGTGCTGGCCCACCTGGTCCTGGTGCCCAATCCGCCGCATCATCCGCAGGGGGACTTCGCGTTGCGCGAAGGCAAGGTGATCGAACGGGATGCGCAGATGCTCACCTTCTCCGGCATCGGCCTCTACGCTCCCGCGCTCTTCGCCAACATTCCGCAGGGCGCCAAGGCAAAGCTCGCGCCGCTGCTGCGCGCAGCGATGGGCGCCGGCAAGGTGCATGGGGAACTGCATGCCGGCCGCTGGATGGACGTCGGCACGCCGGAGCGCCTGGCCGAACTCGACCGGCTCCTCTCGGCGCTATAATCGTTTCAACCTCAACGACCGGTGACGACAGTGGACAATCAGGCCTTCGCCGAACGCCGCGCGCGTTTGCTTCGGACCATGGGGCGTGGCATCGCCGTGATCCCCACCGCGCCCGAGCGCGTGCGCAACCGTGACTCGCACTACCCATATCGTCACGACAGCTACTTCTACTATCTCTCCGGCTTCCCCGAGCCGGAGGCTGCCGTCGTCCTCGTCGCGGGCGACACGCCGCAAGCGCTGCTCTTCTGCCGCGAGAAGGATCCAGACAAGGAAGTCTGGGACGGCTTCCGCCACGGACCTGACGCCGCACGCGAAACCTTCGGCTTCGACGCCGCCTGGCCGATCGGCAGCCTCGACGAGAAACTCGCCGAACTGCTCGCAGGCCAGCCCGTGCTGCATTACTCGATGGGCCACGACGCCGACTGGGACGACCGCCTCGTCGCCGCGCTCAACCGCGTGCGCGCCAACGTGCGCAATGGCGCGCACGCACCCGCCGAGATCCGCGATGTGCGCGTCGAACTCGACGAGATGCGCCTGATCAAGGACGCCCGCGAAATCGACGACATGCGCCGCGCCGCCGACATCTCCTCGGCAGCCCATTGCCGCGCCATGCGCACCACCGCGTCCGGCCGCTTCGAATACGAGATCGAAGCGGAACTGGCGCATGAGTTCCGCCGCCGCGGCGCGCAGGCGCCGGCCTATTCCCCCATCGTCGCCGGCGGCGCCAATGCCTGCATCCTGCATTACGTCGGCAATAGTCAGCCGCTGCGGGACGGCGAGCTGCTGCTCATCGACGCGGGCTGCGAGATCGACTCCTACGCCGCGGACATCACGCGCACCTTTCCCGTGAGCGGAAAATTCTCGCCTGCTCAGCGCGACGTCTATGAACTCGTGCTCGCCGCACAGTGCGCGGCGATCGCGCAGATTGCCCCCGGCAACGCCTGGGACGCGCCGCACGAGGCGGCCGTGCGCGTCCTCGCACAGGGCATGCTCGACCTGAAGCTGCTTTCCGGCAGTCTCGACGGCGCCATCGAATCCGGTGCCTATCGCCGCTTCTACATGCACCGCACCGGCCATTGGCTCGGCATGGACGTCCACGATGCAGGCGAGTACAAAGTCGACGGCAACTGGCGCCCCTTACAGCCCGGCATGACGCTCACTGTCGAGCCCGGCTGCTACATCCGTGCCGCGGTCGATGTGCCGCGGGCACTGTGGGACATCGGCGTGCGCATCGAAGACAACGCGCTCGTCACCTCCACGGGATGCGAAATCCTTACTGGCGCCGCACCCAGGACCATCGGCGAGATCGAGTCGCTGATGGCGCAGCAAGGCTGATGCTTCCCGTCGCCATCGTGGGTGGCGGGCCGACCGGCCTTGCGCTCGCGCTCCACCTGCGGCAGGCCGGCATCGACTGTGAAGTGATCGATGCGCGTCCCGCTGGCGCCGCGCGCAACGACCGCCGCGTGATCGCTCTCTCCCACGGTTCGCGCCAGATCCTCGAACGCATCGACGCATGGCGGGGAATCGCTTCGACGCCCATCGACGCCATTCACATCTCGCAGCAAGGCAGCTTCGGCCGCACCCTCCTGCGCGCGCAGGAATCCGGTGTGCCGACGCTCGGCCATGTCGTCGAAGCCGGCTTGTTGGGCATGGCGCTGACGCAGGCCGCCACGACGGCCGGCATACCGATCCGGCATGAGGCGCGCGTAACGCACGTCAGCACCGGCGACGATCACGCCATGCTGCGTTGCGCCACCCTGCGCGGCAGCGAGGAAATCCGGGCGCGGCTGGTCGCCTGGGCCGAGGGTGCGATCGACGGAGAGGTTGGCATCGTCCGTCGCGAATACGATCAGCAGGCGATTGTCGCCACCGTGCAGGTTCGCGAGTCGGACCGGGGTGTTGCCTACGAGCGGTTCACGGCAAGCGGCCCGGTCGCGCTACTGCCGCTCGGCAGCCGCTACGCCCTGGTGTGGACTACGCCTGCCAACGAGACAGACAGCCTGCTGCAACTCGACGACGATAATTTCCTGGCACGTCTGGACGGCGTGTTTTCCGGTCGGTTCGCGTTCACTGCGGTCAGTGAGCGCACGGCCTTTCCGCTCGGCCTGCGCTATCGGCACACTCCCGTGTCCAAGCGCGGCGTATGGCTGGGCAACGCAGCGCAGACGCTGCACCCCGTGGCCGGCCAGGGATTCAATCTCGCCCTGCGCGACGTATCACAGCTTGCCCGCCTGCTGCGCGGCCATTCGGTCGATTGCGGCGACGACGCCCTGCTGGCGCGCCATGCTGCAGCGCGGCGGCTCGATAGACAGGGAGCCGTCGGGTTCACTGACGGACTGATCCGCCTGTTCGGCATGCAAGGCGGAGTGGCGAGACGCGCGCGCGGCGCCGGACTCCTGACACTCGACCTCCTGCCAGCTGTGCGCGGCTTCATTGCGCAGCGCATGATCTTCGGCACCCGCAGTTGGTGAGCCCGGTCGCATAAATTCCAGCAACGTCGGCTTCACCACAGTTGATGCCGGGGCTTTGCGAATTGGGTTACAATTCGCGCCTTCCCCCAAGACCCCGAAACACAGAGCGCCCGATGCAATTCGCCGGCTATTCGCTTCGCAACAACCTGTTCGTCGCGCCCATGGCCGGGGTCACCGATCGTCCCTTCCGTCAGCTCTGCAAGCGGATGGGCGCCGGACTCGCGGTTTCCGAGATGGTCACCTCCAATTCACTGCTCTATGGCAGCGCCAAGACGAAGCGGCGCGCCAACCACGACGGCGAAGTGCAGCCGGTCTCCGTGCAGATCGCCGGTGCCGATCCGGCCATGATGGCCGAGGCGGCCCGCTACAACGTCGGCCAGGGGGCGCAGATCATCGACATCAACATGGGCTGCCCGGCCAAGAAGGTGTGCAACGTCATGGCCGGCTCCGCGCTACTGCAGAACGAGCCGCTGGTCGAGCGGATACTCGACGCCGTGGTGCGGGCTGCCGATGTGCCCGTCACGTTGAAGATCCGCACCGGCTGGGACAAGTCGAACAGGAATGCGCTGGCCATCCTGAAGATCGCCGAGCGCGCCGGCATCCGCGCGCTGGCCATCCACGGCCGTACCCGCGCCTGCGGCTACACGGGCAATGCCGAATACGACACCATTGCCGCGGTCAAGGCGCAGGCGCGCATCCCCATCATCGCCAACGGCGACATCGCCTCGCCGGAAAAGGCCAGGCAGGTGCTCGACGCCACCGGTGTCGACGCCGTCATGATCGGCCGGGCCGCCCAGGGCCGGCCGTGGATCTTTCGCGAAATAGAACACTTCCTGGCGACCGGCGAGAAACTGCCGGCGCCACGCGTGGAGGAAATCCATCAAGTGCTGCGAGGTCACCTGGCCGATCTCTATGATTTCTACGGGTCGGGAACCGGCGTCCGCGTCGCGCGCAAGCACATCTCCTGGTACACCAAGGGACTGGCGGGCTCGGCCCATTTCCGCCACGCCATGAACCAACTGCCGACGATCGATGCGCAGCTCGCCGCGGTCGACACCTTCTTTCTCGACCTCGCTGCGCAGAACGACCGTCTTTACTACATCGAGGAACTTGCAGCATGAGCCGAACCAACCCAGCCAGCCGCAGCGAGATTTCCGAGTGCGTCAGGCGCTCGCTGGATCGCTATTTCAAGGACCTCGATGGCGAGAAACCCTGCGCCATCTACGACATGGTTCTCAACAACATCGAGCGACCCATGCTCGAAGTCGTCATGCGCGAGGCGGATGGCAACCAGACGGTTGCCGCGGAGATGCTCGGCATCAACCGCAACACCCTGCGACGCAAGCTGGTCGAACACAAGCTGCTGTGAGGGGCAAGGCGTAAGGAGTGGGGCGCGCATCAGCCACGCAATCACCACTCCTCACGCTTTACTCTTCTGCCCCATTGAAAATGAAAATCCGCCAAGCCCTCATCAGCGTCTCCGACAAACGCGGCATCGTAGATTTCGCACGTAGCCTTGCAGAACTCGGCGTCAAGATCCTCTCCACCGGCGGCAGCGCGAAAATGCTGCGCGAAGCAGGCGTGCCCGTGACGGAAGTCTCCGATTACACCGGCTTCCCGGAAATGCTCGACGGCCGCGTCAAGACACTGCACCCAAAGGTACATGGCGGCATCCTCGGCATCCGCGGCAATGCCGAGCATGCGGCGAC
Organism: Betaproteobacteria bacterium; assembly: GCA_016703785.1. Taxonomy (GTDB): domain Bacteria; phylum Pseudomonadota; class Gammaproteobacteria; order Burkholderiales; family Rhodocyclaceae; genus Desulfobacillus. Next base: position 271,359 of record JADJBM010000004.1, read on the forward strand.
CATGGAAAAGCATGCCATCCCGCCCATCGATCTGGTGATTGTTAACCTGTACCCGTTCGCGCAGACAGTGGCGAAGAAGGACTGTACGCTGGCCGACGCCATCGAGAACATCGACATCGGCGGCCCGACCATGGTCCGCGCGGCAGCCAAGAACCACGGCAGCGACGCAGGCGGGGTCGGCATCATCACCGACCCCGAGGACTATGGGATGATCGTGGAGGAGCTCAAGGCCAACGCGGGCGCGCTTTCCTACCCGACCCGCTTTGCCTTGGCGAAGAAGGCATTCACGCACACGGCGCGCTACGACGCGACAATTTCCAACTGGCTGACCGGCCTTGACGCCGAAGACAAGCCGACCGCCTTCCCCGAGCGCCTGAACCTCGCCTTCGACAAAGTCGACACCCTGCGCTACGGCGAGAACCCGCACCAACAGGCGGCCTTCTACCGTGAGCCGGCCATCGTCCCGGGCAGCATCGCCAACTACGCGCAGCTGCAGGGCAAGGAACTGTCCTACAACAACATCGCCGACGCCGATGCGGCCTGGGAATGCGTCAAGGCCTTCGACAGCAATAACACAACTGCGGCATGCGTCATCGTCAAGCATGCCAATCCCTGCGGCGTCGCCATCGCACCGACGGCGCTGGAGGCCTACCAGAAGGCTTTCAAGACCGACCCGACCTCGGCCTTCGGCGGCATCATCGCCTTCAACTGCGCCATCGACAAGGCGACGGCGGAGGCGGTCTCCGGCCAATTCGCCGAAGTCATTATCGCCGCCGAGATCACGCCCGATGCCCGTGCCGTTTTCGCCGCCAAGCAGAACCTGCGCGTGCTGATTGTGCCCATGCCGCAGGGGGGCCGCGCCGAGAATGCCTACGACTACAAGCGTGTCGGCGGCGGCCTGCTGGTGCAGACGACCGACATGGCGCGCATCGCCGAGTCGGACATCAAAGTGGTGACGAAGCGCGCACCGAGTGCGCAGGAAATGACCGACCTGATGTTCGCCTGGCGCGTCGCCAAGTACGTCAAGTCGAATGCCATCGTGTACTGCAAGGACGGCATGACCATGGGCGTCGGCGCCGGCCAGATGAGCCGTGTCGACTCCGCCCGCATCGCCGCCATCAAGGCCGAGAACAACGGTCTGACCGTGGCCGGCTCAGTAGTTGCCTCCGACGCCTTCTTCCCCTTCCGTGACGGCCTCGACGTGTTGGCCAAGGCCGGCGCCACGGCAGTAATCCAGCCGGGCGGTTCGGTGCGCGATGCCGAGGTGATCGCCGCCGCCGACGAGCAGAACGTCGCCATGGTGTTCACCGGCTTCCGCCACTTCCGCCACTAAGCCAGATGACGACCCGCCCCCCAGCCCCCTTCCCCGGGAAGGGGGCGACACCGGTTCGCTACGCTCCACATTACTTGGCTGTGCCTCCTCGGGGCGGCCCAGCGGAGGCACCATGAAACTACTGGTCATCGGTTCCGGCGGCCGCGAGCATGCACTGGCCTGGCGGCTGGCGAAATCGCCGCGCATCCAGAAAGTCTTTGTCGCGCCGGGCAACGCTGGCACGGCGCGCGAGAACGGCCTTGAGAACGTGCCGCTCAGCACGGTTGACGACCTTGTTGCCTTCGCCGAGCGCGAGCAGATCTACCTGACGGTGGTCGGCCCCGAGGCGCCGCTTGCCGCCGGCGTTGTCAACGCCTTCCGCGCAAAGAACCTGCCGATCTTCGGGCCGACGCGCGAGGCGGCGCAGCTCGAATCCTCCAAGGATTTCGCCAAACGCTTCATGCAGCGCCACAAGATTCCCACCGCCGCCTTCGCGACTTTCAGTGACGCCGAATCCGCGCATGCCTACGTCGACGCGCAGGGCGCGCCGATCGTCATCAAGGCCGATGGCCTCGCCGCCGGCAAGGGCGTGGTGGTGGCCATGGATTCCGCCGAGGCGCATGCCGCCATCGACATGATGCTCACGGACAACCGCATGGGCGATGCCGGGGCACGGGTGGTCATCGAGGAATTTCTCACTGGCGAAGAGGCCAGCTTCATCGTCATGTGCGATGGCACGCATGCCCTGCCGCTCGCCACCAGCCAGGACCACAAGCGCCTGCGCGACGGGGACGAGGGCCCCAATACCGGCGGCATGGGCGCCTACTCCCCTGCGCCGATGGTCACCCCGGCCGTGCACGCCCGCGCCATGCGCGAGATCATCATGCCCACGCTGGCCGGCATGGCTCAGGATGGCATCCCCTACACCGGCTTCCTCTACGCCGGCCTGATGATCGCGCCGGACGGCAGGATCAAGGCGCTGGAATTCAACTGCCGCATGGGCGATCCGGAAACACAGCCGATCATGCTGCGCCTGAAGAGCGACCTGGTCGATCTCGTCGAGGCGGCCATCCACTGCCGCCTGAAGGACATCGAGGCGGAGTGGGATCGCCGCGTCGCCCTCGGCGTGGTCATGGCGGCGGCCGGCTATCCGGAAGCGCCGCGCAAGGGCGACGCCATCCACGGCCTGCCGCCACAGGGTGGCAATGACTATCATGTCTTCCATGCCGGCACCGCGCTTTCCGGCAAGGACGTCGTCACGGCAGGAGGGCGCGTGCTCTGCATCACCGCGCTCGGCGACAACGTGAAAGCGGCGCAGATGCGCGCCTACGAGATTGCCGAACAGATCGAGTTCGACGGCATGCAGATGCGGCGCGACATCGGTTACCGCGCCATCCGGCGCTAGCTGCATCGCCAAGCAATGGATGCCGTCCCGATCCTGGATTATTTTCGCGGCTTGCAGGACCGCATCGTTGCGGCGCTGGAAACCTTCGATGGCGTTCCATTCAAGGCCGATGCGTGGAAGCGCCCTGAAGGCGGCGGCGGCCTCACCCGCCTGATCGAGGACGGCAACTTTTTCGAACGCGGCGGCGTCAATTTCTCCCACGTCATGGGCAGCAGCCTGCCGCCCTCGGCCAGCGCCGGCCGGCCCGCGCTGGCAGGGCGCGCCTGGGAGGCGATGGGCGTCTCGCTGGTGCTGCATCCGCGCAACCCCTACTGCCCCACGGCGCACATGAACGTGCGCTGCTTCATCGCGCGCAAGGAGAACGAAGCGCCGATCTGGTGGTTCGGCGGCGGCATGGATCTCACGCCCTACTACGGCTTCGAGGAGGATGCTCGCCATTTCCACGCCACCTGCAGGCAGGCGCTGACGCCCTTCGGCGAAGACGTCTACCCCCACTACAAGAAATGGTGCGACGAGTACTTCTTCCTCAAGCATCGCAACGAACCGCGCGGCGTCGGCGGCATCTTCTACGACGATCTGAACGAGGGAAGTTTCGAGCGTTGCTTCGGTCTGACGCAAGCGGTCGGCAACGCCTTCCTGCCGGCATACCTGCCCATCGCCGAACGCCGCCGCGCCCTGCCCTACGGCGAACGCGAACGCGACTTCCAGGCCTACCGCCGCGGCCGCTACGTCGAGTTCAACCTGGTATGGGACCGCGGCACCCTGTTCGGCCTGCAGTCGGGCGGGCGCACCGAATCGATCCTCATGTCGCTGCCCCCCGTGGTGAAGTGGCGCTACGACTGGAAGCCCGAAGCGGGCAGCGCTGAGGAAAGGCTCTACACGGACTTCCTCAGACCGAAAGACTGGGCCTGATCGTCACGCCTGCCGGCACAGCGCGGCGGCATCGCGGTAGGCCCGGTTGGACTCGTCGGTTCGGCCCAGCTGGGCGAACAGGGATGCCAATTCGGCATAGGCGTCCTGGTTCGGTCCCACCGCCAGCGAGGCCTCGAAATAGCTCTGCGCCTTGCCCCACAGTTGCTGCTCCCGGCACAGCCGGCCCAGGGCCAGCAGCAGGCGCGCGTCCTCGGGATGTTTCTCGAGCCATTTCTCGCCCCGGCTGATCCGCGCCAGGATGTCTCCCCCGCGGCAGGCGGCATAGAGTTCGGCCAGTTCGGAATCCCATTCGTCCTCGATCTGGTGCTCGATGATCCGCTGCGCCAGCGCGCCGTCGCCGGCCGCAATCAGCGCCCGCGCGGCTGCGGCCACGAGCCGGACAGCGCGACGCTCTTCGGCAGGGATCACGGCCCAGTAGGCGGCAAGCGCACGGGCATCGCCTTCCCGGATACGCAGGTTTTCCAGATGGGCACGCTGCTTCAGCGGCGCGGCGGCCTCGCGCGTCAGGGCGCGATGCTTCTCCAGCTGGCGCGCCACCTTCAGCACGTCATCCCAGCGGCCCAGCCCGCGGTGCGCGCGTAGCGCAAGGCGCAGCGCGGCAATGCGCCGCCCGCTGTCCTCCTGCAGCGCATTAAGTGCCTGCAGCGCATCATCGTATCGGCGCGAGTCGACATGGAGCTCTGCTTCGGTCATGTGCCGGGCGGCATGCGCCTCGTCATCGTGCTCGGCGGCCCGCCTGAGCCATTCCTCTTCGCGGCCGGCATCGCGCAGAAAATGCGCCGCCCGCGCCGCCACCAGCGCGGACAGGGCCGGCACCTCGCCCGCGGCGTGGGATACGGCGGCGTTCTTCAGGGCATGGCCGTAGCGGCCCTCGAAGAGCTGCTGCACCGCATCGCGCAGCGCCCGGATGCCCTTCTCGCGCCGCTTGCGCTGACGGTACTCGCGCACGACTCGCGGCAGGCGCAAGGTGGTGGCTATCGCACGCAGCAGGCCGTAGCCGAGAACGAAGCCGCCCACCAGCAACACGATGAAGAAATTCAACGACAGGTCAACGCGCCATGGCGGCAGGACGATGAGCACGTAGCCGTCGTTGTAGCCGGCGGCGAGCGACACGCCCACGGCGAGCGCGAACAGCGCCAGCAGCCAGAGCAGCGTACGCACTAGTCTGCCCCGCTTCCGCCGGCCCGCCCCGGGACGGGCCCGGAGGTTGCACCGCGCGCGGACGGGCTGCCGTCGCTCCCGGCCCTGGGTCGGGACGCCGGGAGCGGCGTATCCTTGCCGCCGGCCACCTTGTAGTTGCGCAGGGTCGTCAGACTTTCCTCCAGCGTAGGCAGGACCAGGCCGACATCGGCGGCAGCCAGCTGCCTGAGCGTCGACAAGGCCGCCTGAACCGGCTTGGCCCGGAGGTCGAAATATTGCTCGATCCAGGCCTGCGCCTGCTTCACCTCCTGGCGAAAGGTCTTGCCGTCGCGCTGCAGCAGCAAGAGGCGGGCGTTCACCAGCCGCAGCTTGAGGTTCTCGCGCAGAAAGAAGGCATGGGTCGGCGACAGCAATTCGGGATTGGGGCGATCCATCCGTTCGACGCGGATCAATCCCCTCAGCTCCGCCCACAGTTCGCGCAGCAACTTCTCCCAGTTGTTCGGCGCAGCAACGGGAACGAAACTCGCCTTCGCCGGTTCGATGCGCGGCTTGGCCTCGAAAGCAAGCGGAAGGGTGTCCACCGCGCCGACGATGCCCTCGATGCGCAGCGAAATGCCGGGCACGTCGGCCAACGGCAGCGCCTTAAGGCGTTCGATGTCGCGCGAGATCAGCTTGCGCAAGGGCAGGAACCGCGCGCGGCCCGCCGCAGCCAGGCGTCCTTCCGCCTCCTGCAGGGCGATCAGGGCTGCTTCGACATTGCCGGCCAGCTGCAGCTGCTGGGCGGCCGTGTTGAGCGCCTGCTCGATCTCGGACAGCAGGCGCGCTTCGCGATTGAGCGTCAGCTCCTGCACCATCGCGTCGAGCGCCATCTGCTGGCTTTGCGACTCGGCCAACTTCGCTTCCAGCGCGCCCACCTTGGCCTGCAGGGCGGCCAGTCCCTCCTGGGTCTGCTTCGCCGCGGCCCGAGCCTCGCCGGCCACGCTGTCGCCGGACGTCAGCCGGCGCGCAACTTCCTGTTGCAGATCGACCATGCGACTGCGGGCGTCGAACCACTGCCAGGCCAGCAGGCCGAGGGCGAGCATCGCCACCGGCAAGGCGAGTCTTTGCAGCACCGGCCAGACCGCTTTGAGGCGATCGGGCTTGTCAGAGGAAGTCAGGGCATCCTTTTCCATCGTCATTGCCGTTCCGTTGCAAAATAGGCTTCGAGCCCCGCCAGGAGTCCTGCATCACCGGCCTCGGTCGCAACGACCCGTCCGAATCCGAGGCGCCGCGCCTCCTCGGCGATGCGCTGGTGGGGGACCAAGAGCGGCACCTTCTTGAGTGCCGCGTCGCTCGCCGCGCCGACCATGGCCATCAGATTGCGCAATCCCTCGCTGCTCGTCACCGTCACGGCGTCCACCTCGCCGCGCGACAGCGACGCCTGCAGCGGGCGCGGGTCAAGTTCAGGCCGGCCCCGCCGGTAGCAGGGAACGCGGTCCACCTGCGCACCGCGCGCCGTCAGCGTGTCGCCCAGCACTTCACGCCCGCCGTCGCCGCGGAATATCGCCACGCGCTTGCCGCCAATGTTCTCCCTGGCGAACTCCGGCCGCTCCAGCAGGGCTTCGCTGTCGAAGCGTCCGCCGGAAGGCGTGATCACCCGCGTCACGCCGAAGCCCGCGATGGCGCGAGCGCTGGTCTCGCCCATGGCGGCAGCGACGACCCGTTCGGGCCAGCCGCGCCGCGCCGTAATCACCGCCAGCGCCTTCTCTACGGCATTCGGGCTGACGAAAACGACATAGTCGTAGGATTCTATGCTTTCCGCAGCCGCCTGCAGCGGTCGCGCGTCGTCGACATCGTAAATCGCCAGCACGGGGAAGCGCACAGCAATGCCGCCACGCGCCTCGATCTGTTCGGCCAGCTTGCCGGCCTGTTCGGCCGGCCGCGTCACAACGATGCGCTTCCCGGCGAGGGACTGCGCCTGTCTCATCCAGCCAGCGCCGCCAGAATTTCTTCCGCGCCGTGCTTGCGCAACTCCTCGGCCAACTTCAAGCCCAGCGCTTCCGCGTCGGCCTGTTCGCCATGCAACTCCGCGCTGGCCATGCGACTGCCGTCAGGCGCGGCAACGAAGCCACGCAGACGCAGACGCCCCGCTGCAATTTCCGCGAAGGCGCCCAGCGGCACCTCGCAGCTGCCCGCCAGCGCGCGCGAGACGGCGCGCTCGGCGAGCACGCAGGCGGCGGTCCCGGCATCGGCCAGCGGCGCCATCCAGGCGGCGACTTCCGGTCGCGACAACAGCGCCTCGATGCCCAGCGCGCCCTGCCCCGCCGCCGGCAGCGACAGCTCCGACGGCAGCACGGCGCGGATGCGCGCAGCCAAACCGAGGCGGGTGAGGCCGGCCGCCGCCAGGATGATGGCGTCGTACTGGCCCTCGTCGAGCTTTCTCAGGCGCGTATCGAGGTTGCCGCGCAGGCTGGCAACCGACAGCCCGGGGAAGCGCGCACGCAGCTGCGACTCGCGCCGCAGGCTCGAGGTGCCCACCACGCCGCCGGACGGGATGTCGTCGAGCGAGGCATACTTGTTCGAGACGAGGGCATCGAGCGGATTCTCGCGCGCCGAGATGGCCACCAGCGCGAACTCCGGCTCCATCGTCATCGGCACGTCCTTCATGGAATGAACGGCGATGTCAGCGCGTCTATCCAGCAGGGCCGTTTCCAGTTCCTTGACGAAGAGCCCCTTGCCGCCGACCTTCGCCAGCGGCCGGTCGAGGATCTGGTCGCCGCGCGTCGTCATGCCGAGCAGCTCGACCGAACAGCGTGGATATAATGACTTGAGGCGGTCGCGCACATGTTCCGCCTGCCACAGGGCCAGGCGGGATTCGCGGGTGGCAATGATAATGCGCTCGGGTTGGGGTTGATTCACGGTCAGGGGCTTTTGGAGGTGGAAGTGGTTGCACGCAGCCTGCGTACGATGGCATTGATTTTATCATGGCTGCCCATGGCGTCCGGCGCGTCACCCGGTGCATCCCACGGCATTACGCCGGCCCGCGACCTGGCCGCCGATGCCCGCGAGATGCGCGCGCGGGGTACGGTCATGCTGGTGCTCTACAGCCAGGCCGACTGCCGCTGGTGCGACCGCGCCAAGAATGAAGTGCTGCTGCCCCTGCAGAACGATCCCGCTTCGCGCGGCCGCGTCGTACTGCGTGAGATCGCCCTCGACGACGATGCTGCGTTGATCGACTTTGCCGCAAGGAAAACCACCCATCGCCAGTTTTCCCAAAGCGAAGGCGCGCGCTTCACGCCGACCCTGATGGTCTACGGCCCCGACGGCAAACGGCTGGCCGAACCCATTGTCGGCTTTCGCATCGCCGACTTCTACGCCGAATACGTGAACCGCGCCATCGACGAAGGCCTGGCGCAACTCGGGCCGCCGTCCCGCGGGCGCTGACTTTTGTTGCCGGCCCGATTCTGGTTTCCCCAATCTCGGGATCGACAGTTGTAGTTGAGGTTTGTTTCCTTGTCGAAGTCTTCGCCGAAAGAAGTTGCCGCCATGCACAGCCTGCCCGAGTCGTCGTAGGCGTACTGCGATCGCCTTCCTCGTGCATCGTAGGCGTAGGGAGTGTTGCGGCGGCGGGTGCGACGGGGGCGCACACATGGCGCCGCCGTCCCGCAGGGGCTGACTTTCACGCTGGCCCGCCCAACCCGAAGAAAGTGCGCATCTTGCCGAGCAGGCTGGCGTGCTGGCGCCGCTTCTCCCGCGCCTCGGCTTCGGCGCCGAGCGCTTCCTGCGCGTCTGCGAGCTGCATGTTGCGCTCGGTGAGGATCGCCGCCATGTCCTCGGCAATCGCCGGGCGCGAACGGATGATGTCCTCGAAGCCGGCCTTGTCGAGGCGGTAGCATTCGACCTCGCTCTTCGCCGCGACGGTGGCGCGGCGCGGCTCGCCGGTGAGCATGCCCATCTCGCCGAAGACGCTGCCGGCGGGAAGCGTCGTCAGCAGGCGCCGCGCGCCGGCCTGCTCGATCCACACTTCGGCCTCGCCCTCCACCAGGATGTAGAGCCAGTGCGCCAACATGCCCTGGCGCGTGATGACGTCGCCGCGCGCGAACGGCGCATAGACGAGCCGGTCGGCCAGCGCCTTCAGCTCCTCCTCGCTGAAGGCGGCAAAGATGCCGACATCGCGCAGGGCCCTGAGGCGGCGGCCGATCTCGCGCGCATGCACCTCCGCCCGGTGCGCCTCGTTCTCCTTGATCATGTGCACCGAATACTCCGGCTCGGCGATGCGGATGCCGGCGCGCTGCAGCGCCGCCAGGACGTGGCTGCGCACGGCGGAATCGGTTGGATCGTCGGGGCGCGGGTCGATCATCCAGTAGCGCAAGGCATAGCGGCCGTAGCTCGGGCCGAATTCCATGAGCACGCAGTTCGGCGGCGGCATGCGCGACACGTTGGGAATGTCGGCGCTGGCCACAGCCTGCTCGACGGCCTGGATGACGCGCGCCGGCTGCGCGCTGTAATCGACGTTGAACCAGATCCAGCGGCGCCAGGTCTGCGTCGCCTGCTCGGGACTCCAGATGACGGTGAACTTGCTCTTCATGAGCAGGCTGTTGGGCACGACGATGGTCTCACCGTTGCGCGTCTCGATGGCGGTATGGCGCCAGCGAATGTCCACCACGCGCCCGGAGACGTCGTCGACCTTCACCCAGTCGCCGACCTCGATCGAGCTGTCGAGCTGCAGCGCCAGGCCGCCGAGGATGTTGCCCAGCGTGTCCTGCATGGAGAAGGCCACCACCGCGGTGATCACCGCCGAAGTGGCGACGATGCCGGAGAGGTCGACGCCGGCCAGCCTCATGCGCACCAGGGCGAAGCCGACATAGGCGAGGATGACGACGAGATCCTCGACGATACGCGGCGGCCGCAGGCCGGCGGCCGGCAGCAGCACGCGGAAGAGACACAGGCCGGCCAGGCGGATCAGCGCCACGCCGGAACCCACCACGAACAATTCGTGCGCCGCCGCCGCGCCGGCAGACAGGCCGCGCGCATCGAGCATGCCGGCGGCGAACTGGCCCGCCAGACAAATCATGAACAGGCCGAGCGTGTAGCCGACGGAACGCCGGTCGGCCGGACGCAGGGACCAGATCAGGACCGCCAGCACCAGCGCGGCGGACACCACGTAAGGCGACTCCTCGCGCCAGAAAAAGGCCCAGGCTGGCTGCAGGAGCTCGTTCACGACGCCTTTCCCTCGCCGGCAAACACCGCCTTCACCGTGGGCCATTGTCGGCGCGACACCGGCAGCTTCTCCTCCAGCCCCGCCAGCAGCACGGTCCAATGCGTCTCGCCATCCTCGGCCGCGCCCTTTTCGAAGCCAGCGATGGCATCCCGCGCCACCAGGCAGTTGCGGTGCACGCGCACGAAGCGCATGGCGAACTCCTGCTCCAGGTGGGTGAGGGATTCGTCGAGCAGGTATTCGCGCTCGCGCGTGCGCGCCGTCACGTATTTCAGCTCGGCCTTGAGGTAGAGGATGTCGGTCACCGGCACCAGCAGGATGCGCCCGCGTTCGGAGACGGAAAGATGCCTGCGCGCTTCGGGCGCCAGCCGGGCCAGCGTTTCGCGCCCCGGCGGCGCAGAGCGGCGCGCCTTCTCCAGGGCCGCAGCCAGCCGCTGCGCCCGCACGGGCTTGACCAGATAGTCGATGGCGTTCAGCTCGAACGCCTGCACGGCGTACTGGTCGTAGGCCGTCGTAAACACCACTGCCAGCGGATACTCGGCGCCGGCGAGGTGGCGCGCGAGCTCGATCCCGTCCATTTTCGGCATGCGGATGTCCACCAGCGCGACGTCGGCGGGCGACGCCGCCAGCCGATCGAGCGCCTCGATGCCGTTGGCCGCCTCGCCGACGCATTCGTTGGGCAACTCGGCGGCGATATCCGCCAACAGGGCCTTCAGGCGCGCGCGCGCCGGCGCCTCGTCGTCCACAATCAGCACGCGCAACGGTTCGCTCATGGTCATGCCTCCTGAAGGGCCGCACCCCGAGGGGCGAGCCGCGAAGAAGTCGGGGCAGGCGGCGCCCCGGGGGGGGGGGGGGGGGGGGGGGGGGGGGGGGCGGCACTCCTCGAACGAAAGTGAGCGTGGGGGTTCATGCTCCTTCCCGGCGATAGGGCAGACGAATGGTCACGCGAAACACGCCTGCTTCCGCCTCGGTTTCCAGTCGTGCCTCGAGATCGTAGAACAGCATCAGCCGCTCGCGAATGTTGTCCAGCGCCATGCGGTTGCCGGCGTGCTGCGCATGCTCGCTAGGGTAGGGGTTGGAAAGCGCAATGCTGATCTCCTCGCCCTCGAGCGCCGCGCGCAACGTCACCGTCACCGGTTCCGGAGACGGCTCGACGCCATGATAGACGGCATTTTCCAGCAGGGGCTGCAGCATGAGGGGCGGCACCTGCGCATCCGTGGGGCAGGCTTCGACGTCCCATGCCACATGCAGCCTGTCACCCAGGCGCAGATTCTCCAATTCGAGATACTGCCGGCACAGTGCGAATTCCTCCTTCAGCGTCACCAGGTCCTTGTTCTCGCCCATCAACACGCGGAACAGGTCCGACAATTCCTCCAGCGCCTGCTCGGCGCGGCGCGGATCGGAGCGGATGACGCCCAGCACGGCATTCAGGCTGTTGAAGAGGAAATGCGGCCGGATGCGCGCCGTCAGCGCCATCAGGCGCGCTTCGGCCAAAGCCGGCGAGAAGGCGCGATTGCGCAGATCGAAATACAGCAGGATGGCCAGCGCCGCGCCTGCGCCCCACAGCGCGGCACGCGGCGAAGCCGCCAGCGGCTGGCCGGGCGGGTTGAGCAGTACCTGGAATAACGCGGCGACCAGGGCACTGGCCGTCGCCACACTGGCCAGCGCCACGCCATACGGCAAGCGGGACAGCCACTTGCCTGATGCGTACAGAAGTGCCACGCAGGCGATCAGCGGCGGCTCGATCGCGGCGGCGAGCTCGACCAGTTCCCGCGGCAGGCGCGCCAGTTCCACGTTGCGCGCCAGCGCCGCACACAGGGCCAGCAGGTTCACCGCCAGCAGGCTGCGCAGCATGACACCCAGGTTTCCGAAGTCCGGCAGGCGTGTCGTCTGGGGGTTTTGCCGTATACTCATTCGCTGTTTTGAAACGCGGTAGTCTCCGAGACGATTATGACAGATCACAGCAACGATTCCAGCGGCAAGGCCTGGTCGGGAAGATTCGACGAGCCGGTGGCGGAACTCGTCAAGCGGTATACGGCCTCGGTGGCTTTCGACAGGCGCCTGGCCTTTCACGACATCCGCGGCTCCCTCGCCCACGCACGCATGCTGGCGCAGCAGGGCATCATCGGCAAGGACGACCTGGCCGCCATCGAACGCGGCATGGCCGCGATCAAGCTGGAAATCGAGACCGAGGAATTCAACTGGTCGATCGACGACGAGGATGTGCACCTCAACATCGAGAAGCGCCTCACCGCCCTCGTCGGCGATGCCGGCAAGCGCCTGCACACCGGCCGCTCGCGCAACGACCAGGTCGCCACCGACATCCGCCTGTGGCTGCGCGAGGAGATCGACGGCCTCGACGGCCTGCTGCGCGCCTTCCAGGCGGCACTGCTCGACCTGGCCGAAACGCATGCCGCCACTCCGATGCCGGGCTTCACGCACCTGCAGGTGGCGCAGCCGGTCACCTTCGGCCACCACCTGCTGGCCTATTTCGAGATGGCGTCGCGCGACCGCGAGCGCCTCGCCGACTGCCGCCGCCGGGTCAACCGCCTGCCGCTCGGCGCGGCCGCGCTGGCCGGCACCTCCTACCCGATCGACCGCGCGTTCGTCGCCCGCGAACTGGGTTTTGACGGCGTCTGCGCCAATTCACTCGACGCAGTCAGCGACCGCGATTTCGCCATCGAGTTTACCGCCGCCGCAGCGCTGATCATGACGCATTTCTCGCGCTTTTCCGAGGAACTGATCCTGTGGATGAGCCCGCGCGTGGGCTTCATCGACCTTGCCGACCGCTTCTGTACCGGCTCCTCGATCATGCCGCAGAAGAAGAATCCCGACGTTCCCGAACTGGCGCGCGGCAAGACCGGGCGCGTCTATGGCCACCTGGTCGGCCTGCTGACGCTCATGAAGGGCCAGCCGCTCGCCTACAACAAGGACAACCAGGAGGACAAGGAGCCGCTCTTCGATACCGTCGACACGGTGCGCGACACGCTGGCCATCTTTGCCGATCTCGTCGGCGGCATCACCGTGCGCCCCGAGGCCATGCGCGCCGCGCTGCGGCAAGGATTCGCCACCGCCACCGACCTGGCCGACTACCTGGTGAAGAAGGGCCTGCCCTTCCGCGACGCCCACGAGGCCGTCGCCCTCGCCGTGCGCGCCGCCGAGAAGAAGGGCTGCGACCTGGCCGAGCTCGGCCTTGACGCGCTGCGCCGCTTCTCCCCACTGATCGGCGATGACGCCCTCGCCGCTTTGACCGTGGAAGGCTCGCTCGCCTCGCGCAACCATGTCGGCGGCACCGCGCCGGAACAAGTGCGCGCGGCGATCTCCGCGGCGCGGAAAACCCTCTAGAGCCGCCTTCAGCCCGACAAATAACCTGCAAGCAGGCATGCCGGGCTGAAGCCCGGCATTCATGACATGGACAAGATCGGCAAATACCAGATCATCAAGAAGCTCGGCGAAGGCGCCACCTCGGTCGTCCATCTGGCGCACGATCCCTTCGCCGAACGCGACGTCGCCATCAAGGTGATGGCCAGCAACGCCTTTTCGGAGGGCGAGCGCGGCAAGATCGCACGCAACCTCTTCGTGACCGAGGCCTCGCTCGCAGGCAAGCTGGTGCATCCGCACATTGTGCAGATTTACGACGCAGTGGCCGACGGCGACCCCAGCTACATCGTCATGGAATACGTCGCCGGCGGCACGCTCGAGCCCTACTGCACACCGGACCGGCTGCTGTCTCTGGTCGACGTGGTCGAGATGATTTTCAAGTGCACGCGGGCGCTCGACTTCGCCTACCGCCTCGGCGTCATCCACCGCGACCTCAAGCCGGCCAACATCCTGCGCGCCGGAAGCGGTGGCAGCGACGTCAAGATCTCGGATTTCGGCGCCGCCATTTCCGCCTCCAGCGACCAGACCGCCGTCGCCGGCATCGGCTCGCCGGCCTACATGTCGCCGCAGCAGGTGAAGGACCATCCGCTCAACCACCAGAGCGACATTTTCTCGCTCGGCGTGGTGATGTACCAGCTGCTCACCGGCCAGCTGCCTTTCCAGGGCAGCAACAATATCAGCATCATCTATCAGATCGCCAATGTCGACCCGCCGCCGCCCTCGGCATTGAGGAAAGGCATTCCGCAGGCGGTGGACGCCATCGTCATGCGCGCCATGAAGAAGTCGCTGGAAGAACGCTATCCCACCTGGGACGCGTTTTCCTTCGACCTCGCCGAAACCTTCCGCAACGAGCACCTCGAGGAAACGCGGGAGCGGATCGCCGACACCGAGAAGTTCAACACGCTGCGCGGCCTGGCCTTCTTCCGGGACTTCAACGACGTCCAGCTGTGGGAACTGCTGGGGTTCTCCGAATGGCAGCGCGTCAAGCCGGGCACGCTCCTCATGCGCGAGGGCCAGCCGGGCGACAATTTTTGCATCCTCGCCGGCGGCGAGGTCAAGATCATCAAGAACGCCAAGCTGCTCAACATCCTCTCCGCCGGCGAGTGCTTCGGCGAGATGGCCTATCTCGGCGAGGAGGCCGGCACGCGCGGCGCGGACGTGTCGACGCTGAGCGAGGCCACCGTCATCACCGTGCCGACCGAGGCCCTCAGGCGCGCCTCGGATGCATGCCGCCATAGCTTCGACCGCGCCTTCCTGCGCATCCTCGTCGAACGCCTGTCGCTTGCCAACACGCGGCTGACCTCGGTATAACGGCGTCATGGAACAGCCGGACAAGATCGGCAAGTACGAGGTGCGCAGCCGCCTCGGCCAGGGCGCCACCAGCACTGTCTGGCTCGCCTGGGATCCGTTCGCCCAGCGCGAGGTGGCGATCAAGGTCATCTCGCAGGAAGTGCTGCGCGACAAGGAGCGCGGCAAGCTCTACCGCCACCTGCTGGTTAACGAGGCTTCCCTCGCCGGCAAACTGGTGCACCCGCACATCGTGCAGATCCACGATGCCGTGGTCGACGATGCGCTGAGCTACATCGTCATGGAGTACGTGGCGGGCGGCACCCTCGAGCCTTTCTGCACGCCTGACAACCTGCTGCCGCTCGACCGGCTGGTGGAGATCATTTTCAAGTGCACGCGGGCGCTGGATTACGCCTACCACCTGGGCATCACGCACCGCGATATCAAGCCGGCCAACATCCTGCTGGCCGCTTCCGACAACCTCGGCGGCGACATCAAGATCTCGGATTTCGGCGCGGCCCTGTTCTCCAGCGGCGAGGTGACGCGCACCCAGGTCTCCGGCATCGGCTCCCCCGCCTACATGTCCCCGCAGCAAGTGCGCGAGATGCCGCTGAATCACCAGACCGACATCTATTCGCTCGGCGTCGTGATGTACCAGCTGCTCACCGGTCGCCTGCCCTTCCAGGCGAGCAACAACTACAGCATGGTGTACCAGATCACCCATGACGCGCCGCCGCCACCTTCGGATTTCCGCCGAGAAATTCCGGGCAACCTCGACGCCATCATCGCCCGCGCCATGCAGAAGGACCTCGGCGCGCGCTATGCCAGCTGGGAAGAGTTCTCACACGACCTGGCGCAGGCCTTCCGCAACAAGCAGCTGAAGGCGCGCGAGCGGGATTTCGCGGACACGGAGAAATACGAAACCCTGCGCGGCCTGTCCTTCTTCGCCGATTTCAGCGACGTCGAGATCTGGGAGGTGGTGCGTTTCTCCGATTGGGACCAGGTGGCGCCCGAGACCGTCATCATGAAGGACGGCGAGCCGGGCGATTATTTCTGCTTCCTTGCAGATGGCGAGGTCAGGATCAACAAGCGCGGGCGCATTCTCAGCATCCTCACCCCCGGCGACTGTTTCGGCGAGATGGCGGTCATCAGCCAGACCAGCAGCAACCGCAACGCCGACGTCGTCGCCCAGACGCCCGCCAAGATCATCACCATCCGCGGCGACGCACTGCGGCAGGCCTCGGAGGTTTGCCGCATGCATTTCTATGCCGCCTTCCTCGGGGTGCTGGCCAACCGCCTGGCGCTGGCCAACGCGCGTCTCGCCTCGGTCTGATGTCCTTTCAGGAATTGATATCGGCCGAGATCGGTCGGGCCTCGGGACGGCCGTTCAATGTCCGTTCCGGCCGCGAAGCGGGGGGTGGCTGCATCCATCGCGCACTGGTGCTCGAGGGCGACGGGACGAAATGGTTCGTCAAGCTGAACAAAGCGGACGCACTGCCCATGTTCGAAGCGGAAAGCGACGGCTTGGCGGCGCTGGCTGACGCGGATGCCTTCCGCGTGCCGCGTCCGCTGTGCGCAGGCGTGATCGGGGACCAGGCGTATCTCGTCCTGGAACACCTGGACCTGCAGCCAGTCGGCGAACGCTCCGGTGACCGAAGGAAATCCCAGTGGGACGCCATTGCCTTCGGCCACGCACTGGCCGCGCTGCACCGCAAGAGCGGCTTGTGCTACGGCTGGAAACGCGACAACTTCATCGGTGCCACGCCGCAGATCAACATGGAAAGCGAAAGCTGGCCGCGCTTCTTCGCCGCGACGCGCCTGCTGCCTCAGGTGAAGCGCGCCGCTGCGCACGGGCGGGAATTGCAAGAAAAGGGGGCGTTATTGGCGGAAAAGCTGCCGGCCTTTTTCCTCGACTACCGCCCGCAGCCGAGCCTGCTGCACGGCGACTTATGGCACGGCAATGCGGCAATGTGCAGCGGCATGCCGGCCATCTTCGACCCGGCCGTCTACCACGGCGATCGCGAGGCGGACCTGGCCATGACGGAATTGTTCGGCGGGTTCCCGGAAGCGTTCTATGCCGCCTACCGCGAGGCCTGGCCGCTCGCCGAGGGCTACGAGTCGCGCAAGACGCTCTACAACCTCTATCACGTCCTCAACCACCTCAACCTGTTCGGCGCCGGCTACCTGCGCCAGGCGGAGAGGATGGTCGACAGGCTGCTGGCGGAATTGCGGGGCTAGCCGCGCCCCTGCCGGCAAAAGTCAGCCGCTGCAATACGGTGGTGGCGGCGGCAGGAAAGCCGCTAGGCGGTGATGCCTTCCAGCTTCTTCTGCAACTCGCCCGCCTGGTACATCTCGCTCACGATATCGGAGCCACCGATGAATTCGCCGTTGATGTAGAGCTGAGGAATGGTCGGCCAGCTGGAGAAATCCTTGATGCCGGCGCGGATGCCAGGATGCTCCAGCACGTTCACCGAAAAGTAGTTCTTCACGCCGCACTGCTTGAGGATCTGCGCCGCCTTGGCGGAAAAGCCGCATTGCGGAAACGTCGGCGTGCCCTTCATGTAGAGCACCACCGGGTGGGTTGAAACCTGTTCCTTGAGGAGGTTCTGTACGTCGTCCATCATTGTTCCCTTCAAAAAATAACCCTACTAATTTTGTCAAGTTTAGCGTTTGCCGATGTGATTCGTCAAGGTCTGACTCCCGCCCGTAACGCGCAAAATGCCCGCCAGATCCCGACGTTGCCCGATGCCGACAAAGCCCGCACTCGGCGAGCAGGGCTTCGACCGCCTGCGCCTGATCGTAGCCGTGTTCGAAATAGAGCTGTCCGCCTCCGGCACGCGAGATGGGCGTCTGCAGCCGGCGACAATGCGCCGGATATCGTCCAGGCCGTCTGCCCCGGCTGCCAGCGCACTGCGCGGCTCGAAGCGCACGTCGCCCTGCGACAAATGCGGGTCGCCCTCCGCCACGTAGGGCGGATTCGCCAGGATCAGATCAAAGCGCTCACCGGCAACCGGGGCAAACCAGTCGCCCTGCAGGAAGCGCACCGACACGCCATGACGCAGGGCGTTCTCCCGCGCCACCTCCAGCGCCGCCTCCGAGGCATCGACCGCCGTCATCTCGGCCTGCGGCCGCTGCTTCGCCACGGCGATCGCCAGGCAGCCGCTGCCGGTGCCCAGGTCGAGGATGCGGCGCGCCGGCGCATCAAGGGCGACGTCGACCAGCAGCTCGGTCTCCTCGCGCGGAATCAGCACGGCGGGCGTCACGCGAAAATCCAGCCCGTAGAACTCGCGATGGCCGGTGAGGTAGGCCATCGGCTCGCCTCTGGCACGGCGTGCGACCAGATCCTGAAACTGCGCCGTGTCCTGGGGGCTGACTTTCCGTTCCGGATGCGCTTCCAGTGCCGCATGCGTCACGCCGAGGGCATGGCACAACAGCAGTCGCGCCTCACGCAACGGTATGCGGCCGCGGGCCTCCTCCAGCGCCGCACTGCAGATCACGCACTTTCCTCGGAAAGCTGGGCAAGTTGCTCGGCCTGATGCTCGGCAGACAGTGCGCCGATCAGCTCGCCGAGATCGCCGTCCATGATGGCGTCGATCTTGTACAGCGTCAGGTTGATGCGGTGGTCGGTGATGCGGCCCTGCGGGAAGTTGTAGGTGCGGATGCGCTCGGAGCGGTCGCCGCTGCCGACCAGCGACTTGCGCGTCGAGGCGATCTGCGCCTGCTGCTCGCGCGTCTGCTTGTCCTTGATGCGCGCCGCCAGCACCGACAGCGCCTGCGCCTTGTTCTTGTGCTGCGAGCGGTCGTCCTGGCACTCGACGACGATGCCCGTGGGCAGGTGCGTCACGCGCACGGCCGAGTCGGTCTTGTTCACGTGCTGGCCACCCGCCCCGCTAGCGCGGTAGGTGTCGATGCGCAGTTCGGCCGGGTTGATGACCACGTCCGCGATTTCATCCGCTTCCGCCAGCACCGCCACGGTGCACGCCGAGGTGTGGATGCGGCCCTGCGTTTCGGTGGCCGGCACGCGCTGCACGCGGTGGCCGCCGGATTCGAACTTCAGCTTCGAATACACGCCTTGGCCAACGATGCGCAGGATCACCTCCTTGTAGCCGCCCAGGTCGGACGGATTCTGCGAAATGACCTCGACCTTCCAGCGCTGGCGCTCGGCATAGCGCGCATACATGCGGAAGAGATCGCCGGCGAACAGCGCCGACTCGTCGCCGCCGGTGCCGGCACGGATTTCCAGGAAGGTGTTGCGATCGTCGTTTGGGTCGGTCGGCAGCAGGGCGCGCTGCAGCTCCTCCTCCAGACGCGCCATCTCCTCGCGGCAGGCGCGAACCTCCTCCTCGGCCAGATCCTTCATCTCGGGGTCCGCCAACATGGCCTGCGCCGACTGCACGCCCGCCTCCGCCTTGCGGTATTCGGCAAAGAACGCCACCACCGGCGCGATCTCGGCGTGCTCGCGCGTCAGCTTGCGATAGGCGTCCATGTCCTGCGTCGCCGTCTCGCTGGCCAGCAGCAGGTCGAGTTCGCCGATGCGGCGGGTCAGGTGGTCGAGCTTGTCGTGGATGGTGGTTTTCATGGGGATAGCGAACGGCCCGACCCCGCGCGCAGCACGGGACGCCGTCCTCTCGGCTACTCTTCGGGATGCAGGTGGTAGATGCGGGCGATGAGCTCGGCCAGCTCGCCTCGGCTCGGTCCGTCGGTCTGGTTCAGCGCGGCGGTCGGGCCGTGCATCAGCTTGTTGGTGATGCCGTGCGACAGCGCTTCCAGCACGCGCTGCGGATCCTCCCCCTTGCCCAACAGCCTCAGCGCATGCTCGACCTCGTGGCGACGCGTACGCTCTGCGGCATCGCGCAGCGCGCGGATGGTCGGCACCGTCTCGCGCGACTCCAGCCAATGCAGGAAACCATCCACGCGCGAGCTGATGATCGCCTCGGCCTCGACCACCGCCTTCTCGCGCGACTCCAGCCCCGACTCGACGATGGTGCCAAGGTCGTCCAGCGTATACAGGAATACGTCGTCGAGCTGGGCGATTTCCGGTTCGATGTCGCGCGGCACGGCCAAGTCCACCATCACGACGGGCCGGTGGCGCCGCGCCTTGACGGCGCGCTCGGCCATGCCCAGGCCGATGATCGGCAGGGGGCTGGCCGTGCAGGAAACGATCACATCGTATTCGGGAAGCCTGTCGCCGATCTCGTCGAGCTGGATGGCATCACCCGAGAAGCGCACGGCCAGCGCCTCGCCGCGTTCCAGCGTGCGATTGGCGACGGTGATCCGCTTCGGCTTACGCGCGGCGAAATGCGCGGCACACAGTTCGACCATCTCGCCGGCACCGATGAACAAGACATTCTGCTCCGCGACATCCTCGAAAATGCGTTCCGCCAGGTGCACCGTCGCCGCCGCCATGGAAACGATGTTGGCGCCGATGGCCGTGGTGGAGCGCACCTCCTTCGCCACGGCGAAGGTCTTCTGGAACAGCTTGTGCAGTAGCGTGCCGAGCGTGCCGGCATTCTCCGCCACACGCGCCGCGTGCTTCATCTGGCCGAGGATCTGCGGCTCGCCCAGCACCATCGAATCGAGGCCGCTGGCGACGCGGAACATGTGTCGCACGGCATCGCGGCTGGGCAAAGTGTAGAGATAAGGTGAAATCTTCTGCGGCAGAAGCTGATGGTATTCGGCCAGCCACTGCGCGGCCGCCTCCGGGGCTTCGGCGGCGCAATACAACTCGGTGCGATTGCAGGTCGACAGGATCGCCGCCTCCCGCACCTCGTGGCCATGCGTCAATTCGACCAGTGCCTGTGGCAGGCGCACCGGGTCGAACGCCACCTTTTCGCGGACGGCAAGCGGCGCGGTGTGATGGTTAAGGCCGAGGGCGAATAGCTGCATTGGCGGCGGATGCGTCCGATTTTTCCAAGGAAATTATAGCATTAGGCCTTCAGGGCCGATGCCTGACGCAGATCAACGAGCATTGAAAAAGAAACGGCCCTCCTGCTGGAGAGCCGCTTGAATACTGGTGGCCAGGGGCGGAATCGCCCCTGAAAAGATTTTGCCCCGCGATGAGCGGGGCAAATCCTTGGTGGCCAGGGGCGGAATCGAACCGCCGACACGCGGATTTTCAGTCCGCTGCTCTACCAACTGAGCTACCGGCTGAACTTGTGGCGGGATTTTGCCCTGCGCTTACCAGCGGGGCCTACCAACTGAGCTACCTGGCCAACGTCTTCTCTCCACTGACGACCACTACGAACGCAGATATTTCTGTTGCTTTTTTGTTGCGGCCGTCAGCGAAAGAGGCGCGATTATACTGGTTTCAGCCTTGATCGCAAAATGGCTGGGAGACCCATCAGTACCGGCCCGTCCGATCTCCACGGACTGTCCGTCTGCATGAATTCATATAACTTTCGGGTTAATTGCTGCGACGAAGCAATCCATAGCTTGAAAGAACCTGCGCCCGCTCACGCAGGCTTGGAAAACATTTGATTACGCAATGCTGCGGCGCGACAGAAATCCCCCTCGCCGCCTTTTCGGCAGTTAACTGACTGCCCCACTGTAAGCAACCTGTCAGTTTTCAAAGACGATAATGCAGGCTACCCGGAGAAGTCTGTTCGTCCGACGGGTGAGGAGAGCGGCGTGTGCACGGGGAATTGGATTCCAGATTCCTTGGCTGCGCCGAAACGGCTGAGGCAAAGAAAAGCCTGCGCGAGCAGGCCTCGATGTCGAGGCGATTGTCAAAAAAAGGAGGAGTCGCTTCCATGCAACTTACCGAAAAGCACCAGGAGTACTGGCGCCGGACCCTGAACGTCACGGGCATCCTGCTCGCGATCTGGTTCGTCGCCACCTTCGTCGTGGGCTGGTTCGCACGCGAACTGAACGAGATCACCTTCATCGGACCGCTCGGCTTCTACATGGCGGCCCAGGGCTCGCTGGCCATCTACGTGATCATCATCGTATTCTACGCCCGCCATCAGAACAAACTGGACAATGAGTACGGCGTCCAGGAAGCGGAGGAGGATTAACCATGGCCACATCCCAATCCCAGTTCTACGCCAACCTGAAGAAGTACTACACCTTCTACACGGGCGGCTTCGTCACCTTCGTCATCCTGGTCGGCATCCTCGAACAGCTCGGTGTGCCGAACAAGATTCTCGGCTACGTCTTCCTCTTCGCCACCATCGCCCTATATGCCGGCATCGGCTTCATGTCGAAGACGGCGGAAGTGGCGGAATATTACGTGGCAGGACGACGCGTACCGGCCATCTTCAACGGCATGGCGACAGGCGCCGACTGGATGTCGGCCGCCAGCTTCATCGGCATGGCCGGCACGCTGTACCATTCCGGCTTCGACGGCCTCGCTTTCGTCATGGGCTGGACCGGCGGCTACTGCCTGGTGGCGCTGTTCCTCGCGCCCTACCTGCGCAAGTTCGGCCAGTTTACGATTCCTGACTTCCTCGGTGCCCGCTACGGCGGCAACATCCCGCGCTTCGTCGGCATCATCGTCGCCATCACCTGCTCCTTTACCTATGTGATCGCGCAGATCTACGGCGTCGGCATCATCACTGCCCGCTTCACCGGCCTGGAATTCGCCGTCGGCGTGTTCGTCGGTCTTGCCGGCATCCTGGTGTGCTCCTTCCTCGGCGGCATGAAGGCGGTGACCTGGACGCAGGTGGCGCAGTACATCATCCTGATCGTGGCCTACATGATCCCGGTGGTGTGGCTGTCGGTAAAGCACACCGGCATGCCGATTCCGCAGATCTCCGCCTACACCTCGGCTCTGCCGAAAGTGACGGCGCTGGAGAAGGAGTTCAACGACAAGGCCACGCCGAAGGGCGCAGCGGAGGAGTCCGTGCGCGCTATCTTCCGCGACCGTGCCGCTGCCGCCGACGCCCAGCTGAAGGGCCTGGCGGAGGGCGGTGCCGGTTTCCTCGCCGCAGAGAAGCAGAAGCTGGAAGCCAAGGTTGCCGATCTGAAAGCTGCCGCCGCGCCTGACGTCAAGGCCATCGAGGCCGCAGAGAAGGCCGTCAAGGGCTTCCCGGCCGACCCCGTGGCTGCCAAGGAAGCCTGGACCAAGGCCAAGGCCGGCGCCGGAGGCAAGGCCGCTGCAGTCAAGGCCCATGCCCAGCCCTTCCCGGGCAAGGACGAGGCTGCGCAGAACAAGGCGCGGAAGAATTTCCTCGCGTTGATCCTCTGCCTGATGGTGGGCACGGCAGCCCTGCCGCACATCCTGATGCGCTACTACACGACCCCCTCGGTCAAGGAGGCGCGCATCTCGGTGGGCTGGTCGCTGTTCTTCATCTTCCTGCTCTACTTCACGGCGCCGGCGTTGGCGATTCTCGTGAAATACGAGGTGTATCACAACGTCATCGGCACGTCCTTCGCGGCATTGCCCGCCTGGGTGGCCAACTGGGCGGCGGTGGACCCGACATTGATGGCCGTTACCGACATCAACAAGGACGGCATCGTGCAATTGGCCGAGCTCACCATCGGCGGCGACCTGATCGTGCTGGCCACGCCGGAGATCGCCGGCCTGCCCTACGTGATCTCGGGCCTGGTGGCGGCCGGCGGTCTGGCTGCGGCGCTCTCCACGGCCGACGGCCTGCTGCTGACCATCGCCAACGCGCTGTCGCACGACCTGTACTACAAGATGATCGACCCGAACGCCCCGACGGTTCGCCGTATCGCGGTGTCCAAGGGACTGCTGCTCGTGGTGGCGCTGCTTGCCGCCTACGTCACCAGCCTGAAGCCGGGCAACATCCTGTTCCTGGTCGGTGCGGCGTTCTCGCTGGCGGCTTCGGGCTTCTTCCCGGCCCTGGTCCTCGGCGTGTTCTGGAAGCGCGCCAACAAGTGGGGCGCCATCATCGGCATGGCGGCCGGTCTGTTCGTCTGCGGCTACTACATGTACCTGACCTATCCGTTCTTCGGCGTCAATGCCCCGCTGTGGTGGGACATCGCCCCGATTTCCTCGGGTCTCTTCGGCATTCCGGCCGGTTTCATCGGCCTGATCGTCGGCAGTCTGCTGACTGCGGCGCCGTCGAAGGAGGTGCAGGAACTGGTCGACCACGTCCGCTACCCGAACCTGGCGGGCGACATCGACACTTCCGGTCGCTAAGAACTACGAGGAGGAGGGGGAAACCCCTTACGAGCCCGCCGCAAGGCGGGCTCTTTTTTTGAGGGCCTTTGGCGCTGCAGGAGTCGCCAGGGAACTACCGAGGGCTCTCAAAAAAACGCCGAACGTCTTCGGAGACAAGGTGCCTGAGGTCGCTGCGCTCGGCATCCTTGACCAGCTTGAGCGCGCGCTTGGGTTCGAAGTCGGCGAGGCGCTTGGCAATCTGCTCCACCTGCTCGGGCTGATGGGCGTGGTGGCAGGCCATGCCCCACTGGTAGAAGGCCTCGCCGTTCATGGGTTGCAGTTCGGCAGCCTTGGCGAAGGCGGTTGCCGCCTCGACATGCTCGCCGAGGCGGGCATGGGCCAGGCCGAGGCCGTACCAGGCGCGGTCGAGCGACGGCTTCAAGCGCACGGCCTCGGCAAAGGCGGAGACGGCTTCACGGGAGCGGCCATCCTGCTCGAGGACAAAGCCGTGGTTGAAATGCATGTCGGCATCCTCGGGGGCGAGGCGCAGGGTTTCGATGAACCACTTGTCGGCAATATCGAAGCGCTTCTTGCGCGCGGCGATGAAGGCAAGATGCCGTGCGGCCTGGACGTCATCCGGCTTGATCCGGTAGGCCTGGGCATATTCGTTGAACGCCTGGTCCTCGCGGCCGAAGACATGCAGCAGCCAGCCGCGGGCATAATGTCGCCAGTGTTCGAAATTCATTGCAACACCTCAGAGTGGAAGGCTGAAACAATACCATGACTCACATCGATCTGTTCATCGTCTCCGTCCTGCGCGCCCTCGTCGAAGTGGCCCTGCTCGCCCTGCTCGGACAGGGCCTGCTCGCCCTGCTGGCGGGCAGCCGGCGGCACAACAATTTCGTCTATCGCCTGTTCATCGTCATTACCCAACCGGTGATCTCCTTCGTGCGACGGATCACGCCGAAGATCATCCTCGACAAGCACCTGCCCTTCGTCGCTTTCTTCCTGATGTTCTGGTTGTGGATCCTGCTGGCCTGGGTCAAACGCGAGCTGTGCGTCCTGAACGGACTGACGGGCTGTTGAGGACGCCCTACAGCGTCGGCTGGAATTTCTCCGGCGACTGCGCCAGCAGTGCGGAAACCGTGAAGCGGCGGCGCGGAAACACCACTTGCGCCAGCGTACCGCGGCCCGACGGGCTCGGCTTCAACTGCACGCTGCCCAGATGCAGCTCGGCAATCTCGCGCACGATGGCGAGACCCAGGCCGCTGCCCGGTGCTTCGTTGCCTAGCACGCGATAAAAGCGCTCGAAAACGAGCTCGCGTTCGTTGTCGGCAATACCCGGCCCGTCGTCCTCGACTTCGAGGACGGCAAACTCGCCGACGCGGGTGCGCACCGTCACTCGGCCGCCATGCGGCGTGTATTTCACGGCGTTGTCGATCAGGTTAGCACTCAACTCTCGCAGAAGCAGCGGATTTCCGCTGATCTGCAACGGCCAGCCGGTGCCCTCGAAACCGAGGTCGATCCGCTTCGCCATGGCAGCAGGCACCCATTCCAGCGTGGTCTGCCGCACCAGTGCTTCCAGGTCCACCTTTTCGATGGAGTGCGTCTTCTCATGGCTGGACTCGGCCCGGGCGAGGACCAGCAGCTGATTGATGAGGTGGGCGGCGCGGTCGGCGCTTTCGGCGATCTGCCGCAGCGAGGCACGCACCAGCTGCGGATCGGTTTCACTGAGCGCCAGTTCGGTCTGCATCTTCAGTCCGGTCAAGGGGGTGCGCATCTGGTGCGCCGCGTCGCCGATGAAGCGCTGCTGCGCCTGCAAATTCTGCTCGAGCCGCGCCATCATGTCGTTGAAGGCATAGATCACGGGCTTGACCTCTTCGGGCACGCCGGCCGTCGGAATCGGCGATAGATCGGTCGGCATGCGGCGTCGGATCATGCGGCCGAGCCGGTTGAGCGGTTCGATGCCGCGGCCGAGACCGATCCATACCAGCAGCACCGCCAGCGGGATCACGGCGAAGTGCGGCAGCGTGACGCCTGACAGGATGCGGCTCGCCAGCGCGTTGCGCTTGTTGCGCGTCTCGGCAACCTGCACCAGGATGGGCGCCCGCTCCGGAACCGGCACCGGCACAAGGTACAGATAGGCGACGCGAATGGCCTGGCCCTTCAAGTCATCGTCACGGAAGTAGACCTTCTCCGGAACAATCCTGTAGGGCGGTTCTACCCAGTGCAAATCGAGGTCGCCGGCCACCAGTTCATTGTTGAAGCCCAGTACCTGAAAATAGATCGAATCGTCGTCGTCCCTGCGCAAGAGGCTGCGCACCGGGGTAGTGCGATCGACCTTGATCTTGACGCCGCCGTCCTCCTCCGCAACGAAGCGGGCCAGCGTCTTCACATTTTCGGCCAGATGCTGATCGTAAGGATCGTCCGAGATGCTGCTGGCGACGTTCTGGATGAGGATGACGCTGAGCGGCCAGATCAGCAGCAGCGGCATCAGCATCCAGTCGAGGATCTCGCCGAATACCGACTGGCGCTCGGCCTCCTCGGGCCGTTTCCTGCGCAGCCGGTCGCTAAGCGCCATCCGGCCGATCCAGGCAGTACCCCAGGCCGCGCACCGTGCTGATGCGCACGCCGCCAGCTTCCAGCTTCTTGCGCAGGCGGTGCACATAAACCTCGATGGCGTTGGTGCTGACCTCCTCGCCCCAGCCGCACAGATGGTCGACCAGTTGTTCCTTGCTGACCAGACGGCCGGCACGCAGGAGCAGGATTTCCATGAGGGCCAGTTCGCGGGCGGAGAGGTCGATCGCATTGCCGTCGATGCGAGCGCTGCGCTCGGTCTGGTCGTAGGTCAGCAGTCCGAACTCGATTTTCGTCGGATTGCCCGTGCCGCGGCGCGTCAGCGCACGTACGCGCGCTTCCAGCTCCGGCAGGGCGAAAGGCTTGGTGAGGTAGTCGTCGGCGCCCGCGTCGAGGCCGCGGACGCGGTCCTCCAGTCCATCCTGCGCCGTCAGAATCAGCACGGGCAGGGGGGCCTTGCGCCCGCGCAGGCGCTTGAGCACCTCGATGCCGTGCATTTTCGGCAGGCCGAGATCGAGGATCAGCAGGTCGAATTGCTGCGCGAGCAACGCCGCATCGGCATCGCTGCCATTGGTGACATGGTCCACTGCATAGCCGGACTTGCGCAGGGTGCGCACCAGTCCGTCTGCAATGATGCGATCGTCTTCGGCGAGCAGGATATGCATGGGGAAAGTGTCGAGGATTGTAAGGCAACTGTAAGCGTCTCAGTTTAGCCTTGAATCGCTGTTCTCCATTTACTCGGTCTTAGGGGGCTGGCCGGCATCGTCGGGCAGCCCCGGGGGCGGACAAAGCTGCATCGCTCCGCCCCCTGCCGTTTTTTTCAAACCGTCGTCCGCCCGGTAACCGGTACCTTCGGGAGATCGCTCAGCCCGCCGGCAGCCGAAGCTGCACGCCTTCCCAGAATTCCCCGGCCTTGCGCTTGCTGCCGATGGATTCCAGCGTCTCCCGCGTCTTTTCCAGCCTTGCCCGCAATTCCGGCAGCGTCTTGCACTTCTCGATGGCTTCCACCAGTGAATCGCCGTCCGGCCCCAGCGAATCGAGGAGATAACGCCGTGCGAATCGGGCGGCTTCCTGCATGGAAGGCTGCGGCGATGGCGACGGCTGCACAGCAGGCTGCTGGGGAGCGGCGGGCGGCGGGGCGGCCGGGGCAGCCGCTGGCGCAGGAGCGGACTGCGGCCCCAAGACAGGCGTGGCGGGAATCGGTTGCCCTTCGAGCAAGGCCTGTGCCGTGTTCCAGAACTCCTCGGCCTTTTTCTTCTTGCCCATGCCCTCGATCACATCGCGCGTTTTACCCAGTTGGGTGCGCAACTGGTCAATGGTCTTGCATTTGTCGATGGCGACAGCCAGCATGTCTGCATCCTGCCCTAGAACGGCATCCAGGAAACGCTCGGCGTAGCGCATCGTCTCCTGCATGATGCGCAAATCCTGTGGCGTGAGGGCCGCCGGGACCTGCGGCGAGGCCGCGGCAGGCGCTGCTGCCGGTGCTGTCGGTGCTGCAGAGGCTTCCGCCGAGATGAACCCGCCTTCGACCAGCTTGGTCAGGAGGCCTTGCGGGTCCGGCATGTGCTGTGCCCTGGCAAGAAGATTGGCCGCCGTGGTCTTGCCATCGACCATGACCAGCAGCGTGCGCTCGCGCATGCCGAGCACCGTCCGCTGCGCCATCTCCTCCTGCCCCTTCTGGGTCTTCTTGTAAACGGCATTCAAGTCCATTTACACCCTCCCCCGGGTTCTACTTTAGTGATAAAACTATATCACTCACCCCCAACTTCAACCACCCAAAAAACAAACCCCGCCGAAGCGGGGTCTGCTTTGTTCGGAAGGGGGTAACGGGGGAAACCTCGGTTTCCCCCGTTCCTGCCCGGACATGCAATCGGCAAAGCCGATTACATGTCCATGCCCATGCCGCCCATGCCGCCCATGCCACCCATGCCGCCCATGCCGCCGCCGGCCGGCTTGTCTTCCACCAGTTCGGCGACCATGCAATCTGTGGTCAGCATCAGGCCGGCAATTGAAGCGGCATTCTGCAGCGCGGTGCGCGTGACCTTGGTCGGGTCGAGCACGCCCATGGCCACCATGTCGCCGTACTCGCCGGTGGCGGCGTTGTAGCCGAAATTGCCCTTGCCTTCAGCAACCTTGTTCACCACCACGCTCGGCTCGTCGCCGGTGTTGAAGACGATCTCGCGGATCGGCTGCTCCAGGGCGCGCAGCACGATCTTGATGCCGGCATCCTGGTCGTGGTTGTCGCCCTTCACCTTGACGGCGGCGCGGGCACGCAGTAGCGCGACGCCACCGCCGGCGACGATGCCCTCTTCCACCGCGGCGCGCGTGGCGTGCAGGGCGTCCTCGACGCGAGCCTTCTTCTCCTTCATCTCGACTTCGGTGGCGGCGCCGACCTTGATCAGCGCCACGCCGCCGGCCAGTTTGGCCACGCGCTCCTGCAGCTTCTCCTTGTCGTAGTCGCTGGTGGCTTCCTCGATCTGCGCGCGGATCTGCTTGACGCGCGCTTCGATGGCCTTGGTGTCGCCGTTGCCGTCGATGATCGTGGTGTTCTCCTTGCCGATCTCGATGCGCTTGGCCTGGCCGAGCTCGTTCAGCGTGGCCTTCTCCAGCGACAGGCCGACTTCCTCGGCGATGACCTGGCCGCCGGTGAGGACGGCGATGTCCTCCAGCATGGCCTTGCGACGATCGCCGAAACCGGGCGCCTTGACGGCGCAGGTCTTGAGGATGCCGCGAATGTTGTTCACCACCAGGGTGGCGAGCGCCTCGCCCTCGACGTCCTCGGCGACGATCAGCAGCGGACGGCCGGCCTTGGCCACCTGCTCCAGCACGGGCAGCAGATCGCGGATGTTGGAGATCTTCTTGTCGAAGAGCAGGACGAACGGGTTGTCCAGAATCGTGATCTGCTTTTCCGGATTGTTGATGAAGTAGGGGCTGAGGTAGCCGCGGTCGAACTGCATGCCCTCGACCACTTCCAGCTCGTTGTTGAGCGACTTGCCGTCCTCGACGGTGATGACGCCTTCCTTGCCGACCTTGTCCATGGCGTCGGCAATGATCTTGCCGATGTCGTCGTCGGCGTTGGCGGAAATGGCGCCGACCTGGGCGATTTCCTTGCTGGTCGAGCAGGGCTTGGACAGCTTCTTGAGTTCTTCGACGGTGGCGGTGACCGCCTTGTCGATGCCGCGCTTCAGGTCCATCGGGTTCATGCCGGCAGCGACGTACTTCATGCCTTCGCGCACGATCGACTGGGCCAGCACGGTGGCGGTGGTGGTGCCGTCGCCGGCGATGTCGGAAGTCTTCGAGGCGACTTCCTTCACCATCTGCGCGCCCATGTTCTGGAACTTGTCCTTGAGCTCGATTTCCTTGGCGACGGAGACACCGTCCTTGGTTACCGTCGGGGCGCCGAAGGAACGCTCCAGCACGACATTGCGGCCCTTCGGGCCGAGCGTGACCTTGACCGCGTCGGCCAGGATATTGACGCCTTCCACCATGCGGTGGCGGGCGGAATCACCAAATTTGACTTCTTTAGCAGGCATTGCGTTTCTCCTCTATGGTTCCGTTACTTGGCTTCGACTACGCCCATGATGTCTTCTTCGCGCATGACGAGCAGTTCCTCGCCTTCGACCTTGACGGTCTGGCCGGCATACTTGCCGAACAGCACCTTGTCGCCGGCCTTGACGTCGAGCGCGATGTGCTTGCCGTTGTCGTCACGTTTGCCGGGGCCGACCGCAATGATTTCGCCCTGATCGGGCTTTTCTGCGGCGTTGTCGGGAATAACGATGCCGGAGGCCGTCTTGCGCTCCTCTTCCAGGCGCTTGACGATCACGCGGTCATGCAAAGGACGTATTTTCATGGAGTTATCTCCTCTCTACAGATTGATTTCATGAAAGTGAGCGAACGCTCACATAGCAAAATAACGTGGGACAGCCATTAGCACTCATTGCTAACGAGTGCTAATAATAGGGGTGTCCCGGGCTTATTTCAAGTAGCAATTGGATTTATCGTTGTCCCAGGGTTCGAGCCGGACACCAGACTTGAGTCGCTACAATGGCGGCATGAAGTCGGTTCCCGCTCCCTTTTTGCGGCTCGCCACCCTGCTGGCGATACTGCTGCTGCCTGCAGCGTCCCAGGCTCAGGAGCGCCTGCCGGCGCCGGTGGCGCAAGCGCTCAAGAAGGCCAGCGTGCCGGATTCGGCGGTCGCTGTGGTGGTGCGGGAAACCGATGCGCGCGCGCCACGCGTGAGCTTCAATGCCGACAAGCCGATGAACCCGGCTTCGGTCATGAAGCTGGTGACGACCTATGCCGCGCTGGAACTGCTCGGCCCCGCCTATGCCTGGAAGACCGAGGCCTATGCGCTCGGACCGATCAACGACGGCGTACTGGAGGGCGACCTCGCCTTCAAGGGCTATGGCGACCCCAGGCTCGGCTTCGAGCAGTTCTGGCTGCTCCTGCGCCAGCTGCGCGACAAGGGCCTGCGCGAAATCCGCGGCGACCTGCTGCTCGATCGCAGCCACTTCGAGGCGATCGCCCACGACCCGGCGCGCTTCGACGGCGAAGCCCTGCGACCCTACAACGTCGGGCCGGACGCGCTGCTGGTGAACTACAAGGCGGTCCGCCTCTCCTTCCTGCCCGATGTTGCGAGGAGAACTCTGGCCGTCAGCGCCGAGCCAACGCCGCCGCAGCTTGATCTGGTCAACCTCGTGAAGCTCGCCGACGGCACCTGCGGCACCGCCTGGTACGAGGGCATCCGCATGGACCTGGCGGATACCGGCGCGGTGGCGCGGCTAATCCTGACCGGCAGCTATCCGGCCGCCTGCGGCGAAAAATCCCGCAGCGTTTCCGTGATGAGCCATCCACAATTCGTCGCGGGGGTTTTCCGCCAGTTATGGGGAGAACTCGGCGGCAAGCTCTCCGGCGACCTGCGCGATGGCGTCGTGCCCGCCCAGGCCCGCCTGCTGGCACGCAGCGACTCGCCCGCCCTAGCCGAGGTGGTGCGAGACATCAACAAGTTCAGCAACAATGTCATGGCGCGCCAGCTCTATCTCACCCTCGGCGCCGAGGCGGCGAAGCGGCCGGCGCGCAGCGAAGACGCCGAGGCGGCCATCCGCGCCTGGCTGGCGCAGAAGGAACTGCGCATGCCTGAACTCGTCATCGAGAACGGCGCGGGGCTCTCGCGCCTGGATCGCATCAGCGCGGAGAACCTCGGCCGCCTGCTGCATGCGGCATACGCCAGCCCGGTCATGCCGGAGTTCATCGCCTCGCTGCCGCTGGCCGGAATCGACGGCACCATGAGGAAGCGCCTCAATGGAAACGGCGTCGCCGGCCACGCGCATGTCAAGACGGGTTATCTGGAAGGCGTGCGTGCTCTCGCCGGCTATGTGCTGGACAAGCGGGGCCGGCGCAGCATCGTGGTCTTCCTGATCAACCATCCCAACGCCGGTGCCGGCAAGGCCGCGCAGGATGCGCTGCTCGCCTGCGTCTACGAAAGAACCTGCTGATGCGCCGAATGCTGCTGCTTGCGGCCGCCTTCGCCTACATGGTGCTGCTCATCGAGGCGGTGCGCGCCGCCGTGGCCTGGTGGCACGGCGAGGCGACGCTCGGCCTGCTCGACTACCTGCTCATCGGCGCGCTGCCGCTGCTGGCGTGGATCTGGTTTCGCCACTTTTCGATGTTCCGCAAGGACTGCGCGAAGGGCGCCTGCGCCCTGCCCGACGACCAGGGCAAGCCGCCGGCCTCAGGCAGGTAGCGGCATGCCCTTTTCGGAAACGAGGCGCAGCCAGCCACGCACGATGCGGTAGAGCACCCACAGGCCGGCGGCGATCACGATGCCCCAGGCGAGCGGCAGCCCGAACAATAGTCAGTCCCGCCAGCACGGCGACCGCCACCCACAGCAGGGCGAACCAGAAGGTGCGGATCTGCCAGCGGAAGTGCGATTCGAGAAACGTGCCCTGCGTTTCGCCACGCTTGATGTAGTTCATCACCACCGCGATGATCGACGGCCAGCCGCTGAGGAAGGCGGTGACGATGAAGGTCGTGCCGAGCAGACCCGTCACCGCGCTGAAGGCGTGCAGGCCGTAGATGATGTGGGTGTACGTCACCAGCCCCTGCGTTGGTACTGCCTGCCCGGTCCTGCCGTCGATATCGGCCATGCCTATAACCCCAATCCTTTCAACAATTCGTCCACGCGCCGCTTCACCGATTCGTCCATGGCGATGACGCGGCCCCATTCGCGGGCGGTCTCGCCCGGCCACTTGTTCGTCGCGTCGATGCCCATCTTGCTGCCCAGGCCAGCCACCGGCGAGGCGAAGTCGAGATAGTCGATCGGCGTGTTCTGCGCGATCAGCGTGTCGCGCGCGGCATCTACGCGGGTGGTCAGCGCCCACACCACTTCCTTCCAGTCGCGCACGTTCACGTCGTCGTCGGTAACGATGATGAACTTGGTATACATGAACTGGCGCAGGTAGCTCCAGATGCCGAACATCACGCGCTTGGCGTGGCCGGGGTACTGCTTCTTCATGCTCACCACCGCCATGCGATAGGAGCAGCCCTCGGGCGGCAGGTAGAAATCGACGATCTCGGGGAACTGCTTCTGCAACAGCGGCACGAACACCTCGTTCAGCGCCACGCCGAGCATGGCCGGCTCGTCGGGCGGCTTGCCGGTGTAGGTGCTGTGGTAGATCGGGTCGCGGCGCATCGTCATGCGTTCGATCGTGAATACCGGAAACTCGGCCTGCTCGTTGTAGTAGCCGGTGTGGTCACCGAAAGGACCCTCGAGCGCGGTTTCCTGCGGATGGATCACGCCCTCCAGCACGATCTCGGCGGCGGCCGGCACCTGCAGGTCGTTGCCGAGGCATTTGACGACCTCCGTCTTGGCGCCGCGCAGCAGTCCGGCGAACTGGTATTCGGACAGCGAATCCGGCACCGGCGTCACCGCCCCGAGAATCGTCGCCGGATCGGCGCCCAGCGCCACTGCCACGGGGAACGGTTCGCCGGGATGCTTCAGGCAGTGGTCGCGGAAATCCAGCGCGCCGCCGCGATGCGGCAGCCAGCGCATGATGACCTTGTTCGCCGCGATCACCTGCTGGCGGTAGATGCCGAGGTTCTGCCGCGCCTTGTGCGGTCCGCGTGTGACTGTCAGCCCCCAAGTGATGAGCGGCGCGACATCCCCCGGCCAGCAGGTCTGGATGGGCAGGCGGGAAAGATCAACATCCTTGCCCTCCCACACC
The DNA here is from genome assembly GCA_016703785.1 of Betaproteobacteria bacterium. Taxonomy (GTDB): domain Bacteria; phylum Pseudomonadota; class Gammaproteobacteria; order Burkholderiales; family Rhodocyclaceae; genus Desulfobacillus. Next base: position 304,878 of record JADJBM010000004.1, read on the forward strand.
ACCTCCTGGCAGGGCGCGGAGGACACTTCCTTCGGCGCCATGTTGAGCACCTGTTTCAGCAGCGGCAGCTTGTCCCAGGCGTCCCGCAAGCCCTTCGGCGGCTCGGGTTCCTTCAGCGCGGCGAGCAACAGGCCCACGTCGCGCAGCGCATCGATGGACTCCGCGCCCATGCCCAGCGCGACGCGGTGCGGCGTGCCGAACAAGTTGCCGAGCACCGGCATGCGCAGTTGCCCAGATTGCCCTTTCGGCTTCTCGAAAAGCAGCGCCGGACCGCCCGCGCGCAATACGCGGTCGCACACCTCGGTCATTTCCAGCTTCGGGTCGACCTCGGCGGCGATGCGCTTGAGTTCGCCGAGTTCTTCCAGTTGCGTGACAAAGTCGCGCAGGTCGCGGTATTTCATTGGCCGTCGGGAAACAGGAAAGCGTCTATTCTCTGATGCTTCTCGAGCTTTGGCTAGTCATGCGAATACGCCTTCCCATCCAGTGAATCCCGGATGGCCTTGAAGAATGAGAAGGCAAAAAGAATCAGTCGCCGCTCGCCCCGGCATTTCCCTGAAAACCGGTAAAGCCACCCGATGTCGTTCCGGTAGAGGTGCCCGTGGTCGTTCCAGTGGTCGTTCCGGTAGATGTACTGGTGGTCGTTCCAGTGGAAGTGCCCGCGGAGGTGCCCGTAGACGATCCCGGAGCACTACCCGCCCGCTTATAGCAGTCGCGCAGGCAGCTATCCAGCGCTGCCTGGGCATTGGCCGCTTCCTGCTCGGCACGCTCGCGTGCCGCGGTCGCGCGCGCCGCCGATTCGCGAGCCTGCGACGCCGCCTGCTCCTTGGTCTCGACGCGCCGACGCGCCCTGTCCACATCCTGCTGTGCGCCCCTGGCGCTTCCGCGCGCATTCGACAAATTCATGTCGCTTGGGCTGCCCTTGGTCACCCCGCCTGCGCGTCTGTTGAATGTTTCAAGCCTGTCGAGATTGGCGCGCGCAGCCTCCAGCCGCGCTTCCGCCCTGGTCAGATTCTCGCGCTCGGCTGCCGTTCACGTTCGGCGGAGGACAACTGCTCACGGGCCTTCCTTTCGTTATCCTCGGCACGATACTGGTTCCAGTCGGCACGCTGGTCGGCGGCGCTCTCGGCGGCGCACTTGCGGGCGCAGATTTCGTCGGTGATGGACCAGCCGGGTCTCGGCGTAAACGGCTGGCCAGCGGTGGGTGCGTCGGCCGGGGGCGGTGCCGCGGCGCCCGTGGCAGGCGACGTCACACTGGTTGCCGAGCCGGGCTGGAGCACCTTGTCGCAGGCGCGCTCCACGCGACTGAGCAGCTCCCGCGCAGCTTGCTGGATCTGGTGTTCCTTGGCGGTCATATCCCGGTGGGCTGCAATGCCGGTAAGCCGATCCACTTCCAGGCGAAAGCTGATGATCCAGGCCGAACATATCAACGTGTCGCTGCTTGAGACGAGCTGCATCATTGGTCCGCTGGCGCCGCGAGTGGTTTCACCATTTGTAATTGCGCTCTCGACCGTCGACTCCAGCGCGTCGGCGGCATTCTTGATCTGTTCCTGCGCCTGGGGATCCTTCGTAACTTTTTCGGCAAACTTGTCTGAAAACCCGCTCGCCATCGCGGCGCCGTGCAATATCATTAACGCAACCGACAACAACAGCATTCCGCGACACGGGTTCAAGGTGTTGCGCATGATCGCCTCCTTTGGTTTATTGTTGGGCGTAGCGTCGGGGCTGGCCGATTGGCTCCCCGTTATGCATTATAGGCAGCGGCATCAGGCCCGCCCGGTTTTTCAGCACCGGGCATTCTTATTGGACCTGGGACATGAATAGCCCTTGGCTCGTCGTCCTCAACCCCATCTCCGGCCAGGGCCGGGCGATGCACCATCGCCACGAAATCGAAGCGGTGCTGCGGCGGCACGGCATCGATTTTGCATTGGAGATCAGCGAACGGCCGGGGCATGCCATCGAGATCGTCAGCGGGGCGATCCGGAGCGGCTGCCGGCACGTCCTCGCCGTCGGCGGCGACGGCACGGTCAACGAATGCGCCAACGGCATCTTCCGCCAGGATGCCGTTGCAACGACGGAGATCACGCTGGGCGTCATGCCGATCGGTACCGGCAACGACTGGGCGCGCACCCACCGCATCCCGAAGGACTACGCCGAGGTCGCCGCATTGATGGCGGCAGAAACGAGCCGCCTGCACGACGTCGGCGTCGCCGAGTTCGACGGCGCCAAGCGGCATTTCATCAATGTCGCCGGCATCGGCTTCGACGCCCATGTCGTCGAGGCCCTGCCCGACCGCACCCTGGGGCCGATGGCCTATCTGGTCGGCCTGGTGAAGGGCTTGCTGAGCTACACCGCCGTCCCGCTGAGGCTGACTTTCGGCGAACGAAAACTCGAGGCACGGGCCTTCGTGTTGTTCTTCGCCATCGGCCGGTTTTGCGGCAACGGCATGAACGTGGCGCCGCAAGCCGAGGTCGACGACGGCCTCTTCGACGTCACCCTGGTCCAGGAACTGTCGCGCTGGGAAGTGCTGAAGAGCCTGCGCAAGCTCTTCGACGGCACGCTGCTGACGCACCCGAAGGTGCTGGCGCTGCGCGAGGCGTGGGGCGCAGTGGAGACGGCCATCGCCCAGCCGGTGGAGGCCGACGGCGAACTGATCGGCCATGCGCCGGTGCGCTTCTCCATCCTGCCGCGCGCGTTGCGCGTCATCACGCCACAGGAATAATCTCCCGCAGCGCAGATCAAGGTGTTACACTGCGCGCCGCGTGGCCATCCATCAGTCAGCTTGCCGCGCGCCGCGTCTCTTCCATTCGCGTCTTTTCCTCCCAACGAGATCCTGCCCAGACTGATCGCCACCCAGGCGAGGCTGATCCAGGAACATCAAAATGATGAGTTTTACCGAACTTGGCCTGCGTGCCGAGATTCTTCGCGCCATCGCCGAAGAAGGCTACACCGAGCCGACGCCCATCCAGGCCAAGGCGATTCCCGTCGTGCTCGCCGGCCGCGACCTGATGGCCGCCGCCCAGACCGGCACCGGCAAGACCGCCGGCTTCACCCTGCCCATCCTGCAACTGATGAGCACGCGCCCCGCCGCCCAGCGTGGCAAGCCGCGCGTGCTGGTGCTCACGCCGACGCGCGAACTGGCCGCCCAGGTCGAGGAAAGTGTGCGCACCTATGGCCATTTCCTGCCGCTGAAGTCGACCCTCATCTTCGGCGGCGTCGGCATCGGCCCGCAGATCAAGGCACTGAAAAACGGCGTCGACATCCTGGTGGCCACGCCCGGCCGCCTGCTCGACCACGTCGGCCAGCGCACCGTGGATCTGTCCGCCGTCGAGATCCTCGTCCTCGACGAGGCCGACCGCATGCTCGACATGGGCTTCATCCACGACATCAAGAAAGTGCTCGCACTGGTGCCGAAGCAGAAGCAGACCCTGCTCTTCTCCGCCACCTTCTCCGACGAGATTCGCAGCCTGGCCAACGGCCTGCTGCGCGACCCGCAGCTGGTCGAAGTCGCACCGCGCAATGCCACCGCCGATCTGGTCACTCAGCGCGTTTACCCCGTCGACAAGGCGAAGAAGCGCGACCTGCTGATCAAGCTGATCGACGACCACCACTGGCACCAGGTGCTGGTGTTCATGCGCACCAAGCACGGCGCCAACACGCTGGCCGAGAAGCTCAACAAGGCCGACATCAGCGCCGCCGCCATCCACGGCAACAAGAGCCAGGGTGCGCGCACGCGGGCGCTGGCCGACTTCAAGAGCATGAAGCTCAACGTGCTGGTGGCCACCGACATCGCCGCGCGCGGCCTGGACATCGACCAGTTGCCGCACGTGGTGAACTTCGAGCTGCCCAACGTGCCGGAGGACTACGTGCACCGCATCGGCCGCACCGGCCGCGCCGGCAGCTCGGGCCACGCCGTCTCGCTGGTCTGCATCGACGAGCACGGACTGCTGCGCGACATCGAGCGCCTGCTGAAGAAGCCGATCGAAAAGATGGTGCTGCCCGGCTTCGAGCCGGACCCCAGCATCCGCGCCGAACCGATCGAGAACGGCCAGCGCGGCCAGGGCCGGCAGCAGCAACGCTCCGGCAGCAACCGCTCAGGGAATGCGCCGAAGGGCGTGCCACCCCGGCCGGGCAGGTCGTCACGCGGCAACTCTTCGCGCGGCAATGCCGCCCAGCATCACTCCGGTTCGCGGGGCCGCTAGCAACGCCCGTCATTCCCGCACAAGCGGGAATCCAGGACTTTCGACAGCACGTGGATCCCCGCTTGCGCGGGGATGACAGTATCTGGCTAGATCTTGAGCAGCTTCATCGCCTTGCCCAGGGTATCCACCGACTCCTGGTGCTTGCCGGCCTTGTGCAGTTCCTCGCCCTTGGCGCGCAGCATCTTCACTTCCGACATCTGCTCGGACGTAAGCTGTGGGTTCTTCGCCATCGCCTCGTCGATCTTTTTCATGTCCGCCGGGCAGTGGAAGGCGTAGGCCTGCGCACTGGCCAGCGCCAGGCCGCTCAATAACGCGATTGTCGTGATTTTCATTATGTTCTCTCCGTGGGTTCCCGGCCGCGGCCGGTACCTTCCAATCATAGTCAAGAAGCATTAAAGTTCAATCGGGATTGACGAAAATGGAGGCCGGAATGAAGAAGACCCTGCTGGTTGGAGTGGCAATTCTCTTGATCGTCCTGGGGGGCGCGGCCTATTGGCTGTATTCGTCGCTCGACTCCATCGTCAAGACGGCCATCGAAAAGTACGGCTCGGAGATCACCCAGGTCGCCGTCAGCGTCAACGCCGTCGCGCTGTCGCCCACCGACGGCAAGGGGGAAGTCAAAGGCCTGCGCGTCGGCAACCCGAAGGGTTTTCGCACGCCCCATGCCGTTTCCGTCGGCGCCATAGAACTCGCCGTGGCCCCCGCCAGCCTCACCGGCGACGTGGTGCTGATCCGCAAGATCGCCATCGCTTCGCCGCGCATCTCGTATGAAGCCGGCAGCGGCGACAAGAGCAATTTCGATGTCATCCAGCAGAATGTCGATCGATCGCTCGGCAAGGGCAAGAAAGAGAAGGACAAGAACTCGCCGGAACAGAAGATGATCGTCGAGCACCTGCTCATCCGCGACATCAAGGTGACTTACTCGCCCATCCTGCTCGAAGGCAAAGGCTTCGAGATCTCCCTGCCGGACATCGAACTGCGCGACATCGGCAAGGCGAAGGGCGGGGTCACTTCCGGCGAACTGGTCAAGGTCGTCACGGATGCGCTGATGACGCGGATGACGCGCGCCATCACCAATTCGCTGAAAGGCACCGCCGACATCACGAAGAGCGTGACCGACGGCGTGAAGGGATTGTTCAAATAATGAACCTCGAATACCCGCCGGGGTCTAGACAGCCGTGAGCCACGCCAAAGCCGACAATACCCCGCTGACGACACGTCTCCTGCACGCAGGCGACCGGCCCGCCATCGAGCACTTCTTCCTCGTCGAGATGGACGACGTGTCGCTCTACTGGCGCTTCTTCCGCACCATGACGCCGATGACCGTCAACGTCTATGTGACGCAGATGCGTTTCGACAACGGCTGCGTCGCCTACGGCGCGTTCTTCGATGAGCGCCTCGTCGGCGTGGCCGAGCTCTCGGCCATTCCCGGCAGCGAAACCTGCGCGGAGAACCGCCCAGGTTCGCTTTCCTGCGGGGAACTGGGCATTGCCGTCTCCAACCACCTGCACCACAAGGGCATCGGCCGCCAGTTGCTCACCCGCCTGCTCGACGATGCGTGGACGCGCGGCCTGAAGCGCATCCAGCTTTCCAGCCTGCGCGACAACCGCCCCATGCTGGGGCTGGCCGCCCGTCTCGGCTTCCAGCCGCTGCGCGAGGAATCGGGCGAGGTCATCATGCAGGCGCTGCGCCCGGCCGACTGGCCGCAGGCGGTGCCGCGCCGCATGAAACAGTCGGCCGCACCAACTGCGGAGCGCGAGATCAACTGCAGCGCGAAGGTCGTCAACGCACGCTGCAGGTAATTCTTGCCGCGCAGTACTTGAACTCGGGAATCTTGCCGAAGGGATCGAGCGCGGGATTGGTCAGCAGGTTCGCCGCCGCCTCGACATAGCAGAAGGGCATGAACAGCGTGCCGCGCGCCAGTCCTGCATCGGCGCGCGCCCTGGCCGACACCTTGCCGCGCCGCGTTTCCAGCACGACAAAATCCCCCGCGACGCAATTCAACTCCGCCAGATCCGCCGGGTGCATGTCCACATGCGCTTCCGGCTCCAGCGCATCCAGCACCGCCGAACGCCGCGTCATGGCGCCGGTGTGCCAGTGCTCCAGCACGCGCCCGGTGATGAGTACGAAGGGAAAATCGGCATCCGGCACTTCGGCCGCTGGCCGAAACTGCGCCGGAACGAATCGGCCGCGACCGCTGGCCGTCGGAAAGCGCTCGGTGAAAATCACCGGCTGGCCCGCATCCGCCGCATCCACGCAGGGATAGGTCACGGCGCCTTCCTTCTCCAGTCGCGCCCAGCTGATGCCGGCGATCGACGGCATGGCGCCGCGCATTTCCTCGAACACCTCCTGCGACCCGGCGTAATTCCAGTCGAGGCCGAGCCGGCGCGCCAGTTCCTGCAGGATCCACAAGTCCTGCCGCGCTTCGCCCGGCGGCGCGATGGCGGCGCGGCCGATCTGCACCGTGCGGTCGGTGTTGGTGAAGCTGCCGGTCTTCTCGGCGAAGCTCGAGGCCGGCAGCACGACGTCGGCGAGCGCCGCCGTTTCGGTGAGGAAGAGGTCCTGCACGACAAGATGTTCGAGGCTGGCCAGTCCGGCGCGCGTATGCGCGAGGTCGGGGTCCGACATGGCCGGGTTCTCGCCCATGACGTACATCCCTCTGATCTCGCCGCGATGCGCCGCATCGAGGATTTCCACCACGGTCAGGCCGGGCTTCGGATCGAGCTGCACGCCCCACAGCTTTTCGAAGCGGCTGCGCACCGCATCGTCCGCCACGCGACCGTAGTCGGGCAGCATCATCGGGATGAGGCCGGCATCCGACGCGCCCTGCACGTTGTTCTGTCCGCGCAGCGGATGCAGGCCGGTGCCAGGCCGGCCGATCTGGCCGGTCATCAGCGCCAGCGCGATGAGGCAGCGCGCGTTGTCGGTGCCGTGCGTGTGCTGCGAGACGCCCATGCCCCAGAAGATCATCGCCGCGCGCGCCTGCGCGTAGGTGCGCGCCACGGCGCGGATCGTCTCCGCATCGATGCCGCAGACCGCCGCGGCCGCCTCCGGCGTGACGCGCAGCGCGTTCTCGCGGAAATCGGCGAAGCCTTCCGTCCGCTCGTCGATGAAGGCGTCGTTGGTCAGCCCTTCGGTGATGATGACGTGGGCCATGGCGTTGAGCAACGCCACGTCGCTGTCGGGCTTGAACTGCAGCGCGTAGCGCGCGTGGCGCGCCAGCTCTGTCCGGCGCGGGTCCATGACGATCAGCGTAGCGCCGCGCTTTACCGCATTCTTCATCCACGTCGCCGCCACCGGGTGGTTCACCGTCGGGTTGGCGCCGATGACGACGATCACGTCGGCATGCTCGACGTCGGCGACGGGATTCGACACCGCGCCCGAGCCGATGCCTTCGAGCAGCGCCGCCACCGACGAGGCATGGCACAGCCGCGTGCAGTGGTCGACGTTGTTGCTGCCGAAGCCCGTGCGCACCAGCTTCTGGAACAGGTACGCCTCCTCGTTCGAGCCCTTGGCCGAGCCGAAGCCGGCCAATGCCTGCTTGCCGTCGCGCTGCAGGATGCGCTTGAGGCCGTCGGCGGCGAAGTCGAGCGCCTCCATCCAGCTCGCCTCGCGGAAATCCGCCAGGGTGTTGTCGACGGATTTCGCCACGCCCGGCTTGCGCATGAGCGGCTTCTGCAGGCGCTGCGGATGGCGCGCGTAGTCGTAGCCGTAGCGCCCCTTGACGCACAGGCGGCCATGGTTGGCCGGCCCGTCGCGGCCTTCCGCCGTGACGATCGCGTTGTCGCGCACGCGGTAGGTGATCTGGCAGCCGACGCCGCAGTAGGGGCAGAGGGAGTCGACCTGCCTCTCCTCCTTTGGAAAAGGGGGGCGGGGGGGGAAGCGGGCCCCCAATCCCCGGGCTGCGTCGCCCCCTTTTTCAAAGGGGGTTGTGCAGGGAGCAGCGCGCCCGTCGGGCAGGCGGCGACGCACTCGCCGCAACCGACGCAGGAACTCTCCCCCATCGGGTCATGGAAATCGAAGACGATCTCCGCCTGCGCGCCGCGCCGGGCGTAGCCGATGACGTCGTTCACCTGCACCTCGCGGCAGGCGCGCAGGCAACGCGTGCACTGGATGCAGGCGTCCAGCCGCACGGCGATGGCGGGATGCGAGGCATCCGCCGCCGGCTGCGCGCGTCGCGGGAAGCGCGGCGCGGCCACGTCCATGCGCCGCGCCCAGAAGTCCAGTTCGGAATCGGCGCGCACCGCCTCGTCCGGCATATCGGAGCTCAGCAGCTCCAGCACCATCTTCTGCGCTGCCACGGCGCGCGCGCTCTGGGCCTGCACCTGCATGCCGGCCTTCGGCGCGCGACAGCACGACGGCGCCAGGGCGCGTTCGCCGCCGATCTCCACGACGCAGGCGCGGCAGTTGCCATCGGCGCGCAGGCCGTCCTTGTAACAGAGATGCGGGATGTCGACGCCGTGGCGCTGAGCGGCTTGCAGGATGCTCTCGCCCTCGCGGGCGTCGACCTCTCGGCCGTCGAGGGTGAATTGAATCGTGCCCCTCACCCTGCCCTCTCCCCGGAGGGGCGAGGGGAAAACCCTTCACCCTCCACTTCTTGCGGGAAAAACTTCAGCACCGACAGCAGCGGATTCGGCGCCGCCTGGCCGAGACCGCAGATCGAGGCGTCCTGCATGGTTTGCGACAGATCCTTAAGCAAGCTGGTGTCCCACGCCGCGCGCGCCATCAACTCGGACGCCTTCGCCGTGCCGACGCGGCAGGGCGTGCACTTGCCGCAGGATTCGTGGGCGAAGAACTGCATGGCGTTCAATGCCACGGCGCGCGCGCTGTCGTGCTGCGACAGCACGATGATCGCCGCCGAGCCGATGAAGCAGCCGTGTTCCTGCAGCGTGTCGAAATCCAGCGGCACGTCGGCCAGTGACGCCGGCAGGATGCCGCCGGAGGCGCCGCCCGGCAGGTAGCCGTAGAGTTCGTGGCCAGGCTGCATGCCCTCGCAGAATTCATTGACCAGTTCGCGCAGCGTGATGCCCGCCGGCGCCAGATGCACGCCGGGCTTCACCACCCGCCCGCTCACCGAGAACGAACGCAGGCCCTTGCGGCCGTGCCGGCCCTGCGCGGCGAACCAGTCGGCGCCGCGCTCGACGATCTCGCGCACCCAATACAGGGTCTCCATGTTGTGCTCGAGCGTGGGCCGGCCGAACAGCCCGACCTCCGCCACGTAGGGCGGACGCAGGCGCGGCTGGCCGCGCTTGCCCTCGATGGATTCGATCATGGCCGATTCCTCGCCGCAGACATAGGCGCCGGCGCCGCGGCGCAGTTCGATTTCCGGCGCGTCGGGGAAGGCGGCGCGCAGCGCATCGAGTTCCTCCGCCAGCAGCGCGCGCAGACCGGCGTACTCGTCGCGCAGATACACGTAGATCTTTTCGATGCCCACCGCCCAGGCGGCGATGAGCATGCCTTCGAGGAAGCGGTGCGGCTCGCGCTCCAGATAGAAGCGGTCCTTGAAGGTGCCCGGCTCGCCCTCGTCGATGTTCACCGCCATCAGGCGCGGCGCCGGCATGTCGCGCACGACGCGCCACTTGCGCCCCGCCGGAAAGCCCGCGCCGCCGAGGCCGCGCAGATGGGCCTGCTCCAGCGCGGCGATGATGTCTTCCGCGCTGCGGCGGCCGGCGACGCAGTCCGCGTACAGCCGGTAACCGCCTGCGGCGCGATAGTCGGCGAGGCGGCGCGCGCCTTCCGGCATCGGCGCGTCGGTCGCACCGGCATCGATGGCATAGCGCACGGCATGCGGGTCGGCTTCTTCGACCGGGTTCTGCCCCACCACCGCCACCGGCGCGCACTCGCAGCGGCCGACGCAGGGCACGCGCTGCACGCGCACGCCGTCTCCCAGCGACTGACTTATGGCCGCGACCAGTTCGTTCGCCCCGGCCATCGCGCAGGAGATGGAATCGCACACGCGCACGGTGAGCGGCGGCGGCGGTGTCTCGCCCGCGCGCACCACGTCGAAGTGATGGTAGAAGGTGGCGACCTCGAACACCTCGGCGCGCGACAGCTTCATCGCCTCGGCCAGCGCGGCGAGGTGATCCGCCGACAGAAAGCCATGCGCGTCCTGCAGGCGGTGCAGGTATTCGATGAGCAGGTCGCGGCGCGGTGTCTGTGCGCCAAGCATGGCGGCGATGGCTTTGCGGGCGGCGGCGGGAACGGGATTCACATGGCGGCGAGACATGGCGGGATTTTGCAGGATTGCTTGCACTTGAACAATCCCGGATCGCTCAGGGACAACCATCATGCCACTAGGTATTCATCCTGATTGTTCATGCGGGGCGCCCAGTTTAATTTGTCATGGACTGTCCATCTGTCTCTTGGCCAACGTAGCCCATTCAACGCAACCCCATCGGGGAGGAGGAATAATTCATGAGCACTGCCGTTGTGATTCACCCTGCGATCGACGCCGGCAGCAAGCCGGCCGCGGCCGGTTTTGCCGGCGGCAAGCTGACCTGCAAGTGCCCCACCGACAAGGTCGAGGTGACGATTTCCGCGCAGACCGCGCACAACCATGCCTGCGGCTGCAGCAAGTGCTGGAAGCCGAAGGGCGCCCTGTTCTCGCAAGTCGCCGTCGTCTCGCGCGACAAGGTCAGCGTCACGGCCCATCCGGAAAAGCTGAAGATCGTCGATGCCAATGCCACCATCCAGCGCCACGCCTGCACCGGCTGCGGCGTGCACATGTTCGGCCGCATCGAGAACAAGGCGCATCCGTTCTACGGCCTCGACTTCGTGCACACCGAGCTCTCCGACAGCAGCGGCTGGTCGCCGCCCGAGTTCGCCGCCTTCGTCTCCTCCATCATCGAGACGGGCACCGATCCCGCGCAGATGCCCGCCGTGCGCGCGCGCCTGAAGGCGCTCGGCCTGGAGCCCTACGACTGCCTCTCGCCCGCCCTGATGGATGCCATCTCCACGCACGTGGCCAAGAGCAAAGCCGCTTAAGTCGTCACTGTCCTTCCCTGCCCCCTCTCCCGCTAGCGGGAGAGGGTTGGGGAGAGGGTGGGCAGTCGCAGTATTCCCCTCCTAGCCCTCTCCCCGTGGGACGGGGAGAGGGGATTGCTTTTACTGCTGCAGCGCGCCCTCGCCCGCTGGCTGACGGGCGGCCAGGTGTCGGGCGTGGAACCGAAGATGCTCCTCGATGAAGCTGGCGATGAAGAAATAGCTGTGGTCGTAGCCCTCGCGCAGGCGCAGGTCGAGCGCCACGCCGGCGCGCTCGCACGCCTCGCGCAGCAGTTCCGGCTTGAGCTGGGTTTCGAGAAACTGGTCCTTCGTGCCCTGGTCGACCAGCAGCGGCGGCCCCTTCCAGCCGCGTGACTCGATCAGCGCCGTGGCATCGTAATTGCGCCAGGCGTTGCGGTCCTCGCCGAGATAGCCGCTTAACGCCTTCTCGCCCCAGGGGCAACGCATCGGCGACGAGATGGGTGCAAAAGCAGATGCCGACTTGAAGCGCTGCGGGTTCTTCAGGGCCAGCGTGAGCGCGCCATGCCCGCCCATCGAATGCCCGAAGACGCCGACGCGGGTCGGATCGACGGCAAAATTCGACGCGACCAGCCACGGCAGTTCTTCGGCCAGGTAGGAATACATGCGGTAGTGCTTGCGCCACGGCTCCTGCGTCGCGTCCAGGTAGAAGCCGGCACCCACGCCGAAATCGTAGCTGTCCTTGTCGTCGGGCACACCTTCGCCGCGCGGGCTGGTGTCCGGCGCCACGATGGCGATGCCGAGCTCCGCCGCGACGCGCTGCGCGCCCGCCTTGACGATGAAGTTGTCCTCGGTGCAGGTCAGGCCCGACAGCCAGTAAAGCACCGGCACCAGCCCCTGCTGCGCCTGCGGCGGCATGAACACCCCGAAGCGCATGGTGCAGCCGGTCTCCGGCGAGGCGTGGCTGTAGACCCCCTGCACGCCGCCGAAGCACAGGTTCTGGGTAACGGTTGTCAGTGCCATGATGCTCAGAAGGTTACTACCGATCTGATCGACTTGCCCTCGTGCATCAGGTCGAAGGCCTCGTTGATGCGCTCCAGCGGCATGACGTGGGTGATCAGGTCGTCGATGTTCACCTTGCCGTCCATGTACCAGTCCACGATCTTCGGCACGTCGGTGCGGCCGCGCGCGCCGCCGAAGGCCGAGCCTTTCCAGACGCGGCCGGTGACCAGCTGGAACGGCCGCGTAGTGATTTCCTGGCCGGCGCCGGCGACGCCGATGATGGTGGAGACGCCCCAGCCCTTGTGGCAGCACTCCAGCGCCTGGCGCATCAACTTGACGTTGCCGACGCACTCGAAGGTGTAGTCGGCGCCGCCCTTCGTCAGGTTGACCAGGTAGGCGACGAGGTCGCCCTCGACTTCCTTCGGATTGACGAAGTGCGTCATGCCGAATTTTTCCGCCAGCGCCTTGCGCCCCGGGTTCAGGTCCACGCCGATGATCATCTCGGCGCCGACCATGCGCGCGCCCTGGACCACGTTGAGGCCGATGCCGCCGAGGCCGAACACCACGACGCGCGAACCCGCGGTCACCTTGGCCGTGTAGATCACCGCGCCGATCCCGGTGGTGACGCCGCAGCCGATGTAGCACACCTTCTCGAAGGGCGCGTCCTCGCGGATCTTCGCCACCGAGATCTCCGGCATCACCGAATAGTTGGCGAAGGTCGAGGTGCCCATGTAATGGAAGACCGGCTTGCCGCCGAGGCTGAAGCGGCTGGTGCCGTCCGGCATCAGGCCCTGGCCCTGGGTGGAGCGGATCGCCTGGCAGAGGTTGGTCTTCTGCGACAGGCAGTACTCGCACTGGCGGCATTCCGGCGTGTACAGCGGAATCACGTGGTCGCCCGGCTTGACGCTGGTGACGCCGGCGCCCACCTCGACGACGACGCCTGCGCCCTCGTGGCCGAGGATCGCCGGGAAGATCCCTTCCGGATCGTCGCCCGAAAGCGTGAAGGCGTCAGTGTGGCACACGCCGGTGGCCTTGATCTCCACCAGCACCTCGCCGGCGCGCGGGCCGTCGAGGTGCACCGTTTCGATCGTCAGGGGGGCACCCGCCTTGTGGGCAACGGCTGCGCGTACGTCCATGTGTCTGCTCCTGTAAGTGAATGAATGGGTGATGCGGGACGCGACCGTCGCGCCCGCCTTATTCGAATAGCGGCGTTATCGCCTTGAGCACTTCCGCCGTCGGCGTGCCGTAGGGCAGGATGCGGGCCAGCGTGCCGGCGCCATCCACCACGTACAGGTTGGCCGGATGGTCCACCGTGTAGGCGGTCGCCCCCTTGTTGCGGCCGATGTAGCGGAAATGCGAGCCGTAGGCCTTCACCATGCGGCGCAGCTGCGCTTCGCTGCCCGTCAGCGGTGCGATCGCCGGGCTGAAGGCGCCGACATACTCGGCCAGGCGCGGCGGCGTGTCGCGGCCGGGATCGAGCGAGACGAAAGCCGTGCGCACCCTGTCCTGCTTCCCGCCGAGCGCTGCGAGGATTTCCTTGAACTGCTGCAGGTCGGTCGGGCACACATCCGGGCAGCTCATGTAGCCGAAGTAGATCAGCACCACCCTGCCGCGCTGTTCGGCCAGCCGGAACGACCCGCCGCGCGCGTCCTGCAATTCGAAGTCGCCGCCCAGCGCCCGCTTCGCCGGCGCGGCTTCCGCCCTGGGCGCATGCGCCCCCGCCGCCAGCGGCAGCGCCAGACACACCAGCAACATCGCTCGGCCGAGCGCTCGCATCGCGTTGATTTCTTCCGATCCGTCCGGTTCACGGCAGCGCCCACGCAGCGCCCCTGCGGGAGAATATAGACACTCCCGCCGCCGCGAGTAATCCGGATCGTTCCAGAGGAGGCTAGGGGTTATCCCTTAGCTTTACACCCTCTCCCCGCCCGCGGGGAGAGGGCTGGGGTGAGGGGTCGCCGTTTCTCGCCGTATTGTGGAGACTTACTTTGACAAAGATGGAAAGGCCGCACTGAGTTACGGGAATTTTTCAATTCGAGCACGGCCCCTTTTGTTCGTGCTCTCCCCGTTCCGGGAGAGGGTTGAGTGAGGGCCGCCGTTTCTCGCCGTACTGTGGAGGCTGACTTTTACTGCATTAACTGCAAGGTACGAGATGGGGGTGCTTAAAGGCTCGGGCAAATGGTTGCCGTGCAATCGGGGCAGTCACGGCACTATGAATGAAAGGGTCCGTAACTGACCCGGATGAGACCATGACGAGCGTCGCAGGTAACCCCCGCTGCTCGGCCAAAGCGGACGCAACATCATTCACCAACAGGCGATGCAGCGTCCGCTTTTGCATTCACAAGCATTCGAGTTGTTGAAAAAGCATCATGCAGAGCTTGAGAAGAGCGCGTACCAGCGCCGCTGAAAATCGTTGTTATTGAACGGACACCCGTAAGACGAATCGCTTGCAAATCAAGTAAATACAATGGCATAATGGCGTCCTGTTCAATAAAGTTGATCCGGACGCCAGTGTCCATTTACTAATTGTTGGGCACCACAAGCACACCTTCAACACCACTCGCAGGAGCAATGAACGCAAATGGAATTTGGCAATCCACTAATGTCTCGCGCCGCTGACGTTCTTACCAAAGAATTTGGCTCACCGTCTCGTGAAACAGTAAAGGTCATCGCTTGGAACGTGAGGCCCGATCTTGGGGTTGTGCTCCAGATTGACCAGCCCAACCGAGAACAAGGTGCCTTCATCTGGGTGCCATATCCGCCTGACGGTCAGCCGGTACCTGAAATCGCTCTCGAATATCCTGGCGAAGCCGGGCGCCACAGCAATACCTATCCTTCTCCCGGTCTTGGGCGCGGCTTCCCAGCGCTCAAATTGGCGGTGAAGACTGAGTCCGAGCTAGACGACACATTTCCTTCATCAAGGCATTCCGGGACAGCATGCCGCTGCCCGAAGTTAAGTTGCAGCCTGCCGAGCCACAAGCTCCGGTGCCTGTTGATGTCTCGCGCATGCCCACGGTGAAAGAACAACCGGCTCGCCGTGAGGCCATACCTCGCGCTGTTCAGCGTGAAGTTTGGCAGCGCGATGGTGGGCTCTGTGTTGAGTGCTGTACAAAAGAGAAACTTTGCTTCGACCACATCGTTCCGTTTTCTCGTGGCGGCAGCAATACCGTTCGCAATCTTCAGCTACTGTGCGAGCGTTGCAATCTTTCAAAGGGCAACCGCATTTGAACGTGGTGCCCAACCCATCATTCCACCGGACCTGCGCGAAAAGCCGCGCAGTCCGGTGAATTCAAACGTTAGAGCTTTCGAATGTCTTCTCTTGCCTTCCAAACATTTGAGCACGCGATTCAAGACGCTGTCGATCTTCTGAATCACTTCGACAATCTCAATAAGCAGCCTCCCCCACCAGAGGCCGAAGTCCTTAAGCGAGCTAGTCTGGTCATGGCGCTGGCAGCAATGGAGACTTATATCGAAGATAGAGTCAAAGAGGCCGCGGACGGAATCGCAGGCTTGGGCTCGAACGGAAGTCACCTCGCACAGTTTTACAGATCGTCGCTTGAAAATGATCTGAAATACTTCCATACGCCAAGTACAGATCGAGTGAAGGCCATCTTTGAAAAATATCTCGGATTTGATGTAACTGAAGGATGGGTATGGAACCACTATGATCCAATTCGTGCTCGCACCGAACTAAACAAAATCGCAAAGAAACGTGGTGACATTGCACATAGGTCTTGGCGACCAATAGCAGGGCAGCCGACACCTCACGCTGTAACGCGCGATGATTTGCGGAAGCACATTCGTTTCCTCCAAGACTTGGTTGGCGCTACCGATGCTTTCTTGGGCACAAAGCTCTAGCAATTCCATCGAAATGAACCGCCCACAAACAACGCTTGTGTGTTCCCTTCGCGGCTTCCGCCGCAGCCTCGGGACGGGGAAGTCCCTTTCATTCGTTATGCGGCAAAGAAACCATGAGCGACTCAAATTCTGATAAGCAATTAGCTGTTCGTATTGCCTCTGCGGCCAATGCCGAGGAAAAGGAAGCAATACGCTTGTGGATTGAACGTCTGCTGGAAATTAGGGCATCGGATCTGCCCGCGACACTAAAAGCCAAACAGGCCATTGCAGTCACAAGCAATAGCAGGGTCGTCGTCCCTACGGTCAAGATGATTGCGCGAGAAACAAAACGCTTGGCTTGGGATGAGCGTGGTCTTAAAGGTAGGCTAGCAGTTGGCGGAGCCGCAGTCGGTGTTGCCCTATTTGGTGGGCAGGGTGCGGGTATAGCAGCTCTCGGTACTGCTATTGGCGTTCCACTTTGGGTTGTATTTGGTGCCGGTGCTGCGTTTCTCGGTATGCTTTATGAAGAAATTACGGGCAAAAAACCCCCGTCAAAAACAACCTACCAAGTCATCGATGCAGAAAAAAAGAAATAGGCTGCATAACACGACGCTCCAGAGGAACGCTACGCCGGCAGGCTGGCTCACGCGCCCCTGAGCTAGCACGTTGTAAGCGGACGTTCAGGACTAGCTTGATTCAAATAAGAAATGATGTCCGCTTCGGCCGACATTGAGAAGTTCGTTCTACCCCTCCTGAACTCCCGCTCCTGGCCGAAAGTACGCATTGTTCTTTTTGTCGCCGTATCCCAGCGGCTGACTTTCACTTCCAAACCGAATGCAAGGCGGATAGAACTGCGGGTGGCTGCGTTTGGCTGAGGATTCTCGGGGAAGAGGGTTGTGCTTCGCTCTTACCCTGCCCCTCACCCCAGCCCTCTCCCCGCTAGCGAGGAGAGGGGACCGCCGTGCCGTGCAGACTGCCTTTCCAGGGCCGTCGTCCCGACAGGATGACACCCGATTGCCAGTCCCCCCTGAAGGCAACTGATATACGCCGCAGATTGGGGCGGCCCGGCTGACCAGGCGTTTATGCGGCACGCTCGATCGGAACCTCCCAGCCGGGGAATACCAGTACGGCGGGATGGCAGTTGAGGGCACGGGCAAGAACCTTCGCGCGCTCCACGCCCAGGTTCACGCGACCGTTCTCGATGGCAGAGATAGTGGCTTGCGGAATGCCCGTAAGTTCGGAAAGCTGGCTTTGGCTCAATTCCTGAAGTTCGCGCAGGATACGGACGGACTCCCCCACCGAGACCTCAACTCGCTTTTTTGCGGGACGAAACTCTTTCATTTCATGGCCTCCTGTAATCGTGGGCAGAAATATGGACAACTTGAATCCGCAACACGTTGACGATAACCCGGTAGATCACTCGCCATTGAAGTCCGAGCCGAGAGGCGCGATGCCCCCTCCACTCACCGGAAAGGGCCTCGTCGTGAAACCCCTTGATGGCCCGCAAGCCCTGCGGCCCGGAAAGCCTGGCAATGTCTTTCCATTTCTCGTAACGCTTCAGCACCTCGACAGGAACGGGGCCGGAAAGCTGTTTGTCGACGCGACGGTGCTCTTCGATTTGCCACATGCCATATTATGTATATACCACATATGGTATGTCAAAGGTAGCGTAATCTGGTGACGCGTAACGCGGGTGCAGGAAAGGAGCTAGTGGGAGGGGGAGAGCGACGCGCCTTCCGCCTGGGTTTCCGCACCAAGCATCGGCCGCGCGGCGTTGATGACGACGAAGATGCTGCTGGCGGACATGGCCATGGCGGCGGCGAGGGGGTTGAGGATGCCGGCCATCGCCAGCGGGATGGCGACGACGTTGTAGGCGAGTGCCCAGCCGAGGTTCTGGCGGATGCGGCGGCGGGTGATGGCGATGAGGTCGAAGGCGTCGATGACGCGATCGAGGCGCTTGCCGGGGATGACGATGTCGGCGGCTTCGGCCGCCAGCGCGGTGGGCGCGCCGAAGGCAATGCCGAGGTCGGCTTCGGCGAGTGCCGGCGCGTCGTTGCTGCCGTCGCCGATCATGGCGACGCGGCCCTTGGCCTTCAGCCGGCGAATGACGGCGGCCTTGGCCTCGGGCGGCACGCCGGCATGGACTTCGTCGACGTGCGCCTGGTAGCCGTTGGGATGCTCTGCGCCGGTGAGCAGCACGACGCGGCTGTGGCGGCGCAGGCGCTCGGCAACCTGCTCCCATTGCGGACGCGAACGGTCGCGGGTGACGATGGCTCCTTCGGCGCGGCCGTCCCAGCCGACGAAGGAGACGACGCTCTCGCCGTGGCGATGCTGTTCCATCTCTTGCGCCAGCGTGTCCGGAATCGCCCAGCCCAGCGTGGCGAAGAGGGCACGGCTGCCGACCGCGACGCGCTTGCCGCCGACGACGGCCGAGGCGCCGCGGCCGGGATGGATGTCGACCTCGGTGGCGCTGCGGCTGGCGTCGAGCTGCGCGATGGCGCGGGCAACCGGATGCGGCGAATGCCGCTCGACGGCGGCGGCGCGCGGCAACGTCGGGCGGGCCGACCACCTCGACGACGGCCATCTCGCCGGTGGACAGGGTGCCGGTCTTGTCGAGGGCGATGACATCGACGTCGGGCGATTTCTCGAAGAGGTCGGCGGCGGTGATGACGATGCCGCGTTGCAGCGCGGCGTTGATGGCGGCAGCGGTGGTGAGCGGAATGGCGAGGCCGAAGGTGCACGGGCAGGAGACGATCAGCGTGGCCAGGCTCGCCAGCGGCGCCTTCTCGACGGGCCCGCCGCCGATGTGGAAGTCGGTTTCCTGACGAGGCAGGCGAGCACCAGCACGACCGGCACGAAGGCGCGCGGGAGGCGGTCGATGCGGCCCTGCAGGCCCGAGCCGGCGCTCTGCGTGCCCAGAGGATGCGCGCGAGGTTACAGTGCGGCTTTCGATGTGCGGCCCGGTCTCGATCTCCAGGTTGCCTTCGAGAAGGACGCTGCCGCCGAGCACTTTTCTCGCCGGCGCCGCGCGACACCGGGAAGGCTCGCCGGTGAGGAGGATTCGTCGTTTGGCGCCCTCGCCCGCGACGATGCCGCCGTCGACGGGAATGGCTTCACCCTGGCGCACGAAAAACGCGGTCGCCGGGC
>JADJBM010000005.1 GCA_016703785.1 Betaproteobacteria bacterium
CCCTGATTTGTCCTGCATCCCCTGGCGGCTAACCTGAGCCAGCATACCAGAACGAATCCATGAAATTACATCGTTTGATCCTGATTGCGTGCTGGGCAGCCTGGGCGTGTGCACATCCACGCTGGCAGCCGAGCCGATCCGCATCTGGCGTCCCCGGCCGTTACGGGCGGCTCCAGTCCGATGGGCCTTTCCATGCGCGATGGCATCCGCGTCGCCGCAGCCGAGATCAATGCCGCCGGCGGCCCTGCTGAACCGGCCGATCCTGCTTGTCGAACGCAACGACGAGGCGCGCGCAACGAGCGCGGCGCGAAAATCGCACAGGAACTCATCGGCAAGGAAAGATCGTCACCGGCGTCGGCATCGTCAATACCGGCGTGGCACTGGCCAGCTGGCGTTTCGAGGAAGCGCGCATTCCGATGATCACCGCTGTGGCGACCGGTTCGATCGTCACCCGCCAGTTCCGCTCCGCCGCAGCATCCCGACAACTTCATTTTCCGCGTTTCGGCCAACGACGCCTTCCGGGCGCCATGATCGTCGAGGAAGCGATCGTGCGTCGCAAGTTCAGGAAGGTGGCAATCCTCGCCGATTCGACCAACTGCAGCCGAAAGCTCGGCCGCGAGGATCTCGAACGCGCGCTGGACAAAGATGGGCATACGCGCCCCGTCGCGGTAGGCAAGTTCAACATCCGCGACATCGACCGGGCAACGTCAGCTCCTTGCCGCTTGCTGCAGGGCCGGCGCGAGGCGCTGCTCACCTACGGCATCGGGCCTGAACTTGCGCAGATCGCGAACAGCGTCGCCGCCTCGGCTGGCGGGTGCCGATCATCGGTAACTGGCCGTTGTCCATGTCCAATTTCATCGACGGCGCAGGACCTGGCGAGCGCACGCATGCCGCAGACCTTCGTCCAGGAAGCGGATACGCCGAGGCGGCGCGCGTTCATCGAGGCGTATCAGAAAATCTCGCACCCAGCGCATGCCTCGCCTTCCGCCGCCGCCCGGAGCTACGACGCCATGATGCCGGTGGCCGCAGCCATCCGCCAAGCCGGCACCACATTCGGCTCACGCGTGCGGGCGCTACAGAACCTCGAGGAGGAGAAAGTCGACGGTGTCGTTACAACTTACGACCGCCCCTTCTCCCGTGACGACCACGGGAAATAATCGATCATCCCGGCCAGGTGACCATGGGCGAAGTGCGGGGCGGGCGCATCGTGCGGGCACACGAGGACAGCAAGTTGAAGGCGGCGAAGTAAAGCTTCGGCCATTCAACTGGTGCCTGTCCCATGATGACGGGTTTTGACGTTCCTGGAGGAGTACTCATGAGGTTCAAGCACTTATTTTTCTGGCGCTCACATCGGTCGCCACGGTTTCGGAATTTTCGGTAGCGCACGCCGACATCGGACCCATTCGCATCGACCGCGCCTGCCCCTTCACCGGCGGTTCGGCCCCCATGGGCGAATCCCCCCGCAACGCTGTCCGGCTGGCCGTAGGAGATCAACTGGAAGGGCGGCCTGCTCGGCCGTTAAATTGAACTGGTAAGAGCGCGACAGGGAAATCCTGATAAGGGCCGCTGGCTCAGGAAGCTGATCGAAAGGGAAGGTCATCGCCACCATTAGCGGCTACAATACCGGTGTGGTACTGAAGAACGCCGGACCTGTACCAAAGGCCAGGATTCGCTGCTGGTACCCGTCGCCACCGGCGTGGCCATCACAACCACCTTCGCCAATCATCCCGAACACTACCACATCTTTCGCGGCAGCCAACGACGAGATCCAGGCGCGCCTCGTGGCGCAGGAAGCGATAGACGGCGCGTACCGTTAAAGCTCGCCGTGTTCACGACACCACGACGTACGGACTGCAGGGCGAGATTTCCTGCTAACAGAACTGTTCAAGGTCGGCGTCAAGCCGAGTGCATGTCGGTTACGCTCATCTGGAGACCTGAGCGCGGCGCTGGGTAGGCCAGGGCCGCCGGCTGTCACCCCCATCCTCACCTACAACATCAGGCTGGAAGCTTGCGATGATCGCCCGGGACCGCGAAATAGCCTGGAGCGCTCCCATGATCGGCAGTTGGCCGCTGTCGTGGACCAGCTTCCTGCAACCTGCGGGCGCCAACGCCGAAGACGCACGCATGCCGCAGACCTTCATTGAGGAGCCGGTCAATTCGCGCCGCACCAGATTCATCCTGACCTACCTCGACGGGTTCAGGTGGCGCATGGGTTCGGCAATAGCCGCCGCACAAGCCTACGACACCATGGCCCGGTCCTGGCCGCCGCTCTGCACCAGGCCGGCTCCACGGATGGGTCGGAAGCTCCGGGCCGCGCTGGAAAATCTGCAGGCGTACATCCACGGGGTGGTCTCCACGTACCAGCATCCCTTCAGCGCCGGTGACCACGAAGCCATCACGACGGATATGGTGGTCATGGGCGAAGTGCGGAAGGGTCCGTATTCAGTTCGCGCATAAGGATGACGAGAAAGTGGCCATCTCGTCGGCAAGAAGCGCAAGGTTGACGACATCCTGCAATCGGCAGGCGGAAGGAGGAGGAATGACGGGATTCACGAATGGCAGGGGGCGGATCTGGCTTCGGGATTGATTGCCGGAGGACGCTACCGGGGTGAAATCAGGGGCCGACCGAAGGCGTCCATACCGTCCCGGAGACCATTCGAAAGCAGAAGGATACTGCGGTTTTCCACTATTGCACTATCCGGTTTATTGTTTTACTATGCCCGGAATCCTTCCCCGGCACCCTGCCGTACTGGTGCCAGCCCTTGTTTCTATGGTGCTAGAGTGGAAGCAAAGGCCCGCCTCGCGGGGGGAAGGGGCGCGTACAACGTGCCCGGTGCGGCTCATCGGGAGATATCACCATGTCACCGTTGCCGAACAACCTCGTCCCCGTCCGATCCGGACACGCAGGAAACCAGGAATGGCTCGACGCGCTCGAGATAGTCATCGACAGGAGGGGACGGGCGCGCCCACTACCTGATCGAACGCCTCGTCGAACTGGCCCGCCGCACGGGCATCAACCTGCCCTACAAGGCCACCACCGCCTACATCAACACCATCCCGCCCGGCGCGCAGATCGCCTCGCCCGGCGATCACGCCATTGAGCACCGCATCCGCTCCTATGTGCGCTGGAACGCACTGGCGATGGTGCTGCGCGCCAACAAGGACGAGTCGGACCTCGGCGGCCACATCGCCAGCTTCGGCTCCGCCGCCTCTCTACGATGTCGGCTACAACCATTTTCTGGCACGCGCCCTCGAGAGAACCACGGCGGCGACCTGGTCTTCGTGCGGGGACATTCGGCCCGGCATCTACGCCCGCGCCTTCATGCTCGGCCGCCTCACCGAAGCGCAAATGGACAATTTCCGCCAGGAAGTGGACGGCAAGGGCTCTCCTCCTACCCGCACCCTTGGCTGATGCCGGACTTCTGGCAGTTTCCGACGGTTTCGATGGGCCTGGGCCCCTGCAGGCGATCTACCAGGCGCGTTTCCCTGAAGTACCTGAACGACCGCGGCATTGCCAGCACCGACGACCGCAAGGTATGGGCCTTCCTGGGCGACGGCGAGATGGACGAGCCGGAATCGATGGGCGCCATCGGCCTGGCCGGGCGCGAACGCCTCGACAACCTGGTCTTCGTCATCAACTGCAACCTGCAACGCCTGGACGGGCCGGTGGGCGGCAACGGCAAGATCATCCAGGAACTGGAGGCGGACTTCCGCGGCGCCGGCTGGAACGTCATCAAGGTGATCTGGGGCAGCGAGTGGGATCCGCTGCTGGCCCAGGACACTCCGGGCCTGCTGCGCCAGCGCATGAAGGAATGCGTGGACGGCGACTACCAGACCTTCAAGTCGAAGGACGGCGCCTATGTGCGCGAGCATTTCTTCAATTACGCCGGAACTCCAAGGCGATGGTCGCCGACTGGACCGACGACGAGATCTGGCGCCTCAATCGCGGCGGCCACGATCCGCACAAGGTCTATGCCGCCTACGCTGCCGCCAGCGCCCACACGGGCCAGCCGACCGTCATCCTCGCCAAGACCATCAAGGGGCTACGGCATGGGCGAAGCCGGCGAGGCGCAGAACATCGCCCATCAGCAGAAGAAGATGGGCCCACCTCGCTCATGCCCTTCCGCGACCGCTTCAAGCTGCCGGTCACCGACGAGCAGCTGGACAATCTGGAAGCCATCAACCCGGGCGCCGATTCGCCGGAGATCAAGTACATGCGCGAGCGGCGCAACGCCCTGGGCGGCTACCTCCCCAAACGGCGGCAGAAGCCCATCCGCTGGAAGTCCCGGCGCTGTCCGCCTTCGACGCCCGGTTCAAAGCCTCGGCGAGGGGCGCGAAGTCTCCACCACCATGGCCTTCGTGCGCATCCTCAACACGCTCTTGCGCGACAAGAAGCTCGGCAAGCATGTCGTGCCGATCGTCGCCGACGAGTCCCGCACCTTCGGCATGGAGGGCATGTTCCGCCAGCTCGGCATCTGGAGCCTCGGTCGGGCAGACTACACGCCGCAGGACCCCGACCAGCTGTCTTCTACAAGGAAGTCAAGGAAGGGCAGATCCTCCAGGAAGGCATCACCGAATCCGGCGCCATGGCTTCCTGGATCGCCGCGGCGACCTCCTACGCACGCACGGCGTGCCGATGATTCCGTTCTACATCTACTACTCGATGTTCGGCTTCCAGCGCGTCGGCGATCTGGCCTGGGCCGCAGGCGACCAGCGTGCGCGTGGCTTCATGATTGGCGGCACCGCCGGACGCACCACCCTCAACGGCGAAGGCCTGCAGCACGAGGACGGCCACAGCCACGTGTGGTCGGCGGCAATTCCCAACTGCATCAGCTACGACCCAACCTTCACTTACGAAGTCGCGGTGATCGTGCAGGACGGCCTGCGCCGCATGGTCCAGGAGCCGGAGGATGTCTTCTACTACATCACGCTGCTCAACGAGAACTACGCCCATCCGGCCCTGCCGGCCGGCGTGGAGCAGGACATCCTCAAGGGCATGTACCTCCTCAGGAAGGGTCCGGCCGGCAACGGCCCGCGCGTGCAACTGCTCGGCTCGGGCGCCATCCTGCGCGAGGTGATGGCCGGCGCCGAACTGCTGAAGCAGGACTGGGGTCGGAAGCCGACATCTGGAGCTGCCCGAGCTTCACCGAACTGGCGCGCGATGGCAATGCCGTGGCACGCATCAACCTGCTGCATCCGGCGGGCAAGCCGAAGCTGTCGCACGTCGAGCAGTGTCTGAAGGATACGCGCGGCCCCATCATCGCCTCGACCGACTACGTGCGCGCCTTCGCCGAGCAGATCCGGCCCTATGTGCCGCGCCGCTACACGGTGCTCGGCACCGACGGCTTCGGCCGCTCCGACACGCGCGAGAACCTGCGCCAGTTCTTCGAGGTCGATCGCCACTACGTGACGGTGGCGGCGCTGAAGGCACTGGCCGACGAAGGGCAGATGGACAAGGCCAGGGTGGCGGAAGCCATTGCGAAATACGGCCTCGATCCGAACAAGCCAAACCCGATGACCGTATAAGGACACCATGAAATGAGCTCACTACTCGAAGTCAAGGTTCCCGACATCGGCGATTTCAAGGACGTGCCGGTGATCGGCATAGAAGTCAGTCCCGGCGACACGGTGAAGGCGGAAGATCCGCTGGTCACCCTGGAGTCCGACAAGGCCACCATGGAAGTGCCCTCACCTGCCGCCGGCGTGGTGAAGGAAATCAAATTGAAGATCGGCGACAAGGTCGCCGAGGGCACACTGGTGCTGCTGCTGGAGACGGCTGACGCAGGCGCTGCGACGGTTCCGGCCGCTGCTGAAATCCCCCCTAGCCCCCCTTTGCGACCAGAGGAAGTCCCTGTGGGACAAAAGGGGGGATTGGACGCGTCACCTGCTATTCCTCCCCCCTTTGCAAAAGGGGGGCCGGGGGGGATTTCTCCCGCCGCAATCGCCGCGCCGCCTGCGCCGATGGAGATCGCGGCGGCAGTCGAAGGCGGCCATCGCGCCCACGCCAGCCCGTCCGTACGCCGCTTCGCGCGCGAGCTCGGCGTGGACGTCTCGCAGGTGAAGGGCAGCGGGCCGAAGGGCCGCATCCTGCAGCAGGACGTGCAGAATTTCGTCAAGCAGGCCCTGGCGCAGCCGCGCGGCGCGGCGCCGGCCGCCGGAGGCGGCGCAGGCCTCGACCTGCTGCCCTGGCCGCAGGTGGACTTCGCCAAGTTCGGCCCCGTCGAGGCGAAGCCGCTGTCCCGCATCAAGAAGATTTCCGGCGCCAACCTGGCGCGCAACTGGGTGATGATCCCGCACGTCACGCAGTTCGACGAAGCCGACATCACCGACCTCGAAGCGCTGCGCGTACGGATCAACAAGGAGAATGAGAAATCCGGCGTGAAGCTGACCATGCTCGCCTTCCTCATCAAGGCCGCCGTCGCCGCGCTGAAGAAGTTTCCGGATTTCAATGCCTCTCTCGACGGCGAGAATCTTGTTTACAAGCAGTACTTCCACATCGGCTTCGCCGCCGACACGCCGAACGGCCTGGTTGTGCCGGTGATCCGCGACGCCGACAAAAAGGGCGTGATCGAGATCGCCAAGGAGATGGGCGAGCTCTCCGCCAAGGCGCGCGAGGGCAAACTCGGTCCGGCGCAGATGCAGGGCGGCTGCTTCTCCATCTCCAGCCTCGGCGGCATCGGCGGCACGGCCTTCACGCCGATCATCAACGCGCCGGAAGTGGCCATCCTCGGCGTGTCGAAATCGCAGACCAAGCCGGTGTGGGACGGCAAGGCCTTCCAGCCGCGCCTGATGGTGCCGCTGTCGCTCTCCTACGACCACCGCGTCATCGACGGCGCACAGGCGGCGCGCTTCGCAGCCTACCTGGCGCAGGTGCTGGCCGACATGCGGCGGGTACTGCTGTGACCACCATCGTCGCGGTGAAGAAGAACGGCACGGTGGCCATCGCCGCCGACTCGCTCACCACCTTCGGCGACACGCGGCTGGGCCGGCAGTACAAGGGCGAGCACGACAAGATCCTGGAGATCAGCGGCTCGTACATCGGCCTGTGCGGCAGCAGCGCCCACCACCTGGTGATCAGCGCCCTGCTGCCCAAGCTGGAAGACATCCGCCTCGGCAGCCGCATGGAAGTGTACGAAACCTTCCGCCGCCTGCATCCGATCCTCAAGGAACAGGGCTACCTCAATCCGAAGGAGGACGAGGACGATCCCTACGAATCCTCGCAGATCATCGCCCTGCTCGCCAACAACACCGGCATCTACGGCGTGTATTCCTACCGCGAGGTGTTCGACTACGACCGCTTCTGGGCCATCGGTTCGGGGCGCAACTTCGCGCTGGGCGCGATGTTCGCCGCCTACGACCGCTGCAAGACGGCGGCCGAAGTGGCGCGTATCGGCGTCACCGCCGGCGCCGAGTTCGACACCGCCACGCAGGGACCCATCGTCCTGCACACCGTCAAGCTGAAGAGGTCCTCAAATGAAGCTCCGTCATAGAAGTCAAGGTTCCCGACATCGGCGATTTCAGGATGTGCCGGTGATCGGCATAGAAGTCAGTCCCGGCGACACGGTGAAGGTGGAAGATCCGCTGGTCACGCTGGAGTCCGACAAGGCCACCATGGAAGTGCCTTCGCCCGCCGCCGGCGTGGTGAAGGAAATCAAGCTGAAGGTCGGCGACAAGGTCGCCGAGGGCACGCTGGTGCTGCTGCTGGAAACGGCGGCAACAGCGCCCTCACCCCAACCCTCTCCCGCTAGCGGGAGAGGGAGCGACGCTTCTCCCCCCTCTCCCCCGCGGGGAGAGGGCCGGGGTGAGGGGGCTGCGGCGCCGACGGCCCTCTCCCCCAGCCCCTCTCCCGCCAGCGGGCGAGGGGAGCCTGGTGCCCGCGCCACGCCTGCGACGTGGCGCGGGGAGGTAAATCTGGAAACCGACATGCTTGTCCTCGGCGCCGGCCCGGGCGGCTATTCCGCCGCCTTCCGCGCCGCCGACCTCGGCATGAAGACCGTGCTGGTGGAGCGCTACGCCGCGCTTGGCGGCGTCTGCCTCAATGTCGGCTGCATTCCCTCCAAGGCGCTGCTGCACGTCGCCGCCGTCATGGACGAAGCCGCCCACATGGCCGACTGCGGCGTGGCGTTCGACGCGCCGAAGCTCGACATCGACAAGCTGCGCGCCCACAAGTCGAAGGTCGTGTCGAAGCTCACCGGCGGCCTCGCCGGCATGGCCAATGCGCGCAAGGTCGAGATCGTGCGCGGCTACGGCCACTTCCTCGACGCCCACCACCTCGAGGTCGAACTCACGCAAGGCGACGGCCAGGAAAAAGCCGGCGGCAAGAAAGTCATCCGTTTCCAGAAATGCATCATCGCCGCCGGCAGCAGCGCCGTGCGCCTGCCCTTCATTCCCGACGACCCGCGCATCGTCGACTCCACCGGCGCGCTGGAACTGCGCTTCGTGCCGAAGCGCATGCTGGTGATCGGCGGCGGCATCATCGGCCTGGAGATGGCGACGGTGTACTCCACGCTCGGCGCCAAGGTCGACGTCGTCGAGATGCTCGACGCCCTCATGCAGGGCCCCGACCGCGACCTCGTCAAGGTGTGGGAGAAGAAGAACACCGGCCGTTTCGACAAGGTGATGCTGAAGACCAAGACCGTCAAGGTCGAGGCGCTGAAGGCAGGCTTGAAGGTCTGGTTCGAGGGCGAGATAGCACCTGCGGAGCCGCAACTCTACGACATGGTGCTGCAGTCGGCCGGCCGCAGCCCGAACGGCAAGAAGATCGGCGCGGACAAGGCCGGCGTGGCGGT
Source organism: Betaproteobacteria bacterium (assembly GCA_016703785.1). GTDB lineage: Bacteria > Pseudomonadota > Gammaproteobacteria > Burkholderiales > Rhodocyclaceae > Desulfobacillus. The sequence goes on from JADJBM010000005.1 coordinate 8,790, forward strand.
GGATGAACGCGGCTTCATCGGCGTCGACAAGCAGATGCGCACCAATGTGCCGCATATCTTCGCCATCGGCGATCTCGTCGGCCAGCCCATGCTGGCGCACAAGGCAGTGCATGAGGGACATGTGGCAGCTGAGGTCGCGGCTGGGCAAAAGAGTCACTTCGACGCGCAAGTGATTCCCGGCGTCGCCTACACCGATCCGGAAGTAGCCTGGGTCGGCCTCACCGAGGCCGAAGCAAAGCAGCAGGGCGCGAAAATCGGCGTCGGCAAGTTTCCCTGGGCCGCCTCCGGCCGCGCCATCGCCAACGGCCGCGACGAAGGCTTCACCAAGCTGATCTTCGACGAAGAGACGCATCGCATCGTCGGCGGCGGCATCGTCGGCACCCACGCCGGCGACATGATCGGCGAACTCGCGCTGGCCATCGAGATGGGCGCCGATGCCGTGGACATCGGCAAGACCATCCACCCGCACCCGACGCTGGGAGAATCCATCGGCATGGCGGCGGAAGTCTACGAGGGTGTGTGCACCGACCTGCCGCCGGCGCGCAAGAAATAACCCCCCTCTCACATCCCCCACCCGCGGGCAGAAGTGGCGATGGCGTGGGCTATACGCCCATGACCCGCAGCCCGGGATAGCTTTCTGCGTAGCGCAGCAGGGCAGCATCCGCCGTAGCCAGTTGCATGCCCTCGCATTGCGCGGTGGCCAGCAGCAGGAGATCGAAGGGATCTATGTGACCGGGTGGCAAATCAGACGTCGCCAGCGCATGACTCTCGGTGATGGCCATGAAAACCACGCCCGCCGCGGCGAGTTCATCGCGAAAGTCGCGCGGCGGCACAGGCAGTTTGCCCAGCCCATGCTTGATTGCAACTTCCCAGACGCTGGCAACTGAAACCGCGCACGGACTTTCCGCCAACTTCTTGCGCACAGCCCGGCTCAGGCGCGGACTGCCGACCAGCCACCACAGCGCAATCTGGGTATCGAGCAACAATCTCACGGCTTGCCCGCCAGCAACCCGGCCACTTCCTCATCGATCTCCGTCGTAAAGGCTGCATCGATGTCCTGCGACTTGACCTTCAGCCGGCCCCATGCAGCAGGTAGTCGTTGCTCCGACAGCGGCACCAACCGCACCATGGGTTTGCCGTGGCTGGCGATGACAACCTCTTCACCCTCCAGCGCAGCCTGCACCAGTTTGGACAGCTGGCTCTTTGCTTCAAGCATGTTCACTTTCATCGTTTCACCTCCGTCAATAGCGGCATCATTGCAATCTTAGCTAAGTTAGCCAATATCGCCTACTCCAGCCTCATCTGGCAGGCCACCGCCCGTTCGGCAACGGCCGCACCCTCACCTACACCAGCTACAACGCCCCGGCGACCATCGCCAACGCCAGCTACGGCTACGCCTACACCTACAACGCCGAGCACGAGCGCGTGCGTCTGGTCACCACCCGCCCCGACGACACGCTCACCAGCCTCTACTTCCACCCGGACGGCAAGGGCAAACTCTTCTACGAACACGAGCAGCGCCAGTCCGACGGCAGGCTCGAGCACAAGCACTATATCCAGGCCGGGGCGGAGCTGGTCGGCGTGTACGTGACGCGCAGCGACAGCTTCACCGAGATGCGCTACTACCACCACGACCATCTGGGCTCGGTGGCGGCGATCACCAACGAGGCGGGGGCCCCCATCGAGCGGCTGGCCTATGAAGCCTTCGGCGAGCGGCGTTACCCGAACGGCAATGCGCAGGACAGAAACAGCCCGCTGATCGGGATTACCACCGATCGGGGCTTCACCTCCCACGAGCATCTGGATGAGCTGAACCTGATCCACATGAACGGGCGGGTCTACGATCCTGTCCTCGGACGGTTCATGACCGCCGATCCGTTCATCCAGGCGCCGGGGAACCTGCAGTCCTATAACCGCTATAGCTACGTTCTGAACAACCCGCTAGCTTATACGGATCCGTCAGGATACTTCTCACTGAAGAAGGCGCTCAAAAATATTTGGAAAGGAATCAAGCGAGATCCATTACGATTCGCAGTAAGTTTTGCGGTTAGCTGGTATGTAGGTGGAATGGTTAGTGACTGGTTAATCACTCAGGCTGCTAATAGTAGTTCGCTTTACACGGTGTTCGCGAGTTTTGATCCACTTGTAGGAGGTTGGCTTAATCCAATGGGACAAGTGGTCACCAATAGCGCATCATCATTTGCAGGATCACTTATCTCAAGCAACGGTAATCTGCGTACGAGTGTCAGTGAGGGATTCCTCGGTGGATTAAGCGGGGGCATTAATGGCTATTTAGCGCAAGAACCGTTTATGCGCGTATTGGCTAACTCCGCAGTAGGTGGGCTTAGAAGCACGCTGAACGGTGGAAACTTTTATGATGGATTTAGAGGCGAGTTTGGATGGTCAATGCTAACGTATGCAAACGTGAAAATGAGAGAGCTAATGGTTGAGTCATCTTTACTTGATAAATCCGGAGTCAACGACGGCACAGGTCTTAGCAGGGGGTTGTTCGATTGGTTTAAACTTGGAGGCGGTCGATTTGACCAGGATGATAGGTTTGGTTGTAGTAATTTAGGTTGTCGGCAGAACGGTCCTGGATCTGTGTTTGGCATTCCATATCCTTCTGGCGGCTTTGTGGATATGATAGTTGAGGCATTTGCTGGACCACATGATTTTGCAAATGCGCCAATGTGGTATGGGGCTGATGGCAGCATTAGGACAGGAATGTCGGCGTTTGAACGCGGAATTGGTGAGGTGATGAATTACACAACAAGCTTGGCTTTTGCCACCCCCTTTGCTTTAGCCGCGGTAAGAGAACAAACGAGTATAAGGTCAATCGTTTATCTAAAAGGTAAATGAATTCATCGATCATGCGTTCTACTACGATACGAAACTGTTTGTTGCTTTCAATTATAGTTTTGTATGGTTGTTTGGGCTCAGAACAGAGGTTAGCCGAGTTCGAAAACAGGATGAATGGGGAGGTAGGGTTAGTTGTACATAAAGAATTGCAATATTTAGTGGACAAGAAAGCAAACAATATCCTCGTCATAGATAAGGGGAATAGTATTGAATATAAATATACGTTCTATGATCAATGTTCAGTTATTTATGTGATTGATAAAGAGACAAAGATCGTTAAGAGTTGGAGATACGCAAGCAGCCAGGAATTGTGCGCAAAAAGAAAATACGGCCCTTGGTAAGTCAGATTGAAGTCTTAAACTAAAGGGGCCAGGCTCTGAGGTTTCCCCACGAATAATTCTTTCGAACTAAAGGGGCCAGGTTCCCATGGCACTACCTTAAGCCAGAAAGCTCGCTGAAAGCGCAGAAAGAATGACGGCTGAGAGCCTCGCTTGTTAGGATGGTGGTGTCTGAAATCACGATCAATAACAAGGAGGATCAGCCATGGTGGATGCTAGCAAAAAACGCCTGCAATCAAATAAACGGGCCAGGTTCGAATAAAAATCCACCAATGTAATAGTCAGTCCCCGCAACACGGCGATACAAATAGGCCACGGGGTCAGGTCTTGCATCAACACATTCATCTCCGCAGGCTTGTGTTATGGCGCCCGTTACGCATTGAACTGGCCAGTACCCTGGAACAATGCCGGTTGCAATGCTGCCGCGCTTGCCCTAAAGTGCACATGTGCTGACCATGTCCAATCAAGGAGCTAAAATGGCAACCGCAACCGCGCGTATTCCCGTTCTCGTGACCACCAGCGAGAAGGGCCAGATCGCCAAAATGGCGAAAGCCTCCGGCCTCTCGATGGGGGAATTCCTGCGCCGCGCTGCGGCGTCTTTTCGGCCTCCGGAAGACGATGAGGTGTTGGAAGGGATGATCGGGCAGATGAACAAGTCAACCGCACAGGCCGGTTCCGCCATCGACAAGGCACTCGCTTTCGTGGAAGCCTCGAACCAAGCGGATTGCCGCGATGGAACGGAAGGCCGGCTGATGGGCATCACGGAGAAGATGTGGGACGGGATCACCACGGTCATCAAGATGAATGACAAAGGTGGAACGCCTGGCCGCAACGATTATTGGCCAGCAGCAGAAGATCGAGAGCCTGACCGAGCGGATCATTCGTCTCGAAACGGCGCTGGAGATCGGCCTGTCGCGCGGCGCTGCAGACAAGCCGCCACGCCGGATCAGTCCCAAGCGTTGAGGAATTCGTGCCCGAACAGGTTTCCGCGAATCAAAAGTCAGCCCCCACAACACGGCGACACCAACCCACTGAAGGGCCGAATTGCGCTTCCATGCGCACAACCACCAACCACGGGGCCAGGTCTTTCAATAACACATTCATCTCCAAAAGACTGCGTCATGGCCCGCCGTACTCAACCCTGGGCGAATCCATCGGCTTGGCGGCGGAAGCCTACGAAGGCGTGTGCACCGACCTGCCGCCGGCGCGGAAGAAGTAAAATCCCAGCGACGACAATCAACCGGCTGGCAATTCCATGACCCAGGACGAACTCAAGCAGGCGGTGGCGCGCGCCGCCATCGACTACGTGGTGCCGGGCGCCATCATCGGCGTCGGCACCGGTTCCACGACCAACTGCTTCATCGACGAACTCGGCAAGATCAAGGACCGCATTCCCGCCGCCGTCGCCAGTTCCGAAGCCACGGCAAAGCGCCTCGCCGGCCACGGCATCAAGGTGCTGGACCTCAATGAGGTCACCGATCTGCCGGTGTATGTCGACGGCGCCGACGAGATCACCGAAGGCATGGCCATGATCAAGGGCGGCGGCGGCGCGCTGACGCGCGAGAAGATCGTCGCCGCCGTGGCGCAAAAGTTCGTCTGCATCGCCGACGCGTCGAAACTGGTGAAGGTCATGGGCACGTTCCCCCTGCCGGTGGAAGTCATTCCCATGGCGCGGGCCTACGTGGCGCGCGAACTGGCGAAGCTCGGCGGCGAACCGGTGTTGCGCGAAGGCTTCACCACCGACAACGGCAATATCATCCTTGACGTGAAGGGCCTTGCCATCACCGATCCGGCCGCGCTGGAAACCCGCATCAACGCCATTGTCGGCGTCGTCACCAACGGCCTCTTCGCCCTGCGCGGTGCGGATGTCGCCCTGCTGGCCGCGGCGGATGGCGTGAGCACGCTGAAACGCCAGTAGTCGCCGCCGTCCTGCAGCGGCTGACTTTCCCGCAAGCAATAAAAAAGCCGCGCAATGCGCGGCTTTTTACTAAGCGACAAGGCTACGGTTTCGGCGGCACGTAGCCCTGCACCTGATCGGCGCCATCGCCGAAGAAGTGCTTCTCCATCTGCTCGCTGAGGTACTTGCGCGCCTTGGCATCGGCCAGGCTGAGGCGGTTCTCGTTGATCAGCATGGTCTGGAACTTGATCCAGCCCTGCCAGGCTTCTTTCGAAACATTCTCGAAAATGCGCTTGCCCAGCTCGCCCGGGAGCGGCGGGAAGTCCATGCCCTCCGCTTCGCGGCCCAGCTTGACGCACTTCACCATGCGGCCCATCGCGATTCCTTTCGTGAATTGATTCGCCTGCGGCAGCAGGCGGAAAGACGTATTTTACCCCGATCAGTGCAGCTTCGCGGCGCCATATACGGCCCAGCGGTTCTTGCCGCTGAGCTTGGCCTGGTACATGGCCGAATCGGCGCGGGCGATGATCTCCTCGCTGCTGGCGGCATGCACGGGATAGAGCGCGATGCCGAGGCTGGCGGTCAGCTGGACTTCCTTCCCGCCGAAGTTGAAGCGCATGTCGGAAATCTTGCCGCCGACGCGGCGCGCCAGGCCGACCATTTCCTCCTCGTCGGCATCGGGCGCCAGGATGGCGAATTCGTCGCCGCCGACGCGGAAGAAGATCTCGTTGCGCCGCACGGTGGCGCCGACCTCCTCGGCCAGCTTCATCAGCACCTCGTCCCCGCCTGGTGGCCGTATTCATCGTTGATCGGCGAAGCCGTCGAGATCGATGGCGAGCAGTCCGGCATGGGCTTTTGCGCCGGAAGCATCAGCAATGATGCGTTCGATCTCCTCGTGGAAGCGGCGGCGGTTGTACAGGTTGGTGAGCGGGTCGCGCTCGGCGAGCTGTATGAGCTGGGCCTCGAGCTGCTTCTGCCGAGTGACGTCCTCGTAGATCCACACGCGGCCGATGAACTGGCCCGGCTTCTCTCCGGGCACGAGCGCGGAGATGTCCGTCACGATGCGGCCATCCTCCATGGGAATCTCAAGGCCCCGCTGACCTCCTCGCCGGCCAGCATCTCTTCGATGTGCTTGCGGTAGGCCGCATCCTCTTGCGCAGGTGCGCCGTGCGCTCGATCATGCCGCTGTCGCGCGCAGTCGGTCAGGTTCTCCTCGCGCGGCGGCTTCCAGATGTCGCGGCAGGCGTTGTTGATGTAGATGATGCGGTGATTGCCGTCGACAAAAAGCACGCCGACCTTCATCACGTTGAGCAGCGCCTCCGGGCGCGAGCGGCTCCTCGTTGCTGTGCGTGAGATAGTACTCCTTGAGCGCCTGCGCCCACCGCAGCTCGACCACGGTGTCCAGGAGCTTCAGCTCGGCTTCCTTGCGGTTCTGGATCTCGTCGCAGGAGACGCGCAGCCCGGTACTCCCCGCTGGGGCTGTTGATCGGCTGCCAGTTGATCACCGTCCAGATGACGCTGCCGTCCTTGTGTTTGAGGGCGTACCTCGAAATTGTCGCCGGTGCTGCCGCGCAACGCCTTCAGTGCACCTCGAGCGCCGATTTGCGGTCCTTGCCGAACACAGCATGTCGACCAGATTGCTGGAGAGCAGGCATTCGAGCGGCGTATAGCCGGTGATGCGTTCGACCGACCGGTTGATCCAGATCAGTCTGCCCTTGGGATTGAACCAGGCTTCGAGCCCGTAAGTGTAATCGGCGATGGCGTGGAAGCGCGCCTCGCTTTTCTTCAGGGCCTCGACGCGTTCGTCGAGGGACTGCGACATGCGATTGAAGGCCCGCGTCAGCACGCCGATCTCGTCGTTGCTGGCCACCGGAAGAGCGCACGAGTAGTCTCGCCGCTCTCCAGGGCGCCGACGCCCGCGCTGCAGGACGCGCAGAGTGCGCGTGAGCCAGTAGCCGATCAGGGCCAACAGGATCACCGTCAGCAGGAAGGCCACCCAGCCGATGGCCACGCTCTGCCACAACAGCCGGTAGCTGGCTTCGCGCAGGAACTGCGTATCGATGCCGAAGTGCACATTGCCGACCACCCGCCATCATGCTGTCAAGCGCCCGGCTTCGCGCGGCAGCTGGGAGAAATCGACAGTGGTGGCAGCGGGAATAGGTCGGATCCCAGCCCTCGACGGCGACGATTCGCTGCGGGCATCCTTCAGAACGACATAGCTGGCGCCCTTCTGCTGCCCCAATTGCGACCAACTGAGTCGGCTTGACGTGGTCGCGCTCGGCCAGCGGCACCAAACAGAGAGGCATTGTGCAGAACCTGCAATTTCCGCCAGATGACGGTTTTCCATGGCCATTAGCGCATCGTCGAAACAGGCGCACGCCTGTTGACCACCTGCACCCAAAGCACGAGCACCAGGACGAGGCAGGCTGCCGCGATGAGGCGGAAGCGCAGCGAATCGGTGAAGACCCTTGAAGTCGAGCATAAGACCCACGCAGGTCTTGCCGAAGACCTTGGAGCGACGATGCCAGTTGTGGAGTTCCCGCTTCTGGCTCGGCAGCAGGTCAAGGCAAGCCTGCCTGGAAGCCGCGTTCGAGGAACCAGTGGGCGGTGCGCGTCGTCGGGACGAACAGCCGCTTGAGGCCGGTCTTGCAGGCCCGCGCCTCCATGTAGTGCACAACAACTGCTCGCCATAGCCGACCCGGCGGTGCTCGGCATCGATGACCGAGCGAGGCGGGTTCCGCCGCCTTGTCGCGCTTCCAGAACGGATGCAGCGCGGCGCAACCGGGCGCACCACACCGTCGTGCTCCAGCACGGAAAAACGGCCAATCTCCATTTCCAACAATTCGCGCCGCGCCGCACGCAAATGTGCCGTCCGCCTCCAGCAGGGCGATCAGGCCGACGATGGCGGCGACGTCGTCGATCGTCGCCTCGCACCGGTCGCGCCAGGATCGCGTGACGACCGTGCCGACCCCTTCGTGGAGTACGCCAGTTCCAGGAGGTCCTCCGTCGATGTCCCCGGTCCACCAGATGCGCGCGATTGACGCGCCGGCCCGGCAGGCGCGCATGCAGCAAGGTAGAGCCGGATCCTCCGGTCAGGCGCTTCGGCTTCTTCAGCACCCGCTCCGCCTCGTCGGCGGTGATCGCCTCCGCCAGGTTGCCGCAGCCGTCCGTCACACGCCCGGCGCGTCCCACTTTAGGAATATCAGCTTCTCTGCTTTCCGGGGCGATCGCCACCGTCTCGACCACCTCTTCCATGCTGAGGTTGAATATCTCGCCGGCCGGCGAGACGCCGATAGGGCTGATCAGCACCGCGTTCTGCTAGTCGAGGTCGGCCGAGATCTCGTTGGCGATGATCTTGCACGGCGTGCCCGTGGGTGGTGGTCGCTGCCGTCGACCACGCCGACCGGCTTGGCGGTGATGAAGTTGCCGCCCGTCACGCGCTGTGTGGGCGCCGGCCATCGGCGTATTCGGCAGCCCCTGCGAAAGAGTGCTTCGATTTCCAGGCGGGTGACGCCACATGGCCGACTTGACGCATTCAGCGCCTCGGCGTCGGTCACGCAAATCCTTATGATAGCGCCCCTTCCAGATCCGCGCCGCTTCAGCTCCGCCTCGATCTGCGACCGGGCGCCATGCACCAGCACGAGGCGGATGCCGAGCGCCGCCGAAGCAGGTGCAGTCCTGCGCCAATGCCTGCGCCAGCGCGCCCTGCATACCTCGCCGTCAGGAAGCCGATGACGAAGAGGTGCGACCGCGAAGGCGTGGATATAAGGTGCCGCCTGGCGGAACCAGGAGACTTATGTGCCGTGTCGATTCGGGCGCAGTCATGTCAGCTTTCGAGAAACCCTGTTAAACAGCACATCAGCCTGATGTTTTGCTTGAATTTTAGACGTAAGTCGGCATGCGGGCGGAATTGTTTCGCCCCATACCGTTGTAGCCCCCATATCCGCCGTTGGTCGGCGGCATGCTCGGACGAGCGCCTACTTCCAGCGCATCCTCGAGGCGGTCGCACAGGGTCTTCAGCACCTCGAGGCGGGCGTGGTTCTTGTCGTTCGCCGGGATCAACGTCCACAGGGCGACCTCCGCCGTGCTGGTCGGGTCGATCATGTCGCACACCGCGGCGTCGTAGGCGCGCGGAACTTCTCGCGGTTGCGCCAGTCCTCCTGGGTGATCTTGAAGCCGCTATCAGGGGATGGCTTCTCGCGTTCCCTGAACCGCCGGAGCTGCTCGTCCTGCGTGATCTGCAGCCAGAACTTGACGACGTACCCGTGCTCCAGCTGATCAACTCGAAGTCGTTGATCTCATGACCCGCGCATCCAGTCGCGCTCCTCGAAGCCCTCGACCCGTCCGCCCCGGACACCGGCGTACCGGAGCTGGTCGATAAGGTGACGCGTGCGACCCGCGGCTTTATGCCGCCAGAACGCCACAGGTAGGGCTGGGCGCGCTCCTCGTCGGTCGGCGCAGCAACGGGAACGACACGGTACTGCCGCGCGTCCAGCGCACCGGTGATGCGCCGGATGCCCCCGCCCTTGCCGGCAGCGTCCGCCTTCGGAGCTACCACGATGAGGGCGCTCGCCCAGATTTCGGATTGCGCGTGAGCAGGTTCAAGCGTCCCTGATATTTCTCGGGGTCCTTCTCGAATCGCTTTTGGAAAGGGACTGTGTCATGTCGAGCGCGTTGATGAGGTCGAGAATCGATCATACCGGCAACCCGGGGCGGCAGCGCTGCGTGCCTTCCAGCCCCGGCCCTGCTCGATCTTCTGCCGCTTCACGCAGGCATCAGAAAGGATGTTGGCCACCGTAAAGGGAGCGGTAGTTTTCGTCAGCGCCCTCGACGACGATCCACGGCGCATGCCCGTGCTGGTGTGGCGCAGCACGTGCTCGGAGACCGTGCGGAACTTGTCGTACATGTCGAAATGCGCCCAATCCGTCCGGGTCGCGCGCCAGCGGGTGATCTTGTTCTTTCCAGCGCCTTGGGGCTTTATTCCGCCGGCTGGAAAGGTGCATCCGCACCTTGAGGATAAGCGTCCCTTCGTCGGCCAGCATCTTCTCAGAAACGGTTGGTTTCCTCGATCGACTGGTCG
>JADJBM010000006.1 GCA_016703785.1 Betaproteobacteria bacterium
GCAGATCCTGCGCTCCAGCCGGGTGCATGCGAAGATCAAGCGCATCGACACCTCGAAGGCGAAGGCGCTGCCCGGCGTGCATGCGGTCATCACCGCTGCCGACGTGCCCTACCAGCGCCCGATCGGCGTCGCCAAGGACCACTTCCCGCTGAAGACCGACCGCGTGCGCAGCACGCGCGACGAGATCGCCGCCGTGGCGGCCGAGAGCGAGGCCATCGCCGAAGCCGCGCTGAAACTGATCGAGGTCGACTACGAGGACCTGCCAATCCTCGCCGACCCGAACGATTCCCTCAAGAAGGGCGCGCCGCTGATCCACCCGGAGCCGCACGGCGCCGACGGCAGCCACGAGCACCTCAAACAGGGCATGCCCATCGCCTACACCGGCAAGCCCGACAACGTCGCCATGACCTTCGACTACGAACAGGGCGACGTGGCGGCGGGCGAGCGCGAATCCGACGTGGTGTTCGAGGACACCTTCCACCTGCACTACGTCACGCACTGCTGCATGGGCGTCTCGGGCATCATCGCCGAGTTCGACTCCTCCGGGAACCTGCTGCTGTATTCCAACACCCAGGTGCCCTTCCTGCACAAGCGCGAGTTCGCCGAGATTCTCAGCATGGACCCGGCGCGCATCCGCATCATCCAGCCGCCCATCGGCGGCGGCTTCGGCTCCAAGCTGGACATCTATCCCTTCGAGCCGATCTGCGTCTATCTGGCCAAGGCCACCGGCCGCCCGGTCAAGCTGGTGTTCACCCGCGAGGAGGAATTCCTCGCCTCGCCGACGCGCCAGCCGGTGATCCTCACCCTGCGCTCCGGCTGCAAGAAGGACGGCACGCTGACCTTCCGCACCGTCAACACCCTGCACGACAACGGCGCCTACACCTCGTGGGGCGCGACGACGCCCTTCGTCATGATGCAGACCATCTCGTCGCTGTATCGCGTGCCGCACTGCCTCTACCACACCAAGGCGGTGTACACGAACAACCCCTATGCCGGCTCCTTCCGCGGCTACGGCAACCTGCAGGCCACCTTCGCCGTCGAGCAGCACATGGACATGATGGCCGAGGCGATCGGCATGGACCCGCTCGCCTTCCGCCTGAAGAACGCCCAGGACCCCGGCGAGGTGACGCCGCAGGGCATGCACTTCAAGAGCTGCGGCCTGAAGGAATGCCTGACCACCGCCGCCGAGGCGAGCGGCTACCAGGAGAAGTTCAAGGCCAACCTCGCCAACCGCGACAAGCCCGGCCGTTTCAAGCACGGCATCGGCATGGCCTCCATGCTGCACGTCGGCGGCGGCGCCAAGATCTACCCGTCCGACGGCTGCGGCACCATTCTCAAGATGGACGACTTCGGTTCGGTGACGCTGATCACCGGCGCCTCGGAAATCGGCCAGGGCTCGGAGACGGTGCTGGCCCAGCTCGTCTGCGAGGAACTCGGCGTGCCGATGTCCGCCGTGCGCGTCATCAACAACGACACCGAGATCACGCCCTGGGACGTCGGCGTGCACGCCTCGCGCACCACCTTCATCGCCGGCAACTCGGCCATCGGCGCGGCGCGCAAGGCGCGCGGCAAGATTCTCGCCGCCGCGGCCGCACAGGCCGGCCTGAACGCCGAGGAGCTCGATTTGCGCGGCGGCCATATCGTCGAAGCAAAGAGCGGCACCGTGGTGATGACCCTGTCCAAGCTGCTGCGCCAGCTGCACTTCAACGACAAGGCCGAGCTGGTGATGACTTCCTTCTACTACGAGCCGCCCTCCAGGCACCAGGACAAGAAATTCAAGGGCGACGTCTCCGCCGCCTATGCCTGGGCCACGCAGGTGGTCGAGGTGGAAGTCGACACCGACACCGGCATCGTCAAGCTGCTCAAGGTCACCGGCGCCCACGACGTTGGCCGCGTCCTCAACCGCCTCGGCATCGAAGGCCAGATCGAGGGCGGCATCGTCATGGGCCAGGGCTATGCACTGACCGAGGAGCTGATGATCGAGAACGGTGTGATGAAGAACCCCGGCTTCCGCGACTACAAGCTGATCACCGCGCCGGAAATCCCGGAAATGGACGTGCGCTTCATCGAGACCATGGACGGCGAGGGCCCGCAGGGCGCCAAGGGCGTCGGCGAGGCGCCGGCCATCTGCATCGCTGCGGCCACCGCCAACGCCATCCACAACGCCACCGGCGTGCGCATCATGGCGCTGCCGTTCACGCCGGAAAAAGTCTACCGCGCGCTGCACGCGGCGCGAAAGGAAGCGGCGTGATGCTGACGCGCACACCCATCCCCCCCTTTGCAAAAGGGGGGCCAGGGGGGATTTCTACGGCCGCAACGCCATCGCTGACCGCTGCAAAATCCCCCCGTCCCCCCCTTTGGAAAAGGGGGGCGGAGGGGGGATTTTTGCAAAGGGGGGAGACCGAATGAAACGCCGCACCATCCTCTCGATGGAGCAGGCACTGTCCCTGCCCTACGCCACGCTGCGCTTCGCCCAGCTTGGCTGGCGGGTGATCCGCATCGAATCGACGCCCACCGGCGGCGGCCTGCCGGGCGACCCCAACCGCTACATCGGCGGCAAAGTGGTGGATGACGACCGGCGCACCTACTTCATCGCGCCCAACGTCGGCAAGGAAGCCATCGCCCTCAACCTGAAAGACCCGCAGGGCCAGGCGCTGCTGCGCAAGCTGCTGGTCGAACTCGACGTCGACGTCTTCTGCTGCAACACCGTGCCGCGCCGCTACCAGCAGCTCGGCATCGACTACGAGACGCTGTCCGCCGCCAAGCCCGACCTCATCTGGGCCGGCATCTCCGCCATGGGGCCGGACTATCCCGACGCCCCCGGCTACGATCCGGTGATCCAGGCCATGGCCGGCTACATGGAGCTCACCGGCCCGGCCGACGGCCCGCCGACGCTCTCCGGCGTGCCGATTGTCGACCTCAAGGCCGGCGACGAGGTCTACGCCAACGTCATGCTGGCGCTGGCCGAGCGCGCCGAGACCGGCAAGGGCATGCGCATCGACGTCTCCATGCTGCAGGCGGCCGCCTCCTGGCTCATCACCACCCTGCCGCTGCTCGACTTCGACTGCCAGCCCAACGAAATCACCCGTTGCGGCAACGAGCACCGCAAGTTCATCCCGACCAACGTCTACCCGACGGCGGACGGTTTCATCTACATGGCCATCGGCAGCGACGTGCAGTGGAAGCGGCTGACCGAACTGTCCAAGTTCGCCGCGGTCGGCAACCCGACGCGCGCCACCAACGAGGGGCGCCACCAGGAGCGCGAGGCCATCCACCGCGACATGGCGGCGGCAACGCGCAAGTACACAACGGCCGAGATCGCCGCGGATTTCCGCCAGGCGACCATCCCGCACGCGCCCATCCACGACATTCCGGCCGTGCGCAACCTGGACGCCGTGTCGCGCAAGCTGACTTTCACGCGCACGCCGGACGGCAAGCAAGTGCATATGCAGCCGCTGGCAGTCGACCTGCCCGCCGTCTCGCAGGAACTGACTTTCCCGCCGAAGTACGGCGAGCACACCCGCGCCGTGCTGCAGGAAGCCGGCTGCTCCGCCGAGGAAGTCACCCGGCTCGAAAACGAACGCATCATCGCCTGAATCAACACACGACAATGACCACTGCCAATCCTCTCCTGAAAACGCCCTCGCGCCCCCTGCCGAAGCACGTCGCCATCATCGGCGCCGGCACCATCGGCCCGGACATCGGCTACTACCTGAAGAGCGCCCTGCCAGACATCCGCCTGACCCTGGTCGACGTCTCTCAAGCCGCCATCGACAAGGCCCTGCAACGCTGCCAGGACTACGCGAAGAAAGCCGTCGCCAAGGGCAAGATGAGCGAGAAGCACGCCGCCGCCGTCACCGCCAACATCGGCGGCACGCTCGACTATGCCCAACTCGCCGACTGCGACTGGGTCATCGAGGCGGCAACGGAAAACCTCTCTCTGAAGCGGCGCATCTTCGCCCAGGTCGAGAGCGTCGTCTCGCCCGAAACGCTTATCACCTCCAACACCAGTTCGCTGCCGGCCGCACGCATCTTCGCCGAGCTGAAGCACAAGGCGCGCGCCACCGTCACCCATTTCTTCGCGCCGGCCTGGCGCAACCCGGCGGTGGAAGTCATCGCCTGGGACAAGACCGACCCGGCCGTGGTCGACTACCTGCGCTGGCTCTTCTGCAGCACCGGCAAGGTGCCGCTGGTCACCGCCGACGCCGTCTGCTTCATGCTCGACCGGATTTTCGACAACTGGTGCAACGAGGCGGCCCTGCTGCTCGAATGCGCCACAGCCGCCGAAGTGGATAGTGTCGCCGGCGAGTTCGTGCATGCCGGCCCCTTCTTCGTCCTTAACCTGGCGCGCGGCAACCCGATCATCACCGAGACCAACACTCTGCAGGCCGAGGAGGAAGGCGCCCACTACACGCCGGCACCAGTCTTCCGCTCGGTCGACACCTGGCTCACCGTGCCGCCCGGCAAGAAGGTGGACGTCGCGGCCGAGACGGCTGCGGCCATCCGCGACCGACTGCTCGGCATCCTCTTCTCGCAGTCGGTGGACATCCTCGACCGCGCCATCGGCGAGCCGGCCGACCTCGACCTCGGCTGCCGCACCGCGCTGGGTTTCAAGAAAGGGCCGCTGGAACTGATGCGCGACCTGGGCGAGGTCGAGACGCAGCGCATCCTCGACCGCCTCAAGGCCGAGCGCCCCGGCATGCCCATGCCGAAAAAATCGCTGGCCGCCTACCAGGACTTCTGGCGCCACGTGCTGGTCGACGACATGGATGGCGTCAAGCTCATCACCCTGCGCCGCCCCGAGGCCATGAACGCCCTGCACGACGAGCTGACCGACGAAGTGCTCGCCGTCATCCGCAAATTCGAGGCAGACCCGGCGGTGAAGGGCTTCGTCCTCACCGGCTACGGCGCGCGCGCCTTCTGCGCCGGCGCCGACATCGGCCGCTTCCCCGCCATGCTCGGCGACGCCGAATCCGCCACGCGGTACGCGCGCGACTGCTCGCGCCTGCTGGTGCACCTGGATGCCATGAAGAAGCCGGTGGTCGCCGCGTTGAACGGCATGGCTCTGGGCGGCGGACTGGAACTCGCCATGCGCTGCCACGGCATCGTCGCGCTGAAGAACGCCTGGATGCAGCTGCCGGAGATCACGCTCGGCATCGTGCCGGGCATCGGCGCCATGGTCGTGCCCTACCGGCGCTGGCCTAGGGCCGCCGACGCTTTCCACGGCATGTTGCGCCGTGCCGAGCGCCTGACGGCACCGCAGGCGAATGAGTTGGGCGTCGTCGACGCCCTCGCCGACGACATCGCCGGGCTCATTCAGCACGCCGTGGCGCGCGTCGGCGCACTGGCCGGCAAGCCTTCCGGCATCACCCGGGGCGCCGTGCAGTTGGCGGCGATTACGCCAATCGAACCGGCCGCCGCTGGTGGGCAGGCCCTCAGCCGAGAGGTGATGGGCATCCTCGATCGGGCCGTGCGGGATGCCGCTGCAGCGGGTACACTGAATGAAGCACTCGAAATCGGCTATCGCGCCTTCGGTGCCAGCGCCTGCACCGCCGCCGCGCGCGAAGGTATCAACGCATTTCAGGAGGGCCGCAAGCCCGATTTCAACAGCACGCCTTGACCACAAGGCTTGACAGGTTTTTTATCTGTTACACAATAGAGCCTGTTATAAGAGGAATATGTAACACTTATAACCCAGAGAGACAATAACAACCTGATATATAAACCAGTTGTCTGCCAAACCAAAGGAGGATCACATGAAGAAGCTCGCTACACTAGCCGCAACCCTGCTGGCAAGCGCCCTGGCCTGGACGCCCGCACAGGCGCAGACCACCTTGACCATCTCGTCCTGGCTACCGCCCACCCACATCATCACCAAGGACATGCTCATGGGCTGGGCCAAGGAAGTTGAGACGGCCACGCAAGGACGCGTCAAGTCCAGGCTGCTGCCGAAGGCCGTGGCCAGCCCGCCGGGCACCTTCGACGCCGTCCGCGACGGCCTCGCCGATGTGTCCATCTCCGTGCATGGCTACACGCCGGGCCGCTTCCCGATGACCAAGATGGCCGAGTTCCCCTTCATCGGCGATTCGGCGGAAGCCATTTCGGTGGCCTACTACCGCACCTACATGAAGCACATGGCCAAGCTGGACGAGCACAAGGGTCTCGTCATGCTCGGCCTGATGACCCACGGCCCCGGCCAGATCTACATGACCAAGCAGAAGGTCACCGAACTGGCCGACCTCTCCAACCAGAAGATCCGCGTCGGCGGCGGCGTGGTGGTCGACGTCACCAAGGCGATCGGCGCCGTGCCCCTGCTCAAGCCGGCCTCGGAAACCTACGAGATCATGAAAAGCGGCATTGCTGACGGCATCTTTTTCCCGAAGGATTCCGTGCCGGCCTTCAAGCTGGTGCCCTGGTCAACCACATGACGGTGGTGCCCGGCGGCCTCTACAACGTCAGCTTCGGCCTGTGGATGAACGAGGCCAAGTTCAAGAGCCTGTCCAAGGCCGACCAGGACGCCATCATGAAGGTGTCCGGCGAGCACTACGCCCGTATGGCCGGCAAGGTATGGGACCGTGAGGACGCGGCCGGTCTGAAGGCGATGGAGGCGGAGAAGATCATCGTCCGCAACGCCAGCCCTGAACTGGTGGCCGAAATCAAGGCCAAGACCGACCCCCTGGAGAAGGCCTGGTATGCCGAAGCCAAGGCCAAGGGCATCGACGGTGCAGCCGTGATGGCCGAGTTCCGCGCGGAAATCAAGAAGCTTTCCGGCAAGTAAGCTGTGGCCGGTGTTCCCATGAATCTCGACGGCCCGATCATGGGCCGTTGGGAACGACCTTTCGTGAGAGTGCTGGGCGGCCTGGCCGCCCTCACCCTCTTTTTCATCATGCTGCTCACCTGCGCCGATGTTGCCGGGCGCTACATTTTCAACGAGCCGGTGCCGGGTGCACTCGAAGTGACCGAGTTCGTCATGGGCGCGCTGATCTTCACCTCGCTGCCGCTGGTGACCCTGCGGCAGGAACAGGTGACCGTGGACCTCTTCGAACAATTCATTCCGCGCTTCGTCAAGCCGGCCCTGCATGTACTGTTGAACGCCATAAGCTGCGCCTGTCTGGCGGCGATTTCCTGGCGCCTCTGGGTGAAGGCCGGCGAGATGTTCTCTAACGGCGAGTTCACCGCCGTTTTGCAGATCAAGGTATGGCCCTTGGTCTATTACATGAGCTTCCAGGCCGCCGTCACGGCGTTTGTCCTCCTGCTCATCCTGATCCGCAACAAGCAAGTCGAAACAACCGCTGAATCCTAGGTAAGAGAATATGTTTGAAGCGCTCATCGCCTTCGCCGTCATGCTGGGCCTGACTTTCCTGCGCCTGCCCATCGCTTTTTCCATGGGCCTGGTCGGGTTCGCCGGCTTCGCCTACATCGTCAACACCCATGCCGCCCTGTCCATGATCGGCACGGTGGCGTACGAGACGGGGATGTCCTACACCCTCTCGATCGTCCCGCTGTTCATCCTGATGGGCAATCTGGTGACGAGAGCCGGACTGTCAAACGAACTCTACAAGGCCTCTTATGCCTTCCTCGGCCATCGCAAGGGCGGACTGGCGATGGCCACCATCCTTGCCTGCGGCGGCTTTTCCTCCATCTGCGGCTCGAGCCTGGCCACCGCCGCCACCATGTCCAAGGTGGCCATGCCCTCGATGCGCAAGTACGGCTATTCCGACGCGCTGGCCACCGGCTCCATCGCCGCCGGCGGCACGCTGGGCATCCTCATCCCGCCCAGCGTCGTGCTGGTCATCTACGGCATCCTCGCCGAGCAGAACATCGGCAAGCTGTTCATCGCCGGCATCCTGCCTGGCATCCTCGCCGTAGTTTGCTACCTGGGCGCCGTGGCACTGTCAGTGCGGCTCGACCCGAAAGCCGGCCCGCCGGGCGACCCCATGCCCTGGCATGAGCGCATCGCTGCCCTGGGCGAGGTGTGGAGCGTGCTGACGCTCTTCCTCATCGTCATCGGCGGCATCTACGGCGGCATTTTCACGCCGACGGAAGCGGCCGGCATCGGCGCCGGCGGCTCATTGGTCTTCCTGGTGATGCGCAAGGGCTGGGACTGGCGCTTGCTGCGCCATATCCTGGTGGACAGCGCCGTCACCACCGGCATGATCTTCACCATCCTCATCGGCGCGCTGATCTTCGCCAACTTCATCAACATGACCGGCATGCCGGGCGAACTGACGGCCTACGCCGAGCATTTCCGCGAAACGCCGTGGCTCGTCATTCTGGCCATCCTGGTCATCTACGTCGCGCTGGGCTGCGTGCTGGAGAGCATGTCGATGATCCTGCTGACGGTGCCGATGTTCTATCCGCTGGTCGCCCACCTCGGCTACGACCTGATCTGGTTCGGCATCATCGTCGTGGTGGTGACGGAGATCAGCATGATCACGCCGCCGGTCGGCCTCAACGTCTTCGTGCTGCGCAGCGTGCTGCCGGACGTGCCGACGAAGACCGTGTTCCGCGGCGTCATGCCCTTCATCGCCGCCGACGTCGTGCGCCTGGGCATCCTCGTCGCTTTCCCGGTGATATCGCTCTACCTGACGCAGTTCGTGAAGTAGCGGATACGCCGGCCGCTCATGTCACTCTCCCACAAGATTTCCACCCTGCATCGAACCTGGTGGTGCACCACCACCCATAGTTCGCGAAGTCACTTCCCTCGCCTAGCACGTTGAGGGAGCGATTTCGGCAGGGTGCCTCGTTGCCCTGCCCTACCCTCCTGAATGGCAGTTTCGACGCCGAAGCTGCGTTATTCGTGTCGTCACGAAAGGGAATGGCATGGACATGCAAACGAAAGATTATCGCGTTCTGCTGGGTAATGAAGCAATCTCCAGAGGACTGGTGGAAGCCGGCTGTCAGTTCATCAGTGCCTATCCCGGCACGCCAAGCTCGGAAATCCTGCCAGCGGTAGTCCAGTTCAGGGAAGAGCTCGGGCTCGATCTCTACGCCGAATGGTCGACCAACGAAAAGGTCGCGCTGGAGACCGCGCTAGCAGCCGCTTATGCCGGCAAGCGCGCCGCTGTCGCGATGAAGCAGGTCGGCCTCAACGTCGCAGCCGACCCGGCGCTTTCCTCGGCATACATCGGCGTCGTTGGTGGATTGCTGCTCATCGTCGCGGACGACCCGGGCCTGCATTCCTCCCAGACGGAGCAGGACTCGCGCCTGTTCGCCCTGTTCGCCAAGATTCCCGCACTCGATCCGTCCGATCCGAGTGAAGCCCGTGACATGGTGGCGCACGCCTTCGCCCTGTCGGAACGGCATCAGATTCCCGTCATGCTGCGGCCGACCGTGCGTGTCTGCCACTCCGAGCAGGCGATCGAATGCCGCCCGGTCGACGCGCCGCGGCGTCCGGCCAACTTCATGAAGAACCCGCAGCGCTGGGCGGCAACGCCGAGGGCGCGCATGCAACTGCACGAGCAACTCAACGACAAACTGGCTGCAATCGAAGGCGAATTCGCCGACTGGCCGGGCAACCGGGCCAGCTACCCCAATCCGGACGAGCAGGCGACCTATCCGCTCGGCATCGTGGCCTCCGGCGTCTGCTACGCCCACCTGATGGACCGGCTTGAACCCCTCGGCTTGTCGAACCGGCTGCCGATCCTGAAGATCGCTACCCCTTATCCGTTGCCGCGAGCCCTCGTGGAGCCCTTTGCCCAACGCTGCGAGCGGCTCCTCGTCCTCGAGGAAACAGATGCTGCGGTCGAATTGCAGATGCGCCTGCAGAAACCGGTCTGGGGTCGCCTCAGCGGACATGTGCCGGCGCACGGCGAACTCACTCCGGCCACGCTCGAAAAGCTGCTCGCGTCGGCTGCCGCCGAAGCGGGTCTGCACATCGCCACGCGTGAAGCCAACCGCATGCAGGCGGAGGTCGCGAAACTCGGACTGCCGGTGCGCCGCCCCACGCTGTGTCCCGGCTGCGGCCATCGCGCGGTTTTCTACCAGCTGCGCCGCGTCTTTCCCGATGCGCTTTTCCCCGGCGATATCGGCTGCTACACGCTTGGCCTCAACCTGGGCGCGGTCGATACCGTGCATGACATGGGCGCCTCGATCTCGATGGCCTCAGGCTTCTACCACGCCTATGCGCAGGACGGCAAAACGCCGCCCATCTTCGCCACCATCGGCGACGGCACGTTCTACCATTCCGGCGCCGCGGGACTCGAAAACGCTGTATACAACGGCGCGCGCTTCGTCCTGCTGGTGCTCGACAACGCCACGACCGGCATGACCGGCATGCAGCCCACGCCGGAATCCGGCGCCACGGCAGACGGCCGCGCCGGCAACGTCGTTGACCTGGAAAAACTGATCGGCGGCTGCGGCGTCCGCTATCTGGAACGCGCCGATCCACACGACCTGGCGGCCTTCCAGCGCATCCTGCTCGACGCGCTCGACCACACACGACAGGAGGATGGCGGAATCGCGGTTGTGATCGCGCGCTATGTGTGCGTCACCGAGAAAAAGGGGCTCGGTCAGAACCGTACGCCGATCCCGGTCGAAGTGCATCACGGCCCTCGCCCACACTCGCCGGAGAACCACGCGGCGCTGGCGCCGGACTGGATGCCGTGCCATGTCGACCGGCTGTCCCCCTGCTCGGAAGCCTGTCCGGCGGGCAACGACATCGAGCGACTGATGACGCTGGGCGCAGCAGGAAATTGGGCCGAAGCCGCGGCAATGCTCTACGAGGAGCATCCCTTCCCCTCCACGCTCGGTCGCGTCTGCCCCCATCCTTGCGAAAGCGGGTGCAACCGTGCCGCCTATGACGGCGCGCTGTCCATCAACGCGCTCGAACGCGTCGCTGGCGATCGCGGCGGCAGCGCTGCGCAATACGTGCGCCCGGGTCCGGCCAGCGGCAAGAGCGTCGCGGTGGTGGGCGGCGGCCCCTCCGGCCTGGTCGCCGCCTATCATCTGGCGCGGCTTGGCCACGCGGTCGAGATTTACGAGGCCCAGCCCGAAATCGGCGGCATGCTTCGCTGGGCCATTACGGAATATCGCCTGCCGTCCAAGGTGCTGGAGCGGGAGCTTGAGGTTTTCGCCGCGCTTGGGGTCAAGGTCAACACCGGCGTGCGCCTCGGCAAGGAAATCCGCTGGTCCGATCTCGACCGCTTTGACGCCGTGTTCATCGCCACCGGCGCATGGAAACCGCGCCGGCTCAACATACCCGGCGAAACGCTCGATGGCGTCCGCAACGGCCTCGACTATCTGTGCCAGGAGAGAACTGGCAGCGCCCCGGCGCTGGGCGCCCGGGTGGCCGTCATCGGCGGGGGCAACACCGCGATCGATGCCGCCCGCACGGCGCGACGCAAGGGCGCTACGGTCGATGTTTACTACGACCAGTTGCTGGCGATCCCGGAAGAAGTGACGGCGGCGCGCGGCGAAGGCATCACCTTCCATCACGCCATGGTTCCCGTTGCCTTCGAGGCGGGCGCCGGCGGCAGGCTGAATCTGTTCCTGCGCGACCTCGCCACGGCCCCGCCGCAGGCCAATAATCCCGTCGTCCCTTTCCACACGCGGACGGACACGGCGGACTGCGTGCTGGTATGCATCGGCGGCGATGCCGACCTCGATTACATCGAGCCCGGTGATCTGGCGGAAAGTGGCCGGATTCGCATCGATGCCTGGGGCCGCAGCCGGCAGGCACGCGTTTTCGCCGGCGGTGACGCCTCGAGCGCCGGCGTCGGCACGGTCGTCGGCGCGATCAATGCCGGCAAGCGGGCAGCCCTGGCGATCAACGCGCAACTCGGCGGCCGCCCGCTCGATGAGCCGGCGTTGCAACTGGCCAGCGGCCCCGGCATCGCTGCCGGAATCGCCTACGGCGTGGCCGCGTCCGCACCCTCAGCACGGGCCGGCCAGGTGCAATCCGCACCGGGACCGCGGGAGGTGCGCCTGCCGTTCTTCCGCAAGGTGGCGCGCGCTGACGCTCCGCACCGGGCGCCCGAGGACGCAATCTGGAATTTCGAGGAGGTCAATCTCGGCCTCGGCTCGCAGGCGGCGAGCGCAGAGGCGAGCGAGCGCTGCTTCCATTGCGGCGTCTGCACGCACTGCGACATCTGCCTCGCAGTTTGTCCCAGCGCCGCAATCTCGAAGGTCGATGGCGCCTACCACGTAGACCTGGCCAAGTGCACCGGTTGCCGTCTTTGCGCGGCGGAATGCCCGCGCAGCGCGATCAGCATGCCGCAGACGGGTGTTTGCATCGCCTGCGGCTATTGCACGACGTCATTCGAGTGCCCCGCGCTGCTGCGCGGGCCCGACGGCATCGTGAGCATCGATCGCCGCACCTGCATCGATTGCGGCGTCTGCATACAGGTATGCGCACAAGGCGCGATACGTCCGCGGCAACCCGAATCGACGGAGGTGCGTTTATGAAATGCCAGACAGTCATTGCCGGTGTCGGCGGACAGGGCGTGCTTTTCGCGGCGAAGATACTCACCGAAATCGCCCGCAGTCGAAACCTGCCGGTTCTGGGATCCCAGACATTCGGCATGGCGCAACGTGGCGGTTCGGTGATGACCCACCTGAAAATAGGCCCCTTCGACAGCCCGCTTGTCTGTGAGGGAGAAGCCGACCTTCTCCTCGCCCTCGACGGCACGGAAGCGCATCGCACCCTGCCTTTCCTTCGCGCCGCCCGCGACGGCAAGTCCGCCCTGTGCGTCGTCAATGCCTCAGGGACGCAGGCCTTTCCGGATGCGCGGGTTGCACCGCTGCTCGCCGACATGGGCGTGCTCGTGCACAGTTGCAATGCCGACGCCGTTGCACTGGAATTGAAACAGCCGCTGGTCGCCAATCTCGTGTTGCTCGGCTTCGGCGCCAGCCGCGAGGAATTCCCCTTCGACTACGAAGAGGTCGTCGCGGCGACTGAAGCCCTCAGTGCGCCCAAGCACCGGAGCGTCAACCTGGAGGCCCTCGAGCGCGGACGCATGCTCTGAAGGGAGCGAACGGCAAATAACCCGGAGGACGCCATGGGCTTCGAACATGGGCGGCCTGCGCGTACTATGTTCCCGTCACCGGGGGCTGCTTCGTAACGGTTGCCAACCCGTGAATGACGCTTCCGTCCAAGAACGGGAAAACAAGGACTGCAATGATTGCGAATATCTCGCTGGAAGACAAATACAAGCTCGAGCACGGGCGCGTTTATATAACCGGCGTACAGGCCCTGGCCCGTCTGACCATCCTGCAGCACAGCCGCGACCTCGCTGCCGGACTGAACACCGCCGGTTTCGTCAGCGGCTACCGCGGCTCGCCGCTGGGCGGACTCGATCAGGCCCTGGAGGCCGCCGAGCCGTATCTGAAGCCGCACAACATCACCTTCCAGCCCGGCGTCAACGAGGACATCGCCGCCACTGCCGTGTGGGGCACGCAGCAGCTGCATTTCTTCCCGCAACCGAAATACGACGGCGTCTTCGCCATGTGGTACGGCAAGGGCCCCGGCGTCGACCGCTGCGGCGACGTCTTCAAGCACGGCAACCACGCCGGCAGCGCAAAGCACGGCGGCGTGCTGCTCATCGCCGGCGACGACCATTCCGCCCGTTCCTCGGCGGTGGCGCACCAGAGCGAGCACATGTTCTCGGCCTGCGGCATCCCCGTACTGGCCCCGGCCGGGCTGCAGGAGTATCTCGATTTCGGCCTGCACGGCTGGGCCATGTCGCGCTACTCGGGCTGCTGGGTGGCGATGAAGGTCACGTCCGACACGGTGGAAAGCTCGGCCACGGTGGAGGTCGATCCCGACCGCGTGCGCATCGTCCTGCCGGAGGATTTCGTCCTGCCGCAGGACGGCGTCAGCATCCGCTGGCCCGACCCGCCGCTGGCGCAGGAACGGCGCATGCAGGAGTTCAAGGTCTATGGCGCCATCGCCTACGCGCGCGCCAACGGCCTCAACCGCATGGTCATCGACAGCCCGCGGCCGCGCCTCGGCATCATCGCTTGCGGAAAGGCCTATCTCGACGTGCGCCAGGCGCTCGACGACCTCGGCATCGACGATGCGCACGCCGCCGAGATCGGCCTGCGCCTGTTCAAGGTCGGCATGCCCTGGCCGCTGGAAGCCGACTCCGTGCGCCATTTCGCCGAGGGCCTGGAGGAGATCCTCGTTGTCGAGGAAAAGCGCCAGATCATCGAGTACCAGCTGAAGGAAATGCTCTACAACTGGCGCGAGGATGTGCGCCCGCGCGTCGTCGGCAAGTTCGACGAATCAGGCGAATGGACGCTGTTGCCGCGAGGCGACGCCAAAAGCTCGCTCAACCAGTGGCTGCTGCCGCCCACCGCGGAATTGACCCCCGCCCTCGTCGCCCGCGCCATCGCCGCCCGCATCGGCCGCTTCCACACCTCGGAGAAGATCCGCGAGCGCCTGGCCTTCCTCGAGGCCAAGGAAAAGGCCATGGCCAAGCCGCGCCTGGCGCTGCTGCGCACGCCCTACTTCTGCCCCGGCTGCCCGCACAACCAGTCCACCAAGGTGCCGGAGGGCAGCTGCGCCCTCGGCGGCGTCGGCTGCCACCTCATGGCGGTGTGGATGGGGCGCAACACCGTCACCATTTCGCAGATGGGCGGCGAAGGCGCCACCTGGCTCGGCACCGCGCCGCACAGCGGCACCCAGCACATCTTCGCCAACATGGGCGACGGCACCTACTACCACTCCGGCCTCATCGCCATTCGCGCCGCCATTGCGGCAGAAGTGAACATCACCTACAAGATGCTCTACAACGACGCCGTCGCCATGACCGGCGGCCAGCCCGTCGACGGCCCGCTCACCGTGCCGCAGGTGACGCGCCAGCTCGCCGCCGAGGGCGTGGCGCGCATCATCGTCATGTCCGACGAGCCGGAGAAATACCAGGCCGTGCAGGACTTCGCGCCGGGCGTCGACATCCGCCACCGCAAGGCACTCGAAGCCACGCAGCGCGAATTGCGCGAGACCCCCGGCGTCACCATCCTCATCTACGACCAGACCTGCGCCGCCGAGAAGCGCCGCCGGCGCAAGCGCGGCACCTATCCCGACCCCGACCTGCGCGTCTTCATCAACGAACAGGTGTGCGAAGGCTGCGGTGACTGCAGCGTGAAATCGAACTGCCTCGCCGTGGTGCCGGTCGAGACCGAGTTCGGCCGCAAGCGCGCCATCGACCAGTTCAGCTGCAACAAGGACTACTCCTGCCTCGACGGCTTCTGCCCGAGCCTCGTCACCGTGCGCGGCGGGAAAGTCAGGCGCGGGAGGACGGCGACCGTCAGCGACGACGCCTTCGCCGGCCTGCCCGAGCCGACGCTGCCCGCGCTCGACAAGCCCTACGGCATCCTCGTCGCCGGCGTCGGCGGCACCGGCGTCGTCACCATCGGCGCCCTCGTCGGCATGGCCGCGCACCTCGAAGGCAAGGGCGCTACCGTGCTCGACATGACCGGCCTGGCGCAGAAGGGCGGCGCCGTCATGTCGCACATCCGCCTCGCACAGCATCAGGACAAGCTCCACTCGGCGCGCATCGCCACCGGCGAGGCCGACCTCGTGCTCGGCTGCGACATCATCGTCACCGTCAGCGACGACGCCCTTTCCAAGACCGCCGCCGGCCACACCCGCGCCATCGTCAACAGCGGGCGCGCCATCACCGGCGACTTCCTGCGCAATCCCGATGACGGCTTTCCCCTGGGCGCCATGGAGCAATCGGTCATCGCTGCGGTCGGCACCGGACAGGCCGAGTTCCTCGATGCCGGCCGCCTTGCCACCCTGCTGCTCGGCGACTCCATCGCCACCAACCTCTTCCTGCTCGGCTACGCCTGGCAGAAGGGCCTGGTGCCGCTGTCCGCCGAAGCATTGATGCGCGCCATCGAACTGAACGGCGCCAACGTCGAAGGAAACCGCAGCGCCTTCAACTGGGGCCGCCGCGCCGCGCACGATCCCGCCGGCGTCGAGGCCCTCGCCCGCGGCGGCGAAGCGAAGCTGCCGACGCACCGCTTCTCCGAATCGCTCGACGAAACCATCGCCCGCCGCGTCGCCTTCCTCACGGATTACCAGAACGCCGCCTACGCCGAGCGCTACGCCGAACGGGTCCGGCGCGTGCGCGCCAGCAAGGCCGCGCCGCTGGCCGACGCGATCGCGCGCAACTACTTCAAGCTGCTCGCCTACAAGGACGAATACGAAGTGGCACGGCTCTTCGCCGACGCCGAGTTCGGCCAGTCGCTGGCGGCCGCCTTCGAGGGCGACTACCAGCTCGAATTCCACGTCACCCTGCCCTGGCAGCGCCCGGCGGAGGACGGCGCCGAGCCGAAGAAACGCCGCTTCGGCGCCTGGCTGCTGCCGGCCATGCGGCTGCTGGCGAAATTCAGGTTCCTGCGCGGCGGCACTCTCGATCCCTTCGCCCGCATACCCGAGCGCCAGGAAGAACGCCGCCTCATCGCCGACTACGAGCGCCTGGTCGACGACCTCATCGCACGCTACGAACAGGCCGATCCTGAAACCGCCCTCGCCCTCACCCGCCTGCCCGAGACCATCCGCGGCTACGGCCCGGTGAAGGAACGATCCATCGCCCAGGCCCGCGCCACGCAGGCCGAACTCGAAGCCAAGCTCCTCCGCCGCAAAGCCGAAGCCCCTGCACGGGCTGCATAAACTTTCGGGCCCAACCGACTTTAGTGTGGGTGGCATGCAGGAATTTCTCCCCTCGCCCCGCTTGCGGGGAGAGGGGCGGGGGAGAGGGGCAAGCGGCGGACCACCCTCTCCCCAGCCCTCTCCCGCCAGCGGGAGAGGGAGCCCGTTCGCCGTGACCCACACGGAAGTCGGATGAACCAACTTTCGCAAGCACCCGTCTGAACCAGGGATACCCTCCCGGCTCAAGCGGCTTCCTGATAAGTGACAATGTTCAGCGACACGGATGAACCCGTGGAAAACCGTCATTCCCGCAGAAGCGGGAATCCAGATGCCGCATGGATTCCGGGTTCCGCCGTACGGCCCCGGAATGACGGCTGAAGATTGTCGCTAATCAGGAGCGGCTTAATCTTTGCGGCAGCAGCGGGCATGGCTTGCAGAAGCCCCTGAAAAGGCGTTAAATCCAAACAGCATAGGCTGTCCAATCAGACAAACTTACTTGGACGCTTCCCGCGCTCTCCTGTTCAAGAAGCGTGGCGGTTCCTGACGTATTGACTGCAACGTTTCAGGCTCTACTATTTTCTGGAAATGCGATGTTTTCAATGTCACGGCAATTTTTCAAGGGATGGGAATGTCTGTGACGAATTTTTTCCCGTCAATTAGGCTGCTCACTACACGTTGGGGCTTAACCCATCATGACGCCTGAAATTATGTGGGCCATTCTCGTGGCAATGGGCGCAATCGCAATCGGGGCCGTGCTTAAGGCTGTAGAGAGCGCAAGCGAGTTGAAGCTCACTAATCAAAAACTTTCGCGTTGCCTTGCAGAGTTGGACGCACCCAAGCATCAACATAATCAAACCACCTCTCATATGCAGGAACTCAATTCGGCTGAAAAAAACAAACTCGCTGAAAGAATTGCGGAGCTTGAGAAAAACGCCGAACACCAGCGCCTTAAACCAATTCAATACCCTGGCCCTAAAGGTGGCGGCTCGTGGATGGCCTAGCCCCAACCCGGCGCTCAACACGGACGCCCTCCATGCCGCTTCGCGTCATTCCGTGCGCCGGTTAGCTCTACGTTCATGGCCTCCCACATTCGACGCCAAGATGGATAACTACGAAGACCCCGTTCCTTGGAAAACCTACGTAAGTCCGCGACTGGATTCGTTCAACGATCCCAGTCGCAAGGTACGCATTGCTACCAAACTCATCGAGCAACCAAGCACATACGCCTTTGCGACCATCAAGGACGAGCTTGTCCTTCGGCACAAGGACGGTGCAAAGACTTGCATCACTGCGAAGTTCTTCGAAGATGATCGTCAAATCTTTGTCCTCAACATTCAGGGTTACACAGTCGCTACTGACAAACCCCATAACGCTAGCTTCTCATTCATCGGTGACGAGATAGGGAAGCTCATCGAGTTTCTGAATCACGTACAGGCTATGCCGCTCACGGGCAGCGGCCCGATGAAGATTACCGACGAAGACCTTCGGCGCGTTGTGCTTTCCAATGTGCAGGCAACGACAATTCTTCACGACAACCAAGAACTCTTTGCAGAGATCTTGCGCTCTGCGATAACCAAGAGAGACGTGGTAGCTGTCGGCTATCGGAAACGCCAACTTCAGGTATTTCAGCGGCTACTTGATGACCCGGACTACTTTGAAGACATGAAGGTCCAAAAGCAGTGCACCAGCGAGGCCGTGTGGCAAAGATTTTTCGAGAAGAACCCGTGGATATTCGGGTATGGCCTGAGTTATATCCAACTATCGGCGTTAGATGAAATGAAGCTTGAGCAAGTAGTGCACGGCCATACAGTGTCTGAGCACGGCAAGCGTGTCGATGCCCTCCTTCGAACTCGCGGCGTCATTTCGAGTTTATGTTTTGTCGAAATCAAGACACATAAGACAGAACTTCTTCAGAGCCAACCGTACCGCGGGGCTGCTGGGCACCTTCCTCTGAGCTTTCAGGCGGTGTATCCCAAGTTCAAGGAACGGTTGCGTTGGCTACGGAAACCATCCGATCAAAGCTCTCACTCACTGATGAGGTTGGAAACCCAACCGGCGAAGAAGCATACAACTATGTGCCGAAGTCATTCCTAGTCATTGGAAGTCTCCAAGAGTTCCTCGGCGAACATGGCGTCAATCAGGAACGCTATCGTTCATTTGAGATATACAGACGCAATACGTCTAGTCCTGAGATCATCACGTTCGATGAACTCTTTGAACGAGCCAAGTTCATCGTCGATCAATATGAAACCTAACCCTGCGTTAGAACTAGGTGCCAACATGAAGCGCGATATGGCGTTGATCCGGAAAATTCTATTCTTTCTAGAGGCTCGGACATTCCTCAAGGCTGAACTTGATCTTCCTATCGAAGGCTATGAGCGAGACATCATTCGCTATCACATCCTTCTGCTAGCACAAGCTGGCCTGATCGATTTTGAGCCTGAAAAAACAAAAGGCGGCCGCATCATTCGTGCCCACGTTCTAGGCCTCAATTGGGCTGGTCACGAGTTCCTTGATTCAGTACGATCAGAGAAAGTCTGGAAGAAACTACTGAAATACGCAAAAGACAAAGGCGGCTCGATACCATTTGATTTGCTTAAATCACTTGGCGTTGAACTCATCAAGGAGTCTTTGAAACCATGAGTTCAAACACTGTGCTCAACTCGCACGTCCTACATACGGCTTCGCGTCATTCTGCGTACCACCTATCTCCACGCTGGGCGCCATAGCCCTGAATAAATATGTAAGTCCGCGATATCCGCAATCCTGCTTGCCGCCCTCATGGCGACAACTGCCGTCGCAGCCGACCCTTCGCCGCAGAAGTATCCGGAAGTGATCAGCGCGAAGGTTCAACCGCGCGGCACCGACACCTTCGATTTCGACATCACGGTTTCCTCACCCTACGACACGCCGCAGCGCTACGCGGACGGCTTTCGCGTCACCGGCCGGGATGGCACGGTCTTCGGCGAGCGCAAGCTGTGGCATGACCATGCCGGCGAACAGCCCTTCACCCGCGATCTGCATGGCGTGAAAATCCCGCGCGGCATCCGCGCCGTCGTCATCCAGGCGCACGACAAGCAGCATGGGTATGGCGGCAAGACCGTGGATGTCCCGCTACCGGGGCGCTAGCCTCCAGCCGCACGCGCAAAGCCCTTTCTCCGACAGCCGTTGGATTGATTGACAACACTCCGAATTTGTTGGACCATACCCCAACATGAAGGCCGTTCAGCTCGTTCATACGCGCATCGCGTACTCGGAAACCGCCTTTGCCGAGCTGGTGCTGTGGCGTGTCCCGAAACCGCTTGCAGGCTCAAGCCATGAATTCAAGTACCGGCTCGCCTATGTGGTTGATGAGGTGTGCGTCCTGCGCTACGACAACGAGGGCGGCAAAGGCGATCACCGGCATGCCGGCGGAAAGGAAAGGGCCTACGCCTTCACCAGTCCGGAAAAGCTGATCGCCGACTTTCAACGCGACATCGAGAGGTGGAACCATGAAAACCGTGACGCTTGACGTCCGCTCGCCCAAGGAGGCGATGGCCGACTTCACGCGTGCCTGGAAGTCAGGCAAGGCGGACAAGTCCGCGCGGATCAGCTTCGCCACGCCGGAACTGCTCTGGAAAGTGTTGACCGCCAAGCGCTGGGAACTGCTCAAGGCGCTCTGCGGGGCGGGGCCCGTCTCGATCCGAGAAGCGGCACGACGCGTAGCGCGTGACGTCAAGGCGGTTCACGGCGATGTCACGGCGCTGCTCAACGCTGGCTTGCTCGACCGTGCGGAAGGGGGCGGCATCGTCTTTCCCTTCGACTCGGTGAAGGTCGAATTCGTCCTGCAGGCGGCCTAAGAAGCACTTTCAGGCCGCGCCGTGTTTGCCGGCCTCCCAGCCCGTCTTCCCCAGCGTGCGCCCGGCCACTGTCGCCGGATGCGTTTCGAGGTCGGTGGCCATGGTGTCGTTCCAGCGGTTGAGGTAGCCGAACAGGGCGACGGTGGCGACGATCTCGACGATCTGGCCTTCATCGAAGTGGCGCTTCAGCTCGGCGAAGTCGGCTTCGCTGGCCTCGTTGGGCAGCAGCGAGGCATGCAGCGCCAGGCGCAGGGCGGCGCGCTCGGCGGCGCTGAACAGGTCGCTGGTCTCGAATTCCCACACCGCGGCGATCTTCTTGTCGGAAGCCTGGTAGATGCTCGACAGGTTGGCCATGTGCGCCTGGCAGTAGCGGCAGCCGGCGGCCTGGCTGGCGATGAGGCTGAGCAGCATCTTCAACTCTTCCGGCACGGTGCCCTCGTAGAGCACGGCCTTGTTCAGGTCCATGAAGGCGCGGGCGATGGCCGGCCGGCGCGACATGGTGAGGATGCTGTTGGGGACGAAGCCGCGCGTGGCGGCGTAATGGTCGAAGCGCTCCTTGAACTCGGAAACGGAATCGCGCGGCAGCGGGGGCAGATGGGCCATGGGTTTCACTCCTGATAGCAGACACCGGGAGTATAGAAACAAAAGTCAGTCTGCGTAACACGGCGCCGAAACACGCGGCCCGCGCCGACGCGAGGATCAGCGAGCGGCGGGCGGCGGAGGCGGCGGAGGCGGCGGATATTGCGGCGCCGCCGGCGCGGACGGCGCACTCTGACGTTCCGGCGTGTAGTAGCCCGACACCGGCACGCGGTGCCCCTTGGTATACATGCACTGGATGAAGGCGTTGTCGTAGCGCCGCTGCGCTTCGCGCCCTGAAACCTGCGCCGTCCCGGCGCCATGCATGCTGCCCACGATCAGGCCGGTGCCCGCGCCCACTCCGGTGCCATGCCGACCGCCGATGGCGGCGCCGGCCACTGCGCCGATCGTCGCACCCAGCGCCGCGCTGCGCACGGCGGCATTGTCCGCCGCGCCCTCGGCGGATAGCCCGGTCTGCTCGGAGGCGTACTGACGGCACTGTGCGTCGTCCTGGCGGAACTGCTCGAAGCTCATGCCCGTTCCCGGCATCACCAGCACGCTCGGCCCGTCCGGCATCGAAACGCAGGCGCCCAGCGCGAACGGCAGGGCGAGCAGCATGAATCTGGAAGAAAATTGCATTTTGACCTCGCTCAGTTCGGCGGCGTCGGCACGACGTGCAGCCAGCCGCCCGGGCAATCCTTGACGTAGGGATAGTAGCCTTGCGGGTTGGTGCAGTAGTACCAGTAGTTCTGCGTTTGCGGCGCGGGCGGGGGGGCGGTCTGGGGCGCGGCCCGCTCGATATAGACCTGCGGCTCCGGCCGCACGACCACAGGCGGCGGGTAGTAGTAATACGGCGAGTAGTACGGCGGCGGCATGGCGTACCAGGGGTAGGCAAAGGGAATGCCGACATAGATGCCGAGATGGGAACGGTGGTGGTGGCGGTCGCGCGCCAACGCCGATCCGGCCGTTGCTGCCGCGCACAGGAACACCAGCCACAGGACGAATTTGCTCTTTTTCATGATCGACTCCATGCCGGGAAACACCCTGACCCGGCTCGATAAGTACTTTCCTTTTTCAATATAGCCCCCTTAACGCGGCCCGAGCACTCCTGAAACCATTCGTTACAATTTTTTCAGCGCTGGCCCGCGCTAGAATCGAGCCATGTTCCCGCCCCTCCTCTCCAGCGCCTTCCGGCCCTTCTATTTCCTCGGCACGCTCTACGCGCCGCTGCTGGCGGCCGTCTGGCTCGGCGCCTTCCTCGGCGTATGGGAAGTCCCTTCGGTCGGCACGCCGCTGCGCCTGTGGCACGGCCACGAGATGCTTTTCGGCTTTGCCGCCGCCATCATCGTCGGCATCGTGCTGACGGCGCTGCCGAGCTGGGCCGGTACCGAGGAAATCCAGGGTGGGCGCCTCACCCTGCTCGTCGTGCTCTGGCTGGCCGGCCGCGTCGCGTTCTGGGCGGCGCCCTGGCTGCCGGCGATGGCGCCGGCGCTCGTCGACGTCCTGCTCTTCCCCGCCGTCTTTCTCATGGTCGCGCCACAGCTCGCGCGCGCCTCGAACCGCCTGTATCTCCTGCTGCTGCCCATCCTGCTGGCGCTGACGGCAGCCAACCTCGCCTACCACTACGGCATCCTTGCCGCGAACACCGCCTTCGCCGGCCAGGGCCTGCGGGGCGCGATCTACGCCATCATCGTGCTGTACGTGCTGAAGGGCGGCGTACTGACGCCGATCTTCACCGGCAACGCGCTGCGCGAAAAAGGCCGCGGCGAGCAGGCGCCGTTCAACGTCGAACTGGAAATGCTGGCGGTGGGCATCGTGCTGCTGCTCGCCGCGCTCGATCTCGCCGCCGCGCCGTCGCCGTGGATCGGCCTGGCGGCCCTCGCCTGCGCGGTGGTGCACGGCGCGCGCACGGCGCGCTGGAAAGGCTGGCGCCTGCACGACGTGCCGCTGGTGTTCGTCATGCACCTCGGCTTCGCCTGGCTGGTCTTCGCCTTCGCGCTGAAGGCGGCAGCGGAACTGACGGGCATCGTGCCGGAAGCCGCCTGGGTGCACGCCTTCACCGTCGGCAGCCTCGGCCTGATGATGCTCGGCCTGATGACGCGAGTCAGCCTGCGCCATACCGGCCGGCCGCTCGTCGTGCCGGGCGCGATGCGCTTCGCCTACTGGATGATGTTCGCCGCCGCCCTGCTGCGGCTGGCGGCGACGGTGCATGGCCTGGGCAACTGGGCCGTGGCCCTGGCCACCGTGCTGTGGGGGCTGACTTTCCTGATCTACTTCATCCTGTTCGGCGCCGCCCTGCTGCGCCCGAGCCTGCCGCGCGGCGCGCCGGAGCGCCTTGTATAATTCCTGAAAATTCCCCGACAACTTTCCTGAGGCTCGCCACATGTCCGCCAGCACCGAAACACAGCAGCCCGATCTGTATTCCGCAACACTGGTCCGCTCGCAGCGGATCACGCCTGAAACCTCCAAGGAGGAAGTCCGGCACATGGTGTTCCGCACGGGCGAGCGTACCTTCGCCTGCAAAACGGGGCAAAGCATCCGCGTCATGGCGCCGGGGCAGTACGGCAACAAGTTCCATGTGCGCCTCTACACGATCGCCGACCCGGACAGGGAGACCGACGAGGGCACGGAGTTCACCCTGTGCGTGCGGCGCTGCTTCTACGTCGACGAATACAACGGTGAGCAGTACAAGGGCGTGGCCTCCAACTACCTGTGCGACCTGAAGCCGGGCGAGCGCATCGCCTTCACCGGTCCGATCGGGCTGGCCTTCCCCGTGCCGGAGAATCGCTCGGCCGACCTGCTCATGATCGGCATGGGCACCGGCATCGCCCCCTTCCGCGCCTTCATCCGCCACATCTACGAAAACCTGGGCGGCTGGGACGGCAAGGTGCGGCTCTTCTACGGCGCGCGCACCGGCCTGGAAATGCTCTACATGAACGAGCAGAACAACGACCTCGCCAACTATTTCGACGAGAAGACCTTCAAGGCCTTCCAGGCCGTCAGCCCGAAGCCGCATTTCGATGCCCCCATCGCGCTGGACAAGGCGATCGAGCGCAACGCCGCCGAGGTATGGGAGATGCTGCAGAAACCCGATACCCACGTCTTCGTCGCCGGCATGGAAACGATGCTCGCCGGGGTTGAGAAGACCCTGGAAAACCTTGCCGGCGCGGCGGAATGGACGCGCAGGAAGAACGAACTGGTGTCCAGCGGACGCTGGAGCGAAGTGCTTTACTGAAAGCTCGAGTTCAGAAACGCAGGTTCAGCAGCCCCGTCTTGATCTCCAGGATGTCCATCGTCTTGATGGGCGAGAAGTCGCCATCCTTGTAGAACTGCTTCAGCCTGATGACGCAGGAATCCGCCGCCGTGCGGAAGACGCTGCCCCTGATGCGGTAGATGCTCGCGGCGTCGCCGAGGTTGAGGATGACGACCACCTTGTCATTGACCTTCATCGGCGGCAGAGCCTTCTGGTCGGAGGCAACGAGCAGGCGCAGGGAGACGTCCGAGAAATCGCCGAGGATGCAGCCCACAGGCGGCGCGTCGTCCTTCAAATAGAGGCTGACCGGAACGTGGCTGGCCACGCGCGCCTTCTGTCGCTGGTCGGCAATCGTCAGCGTGTCGAGCTCCGGCCTGATCAGGACCATCTGGTTGTCCGCATAGGGTCCGTCCTTCATGCGGATGCGGCTGACGACCTGCGTGTCCACGCTGGGGATGCCGCGCTGGCAGGTGTCGGAGATCAGGGTGATGGCGTTGCCGCGCACGAACTGGCCGTTGCGGCCGAGGCTGGCGCGGCGCACATAGTCCAGCGAGCGCTCCATGTCGGTCGTGTCCGGCACCATCAGCTGCAGCCGCTTCACCTTGCCCAGTGGCAGGCGGGTCTTCTTCTCGCCGACGAGGAAGCCCGTGGGCGTGCCCTCGTCGTCCTTCTCGATCGCCTCGCGCGCATAGACGTAATGGTCATTCACCCGCCAGGCGATGATGATGGTGTGGAAGACGATGTCGCGCTGGAATTCGGGAAAGTAGCGAATCTTCCTGCCGATCGAAAAATGCTCACCGAGCATTTTCAGGCGCTCACCGTCGATCGCCTGGTCCTTGTCTTCTTCGCGCCCGCCTGGCGGACGGGGGTTGCTCCACAGCTTGAACATCGGCATCTCCGGATCGGGCCCGGTCGAGTGCCGAGCGCGCTTCTACCTTGCGTAAACGGCAGCAAAAGCGCCGCCTTTAGCGCACCCACCGTAATACGGTCGACTCTTCAAAAGTCGGCCCCGCGAATAAAGCGCGCGATCCCACCGGCCACCTCGGCTTCCTGCTCGATGAAGCCATGCGGCGACCGACCCTGGCAGGCATCGATGCCCGTTGTTGCCGGGCTGCCCGGCCCGCCCGTCACGGTAACGACCTGCTTGCGCACGCTGCTGAAGCGTGACGCGACATCGCCATTCAGCCTGGCGGGAGAACGCAGGCACTGATCGGCGGCATGGCCGACCACCAGCGCAGGAACCTTGATGTCCTGCAGCGGCAGGTCAAACACGCTCTGCGCCACCCAGGCCTTGTTGCCGCGACTGCCATACGTTACCGGTGACGTCAGCACGAGGCCGTCCGGCGCAGCGCGGCCGGACAACCTGGCAGCGGCGTTGGCGGCGGAAATCGCCCCCCGGCTGGTACCCAGCACCCAGACCGGCAGGCCGGTGCGCGCACGCACGTCCGTGATCACCCTGCCGACATCATCCGCATGCTGCGTCGTGATGCGAAACCCGGCCAGGCCGTCCTCGCCGGGATGGTCTGAGGGCGCATCGACCAGGACCGTGACGAAGCCCTCCGCCTGGAACAGCGGTAATGACCGCACAAGCGAATTGCCGGTGAGCGCGCGCGGACACCCCGCCTCGTCGAGATCGAGATGCCCGCCTCCGCCCGGCAGCAGCACCAGCGCCGCCAGCGCCTGCCCTGCCCGTTGGGGTGCCCGCGCATAGCGCGTCGTGCTGCCTTCATGCGTGCCGATGCTGACCACATCGCCGCAAACACTTGCAGCCACGGCTTCCGTCACGACCAAAGCCGCCATCGTCAGGATTGCGCGAAGGAAAACAGGGCGTGAAGTCATGCGCTCTGCCTTTGGCTCAGGCTAATCCGCTTCGTGTGTTGCGGCGGCAAGCGCCTCGAAGGGCAGCAGCACGCAGCCGTGGCGGTTGCGGTGCGGGCGCACCGGCTCGAAAAGCGCCAGTTCCGGCCAGCCGGATGGCGGCGGACTGCCGGCGAGGGTCGTCGCAACCTGCCCGCGCAAGGCTTCCGCCTGCGCCGCATCGAGGCCAATGCCATGCAGGCCGACCAGCGAGGCAGCGGCACGGCAGAGCAGGCAGCCTTTCACCTCGTGGGCGATGGCCTTGATGCGGCCATTCTCCAGCGCGACCTGCATGCGCACGCGATCGCCGCAGAGCGGGCTGTCGCGCAGCGCGGTCCCGTCGGGCGACGGCAGGCTGCCGGCGCCGTGGGCGGCCTTGGCGAGATCGAGAAGTGCCTTCTGGTAGAGGTCGTCGTTCATCTCAACCGTCCGATGGCGTCCTTCAATCCCGCCAGCAGCGCGTCGATGTCGGCCTCGTCGTTGTAGGGGGCGATGCTGGCGCGCACGGCGCCCTGCAATTTGAAGAACTCCATCAGCGGCTGGGCGCAGTGGTGGCCGCCGCGCACGGCGACGCCGTGCGCATCCAGCACCTGGCAGGCGTCGTGGGGATGGATGCCGGCCAGATCGAAGGCCACGATGGGCAGTCGCTGCGCCGTTTCACGCGGCCCGATGAAAGTCAGCCCCGGCAGGACGGCGAGTCCATCGATCAACCGTTGCGCCAGGCGCGCCGTGTGGGCGTTCATGGCTGCCCACGGCTGTTCGCACAGCCAGTCGAGCGCTGCGCCCAGTCCGATGGCCTGGGCAATGGGCGGCGTGCCGGCCTCGAAGCGGCGCGGCGGCAAGGCGTAGGTCGTTTGCTCGACGCCGACGCGCCCGATCATGCCACCGCCGCCGTGGAAAGGCGGCAGCGCAGCGAGCGCTTCGGCTTTTCCCCACAGCACGCCGACACCGGTGGGACCGAAGGCCTTGTGGCCGGAGAAGGCGTAGAAATCCGCGCCGAGCGCAGCGACATCCACCGGGCCGTGCTGCACGGCCTGGGCGCCATCGAGCAGCACACGGGCACCGACTGCACGCGCCGCCGCGACGATGGGGCCACATCGGTGACGGCGCCGGTGACGTTGGAGGCGTGGGTGACGGCGACGAGGCGGCAGCGCGGGGTGATGACTTCGCCGAGGCGCAACAGATCGAGGCGGCCATCGGCCGTCAGCGGCAGCATGCGCAGGACAATGCCGCGCCGCTCGCGCAGCATCTGCCAGGGCACGAAATTGCTGTGGTGCTCGGCGAGGCTCAGCACGACTTCGTCGCCTGCGTTCAGTCCGTCGCCGAAGGCATGGGCGACAAGATTGATCGAAGCCGTGGTGCCCGAGGTGAACACCACCTCCTCCGCGTTCGTGGCGTTCAGATAGGCGGCGACCCCTGGCGCCGCGCCTTCTCGTAGGCAGCGTCGGCCTGCTCGGCGAGCCGGTAGGTGCCGCGCAGGACATTGGCGCGATGCGTCAGCTCGTGATGCGTGACGGCGTCGAACGCCGCTTCGCAAAGCTGGCCGGTGGCGGCGTTGTCGAGGTAATGCAGGCGGGAATGATTCGCCAGCAGCGGAAAGTGCTTGCGCCATTCGGCCGCATGGAAGCTCATCGGTCCTCCAGCGCACGCAGGGAATCGGGCGTATCCACGTCGGCGTGGATGGCATCGTCCAGATCGACCTTGCGGATGCGCGCGGCGTGTTCCGCAAGCAGTTCGCGCGCGCCCTTGTCGCCGACCACAGACTGCATGCGCGCGAAAAATTCGCGCGGCCAGAGAATGGGGTTGCCGCGCCGTCCGTCATGCTGCGGCACGACGATCGTTGACTGCTGCGCAGCGAAGGCATCGATCAGTCGGTCGACGTGGTCCGCCGTGATGCGCGGCATGTCGGCGAGCAGCACGATCGCCGCGTCCGCTTCCGGCGGCAGCGCCTGGATTCCCGTGCGCAGCGAAGCCGACATGCCCTGCGCGTAGTCGGCATTGCGCACGATGCTCACCCTGCGCCCGGCGAGCAGGGCCTCGGCCTTGTCCGCCTCGTGGCCGAGCACCACCGTCACCGAGCTTGCGCGCGAGGCCAGCGCGGCGTTCACCGCGCGCAGCAGCATCGGCACGCCATCGACCTCGGCGAGCAGTTTGTTCGTGCCGCCCATGCGCGAGGACTGTCCGGCGGCGAGCACCAGCGCGGCCACGTTCGGCGCGCCTGCGGGCACGGCCGGCACGCTGTCCTCCTCGCCCTCTTCCTCGTCCTCCGGTTCGAGCGGGCTGCGGATGAGTCCGCCGACACCCATGCGCATGATCTCGGCGCGGGTCAGCGGCAAGCCGGCCAGCAGGCGCTGCAGTGCCCAGTCGAGTCCATTCGAGCGGCGCGAGCGCGCGCAACCGGGCAGGTTCAGCACCGGCACGTCGCCCAGGTTGGCCAGCAGCAGCATGTTGCCCGGCTCGACCGGCATGCCGAAGTGCTCGATGGCGCCGCCGGCTGCAACAATGGCGGCCGGCACGACATCGCGGCGGTCCTTGGTCACGGTGGCGCCCGCCACCAGCAGCAGGTCGCAGCCTGCGGCCAGCGCCTGCCTGAGCTGTGCGACGATGGCAGAGCGGTCATGGGCGCAGCGCAGCACCAGCGCAAGGCGGCTGCCGAGGCCCTCGAGGCGGTTGCGCGTGGCGGTGACCGTGCCGCGGAAGACGCTCTCCTTCATGCCGGGCAATTCGCTCATGATGAGGGCGGCACGGCTCGCGCGCAGTTCGGCCACGCGCAGCAGCGGTTCGCCGGCAGCGACGGCAGCGACGGCAGCGACGGCACGGCAACGTTCGACCAGTTCGCGCGTCACCGCAAAGGGAATGATCTTCACCGTGGCCAGCACCTGGCCGTGCCGCGCCAGCGCATGGTCGGGCAGCGTGCCGACGGCGATCGCCTCGTCGAGTTCGTTGATGGCGTCGATGCGTGCGGTATCCACGCGCAGCACGCCGCGAATCGACGCATGCACGTTGCAGCGGCCGGTGTACGCACGGCGGGTCTCCGTGTTCGGGCCGACCAGCAGCGCGGCGATCTCGGCAGCGCCGGCGTTCTCGTCGAGGTCGCCCGCCTGCATGCGCGCACCGGTGACGCCGGCGATGCCGGCCTGCCTGAGCAGGGCGACGTCGGCTGCAGTCAGGACGCGGCCCTTCTTCAGCGTCTTTTCGCCCAGGTTGAGCGTGTGGGCGAGCGTGACGCCCTCGGCCTCCTCGCAGCGGAATTCTCCGAAGATCATTTCCGGTATTTTTCCTGGAGGACCTGCGCCAGCACGGAGACGGCAATCTCGGCGGGCGACCGTCCGCCGAGGTCCAGGCCGACCGGCGCACGGATGCGCGGGAGGGCCTCGCCCAGCCCGGCCTCGGTGAGCCGCGCCACGCGCTTGGCGTGGGTGCGCGAGCTGCCCAGCGCGCCGATGTAGAAACACGGGCTTTGCAGCGCGGCGATCAGCGCCGGATCGTCGAGCTTGGGATCGTGCGAGAGCGTCACCACGGCGGTCTGCGCGTCGAGGCCGATGCGCGCCAGCGCCTCGTCGGGCCACTCCGTCGTCACCGTCACGCCGGGCAGGCGCTCCGCCGTGGCGAAGGCGCGGCGCGGATCGATGACGACCACCTCGAAGCCGGCCATCGCCGCCATCGGCGCCAGCGCCTGCGTGATGTGCACGGCGCCGACGATGACCATGCGCGGCGGCTGCGCGTAGCAGCGGGCGAAGAGCGCGCCCCCGGAAGACTCCAGCACGCCGCTCTTGTCCGAACGCAGCCGGCGGCGGATCTCGTCGCGCTGTTCGGCGGTGAGTTCGAGTTCCCCGCTGATCTCGTCACCGATCACGAGCACCTGCGCGCCGTCGGCGATTCGGGTGACGACCGTCACCGCGCGCTTGGCAGCGCGTTCGGTCAGCAGGCGTTCGAAGAGGCCGGCCTTCATCCGACTTTCTCCACAAACACCTGCACGCGCCCACCGCAGGCCAGGCCGACTTCCCAGGCGCGCTCGTCGGAGACGCCGAATTCGAGCAGGCGCGGCTGGCCGTCGGCGATGGCGGCCTGCGCCTCGGCGATCACCGCGCCCTCGATGCAGCCGCCGGAGACCGAGCCGACGAAGGCCCCGCCCGCCTCCACGGCAAGATGGCTGCCCTCGGGCCGCGGCGAGGAACCCCAGGTCTTCACCACCGTCGCCAGCGCCACACCCTTGCCGGCGGCGCGCCAGCGGCGCAGTTGAGCGAACAGTTCCTCGTCCGTCGCCTGCGGCGCCACATTCCTGCTCCCCTCTCCCGCGCGCGGGAGAGGGGCCGGGGGAGAGGGCTGCCTCAATCGTTTGCCGATCCCCGTGGTTCTGCCGTGTTCCTCGATCGCATCGATCAGTTCGACCACGCCCTCGCCGCTGGTCGCCACCGTGCGCAGCACCCGCACCCCCCAGTCGCTGCGATGGCGCAGATGGACGGCCGAAGTGAGGTCGAGCACGGTGCGCTCGGCCTGCGGCAGGTCGGCCTTGTTCACCACCAGCAGGTCGGCGATCTCGATGATGCCGGCCTTGATGGCCTGCACGTCGTCGCCCAGCCCGGGCGGGCAGACGACGATGTTGCTGTCGGCGAAATGGCGGATCTCCACCTCGGACTGGCCGGCGCCGACCGTCTCGACGATCACCACGTCGAAGCCGACGGCGTCGAAGACGTCGATGATGCGGCCAGCGTGGCGCGACAGGCCGCCGAGGTGGCCGCGCGCAGAGACGGAGCGGATGAAGACGTCCTCGCGCGAGCCGTGCTCGTCCATGCGCAGGCGGTCGCCGAGGATGGAACCGCCGCTGATCGGGCTGGAGGGGTCGACGGCGACGACGGCGACGCTGCGGCCGCGCTTGGCATATTCGCCCAGCAGCACGTTGATGAGGGTGGACTTGCCGGCCCCCGGCGCCCCGGTGATGCCGACGACGTGGGCACGACCGCAACGCGGCGCCAGTTCGGCCATCAAGGCCTCGGCACCAGGACGGTCGTTTTCCAGCAGCGTGATGGCCCGCGCCAGCGCAGGGCGGGAACGGCTCAGGATGGCTTCAAGGTCGAGTCCGGCACCTGGCTTCATGGTAAAAATCGCCAAATGTTACATGCATTATTGTGCATTTATCGTTTTATTGATGCAGTACGTTGCAGTTTTTAATCATATCATGCTATATATTGAATCGTTTTCCGACTCGATGACATGGCCTTTATGGAAGATGGATTTCTCGACTGTGCTGGCTGGCAATCCATGCTGGATCGCGAGGGATTGCCGGTATCGAGCGCCTCCATCGGGCTGCTGCGCCGGGACGATTTCACCGCGCGTTGCGGTACCCTGCTCCTCTGGTGCAGAGACAGCGAGGGTTGTCGTGCGGTACTGCGCGAGTATAACGGACGGGCAGGCGAAGACGTGGCCGTGCTGCTGGTGGCAGATGCGGACGCGCT
Source organism: Betaproteobacteria bacterium (assembly GCA_016703785.1). Taxonomy (GTDB): domain Bacteria; phylum Pseudomonadota; class Gammaproteobacteria; order Burkholderiales; family Rhodocyclaceae; genus Desulfobacillus. The sequence continues at coordinate 31,579 of JADJBM010000006.1, forward strand.
GACGGCCTTGCGCGAAGGTGGATGGACACCCATGCCTGGATTGATCCGGCAAGGAAAGCTGCACCCTTATATGCTGAAAACCCTGGACGAACTGGAAACGGCCGGACTGGCCGAGTTCGTCGAGGACCTGGGACTGGTGTTCCCCAAACACTGATATGAGCATTGCAACCGCAAGCGTATTCGGTGAACTGGCAAGCTGGCAGGCCATGCTGGTCCGCCACGACGAGCTGTTCACCGAGATGGTGCCCGGCTCGAGCGTGGCCATCGTGCCGAAGGAAGGCTCCGGCATCCAGCCTGGCAAGCACGTCGCCGGCCTGATGGCCGCCGAGGGCGCTGGAGAAATGCTGCGCTGGGAGGTCACGACCGGCGGCATGCGTGCCGAACTCGCGCCCTACCGCGGCTTCCAGGATGCCAAGGTGGACCTGCTCTTCGTCGCCGACGACGAGGCGCTGGCGATAGCTGCGCAACAACATCGGCGACGACACGTTGTCACTGATGAAGCGGCAGATCCGCGCCGGCAACATCATGTTCTTCGTCATGCGCACGAAATACGAACTGCAGGACGCCGGCTACGAGGAGTTCCTCGACACGCTCGGCCTCGCCTTCCTGGGAGCCTGCCGGTGATCTTCTTCAATCCGGCCGGCGCCCCGGAACTGGCCTGCGAGCAGTGCGGCTGCCGCTGGTTCGACCGCATGACCAACACCTGCTACGAGTGCGGCGCCGAAGTCACGCCGCAGATGCAGGCCGAATTCGAACAGGCGCTGAAGGATTTCCAGGCGGGCAGGGAAGGACAAAGGGAGTTCCCCCTCTCCCGCTGGCGGGAGAGGGTTGGGGTGAGGGTGGATTGCTGCCATATCCCCCTCACCCTAGCCCTCTCCCCGCAAGCGGGGAGAGGGGACAAAGTATGAAGTGGAGAGCAGGAGCGGAGGGAATCACGCAATGCTGTTGAAGGACAAAGTCGCAATCGTTACCGGCGCCGGACAGGGCATCGGCGCCGCCATCGCCCAGGCCTACGCCAAGGAGGGCGCCAAAGTGGCGGTGGTCGACATGAATGCCAAGGCCGCCGATGAAGTCGCCGCCACCATCCGCCAGGACGGCGGCGAAGCGAAGGGCTTCGCCTGCAATGTCGCCGAGCGCGCCTCGGTCGACAAGATGGTGACCGACGTCACCGCCGCGTGGGGCCGCGTCGACATCCTGGTGAACAACGCCGGCATCACGCGCACTGCCATGCTGCACAAGATGACGCCGGAGCAGTGGCAGCAGGTCATCGATGTGCACATGAACGGCAGTTTCTACTGCCTGCAGGCGGTGGTGAACGGCATGATCGAGCGCAAGTTCGGCCGCATCATCAACGTCACCTCGGCCGCCGGCATGCTCGGCACCATCGGCCAGATCAACTACAGCGCCGCCAAGGCCGCCATCGCCGGCATGACCAAGTCTGCGGCGAAGGAACTCGGCCGCCACGGCATCACCGTGAATGCCATCGCCCCGGGCGCGGCCACGCCGATGACCGAGGTGATCCGCACCGACGACCGCTTCAAGGACAAGTACCTCGAGCGCATTCCGCTCGGCCGCTGGGCCGAGCCGAACGAAGTGGCGCCCGCCTTCGTCTTCCTCGCTTCGGATGGGGCGAGTTACATCACCGGACAGATCCTCGCCGTCGACGGCGGACTGACTATTCGCTAATCATTATTTGGAAACGGGAACCGCCATGAACAAACCGACCGAGAAATTCAAAGCCGCCTTCAAGTGGGACGATCCCTTCCTGCTGGACGACCAGCTCAGCGAAGAAGAGCGCATGGTGCGCGACACCGCCTACGCCTACTCCCAGGAAAAGCTGCAGCCGCGCGTGCGCGAGGCTTTCGAGAAGGAGCACACCGACATCGCCATCTTCCGCGAGATGGGCGAACTCGGCCTGCTCGGCTGCACCATCGACGGCTACGGCTGCGCCGGCCTCAACTACGTCTCCTACGGCCTCATCGCGCGCGAGGTCGAGCGCGTCGACTCCGGCTACCGCTCCATGATGAGCGTGCAGTCCTCGCTCGTCATGCACCCGATCCACGCCTACGGCACCGACGCGCAGCGGGAAAAATACCTGCCCAAGCTCGCCACCGGCGAATGGATCGGCTGCTTCGGCCTGACCGAGCCGAACCACGGCTCCGACCCCGGCAGCATGATCACCCGCGCCAAGAAGGTGCCCGGCGGCTACTCGATTTCCGGCGCCAAGATGTGGATCACCAACTCGCCCTTCGCCGACGTCTTCATCGTCTGGGCCAAGACCGAGGACAACGTGATCCGCGGCTTCATCCTGGAAAAGGGCATGAAGGGCCTCTCCGCGCCGAAGATCGAGGGCAAGCTCAGCCTGCGCGCCTCCACCACCGGCGAGATCGTCATGGACGAGGTGTTCGTGCCGGACGAAAATTGGCTGCCCAACGTGCAGGGCCTCGGCGGCCCCTTCGGCTGCCTCAACAACGCCCGCTACGGCATCGCCTGGGGGGCGCTCGGCGCGGCGGAATACTGCTGGCAGGCCGCGCGTCAGTACACCCTCGACCGCAAGCAGTTCGGCCGCCCGCTCGCCGCCACCCAGCTCGTGCAGACCAAGCTCGCCAACATGCAGACCGAGATCACCCTCGGCCTGCAGGCCTGCCTGCGCGTCGGCCGCCTCAAGGACGAGGGCAAGTGGACGCCGGAGATGATCTCCCTGATCAAGCGCAATTCCTGCGGCAAGAGCCTCGACATCGCCCGCATGGCGCGCGACATGCACGGCGGCAACGGCATCTCGGGCGAATACCACGTCATCCGCCACATGGTGAACCTGGAGACGGTGAACACCTACGAGGGCACGTATGACGTCCACGGCCTGATCCTCGGCCGCGCGCAGACGGGGATCCAGGCATTCTCCTGAGCAATGCCGTCATTCCCGCGAATGTGGGAATCCATAAAAAGCCGGCGCCAGCCGGCTTTTTTATTTCCGGCAAAAGTCAGTCCCTACGACACGGCGCAGTAGCCGCGCTATGCTTCCATTCCGGATCAAAAAACGCACCCTGCCATGATGACCGCCCGCAAACCGGCTCCCCTGCAACGCCATGTGCTGATCACCGGCGTCTCCCGCGGCCTCGGCCGCGCCATGGCGGAGGAGTTCGCCCGCCTCGGGCATGTCGTCATCGGTTGCGGCCGCAGCCGCAAGCCCGTCGCCGAACTGCAGACGCGCCTTGGCGCCCCGCATCGCTTCGACGCCGTCGACGTCGCCGGCGATGCGGCGGTCAAGGCCTGGTCCACCGTGGTGCTGAAATCCCACGGCGCGCCCGACCTGCTCATCAACAACGCCGCCCTGGTCAACCGCAACGCCCCGCTGTGGAAGGTGCCTGCCCGCGAGTTCGACGCCGTGATCGACGTGAACATCAAGGGCGTGGCGAACATCATCCGCCACTTCGTGCCGGCCATGGTGAAGGCCGGCCGCGGCGTCATCGTGAACTTCAGTTCGGGCTGGGGCCGTGCCGTCGACGCCGAGGTGGCACCCTACTGCGCCACGAAGTGGGCCATCGAGGGCCTGACGCGGGCGCTCGCGCAGGAGCTGCCAGCGGGCCTGGCCGCCGTGCCGCTCAACCCCGGCATCATCGACACCGCCATGCTGCGCAGCTGCTTCGGCGACGGAGCCGGCGGCTATGCTGGGCCGGAGGAATGGGCACTGCAGGCCGTGCCCTTCCTGCTCTCGCTCGGTCCGCGCCACAACGGCAAGCCGCTCGCAGTGGAATGAAAAACTCACCGCGGTTGCGGTGGCTTTGTTGCTTTGTTGTTGAGCGTCCCCGCGGGGATTCGAACCCCATTACCGCCCTTTCACGGCTCTAACCGTCGCCACCTTCCCCATTAGTAACGATTGACAATACTACCAATCCACAATACTATGGCCCTTCATGATCAAGACATTCGCCGACAAGCGGACGGCTGCGATCTTCGAGGGCTTTCATGTGCGAAAGCTGCCGAACGAGATCCAGGGGACCGCTCGGCGGAAAATGAAGCAGATCGACGCCGCGGCAACACTCGACAGCCTGCGCGTACCTCCTGGCAATCGCCTGGAACAGCTGAAAGGCGACCGGACCACGCAGTGGAGCATCCGCATCAACGACCAGTGGCGCATCTGCTTCGAGTGGGTGGGCGGCGACGCCTTCAGTGTCGAGATCGCGGATTATCACTAGGAGATACCATGGCTATCAGGCGCGAGGACTTGAAAGGGATGAACTTCCGGGATGTGGCCACCGGCCGCCGCCTGGCGCCGGTGCATCCCGGCGAAGTGCTGTTGAAGGACTTCATCGAACCTCTGCAGCTCAGCCGCTACAAGGTCGCCAAGCTGGCCGGCGTGCAGCAGCGGCGCATCGACGAAATCTGCACGGGTCAGCGCGGCATTACCGCCGATACGGCGCTGCGCCTTGCCCGGCTGTTCGGCACCGACGCGCAGTTCTGGGTCAACCTTCAGGCGCAGTACGATCTGGAAACGACTGAAAAGGAGATGCGCAAGCGCATCGAGCAGGAAGTCACGCCCCTCGCTGCCTAGTCCACGGGGATTGTGAGCGTCTCGCCTTACGGCGATCCCCTCATCCCTCGCGCTGCGAGGGACCGCCCTGCGGGCGTCCTGCGCACTCCTCCCACTGATCGGAGCGCTGGTCGATTAAAACCGTGGGGTTTCTGCTGCACCCGCAGGAAAGCCAAACAAAAAGCCACCGCTCAGGCGGTGGCTTTGTTGCTGGCGTCCCCAGGGATTCGAACCCCGGTTACCGCCGTGAAAGGGCGATGTCCTGGAAGCCTCCTAGACGATGGGGACCCGAGTGCTGCTTCCGGAAGTCGTATGTCTTGTGGTGGAGGTAAGCGGGATCGAACCGCTGACCTCTTGCATGCCATGCAAGCGCTCTCCCAGCTGAGCTATACCCCCACAGAGGAGCGCAGATTATACGTAGCCCCCCCGCTCTTGAAACCTATGCGACAGGTTGTAGTGCAGGTTGCCATCGCCGATATGGCCGAAAGGTGACGATGCGCACGGCAGGAAAGGCGCGCTGCAATTCGGCATCGGCGCGGGCGATGAACTCGGCGATGCGCGATACCGGCACGGCGATGTCGTGCTTGATGCTGACGCCCTCGATGCGCTGCGCCTCGGAGATGTTTTCGCGCAGGTGCCAGAAGGCGCGCTGCTGGGCCATGTCCTGCGCCACCGCGGCGTCTGCCACCCTGCCCGCCTCGATTTCCATGCCGAGGATCGCCTCGAGCGTGCCGGACAGGTCGAAATCGGCCAACGTGTCGGTGAGTTCGATCAGCACATACCAGGGCGAGGCGACGGCAAGCGGGTCGCGCGTGTCGGGAATGTGCCTGAGCACCAGTTCCAGCGCCGGCCGGGAGACGATCTCGAAGCCGGTGACGCGCTCGCCGCAGGCACCGCGCAAGCGCGACAGCAGCTCGACCGCCGATGCGGGATCACGCACCGACAAGCCAGGCCGTGGCGGCCTGGCGCGGGCGCAGGAAGAGCTTCAGCACCGCGGCGGTGATGATGCCCAGCGTGCCCTCGGCGCCGATGAAGAGGTGCTTGGGGTCATAGCCGGTATTGTCCTTGCGCAGGCCGCGCAGGCCATGCCAGATGCGCCCGTCGGGCAGCACGGCTTCGATCCCCAGCGTCAAGTCGCGCATG
>JADJBM010000007.1 GCA_016703785.1 Betaproteobacteria bacterium
TTCTATGCCGGTGGCTACGACATCGCGGCACTCGAGCAACTCGCCCGCGAGGTCAAGGAAGAACAGCTGCGCGACATCACGTCTTTCCCGACCGTATGAAAGCTACCGTCGAAGGCGAGCGGCTGCAGGATGTCGTCAACCAGAAACTCGACAACCGCTCCATCGAGGAACTGCCCTTGCGCTATGCCGCCGTGGCGACGAACCGGGCCGATGGAACGATCGCCGCATTCACGCGCAGCAATACCGGTATGGCAGTACGCGCATCAAGGCGCCATCCCCGGCGTCTTCCAGCCAGTGCTGATCGATGGCCGCGAGTACGTCGATGGCGGCCTCGTCAGCCCGGTGCCGGTTCAGGTCGCGCGCGACCTCGGGGCGGACCTGGTCATCGCCGTCGATATAGCCAAGCGTCCCGAGGAGAAGGCGGTGATCGTCAGCACGACCGAGGTCTTCGACCAGGCGCTGGACATCATGGTCAGGCACCTGGCGAAGAGGGAAGTCGGTTCGGCCGATTTCGTCGTGGAGCCCGACACGCGCAGCCTGATCTCGGTCGATTTCACGACGCGCGGCGACGCCATCGAGGAGGGCATCGAGGCCGCGGGCCGCGCGATGGCGCGCGTGCTGGAAGGGCTGGCGGCAAAGGGGCGCGAGAAGCGCCAGCGTGCTACCGAGCAGCGCGTGCCGGGCGATGCGGCGAAGGGAAGTGTGGAATGATGCGGCGTTTCAGCTTTGCCCGCGCAGCCGATGGCATGATGGGCGCGCAGTTTTCTACGAGAAGCACCAAGCACACGGGAAGGTGAGCCGCAGGAGCAACATAAAGTTGTTTCGCTACACGGCCGATGGCGCCGCAAATTATGAGAAAGCCGCCGCCATCAGAAGAGACTGCAGCCAACTCATCGAATCCCAGATGGAAACCTTCCTCGGCGTCCGCTTCCTCGCCAGCGAGTACAACACGGGCGCCAAGCATCGCGGGCATCGACTCTCTCGGTCTCGACGAGAACGGCTGCCCTGTCGTCATCAGTACAAGCGCCGCAGCAACGAGAACGTCATGAACCAGGGGCTCTTTGCCTGGACTGGCTGCTCGACCACAAGGCGGATTTCAGGCTGTTGGTGATGGAGAAGCTGGGGCAGGAAGCTGCCGAGAAAATCGGAATGGAGCGGCACGCGGCTACCATGCATCGCGGCCGACTTTACCCGCTACGACGAGCACGCTGTGGCGCAGATCAACCGGAATCTCGAACTCATTCGCTACAAGCTGTTCGGCCCTGATCTGCTGCTGTTCGAACTGGTCAACCGCGGTGACAGCCCGACTCGGGCCGCGCGGAGATGGTGGAGTCAGCGGCAGGAGGAAATGAACCCAGGAAAGACTCCGAAGCCAGCGACACTGGCCATGAAAACCCATGCTGACCAGCTTGCCACCCCCACCAACGCCGGGAGCTGATTGCCTTATATGGAAACCATTCGGGCCTACATCCTGGCCCAGGGCGACGACATACTTGAAAAGCAGCTCAAGCTTTTTATGAAACACCGCCGGCTGAAGAACTTCGTCTGCATGACCCTGATTTCCAGAAGATCCGCACGTGCCTTTGGCTGAAACTCGATCCGGGTTCGGTCGGCGAACTGGAGAAAGAGTTTTGCCCGCGACGTGACCGAGGTCGGCCATTGGGGAGCCTGACGACCTCGAAGTGGTGCTCCGCAGGCAGGCCATTTCGAGGCCAAGGGGAGGGCTGATAGAGCGCGCCTACCAGGAGAACTAGAACGCAATGCTCAAGACGCTGCTCATCGAGGAACTTCGATTCCTGGCCTTTCGCCCGAATGGACTGGCCATCCGTACCCATTGGAAAGCCTTTCTCGTTTTCGGCCTGTTCTTCACCTGGCTGGCGGGAGTAGGGCGCTTTTGGGACAACCCGAAAGCCCATCTCTGTAAGATACCTCGGCCTCGGCTCCGTTGCTGCATCTTCGTCCTGGCCTTCATCGTCTTTCTGCTGTTGCTGCCGCTCAAGCCGCGGAACTGGACGTACCGCAACGTCCTGTTGTTCATCGCCCTTACAGCTCCGCCTGCAGTGCTTTACGCCATCCCCGTTGAGAAATTCATGGCGGCTGAAGCGGCGCGCACAGCGCCAATGCCTGGTTCCTGATCGTCGTCGCCACTTGGCGGGTGGCACTTTTGCCGGTTTTCCTGAAACGGGTGGCCGGGCTCGCCCGGCAACGTCATCGTTGCCGCTCTGCTGCCCCCCTGGTCGTGGTGATCGCCCTCTCCATGCTTAATCTTGAGCACGTGGTCTTCAGCCTGATGAGCGGCATTCAGGAAGCGGATCGCAGCCCCAACGACGCAGCCTATGGCATCGTTTTCATGCTCTCCATGCTCTCCTTCATTGCGGCGCCCTTTTTAGCGGTTGGCTACCTGGTTTCGATCGTCAATGCGAATGAAGACGGAGGAGGCCTGGAGATGACAGCAGGTAGTCGCGATGATTGAACAATCGGCGCCGTCCTGCGGGGACTGACTTTCCAAAAGCCGTGGGTCTGCTGTCTGGTTCCGGCCAGGAACGGAAGTTCTGGAGGGGTTGAACGAACTTCTCAAACTCGGCCATTCCAGACTCTCGAGCTTGTAATCATTGGGCAAATTTTGAATGTCCACTTTTTCCTTCGCCCCACGGAAGATCTCCCTCTTCTTCTTTAAGGAAAATCGGATTCAAAAGGGCCGTGGGAGCTATTCAAGAGTAGTGAGCATATTTAATATATATACATAATAACAATAACATAATGCTTCTTTTATTCTTTACTCATATTTCTTTATTACTATTTCTTTGTGATATATGATTCATCTCATCATAACAACGCAGATATCCGAAGGAGTGGGCATGGATCAAAAAACAAAAATAACCGCAAAAATTTATGCGCCCCAACTGCACGACTTTAATAGGCAGATTGACGTACTGTGCATCAAGCGCGATGCATTCCTTAACAAAGTTATCAATTACGAACTTGACCACCTTGCGGCTGACATGGCCGGCAAGCGGCTTTCACCTGAGGCAAAGAAATTCATTTCTCGTGAGCTCAAACGCATGGGGACTGTTCCGGTAAACATGGTCGTCGGCAAGCTCGTGGCCAAGAGGCTCAACGAGATTGTCGAAACATCAAACCTTGTACGGGACGCCTTCATCAACAGACTGCTGCTGCTGCTAAGGTCGAGCCCTAAGCTCCTCGATTATCTTGATCTCCCTGAATTCGTAACCGACTCTTCCTTCACTTCCATCGTGCAGCCTATGCCGACGGGGCCGCTGCAGGCCATCAAAGAGGTGAATTCCGATCCCTTGTTCTATTTGCGCATTGCCAGCAGAGAGCGTCACAAAACGGGCCTGTATCTTTTGAGCTTGCCGCCGAAGCTGACTGGATTTGCATGCTTCATTGACGACCAACGGGTCCCAAAAACGAATGCGAACGTCGAGTGGCAAAGTGATATCAATACAGCCTTTGATGAACTGGCAAGTTTGGAATCTGACGCATTCAGCAAGCAGCCGAATCAATTGGAGTCCATGTCATGAGTCTTGTCCTACATACATCAGATTTCCGGAAGGCCCAACGAATCTGGATTATGCTGGTAGGGAGAATGAATCCCGTCAGACGTACAGGTGAGATGAGATATTTACACCCATCATTTTCAAAATCGATCCGGGCGAATGATCGCCGGAATGACGTACCCGCTGTACTGTTAAGCCGAATCAATCAGCTGTTAAAACAGAAGGTCGCAAGTGATCCGGTTTGCAAACTGGTGAAGTAGTTTTCTCATTCCCGCTTCTTGCTTTAATTTCACATCTAACAACCGCTGCAGATATCGTGACCATCAGGGTTCATTCGCAAGAAAGCCACCCCATGTCTATGGATGCCATTATTAAGTCATACCGCATCAAAGTCAGGAACCAGGATTCTTCCGAAGCACCTGGTCGAATTGATTGTTATGAAAGCGGCCTGTTCGTTCTGTCAGTTGAAGACAGGCGTTATGTAAGTGACAGCCATGAACATGCTTTTGACGCGCTTCGCGTGATTCGTCTTGAGATGGAGAAGGATGGGAGACTGCCACTAGTAAATGGAACAAATCGACATGCACTAATAACAGGCATGGCGATAAGCATGGCCCAAGGGTTTCGCGTATACCTGATCCACCAACTGAATCCGCCTCAATACAGCATTGTTGTCGACACTTTCGGGTCGGATCATGTAACGGATCCGGTTTCCGTCGCAGAGCAGGACGAATATCGCCAGTTATTCTGGGAAGCGGAAAAGAACTCAAAGAGCAACCAAGAACTAAACGAAGGGGAATAGATGTCTATCAGGAACAGCGAGCTGATTGATTCCGGTCTTGGTTTATTCCGGCCTTCGGCTTGTGATTCTTCGACTCTTTTGTTTAAGTCTTCGGGTAGGGCGCATTTCGCCATGCCCCTAGACAAAAAAACAGATGAAGATTTGATTCAGTTTTTGTTTTTTGTTTAGCAGCTTTGATTCCCTAAGGAGGGATAGTCATGTCCGAAGATCGTACTCTCTATACCATCATTGATGAAGTCGGCGTAAGAACAACAATAACTCTCGATAAATGGGTTGCTGATGCTCTGCAAGGTTGGATGCAAGATGTTCACTTGTGGGTGCAGGAAACTTACAACAGGGTTGGGTTGTAAATTCTGAGCCTAATTACGGAAGGCGTCAGAAAGGGATGTGGTTCGAACACTTGCTCTGATTGAGGCGCTAAAGACACCGGTTGGTATTTCAATATTTGCTGAGCTCTAGCCTGTACGGCCGAGCCGCACCCACCTCAATACAGCATTGTTACCGACACATTTGGCTCGGCTCATGTGACCAACCCAGTTTTCGTCGCAGGGCAGGAGGAATACCGCAAGTCATTTTAAAAAGCAGAAGAGACGGAAATGATGAAAACCCCAGAACTGAATGAAGGAGAGTAGATGGCTAACAGGAACAGCACGCTAATCGATTCCGACCGTGGCCTATTCTCCATCCTACGGCTTGTAAAACTTCGACTTCCTGGGCCTTACCTTTGGCAAGGGGAAGATATTGATAACGAAAAAGCGATGGGTTCTGCGTTTCATGCCTTTGTGCCTGAAGATTCAAACGTAGAAAAGACGTCGGTTGCTTCAATTATTGTGGCTGACGTGACCAACGATACGTCAGAACCGGATGTTTCGAATCATGTTCAGGTCGACACGACCATTATTGATAAATACTTACGTACTGAAGTGCTGGAGCAGTCATCTCTGGCAGGAGAAGAAATAGCCGACTGGACGCCCTCCCGGCTGCACAAGCTGGAGTCAGGTGCCCCCACGTTTCTGCTAACCGAGTACACACTTCGTGGCAATAGCAAGGAAATGCGGCACATTGATTTAAGGATCAATGCGGGCGGCCGCAAAATTGTGGCGAAGGGGATTTGTTACGATATGGAGAGGGCGGAAGAACTCTCTCAGCTTGTTTTCTCCGTTTTGGGGAGCATAGTAATCTCTGATTCAAGAAAAGCTGATGTCATAGCCCCAATCAGTAGCACTGAGTCGCCAAGAGAAATATTGGCGGCGGATTTCAAGTCATTGCAAGGAGGGCTGCCAATTAGTGGGGGCTGGGGTTATTCGAGGGATGACGCATGCATTATCAACAAGAACGATCCGCTGGTTAACCCCAAGAAACCCTTCAACGGCGTAGCGATCGAATATGTATTTGTAGAAAAACGCATTTATGAGGAGATGATAACTTTCCGCTCAGACGGGGAAAAATTTTCTGGTATTAGCTGGAAACTACAGGAGCAGAGTACATTGCATGAGGAAGGGAAAGTTTTTGATAGACTTGTCTATGAAATTACTGCGTTTTCAGATAGTGATTGGGAGGAGTTGAAAGCCGAATTCGAGGGTCCGCAGGGCTATAGCCATTGTGACTTTGACATTAAAGCGCATGAGGAAAAACGTCAGCAAAAAATGCTACGGCTCACAAGAGAATTTTGGTTTGATATTACGTCCTTTTTTGGTCAGGGATTGTCATAACCAATAAGTCCACCGGAAAGAAACAGTTATTACCGGCAAAAGATTTTAAATTAACAGATAAGCTTTAAGAAGCTATTTGGATTTGATTGATTGCCGAACATCCATATCAGTACGAGCTTGTAGCCAAGACCAGAAAAATAAGTAATGTGAGGTTTTATGAAGACGTTTGTCCTTTTCACTATTTTCTTTATTGCCAAGTCGCACTGTATTGCAAATGGAACCAACAGTAGAGGCGTTTGCTGATGATTCACATTGGGCGTCTAGTCGCCGCCCTGGCCGGAGCGGCCAGCACCTTTGTGGCCTTCGCTCAGGACGATAGCGAGAGTATCTTTCGGAAAGCCCAGACTTACACAGTGCGGGTAAAGGCCTCGGTGGTAATACCCCTTTGCAGGCGACAGCCGCGGAACCTGGCTGGGCGCTGGCTTTGTCGTCGATGCCGAACGAGGCTGGATCATGACCAATGCCCACGTGGTATCGCGCTCGCCGGCACGGGTGCAAGTTGCCACTCACGGGAAGGAGTTCGCACCTGCTCGCAAGATCTACGTCGATCCTTTCTTGGACCTTGCGATTATCGAAGCCCGGCCGGAGGACGTTCGCTTGCTTACGGCCGCGCAGCTGGCATGCGGCGAACAACCCGCCATGGGTCATCCTGTCGGAGCTTATGGCCATCCTTGGCACTTCTACTACACAGGCACGCGGGGGATCATATCCGGCATCACCAGCAAGTACCGGACGGAGTATCTGAAAACTGATGCGCCAGTGGATAGAGGCAATTCCGGAGGACCGCTGATCAGTCTGGTGACAGGCAAGGTTGTTGGCATCAATACTGCAGCGATGAAGGACCCCAAGGCGAAGAACACCAACTTCGCTGTGTCCATGAAATACGCCTGCCGTGTGCTGGAACTTCTTCAGGCAGAACGCGACCCCTCCCCGCCGCAACTTCCTATCGTCTTCTACCGTAATCTGGACGGAGATCGTACCGTCAAGGTTGCGCGGAGTTTCGTGCTGCCGTCAGAACTGGCTTTGCGGGCGGGGCAGGTCATCCAATCGGTAGAGGGGGTTAAGGGCCGCATCACCAACCCGACCCAGCTCGTGCATGCTTTACGCGGGCGGCTTGATGCTGCGACAGTAGTCGTGGAAGAAAGCGGCAAGGAGCACCGCATCAGCGGTCATTTGACACCAGTGAAGAGCGTTCATAATCGCCAGGGCGTCTTCGCTTCGGGCATCCTCTTTGCTGACCGCAACACCCTGCGCGAGGTGGCCGATATCGCCTTGCCGGAAATCGAGGTGCACTATGTCGAGGATGGCTCATCAGGCCAGGCCGCCGAGATAGACGCAATGGATTTCCTGGAAGAGGTAGACGGCCAAGCGGTAAAGGGTTTGCCAGAATTGGCAGATCGCTTGAGGGTGGCCGAAAAAGAAAACCGGCCGGTATTGCTCACATTGCGGCGTTTCGATATCGCCAGTGAGATCAGCATGTCCAGCATTGAACGCCGGTTGCAGATCGAGGGGCTACGTTGGCTAGGTGAGGATGTGATTAAATAAATCATCAGTAGTGTCCCAATGTTTTCACGCAGAGCTTGAATAGCGAGTTGAAGAATTTGAGATATTCCGAGCTCTGTGCTGGTCTCGATTTGAACGTCGCCCGTAGCTAACCTCTCAATCAACAGAACCAGTGATTCAAACGTTGTCCAGAATGCCGAAAGCGGACGGATAGTTAAATGGTTTGGTATTTACGAACTTCCGCAATGGCCGAAGAGCGGTAGTTTGGTTGGCAGAGCAATCGACTACCTAAGGTTGATAGTACTCAATCGCCGTATCCCAGCGACTGACTTTTCCCGGCCGGTTGCGACGGCGGGATCTGGGCAGCTTCTGGATTCCCGCTTTCGCGGGAATGACGGTTGAGGCCGATAACCCCCCCTAGCTTGTTCCCCTCGCCGTATTCCAGCGGCTGACTTTCCTCGACCAGGCCGCGAACCCGCAGTGGAACGCGCGCCGTGCAGTCATCCGGCCGTTCGACGTGTGCGGAAACGCGCCGCCAGCTTGACCCCGCCCAGCGCCAGCGTACCCGCCAGCACGCCGGCGAGGGCATTCAGCGTCATGGACGCGAGCGCTGCCCAGAGCACGCCCGCTGGCCATTGTTCGGCGGCCGCTTCAATCCGGTGCAGCAGTTGTTCGGCGCCGGGCAGGCCGTGCACCAGGATGCCGCCGCCGACGAGGAACATGGCTGCGGTGCCGACCACCGAGAGGGTCTTCATCAGGTAGGGTGCAGACAGCAGCAGGCCGCGGCCGAGGGCGGCCTGGAGGCGGCTGCCGTCGGCGTTGTTCACCAGGTAGAGGCCGGCGTCATCCAGCTTGACGATGCCCGCCACCAGGCCATAGACGCCCACGGTCATGGCCACGGCGATGCCCGACACGACACCCACCTGCGCCGCGAAGGCAGCGCCCTGCACCGTGCCCAGCGCGATGACGATGATTTCGGCGGAGAGGATGAAGTCGGTGCGGATGGCGCCCTTGATCTTCTCCCGCTCGAAGGCCATGAGGTCCACGGCCGGGTCTTGCAGGGCGTGGCGCATTGCCGTGTGCCGGTTGGCGTCTTCCGCCTCGCTGTGCAGGAAGTGGTGGGCGAGTTTCTCGAAGCCCTCGTAGCAGAGGTAGAGGCCGCCGATCATGAGCAGGGGGGTAATGAGCAGCGGCAGGAAGGCGCTCAGCGCCAGGGCGGCCGGCACCAGGATCAGCTTGTTCCTGAAGGAGCCCATGGCCACGGCCCACACCACGGGCAGCTCGCGCACCGCCCGCACGCCGGCCACCTGCTGCGCGTTGAGGGCGAGGTCGTCGCCCAGCACGCCGGCCGTTTTCCTGGCGGCGACCTTGGTCATGGTGGCCACGTCGTCCAGCACGCTGGCGATGTCGTCGAGCAGGGCGAGAAGGCTGGCGCCGGCCATTGATATTCCTTTATGAAATGGGTGTTTTCTTCGCCGTATTGCGGCGGCTGACTTTGCCCGGGGCTACTTGGCGCGTGAGGCGGTGCACATCGTTTTGCCGGCGACCATGAAGCGGCCGCCGCCGCGGTGGTGCAGGGTGCGCGGCTCCTTGGCCTGCGGGTCGACCCAGGCCTTCACCACTTCCAGCACGAAGAAGTTGTAGCGGTTTACCAGGCGCGTGTCGACGACGCGACATTCCAGGCTGGCGCAGCACTCGTCGATGAGCGGGGCTTTGACCTTTTCCGCCGGCTGCGGCGTGAGGCCGAAGCGGGCGAACTTGTCCACCTTGCGGCCGGAGCAGTTGCCGACGCCGATTACCTTGTCGAGCAGCTTCGCCGTCGGGATGTTGAGCACGCATTCCCTGGTCGCCAGCAGGGCATCGAAGCTGTGGTTGCGCCCGCTGATGAGGCAGCCGACCAGCGGCGGCTCGAATTCCATCATGCAGTGCCACGACTGCGCCATGATGTTCGCCTTGCCCTTGCGGGCGGTGGTGACGAGCAGCACCGGGCCCGGCTCGAGCAGGCCATAGACGCGGGAGAGGGGCAGGGCGCGCTTTTTCATGGCGTTCTCCGGGAGGTGCCGGGATGTCCGGCGTTCCGGAACATAATATCGGACAAGCAGCGGGGAAAGCGCCACCCGCACGATTGACCTGTGTCAAACTGTCGTCACCAGAAAAAAGTAACGTAAGGCCATGTGCAAGCCCCTGCCGAAAAATGATCGAACCTGACGTCTGCGACCTGCCGGGAATCGTCGAGCGCTGGGGCAAGGACCCGGCGAACATGGTGCAGATCCTGCGCGACGTGCAGGAATCCTGCGGCACGATTCCCTCCGACACGCTGGACCAGCTGGCCCGGCTGCTCGGCGTGCCGCGCGTGCGCATCGAGGCGACGGCGAGCTTCTATCATTTCTTCCATGCCGAGTCGCACGGCGCCTACGAGATCCTCTTCTCGGACAACATCATCGACCACATGGCCGGCAAGGAGGCGCTGAAGGCCTATCTGTGCGAGCGGTTGTGGCTGGAGCCGCGCAAGCTCTCGGAAGACGGGCTGGTGTATGTGGACGACACCGCCGACATCGGCCTCGCCGACCAGGCGCCGTCCATGCTGGTGAACGGCCATGCCGTGCCGTCGCTCGACCAGACGCGGCTCGACCTCGTCGCCGAGCTGATCCGCGCGAAAAAGCCGCTGGCCGACTGGCCGCCCATGCTGTTCGAAATTCCCGACAACATCCGCCTGGCCGGTCCGCTGACGGGCGATCCGTTCGCGCCCGGCGCGGCGCTGCAGGCAACGCTGGCGCGCGGCAGTGACGCGACGCTGGCAGAGCTCGACGCCGCCAACCTGCGCGGCCGCGGCGGCGCCGGCTTCAAGACGGCGACCAAGTGGGCGAGTTGCCGCAAGGCCGAGGGCGAAGCGCACTACGTGGTGTGCAATGCCGACGAGGGCGAGCCGGGCACCTTCAAGGACCGCGTGCTGCTCAACAGCCACGCCGACCTGGTGTTCGAGGGCATGACGGTGTGCGCCCGCGTCATCGGCGCGAAACAGGGCCTGATCTATCTGCGCGGCGAATACAAGAACCTGCTGGAAAAGCTGCAGTCTGTCCTGGCGAGACGGCGGGAAAAGGGCCTGCTCGGCAACAGCATTCTCGGCGAGGCAGGAGTCGACTTCGACATCGAGATCCACCTGGGCGCCGGCGCCTACATCTGCGGCGAGGAATCCGCCCTGATCGAGTCGCTGGAGGGCAAGCCGGGCAAGCCGCGCAACCGCCCGCCCTTCCCGGACCGCTGCGGCTACCGTAACCAGCCGACGGTGGTGAACAACGTCGAGACCTTCGCCTGCGCGGCGCGCATCGCCGAGCGCGGCGGTGCGGCATTCGCCGCATTGGGCACGCCGCAATCGACGGGCAGCAAGCTGATCTCGGTGTCCGGCGACTGCGAGCGGCCGGGCATCTACGAAGTCCCCTTTGGCGTCACGGTGCAGCAGATCCTCATCGACTGCGGCGCCGAGGATGCCCACGCCGTGCAGGTCTCCGGGCCGTCCGGCACCTGCATCTCCTACCGCGAGTTCGATCGCCGCATCGCCTTCGAGGACCTGCCCACGGCGGGCGCCTTCATGGTCTTCTCGCGCGAGCGGGACATGTTCGAAGTGGCGCGCAATTTCACGCACTTCTTCGCCCACGAGAGCTGCGGTTTCTGCACGCCGTGCCGCGTCGGCACCTCGCTCTTGCGCAACACCATGGACAAGCTGGCGGCGGGCAAGGGCTCGGCCTACGACATGAACGAGATGAAGAACATCATGCACATCCTGCGCGGCATGGCGCACTGCGGCCTCGGCCACACCGCCGCCAACCCGGTGGTGCAGACCATGGAGAAGTTTCCCGATGCCTACGAGAGGCGCCTGAAGAAGCTGGATTTCGAGCCGGCCTTCGACCTCGACGGCGCCTTGCAGACCGCGCGCCTCATCACCGGCCGCGACGACGAATGGGCGCATTTGGCCAATGACTAAGACCTGCACGTTTACCCTCGACGGCAAGACCATTCCCTTCGAGGAGGGTGAGACCATTATGGAAGCGGCCTCGGCGGCCGGTGTCTACATCCCGCACCTGTGCCATCACCCCGAGTTCAAGCCGCACGGCTCCTGCAAGCTGTGCACGGTGAACATCGGCGGCCGGCTCGGCGCCGCCTGCACCAACCGCGCGGCGGACGGTATGAAGGTGGAAAGCGAGACGGAGGCGCTCAACGCCGACCGGCGCGCGCTGACGCAGATGCTCTTCGTCGAGGGCAACCACATCTGCCCCTCCTGCGAGAAGAGCGGCAACTGCCAGCTGCAGGCGGTGGCCTACCATCTCGGCATGATGACGCCGCATTTCACGCACTTCTATCCGGCGCGCGACATCGACGCCTCGCATCCGGACGTGCTGATCGAGCGCAATCGCTGCATCCTGTGCGAGCTGTGCGTGCGCGCCAGCCGCGACGTGGACGGCAAGAACGTCTTCGGCATCGGCGGGCGCGGCATCAAGTCGCGCCTGATCGTCAATTCGGCCAGCGGCCGCCTGGCCGACACCAACATGTCCGTGACCGACCGCGCCGCCGAGGTGTGCCCGACCGGCGCCATCCTGCGCAAGCGCCACGGCTTCACCGTGCCCATCGGCAAACGGCTCTACGACCACCAAAGCATCGCGGAGGTGCCGGTGGCGGGCATGAAGGAGCCGAGGCGTGACTGAGCAGCCCATCACGATCGAGCCGAAGAAGTTGCGCGTCGCCACCTGCTCGCTGGCCGGCTGCTTCGGCTGCCACATGTCGCTGCTCGACATCGACGAGAAGCTGTTCGATCTGCTCAAGGTCGTTGAATTCGACCGCTCGCCGATCACCGACATCAAGCACTGCGGACCGTGCGACATCGGCATCGTCGAGGGCGGCGTGTGCAACGCCGAGAACGTGCATGTGCTGAAGGAGTTCCGCAAGAACTGCAAGGTCCTCGTGGCCATGGGCGCCTGCGCCATCACCGGCGGCGTCCCGGCGCTGCGCAACAACGTCGACCTGTGGGACTGCTACCAGGAGGTGTACCACTACGGCATCGGCCTGGAGAACGGCCAGATCCCCAACGACCCCGAGCTGCCGCTGCCCTTCGACAGGGTGCACCCGATCAACGAGGTGGTGCGCATCGATTACTTCCTGCCCGGCTGCCCGCCGTCGGCGGATGCGATCTGGAAATTCCTCACCGACCTTGCCGCCGGCCGCGAGCCGAAGCTCGACTACGACATGGTGCATTACGACTGATTATGGCTTTCCCTCTTGAAACCGCCGCCCATGCCGCAAACCTGAGGCGCGTCGTCATCGAACCGGTGTCCCGCGTCGAGGGCCACGGCAAGGTGACCATCCTGCTGGATGCGCACAACAAGGTGCACCAGGTGCGCCTGCACATCGTCGAATTCCGCGGCTTCGAGAAGTTCATCCAGGGCCGGCCCTACTGGGAAGTGCCGGTGATGGTGCAGCGCCTGTGCGGCATCTGCCCGGTGTCGCACCACCTGGCGGCCTCGAAGGCGCTCGACATCATCGTCGGCGCGCGGCAGCTCACGCCGACCGCCGAGAAGCTGCGCCGCCTGATGCATATGGGCCAGATCCTGCAGTCGCACGCGCTGCATTTCTTCCATCTCGCCTCGCCCGACCTGTTGTTCGGCTTCGATGCCGACGTGGCGAAGCGCAACATCGTCGGCGTCGCCGCCGTCGAACCGGAGGTGGCGAGGAAGGGCGTGCTGCTGCGCAAGTACGGCCAGGAGGTCATCCGCTACACCGCCGGCAAGCGCGTGCACGGCACCGGCTCGGTGCCGGGCGGGGTGAACAAGAACCTCAGCCGCGCCGAGCGCGTCGAGCTGCTCGGCCAGATCGACACCATCATCGGCTGGAGCGTGGAGGCGGTCGGCATCATCAAGAACCTCTTCATCGACCATGCGGCGCTGTACAAGTCCTTCGGCCGCTTCGATTCGAACTTCCTCGGCCTGGTGCGCGCCGACGGCGCGCTCGACCTCTACCACGGCGGCCTGCGCGCCACCGATGCCGGCGGCGGCACGATTTTCGACCACGCCGACTACCAGAACTACTACGAGTACATCCACGAGGAAGTGAAGCCCTGGTCGTACATGAAGTTTCCCTTCATCGTCGAGAAGGGCACCGAGGCCGGCTGGTACCGCGTCGGCCCGCTGGCGCGGGTGGCGCAGTGCGATTTCATTCCCACCGAACGGGCCGACGCCGAGCGCATCGCCTTCAAGGCCTTCGACGGCGGCGCGGCGCTCTCCGCGCCGCTCGGCTACCACTGGGCGCGCATGATCGAGATGCTGCACGCGGCCGAGGGCATCAAGGAGCTGCTGCTCGACAACGATCTTTCCGGCGGTGACCTGATCGTGCGCGGCGAGCGCCACCTGCGCGGCGTCGGTGTCATCGAGGCGCCGCGCGGCACGCTGATACATCACTATCGCGTCAACGAGGACGACCAGATCGTCAGCGCCAACCTGATCGTGTCGACCACCAGCAACAACCAGGCGATGAACGAGGCGGTGCGCCAGGTGGCCATGCAGTATCTCGACGGGCGCCAGCTCACCGAGGGCCTGCTCAACCACATCGAGGTCGCCATCCGCGCCTTCGACCCCTGCCTGTCCTGCGCCACGCATGCGCTCGGAAAAATGCCGCTGGAGGCGGAATTGGTGGATGCCGACGGCAGCGTGATCGATCGGCTAAGCAGAGATACGGTATGAGGCAGCGTATCCCCTCTCCCGCTGGCGGGAGAGGGTTGGGGTAGGGGACGGCCTCCCTCACCCCCTCTCCCGCGGGAGGGGCAGGCTTAAGGTGCTGATCTTCGGCTGGGGCAACCCAAGCCGCGGCGACGACGCCCTCGGGCCGGCGCTGATCGAGCGGCTCGAGGCGGCCTTGCCCCGGCATCCCGAGTGGGGCGACGTGACCCTGCTGACCGACTTCCAGCTGCAGCCCGAGCATGCCCTCGACCTGGAGGGCCGCAGCCGCGTGCTCTTCGTCGATGCCAGCGTCTCCTGCGCGGCACCCTTCGCCTTCGGTCGAATTCAGCCGGTGCGCGATTTCGGCTACACCACCCATGCCATGAAGCCGGAGGCCTTGTTGGCGGTGTTCCGCCAGATTACCGGCGGTGACCCGCCGCCGGCCTGGCTGCTGACGGTGCGCGGCGAGTCCTTCGAACTGGGCGAACCGCTCAGTCACATTGCGCGGGGCAATCTGGATGCGGCGGCGGGCCATGCTGAATCACTTCTCAGCGGCGCTTGGCCTCATCCGGACTGATCCATCCCGGCGACCGATAAACCGCTTACCGGTCAATGTCCTTCCAATTCGATTAACGAGATGGAAGGATTTGTCGTTTAATGCTTCTAGAATATTTGCAAGCCATTGTTCATGAATGGCATTATTTACCTTTTAAACCGGCATGCTTCTTGATATCCAAGAGGCCTTGCAGAATGGAAAGGCCATGATCGCCGAAGGAAAGCTGCAACTCGAAGTGGTATGGGATGGCAAGCAGATAACCGGCGTGTCGGTCCAGTCGAGCCGGCCTCTGGCTGCCTGCCGTGTCCTCGAGGGCAAGCCGGCTGAAGAGGTGATGCGCCTGGTGCCGCTCCTGTTCAGCGTGTGCGGGCGGGCGCAGGGAGTTGCCGCCGCCGCCGCCTGCGAAGCGGCACGCGGCATCGCACCGAATGACCTGGTGGTGGTGGCGCGCGAACGCGCCATCGCCGGGGAATGCCTGCAGGAATACACCTGGCGACTGCTGATCGACCTGCCCGCCCTGCTCGGCGAGGCGGCGCGGCCGGGCGAGCTGGCCGACCTGCGCCGGCGTATCGGCACGGCGCGGGATGAGTTGCGCTGGCACGACGTGGCCGGCGCTGCGGAAGAACTGTTGGAGCGTGCCGTGTACGAGATGTCGCCGCGCGTCTGGCTCGGCTTGCGTCCGGCGAGTTTCGAGAAATGGGTGGCGCGCGGCGAAGCGCCCATGCAACGCATGCTGGCGCGGCTGCGCACCTTGCGGCTGGGCGGGGATTTCGGTCTGCTGCCGTGGCTGGGGGAGGCGGATCTCCTGGCGCTATCCGCCCGGCTGGATGTCGAGCCCGATTTCTCGCAACGGCCAACCTGGCAGGGCGAGCCGGCGGAAACCGGCGCCCTGGCGCGCCAGCTGGGGCATCCGGTGCTGGCGCGGGAAGTCGGCCAGTATGGCGCCACGGCCGCGGCGCGGCTGCTGGCGCGCCTGCCGAACTGGCGCAATTGCCCGAGCAGCTGCGTCAGCCGCGCGCAGTGGGCATCCGTTGCACCTCGCCGCGGCCGGGCAGCGGCATCGCGGCGGTGGAGACGGCGCGCGGCACGCTGCTGCACCAGGTGACGCTGGCGGGCGATCATGTGGCGCATTACCGCATCGTCGCGCCGACGGAATGGAATTTCCATCCGCGCGGCGCCTTTCGTGCGCGGCCTGCTGGGCTGCCCGGCGAAGAGCGAGACGGAGGCGCGCGGCGCCGCCGGCCTGCTGGCGCATGCGCTGGATCCCTGCGTGGCCTACGAAGTGAGCGTGGCGCGTGCATGAAATGAGCCTGGCGGAAGGCGTGCTGCAGATCATCGAGGATCATGCCAGGACAAACGGATTTGCGCGCGTGAAGACGGTGTGGCTGGAGATCGGCGCGCTCTCCGGCGTCGAGACGGAGTCGATGCGCTTCTGCTTCGATGCGGTGACGCGCGGCAGCGTGGCGGAGGGCGCCGCGCTGGAGATCGTCGCCGTGCCGGGCAGCAGCTGGTGCATGCAGTGCGGCGTGTCGGTGCCGGTGGCGGAGCGCTACGACCCCTGTCCGCGCTGCGGCGGCTACCAGCTGCAGGTGCAGGGCGGCACGGAGATGCGGGTGAAAGAACTTGAGGTGGAGTAGGAGACAACCATGTGTACAGTTTGCGGCTGCGGCCAGGGCGAAACGACGATCGAAGGTGGGCATGAGCACGAGCATCGCGAAGAGGCAGGTGCAGCCATGACCACCATCACGAGGGCGAGCATGGGCACACGCATCCGCATGCGCCAGGCGGCTTCAGCTACGCGCCGCGCCATGCACATCCTCACGATCATGAGCACGGACAGGGTCACACGCATGCGCCGGGTCTTTCGCCAGGCCGCATGGTGCAGATCGAGCAGGACATCCTTGCCAAGAACAACGCCTACGCCGACGCCAACCGCAAGGAATGGAAGGCGCGCGGCCTCTTTGCGGCGAACCTCGTCTCCAGTCCCGGCTCGGGCAAGACCACATTGCTCGTCGAGACCATCGGCCGGCTCGCCGGCCGCCATCCGCTGGCGGTGATCGAGGGCGACCAGCAGACCAGCAACGATGCCGAGCGCATCCGCGCCACCGGCGCCCAGGCCATCCAGGTGAACACCGGCAAGGGCTGCCACCTCGACGCGCACATGGTCGGCCACGCCTTCGAGCGGCTCGACCTCGCGCAGGGCGGCCTGCTGCTCATCGAGAACGTCGGCAACCTGGTGTGCCCGGCGGAGTTCGACCTCGGCGAGGCGCACAAGGTGGTGATCCTCTCCGTCACCGAGGGCGAGGACAAGCCGCTCAAGTACCCCAACATGTTCGCCGCCAGCGACCTCATGCTGCTGACCAAGGTCGACCTGCTGCCGCACCTGGATTTCGACGTGGCGAAGTGCCTCGACTACGCGCGCCGCGTCAATCCCAAGATCGAAGTGCTGCAGGTCTCGGCGAAGAGTGGCGAGGGCATGGACGGCTGGCTGGCCTGGCTGGAGCAGGGCGTCGCCGCAGCGAAGCACTGAGATGCTGCAACCCGCCCGATCCCCTGCTGTTGTCGGTCGCCGCATCCGCGTGCGCGGACAGGTGCAGGGCGTCGGCTTCCGTCCCTTCGTCTATCGACTCGCTCAGGAACTCGGCATTGTCGGCTGGGTGCGCAATGACGGCGAAGGCGTGGACATCGAGGCGCAGGGCAATCTGCAGGCTGTCGAGACGCTGATCGTGCGGCTTGAAACGGAAGCACCGCCGCTGGCCAGCGTGACCGCTGTCGAAGTGTGCGAAGCTACCACCAGCGTCGTGCACGGCTTCGAAATCAAAGTCAGCAGCCACGGTACGGCGAACACCTCAGTCACGCCCGACACGGCGACCTGCGCGGACTGTCTCGCCGAACTCTTCGATCCCGCCGACCGGCGCTCGCGCCATGCCTTCATCAACTGCACGCATTGCGGCCCGCGCTACACGATTGCACGGTCGCTGCCCTACGACCGGCCCCACACCAGCATGGCGGCCTTCGCCCTATGTCCGGCCTGCCGGGCCGAGTACGAAAACCCGGCCGACCGCCGCTTCCACGCCCAGCCGAATGCCTGCCCCCATTGTGGCCCGCGCCTCGCGTTGCGAGACGCGGCGGGCGGCCCGCACAATGTCGATGACCCGATCGCCGAAACCCTGGCGCGCCTGCAGCGTGGCGAGATCGTCGCCATCAAGGGCCTTGGCGGCTACCACCTCGTCTGCGATGCGACAAACCCTGCGACCGTGACGCGGCTGCGAGAACGCAAGAACCGTGAGGAGAAGCCCTTCGCCGTGATGCTGGCGAATGCCGCCTCCGTCGTGCGTTATGTAGAAATGAGCGACGCAGAGTGCGCCCTGCTCGAATCGCGCGAGCGGCCTGTGGTGCTGCTGAAAAAGCACGCCGTCTGCGACGAAACGCTGGCCGGCGTGGCGCCGGGCCTGCAGGAACTCGGCGCCATGCTGCCGTGCACGCCGATCCAGTTCCTGCTCTTCCATGAAGCAGCCGGGCGGCCGGCCGGCAACGACTGGCTCGCCGTTCCGCAGCGACTGACTTTGGTGATGACCAGCGCCAACCCCGGCGGCGAACCCATCGTGCGCGAGGACGACGAGGCGCTCGAGCGCCTGGCCGGCATCGCCGACGCCTACCTCATGCACGACCGCGCCATCGTCACGCGGGTGGACGACAGCGTCATCCGCGCAACCTTCCCCCTCTCCCCCGGCGGGGGAGAGGGTTGGGGTGAGGGGAAGGGGGGATTCCAATTCATCCGCCGCGCCAGAGGATTCACCCCCCAGGCCATCAAGCTGCCGCGCAGCGGTCCGTCCGTCCTCGCCACCGGCGGCTTCCTGAAAAACACCATCTGCCTCACGCGCGGCGACGAAGCCTTCCTATCCCAGCACATCGGCGACCTCGACAACGCGCCGACCTGCCGCGCGCTGGAAGACACCGCGCAGCGCATGATGAACCTGCTGGAGATCGAGCCGGAAGTTGTCGCCCACGACCTGCACCCGGATTTCCACAGTACGCGCTTCGCCGCCGATTTCGCGCGCGACCGCGGCCTGAAGACCGTCGCAGTGCAGCACCACCATGCGCACATCGCCGCGGTAGCAGCGGAGCACCGTGCCACCGGGCCGCTGCTGGGACTCGCACTGGACGGTGTCGGCATGGGCACCGACAAGGGAAGCTGGGGCGGCGAACTGCTGCAGGTGGACAACGAGCGCTTCGCCCGCCTCGGCCACCTGCGCGAACTGGCACTGCCCGGCGGCGACAAGGCGGCGCGAGAACCGTGGCGCATGGCCGCCGCGGCGCTCTTCGCGCTGGGCCGCGGTGGCGAGATCAAGGAGAGTATCCACGCAGCAGCGCGCGGCCGGTGCGGTCGCCATGATGCTGGCGGCAACGCACACACGCCGCCCACCTCGAGCTGCGGCCGGCTCTTCGACGCGGCGGCGGGGCTGGCCGGCGTGCGCGAAGTCGCCGCCTTCGAAGGCCAGGCGGCGATGCTTTACGAAAGTCAGGCTCTGCAGTACGGCGAGGTGGAGCCGATGCAGGACGGTTTCGCGCTGGGCGAGGACGGCACGCTCGACCTGCTTCCTTTGCTCGGCCGTCTCGCCGATGAGCGTGATACGGGAATTGCCGCCGCGCTGTTCCACGCCACGCTGGCGGCGGCGCTGGCGGAATGGGCGCGACGCGCGGCGGAGGAAACGGGGCTGTCTCGCATCGCTCTCGGCGGCGGCTGCTTCCTCAACAGGATATTGAGCGAAGGCGTGCGGCGCCGGCTGGAAACGGCCGGCCTCGAAGTGCTGCAAGCGCGGCGGGCACCGCCCAACGACGGCGGCCTCAGTCTGGGGCAGGCCTGTGTGGCGATGCAAAGCGGTGGTTGATAATTTTCCGGGAGATTAAATGAAGAAGAACGGGCTGCTCGGTTTGCTGTTGGCGATGATGGTGCTGGTGACGGGATGCGCTTCGGTGCCGATGGCATCCGACGACGCTGATACCCAGAGCAAACGCTTCCAGGCCAAGCCCGACAAGTCGATCATTTACTTGTATCGCAACGAAACCTTCGGTGGCGCAATTGCGATGACAGTATCACTGGATGACAGGCTGGCAGGCGAAAGCGCGCCCAAAACGTATTTCATGTGGGAAGTGGAACCAGGGCAGCACGTCCTCAAATCCCATGCCGAGAACGTTTCAATTCTATTGCTAACGACGGAGGCCGGTAAGAACTACTACGTCTGGCAGGAGGTGAAATTGGGAGCCCTATACGCACGTTCTCGGCTACAGCAGGTAGATGAAGCAACAGGACGACAGGGCGTGCTCGAGTGCAAACGCGCACAGTCCGCGTTCTGAACCCGATAAAAGGATTACGCCATGTGTCTCGCCATTCCGGTCAAGGTGGTTGAACTTCGCGAAGGCGATCAGGCGATGGTCGACGTCGGCGGCGTGCGCAAGGAGATCTCCCTTGGCGCTGGTGGACGGCATCGCCGTCGGCGACTACGTCATCCTGCATGTCGGCTTTGCCATCCAGAAGCTCGACGCGGAGGAGGCCGAGAAGACCCTGGCGCTGTTCGCCGAGCTGGAAGAAAGCATGGGTAACCCTGCCGCATGAAGTACATCAACGAATTCCGCGACGGCAAAACGGCGCGCACGCTGGCCGGCGCCATCGCACGCGAGGTGCAGCCCGAGCGCCGCTACCACATCATGGAATTCTGCGGCGGCCACACCCACGCCATTTCCCGCTACGGCCTCTCCGACCTGCTGCCGGACAACATCCGCCTCATCCACGGCCCCGGCTGTCCGGTGTGCCGCCCATCGGCCGCATCGACAATGCCATCGATCTCGCCCTGAATAAAGGCGTGATACTCGCCAGCTACGGCGACTGCCTGCGCGTGCCGGCCTCGGGCGGATTGTCGCTCTTGAAGGCCAAGGCCGGGGTTGGCAACATGCGTGCCGACGTGCGCATGGTGTACTCCAGCGCCGACGCGCCTGCTGGCACAGGACAACCCCGGGCGCGAAGTGGTGTTTTTCGCCATCGGCTTCGAGACCACCACGCCGCCGACGGCGGTGGTCCTCCAGCAGGCCGAAAGGCTCGGCCTCACGAACTTCACGGTGTTCTGCAACCACGTGCTGACGCCCGCAGCCATCGCCAACATCCTCGAATCGCCGGAAGTCAGGCTGCACGGCACGGTGCCGCTCGACGCCTTCATCGGCCCGGCCCACGTGTTGACGGTGATCGGCAGCCAGCCCTACGAGCATTTCGCCGAGGAATACGAGGAAGCCGGTGGTGATCGCCGGCTTGAGCCGCCTGACGTCATGCAGGCCATCCTCATGCTGGTGCGCCAGCTCAACGAGGGCCGCGCCGAAGTGGAGAACGAGCTCTCCCGCGCGGTAACGCGCGAGGGCAACGTCAAGGCGCAGAACCTGGTGGCCGAGGTGTTCGAGCCGAGGAAGAGCTTCGAATGGCGCGGCCTCAATGAAGTGCTCCTACAGCGCGCTGCGCATCAAGGCGAAGTACGCCGCCTTCGACGCCGAGCGCCGCTACGGCATCGAATACAAGTCCGTCGCCGACAACAAGGCCGGTGAGTGTGGCGCCATCCTGCGTGGCCTCAAGCGCCCGCAGGACTGCAAGATCTTCGGCACGGTAGCACGCCGGAGAACCCGATGGGCTCGTGCATGGTGAGTTCGAAGGAGCGTGCGCCGCGCATTACACCTACGGGCGTGGCTAAAGATGCATCGGACCCTCACCCAGCCCTCTCCCCGCGAGAGCGGGGAGAGGGGGACGACCAAAATGCCGTGGGCACATAATCCCTCTCCCCGCTTGCGGGGAGAGGGTTGGGGTGAGGGGCAGATGAGCGAAGTAGTTAGGAACATTACGCCGCAACCAGACCGATGACGAGCGGCGGCTATGGGGATATTTGCGAGACCGTCGCCTCGACGGCTGGAAGTTCAGGCGACAGCATGTTTGGCCCCCTATGTCCTTGACCTTTACTGCGCAGAAGCGAAGCTGGTGATCGAAGTCGATGGAGGGCAGCATGACTTGACGAACATAGGGAACACGATGAGGCGAGAACTGCCTCTATCTCAGGGAGCAGGGACTGAAGGTGATCTGATTCTGGAACGAAGTGATGGTGAAACACGACGGGCGCGTCCTCGAAGCCATTCATGAGGCGCTGGTGCCTCATCAGCCCTTCCCGCGCGAGCGGGGAGAGGGGAAGGAGGCGCCCATGAGTAACGTCCGCAGGGCTACATCCGCCCTGAATCGATTTCAAGCATGGCCTGTGGACATGAGCATGGCAGCGGGGGGCGGGCCATGGCGCAGCTGATCGAGAACCGTTTCTCGCCGCCTTTCGACAACGAGCAGCTGCGCGCGGCCAACGACAATGCCTGCTTCGCGGTGCAAAGCGGCCGCATGGTGATGGCGACGGATTCGGGTACTGCCGTCTCGCCACTTTTCTTCCCCGGCGGCGACATTGGCCGCCTGTCGGTGCACGGCACGATCAACGACGTCGCCATGTCCGGCGCGCGGTCGCTGTACCTGTCGGCCAGCTTCATTCTCGGGAGGAAGGCTTTCCGCTGGCCGACCTCAAGCGCATCAAATGACTTCCATGGCCTGCGCCGCGCGCGAGGCCGGCGTGCCGATCGTCACCGGCGACACCAAAGTCGTCGAGCAGGGCAAGGGCGACGGTGTGTTCATCACCACCACCGGCATCGGCGTGGTGCCGGAGGGCGTGCACATCTCCGGCGACCGCGCCAGGCGGGCGATGCCATCCTCGTCTCAGGCACGCTCGGCGATCACAGTGTGGCGATCATGGCGCAATTTTTGAGCCTCGGCTTCGAGACTGGCATCCGGTCCGACACCGCGGCGTTGCACGGACTGGTGGCGGCGATGGTAGGCGGTGCCGGACAT
>JADJBM010000008.1 GCA_016703785.1 Betaproteobacteria bacterium
GGTAGGCGCCCAGCACGAGATAGCCTGTCAACACGATGCCGCCCGACGCCAGGATCATCCGGGTTCGATCGGTTCCCCCGCTGAACAGGAGATACGCCATAACGATGCCGCCGACGATGCCGGCAACGATGAATTTGGTCCGCATGCGCAGGCACCCCATGAACAAGAGCGGCGGACGCATCAATGCCGAATAGATGTTCTGCATGTTCTTCCCCTGAGTGCGGCCCTTCCAGCATGAATGCGCCAATCTCAACTCTTGAAATGCCAGTCCATCACTCCGGTTCGATAACCGAGCCGGAAACCACCCCAATGGCGTCCCTGCACATAGATCGGCACGGACAGGTCGTGCATGATCTCGCCGGTATCGCGACGGTAGGTCTGCAGCAGGAAAGCCTGTTCGTGGCTGCCGCATTTCTTGCCGACCGGATCGTTGAAGATGCGCTTGGTGCGGTTGTTGTGCATGTCCACTTTCTCGTCGCCGGTCAGCGGTTGCGTGAAGCGCTTGTTGTGCGTCGGGAAATAACCGTTGAGATCCACCGCGCCGGCATAGGCCACTTCGGCAATACCTTCCAGAATCGGCTCTTGCACCGGCGGAAAAATCCGGTCGGTGAGCGCGTCGAACTTGCTGGTGAATTTCTGCGGCCTGGTGTTGGGGATCGGCACATAGTTGTGGTCGAACAGGTCATCGAGCCTGATCTGTCCTGATTTCACGGCTTCTTCCAGGATGTGGCCGATGTCCTTCGCTGCCTTTTGCGCAATGGACGGCATGCGGCGATGCACCGCCATCGACTGCTCACCGCGCTCGCCGAGCCTGAAGACATTGCCGACCTCCTTCAGGTTCAGGGCGAGCGTGTCGAGCTGGCCGGCTTCCAGCAAGGTGCGGCCGGCCGTGGCATTGTTGTCCTCGGCCATCTTGAGGATGTCCTGCACATGCCCCGTGATGTTCTGCCCGTTCGCGCTCTGCTGCTGGATGGCGCTGGCGATGGCCTCGATCTTCTCCATCGTCTCCTGGGCGCCGGAATTGATCTGTTGCAGCGACTCTGCCGCCTGGCGGGCGAGATCGGCGCCGGAACGCGCCTGGGTGCTGCCCTGCTGGATGCTGTGGATGGCCGTTTGCGTTTCGCTCTGGATGGCGCCGATCATGGCGCCGATCTCGCCGGTGGCGGCCGTCGTGCGCTCTGCGAGCTTCCGCACCTCGTCGGCGACGACGGCAAAGCCGCGGCCCTGCTCGCCGGCGCGCGCCGCCTCGATGGCGGCATTCAGGGCGAGCAGATTGGTCTGGTCTGCAATGTCGTGAATCGTGCGCACGATGCCGGAGATGGCCTGGGAACGCTCGCCCAGCGCCGCCACGACCTGGGCAGATTGCTCCACAGATCGGGCGATGCGCTCGATTTCTGCGGAAGCCCGGGCCACGATGTCGGCGCCTTTCATCGACAACTCGCGCGCCGACTGGGCGTTGGCCGCCGTCAGTTCCGCGTTCTCGGCCACCTGGTTGATGCCGACGTTCATCTCCTCCATGGCGTGCATGGTCGCTTCAGCCGCACTCTGTTGCTGATCGGAGCCGCCGGCCACCCGCTTTGCTTCCTTGATGAGGGTCTCGGCCCCCTCGGCAACCTGCATCGAGTCATAGCAGACTTTGCCGATGATGCCCTGGAAACTTTCCATCAACTCGTTGAAGGCCTTGGCAGCCTGTACGGTTGCCGCACTGCCGGCCGGCGGCGAACGGCGGGACAGATCGCCGTCGCTGCGGGTCGCCTGCATCACACGCCGCAGATTGGTAAGTGGATCAAGCAGGGTTCGCCGCAATATAAAAAAGGGAATCAGGCCGGCCGCAAGACCGGCCGCCAGGTGATAAGCCATCAGGCCCCATCCCAGACTCGCGCCCGCCCAATGCGTGGCCAGCATCGCGCCGCCGGCAAGGACTAGGCCGAGCAGGGCAAACCCCGCCATGATGCGCGCCGTCGTGCCAGTGTGATTCATAGCTCTGTTCCTTTTCAGCAGACTGACCGGAATCGATATCTTTCCGCGTAGATCAGTGATGGTTGCCGGGGTGCGACAGCTGCACTGCCGCGGCATGGGAGATATAACGGCCTGCAGAACGGGATCTTTAGGTCAGCCTATGTCCAAGAGAATAGGCTTCCGGGCAGCGTCAGCCACGGCGCCCGGCCAGGTACAGCCGGGACATCAGCCTGGCGCCAATCTCGGACAATGGCGCCACCTCGCCCACGGCCTCGAGGGCGACGGCTTCGCGGGGCATGCCGTAGACGACGCAGGACGCCTGATCCTGGGCAATCGTCCAGGCGCCGGCACGCTTCATGGCCAGCATGCCCGCCGCGCCGTCCTTGCCCATGCCGGTCAGGATGACGCCGATCGCATGATGGCCGGCGCAGGCGGCGGCCGAGTGGAAGAGCACATCTACCGATGGCCGGTGACGGTTGACCGGTTCGGCTGCCGACAGCGCTACGATATAGCCGTCACCGCCCCGCTTCGCCAGCAGATGGGAATGCCCGGGCGCTATGTAGGCGGCGCCCGGACATACGGATTCGCCGTGCTCGGCCTCCTTGACATGAATCCGGCAGACATCGTCCAACCGCTTGGCGAACGAACCGGTAAACGTCTGGGGCATGTGCTGCACGATGAGAATGCCGGGTGCGTTTTCCGGCAGGGCGAGCAGCACCGCCTTGAGCGCCTCGGTGCCGCCGGTTGATGCGCCGATCACGACCAGATCCTTCGCGGCAGGGCGCCAGTCGGGGCGGGAGCTGCTCCGCACGAGGAGGTTCCCCAGGGCTGCGGTCGGGACACTCATTGGCCTGCCTTCCTCCCATCCCCCTTCCCGGGGAAGGAGGTGACGGGCGTTCGCCGCTGCGCAGTTCCATCCGGCTGACCGTGCTGTTCTGGGCGAGTCCGGCGGACCAGCACAGGTCGTCCTGCCAATAGAACAAACAGGTCCGCCGCGTGCAGGAAGTTTTCCGAGTGCCCGGCAAACAGCAGCCCGTCATCGCGCAGCAGCGGCACGAATTTCTTCAGGATGCCGTACTGGGTCGGCTTATCGAAATAGATCATCACGTTGCGGCAAAAGATCACGTCCAGCGGCCCCTGCACCGGCCATACTGCATCAAGGAGATTGATGCGGCGGAAAGTGATCAACCGCTTCAGTTCGGGCCGCACTTCGACATGGCCTTCTCCGCCAGTGCGTCCCTTGAAAGTGGCGCGAGATCTGCTCCTGAGTCAGCTTTGCGACGCGCTCGGACGGATAGACGCCGCGCTCCCCTGTGCCCCACTCATGCGTATCGAGGTCGCTGGCGATGATCGACACGGGCGGCGTCAGGCTGTTGAAGGCCTCGATTACGGTCATGGCGATCGAATAGGGCTCTTCGCCGGTCGATGCCGCGTTGCACCAGATGCCGGATCGGACGCTTGTCCGCAATGGCCTTGAGGTGCTTCGACAGCACTTCGAAGTGGTGCGCTTCGCGGAAAAAGGACGTCAGGTTGGTCGTCAGTGAATTGATGAACGGTTCCCACTCCTGCGCATCGCCCCGCTCGAGGCGCTGGAGATACTGGGCGAAACTGCGGTCGCCGCTGGCCCGCAGGCGGCGCGCCAGCCGGCTGTAGACCATGTCCTGCTTGGCGGCGGACAGCGCGATGCCGGCATGCGCGTAGATCAGCTTGCGCACGCGCTCGAAATCGTCTGCGGTAAATTCGAACTCACGCAGCAAGGGGCAGGTTTGTCGTTCATTCTCCAGGACGTGCCCGCAGTCTGCCGGACCGGTTGAAGGGACTCAAATTCAGGCCACTCATTGTCGTTATCCGCGCCACCGGCGGCGCGGCGCACGCAACAGGCGGCGGGCGCGGCCGGGCCGACCGCCCTGACGCGGCACGACTGCCCGGGGATGACAAGGCCAGTCCGGCAATTGTCAGGACCAGGGCACGAAAGGATTCCCGCAACGCCTCGGCGTTCTCGGCCGCACGCTCGGCAAGCGCGGCATTCTGTTCGATCGCCTCGCCCATGATGCGCACCGCCTCGGTGACCTCGCCCAGGCGATCGGTACCGGCGGACTCGACCAGTTCCATGACCTGATGCGTTGCCGTTGCCGTGCGACGCGCCAGTTCCTGCAACGTTCCGGCCGCCTCCGCGGACGCCTGCGCCGTACTGCGGGAGCTGACTTTCAGTCCCGTATCGCCAGGACGCCCGCGCAGCAAGTCAACCGCGTGCGCCACGGCGTCCTGCGCCACCTCGCCCTCCCCCCGATGTCCCGCAAGCAGGGCCCTGAGCACCCCGCACGCTTCATGCAGGGCCTGCACGCGCTGTGGCGTCAGCCGATCCTCGCCCCGGCGCACCCGTGCAAGCAACGCCTCGACCTCCTGCGCCAGGCCGGCCATGTCCGCAAAGCCGAAGGTCCCCCCGGAACCCTTGATCGAGTGCGCGGCGCGGCTGAGATCGTCCAGTTGCTCGGGATCGGGATTCGCCGCATCGAAGTAAAGCAGCAGCGACTCCATCGTCGCCAGGTGCTCGGCGGTCTCCTCAAAGAAGACCTGGTGGAACTGGGTCATGTCGAGCGGCATGGGGCTTTCACTCAAGACACGGTTCAGCCGGCGGGCTTATCGGCCGCGCCCACCGGGGAGGCATCCGCATCCGACAGCTTGCCGTCGCGCAGGATGGCTTCCTCGGTTTTTTTGTTGAGGACAACGATGCCGATGCGCCGGTTCTGGGGGTTGAAGGGATCGGCCTGATCGAACAACACGGTCGAGGATTGGCCGACGACGCGGATCACCTTGTCCTCGGCCATGCCGCCAGCGATCAGTTCGCGCCGCGAGGCGTTTGCACGGCTGGCCGACAACTCCCAGTTGCCGATGCCGCGATCGCCCGTGACGAAGGGCTTGGCGTCGGTGTGCCCGGAGAGCGAAATGCGGTTGTCCACCTCGTTGAGCGAGCGGCCGATCTCGCGCAGGATGTCGCGCATGTAAGGCTTCACCTCGGCGCTGGAAAGATCGAACATCGGACGGTTCTTCTCGTCGACGATCTGGATGCGCAGGCCTTCCGTCGTGATGTCGAGCTTCAGCTGGTTCTTGTACTGGCGCAGGCCCGCATTGCCTTCGATGCTCTTCTCGATCTTCTCCTTCAGCTCGCCCAGACGGATGCGCTCCAGCCGCTCCTGCTCGGCCTTCAACGCCTGCAGATTGACCGTCTTCTTCTCCGCCACGACGTCGCCCCGCTTGACCTGGCCGGCGGTGCGGGTGAGATCCTGGCCGCCGCCCTGGATGACGCTGGAGGCGTCGCCCGACCCCGAGCCGCCCTGCATGGCGACCTTCAACGGCGTCGAGAAATACTCCGCGATGCCGTTCAGGTCGCCCTTGGCGGTCGAGCCGAGCAGCCACATGAGCAGGAAGAAGGCCATCATCGCCGTGACGAAGTCGGCGTAGGCGATCTTCCAGGCGCCGCCGTGGTGGCCGCCGCCGCCCTTCTTGATGCGCTTGACGACGATGGGTTTCTGGCTGTCGTCGCTCATATGCTTCGCCCCAGGTCGGTTCAGTTCAGTCGGCCGCGCGGCGTTCCGGCGCAAGCGATCCAGAAACCCATGGCTCCACCCCGCGGGGATGACGGATTCGGGCTACGCCTTCCATGCGTTGGCTGCGCCGTCCTTGAGGCGGCTCGGCGGACGGTGCTCACTTGCCCTTCCTCGCCTTGACCTCATCCTCCAGCTCGCGGAAGCCGGGACGCTCGGTCGAGTAGAGCACCTTGCGGCCGAATTCGACCGCCACCTGCGGCGCGTAGCCGTTCATGCTGGCCAGCAGCGTGACCTTCATGCACTGGAACATCTTGGTCGACTCGTGCAGTTTCTGTTCCAGCAGCGACGTGAGCGGCGCGACGAAGCCGTAGGAGAGCAGGATGCCGAGGAAGGTGCCGACCAGCGCCGCGGCGATCAGCTTGCCCAGTTCGGCCGGCGGGATGCCGACCGACTCCATGGTATGCACCACGCCCATCACCGCGGCGACGATGCCGAAGGCGGGCAGGCCGTCGGCGAGCTTGGCCAGGGCATGGATCGGCACCTCGCCCTCGTGGTGGTGGGTCTCGATCTCGTTGTCCATCAGGTTTTCGATCTCGAAGGCGTTCAGGTTGCCGCCCACCATCATGCGCATGTAGTCGGTGAGGAACTCCATGGCATGGTGGTCATGCTGGATATGCGGATACTTCGAAAAGATCGGGCTGGACTCGGGATTCTCCACGTCGGACTCGATCGACATCAGGCCTTCCTTGCGCACCTTGGCAAGGATCTCGTAGAGCATCGACAGCAGGTCGATGTAGAGCGCCTTGGAAAACTTCGAACCCTTGAACAGACTGGGCAGGGCCTTCAGGGTCGATTTGATGGTCTTCGGGGTATTGGCGACGAAGAAGGCGCCCATTGCCGCCCCACCGATCATGATCAGTTCGACAGGCTGGAAGAGGGAAGCGATATGCCCGCCCGCCATGGCGAATCCGCCGAACACCGCAGCCAATACCACGACATAGCCGACAATTACGAACATGCTCGCATCTCTCTGTTTTTAATTGACATTAACCCACCCGGGGGACGATGAGCTTGACAGGCATGCATGAAGTATCGGCGCGGCATCCAGGAACTTGAGCCGAAAGAATTGAATGCGAAAAAGAAAACCGCCCGGTAACGCAAAGTGCCGGGCGGCAGAACTCCCTTGCATCTGCAAGGAGGAGGTCAGCGGGGTGTCAGGCGGTCGCGGCGGCAACCTCTGCGCTGCGTTTCGTCTTGCCCGCGCGGGCCGGCACATGGCACAGTCCGCACGCATAGTTCCGCGTCAGATCCTGTGCATGGGCGACGAAGTGGCCGCCACAGTCCTTGCATTGCGCCATCTGCAGCATGTTGGCGTCGAAGAAGCGCACCAGCGTCCAGGCGCGAGTCAGCGAAAGCACGCACTCCAGTCCATGCAATTCGATGTGCTCCAGATACAGCCGAAAGGCCTTCACAACGGCATTCAATCCGCGCAATTCCGTATGTTCCAGCATGAACTGGTAAAACGACATGAACAGCGAGGCATGCACATTCGGCTGCCAGGTGAGGAACCAGTCGGTCGAAAAAGGCAGCATGCCCTTCGGCGGCGACACGCCCTTCACTTCCTTGTAGAGCTTGAGCAGGCGCTCGCGCGACACATTGGTTTCCGCTTCCAGCAGCTGCAAGCGGGCGCCGAGCCGGATCAACTCGGCGGCAAGCTGGATTTCCTGGGCCTCGACAACGACACTTTTATTTTTCATGCGGGCCGCCTCAGGCGATGGCTTCGACGGGCTTGGCCGAAGCCAGGATGGCGGCGTGGGTGTGGGACGT
The DNA here is from genome assembly GCA_016703785.1 of Betaproteobacteria bacterium. Taxonomy (GTDB): domain Bacteria; phylum Pseudomonadota; class Gammaproteobacteria; order Burkholderiales; family Rhodocyclaceae; genus Desulfobacillus. The sequence continues at coordinate 7,335 of JADJBM010000008.1, forward strand.
GCCGCGGTCGCGCTCATGGCTGGTGAGCAGCCCCAGCAACAGCTTGTCATCGAAACGGAAGCGGCACAGCGCCATGTTCGAGCCGGCCATCTTCAGCACCTGACCGGGCGTCAGATTGTCTATCACCTCGGCAATGTCCGCGCCGATGCCCAGACGGTACTGGGCGGTCTCCCGGTCGGCCCGGATGAGCTGCTGGGCCAGCATCAGGTAGGACAGGTTCAGTTCCTTGATTTCGTTATAGACATCCGCAGTGGTCATCTGGGCACTCCTCCCTTGAATAGCACGTCGGTGCCTTGGTTGAGCGCATTCTGCATCTGTCCGCCCGCCGGCAAAATCAGCCGGCTTCGGTATTTGACGTACGAACAAAGGAATACCTTCCTGTAGGAATTGCACCTACATGAAGGGAGGGTTGCCTGCTTAACGGTTTGTTACGGCATTCGAATGGAAAACTTTAGGGTTTTTCTGAAATATTCTTGCCCCAGTAAAATCAGAGTGTTATCAGGTCCGTCTTAATGCAGGGGGGCGTTGCCCTGCCGCTGCTCGCTCATGAGGCGCGCCGTCAGGCTGTCGATGTCGATCGGCCGGCTGAAGTGGTATCCCTGGAAACGGTCGCATTGCTCACGCTGCAGGAGTTCGACCTGGCGTTCGGTTTCCACGCCTTCGGCGATGGTCGTCAACCGCAGGCTTTTCGCCAGGGCCATGATGGCGCGCACGATGGCGGTGTCCTCCTCATTGACGCCCAGCGTGCCGACGAAGGACTTGTCGATCTTGAGGATGTCGATGGGGAAGCGCCTCAGATAGGACAGCGAGGAATAGCCCGTGCCGAAGTCGTCGATGGACAGCTTCACGCCCATGTGCTTGAGGGCCCGCAACATGCCGACCGCCGTTTCGGCGTCGTGCATGATGACCGACTCGGTGATTTCCAGCGTCAGGGCCTGCGGCGGCAGGCCTGAATCCGTCAGGGCGCGATTGACCACGTCGAGCAGGCGCGGCTGGGCAAACTGGACTGCCGAGACGTTGACCGAGATCGAAAATTCATGGAGCCCCAGATCATGCCAAACCTTGGCCTGATGACAGGCCTGGCGCAGCACCCACTCGCCGATATCCACGATCAGGCCGGATTCGTCGGCGATCGGAATGAAGCGGTCCGGCGGAATCAGGCCGCGCTCCGGGTGGCGCCAGCGCACGAGCGCCTCGACGCCGATCGTGTTGAGCCGGGTGGCATCCACGCAAGGCTGGTATTGCAGGAACAGCTCATCGCGCTCGATAGCGTGGCGCAGTTCGCTTTCCATGGCAATGCGCTCGGCCGAAGTGGCGTTCATCTCCTTCAAGTAGAAGCGATAGCCGTTGCTGCCGCCACGCTTGGCATTGGCCATCGCCGTCTCGGCATTCATGAGCAGGTCATACACCTGTTTGCCGTCCTCCGGCACCAGCGCGATGCCGATCGAGCAGGTGAGAAACAGCTCGATGCCGGCAAGCATGAACGGCGCATCGAAGGCCTGCTTCAGCCATTCGGCGAAATTCTGCACCGCGACCCTGTCCGTCAGGCCCGGATAGTAGATGCCGAACTCATCGCCGCCGAAACGGGCCAGGATGGCGCCGGACTCGGCGGCGCACTCCTTCAGCCTGGCAGCCGACTGGCGCAGGATCTCGTTGCCGGCCTCATAGCCGAAGGAGCTGTTGATGCGCAGGAAACGGTCGAGGTCGATATAGAACAGCGCGCCGCTGGGCGCCTTGCCGAACTGCTCGCATTCCGCGATCAACTCGGTGACGCGGGCGCAGAAGTAGTTGTGGTTGGGCAGGCTCGACAGCTTGTCGAAATAGGCCAGCTCCATGATGCGCGAATCGGCCTGCCGCACGGCGCTGCGTGCTGCCGCCCCCTTCAATTCGCGTTCGATGACGGGGATCAGCCGCGCGTAGTTGCCCTTCTGGATATAGTCGTTCACGCCATCGCCCATGGCCGTGTAGGCCGTCTGGTCGCTGATGTGTCCGGAGTAGATGATGAAGGGGATGTCCTTGCCGCTCTGCTTGAGGACCTCCAGCGCCGTCAGCGCATCGAACCCCGGCATCGAATGGTCGCAGATGATCAGATCCCAGTTGCCGACGCTGAGTGCGGCGTTCATGTCCGGCGCCGTGTCGACACGCTTGTAGTCGACCTTGGCGCCGCGGGAGGCCAGCTCGGAAAATAGCAGGAACGCGTCGTCCTCGGAATCATCCACAATCAGCATGCTGATGGGCTGCTCCCGCAACAACATGTTCCTGTTCGCTCGTTCCATCACGGTCTTGTCCGAAAATACCTATACGTCGGGGTTGACCGTTTAACGGCAGCGGGGCTGAAAACTTTAGAGCTGCAGTGTTATAAATTTAACGCTTTTGGTTCAACGGGTTGCTCTGGATTGCGGCGAGGCGACGCGATTGCGACCCTGCTGCTTGGCGAGATAGACGCCCTCGTCGGCGCGCTTGATGAGCGCATCGGCATTGGGCATGGATACCTCGCGTTCAGCGACGCCGGCGCTCATGCAGGCCATCAGCCGCCGCGCACCCGCCACAATCGGCGACTGCTCGACTGCTCGCCGGATGCGCTCGGCGCACGCCAGCGCGGCCTGCAGGTCGGTGTCGGGGCAGATGACCTGGAATTCATCGCCGCCCGTGCGGGACACCACGTCATGCGTCCGTACGGCGCCGCGAATGGCGGAGGCGACCTGGGTCAGATAGGCATCGCCGACATCGTGGCCATAGATGTCATTGACCTGCTTGAACTGGTCGAGGTCGATCACCATGCAGGCCAGCGGCCGCCTGCTGCGCATGCTGGCCGCCCATTCCTGTTCGATTCGCGCCATGGCATGGCGACGGTTGGGCAGTCCCGTCAGCACATCGGTGAGCGCCATCTCTTCCAGGCGGCGGTTGGAGATGGACAGTTCGGCGGCGAAGCGGCGCAGTTCTTCCCGGTCGCGCTCGCGCTCCTCGAGCAGGCGCACGATGCGCTGCCCGGCGCGTAGGCGCGCCAGGATCATGCGCGGATTGAGCGGCTTGGCCAGATAGTCGTCTGCGCCGGCCTGGAATCCCTCGACCAGCCTGTCCTCCTCGTCCAGCGTAGTCAGCATCAGGATGTACAGATCGCGCCCGAGACGCGTTCCGCGCAATGTCCGGATCATCTCCATGCCGTCCACATGTGGCATGACACGGTCCGTTACCAGCATGTGCGGCTGGGCATCCAGGGCGACGCGCAGGCCCTCCCGTCCATTGGCCGCTTCGGACACTTCGTAGCCATCCCCCTCGAGCAAGGTGCGCAGTGCCAGGCGGATCGAGCGATCGTCATCCACTACCAGGACACGCAGACGCGACGCCGATTCCGGTGGTGGATCGTTCGCGGCGGCATCCTGTGCCAGTGCGGATTGGGCCAAAGCCTCGAAGCTCGGTGCCGCCTGAATGGCCACACCGAGGATCGCAGTCCATTCCCGCCACTCGCGAACCACGTTGTCGCACAACTGCGTGAGGTCGTCGCTGGCATCGGCAATGCGTTCTCCCAACGCGTGCAGGCGCGGCATGAGTGCGGCACGCTCCGCCTCGGCGGCGGTGCAGATGTCGGCGATCAGGCGCGACAGGCCCAGGGACTGCTGCAGCACGTATTCGCGGCTGCCCACCTGGAAAAGCGCCTCTTCGCACAACTCGTGGCCGCGCACGCTGTCGCAATAGATTCTCGGCAACCCCCAATCGGTCAGCATGGCCGCCGTCAGGTAGCGGTGGTCGAGTGCGAAGCGCTCCCGCTCGAGGTCGACCAGTCCGGCCTGGCCGACATTCGATGCGATGCGAAGCACATCGGAGTATTCGCCGGCATACAGCGTCGCCAGCGCCAGTTCGCCGACACGGGCGAGCAGGCCAACGGAAAACGCCTCTTCGGCCTGCGCCACGCGCGTGCGCAGCGTCAGCGCCTGCAGGGCGATGCCGCAGGCCAGCGACGACGCCCAGAAGCGCGGGTAATCGAAACCCCTGCATCCGCCTTCCTTGTGTTGGGAGAGCAGCGAGAAACCCAAAGCCAGGTTGCGCACGGCCGGCATGCCGAGCACGACCAATGCCTCCTGGACCGACACGACGGAACGACCCGGGTTGGCGTTCACGGAATTGGCCGCCTTGATGAGCCGGCCGACGAAAGCCGGGTCCGGCTTGATGATGCGCGCCAGTTCGGCCATCGAGGCGCCTTCCTTTTGCGTCAGACGCATGATGGCCAACGCCACGCCCTTGGGCGAGGGCAGGTTGCCCAGGGCTTTCAGTTTTTCGAACTTCGACAGGTCCATCGGATTCATGGGCGGACACTTGGCATGCCGGAAAAATATTACATTGCGATTTTAATCGGGTTTTCGACAGCCCTTGTGGCTTGTAACTTCTTGTAACGGCCCGGGAAGCGGTTTCTTTAGCGGAGGCGTCGTAAAGGTAGAATGCGCGAATGAACTATTGCAGTCATTGTGGCGCCCCCGTGACCCTGAAAGTGCCCGCCGGCGACACCTTGCCGCGCCATGTCTGCGAGCGCTGCGCGACGGTGCACTACCTGAATCCGAAAATGGTGGTCGGCGCGATCCCGGAATGGGAAGACAAGATCCTGCTTTGCCGCCGCGCCATCGAGCCGCGCGCCGGATTGTGGACGCTGCCGGCCGGCTTCATGGAAAACGCCGAGACCACCGCCCAGGCGGCGGCGCGGGAAACCCTGGAGGAAGCCTGCGCGCGGGTGGAAATCGGCGAGATGTTCACCTTCATCAACGTGCCGCACATCAACCAGGTCCACATCCTCTACCGGGCGCGCCTGCTCGACCTGGATTTCGCGGCCGGCGAGGAGTCGCTGGAAGTCGAACTATTCGACGAAGTCGCCATCCCCTGGAAGGAAATCGCCTTCCGCACCATCGGCCTGACACTGCGGCACTATTACGAAGACCGGAAAACCGGCCGGTTCGGCTTTCACGCCAGCGATCTGCTGCTTCCGCCGAAATAGGGCTACTGAGCTTCCGCGATATCGAACACCACCGGCAACCGCACGGCAAACGCGCGTCCGCGCAGCGAATCGGGCAGGACGGCAGCCGTGGCGGCGCGCGACATCATGTTCACGGCTTCCCGATCGAGGATGTCATGCCCGCTGGATCGGGCCAGCAGGATTTGACGCGGCAGACCGTCCGGCGAGACGTCCACCCGCACTTCCACCGTGCCCGTCCAGCCGCGTTCGCGGGCCAATGACGGGTACTGCCTGTAAGCCCGCGCTTCCCGTGCCAGGCCGATGCGGTAGGCGCGAATCCCGTCCGCATCGGGACGCACCGGCTCACCCGCCTGCGCAACCGGCTCCAGGTTGACCGGGCCACTGCCGTAGGCATGCGGCTCGGCTGCGGCTGCCCTGCCTGCGCCCGAGCTTTCGTGCGTGCCTGTGTTTTCCGGCGCAGTCCAACGCCGCACCGGCACCGGTTCTGCCATGGCGACAACGGCCTGCCTGCGGACAGTCGTGGTCTCGTATGAAGCTTTCACGGGGGAAGCATGCGGGGCCGCAACCGCTGGGCGATCGGCCCCGACAGCAGCACGCAGGGTCGCCGTCAGCGGCTGCCCTGGCTGCTGCGCCGCACGCGGCGAGGCGTCCGGCCACAGCAGCAGGACATGCAGGACACAGGAGAGAGCCAGGGCGGGCAGCAACCCGCTTGCGGGCGGCGCCTTTCCGGCAATACTTTTAAAAATCACGATGCTCTGATACGCTACGGCAACTTTATGATTTTACACTGAAGATCAAACCTGAAAACGGACTCGGAGAAGGCCTGAGCAACGTTATGTCAAACATGGGTCATCCACTCATCCTGACGCTCGACATGAACGGTGCACCGCACCGTTGGGTGAACTGGCAGCATGCCTGTTTTTACTACGCCAAGAATCTCGTCGCCTGGGTGGCCGGCGATCACAGCTTCACCATCCATGGCGGCATGAGCCGCGATACGGGCGAACGCTCGTTCATCACGGTGGACAGCATCATCGCCATCAAGGGCAAGGCGCTGGCGCCGCGCAGCCGTTCCGTCGTGCCGCCCCTGAACAATCGCGAACTGTTCCACCGCGACCGCCACATGTGCGCCTATTGCGGCCACGAATACTCCTTCATCCGCCTGACGCGCGACCACATCCTGCCCGTCTCCCAGGGCGGGCGCGACCTGTGGATGAACGTCGTCACCGCCTGCCGCCACTGCAACCAGAAGAAGAGCGGCCGCACCCCCGAGCAGGCCCGCATGGAACTGCTCTACGCCCCCTACGTGCCGAACAAGGCCGAATTCCTCATCCTCTGCAACCGCAACATCCTCGCCGACCAGATGGACTTCCTCGCGCAGCACGTCTCGGCGCACAGCCGCCTGAAGACGGCCTGAGCCCGTCACCTCTGTAGAATGGGCGGATGCAGCTTCCGCCCGGCACCAAACTCCTCACCGCCTACCGCAAGCACTGGGCCCACCGCTTCGGCATCTCGCCCTTCCTGCCGATGTCGCGCGCCGAGATGGGCGCGCGCGGCTGGGACGAGTGCGACATCATCCTCGTCACCGGCGACGCCTACATCGACCATCCGAGCTTCGGCATGGCGCTGATCGGCCGCCTGCTCGAGGCGCAGGGGTTCCGCGTCGGCATCATCAGCCAGCCCGACTGGCATTCGGCCGAGCCCTTCCGCGCGCTGGGCCGGCCGAAGCTGTTCTTCGGCGTCACCGCCGGCAACATGGATTCGATGGTCAACCGCTACACGGCCGACCGCAAGATCCGCTCCGACGACGCCTACACGCCGGACGCCGAAGCCAACAAGCGTCCCGACCGCGCCGTCACCGTCTATGCCCAGCGCTGCCGCGAGGCCTACCCGGGCACGGCGGTGGTGATCGGCAGCATCGAGGCTTCCTTGCGCCGCATCGCCCACTACGACTACTGGTCGGACACCGTGCGCCGCTCCATCCTGCCGGATTCGAAGGCCGACCTGCTGCTCTTCGGCAACGCCGAGCGCGCCATCGTCGAGCTGGCGCATCGTCTGGCGAAAGGCACACCCATCGGAGAAATCCGCGACCTGCGCGGCAGCGCCTTCATGGCGCCGCGCGGCTGGCTGCCCGGCGAGGACTGGAGTGAGGTCGACTCGACCGAGGTAGACACACCGGGTGCCGTGCATGCGCATCCCGATCCTTACGCCCCTCCCCGCGGCCCCCTCTCCCGTCTGGGCCGGGCAGGGGCCCCCCCTGGGGGCCGGGGGAGAGGGCTTCGGCGGCTGAAACAAAAGTCAGTCCCCACAGTACGGCGACCGTTGTCCCCCTGCGGCAACTCAAGCTGGAAGCGCGCCGCGCCGAACGCGCCCACACCGCCATCCGCCTGCCGTCCTACGAACTGGTGAAGCAGGATCCGGTGCTGTACGCCCACGCCTCGCGCACCTTCCACCTCGAATCCAACCCGGGCAATGCCCGCGCCCTGGTGCAGGCGCACGGCGAGCGTGATGTCTGGCTGAATCCGCCGCCGGTGCCGCTCACCACGCCGGAGATGGATTACGTCTACGGCCTGCCCTACGCCCGTGCGCCGCATCCGTCCTACGGCAAGGCGAAGATCCCTGCGTGGGAGATGATCCGCTTCTCCATCAACATCATGCGCGGCTGCTTCGGCGGCTGCACCTTCTGCTCCATCACCGAGCACGAGGGGCGCATCATCCAGAGCCGCTCGGAAGCCTCGATCCTGCACGAGATCGAGGAGATCCGCGACAAGACGCCGGGCTTCACCGGCGTCGTCTCCGACCTCGGCGGGCCGACCGCCAACATGTATCGCCTGCAGTGCAAGGATGCGAAGATCGAGGAGGCCTGCCGGCGCCTGTCCTGCGTCTATCCCGACATCTGCCCGAACATGGGCACCGACCACAACCCGCTGGTGCAGCTCTACCGCAAGGCGCGCGCCCTGCCCGGCGTGAAGAAGGTGCTGATCGGCTCCGGCCTGCGCTATGACCTCGCCGTGCGCTCGCCCGAGTACGTCAAGGAACTCGTCACGCACCACGTCGGCGGCTACCTGAAGATCGCGCCGGAGCACACCGAGGCCGGCCCGCTCTCGAAGATGATGAAGCCGGGCATCGGCGCCTACGACACGTTCAAGGCGATGTTCGAGAAATTCTCCGCGCGAGGCCGGCAAGGAGCAGTACCTCATCCCCTACTTCATCGCCGCCCACCCCGGCACCACCGACGAGGACATGCTGGCCCTGGCGCTGTGGCTGAAGAAGAACGGCTTCCGCCTCGACCAGGTGCAGACCTTCCTGCCCACGCCGCTGGCGCTGGCCACCGCCATGTACCACACGGAGAAGAACCCGCTGCGCAAGGTGACCCGCGCAGCCGAAGGCGTCGAGGTCGTGCGCGGCGGGCGCCAGCGCAAGCTGCACAAGGCCTTCCTGCGCTACCACGACCCGGAGAACTGGCCGCTGCTGCGCGAGGCGCTGCGCCGCATGGGCCGCGCCAACCTCATCGGCAGCGGCAAGCAGCACCTGGTGCCGGCCTTCCAGCCGGCGGGGAGCAAGACCCCTCGGTCCGGACAGCTGCGACCGCGCGCTGCACCCGCGGCTAAAGGAAGCCGCCGTTGAGCCGTAACAGATTGATAAATGCCCAATATTTCACAGACGCCGCCATGCAATACGTTATCATCCTCTGGAAATAGCGGAATTCCACGACCGTGAGCGAATCCACCGACAACAAGCCGGCCTCCGCCAAACCGACACTGCATCTGGGCGAGAGCCTGCCCGAGGATCAGCTACATCACGACCCGCTGCTCGACTGCCTGGTCGAGTTGACGCGCATCCACGGCCGCCCGAGTACGCGGGCCGCCCTCTCGGCCGGCCTGCCCCTGCCGAAGGTGGGCCTCACGCCCTCCCTCTTCCACCGCGCTGCCTCGCGCGCCGGTTTTTCCAGCAAGGTCCTGCGCCGCCCGCTCGAGAAGATCGAAGCCGTGCTGTTGCCCGCCATCCTGCTACTCGAAGGCAACGAGGCCTGCCTGCTGATGGGCTGGGAAAACGGCGGGGGCAAGGCACAGGTACTGTTTCCCGAAACGGCCCAGGGCAGCGTGACGCTCAGCCGCGAGGATCTTCTGGCGCGCTACGCCGGCATCGTCATCTTCGCACGGCCGCACTTCCGCTTCGACCAGCGCACGCCGCAGGTCGGCGAGATCGCCCAGCGCCACTGGTTCTGGGGCACCTTCCTGGAACAGATGCCCGTGTATCGCGACGTGCTCATGGCGGCGGGGATCATCAACGTGCTGGCGCTGGCGATGCCGCTGTTCGTCATGAACGTGTACGACCGCGTCGTGCCCAATTTCGCCGTCGAGACGCTGTGGATGCTGGCGGCGGGCCTCCTGCTGGTGCTCGGCGTCGACTATGCCCTGCGCCTGCTGCGCGGCCATTTCGTGGACCTTGCCGGCGCGCGCATCGACCACAAGCTGTCGGCGCTGATCATGGAGCGTGTGCTGGGCATGCGCATGGCCGACCGTCCCGCCTCGGTCGGTTCCTTTGCCGCCACGCTACGCTCCTTCGAATCGGTGCGTGATTTCATCGCCTCGGCCACGGTCACGGCGCTGATCGACTGGCCCTTCGCCATCCTCTTCCTGCTGGTCATCGCCTGGATTTCCTGGCCCCTGGTCTTCATCCCGATTCTGGGCGGCCTCGCCATGCTGATCTACAGCTACGTCATCCAGCACAAGATGCACGAGCTGTCGGAGACCACCTACCGCGCCTCCGCGTTGCGCAATGCCACGCTGATCGAGAGCCTCACCGCGCTGGAGACCATCAAGGCGCACGGCGCCGAAGGCCAGATGCAGGCCAAGTGGGAAAAGACCGCTGCCTTCCTCGCGCGGGTCAGCGCCGAATTGCGCCTCCTCTCCTCCTCGGCCATGAATGGCGCGGCCACCCTGCAGCAGTTCGTCAATCTCGCCACCGTGGTGGGCGGCGTATACCTCATACACGCCGGCATGCTGACCATGGGCGGCCTCATCGCCTGCACCATGCTTTCGGGTCGGGCCATGCAGCCGCTGGCGCAGCTGGTCGCCCTGCTCATGCAGTACCAGAACGCCCGCCTCGCGCTGAAATCGCTCGAGGAAACGATGCAGCGGCCGACCGAGCGCAGCAACGAATCAGCCTTCGTGCATCGCGCCGAGATCCGCGGCGAGATCGAATTCCGCGACGTCACCTTCAGCTACGCCGAGGACACCGAGCCGGCGCTGAAGAACGTCTCCTTCAAGCTGCGGCCCGATGAACATGTCGTCGTGCTGGGCCGCGTCGGCTCCGGCAAGACCACCCTGCAGAAGCTGATCATGGGCCTGTATGCGCCCACTTCGGGCGCGGTATATATCGATGGGGTGGACCTGCGCCAGCTCGACCCCGCCGACGTGCGCCGCAACATCGGCTATGTCGGCCAGGATGCCCTGCTCTTCTACGGCAGTCTGCGCGACAACATCGCCATCGGCGCGCAATATGCAGACGACCAGACGATCATCGAGGCTGCGGAAATGGGCGGCCTTGCCGATTTCGTCAATCGCCATCCGCAGGGCTTCGACATGCTCATCGGTGAACGCGGCGACACCCTCTCCGGCGGCCAACGCCAGGGTGTGGCGATGGCCCGCGCCGTGCTGCTCGATCCGCCGATCCTGCTGCTCGACGAGCCGACCAGCTCGATGGATTTCAGCTCCGAGGAGGAGCTCAAGGGCCGATTGCGCCGCTTCGCCGAGCACAAGACGATGGTCATCGTCACGCATCGGCTGAGCCTGCTCGACCTGGCGCACCGCATCCTCGTCGTAGACGGTGGCCGGGTGGTCGCCGACGGCCCGCGCGACAAAATCGTCGAAGCCCTGCAATCCGGCAAGGTCGGACGGGCGGCATCATGAACCTGCAACCCTGGATACGCCGCGCCGAAAAGGTGCACAACTGGCTGGAGGCCATCCGCATCAGGATCCAGCCGCACTTCGATCGCTGGCTGAAGGCATGGCAGTCCGAGAAGGAGCGCCCCGAGCCGGATTTCGTCGCTGACGCCGACCTCTACATGATCCAGCAGGAGCCGCTGCGCGCGCGCATGCTGCTGAAGAGCGGTATCGTCGTCCTGGCCATCTTCATCATGTGGGCGGCGGTCGCCCAGATCGACGAGATCACGCGCGGGGAAGGCAAGGTCATCCCCTCGCGCCAGCTGCAGGTGCTGCAGAGCCTGGACGGCGGCATCGTCGAGGAAATCGCCGTGCAGGAAGGCCAGGTCGTGGAGGCCGGGCAGATCCTGCTCAAGGTCGACCCGACGCGCTTCGTCTCCTCGGTGCGCGAGAACCGCGCGCAATACCTGTCCCTCCTCGCCAAGGCGGCACGGCTGCGCGCGCTGGTCGAAGGCAAGCCCTTCGTACCGCCACCTGAAGCGCTCAAGGACGACCCGAAAACCGTCGAGGAAGAACGCCGCCTGTACGAATCGCGCGCCTCCGAGCTGGACAGCCAGATTTCCATCGCGCGGCAGCAACTGGTGCAAAGGCAGCAGGAGTTCAACGAGGCCTCCTCCAGGCGCGCCCAGGCTTCCCAAGCCTATGACCTGACCGCCAAGGAGCTGTCGGTCACCAAGCCCCTGCTCAGCTCCGGCGCCATCTCCGAAGTCGAGCTCCTGCGGCTCGAGCGCGACGTCTCCCGCTTCCGCGGCGAGCGCGACATGGCCAGCGCACAGATTGCCCGCTCCCAAGCGGCGATAGCCGAGGCCACGCGCAAGATCCAGGAAGTCGAACTGAACTTCCGCAACGAGGCGGGCAAGGAACTGGCCGAAACCCAGGGCAGGCTGAATGCCCTGTCCGAAGGCAATGTCGGCCTGGCCGACAAGGTCAAGCACTCCGACATCCGTTCGCCGGTGCGCGGCACCGTCAAGCGGCTGCTGGTCAACACCGTGGGCGGCGTGGTGCAGCCGGGCAAGGATGTCATCGAGGTCGTGCCGCTGGAAGACAACCTGCTGCTCGAGGCCAAGGTGCTGCCCAAGGACATCGCCTTCCTGCGGCCGGGGCAGAAGGCCATCGTCAAGTTCACCGCCTACGATTTCTCGATCTACGGCGGCCTGGACGCGTCGCTGGAACACATCGCCGCCGACTCCATCACCGACGAGCGCGGCAACACCTTCTACACGGTGAAAGTGCGCACGGCCAAGTCAAGTCTCGGCGCCAACCTGCCGATAATTCCTGGCATGGTGGCCGAAGTCGACATCGTGACGGGCCAGAAAAGCATCCTCGCTTACCTGCTGAAACCGGTACTGAAGGCCAAACAAGCGGCGTTCACCGAGCGTTGACCAAGGCGCCAATGAAGCAGGCAACGCATTGTTTTGTATCGGAAACAGGGGAGCTCCTGCCGCGCTGGCGGGAGGCTTTTCCGACAGCCATCGGCCTGCTCATCGGCAAACCCGTCGAACCGAAGACCACACCTACTCATTTGTGGGTGCGTCTGCCCCCAAACCGGCCCGTCGCCACAGTGCTGGCGGATCTCCGCCGCCAACTCGGCAATCTACCTTGCATTCTCCTCAGCGACACCCCGAATGACGATCAAGCCTTGGCGGGATTCTCTGCTGCGGCAAGGGGTTACTGCAACACGCATGCCACCCCAGCATTCCTGCAACAGGTCGCCGACGTCGTCGGCCAGGGCGGATTGTGGATCGGCGAAACCCTCATGAATCGCCTGGTCGATGCCACGGCACTCGTTGCCATCGACAAACCCGCAGACCCCGCCGAATCCTGGGCCAGCCTGCTGACCCCACGCGAACAGGAAGTGGCGCGCGCCGTGGCCGAGGGCGCCAGCAACAAGGAAATCGCCCGCGGGCTCGGCATCACCGAGCGCACCATCAAGCTGCATGTCGGCGCCGTCCTCGAAAAACTCGGCGTGCGCGACCGTCTGCAGCTCGCCCTGATCGTCAACGGCGTCCGCCAACGCCATTAAGGCAAAGGCTGGCACTAGAGTCAGTCGGCGTAGCCCGGCGGCCTGCCGCCCACCCTGTACTTCGGTACAGTTCCCCTCCCGCCGCCCTGCGGGCACCATGACCCTCATTGAGCTCAATCCGCAGGGAGAATCACCATGGCAGCAGGCGACATCATCGGCAAGGTTGCATCCATCCAGGGCCAGGCTTTCATCCAATCCCAGGACGGCAGCCGGCGCCCCCTCAAGGTTGGCGACCTCGTCCATGAAGGCGAAATCATCCTCACCGCCGACAACAGCCGCGTCGAACTGGAATTCAACAACGGCCAGCCCTTCCTCCTGCGCGCCAACGAAACCGTCACGCTCGACGCCGCTGTCATCGGCAGCGAGCTGCCCGACAACCGCAACGCCGCCCTGCTCGGTCGCGTCGGCGAGCTCGCCGACATCACCCGCGCCATCGCCGAAGGCAGCAGCCTAGACCAGCTCCTCGAGGAAACCGCCGCCGGCCTCTCCGGCGGCGGCAGCAACGACGGCGGCCACGGCTTCGTCCAGCTCCTGCGCATCGCCGAAGCGTTGGATCCGGCCGGATACAACTACCAGTTCGGCCCGGGCGGCCCCGGCTTCAAACTGCCGCCTGGGGGTGATGTGCCGGATGGCTTGCCCGTTCCGGCTGCGCCATCCGTCGATACCACGGCCAGCGCCACCATCACCGTCGATGCCATCACCGCCGATGACGTCATCAACGCCGCCGAGGCCGGCGCCCCCATCAGCGTCACCGGCTCCGTCGGCGGCGATGCCGCCCCGGGCGACACCGTCAGCTTCACCGTGAACGGCACGCCCTACAGCGGCCTGGTGCTCGCCGGCAATACCTTCAGCATCAGCGTCGCCGGCTCAGACCTGGCCGCCGATACGAGTTTTGATGCGACGGTCACCGGCACCGACGCCGCCGGCAATCCGTTCTCCGCCACCACCACCTCGACCCACAGCGTCGATACCACGGCCAGCGCCACCATCACCGTCGATGCCATCACCGCCGATGACCTCGTCAACGCCGCCGAGGCCGGCGCCCCCCATCAGCGTCACCGGCTCCGTCGGCGGCGATGCCGCCCCGGGCGACACCGTCAGCTTCACCATGGAACGGCACGCCCTACAGCGGCCTGGTGCTCGCCGGCAATACCTTCAGCATCAGCGTCGCCGGCTCAGACCTGGCCGCCGATACGAGTTTTGATGCGACGGTCACCGGCACCGACGCCGCCGGCAATCCGTTCTCCGCCACCACCACCTCGACCCACAGCGTCGATACCACGGCCAGCGCCACCATCACCGTCGATGCCATCACCGCCGATGACCTCGTCAACGCCGCCGAGGCCGGCGCCCCCATCAGCGTCACCGGCTCCGTCGGCGGCGATGCCGCCCCGGGCGACACCGTCAGCTTCACCAGAACGGCACGCCCTACAGCGGCCTGGTGCTCGCCGGCAATACCTTCAGCATCAGCGTCGCCGGCTCAGACCTGGCCGCCGATACGAGTTTTGATGCGACGGTCACCGGCACCGACGCCGCCGGCAATCCGTTCTCCGCCACCACCACCTCGACCCACAGCGTCGATACCACGGCCAGCGCCACCATCACCGTCGATGCCATCACCGCCGATGACCTCGTCAACGCCGCCGAGGCCGGCGCCCCCATCAGCGTCACCGGCTCCGTCGGCGGCGATGCCGCCCCGGGCGACACCGTCAGCTTCACCGTGAACGGCACGCCCTACAGCGGCCTGGTGCTCGCCGGCAATACCTTCAGCATCAGCGTCGCCGGCTCAGACCTGGCCGCCGATACGAGTTTTGATGCGACGGTCACCGGCACCGACGCCGCCGGCAATCCGTTCTCCGCCACCACCACCTCGACCCACAGCGTCGATACCACGGCCAGCGCCACCATCACCGTCGATGCCATCACCGCCGATGACTCGTCAACGCCGCCGAGGCCGGCGCCCCCATCAGCGTCACCGGCTCCGTCGGCGGCGATGCCGCCCCGGGCGACACCGTCAGCTTCACCAGGAACGGCACGCCCTACAGCGGCCTGGTGCTCGCCGGCAATACCTTCAGCATCAGCGTCGCCGGCTCAGACCTGGCCGCCGATACGAGTTTTGATGCGACGGTCACCGGCACCGACGCCGCCGGCAATCCGTTCTCCGCCACCACCACCTCGACCCACAGCGTCGATACCACGGCCAGCGCCACCATCACCGTCGATGCCATCACCGCCGATGACCTCGTCAACGCCGCCGAGGCCGGCGCCCCCATCAGCGTCACCGGCTCCGTCGGCGGCGATGCCGCCCCGGGCGACACCGTCAGCTTCACCAGGAACGGCACGCCCTACAGCGGCCTGGTGCTCGCCGGCAATACCTTCAGCATCAGCGTCGCCGGCTCAGACCTGGCCGCCGATACGAGTTTTGATGCGACGGTCACCGGCACCGACGCCGCCGGCAATCCGTTCTCCGCCACCACCACCTCGACCCACAGCGTCGATACCACGGCCAGCGCCACCATCACCGTCGATGCCATCACCGCCGATGACCTCGTCAACGCCGCCGAGGCCGGCGCCCCCATCAGCGTCACCGGCTCCGTCGGCGGCGATGCCGCCCCGGGCGACACCGTCAGCTTCACCAGGAACGGCACGCCCTACAGCGGCCTGGTGCTCGCCGGCAACACCTTCAGCATCAGCGTCGCCGGCTCAGACCTGGCCGCCGATACGAGTTTTGATGCGACGGTCACCGGCACCGACGCCGCCGGCAATCCGTTCTCCGCCACCACCACCTCGACCCACAGCGTCGATACCACGGCCAGCGCCACCATCACCGTCGATGCCATCACCGCCGATGACCTCGTCAACGCCGCCGAGGCCGGCGCCCCCATCAGCGTCACCGGCTCCGTCGGCGGCGATGCCGCCCCGGGCGACACCGTCAGCTTCACCAGGAACGGCACGCCCTACAGCGGCCTGGTGCTCGCCGGCAATACCTTCAGCATCAGCGTCGCCGGCCTCAGACCTGGCCGCCGATACGAGTTTTGATGCGACGGTCACCGGCACCGACGCCGCCGGCAATCCGTTCTCCGCCACCACCACCTCGACCCACAGCGTCGATACCACGGCCAGCGCCACCATCACCGTCGATGCCATCACCGCCGATGACCTCGTCAACGCCGCCGAGGCCGGCGCCCCCATCAGCGTCACCGGCTCCGTCGGCGGCGATGCCGCCCCGGGCGACACCGTCAGCTTCACCGTAGAACGGCACCCCCTACAGCGGCCTGGTGCTCGCCGGCAATACCTTCAGCATCAGCGTCGCCGGCTCAGACCTGGCCGCCGATACGAGTTTTGATGCGACGGTCACCGGCACCGACGCCGCCGGCAATCCGTTCTCCGCCACCACCACCTCGACCCACAGCGTCGATACCACGGCCAGCGCCACCATCACCGTCGATGCCATCACCGCCGATGACCTCGTCAACGCCGCCGAGGCCGGCGCCCCCATCAGCGTCACCGGCACCGTCGGCGGCGATGCCGCCCCGGGCGACACCGTCAGCTTCACCGTGAACGGCACGCCCTACAGCGGCCTGGTGCTCGCCGGCAATACCTTCAGCATCAGCGTCGCCGGCTCAGACCTGGCCGCCGATACGAGTTTTGATGCGACGGTCACCGGCACCGACGCCGCCGGCAATCCGTTCTCCGCCACCACCACCTCGACCCACAGCGTCGATACCACGGCCAGCGCCACCATCACCGTCGATGCCATCACCGCCGATGACCTCGTCAACGCCGCCGAGGCCGGCGCCCCCATCAGCGTCACCGGCTCCGTCGGCGGCGATGCCGCCCCGGGCGACACCGTCAGCTTCACCATGAACGGCACGCCCTACAGCGGCCTGGTGCTCGCCGGCAATACCTTCAGCATCAGCGTCGCCGGCTCCAGACCTGGCCGCCGATACGAGTTTTGATGCGACGGTCACCGGCACCGACGCCGCCGGCAATCCGTTCTCCGCCACCACCACCTCGACCCACAGCGTCGATACCACGGCCAGCGCCACCATCACCGTCGATGCCATCACCGCCGATGACGTCATCAACGCCGCCGAGGCCGGCGCCCCCATCAGCGTCACCGGCGCCGTCGGCGGCGATGCCGCCCCGGGCGACACCGTCAGCTTCACCAGAACGGCACCCCCTACAGCGGCCTGGTGCTCGCCGGCAATACCTTCAGCATCAGCGTCGCCGGCTCAGACCTGGCCGCCGATACGAGTTTTGATGCGACGGTCACCGGCACCGACGCCGCCGGCAATCCGTTCTCCGCCACCACCACCTCGACCCACAGCGTCGATACCACGGCCAGCGCCACCATCACCGTCGATGCCATCACCGCCGATGACCTCGTCAACGCCGCCGAGGCCGGCGCCCCCATCAGCGTCACCGGCTCCGTCGGCGGCGATGCCGCCCCGGGCGACACCGTCAGCTTCACCATGAACGGCACGCCCTACAGCGGCCTGGTGCTCGCCGGCAATACCTTCAGCATCAGCGTCGCCGGCTCAGACCTGGCCGCCGATACGAGTTTTGATGCGACGGTCACCGGCACCGACGCCGCCGGCAATCCGTTCTCCGCCACCACCACCTCGACCCACAGCGTCGATACCACGGCCAGCGCCACCATCACCGTCGATGCCATCACCGCCGATGACGTCATCAACGCCGCCGAGGCCGGCGCCCCATCAGCGTCACCGGCTCCGTCGGCGGCGATGCCGCCCCGGGCGACACCGTCAGCTTCACCAGGAACGGCACGCCCTACAGCGGCCTGGTGCTCGCCGGCAATACCTTCAGCATCAGCGTCGCCGGCCCAGACCTGGCCGCCGATACGAGTTTTGATGCGACGGTCACCGGCACCGACGCCGCCGGCAATCCGTTCTCCGCCACCACCACCTCGACCCACAGCGTCGATACCACGGCCAGCGCCACCATCACCGTCGATGCCATCACCGCCGATGACGTCATCAACGCCGCCGAGGCCGGCGCCCCCATCAGCGTCACCGGCTCCGTCGGCGGCGATGCCGCCCCGGGCGACACCGTCAGCTTCACCGTGAACGGCACGCCCTACAGCGGCCTGGTGCTCGCCGGCAATACCTTCAGCATCAGCGTCGCCGGCTCAGACCTGGCCGCCGATACGAGTTTTGATGCGACGGTCACCGGCACCGACGCCGCCGGCAATCCGTTCTCCGCCACCACCACCTCGACCCACAGCGTCGATACCACGGCCAGCGCCACCATCACCGTCGATGCCATCACCGCCGATGACCTCGTCAACGCCGCCGAGGCCGGCGCCCCCATCAGCGTCACCGGCTCCGTCGGCGGCGATGCCGCCCCGGGCGACACCGTCAGCTTCACCGTGAACGGCACGCCCTACAGCGGCCTGGTGCTCGCCGGCAATACCTTCAGCATCAGCGTCGCCGGCTCAGACCTGGCCGCCGATACGAGTTTTGATGCGACGGTCACCGGCACCGACGCCGCCGGCAATCCGTTCTCCGCCACCACCACCTCGACCCACAGCGTCGATACCACGGCCAGCGCCACCATCACCGTCGATGCCATCACCGCCGATGACCTCATCAACGCCGCCGAGGCCGGCGCCCCCATCAGCGTCACCGGCCCGTCGGCGGCGATGCCGCCCCGGGCGACACCGTCAGCTTCACCGTGAACGGCACGCCCTACAGCGGCCTGGTGCTCGCCGGCAATACCTTCAGCATCAGCGTCGCCGGCTCAGACCTGGCCGCCGATACGAGTTTTGATGCGACGGTCACCGGCACCGACGCCGCCGGCAATCCGTTCTCCGCCACCACCACCTCGACCCACAGCGTCGATACCACGGCCAGCGCCACCATCACCGTCGATGCCATCACCGCCGATGACCTCGTCAACGCCGCCGAGGCCGGCGCCCCCATCAGCGTCACCGGCTCCGTCGGCGGCGATGCCGCCCCGGGCGACACCGTCAGCTTCACCATGAACGGCACGCCCTACAGCGGCCTGGTGCTCGCCGGCAATACCTTCAGCATCAGCGTCGCCGGCTCAGACCTGGCCGCCGATACGAGTTTTGATGCGACGGTCACCGGCACCGACGCCGCCGGCAATCCGTTCTCCGCCACCACCACCTCGACCCACAGCGTCGATACCACGGCCAGCGCCACCATCACCGTCGATGCCATCACCGCCGATGACCTCGTCAACGCCGCCGAGGCCGGCGCCCCCATCAGCGTCACCGGCTCCGTCGGCGGCGATGCCGCCCCGGGCGACACCGTCAGCTTCACCGAGAACGGCACGCCCTACAGCGGCCTGGTGCTCGCCGGCAATACCTTCAGCATCAGCGTCGCCGGCTCAGACCTGGCCGCCGATACGAGTTTTGATGCGACGGTCACCGGCACCGACGCCGCCGGCAATCCGTTCTCCGCCACCACCACCTCGACCCACAGCGTCGATACCACGGCCAGCGCCACCATCACCGTCGATGCCATCACCGCCGATGACCTCGTCAACGCCGCCGAGGCCGGCGCCCCATCAGCGTCACCGGCTCCGTCGGCGGCGATGCCGCCCCGGGCGACACCGTCAGCTTCACCAGAACGGCACGCCCTACAGCGGCCTGGTGCTCGCCGGCAATACCTTCAGCATCAGCGTCGCCGGCTCAGACCTGGCCGCCGATACGAGTTTTGATGCGACGGTCACCGGCACCGACGCCGCCGGCAATCCGTTCTCCGCCACCACCACCTCGACCCACAGCGTCGATACCACGGCCAGCGCCACCATCACCGTCGATAACATCACCGCCGATGACATCGTCAACGCCTTGGAGGCCGGCGGCACCATCGCCGTCACCGGCACCGTCGGCGGCGATGCCGCCCCGGGCGACACCGTCAGCTTCACCAGGAACGGCACGCCCTACAGCGGCCTGGTGCTCGCCGGCAACACCTTCAGCATCAGCGTCGCCGGCTCAGACCTGGCCGCCGATACGAGTTTTGATGCGACGGTCACCGGCACCGACGCCGCCGGCAATCCGTTCTCCGCCACCACCACCTCGACCCACAGCGTCGATACCACGGCCAGCGCCACCATCACCGTCGATGCCATCACCGCCGATGACGTCATCAACGCCGCCGAGGCCGGCGCCCCATCAGCGTCACCGGCTCCGTCGGCGGCGATGCCGCCCCGGGCGACACCGTCAGCTTTCACCAGGAACGGCACGCCCTACAGCGGCCTGGTGCTCGCCGGCAATACCTTCAGCATCAGCGTCGCCGGCTCAGACCTGGCCGCCGATACGAGTTTTGATGCGACGGTCACCGGCACCGACGCCGCCGGCAATCCGTTCTCCGCCACCACCACCTCGACCCACAGCGTCGATACCACGGCCAGCGCCACCATCACCGTCGATGCCATCACCGCCGATGACCTCATCAACGCCGCCGAGGCCGGCGCCCCCATCAGCGTCACCGGCTCCGTCGGCGGCGATGCCGCCCCGGGCGACACCGTCAGCTTCACGGTAGACCGCCCGCCCTGGAGCGGCCTGGTGCTCGCCAGCAATACCTTCAGCATCAGCGTCGCCGGCTCAGACCTGGCCGCCGATACGAGTTTTGATGCGACGGTCACCGGCACCGACGCCGCCGGCAATCCGTTCTCCGCCACCACCACCTCGACCCACAGCGTCGATACCACGGCCAGCGCCACCATCACCGTCGATGCCATCACCGCCGATGACCTCGTCAACGCCGCCGAGGCCGGCGCCCCCATCAGCGTCACCGGCTCCGTCGGCGGCGATGCCGCCCCGGGCGACACCGTCAGCTTCACCAGGAACGGCACGCCCTACAGCGGCCTGGTGCTCGCCGGCAATACCTTCAGCATCAGCGTCGCGGGCTCAGACCTGGCCGCCGATACGAGTTTTGATGCGACGGTCACCGGCACCGACGCCGCCGGCAATCCGTTCTCCGCCACCACCACCTCGACCCACAGCGTCGATACCACGGCCAGCGCCACCATCACCGTCGATGCCATCACCGCCGATGACGTCATCAACGCCGCCGAGGCCGGCGCCCCCATCAGCGTCACCGGCGCCGTCGGCGGCGATGCCGCCCCGGGCGACACCGTCAGCTTCACCAGGAACGGCACGCCCTACAGCGGCCTGGTGCTCGCCGGCAATACCTTCAGCATCAGCGTCGCCGGCTCAGACCTGGCCGCCGATACGAGTTTTGATGCGACGGTCACCGGCACCGACGCCGCCGGCAATCCGTTCTCCGCCACCACCACCTCGACCCACAGCGTCGATACCACGGCCAGCGCCACCATCACCGTCGATGCCATCACCGCCGATGACGTCATCAACGCCGCCGAGGCCGGCGCCCCCATCAGCGTCACCGGCGCCGTCGGCGGCGATGCCGCCCCCGGGCGACACCGTCAGCTTCACCAGAACGGCACGCCCTACAGCGGCCTGGTGCTCGCCGGCAATACCTTCAGCATCAGCGTCGCCGGCTCAGACCTGGCCGCCGATACGAGTTTTGATGCGACGGTCACCGGCACCGACGCCGCCGGCAATCCGTTCTCCGCCACCACCACCTCGACCCACAGCGTCGATACCACGGCCAGCGCCACCATCACCGTCGATGCCATCACCGCCGATGACCTCGTCAACGCCGCCGAGGCCGGCGCCACCATCGCCGTCACCGGCACCGTCGGCGGCGATGCCGCCCCGGGCGATAGCGTCAGCTTCACCAGGAACGGCACGCCCTACAGCGGCCTGGTGCTCGCCGGCAATACCTTCAGCATCAGCGTCGCCGGCTCAGACCTGGCCGCCGATACGAGTTTTGATGCGACGGTCACCGGCACCGACGCCGCCGGCAATCCGTTCTCCGCCACCACCACCTCGACCCACAGCGTCGAAATTATCGCGCCGACGCTCACCGCACAGACTTTCAACTACGCCGAGAATCAGGTGGCCGGTGCCACCGTGGCAACTGTCGTGGTCAGCGACAACATCGCCGTCACCAGCCTCACCTTCACTGCCACCGGCACCAACACCAGCGCCGACGGCTACTTCCAGATCGACAACAGCGGCAACGTCACCATGACCGCCGCCGGCGCCGCCGCCGCCGTCAACGACTTCGAGGCCGGCACCAACTCGGGCATCTACAGCGTCACCGCACACGACGCCGCCGGCAACACCACCAGCGCCAGCATCACGCTCAACGAGCTGAACTTGAATGACAACGCCCCGGTCAACGCCGTCCCCGGCGCACAGAGCGGCACCGAAGACACCAACCTGGTCTTCAGCAGCGCCAACGGCAATACCGTCACCGTGGCCGATGCCGACGGTGGCCCGCTCACCACCATCGTCTCAATCGGCAACGGCACGCTCACCGCTGTAACCGGCGGGGGCGCCGTCATCACCAACAACGGCACCGGCACCGTGACCATCGCGGGCACTGCCGCACAGATCAACGCCGCCCTGAACGGACTGAGTTTTGCGCCAACGGCCGACTACAACGGCGCGGCCACCCTCACCGTCAATACCAGCGACGGCAGCCTCTCCGACATCGACACGGTGGCCATCAGCCTCACCGCTGTGGCGGACATCAGCGACGACAGCGCCACCACCAACGAGGACACCCCGATAGCCCTCTCGGTGCTCGGCAACGACACCTTCGAGAACGCCGGACGCGCCATCACTGCCGTCAACGGCACGGCCATCACCGCCGGCGGGGCCGCCGTGGCGGTGGCCAACGGCACCGTCTCGCTCAACGTCGCGGGCACCCAGCTCACTTACAACCCGACGGCCAACTACAACGGCAGCACCAGCTTCACCTACACCGTCACCTCCGGCGGCGTCACCGAAACGGCCACCGCCAGCATCACCGTCACGCCCGTCAACGACGCGCCAGTCGGCGTCGCCGACGCCTACACGTCGGCTGAAGGCGTAACAGTGGTACGCGGCAACGTACTGGCCAACGATACCGACGTGGATTCGCTGCCAGCCAGTTTTGTCGCGGCACAATTTGCCACCAATGCAGGCGGTTCCGCCGTTGCCGTCAATGGAACGAACAGCATCACCACGGCCCTCGGTGGCACCGTCATCCTGCGCGCCGATGGCACCTTCGATTACACCGCCCCGGCGCGCAACCATGCGGATGCGACGTCCGACGTGGACAGTTTCGTCTACCGCCTCAGCGATGGCTCAGACTTGTCGGGCTGGACGACGGTTAGCCTCACCATCACCGACACGGCGCCGACTGCCAATCCCGATGCTGATAGCGTCGGCCACGGCGCCACGACCTACGGCAACGTGATCACCGGGTCAGGCGGGGGTGTAGACATTCTCGGCGCAGACGCCACGGCCATCAGCAATGTGACGTACGGCGGCAGCACGATCTCGAACACGGTGGTTGGCAATATCCGGACCATCGTTACCGCCAACGGCACACTGACCGTGAACCAGCTCACGGGCGAATACGGCTACGCGGACACCACGCCCAATCTGGTCGTGCCGACAACGACGAACGTGGCCGGCTGGAACGCCCTGGGCGTGGATCTGTTTGGCTTCGACGGCAGCAATCCCTACTCGACCAGCGGCAATCCCCTGTCTGGCCTCCAAACCGATGCTGGAACGTTGAGCGGCACGGCCGCGAGCTACGTGCGCTTCCGTGACAACGGCGGCACGAACAACGACGGGCTGGGCGTCGAGAGCGCTTCCGGCACCAATAACAACAATAGAATCGAGAATGGCGAAGTGCTGGTGGCGAACATGAACCAGCAGAGCCGTTCCGCCAGCGTGACCCTGACCAATCTCAGCTCGTCGGAAACGGCCACGTGGCATGTTTACAATAGCGCCGGCGCCTACGTTGCCTCCGGATCGATCACCGGCAACGGGACCGACATCGCCACGGCCACCATCAGCGCCGGGGCGGCATTCCAGTACATCGTCTTTACAAGTGGTGGCGCCACTTTCCGTCTCAACGGTCTGAACGCCATTCCGGAGGTTCCGGACCAGATATTCACCTACACGCTGACCGATGCTGACGGCTCGACCTCCTCGTCGACCTTGGCCATATCGACAAGCGGTACCAACGCCTCGCCAGTGGCAGTTGCGGATACAGGCGCAGTCCTCGAAGATGCCACCCTAACCACGGCCGCAGTGGCCGGCGTCATCCAGGGCGCTCCCGGCACCGACACCGATGCCGACAACGCAACAAATACGCTGACAGTCAGCGGGGTTGTCGCCGGCGCCGGCGCCGTGGCCCAGGGCGTCGGTGTCGGAGCAGCGATCATCGGCACCTACGGCACACTGACGCTGAACGCCGACGGCAGCTACAACTACGTAGCCGACCAGACTGCAGCCGACGCACTGGCCGCGGGAGTAACCGCCAGCGATGTGTTCACTTACACGGTGACGGATCCGAACGGTGCAGCCTCCAACAGCACCACGCTGACCATCACCGTCACCGGTACCAATGACGCCCCCATTCTGGATCTCGACGCGAACGACAGTACAACGGGCGGCGCCAACTACATCGGCACCTTTATCGAAAACGGCGGCGGAATCTCGATCGGCGACACCGATCTCAGCGTGCTCGATCCCGACAGCAACATCACCGGCGCCACCATCACGCTAACCAACCCGAAAGCAGGTGACGTGTTCGCCGCCGGCGCACTGCCGCCCGGCATCACCGCCACCGTCTCCGGCAACGTGGTTGTGCTGTCCGGCAGCGCCACGGCCGCCGACTACCGGGCCGCGATCAGCGCCATCACTTTCGACAACCCGTCTGACACGCCGGACACCACGCCGCGCACCATCACCGTGACGGTGACGGACGGCGCGCTCACCTCCAACACAGCCACGGCGACGATCAATGTGGTGGCCGTGAGCGATGCGCCGGTGCTCGACCTCGACGCCAGTGCGACCGGCACGGGTTACAACACTTTCTTCAGCGTGGATGCCCGGCCGAACGTGCCGGTCAGCGATACGGACATCAGCATCACCGACGTGGACAGCAGCAACATCACCGGCGCCACCATCACGCTGACCAACGCCCAGGCTGGAGACGTGCTAAACGTCGGCTCCCTGCCGGCAGGCATTTCGGCCGTCGTGGCCGGCAATGTGGTGACGCTCTCCGGTAGCGTCTTCATCACCGACTACCAGTTGGCGATCCGTGCCGTCACTTTCAACAATTCTGCCGGTTCGCCGGACCTGACCGCACGCACCCTCACGGTGACCGTGACCGACGGCAGCAATGTCAGCAACACCGCGACGACCACGATCAACATGATCGCCGCGAACAATCCTCCGGTTGCCAATGCCGTTACCGCCAGCGGCAACGAGGATGTGTTGATCCCCATCACCCTGACCGGCACGGATTCCGACGGCAGCGTCGCCAACTTCACGCTGTCCACCCTGCCAGCCTACGGTCAGCTCTATCTCGATGCGGCGATGACCCAATTGGCACCCACCGGCACCCTGCTGGCGGCCAGCGGCAACGCCCTGACGCTCTACTACAAGCCACCGGTCGACTGGAACGGCAGCGCGAACTTCAACTACCAGGCCGTGGACAACCTGGGCGGCGTATCCGGCTCCGCCGCGGCCACGCTCAACGTCGCCGCGGTCAACGACGGTACGCCGCTCGCGGCCAACGACACCTTCTCCACCGTGCTCGGCACGCCGATTATCATCAGCAAGGCGGCGCTGCTCGCCAACGACACGCTGTTCGACCATGCCGCCATCGTTTCGTCCTCCACCCTGCCCGGCCTAGTCGACAACGGCAGCTACTACACCTGGACGCCGGGCGCGGCAGGCTCGACGAGCTTCACCTACACGCTGCAGGACGATGACGGCCAGACCAGCACGGCCACGGTCAATCTCACGGCTCATGGCGCCACCGACGACCTGGCCACGGTGCAGGAATCCGCCCTCATCGGCGGCGCCGGCAGCAATGTCGCCAGTGGCAACCTCTTCGCTGGCAGCGAGACCAACACCAGCGTGCTCAGCATCAACGGCATCACGCCGGTAAGCGGCACGATCACGGTGACGACCGCCATCGGCCAGCTGGTGGTCAACAGCACCAACGGCAACTACACCTACACGCTCAACAGCGTCGCCGACAACAGCGCGCCCGCCAACGATGCCGGCATCACCGAAGTCTTCAATTACGTCGGCAACAACTCCTCTGCTGCCCTGCGCGTCACGGTGCAGGACGATCGCCCCATCGCCGCCGATGCGGAAGTGATGATCCCGGAAAGCTCCCTGCCGAGCTACAACATCGTGCTCGTGGTGGACACTTCCGGCAGCATGACCGAGGAAGTCCGCTCCGTGGCCGCCGACGGCACCGTCACCGTGATGACGCGGATGGAGATCGCCAAGCTCGCCCTCACAAGGCTGGTGGAGGAGTTCTTCTCGCAATCGTCGGACGTGCAAGTCCGGATCGTCGATTTCGACAGCAGCGCGGCCATCGAGAACGGCGGCGCCTGGTTCACCACCGAGGAAGCCACGGTTGCCTACATCAACAGCACCGCGCCGGATTACCTCCCGGCGGACAACGGAACAAACTTCCAGGCGGCGCTCGACCAGACCCGCACTGCCCTCGGCAGCCCGGCCGCACCGGATGCCGGCCGCCAGAACATCGTCTATTTTGTTTCCGACGGCGACCCGACATCCGGCGCGACCGCGACCGGCATCACGAACTACCTGAACTACATCGCCGGCAGCAACGTCCAGTCCTTCGCCGTCGGCATCGGCACCGGCATCAGCAATCCTGCCTGGCTCAACCAGATCCACAATGTGGACGCGCTTGGCGACGGCAACGTGGACAACGCCATCATCGTCCCCGATGTGAGCCGGCTCGAGGAGCAGCTTCTGGCCACCGTCCCCGCTTCCTACGGCGGCAACGTGGTGTCGGCCAATAGCGCACAGGGCATCGTCTTCGGCGCCGACGGCGGCTACATCAGCTCGATATCGATCATGTTGGATACGGACGGCAACCCCGCCACGGCAGAACAGAACGTCACGTTCAGCTACAACAACGCCACCAACAGCATCAGCTGCAGCGGACCCTTCCCGCCCGGCTTCCCCACTACCGGCAACCTGCTCACGCTGAACGCGGCAAAAGGCTTCGACCACGGCATCCTGGTGTTCAACTTCGAGAGCGGCGACTACACCTACTACACCGCCGGGGTTGCCACCGAGGGGGACACCTTCAGCCTGTCCTTCACCGCCACCGACCTGGACGGCGACGCCGTCTCCGCCGTGCAGACGATCCGCGTCGTCGACGGCAAGCCGGTTGCCAATCCGGACACCGACACGCTGACGGCGCTGGAGACCTTCCTCGAGGGCAACGTCATCACAGGCGTCGGCACAGACGGCGGCAGTGCGCTCGGCGCGCAGCTCACCAGCTTCACACCGCAGGGAACCGGCGTCGACATACCGGCCGACAACGCCAGCATCACCTCGATCGTCTTCAAGGGCGTCACCTACAACCTGATCGTCAACAGCAGCGGCACCGCCTCCGGCGGCAGCTACACCGTCAGCGGCGGGCATCTGACCTGGAACCATGCCAGCAATGGCAGCCAGCTGATTTTCGACGACAACGGCTATTACCGCTATTCGCCGCCGACGGCCGATGTGCCCAATCCGGCCACCAGCCCGACAAACCTGGTCGTCAACTTCACCTCGGCCGCCGCCCATGCCGGCACGGGCGTCACGCTCCTGGGCATGCTGCGCGACAGCAGCGTGCCGGGTTCGGCCACGGTGTCCTACAGCGGCACCAATGGCGCCGGGGTCAGCAGTCCGGGCGACGACACCAGCAACCTGGACGATCTCGAGTCGCTGGTCGTGGACTTCGACCGCTCCATTTACGCCCAGGGCGTGCAGGGGCTGCGCTTCCAGGTCTATGCGCAAAACGACTCCGCTGTCACCTTCACCTTCTACGGCATCGATGGCGAACGCCTGGGCCAGCACGCCATCGGCGCCAACGGCGGCACCACGACCTGGTACGACATGCCGGCAAGCCTCAGCAACGTCAGCCGCGTAACGGCGCTGGTGAGCGACGACACCTACTTCTCCACCCCCAGGGTACGCATCCGCGCGGTGGAGTTCGACGGCGTGCTCAACGATGCGGCCGCAGCGCCCGTTGCGCCCGAACTGGTCGAGTACACGCTGACCGACAGCGATGGCGACACCTCGACCGCCAGCCTGACGCTGAATGTCGTCACCAACCACTTCGCGGGCGACGGCAGCACCAACACGATCATCGGCACGGCTGCCAACGACCAGATCATCGGTCTCGGCGGCAACGACACGCTCAGCGGCGGTGGCGGCCACGACATCATCCAGGGCGGCGACGGCGACGATGTCATCGACGGCGGCGACGGCGACGATACGCTGACCGGCGGTGCCGGCAATGACGCCATCACCGGCGGCGCCGGCAACGACATTTTGCGCGGACAGGAGGGCAACGACACGCTCATCGGCGGCGACGGCAACGATCGCCTCGAGGGCGGCGCGGGCAACGACGTCCTCATCGGAGGCGCCGGCAACGACGTCCTCATCGGCGGCCCCGGCACCGACACGCTGACCGGCGGACTCGGCGCCGACGTCTTCAAGTGGGAACTGGCGGACCGCGGCGTCAAGGGCAACCCGGCGACGGACACCGTGACCGACTTCGACGCCGCACCCTTCGGGTCGGGCGGAGACGTGCTGGACCTGCGCGACCTGCTGTCCAATGAAAGCCACACCGCCGGCAGCACCGGCAACCTGAGCAGCTTCCTGCACTTCGAACAGTCGGGCAGCGACACCGTGGTCCGCATCAGCACGACGGGCGGCTTCAGCGGCGGCTATGTGCCGAACCAGGAGGACCACACCATCCTGCTGCAGGGCGTCGACCTGATCGGCGGCTTCAGCACCGACCAGCAGGTGATTCAGGACATGCTCAACAAGGGCAAGCTGATCACGGACTGAAAACGAAGTTTCAGTGCAGGGTAATGCCCGCGTGAGCGGGCGTTATGCCGGAACTAGAGTCAGTACCACAGAATCAAATGCTGGCACTAGCCGCCGCAGGACGGCGCGATCGGCTGCAGCCGATCGCGCGACTGGCCGCTAGGCTGGTTCCTTCACTGCCGGACCGGTGGCGCCGTCGAATCCCACGCCGGCGAGCGCCTTCAATTCGGCCTCGCTCACCACGCCTTCGGCGATCACCTGGATGCCGATGCCGTGGACAATCGCGCACAGACCCTTCAGGAAGGCCTGATTGCCCGGGTTCGATTCCAGCCCGCGCACGAAGCTCGCATCGACCTTGATGTAATCCAGTCCGAGGCCGTGCAGCTGCCCGATCTGGCTGAACTGTCGGCCGAAATGCTCGATGCCGACACGGCATCCGCGGGCTTTCAATTCCCCGCACAAGTCGCGGAATTCCTCGAAATGGCTCAGCGCACCGTTTTCAGCCACTTCGATCCAAAGGCGCCGCGCCGGCTCGCCGTGCTGCCGAAGCTGACTTTGCAATTTCGCGCGGAAATCCCTGTCCTGCAGCGAACTGGCCGAGAGGTTTACCGCAAGTCCTTTCAGGGCAGGCTTTCCAGCCAGTTCCGCCAGGCCCAGCGAAACCGCGGACAAATCGAGCCTGGAAGTCAGCTTGAGCCGTTCGGCGATCGGCAGGAAGCGGCCCGCCGGCAGCCACTCGCCGCGGTCGTCCAGCATCAGCCGCAGCGGGCACTCGCGGTGAATCAGCTTCCCGGCGAAATCTGCCACGGGGAATGAAATCAGCTTGACCCAGCGCTCGTCGAGCGCATGCCGGATCAGCCGCGACCACTCGTCCGCGCTGCGCGGCGCCTCCTCGCCCGCGGCCTGGCCGGCTTCGCGGATAGCATTGGCGCCTTCGGCTTCCGCCGCCGCCAGCGCCGCATCGACCTGGGACAGGGCCGCGCTCAACTCGACCCCGCGCGGGAACATTCCCATGCCGATATGCGCCGCGGGCGCCTCGGCCACGTAGGAAGCCGCCTCCTGCACCAGGCTCTGCAACAGGCTTTCGGCCTGCTCGCGCACGCCGCTCTGTCCCGCGATGAGCAAGGCGAAATCCGCCCCGTTCAACCGCGCCGCCAGGCTGTCCGCATGCTGCCCGCTTGCCTTGCCGAGGATCGACGCGAAGCCTCGCAGCAGTTCATCCGTCGCCTCGCGGCCCAGGCGGCGATTGATGCCGGCCAGATCCGCCACGCGCACCAGGATCAATCCGATCCCATGCGAATCCTCCGCCTCCAGCGCATCGTGCAGGCGGGCGAGGAAATGGCCGCGGTTGGCCAGCCCGGTCAGCGCATCGCAGTTCGCCTCGCGGCGCACCGCATCGAGCCGAGCAGCCTCCTCGCCGAACATGGTCTTCAAGCGGACGACGGTCGCATTCATCGCCGTCGCCAGCTGGCGCAATTCCGGCACGGCCGGCTCGTCGATGGTGATGAAGCGCCGCTCGGTGATCGCCCTCGCTTGGCCGATGACCGCTGCCAGCGGCTTGCGCAGGCGGCGCAGGATCAACGTACCCAGGTAGCCGCCGATCAGCGTCGCCACGAAGAGGGCCCCGGCCAGCTCCCAAACGCTTTTCCACAGCGCCTCGTAGGCAAAGCGGCTGTGGCTCTCCAGCAGCACCGTGCCGAACTGCTTCCAGCCACTGCTGATCTGCGCCTGCCCCGGCTGCGCCACGATCGGCAGGAGCCGTGCAAACCACGCCGGCGCGCCGTTATAGCCGCCAGCCGCCCGGCGCTCGGCGATCGTCTTGCCCAGGGGATCCGTAACGCGGATCGACTCGTAATGGCCGCTGTCGAAGAGGGCGGAAACCGCCAGCTCGACTTCCACCGCATCCGGTTCGCGCAGGCTGAGCGAAAGCGCCAGCGCCGCGGCGTTGTCGGTATTCTTCATAGCCAGCTGCTCGGACAGGTAAATGCGTGCGCTCAGCGAGGAAGCCAGCAGACTGCCGGCCAGCGCCACCAGCATGCTGACGATGACGGCCAGCCAAAGTTGACGATACATCGACATAATCGTTCTTTCTTCGACAAGTACTTCGTTAAAGAATGCTCAAAACGCGAACCCCTCGGCCTTCGCCCGGTTCAGCAGGTCCTGCCAGCGCGTCAATCGACCAACACCCGTCGAACTTGGCACGCCCCTTGCAACCGGATTCGACCAGATGCCCATGCTGTTGAAACTGAACACCGGCTGCAGATCCGGGCGGCGGGACGCAGGTCGGATGTCCGTGATCAGGTTATCGAGCAGCAAGGGTTCCGCATCCGGCGTCTCGTAATAGGCAAGCACCATGTGGGCCTGCGTGACGTTGCTGGCCGATCCGCCGATGCGGGCCTTGACGTAGATCAGGCGCAACTGCTCGTTCGGCATTCCTGCGCTCAGCAGCGTGAAGTATTTCGCGATGGTGAAATCCTCGCAGTCGGCTTGCCCCTTGGCCAGCGTCTCGAGTGGAGTCGCCCAGTAGTCTGTCTGTCCCCATATCTTGATGTCGTCGAGAAAGAGGAGCTTGCGGTTGAAGAACTCGTTGATGCGGCGGAGCTTGTCTGGCGTCTCCA
This sequence comes from Betaproteobacteria bacterium, assembly GCA_016703785.1. Lineage (GTDB taxonomy): Bacteria > Pseudomonadota > Gammaproteobacteria > Burkholderiales > Rhodocyclaceae > Desulfobacillus. Next base: position 38,848 of record JADJBM010000008.1, read on the forward strand.
ATGACTTGCCCTCCTCGATCAACTGCCGCCAGTCCTGGAACGACTGCGCCTGCCCGCCGTATCGAGTGAATGTCGCCAGCATCCTTTCCAGATCGGCACCGCCGGCCTGGCACAGCAGCAGCGTCGCCAACACGAGCAAACGAGGCCATGCACCCAGGCGCGCCGGCCTGCGGGTTACCCGCGCATGCGCCTGCGGGTTACCCGCGCATGCGCTATCATGTGGCCCTGAAAAAGTGCATATGAATTTATTGGATCATCCGATAATGCCGCGTTTCCTAGCGTTCTTCTGCCTGCTGCTGATCTCGTCCCTTGTCCGCGCACAGGCGCCGACACTGAAGGATGCGGCACAAAAGGCCGTTCTTTCCAATCCGGAAGTACAGCAACGCTGGCATGCCTACAAGGCCACACAGGGTGAGCGCGACGCGGCTTTCGGCGGCTACCTGCCGCGCCTCGACCTGTCCGCCAGCAAGGGACGGGAAAATCGCGACGACCCCCTGCTGGACAAGAACTTCACGCGCCAGTCGACTTCCCTGACCTTGACCCAGATGCTATACGACGGGTTCGCCACGCGCAATGAAGTCCGCCGTTTCGATCACGCCCTCACCGTACGCCTGTTCGAGTTGCAGGAAGCCTCGGAAACCGCCGCGCTCGAGGCAGCGCGCGCCTACATCGACGTCCTGCGCTACCGCAAGCTGGTCGGACTGGCCGAGGAAAATTACGTCCAGCATCGATCCGTTTTCGAGCAAATCCAGAAAAAGGTGCAGGCCGGCGTGGGGCGCCGGGTCGACCTCGAGCAGGCCGCCGGCCGGCTGGCGCTGGCCGAAGCCAACCTGTTGACCGAGACGACCAACCTGCACGACGTCAGCGCACGCTACATGCGGGTCGTCGGCGAGAAGCCCGGCAAGGAAATGGAAGCACTGGCCAATCTCACCAAAGCCATGCCTAAAGATATGGCTGAAGCGCTGAGGACGGCCCAGCAGGGCAATCCGGCCCTGCTCGCCTCGGTGGAGAATGTCCGCTCGGCCCAGGCCGCGGCCCGTGTCCGCGACGCCGCTTACCAGCCGCGCTTCGACATCAGGCTCAAGCAGGAGCACGGCCGCAACCTCAATGGCTATTCAGGACAGCACGACAACAGCACGGCCGAAGTCGTCATGAGCTGGAACCTTTTCAGCGGCTTCTCCGACCGTGCCCGTTCGCAGCAATACGCGGAACAATACAACGTGGCCCGCGACGTCCGTGACAAGACCTGCCGCGACATCCGCCAGGTCGTCGCCATCGCCTTCAACGACACGCGCAAGCTCACCGAACAGCTCGGCTACCTCGATCAGCACCAGCTCTCGATCGAGAAGGCCCGCGACGCCTACCGCAAGCAGTTCGACATCGGCCAGCGTACCCTGCTCGACCTGCTCGACAGCGAGAACGAACTGTTCCAGGCCCGGCGCGCCTACAGCAATGCCGAGCACGACCTCGGCATCGCCTACTTGCGAACCCACGCCGGTCTCGGCAGCCTGCTTGCCACGCTGGGCATCTCCAGGGCAGCCGACCAGCCCCCCACCCCGGAATCGTGGGCGGCGGGTGAAGATGCGCCAGAACATTGCCCGCCCGACGACCCCCTGCTGTACATCGCCAACAAGGATGCGCTCAACGCACGCGCCCTGGAACTGCTCAAGGAAACCGCGCCGGCGCCCGTGCCATCCGCAGCATCTGCTCCCGTCTCGCAGCCCGGGCCTGAGCGCGCCGTCGCCGAGGCACTGCAGGCCTGGTCGAAAGCCTGGTCGGGCCGCAACGTGCAGGCCTACCTGGATGCCTACGCCCCCGCCTTCGCCCCATCCGACGGCGGCACTCGCGACACCTGGGCGGAAAAACGCAAGGCCGCGCTCTCGCGAGCCAAGGATATTTCGCTCGACATCCGAGATATCAAACTCGTCGTCAAAGACGCGAAGCACGCCAGCACTGTCTTCAAGCAGGCCTACCGCTCAGAGCAATATAAGGACGTCGTCCAAAAAACCCTTGATTGGGAACTGATCGACGGCCGCTGGCTGATCGCCCGGGAAACGACAGAGCCGCTCAGGTAGCGTAGGCAAAAAGAAAAAAGCCGGTTTGCATGACCGGCTTTTTGTGAGTGTGGTGGCGGAGAGGGTGGGATTCGAACCCACGGTAGGCTTACACCTACGCCTGATTTCGAGTCAGGTACAATCGACCACTCTGCCACCTCTCCGGAGGCGCGCATTCTACACCAATCCCCCTCTTGATGCGACGCGGGGGGAGCATTCCCCTCCTCTGCACAGGGGCCACATGCGTTCACTGCTTGCTGCCATCCTGCTGTCCCTTCTCGCTGCCTGCGGCGAGCCGCTGCCACCGCCGGCGGAGCTTGGCAAGCTGATCGTCGTCACGCGCGAAGGTCCGGCCACCTACCAGGTGGATGGCAGCGGCACGGCCTCGGGCTTCGAGCACGATCTGGTCGTCCTGTTCGCGCAGGAACTCGGCGTCGAGGCCCGCTTCATCTTCGCGCGAGATCCTGCCGAAACGCTCAAGTTCCTGAAAAGGGGACGCGCCCACATGGCGGCCGCGGCGCTGTCGCCGGGAATCAGCAACGCCCTTCAGTTCTCCGTGCCGATCCGCGACGTGCAGCATGTGCTGGTGCAGAACGAGGACGCACTCCCCGTAAGGAAATCGGCCGACCTGGCCGGGCGTACCGTCACCGTACTGGCCCGCTCGCCGCAAATAGCAGCCCTCGACAGCCTGCGGCCGCGGCCCAAAGGCCTGCGGCTGGTCAAGCTGAAAGGCGTCAGCGAACTGGAGCTGCTCGAGCGCGCCAACGCCGACCCGACCATGCTGGCCGCAGTCGATTCGACGCATTTCGATATCGGTGCGAATTTCTTCCCCGGCCTGAATGCCGCGTTGGTGTTGCCCGGCAAGCAGCCGCTGGCATGGGCGTTTCCCAAGAGCGGCGATGCCGATCTGCTCGGGCGCACCAATGCCTTCATCGCGCGCATCCGCCTGGACGGCACGCTGGCCCGCCTGCAGGACCGCTACTTCGGGCACGCACGCCGGCTCAACCAGATTGATGTCGAACAGTTCCTGGAAAGGGCACAGACGGTACTGCCGCGCTACCGGCGCGACTTCATCGAAGCGCAACGCCTGCACGGCATCGACTGGCGCCTGCTCGCCGCGCTGGCCTATCAGGAATCGCATTGGGATCCGCTGGCCACGTCCTACACCAGCGTGCGCGGCATGATGATGCTGACCGAAGATACCGCCGACCGCCTGCGCGTCACCGACCGGCTCGACGCGCGGCAGAGCATCCTGGCCGGCGCGCGCTATCTCGCCGAGTTGCGCGAACAGTTCCCGCCGGGGACAGCGGAGCCCGACCGCAGCTGGCTGGCGATTGCCGCCTACAACCTGGGCATGGGCCACATGAACGGCGCGCGCTTCATTGCCGAACTGGTGAAGCGGGATGCGAATTCCTGGTACGAGATGAAGCAGGTGCTGCCGCTGCTGTCGCGGCCGGAATACTATTCGCGCCTGAAGAGCGGCGCGGGCCGCGGCGGCGAGGCCGTCATCATGACGGAGAACATCCGCAACTACTACGACATCCTGCGCCGCCTGGAAAAACCGGCGGTCGAGACTCAGGCCTTCTCGATGAGTTCCATGGCACCCATGTAGGGGCGCAGGGCCGTGGGCACCTCGACGCTGCCGTCGGCGCGCTGGAAGTTTTCGAGGACAGCCACCAGCGTGCGACCGACGGCCAGTCCCGAGCCGTTCAGGGTATGCACCAGCTCTGGTTTGCCGTTCTCGTTTCGGTAGCGCGCCTGCATGCGGCGCGCCTGGAAGGCCTCGAAGTGGCTGCAAGAGGAAATCTCGCGGTAGGTGTTCTGCGCCGGCAGCCACACCTCGAGGTCGTAGGTCTTGGCGGCGGAGAAGCCCATGTCGCCGGTGCATAGCGCGACGCGGCGATAGGGCAGTTCGAGCTTCTCGAGGATGATCTCGGCGTGGCGAGTGAGTTCCTCCAGCGCCGCCCACGAATTGTCGGGGCGCTCGATCCTCACCAGCTCGACCTTGTCGAACTGGTGCTGACGGATCATGCCGCGCGTGTCCTTGCCGTAAGTGCCGGCCTCGGAGCGGAAGCACGGCGTGTGGCAGACGAACTTGAGCGGCATCTGCGCCAGGTCAACGATCTCGTCGCGCACGATGTTGGTCACCGGCACCTCGGCCGTCGGGATGAGGTAATAACCGGCATCCTTGATGTGGAAGAGGTCCTCGTGGAATTTCGGCAACTGGCCAGTGCCGAACAGGCTGTTGCCGTTGACGAGATACGGCGCGTAGATTTCCGTGTAGCCATGCTCCTGCGTGTGCACGTCGAGCATGAACTGGGCGAGCGCACGGTGCAGCCGCGCCACGGCGCCCTTCATCAGCGTGAAACGCGCGCCGCTGATCTTCGTGGCAGCATCGAAATCGAGTCCGCCCAGCGCCGTGCCCAGGTCAACATGGTCCTTCACGGCGAAATCAAAACTGCGCGCCGTGCCCCAGCGGCTGACTTCCACGTTGTCCGCTTCCGATTTCCCGGCCGGCACGCTCTCGTGCGGCAGGTTGGGGATCACCGAGAGGAAGGCGTTGATGCGGTTGAGCAGGTCGGCGAGCTGTTCCTCGTTGCGCTTCAGTTCGTCACCGAGGCCGGCCACTTCGTTCATCACGGCCGAGGTGTCCTCGCCCTTGGACTTGAGCTGGCCGATCTGCTTCGACAGGGCGTTGCGCCGCGCCTGCAGGTCCTGGGTGCGCATCTGCAGGCCCTTGCGCTCGTCTTCCAGCGCCTGGAAGGTGGCCACGTCGAAGCCGACGCCGCGCGCGGCGAGGCGCTCGGCCACCTGGGCGGCCTGGCTGCGCAGAAGTTGTATGTCGAGCATGATGGATGGATCCCTGTTGATTGCGACTCACTCGCCGTATTGCGGCGGCTGACTCTTATTTCTTGCTGTTCTTGCGATCCAGTTCGCGCAAGTGCGCCAGTTTTTCGCGTATCTGCGCTTCCAGCCCGCGCTCGGTCGGCTTGTACCAGCTTACCTTCGGCATGCCCTCGGGAAAATACGTCTCGCCCGCGGCATAGGCTTCCGGCTCGTCGTGCGCGTAGCGGTATTCGTGCCCGTAGCCGAGTTCCTTCATCAGCTTCGTCGGCGCGTTGCGCAGGTGCACCGGCACTTCGCGCGAGCTGTCGCCGGAGACGAATTTGCGCGCGGAATTATACGCGACGTACACCGCGTTCGACTTGGCGGCGCAGGCCATGAAGATCACCGCTTCGGCCAGCGCCAGCTCGCCTTCCGGCGAGCCGAGCCGCTCGTAGGTCTCCACCGCGTTGAGCGCAATCTGCAGCGCGCGCGGATCGGCCAGGCCGATGTCCTCGCTGGCCATGCGGATGATGCGCCGGCCGAGGTAGAGCGGATCGGCGCCGCCGTCGAGCATGCGCAGCAGCCAGTAAAGCGAAGCATCGGGATCGGAGCCGCGCACCGATTTGTGCAAGGCGGAGATCTGGTCGTAGAAGGCGTCTCCGCCCTTGTCGAAGCGGCGCAGGTTCTTCGCCAGCGCGCCCTGCAGAAAGTCAGCGTCCACGACACGGCGATCCGACGTGGCCGCCGCGGTATGCACGATCTCCAGGACATTGAGCAGGCGCCGCGCATCGCCGTCGGCCAGGCCGATGAGGCGGCCGCGCGCGGCCTCGTCGAATTCGAGATCGGCAAACGCCTGGGCCCGCGCCCGGTCGAAGAGCTGGCCCAGTTCCTCTTCGGAGAGGCTTTTCAGCACGTACACCGCCGCGCGCGAGAGCAGCGCACTGATGACTTCGAACGAGGGATTCTCGGTGGTGGCACCGATGAAGGTGACGAGACCCTGTTCGACATAGGGCAGGAAGGCATCCTGCTGCGCCTTGTTGAAGCGGTGCACCTCGTCCACGAAGAGGATGGTGTGGCGGCCGCTCTGCGCCAGCGTCAGCTCGGCGCGCTGCACCGCCTCACGGATGTCCTTGACGCCGGAGAACACCGCCGAGAGCGCGATGAACTCGGCATCGAAGGCCTCCGCCATGAGCCGCGCCAGCGTCGTCTTGCCGACGCCGGGCGGGCCCCACAGGATCATCGAGTGCGGCGTGCGCGACGCGAAGGCCAGGCGCAGCGGCTTGCCCGGTCCGAGCAGGTCGGCCTGCCCGACCACCTCGTCGAGCGTGCGCGGACGCATCAGCTCGGCCAGGGGTGCGTGCGGCTTCGTGGCGAAAAGGTCGCTCACGATCACTCGCCGAGAATGTCCGCGCCTTTGGGGGGAGTGAAGCGGAACAGTGCGGCAGGCAGCTGCGGATTGCGCTCGAATTTTTCGAAAGCAATGGTCGTCACCTGGCCGAAGCTGTCGGTGAGTTCCATCATCCGCAGCGCGTCGCCGGCGAAGCCGATGCGCAGGAACTGGAAGCCGGCCTCCTGGCTCTTCGGCTGGGCGTCGACCCACTCGATGCCGTCGGCCGTTTCACCCTCCTTGAGATCGAAGTTCTTCTCCAGCGCGTTGTCGCCGGCCAGCAGCGCGGCGGGGCTGCCGCCCAACGCGGCGGAGAGCTTTTTCGTGCTGACCTGGTTGAGGTCGCGGTCGTACACCCAGAGCCGCTCGCCATCGCCGACGATGAGCTGGAAGTAGGGCTTGTCGTAGGTCCAGCGGAACTTGCCGGGCCGGGAGAACATCATGGTGCCGGCCGCGTTCTGCGGCTTGCGGCCGCTCTTCGACATCACCGTCTGGATGAAGTCGGCCTTGCCGCTCTTCGTGCCCTCGACGAAGGCCTTCAGCTTGTCGAGCGCGGCGGCATGGCCAATGATCGGGAACAGGACAAGCACAACCAGAAGGGCAAAAACCTGAACCACAGAGTGCACTGAGATCACAGAGATACCTGAAATGCTCTTCTCTGTGCTCTCTGTGATCTCTGTGGTTAGGGATTTTTTCGTATACATCAAGATTCCCGCGCCGGCACGATCACCTCGCGGTTGCCGTTGCTGCCCATGGGTGAGACCAGCCCGGAGCGCTCCATCTGCTCGATGAGCCGCGCGGCGCGGTTGTAGCCGATGCGCAGGTGGCGCTGCACCAGCGAGATGGAGGGGCGGCGCGTTTTCAGCACCACCTCGACCGCCTGGTCGTAGAGCGGATCGGCCTCGCCGTCGGGGCCGTTCTCGCCACCTACGCCCTCCTCGCCGTCGCCACCCGGCGCATCGAGGATGCCGTCGACGTACTCCGGCGCGCCGGCCTTCTTCAGGTGGTCGACGACCCGGTGCACCTCGCTGTCGGCGACGAAAGCGCCGTGCACCCGCACCGGGAAACCGGTGCCCGGCGGCAGGTAGAGCATGTCGCCCTGTCCGAGCAGGGCCTCGGCGCCCATCTGGTCGAGGATGGTGCGCGAATCGATCTTGCTGGAGACCTGGAAGGAAATCCGCGTCGGGATGTTGGCCTTGATGAGGCCGGTGATGACATCCACCGACGGCCGCTGCGTCGCCAGGATCAGGTGGATGCCGGCGGCACGTGCCTTCTGCGCCAACCGTGCGATCAACTCCTCGACCTTCTTGCCGGCGACCATCATGAGGTCGGCCAGCTCGTCGATGATGACCACCACGTAGGGCAAGGTGTTCAAGGGCTCGGGGCTCTCCGGCGTCAGCGTGAACGGATTGGGAATGTACCCAACCCCGGGCGCTCCGGCCTTGGCGGCGTCCTTGATCTTGCCATTGAAGCCGGCCAGATTGCGCACACCCATCGCCGACATGAGGCGATAGCGGCGGTCCATCTCGGCGACGCACCACTGCAGGGCGTTGGCGGCCTGCTTCATGTCGGTCACCACCGGCGCCAGCAGGTGCGGAATGCCCTCGTAGATCGACAGCTCCAGCATCTTCGGATCGACCAGGATCAGGCGCACGTCGGACGGCTCCGACTTGTAGACCAGCGACAGGATCATGGCGTTGATGCCGACCGACTTGCCCGAGCCGGTGGTGCCGGCCACCAGCAAGTGCGGCATCTTCGCCAGGTCGACGACGATCGGCAGGCCGCCGATGTCCTTGCCCAGCGTCAGCGTCAGCGGCGAATGCATGTCGTGGTAGGCCTTCGAGCCGAGGATCTCGGACAGGCGCACCGTTTGCCGCTTCGGATTGGGCAATTCCAGGCCCATGCAGGACTTGCCCGGAATGGTCTCGACGACGCGCACGCTCACCACGGAAAGAGCGCGGGCGATGTCCTTCACCAGGTTCACGATCTGCGCGCCCTTGACGCCGACGGCCGGTTCGATCTCGTAGCGCGTGATGACCGGGCCGGGATAGGCGGCCAGCACCTTGACCTGGACGCCGAAGTCGGCAAGTTTCCGCTCGATCAGGCGCGAGGTGAATTCCAGCGTCTCATCCGACGGCGGCTCGACGTCGTGCGAGGGCTCCTCGAGCAGGTGCAGGGGCGGCAGCGCCCCGCCCGGGATGTCCATGAACAACGGCGCCTGACGCTCCTTTTCACGGCGCGTCGATTTCGGGATGACGACTTCGGCCGGCTCGATGCGGATCGGCTCGACGTGGAATTCCTCGATGCGCTTGCGCTCGACTTCCACCTCGGCCTCGCGCTCGCGTGCCACTTCGCGGCCGATGCGCCGGTCCTGCCAGCGCTGATAGAGGTGGCGGGTGCCGAACCAGACGCCCTCCAGCAACGCGCCCATGCGTTCGATCAGCTTGAGCCAGGACATCCCCGTGAAGATGGTCAGGCCTGCGGCGAACAGCGCGATGAGGATGAGGGTGCCGCCGGTGAAGCCGAGGAACTGCGAGAACAGGCGGCCGAGTTCCAGGCCGAGCATGCCGCCCGGCTCCAGGGGAAGGGGGCGGCTCATGCTGTGAAAGCGCAACGCCTCGAGGCCGCTCGATGCGCCCAGCAGGAGGATAAAGCCGGACAGGGCGATGAAGAACGGCCGCCGGTCCGTATGGAAAATGCCCTCGAGGCGCCGGTAGCCCCAGACCACCAGGAACAGGAAGAAGAGGACCCACCACCAGGCGGACAGGCCGAAGAGATAGAGCAGGAGATCGGCCACCCATGCGCCGATGCGCCCGCCGGGATTGGCGATGCGATCGACCTGGGCGGCATGCGACCAGCCGGGATCGGCCTTGCTGTAACCGAAGAGGATCAAGCCGATGTAGAGCGCGACGACCCCGAGCACCAGCCAGCGCGCCTCTTGCAGAAGCGCAACGATTTTTTCCGGCAGGGGTGGTGAGGCGGTTTTTTCTTGCACGCTCGATCAGAAACTGGCGTAAGCCGGGAATGCCGGGATTATACGCCGCGGACGAAGCACATATGCCTCAGATCAGGTTGATCTTCTCGCGCAGAAGGATGCGGCCGCCGCCCTCCTCGATCAGGCCTTGCAGTGTCAAATCCTTCATGACGCGGCTGACCATTTCGCGCGAGGCGCCGATCATCTTGGCGATGTCCTGCTTGGAGATCTTCTTCATGACCACCTGCCGGCCCTCATCGTCCTCTTCCGACATCTCCAGCAGCAGGCGGGCCACCCGTCCGTAGACATCCATCAGCGCCAGGCTCTCGATCTTGCGGTCGGCCGTGCGCAGCCGCTTGACCAGGGCGCGCATGATGTAGAGGGAGACGTCGAAATTCTCGGCCAGGCAGCGCTTGAAGTCGGCCTTGGAAATCACAACCAGTTCGCAAGGCGACGTCGTCATCACCGTGGCCGAACGAGGATTGTCGTCGAGCACGCCCATCTCGCCGAAGAATTCACCCTGGCCGAGATTGGACAGGATGACTTCCCGGCCCTCCTCGTCCGAAACCAGCACCTTGAGGACGCCAGAGAGGATGAAATAGACGAAGTCGGTGCGGTCGCCGGCGCGCAGGATGGTGGCGGCGCGCGGCATCTTGCGGAATACGGCGACGCGGGCGATGGGCACGAGGCGCTCGATCGACAGCGATTCGAAGATCGGCATCGAGCGCAGGGCGTCGACGGTCACGCTGCTTGCTTGCGTCATGCTAGCTACCTCCAGCGCGGGACGGGCCCGCTTCGGTCGTTCTTATTGTTGAGCCTGCGGGAATTATAAGACCTTTCCGGTCTTGTTCCGGAGTTCCCGGGATCATTCCTCCCGGTGCCTCCAGTACCATAGCAACAAAGGCTGGCACTAGTATAATTTCACGATTCCGACCCTGACCGAGCGACATCAGCCATGACCAGCGCAACCCGCCATTCCCGCCTCATCATTCTCGGTTCCGGCCCCGCCGGCTATACCGCCGCCGTCTATGCCGCGCGCGCCAACCTGAATCCGGTGCTCATCACCGGCATGGCCCAGGGCGGCCAACTGATGACCACCACCGACGTGGACAACTGGCCGGCCGACGCCGAAGGCGTGCAGGGGCCCGACCTGATGACGCGCTTCCAGCAGCACGCCGAGCGCTTCAACACCGAGATCATCTTCGACCATATCCACACGGCGAAGCTGAAGGAGAAGCCCTTCACCCTGGTCGGCGACAACGGCACCTACACCTGCGACGCGCTCATTATCGCCACCGGCGCCACCGCCAAGTACCTCGGCCTGCCCTCCGAGGAGGCCTTCTCCGGCCGCGGCGTCTCCGCCTGCGCCACCTGCGACGGCTTCTTCTACAAGGGCCAGGAGGTCGCCGTCATCGGCGGCGGCAACACCGCCGTCGAGGAGGCGCTGTATCTCGCCAACATCGCCAAAAAGGTCACGCTGGTGCATCGCCGCGACAAGTTCCGCGCCGAGAAGATCATGATCGACAAGCTGATGGACAAGGTGAAGTCGGGCCACATCGCGCTCGAACTCGACAGCACGCTCGACGAGGTGCTCGGCGACCAGAGCGGCGTCACCGGCATGCGCGTAAAGCACGTCAAGAGTGGCGCAACGAAGGACTTCGCCCTGCAGGGGGTGTTCATCGCCATCGGCCACAAGCCCAACACCGACATCTTCGAAGGCCAACTGGAGATGGACAAAGGCTATCTCATCACCCAGTGCGGGCGCATGGGCAACGCCACACAGACCAGCCTCCCCGGTGTCTATGCCGCCGGCGACGTGCAGGACCAGATCTACAAGCAGGCCGTCACCAGCGCCGCCACCGGCTGCATGGCGGCGCTGGATGCCGAGAAATACCTGGATAACCTCGAACAGGCATGACCACCGGCCGGCGCCCGCCCACCGAGGAGGAGCGCGCTCTGTTTCGCGAAGCAGTTGCCGGGGCGAAGCCTATCGTGCCGGACAAGGTTCACCACGAACCTCCGCCTCCTCTTGCGGTTCCGGCACAGCGCAAGCGGGACGAAGCGGCCGCGCTGATCGAATCTCTCTCCCCTGCCCCGCTCGACCTGAGCCTGGAAGGCGGCGACGAGCCGAATTTCCTCCGCTCCGGACTGGCCCGTACGGTGCTGCGGGACCTGCGCCGCGGCCGCTGGGTGGTGCAGGACCATCTCGACCTGCACGGCGCCACCCGCGACGAGGCGCGCCTGCTGCTGGGTGAATTCCTCGGCGAGTCGCTTCAGCGCGGCCTGCGCTGCGTACGCGTCGTGCATGGCAAGGGGCTCGGCTCGCCGGGCCGCGAACCTGTATTGAAAGGCCTGGTGAAGCACTGGCTGATGCAGCGCGCCGAAGTGCTCGCCTACTGCCAGGCCCGCGCCGCCGAAGGGGGCGCCGGTGCGCTGGTGCTCCTCCTCAAGAGCGACCGCCCGCGAACCAGATGATGCATTCAAACCGCGCCGTACCGCAGGGACTAGTGCCAGCTTCTGTTTCTATGGTACTGACTTTCATCGCCGGCCCCGCCCTGCTGCTTGTGGGACTGGCGCTGCTGGCGGTAGTCACGCGCCCGCTCACGCCCATCGACGAAACCCGCTACGTCAGCGTGGCGTGGGAGATGTGGCTGAAGAACGAATACCTGGTGCTGTTCAAGAACGGCGAGCCCTACAGCCACAAGCCGCCCCTGCTGTTCTGGTTGATCAACCTGGGCTGGGCCGTGACGGGCGTCAACGAATGGTGGCCGCGGCTGGTCTCGCCGCTGTTTTCGCTGGGCAGCCTGCTGCTGACCGTGTCGGTCGGGCGGAGGCTGTGGCCCGGCGACGGCGATGCGCTTCGCAACGCCGCCTGGATCCTCTCTTCCTGCCTGCTGTGGATGCTGTTTTCCACGTCGGCGATGTTCGACGTGATGCTGACCTTCTTCGTCCTGCTCGGCCTGCGCGGCCTGCTCATTGCGGCGAATGAATCCATGAAGCGCGGCTTCGCCTGGCTGGCGCTGGCGATCGGCTTCGGCGTGCTGGCGAAGGGGCCGGTGGTGGTGCTGCACCTGCTGCCGGTGGCGGCGCTGGCGCCCTGGTGGCGGCCGGGCCTGCCCTGGAAGCGCTGGTATGGCGGCATCCTGCTGGCCGTCATGGGCGGCTCGGCCATCGCGCTGGCCTGGGCCATCCCGGCGGCGATCCAGGGCGGAGAGGAATACCGGCGCATGATCTTCTGGGGACAGACTGCCGGCCGCGTGGCGGACTCCTTCGCCCACAAGCGGCCGTTCTGGTGGTACCTGCCGCTGCTGCCGATCCTGTTCTTCCCCTGGCTGCTCTGGCCGGGCCTGTGGCGGCGCTTCGCAGGGCTGCGGCGCGAGGGCCTCGACGGCGGACGGCGCTTCTGCCTGTCGTGGCTGGCGCCGGTGTTCGTCTTTTTTTCTCTCATCAGCGGCAAGCAGATCCACTACCTGGTGCCGCTGGTGCCCGGCTTCGCCCTGATCGCCGGCCAGGCGCTAAGAACGGCCAGGCCGCACGGTCTCCTGCTGCCGGCTCTGCTTGCCGGCGGAGTGGGCCTGGGGATGGTGTATGCCGGACTGGTCGGACTGCCCGACAAGCCCGGCATGTGGCAAGGCTTTCCCTGGTGGCCGGGCGCCTTGCTGCTGTTCGCCGCGCTGCTGGCGGCTTGGACGGGCAGGCAGGATAGCCGGCGCATGCCGGGCCTGGCCTTGCTGGGCGCGGCCCTCTACGCCTCCGCGTTGCTTACCCTCTCCGACAACTTATGGCGCCGCTACGACGTCCGGCCGATGGCGGAAGAACTTCGCAAGTTGCAGGACCACAGCATTCCCTTGGCGAACAACGGCTTCTATCACGCCCAGTTCCAGTTTGCCGGCCGGCTGAAAAAACCGATCGACGAACTGCTGAACCCGACGGACATCGCCCCCTGGTTCGAGAAGCACCCTGACGGCATGGTGATTCTTTACGACGACCCGAGGCCGGGCGAAGCCGCGCCCGCTTTCATCCAGCCCTATCTCGGGGAACACGCCATGCTGCTGAACGCGGAGCAGGCGCGCGCGCGCGGACTCCTGGGGGCAGCCCCGCTTATGCAGCGGGACAAGCCGAAGCCGGTCAAATAGCCGACTCGTCCGTCTCGCCGGTGCGGATGCGCACGATCTGCTCGACCGGCGTGACGAAGATCTTGCCGTCGCCGATCTTGCCGGTGCGCGCCGACTTGATGATGGCCTCGATGGCCGGCTCGACGGTGCTCTCCGCCACCACGATCTCGATCTTGATCTTCGGCAGGAAGTCCACCACGTACTCGGCGCCGCGGTAGAGCTCGGTGTGGCCCTTCTGGCGGCCGAAGCCCTTCACTTCCGTCACGGTGAGGCCGGTGACGCCGACTTCCGAGAGGGCCTCGCGGACTTCGTCCAGTTTGAAGGGCTTGATGATGGCTTCGATTTTCTTCATTGCGATGGCTCCTTACCACTCGTCGGCATAGCGTGATGTTATCGGATAACGCCAGTCCTTGCCAAAACCCCGTCGGCTGACGCGGATGCCGACCGGCGCCTGGCGCCGCTTGTATTCGCTGCGCTTGAGCATGCCCACCGTGCGCCGCACGTCGGCCTCCGCAAAGCCCATCGCGACGATCTCGCGCGGGCTGAGGTCGCGCTCCATGTAGGCCTCGATGATGGCGTCCAGCACATCGTAGGGCGGCAGCGTGTCCTGGTCGGTCTGGTCCGGCTTCAGCTCGGCCGACGGTGCGCGCGTGATGATGCGCTCGGGGATCACCGGCGCAAGCCCGTTTCGGTAGCGCGACAGGCGCCAGACCATCGTCTTGTAGATGTCCTTGATGACGGCGAAGCCGCCCGCCATGTCACCGTACAGCGTGGCGTAGCCAACCGCCATCTCGCTCTTGTTGCCGGTGGTGAGCACGATCGAACCGTACTTGTTCGACAGCGCCATGAGGATCATGCCGCGGATGCGCGCCTGCAGGTTCTCCTCGGTGGTGTCGGCGGCGCTTTTGACTCCGCCCGCAGCGAACTCCTGCGCCAGCATCGCAGCAAAAGTCTGCATGGCCGGTGCGATGGGGAACTCGTCGTAGCGCACCCCCAGCCTCTGCGCCATCTCGCGCGCATCGTCCAGGCTGATCTGCGCCGTATAGGGCGAGGGCATCATCACCGCGCGCACCCTGTCGGCGCCCAGCGCATCGACGGCGATGGCCAGCGTCAGCGCCGAATCGATGCCGCCCGACAAGCCGATGAGCGCGCCCGGAAAACCATTCTTGCCGAGATAGTCGCGCACACCCAGTACCAGAGCATCGTAGACCTCGGCCTCCAGGTCGCGCGTCTGCACCACCGCGCCCGCTTGTAGCTTGCCCTCCGCGAACTCGACGATCTCGAGCGCCTCGGCAAACTGCGGCAGCTGGTGCGTCAAGCGCCCCTCCCGATCGAGGCAGAAGGAGGCGCCATCGAAGACAAGCTCGTCCTGCCCGCCGACCAGGTTGATGTAGAGCACGGGCAGCGCCGTATCGCGGATGCGCTCGCGCAGGACTTCGTAGCGCGTCGCCTGCTTGTTGAGGTGGTAGGGCGAGGCGTTCAGCGCCAGCAGCAGGTCGGCGCCGGCGCCACGCGCGGCGTCCGCCGCCCCCGGCTCCCAGACGTCGGCACAGATGTTGATGCCGCAGCGCACGCCGGCCACCTCGACCACGCAGGGTTCGCTGCCGGCGGAAAAATAGCGCTGCTCGTCGAACACCTCGTAGTTGGGCAGGCGATGCTTGCGATAGGTGGCGACGGCCTTGCCCCCCTGCAGCAGGGAGGCGGCATTGTAGTAGTCGCCCTGATGCGCCTCGGGATGGCCGACGATGACGGCGATGCCCTCGATGCGGGCCGCCAGGTCGACGAGGGTGCGGGCGCAGGCGCGGTAAAAATCCGGCCGCAGCAGGAGGTCCTCGGGCGGATAGCCGCACAGCGCCAGTTCCGGCGTCACCATCAGCTGTGCGCCGGCCGCACGCGCGCGTGCGGCGAAATCGGCAATGCGACGGGCGTTGCCTTCCAGGTCGCCGACCGTGCTGTTGATCTGGGCGAGGGCTATGCGGAGGGAACTCATCGCCGAATTATGACCGAAGGAAATCCCTGTGGGATGCCGCCTAGAACATCGGCTTGGTGGCCGCCGCCTCGTAGCGGGCGATGCCGTCGAGGATTTCCTGCTTGGCCTCCTCGGCACCGACCCAGCCCATCACCTTGACCCACTTGCCGGCTTCCAGGTCCTTGTAGTGCTCGAAGAAATGCGAGAGCTGCGAGAGCACCATCTCTGGCAGGTCGCGCGGCGACTGGATGCCGCGATACAGGCTGCACAGCTTGTCCACCGGCACGGCCAGCAGCTTGGAATCGCCGCCCGCCTCGTCCTCCATCTTCAGCATCCCCACCGGGCGGCAGCGCACCACCACCCCGGTGATCAGCGGCACGGGCGACAAAACCAGCACGTCGACCGGGTCGCCGTCGTCGGAAATGGTGTGCGGGATGTAGCCGTAATTGCAGGGGTAGTGCATGGCCGTCGACATGAAGCGGTCGACGAACATGGCGCCCGTCTGCTTATCCACTTCGTACTTGATCGGATCGGCATTCATCGGGATTTCGATGATGACGTTGAAGTCATTGGGGATGTCGCGCCCCGAGGTCACGCGATCGAGGTTCATGTTCTGCTCTCCGCTCTCTGCCGTAAAACCCTGATTGTACAGACCACTGCACCGCTTTATCGCGCCGCAGCATGGACTTGCCGGCAAATTGACCGGACGGCTTGACAGTGTTTATCCGCTTAATCATAATGCGAATCGTTCTTATTTGCTTTTAACTAATCTGCCTGTCAAGGGGAACCCATGAACCGCCTGCTCCACCTCGTTTCAACCCTCCTGCTCGGTGCCGGCCTGACGCTGCCCGCCGCCGCCCATGCCCTCGAATACCCGATCGGCACGCCGCACAACGTCGCCGGCATGGAAATCGCCGCCGTCTACCTGCAGCCCGTGGAAATGGAGCCGGAAGGCCACATGCGCAAGGCCACCGAGACGGACATCCACCTCGAGGCCGACATCCACGCGCTGGCCAACAACGCGAACGGCTTCCCCGAGGGCTTCTGGATTCCCCACCTGCTCGTCAAGTATGAACTCACCAAGCTGCCCTCGGGCGAAGTGATCAAGGGCGACATGATGCCGATGGTCGCCTCCGACGGCCCGCACTACGGCGACAACGTCAAGCTCAAGGGCCCGGGCAAGTACAAGGTGAAGTTCACCATCTACCCGCCCAACGCCAAGGAGAATGCCGCCGGCAACATGTTCGGCCGCCACACCGACCGCGCCACCGGCGTGCGCCCCTGGTTCAAGGCTGTCGAAGTCGAGTGGGAATTCACCTTCGCCGGCATCGGCAAGAAGGGCGGGTACTGAGATGCCGACAATTGCTGACCGCCGTTCCCCCTCTCCCTGGCCCTCTCCCCGCAAGCGGGGCGAGGGGAGCAACCCCCTCTCCCGCCCGCGCGGGGCGAAGGCGGGATTTCGCGAAGCATGCTTCGCGCCGCATGAGCCGGCCGGCTGTGCAAAGCCGGCCGTGGGGCGCGGAGCGGGGCTGGGGAGAGGGTGGGACATGAAGCCCATCGCACTGGCCGCCGCGCTTTTCGTGGCCTCGGCCGGCCCGGCCGCCGCGAGCGACGACATGAAGGCCGTGCTGGCGGAAATGAAGCGCCTGGCCGACCGCGTCGAAGCCCTGGAAAAGAACAACAAAGAGCTGGAAAAGTCGCTCGCCACCGAGCGCCTCTCGGAGAAGGAGCCGGAGCTCGCCACGCGGCTGAAGGCGATCGAGTTCCAGACCCTCTCCATGCAGAAGCAGGCGCGCCAGATCGAGGCGCTGGAAGGCATCAGCGTCGGTGCCAGCCTGACCGGCGTGGCGCAGCGCGCCAACCGCGACGGCGTCGCCGGCTTCGCCTCGCGCCAGTCGCGCGCCAATTATCGCGGCGACATCTCCGTCACCCTGCCCGGCGGCGAGATGGGCGACATCGAGGGCAAGATATTCACCCACTTCCGCTTCGGCCAGGGCAACGGCGTCGGGCTGCGGCCGACCTACACCAGCACGCCCAACACCACCGCCTTCGAGACCAACGCCGGGCCGGACGACTCCTTCGCCATCCTCGCCCAGGCCTGGTACCAGCTCAAGGTGCCGCTGCCGCGCGACGGCGTCAAGGCCAACGCGCGCGAGCACCTGCACGCGACCTTCGGCAAGATCGACTCCTTCGTCTTCTTCGACCAGAACGCCGCGGCCGACGACGAATCGGCGAAGTTCCTCAACAACGCCTTCGTGCACAACCCGCTGCTGGATTCGGGCGGCGACATCCGCGCGGATGCCTACGGCTTCGCGCCGGGCGCCATCCTCCAGTACGTCAACGAGCACGACAAGTCGCGCGCCTGGGGCCTGTCGCTCGGCGCCTTCGGCTCCGGCCCCGGCGCCAACTTCTCCGGCTCGCTCGGCAAGCCCTACATGATCGGCCAGGCCGACACCACCTGGCGCTTCAACCACCTGCCCGGCAACTACCGCGCCTATGTTTGGACCAACGGCCGTGGCCTCGGCTACGACGGCCTCGAGCGCCGCCATTCCGGCTTCGGCCTGTCGGTCGACCAGAAGGTGGCGGACTACGTCACGCTGTTCGGCCGCTACGGCCACCAGGGTTCCGGCAAGGTGCGCTTCGACCGCGCGCTCACCTTCGGCGTGGAGATCGCCGGCAACGCATGGGGCCGCGGCGGCGACTCGCTCGGCGCCGCCTACGGCGTCCTGCGCACCAGTTCGTCCTACCGCAGGGATTCGACCGCGCTCGACCTCGACGGCGACGGCGCGCTCGATCCGCGCGCCTCCGGCACCGAGCGCATCGGCGAGATCTACTACCGCTTCCGCGTGAACAGCCTGCTCGAACTGACGCCGGACTTCCAGTTGATCCAGCGTCCGGGTGGCAACGACAGCGCGACAATCAAGGTCGTCGGCCTGCGCGCCAAGCTCGGCTTCTGATACATGCGCAAGCTGATCGCATTCGTTTTCCTCGCGTGGTCGGGAATGCTCGCCGGCGGCAATGCTGTTGCCGCCGGCGAGCTGCCCACCTTCGAGATCACCGTGAACGACGGCGTCTTCATCCCGGCGAGGATCGAGGTGCCCGCCGGCCGCCGCGTCAAGCTGGTGCTGATCAACGAAGGCCCCGGCCCGCTCGAATTCGAGAACGACGAGATGCACATCGAAAAGGTGCTGAATGCCGGCGCCCGCTCCTTCGTCGTGCTGCCGAATCTCAAGCCCGGCGAGTACGACTTCGTCGACGAGTTCAACCCGATCACCGGCGAGCTGAAGGTCATCGCCAAATGACGGCAGTCTGCCACGCTCCGGGCCCTCTCCCCCGGCCCCTCTCCCGCGAGCGGGCGAGGGGAGACCTTCTCTCTCCCGCTCGCGGGAGAGAGACCGAGAGAGAGGGAAAGGCGGCCCGATGAACACCGCCGCCCTCGTCTTCCACCCGCGCCGCAAGCCGCGCCTGGCGCGCCTCGGCGACTGGATGGCGGCGCACCGCCGTTTGCTGCTCGGCGTGCAGTGGGCGATTGTCGTGGTGTACGCCGCACTGCTCGTGCTCCCCGTGATCCTGCCCGTGCCGCCGCTGGGTGCGACCGTCCTCGACAACCTGACGCTGTTCGCCCAGTTCGCCTTCTGGGGCATCTGGTGGCCCTTCGTCATCCTCTCCATCATGCTCATGGGCCGCGTCTGGTGCGGCGTGCTCTGCCCGGAAGGCGCGCTCGCCGAGTTCGCCTCGCGCCACGGCCGCGGCCTCGCCATCCCCAAGTGGCTGCGCTGGGGCGGCTGGCCCTTCCTCGCCTTCGTGCTGACCACGCTCTACGGCCAGCTCGTCAGCGTGTACGAATATCCGCAGGCGGCGCTGCTTATCCTCGGCGGCTCGACGGTGGCCGCCGTCGCCGTCGGCTGGCTGTACGGGCGCGGCAAGCGCGTTTGGTGCCGCTACCTGTGTCCGGTCTCCGGCGTCTTCGCCCTGCTCGCTCGCATCGCCCCCGTGCACTTCCGCATCGACCGCAAGCAATGGGACAGCCATGCCGCGCGCACGGCCGCCGTCGACTGCGCGCCGCTGCTCGACGTCAAGCACATGACCAGCGCCGCGCAATGCCACGCCTGCGGCCGCTGCAGCGGCCACCGCGGCGCCGTCGAGCTTGCCGCGCGTTCGCCCAACGCGGAAATCCTCGCCGCGGGTCTGGGTGATACAGCGCCCAAAACAAGCGAAGCCCTGCTGCTGGTCTTCGGCATGCTCGGCGTGGCCATCGGCGCCTTCCAGTGGACCGTCAGCCCGTGGTTCGTCGCCATGCGCCAGGCCGCGGCGGAATGGCTGGTCGAGCGCGAGCTGTTCTGGCCGCTGGAAAGCGGCGCACCGTGGTGGCTGCTCACCCATTACCCGGAGGCGAACGACGTGTTCACCTGGCTCGACGGCGCGCTGATTCTCGCCTACATCGGCGCCGTCGCTGCCGTCCTCGGCGGCGCCGTGCTGGCGGGGCTGACTTTCGCCGCGCGCATCGCGAAGATCGACTGGCGCGCCCTCGCCCTCTCGCTGATCCCGCTCGCCGGCATCAGCCTGTTCCTCGGCCTGTCGATGATGACTGCCACCCACCTGCGCGCCGAAGGCGTGCCGCTCGGCTGGCTGCCCGCCGTGCGCGGGCTGCTGCTGGCGGCGGGCGTCATGTGGTCAGGCTGGCTCGGCACGCGCCTGCTCTTCGGCCGCGCGCCGAACGCGCGCCGCGCCGCGTTAGCGCTGCCGGGGCTGGCGCTGCCGCTCGCCGCCGTCGGCACGGTTTGGATTCTGGTTTTTTACGTCTGGTGATCCGCCATGAACGAAACGATCGCATCTGACGAGCCCGCCCCCACCCGCCTGGTCGCCGGCGCCCTCGCCCACCTGGCCCGCCACATGACCACCGGCTGCCCGCGCGCCGCCGAGCTGGCCGCGCTGCTGCTGGCGCGCATCGCAGAAGACCCCGACGCCGATCCGCACCTGCGCGCGCACGCGCGCGAGCTGGTCGACATCATGGAACGGGATCAGTCGGCCGACGGCCGGCGTCTGACAGCCACGGCCGGAAATCTGGCCGGCCGGATGCCGCACTGAAAGTCAGTCGCCGCAGGACGGCGCGGAATCTTGCGTTGTTGGCGGTGTTGAGAACTGTGGGGAAAAATCAGTCGCTGGAGGACGGCGGAGGAGAACTTGCGACCCAAAGCGTCGTTCCCGCGAAGGCGGGAATCCATATGCGTGTAAATAACGATACTGGATTCCGGGTTCCGCTTCGCGGCCCCGGAATGACGGCTCCTGGCCGATAGCTCCTATTCCCAGGCTCTTGGGGTCGGGCACCTTGCCGACGAGGATATCGCGGACAGTGTCGATGCGGCGCTTGGTGTCGGTGTCGAGCATGCTCAGCCCTTGAGTTGCCGGGCAGCGGGCGCCGTCGTGAGCACCTGCATCTGGCGGATGGCGATTTCGTTGAGCTTTCTGAGCCGCTCGCCCTGGGGCAAGCCCATGTGGATGAATTCGGCGTTCATGCTTTCGAGGTTGGCCAGCACCAGCAGTTGCTCGACCGTGGCATGGTCGCGCATATTGCCCTCCAGTTTCGGGTTGTCGCTCCGCCACTGCTTGGCCGTCTGGCCGAACAGGGCGACATTGAGCAGGTCGGCCTCGTTGGCATAGGTGAGGTTCGCCTGTGCCACCGTGACGACCGCCGGGATGAGATGGGCTTTGATGGCGTCGGTATGGATATGGTAGTTGAGCCGCGACAGGGTGCGGTTGAGGTTCCAGGCAAGCGACAGGCGGGTGTTTTCGTCATCCTTGAGACGCTGGAATTCCTTGATCAAAAAGAGCTTGAACTCGACGGAAATCCAGGTGGCGAACTCGAAGGCGATGTCCTTGTGCGCGAACGTGCCGCCGTAGCGGCCACGCCGCGACACGATACCAATGGCCTGGGTGGCCTCGATCCATTGCGTCGGGGTGAGAACGAAGCTGTTCAGGCCGGCCTTGTTTCTAAACCCCTCGAATTCGAGGGGTTTGAAACGGGCGTTGTTCAAACGTTCCCAGATGCCGAGGAATTCGATGGTATTGCGGTTCCGCATCCAATTCTGGATGACGTGGTCGGCACGATCCGGTTCCTTGTACTTCGCGATATCGGTGAGGGAAATATAGTCCTGCTCCCGATGCGCCAGAACGGTGACAACGGTGCCTTTCACGCTCACTTCGGTTTTCCGTGGCTGGCTCATGGCGCCTCCCTGTCATTGTGGCGAATTCGCCGTATTTGGCTCACTCTTCATTCATTGTTATTCATACGGAGGCTCACCAGGCGAGCCAGCCGAGCCGGCCACCCTGTTCGTTTCTGGTCGATTGCCATATACCGGCACGCATCGCCGTCTCCCGGCGACTGACTTTCTCCCGCAGCGCCCCCTATTCCGGCAGCCGCACGAACCCGTTCTCGTCGAGCGGAAAGAAGGGATTGAAGCAGGCCTCCCAGAGGAAGCCGTCGGGATCGGCGAAGTAGCCGCGGTAGCCGCCCCAGGGCGCGCGTTCGCCCGCGCGCACGAGGCGGCCGCCGGCGGCGACGGCTTCGCGCAGGGTGGCGTCGACGGCGGCTTCGGAGGGGACGTTGTGCGCGAGGGTGAAGCCGGGAAAGCCGCTGCCGTGCGGCGGCACGTTGGCGTCTTCGGCGAGCGATGCGCGTGCGAAGAGCGCGAAGGCGACGCTGCCGGCCTGGTAGAAGGCCACCTCGGCCTGGCTGCCGGAAGATTCGCGCCAGCCCAGCGCGCGGTAGAAGGCGCGGCTGCGGGCGAGGTCGCCGACGCCGAGGGTGACGAAGCTGATGGCTTGTTTCATGGCTGCGCTCCGGATGACGGCATCGGCGAATCATGCGCCGCCGGCAGGTCGGCGCCGTGCCGCGCGGAATGACTTTTGCGGGCGGGCCGGGCGCGGCGCGGTTTCAGGACTTCGGCAAGGAAAAGTAAAAGGCGGCGCCCTCCCCGGGCCGGCTTTCCGCCCACACCCGCCCGCCGTGGCGCTCCACCACGCGCTTGACGATGGCCAGACCGACGCCCGTGCCGGGATAATCCTCCGTGCGGTGCAAGCGCTGGAAGACGCCGAACAGCTTGTCGTAGTAGCGCATGTCGAAGCCGGCGCCGTTGTCCTTCACGCCATAGACATGCTCGGCGCCGTTGATCGCCCCCGTCACCCTGATCGCGGGTTCGCCGTTCCGCCCGCTGAACTTGATCGCGTTCGAGAGCAGGTTCAGCCACACCTGCCGCATCAGCGAGGCATCGCCGGTGGCCGAGGGCAGCGGGCCGATTTCGCAGCGCGGCCTCGCCGCCCCGGCGGCGGTGACGGCCTCGTCGAGGGCGCTGCGCGCGAGCGCCTCCATGTCGAGCGGGGCGGCGGCGAGCGGGCTGCGTCCCAGCCTGGAAAAATCCAGCAGCTCGTCGATCAGCACGCCCATCCTCTGCGCGCGTTCGCGCACCACGCCGAGCAGGCGCCTGCCCTCGTCGTCCAGCTTGTCCGCGCAATCCTCCTCCAGCACGTGTGTGTAGCCGTCGATTGCCCGCAACGGCGAGCGCAGATCGTGCGAGACGGAATAGCTGAAGCTTTCGAGCTCCTTGTTCGCCGCCTCGAGTTCGGCGGTGCGCTCGGAGACGCGGCGCTCGAGCTCGCTGTTGAGCTGCGCGAGTCGGTCGGCCATGGCGTCGAGCGCGCGCATCAGGGCCCCCAGCTCGCCGCGCGGGTAAGGCCCGCCGACGCGCGCGCCCAGATTGCCGGCGCCGAATGCCGTCAGGGCATCGGTCATGCGCCTGATCGGCCGGCGGATCCCCGCCTCCGCCAGCGCCCAGGCAATGACGAAAGCCAGCAGCGCGACGATGGCAACGATGATCAGGGTCTGCTTCAGGCGGCCGTCGGCGGCCGCCGTCAGCTCGCCTTTGGAGACGCCGACCAGCACGGACAGATCCGCCCCCGGGGCTTCCCGCGGGTCAGGCGCCGCCACGGCCCAGACCCGGGCCACGCCGCCGGACTCGATCTCGTCGTGCTTGCCCGCGCCATTGCGCTTCTGCGCCAGACGGTGGAACGGGCTGTCGGCCAGGGACGTGCCCGGGCGCACCTCGTCGCCGGGATGCCAGGTGAGCACGGTGCCGTTCCGGTCCATCAGCATGAGCACGGCCGATTCATAGGGCAGGCCGCGCGCGCGGCTCCGCATGAACTTGTCGAGTTCGAGCGAGGCCAGCAGGACGAACTTGAGCGCGCCGCCCTCCTCCCGCGCCGGGTAGGCGATCTGCAGCACCGCCTTGCCCGTGAGCCGGCCGAATGCGGGTTCGAGCGCCAGCGAAGTCTGCGGCGCGAGGGCCTGCTGGAAATAGCGGCGGTCCGTCAGGAGCAGCTCCCGGCCGGAGCGCAGGGAATCGCAGAACAGGCGACCGTCCGGCCGGATGGTGAGCAGACCGGTGTATTGCGGATGCTCGTCGAGCACGCCGGCGAGAAACGCCGAGCAGCCGGTCCTGTCCCCGGTATCGAGGTCGCGCGCGCGGGCCAGCCCGTACTCCAGCTGCGCCGTGCTGCGCACCACGTCGTGAAAATCTTCCGCAACGCGCTCGGCCGCGACCTGCAACTTCTCTTGTGCCTCGTCGATGGCCCGCTCGCGGTCCCCGTAAAGGAGGTACGCCCGGATCAGCGCCGGCACCAGCGTGACGAGCAGCACCAGCAGCAGGATGCGCGTGCGCAGGCTCATGCCATGCCCCCGGGATCGTCGGGCATTCCCCGGCGCCGCCGCGCGGGACGATCAGACACATCGGCGGAAGGCAATTCCAATCTCTTCTTCAATGGATGCCCCGATCGCACCGGCTGGTGCTTATTCGTTCAGGATAGGCTCTCCCTCCGGCCACGTCCACCCGGGACAGGCGCGGATCACCCGGCGCGTCATGGCTCCCGGAGCCGAGCGGCAGCGCTCAACCCAGCAGCACAGGATTGAGCTGCCAGACGGCAAAGGTCAGCGCCGAAGCGAAGGTGACCCACGCCAGGTAGGGCAGGAGCAGGACGGCGGCCAGCGGCCTGATCCGCCAGAAGGCGATCACGGTGGCGACGATCAGGCACCACAGGAGCAACACTTCGGCAAAGGCCGGGCCGCCCAAGCGCCAGGCGAAGAACAGCCAGCTCCACAATGCGTTTACGGCCAGCTGGACGATGAAGAGAGCCAGCGCCGCGCGGGCGCCGGCAAAGCCGCGCTCGCGCCAGACCAGCCAGGCGGACACGCCCATGAGCGCGTAAAGCGCGGTCCACACCGGGCCGAACAGCCAGCCCGGCGGCGCCCAGGCGGGGCGCACGAGTTCCGCGTAGAACGCCTTTGCGCTGACCGAGGCCACAGCGCCGATTGCCGCGGTGGCGAAGGCGAGCGCCAGCCAGCCAGCGAGGCCAAGCCACTGGCGCGAACGATTCAGTGCCGGCGGGTTCATGGCGGACTTAGTTCTTGCGGCGCGGCTTGCTCTTGCAGCACTTCTTGCTCATTTCCGGATCGCTCTAATAAAAGTCAGTCTCGGCGGGACGGCGCACCGCCCGCCCCTCACCCCGGCCGGGATGAGGTGAAACTTACTTCACGTCGAAGCGGTCGAGGTTCATCACCTTGTCCCAGGCGGCGACGAAGTCGCGCACGAACTTCTCCTTCGCATCGTCCTGCGCATAGGCCTCGGCCAGCGCCCGCAACTGGGAGTTCGAGCCGAAGACGAGATCGACGCGCGTGGCGGTCCACTTCGGCTTGCCGGTCTTGCGGTCGCGGCCTTCAAACGTTTCCCTGCTGTCGGATGCGGGCTTCCACGCCACGCGCATGTCGAGCACATTCACGAAGAAGTCGTTGCTGAGCACGCCGGGGCGGGCGGTGAAGACGCCATGCTTCGATCCGCCGACGTTGATGTCGATGGCGCGCAGCCCGCCGATGAGCACCGTCATCTCCGGCGCAGTCAGCGTCAGGAGCTGGGCCTTGTCGAGCAGGCGTTCCTCGGCCGGCACGCCGCTTACCTTGAGGTAGTTGCGGAAGCCGTCGGCGACGGGTTCGAGCACCGCAAAGGATTCGACGTCGGTCTGCGCCTGCGCGGCGTCGGTGCGACCGGGGGTGAAGGGTACCGCGACATCGTGCCCGCCGGCCTTGGCGGCAGCTTCCACGGCGGCGCAGCCGCCCAGCACGATCAAGTCGGCCAGAGAGACTTTCCTGCTTCCTGCGTTGAAGGCTTTCTGCACGCCTTCGAGTGCGGCCAGCACTTTGGCGAGCTGTGCGGGCTGGTTGGCTTCCCAGTCCTTCTGGGGTGCCAGGCGGATGCGCGCGCCATTGGCGCCGCCGCGCTTGTCGGAGCCGCGGAAGGTGGAGGCCGAGGCCCATGCGGTCGACACCAGCTCGGTGACCGACAGGCCGCTGGCGAGGATCTTCGCCTTCAGGTCGGCGATGTCCCTGGCGTCGATCGACGGCTGCCCGGCAGCGGGCACCGGGTCCTGCCAGATCAGTTCTTCGGCCGGCACCTCGGGGCCAAGGTAGCGCGAGCGCGGCCCCAGGTCGCGGTGGGTCAGCTTGAACCAGGCGCGCGCGAAGGCATCGGCGAAGGCCTGCGGATCCTTGTGGAAGCGGCGCGAGATCGGGCCGTAGATCGGGTCCATGCGCAACGCGAGGTCCGCCGTGGTCATGATGGTCGTGACCTTTTTCGCGGGATCATGTGCCGCCGGCGCGAGGTCCTTGTCCGCCACGTTCGCCGGCACCCACTGCCAGGCGCCGGCTGGGCTCTTCACCAGGTTCCAGTCGTAGCCGAACAGCATGTCGAAATAACCGTTATCCCATTTTGTGGGATTCGGCGTCCAGGCGCCTTCGATGCCGCTGCTGGTGGTGTCGCCGCCGCGGCCCGAGCCGAGGGCGTTCTTCCAGCCAAAACCCATCTCTTCGAGCGCAGCAGCTTCGGGCTCGGCGCCAACCAGGCTGGCATCGCCCGCGCCGTGGCACTTGCCGAAGGTGTGGCCGCCGGCGACCAGCGCAACGGTTTCCTCGTCGTCCATCGCCATGCGGCGGAAGGTCTCGCGGATGTCGCGGCCGGAGGCGAGCACATCCGGCTGGCCGTTGGGGCCTTCCGGGTTAACGTAGATCAGGCCCATCTGCACGGCGGCCAGCGGGTTCTCCAGTTCGCGCTGGCCTGTGTAGCGCTTGTCGCCCAGCCACTCGGCCTCGCCGCCCCAGTAGACGTCTTCTTCCGGTTCCCAGATGTCCTCGCGGCCGCCGGCGAAGCCGAAGGTCTTGAAGCCCATCGACTCCAGCGCGACGTTGCCGGTGAGGATGAAGAGGTCGGCCCAGGAGATGCGGTTGCCGTACTTCTGCTTGATCGGCCAGAGCAGGCGGCGCGCCTTGTCGAGGTTCACATTGTCGGGCCAGCTATTGACCGGGGCGAAGCGCTGGTTGCCGTGGCCGGCGCCGCCGCGCCCGTCGGAGATGCGGTAGGTGCCGGCGCTGTGCCAGGCCATGCGAATGAACAGGCCGCCGTAGTGACCCCAGTCGGCCGGCCACCAGTCCTGCGAGTCGGTCATCAGCGCGGTGAGGTCCTTCTTTACTGCGGCCAGGTCGAGCTTCTTGAACTCCTCGGCGTAGTTGAAGTTCGCGCCCAGCGGGTTGGACTTCGCGGAATGCTGGTGCAGGATGCCGATGTTCAGCCGGTTCGGCCACCAGTCGGCATTCGACTGTGCTGCGGCGGTGGTGCGGGCGCCGTGCTGCGCGGCAAAGGGGCATTTGCTTTCGTTGCTCATGGCTTGTTCCTCCTTGGAAAGATGTCTATGCAGGACACAAGCACAAGGCTACCGCCCACCCATCCCCGTGGCCATTGATAAAAACCTATGTCATTGATTGGCTCAGGCTATCAAAGCAGGGCACGGATCATCTGGAGACCCTCGCCATCCCCTTGCACCGCATCGTCTGCACGCGCCCACGGTGCTGCCGCCGGCAGCCTTGAGCGCGAATCGTCCCGCCAAGGCCGGCCTGCCCTTCATCTGATCTCGAGTTAGGTCGAAGCTCGCACCCAGGCTGTCAGCGCGAACGCAATGCCGGCGAAATACAGGCCGCCAAAGACGATCTTGTTGTGCCTGGCCAGCCAGAGCGGAAGGTAGATGTCGAAGTTGTCGCGGCGGTCATCCGTGTATCTCGCCGCCACGGACGTCAGCGGGCAACGCCACCCGTTGAGGACAAGCACCAGGACTTCCAAGAACACGATGCCGGCAAGCCAGGCGGCGACGCCGTGCGCGCCCCGCCAGGAGGCGACGGGAATGGCGAGGATGCACCCGGCAAAAAAAGCCCAGACGAGTGTGTGCGCAACCTTGATGGCCGTGAGGCTTGCGAAATGTTGCGTCATGGCAATGAGCGCGTTGCCTCTCTGCCGATGGGCCTGGCCTCAACTCGCCGGCATTAGGGTAAGCAGCTTGAAGGCCCAGTAAGCGGCGATCACCATCTGTACTGAAAACGCCATGAATCGCAAGGTGACGGCCACCGGCGACAAGGACGCGAGGTGGATGACCGATTGAACGATGCGGGCGGCAAGGAGCAGGTAAGCCAGCGGATCGGTCACGGCCGATTGCCCCGCGACCACCGCAATCAGCATGAGGCCGCCGAAAATGGGCAGCCCCTCGAGGCAGTTCGCGTGCGCCCTGGCCAGGCGCCTCATGAATGGCGAAAGGTTGGCGTTGTCGGGCTGGAAACCGTTGGCGGGAACCACTTTGGTGAGGACCAGCTTCGAGCGGACAAGCTCCATGAGAACCAGCAGGAACAGCGTCCAGGCGATGAAGCCTGTCAGTGCGATGAGGGTGGCGTTCATGGTCGATTACCGAAGTCGAAATCCCGCTTGGGCTAGCTGTTAAGTTGCAATAGGTTATTCCCGCCGAGGCGAGAAGCCGGGGGCGCAGCTATTCCTTCGCCTTGATGCGCTGCAGATCTTCCTGGGTGTATTCCGCGGTCTTCTTCATGATCCAGGCGTCCTCGCCGATCCACTTCTTGAAGAGTTCGAGATTCTCCTTGCGCGCATCCTTGCGGCCGAGGTGCCGGTACATGTTGCCGGGCTGGCCATCCTTGGTGTTGCTGCCGTCATCGAGGCGACGCATCATGGCGCCGGCTTCCTCGGGCGCCTTGATGAAGAAGACCATGGCCGCATAGCTGTCCATGCGCGGCCCCTTGTCGTCCAGCTCGTACTGCTTCGGGTTTTTCATGAAAGTGGCGTAGTCGGGCGAACTCGATCCGTGACAGCGCTCGCATTGTTCATCCCAGACGGGACGGATGTGCTTGGCATAGGTGATTTCATCGGACAACGCCGGCCACGACGCGGCCAGGAGCAGCAGTACGGTGAGCAGCTTGGACATGTTTGCCCTCATGTTCGAATCGGAATGACGGATTCTAGGACAAGATTTCCGGACGCGAGATCAAATCAACTTAGTGCGAAATCAGTGGCGTTTGGGTCATCGCGCCCGACATGAGACAATAGGGGCCGTGATAACAGCCGTTGCCCCGGCGACGGCACCTGCTCAGGACTCAGATGACAGATACAGCTTACTGCTATCACTGCGGTACCCACCACCTCAAGAAGGAAATGCGACAGATCTCGACCAAGGCCGGCAAGCGCTGGCGTTGCGTGCGGAGCATCGAGGCGACGAAGCGCAGCAAGGACGATCGCGACGCCTTCGGCCGGCGCGTCTCGGCCGAGAACAAGGTCGATGCCCAAAGCAAGGCGAGGGTGGTTCTCAACAACGGCAGATGAACGACCTGCCCCTGCTCGAGCTGTTCGGCCTCGCCGCCCTGGCGGGTGGCGTCTGGCTCTGGCTCGACAGCCTGAGGGCGCGGGACATCGGCATCGCTGCCGCCCGATCCGCCTGCGAAGCCGAAGACCTGCAACTGCTCGACGACACGGTCGCCATCGGCAACCTGAGGCCGGCGCGGGACGAGGATGGCCGGCTCCTGCTGCGGCGGACATACACCTTCGAATACAGCGACACCGGCGACAACCGGCGCAGCGGCAGCGTGATCCTGCTCGGCCATCGGGTCGTGCTGCTCAATGTCGGCTTGCGGCCGGCACCCGTACCCGTCTATCGCACGCTGCATTGACGGCTGGATCGGGTCACGGCCCGCCTGGCACCCGTCAGCACTCCAGAAGAACCGGTCCTAGTGTTCACGGCCGTCGATCCGCGACTGGAGAAGCATCGGGATGACGCGCCACGCCAGCACGGCAAAGGCGGCAAACCAGCAAGCAGTCGCCAGCTGGACCCACAACAGGTAGGCGTCAGGGGCAAGCTGCGGTGCGCCCACGCGCAGGAGCAGCGCCAGAATCATGATCCACAGCACGCCGCGGTCAACGGCATCGAATGCCACCTTGCGCCCGGTGTGCCCCCGCGAGATGCGCATGATCATGGCCGGGATGATCAGTCCCATCACGCCGAAGGTGAACAAATGGGTGGACACGCTGCCGACCCAGACGACCTGCGCGGCCTGCTCGAAAGCCACCACCAGCAGCTGGCCGATGATGGCGAGATAGCCAAGGTGCATGATGCCGATGTCGAGACGCGTGAAGGCCAGCACGGGCTTCCAGAACGCGAAGCGGATGGCGAGCAGCAGGGCCAGCAGCGCCGCCAGGCTTGCCGTCGCGGGTGGCGGCATGAAGCCTGAGAAAGCCATCGCGAGCGCAAGCACCTTGATCGCGCCGTCGAGCAGCGGGTGGCGCAGGATCGCCGCCTTGAACACCCCCTTCATGAAATCCGTCAGCGTGCGCTCGAGCATGATGAGGAAGGCGAGACGGAACAGGCCGAGCGCCATGGTCTGGCCGGCCTGGGCGTAAAGACCGTCCAGCAGCAGGAACTTGGCCAGCGGAAACAGCGGCAGCAGGAGCAGGAAGAAAACGTTGTCGCGGCGATAGCCGTCGGTGTCGCGATGGCGTAGCAGCGTGGCCAGCAGCATCGCCACGATGGCGATGAGAAAAAGCTGGTTCGACAGCAGGAACAGCGGCGGCGGCCAGGCGGCGCCGAACCCCATGCCGAGCCGCTCGAAGCACCAGGCGGCGGCGAGAAAGGCCAGCCAGCCGCCGTGATAGCCGCGGATCTTCACCCAGTTCTTGCTGGCCGTGAGGAGGAAGCCGCCGAGCATGGCCCAGCCGAAGCCAAAGAACATTTCGTGGGCATGCCACTGGATGCCCGTGAAGGCCGCCGCCGGCGCCTCGATGACGCCGGCAAACATCAGCGTCCAGAGCACCGGCAGGCTCAGCCCGGAGAGGCAGGCCAGCGCGAAGAAGGGGCGGAAGCCGACGAGCCAGAGCGGATGAGCGGAAAAGCTGCCGACGTCACGCCGCCTCGAAGCCGGCGTCGACGATGACGCGCTTCATGTCGTCGATGCTGACACGGCCCGCTTCATATTCGACGCGCGCCTGTTTGTCCTCCAGCGAGACATCCGCCTTCGCCACGCCCGGCAAAGCTGTGAGCACGTTGGTCACGCTCTTGACGCAGCCGCCGCAGGACATGCCTTCGACGTTAATGGTGATGGTTTCCATGTTCGTTCCTTTCGCAGCTAACTTCCCCTCTCCCCGCACGCGGGGAGAGGGCTGGGGTGAGGGGATCAACAGGGCTTGCCGGGCTTGCAGCCCTTCAGTACCCACAGCGACATGACGCCCGCCGTCTGGTCGGCGCGCGACTTGCGCGCCAGCGACATCGGCGTGCGCCCGCCCGCCGACTTGGCCTCGATGTCCGCGCCTGCTTCGAGCAGCAGCCGTGCGTGCTCTGACTTGTCGGCATAGGCGGCCATGTGCAGCGGCGTGAGGTCGTCCTTGTCGCGCGCCATCACGTCGGCGCCCGCCGCCAGCAGCGTCTTCAGCGGGCCGATGTCCGAATTCGTCGCCGCCAGGTGCAGCGGCGTGGCGCCGAGCTGGTTGCGCGCGTCGCGCATGGCCGGCGTGGCCTTGAGGATCTTGTCCGTCTCTGCGGCGGTGCCGAGCCGGGCCGCATCGAAGATCGGCGGTTCGTTGGCGCCGAGCGTCGTTTGCGCCTGCGCAACGAAAGTCAGTCCCCACAATACGGCGAAGGCAAGATGGTGCAGCTTCATGGTTCTCTCCGGACAGGCTTCCAGCGCCGCAAGAGCAGCGAATTGCTCACCACAGAGACGGAACTCATCGCCATCGCCGCGCCGGCAATGACGGGATTGAGCATGCCGAAGGCGGCGAGCGGAATGCCGAGCACATTGTAGATGAAGGCGAAGAACAGGTTCTGGCGGATCTTCGACAAAGTGGCGCGCGACAGGTCGATGGCATCGGCCACCGACAGCAGGTCGCTATTCATCAGCGTCACGTCGGCCGCCTCCAGCGCCACGTCCGAGCCGCCGCCGATGGCGAAGGAGACATCCGCCGCCGCCAGCGCCGGCGCATCGTTGATGCCGTCGCCGACCATGCCGACGCGGCGTCCGCCCGCCCTCAATTTTTCCAGCGCTGCCGCCTTGTCCTGCGGCAGCACTTCCGCCTCGTAGCGTTCGATGCCTGCCTCGCGCGCGATGGCCGCCGCCGTCGCCGCATTGTCGCCGGTGAGCATGACCACCTCGACGCCCTGGGCCTTCAGCCGCGCCACCGCCGCGCGCGAGGTCGGTCGCAATTGGTCGGCGACGCCAAGCAGGCCGAGCAAAGTCAGTCCCCGCGACACGCCGACGATGCTCTTGCCGGCGCCCGCCAGGGGTGCGAGCAAGGCCTCCGGGATCGCAACGCCCTGCTCGGCGAGAAAGCCCGGCGAGCCGAGCGCATGTTCGCTGCCATCCAGCGTGGCCAGCAGGCCCTTGCCCGGCACGGCGCGCAGGCCGGTCGGTTGTTCTAGCGCGACGTTCATCTGCTTCGCGTGCGACACGATGGCCTCAGCGAGCGGGTGGCTGGCGCCCTGCTCCAGGCTCGCCGCCACGCGGAGAAGTTCAGCTTGCCCCTCTCCCCAGCCCTCTCCCCGTCCCACGGGGATTTCCTTCGGGCACAAGCGGGGCGAGGGAGCGGTATTGCTCCCCTCGCCCCTCTGGGGAGAGGGGCCGGGGGAGAGGGGCATGGCCGGCAGCACGTCGGTCACCACCGGCTTGCCCTGCGTCAGCGTGCCGGTCTTGTCCACCGCCAGTACCTCGACCTTCTGCGCCAGTTCCAGTGCTTCGGCATTCTTCACGAGGATGCCGGCCGCGGCGCCGCGCCCGGTGCCGACCATGATCGCCGTCGGCGTCGCCAGGCCGAGCGCGCAGGGACAGGCGATCACCAGCACGGCGACGGCATTCACCAGTGCGCCCGTGAAATCGCCGGCGAAGAACCACCAGCCGGCAAAGGCGACCAGCGCGATGGCCGTCACCACC
Source organism: Betaproteobacteria bacterium (assembly GCA_016703785.1). GTDB lineage: Bacteria > Pseudomonadota > Gammaproteobacteria > Burkholderiales > Rhodocyclaceae > Desulfobacillus. The sequence continues at coordinate 71,511 of JADJBM010000008.1, forward strand.
GGGACAAAAATGGCGGAAATGCGGTCGGCCAGGCGCTGCACCGGCGCCTTCGAGCCCTGTGCCTGCTCCACCATGCGGATGATGCCGGCGAGCAGCGTATGGCTGCCGACGCCGGTAGCGCGGCAGGTGAGCAGGCCCTCGCCATTCACCGTCGCGGCATACACCTTGGTGCCGGCGGACTTGGCGACGGGCAGGCTCTCACCGGTGAGCATGGCCTCGTTCACGCTGGAGGCGCCCTCGGCCACCTCGCCGTCGACCGGCACGCTCTCGCCCGGGCGCACGACGAAGACGTCGCCGGGATTCAGGCTGTCCACCGCCACCTCGACCAGCACGCCGTCGCGCAGGATGCGCGCCGTCTGCGGCTGCAGGCGGATCAGCGCCTCGATCGCCGCCGAGGTCTTGGCCTTGGCGCGCGCCTCGAGCAGCTTGCCCATCAGCACCAGGGTGATGACCGCCGCGGAGGCTTCGAAATAAACATGGTGATGGTGCAGGCCCGCCGCCGTCACCACCGCGCTGAAGGCCCAGGCCATCGAAGTGCCGAGCGCCACCAGCACATCCATGTTGCCGGCGCCACCGCGCAAGGCATGGTAAGCGCCGACATAGAAGCGCCAGCCGATCCAGAACTGCACCGGCGTGGCCAGCGCGAACTGCAGCCAGCGCGGCAGCACGTCCTGGTGCTCGCCGGTGAACATGGCGCCCATCTGCGCCACCAGCGGCAGCGTCAGCGCCACGGCAATCCAGAAGCGCTTCAGCTCGGCGTCGTAGGCGGCGGCCTTGCGCGCCTTTTCGGCGGCGCGGCTGTCGGAGGTCGACTCGCGCGCCTCGTAGCCGGTGCGGCTCACCGCGGCGATCAGGCCGGCCGCATCGGCCTGGCCCGGCGCGAAGCGGATGCTGGCTTTCTCGCTGGCGAAATTCACGCTGGCCTCGACGCCGGGCAGCTTGTTCAGCACCGTCTCGATGCGCGTGGCGCAGGCGGCGCAGGTCATGCCGGAGATCGCCAGGTCGAGCGATTGCGGCGGCACCTTGAAGCCGGCCTTCTCGATGGTCTCGACAAGTTGCGATGTGCCCACGGCGCCGGCGTCGAATTCGACGTGGGCGCGCTCGCTGGCGAAATTTACCGCCGCGGAAACGCCGGGCAGCTTGTTGAGCTGCTTTTCGATGCGCGCGGCACAGGCGGCGCAGGTCATGCCCTCGATGGGCAGGTCGACCGCGCTGGCAAGTGTTGTCGTGTCGTTCATGGTTCTTGAGAGTGCTCGCCCGGGGAACAGTTCAGACCGCGCACACCACACCCTGCCACAGGCGGCCGCCCAGGGTCGTGGCATTGAACAACCCCCACACGCCGAAGCCCATCACCAGCAGGCCGGACGCCAGCCGCAAGGCGCGCGCCTGGGCCAGGTCGCGGAACCGCTTCAGCAGCAGGCCGGCCAGCAGCAGGTTCGGCAGTGTGCCCAGACCGAAAGCCAGCATCAACCCTGCGCCGCGCAGGGAATTGCCCGTCAGCATCGCGGTGGTCAGCACGGAATAGACCATGCCGCAAGGCAGAAAGCCCCACAGCATGCCCAGCGGCAGCGCGCGGCCGATGCTCGTCACCGGCAGGAAGCGCCGCGTCAGCGGCTGGATGCGCGACCACACTTTCTGCCCGGCGCGTTCGAGGAAAATCAGTCCCTGCGTCACGCCGAGTAGGTAAAGCCCCAGTGCCACCAGCATCAGATTGGCCAGCACATAGAGGGACAACTGCACTGGCAGGATGTCGTTGAAGAGCAGGCTGGCACCGCCGACGGCGCCCAGCACCGCGCCCGCCAGCGCGTAGCTGGAAATGCGGCCGAGGTTGTAGGCGAGATGCAACGGCCACTGTCTCTTGCCGCCAGCCGTGTTCGCCGTCAGTGCGCCGACGATGCCGCCGCACATGCCGACGCAGTGCGTGCCGCCAAGCAGGCCAACGAGAAAGACAGCGATGAAGCCGGAATCAGGCATGGGTTTCGGTGTACCCCCTCTCCCGCTAGCGGGAGAGGGTCGGGGAGAGGGTGGGCAGGCCGTTTGCCCCTCACCCTAACCCTCTCCCCCGCAAGCGGGGAGAGGGGATGGAGTTCTAAATGACTTTCGAGTAGCGTGCCCGCGCACGGTCGGCGCGCAGGTAACGGTCGAACACCATGGCGATGGCGCGCACCAGCATGCGCCCGCGCGGCTGCACGCTGATCCATTTGTCGTCGAGCTTGAGCAGGCCGCCCTTTTCCATTTCGCGCAGGTCGGCAATCTCGTCGGAGAAATAGCGCTTGAAGTCGATCAGGTGGGCCACTTCCAGCCCCTCGATGGAGACTTCGAAATGGCACATCAGGGCCTGGATGATGGAGCGGCGCAGCAGGTCGTCCGGCGTCAGCTCGATGCCGCGGTAGACCGGGAGCACGCCGTTATCGAGGCGGTCGTAGTACTCGTCCATCGTCTTCACGTTCTGGCAATAGCTCGGCCCGACCATGCCGATGGAAGAGATGCCGAAGGACATCATGTCGCACTCGGCGTGCGTCGAATAGCCCTGGAAATTGCGGTGCAGCCGACCCTGGCGCTGCGCCACGGCGAGTTCGTCGTCGGGCTTGGCGAAGTGGTCCATGCCGATATACACGTAGCCGGCCTCGGTCAGCCGGCGGATGGCCAGCTGCAGGATCTGCAGCTTGGCGTCGGCCGTCGGCAGCTCGGCCTCGGCGATGCGCCGCTGCGGCTTGAACAGGCTGGGCAGGTGCGCGTAGTTGTAGATCGACAGGCGGTCGGGCGAGAGGCGAATAACCTCCTCCAGCGTACGGTTGAAGCTGATGACGTTCTGCTTGGGCAGACCGTAGATGAGATCGACGGAGATCGACTTGAAGCCGTTGGCGCGCGCCGCATTCAGCACGGTTTCCGTCTCCTCGATGGTCTGCACGCGGTTGACCGCCTCCTGCACGGCGAGGTCGAAGTCCTGCACGCCCAGGCTCATGCGGTTGAAGCCCAGTTCACCGAGCAGCGCCACCGTCGCCTCATCGACCTTGCGCGGGTCGACCTCGATGGAATACTCGCCGTTGGGCAGCAGGCGGAAATGTTCGCGGGTCGAGGCCATCAATTGCCGCATCTCGTCGTGCGAGAGGAAGGTCGGCGTGCCGCCGCCCCAGTGCAGTTGCACCACGTCGTGGCTGCCCTCGAGATAGCCCGCCTGCAAAGCCATTTCCTTGTCAAGGTATTTCAGGTACTTGGCGGAACGGCCGTGGTCCTTGGTGATGATCTTGTTGCAGGCGCAGTAGTAGCAGATGGTGTTACAGAAGGGGATGTGTACGTATAATGAAAGCGGCCTGCTGATTCCCCCGACCGTGCGTTTGCCCAGCCATAGCCGGTAGGCGTCGGCATCGAAGGCTTCGACGAAGCGGTCGGCCGTCGGGTACGAGGTGTAACGGGGTCCGTTCACGTCGAACCGGCGGATGAGCTGCGGATCGAAAATTAAATCCTGATAAGTCGCGTTCATGTAGTGCTGCAACAGTACTGCGGGACGATGGGTAAAGATGCCGCATCGCCCTGTATATCGTATTGACATGGATCAAAGCGACAAACCAACAGAGAGAGAAAGCGAGCCGGAATTGCCCAACAAGTCTGCTCTTCCCATCAGCCTGGTCACCATCAAGGCGGCCTGTTCCCAATGCAGCCTGCATGAACTGTGTCTCTCCGAAGGCTTGAGCAAGGAAGAGCTGCACAAGCTCGACAACCTCGTCGGCTCCCGCCGCAAGCTCAAGCGCCAGCAGAGCCTGTATCGCGTCGGCGACCCCTTCGAGGCCCTCTACGCCATTCGCACCGGCTTCTTCAAGACCGACATCCTGCTCGAGGACGGCCGCGACCAGGTCACCGGCTTCCAGATGGCCGGGGAGATCCTCGGCATGGATGGCATCGGCACCGAGGCGCATTCCTGCAACGCCGTCGCGCTCGAGGACAGCGAGGTGTGCATCATTCCCTTTGCCCAGCTGGAGCACCTCTCGCGCGAGATCCAGACGCTGCAGCACAATTTCCACAAGGTGATGAGCCGCGAGCTGGTGCGCGACCAGGGCCTGATGATGCTGCTCGGCACCATGCGCGCCGAGGAGCGCCTGGCCGCTTTCCTCCTCAACATGTCGCAGCGCTTCACCACGCGCGGCTACTCTGCGGCGGAATTCCACCTGCGCATGACGCGCGAGGAGATCGGCAGTTATCTGGGCCTGAAGCTCGAAACCGTCAGCCGTGCCTTCTCGCGCTTCCAGGAGGAAGGGCTGATCACGGTGCAGCAGAAGCATATCCGCATCATCGACGGCGACGGCCTGAAGCGGCTGCTCAACCACCAGCCGAGATAAGCATCAGACGAAGAATCCGGCCGGATTCTTCGTCAGCGCCACCGAGACAATGTAGGCGAAGCTGGCCAGCGAGGCCAGCCAGCAGCCCGCCCGCACCGTTTTGCTGCTGCCGCGCCGCAGTGCGAACATGCCGAAGCCGATGTAGCCCAGCAGGCCCAGCACCTTCGCCGTCACCCAGCCGTGCACGAAGGGATATTGCTGCTGCACGACGGACAGGCCGATGGCGCCGGCCAGCAGGAGGGTGTCGTTCACGTGCGGCACCACCTTCACCCAGAGCCGGTCGAGCAGGGGAGAATCCCTCAGCATCCAGACCCCGCGCAAAAAGAAACCGGAGATCGAAATCACCACGCAGGTGACGTGGAGATGCTTGAGCAGCAGATAGGTCGTCATGATCCCGAGATGTTATCCCGGACGGCCGTCGGGGCGAGGCTTGACATAGATCGGCGCAAACTTGGCATACCAGACGCCAAACAGGGCGAGCCAGCCGAGCGCGGCGAGGAATGAGAGGTTCGCCGCGCCGGACATCTGGACAAACTCCGCTGCGAGGCGCACCACCGCCACGCCCTGCATGCCCCAGAAAATCAACCAGGTGGCCGAGTCGGCGTTCAAGGCACGGCCGGAATGCCCGAGGGTGACGCGGGTGACCATACCAATCACGGCCGAGGCGAAGAAGCCGAGCGTCAGCGCATGCAGGGGCGCCAGTCCCAGGGATCCCGCCTCGAAGAACAACAGCAGGCTGTGCGCCGCATGCAGGCCGAGCGAGAGGCCGAGCCAGGAAAAGGCAACATGCAGCACGGCCAGCAGGCGAACGGCGAGGCTCCTCGGCAACTGCCAGGCCACGGACAACCCCAGCGCCATCATCGCGGCGGGCAGGTCGACGAGCCAGGTCCAATGCGGCAGGCCGGACAGCACAAGCGCGCCATGGACGACATAGCAGGCCAGCAGCGCATGCAGCGCCCACAAAGGTCGAACGACGCGGTAGTTCGGCAGCACGGCGCTGGAGAAAAAGGGAATCATGCGATGGCACAGCGCCGTGAAGACCGGCAGCAGGAAGAACCACACGCCGCCCTTCACTGCGATGTCTGCCAGCCAGGCCGGCCCGCCGCCGGCGAAGCCGAGAAACGCCGCGAGCAGGACGGCTCCAAAAGTCAGTCCGCCCACCACGGCGAGGATGTGGGTCTGCTCGTTGCTCGGCGTGCGCGCCACGCGCCACAGCGCGGGCAGCGCAGCGCACCAACCCGCCAGCACCAGCCCCAGCGCGAGCAGCAGCAGTCGCGGCATCAATAGCGCCGCATAGAAGCCCATCCAGCCGGCGCCCATCAGTGCGAAGGCGCTGAGATAGGACATCTCCCCCACCGGCGCCGCGGCCTGCCAACGCGGCCCTGCCGTCATGACGAAACCGAAAATGAAGAACGGGAAGAAGCCGAAAGTCATCAGCAGCGCGTGAATCCACGGCGCGGGCAGCGGCCAGGACGCCACGGCAAGCAATTGCGCATGGCGCGCCGCCAGATCGAAAGCCCACCACAGCATGGTCAGCAGGCCCTGTGTCGCCCCGGCGAGGAACATGACGCGGTGCGGTGCGTGAAAGAAAGCCGGTGCGCGGGCAATAGTCACTTTTGACCGCCTCCACTCGCCCGGCATGGGAATTCCATGTTATGTTTCCTGCGCCGCGTCCCCGTCAGGGCCGGTAAAGGCCGCTCAATGCACAACGACAAGCTCGACATCGCTCAGATACTCCGCAGAATTTCCCTGTTCCAGGAACTCAGCCAGGAACAGATCGAACATCTCGCCTCGCAAACGCGAGAGAAGCGCCTGCAAAAGGGCGAGATGCTGTTTCAAAAAGGCGATTCCCCCCGGGGTTTCTACGCCATCGTTTATGGCCAGATGAAACTCGCCTTCCCTTCGGCCGCCGGCAACGAGAAGGTGGTCGAGATTCTCGGGCCGCAGCAAAGTTTCGGCGAGGCCGTGATGTTCATGGATCGCCCCTACCCCGTCTTCGCCGAGTCGCTCGCCGACTCGCTGCTGCTGCACATCGCCCGCCAGGCCGTGTTCGACATGCTCGAAACGGATGCCTCCTTCGCCCGCCGCATGCTCGCCGGACTGGCGCTGCGCCTGCATGGCCTGATACGCGACGTCGAATCCTACTCGCTGCGCTCCAGCACGCAGCGCGTCATCGGCTTCCTCCTGCAGCGCAGCGGCGGCGGCGATGACGAATCCGGCGATGCCGAGATCGACCTGCCCACCAGCAAGCAGGTCATCGCCTCGCGCCTCAACCTGACGCCGGAAACCCTGTCACGGATTTTCCACGACCTGGCCGCCGCCAAGCTGATCACCGTGCATGGCAAGCATGTCACGGTACACGGCGTGAAGCGGCTGCGCGAATACGAACCCTAACGCCAGCGTTTTTCCGGTAGCGCAGATCAGCCTTCCTGTTCCTTCGCCAGGCGTTCTTCCAGCTCACGGCTGAAGCGGGCGAAGTTGCGCGTCGCGACGATCAGGTTCCACTCCAGCCAGATGCAGGAAGCAATCAGCGCCACTGCGCCGGGATAGACCAGCCACGGCAGCGGCACCGCCCCCAGCAGCAGGACCAGCGCCGCGAGGTGCAGCCTGAATTGCATCATCATGCGCGGCTCCGCAATCATCTGGCGCATGTTCGGCACCACCAGGCCGGGCCGGCCGATCTTCTGCAGGTGCATCCAGTTGAGGAAGGGCATGATCTTGTAAAGCATGCCGCTGATGACCGGCATGAACACGCCCACCATGAGCAGCACGCCGAGCAGGAAAGGCACGCCGGCATAGTCTTCCGCGCCCGGATTGAGCTGTTGCAGCACGACGGCTGCCGCGGCCACCACCAGGGCGGCCATCGCCACGCGCCAGAACAGCAGGGTCGGGTCGGTCACCTTGCGCCGGCGCTGCCCCTGCAGGCGCAGCGTCACGGCGGCGAACACCATGGCGAGCAGCGCGGCCGCGCACGCCAGGGCCACTTGCAGACCATCCGGCCGCTGCAACGGCAGCCAGGTCAGCGACCAGGCCGCGAGCAGGAAGAACAAGGTGATCGAAAAGCTGCGCGTGAACCAGGCGGGATAAGGCGGTGTCAGCTGGAACATCGGCACCACCAGGTACGCCACGCCGGCCACCAGCAGCATGCTCCAGCCGCCCAGTCCCCAGGCCGCATGGACGTGGGTGATTTCGGTGAGCGGCAGCGCCAGCTGCCAGCCGAAAGCGGAGGCCAGCGTCGCGCCCAGCGCGATGGTCACCACCAGCCCGAACACGGCGATGCGCAGGGAAATGATGGTCGGCCCCTGCGCCGGCGTGCGGAATAGCGCAATGAGCACGATCAGCGCAAAGGCGCCGAGGGAGATCGTCATGAAGGGCACGGCGATGCGGAACAGCAGCGCCGTTTCGCTGAGAAAGCCGGCCACCAGGAGCAGCGTGCCGATGGTCAGGCCGGCATGCGTCAGATGCGTGACGCGGCGCGGTTGCCAGATGTTGGCCCCCGCCGCCACCGGCAGCATCTGCAGCAGGGCGCCGCACATCGCCTGCAGCATGAAGCCGACGGCGAGCAGATGCGTCAGCGCCAGCGCCACCGATGTCCAGCGCGAGGTGAATGCCTCCGGCCCCTGCCAGAGCAGGAGCAGGCCCGCCGCCATGCCGAACAGCGGCGCCGTAAGAAAGAAGCGGAAGGGCACCGAGATGGGCGGTGCCTGTTCGAAGGACAGGCCCGGCTGCATCTCAGGCTTTCTTGATGTGGATCTCGACCGTGCCGTCTGGGCGGGATTGCGAGCGGTGCGTGTAGCCGTTCTGCTTGAGGATGCCGTACAGGGGGTGCGGTTCGACGTAGAGCAACAGCAGCAGTTCCTCCCCGTCCGGCAGCGTATCCAGGGCGGTGAGCGTCAGCTCCATCGGTTCCGGGGGCATCAGCCCCCTGCCGTCGATTACCCTTTCCTCGCTCATGCGGTATCCGATTAAACGGTCAGGCCGGACGCGATGCGGGACTGCAGGTCACCGTCCTGGCCAAGCGCCTGGTCGCACATCGGGTAGAGGATGTTCTCCTCCTTCATGTTGTGCTGCTGCATCATGATGAGGAGGGTTTCCGCCGCGCCGCCGAAGCCGTCGGCGTTCTTCTGCGCCAGGGCCTCGTCCATCTGCCGCAGCAGGTCGCGCATCTGCACGTGCTCGGAACGCATGACCTGGGTCGGGCCGCCGACCATGCCGGTGCGCTGCTCGAAGGCCGGGAACAGCACTTCCTCCTCGACGCTGAAATGCGCCAGCATCTCGGTGCGGAACTTGCCGTACGTCGCTGCGCAGGCCGCCCAGTCGCCTTTGTGGGCGGCTTCTTCCGCCCCGGCGAAGTCCTCGTCGCACAGCTTGTGATGGTGTTGCAGGGCGCTGGTGATGCCGCTCATTCGTCTGTCTCCTAATATCTTGCCTGAAGGACGATTCTCCTTGTTCGGCAGGGCGTTGGGCCTTGACGGTTGTCAAGAATGGATGCAGGGATAAACCCTCTTGATAAGAGGGGGGCGGCATGACGTATCACGAAGGCAATTCGGCGTGGCCGAAAGTCAGCCGCCGTAGGACGGCGGCCTGGCGGATTTTTCAGGTCTCCAGCACATAGGTTCCGGGCGCATCGGCGAGCTTCGGATGTTTCTTCGTTTCCGCGGGATAGGCAACGACGAGTTCGCCCGCTTGCGGCTTGAGCCAGGCCATCCAGTCCTCCCACCAGGTGCCTTGATGCTCCTCGACACGCTCCAGCCATTGCTCGACGCGGTCGCGGCGGTGGGCGACGCCCACCCGGTAGCTGCGCTTGGGCGGCTTCACCGGTGGATTGACGATGCCGAGGATGTGGCCCGAGGACGACAGCGCGAAGCGCTTCTCGGCCGGCACGTGGTTGCAGATGCGGAAGCACTGCTGCCAGGGCGCGATGTGGTCGTCCTCGGCGGAGACGGCATACAGCGGCTGGCGGATGCGGCCGAGGTCGATGGGCTGGCCGCCGAGGGTCAGCGCGTCGCCTTTCATGAGGTTGTTGTGCAGGTACAGCTCGCGCAGGTACCACTCGTGCATCGCATAGGGCATGCGCGTGGCGTCCATGTTCCAGTAGAGCACGTCGAAGGGCGGCGGCGCCTCGCCGTAGAGGTAGCCGTGCACGACGTACTGCCAGATCAGGCTGTTCGAGCGCAGCAGGCGGAAGGCCGAGGCCATCTCCTTGCCGTCGAGGAAGCCCTTCTGCTGCATGGCCTGGGTCAGCCAGCGCACGCTGCCCTCGTCGATGAAGACCTCAATGTCGCCCGGCTTGTGGAAATCCACCAGCGTCGTCAGCAATGTCCAGTGGGCGACCGGGACCTTCTCCGGCTCGCCGTACTTGCGGTTGGCCCAGGCCATCCAGGTCGACAGTGCCGTGCCGCCAATGCAGTAGCCAACGGCATGCACCTGTTTCTGGCCGGTGAAGCCGCGCGCCGCCTCGATGGCCTCGCCGACGCCTTCGATGATGTAGTCCTCGAAGGTGACGTCGCGCATCTCCGGCGTCGGGTTCTTCCAGCTCGTGATGAAGACCGAGAAGCCCTGGTCGCGCAGGTACTTCACCAGGCTCTTCTTCGGGTTGAGATCGAGGATGTAGAACTTGTTGATCCACGGCGTGACGATGACGATGGGCATGGCGTGCACCTGCGGCGTCGTCGGCGCGTAGTGGATGACTTCCAGCAGGCGGTTGCGGAACACCACCGCGCCTGGCGTCGTCGCCAGGTTCTTGCCGACGGTGAAATCCTCCGGTCGCGTCATGCGCACATTGCCGGCGCGCAGGTCCTCGAGGAAGATGTGCATGCCGCGCACCAGGCTCTCGCCGTTGGTCTCGGCGGCCTTGGCCATGGCGATCGGATTGGTGAGCAGGAAGTTCGTCGGCGCCATGGCATTGAGCCATTTGCGCCACCAGAAGGCGGCGCGCCGGCGCTCCTTGCCGGAGAGCGCCGGCGTGTCGTAGAGCGCGTCCTGCACGTTGTGGGTGAGCAGCAGATACCACTCCTTGACGATGTCCCAGGTGGCCGAATCCTTCCATACCGGGTCGGCGAAGCGTGTGTCGTCGTCGTGCGGCTGAATCGGGTCCGGACTGGGCAGGCCGAGCGATCGATTCCAGGCGTGCCAGGTAAAAGCCATCAGGTCGCCAGAGAGCCTGGCACCGAGTTCGGCCAGCTCCAGCGGGTGCGTCATCCAGGCGATCTGGGCGTGGCCGAGCGGCGCCGCGATGCCGAGGGGATCGACGCCGGCCTCGGCGACATCATGCAGGGCCTTCAGCGTCGCGGTGGGGCTGGCGACGATGGGCGCGTTGTGGTTCTCTTTCTGTCTGGGCATCGCTATTTCCTCAAGGTATTTCGACCGTCTCACCCATCTGCGGCACTTTCACGTTCTTCCAGTTCAGGCGCTGCTCCACCTCGGCGGCAAAGATGCGCGCGGTTTCCGCCTCGCCATGCACGATGAAGGCATGCCGCGGCGGCTGGCGGAAATGGCCCAGCCAGCCGAGCAAACCCGCCTGGTCGGCGTGGGCCGAGAGGCCGCCGATGGTATGGATGGCGGCGCGCACCGGCACGCTTTGGCCGAACAGGCTGAGGGATTTCGCGCCCTCGACCAGGCGGCGCCCCTGCGTGCCGGCCGCCTGGAAGCCGGTGATGATGACCGCGCATTCGCGCCGCCCCAGGTTGTGCAGCAGATGGTACTTGATGCGCCCGGCATCGCACATGCCGCTGGCGGAGATGATGACCAGTCCGCCGCGCACCTGGTTCAGCGCAATCGACTCCTCGACGTCCTGCACGAAGCGGACGTTCACAGCTTCCGGATGGGCGCGCTGCCAGGCGATGAGGTCACGCGTGTGCTGGTCGAGCAGGTCCGTGTGCTTCAGGGTGATCTCGGTCGCCGCCATCGACATCGGCGAGTCGACCACCACCTGCAGGTTCTTAAGGCGGCCGCGCCGCGCCAGGTCGGTCAGGACGAAAATCACTTCCTGCGTGCGGCCGACGGAAAAGGCCGGCATGATGACATTGCCGCGCTTGCCGTGAAGGGTGCGCTCGATGGCGCCGACCAACTCGTCCTCGGTCGCCTCGAAAGGCTTGTGCAGCCGGTTGCCGTAGGTTGATTCTACGAAAACCACATCCGCCGCCTCGATCGGTTGCGGATCGCACAGCACGGGGCGATCGGGCATGCCGAGGTCGCCGGAAAACACCAGCTTGCGCGTGCGCCCTGCTTGCTCTACCCAGACCTCGGCGATGGCCGAGCCGAGGATATGGCCGGCGTCGCGCAGGCACACCTTGACGGCGGCATGCGGCTGGAAAGCCTGATCGTACTCCGCGCGGCGGATCTGCTTCAGGCAGGCCTGCGCCTGGGCCACGCTGTACAGCGGCGGGCGCGGCTGGCGGCGGCCGCGCTTGCCATGCGAACGCTTGGCCTCCCATTCTGCCTCCTTCTCCTGGATGTGGGCCGAATCGAGCAGCATCACGCCGAGCAGGTCCGCCGTCGCCGCAGTGGCATGAACCGGTCCGCGAAACCCCAATGCCACGGCGCGCGGCAGCAGGCCGGAATGGTCGAGGTGGGCATGGGTGAGCAGGATGAAATCCAGGCTGCGCAGATCGAATGAGAGCGCATCCAGGTTCTTCGGCCAGGCATCGCGTCCACCCTGGAACAGGCCGCAGTCGACCAGAAAGCGCACCTCATCGGTCTCGATCAGGAAGCAGGAGCCGGTGACTTCGCCAGCGGCGCCATGAAATGTGATTCGCATGTTTTATTCTGAACCGGTATCGGCGGTATCATGCTTGATCTGCATCAATCGCTATTGGGTTGTGCTTTCTATAATGAGTCAATCGCACAGGAGAACAGCATGTTCAAGCATATCCTCGTACCAACGGACGGCTCGGCGCTATCCACCGACACGGTCAAGAAAGCGGTGGACTTCGCACGTGAAACCGGGGGGAAAATCACTTTTTTCTACTCCAAGCCGGACTACCCCGTGGCGTTCTATGGGGAAGGCGCCCTGATCGACCCGACCACGCCGGAGAAGTTCGCCGCGATGGCGGACAAGCAGGCGGCGGAAATCCTCGCCGCAGCGCAGAACCTGGCCACGGCCGCCAGCGTCACCTCCACCGTCGCCTCCAGTACCAGCGACGTGCCCTACGAAGCGATCATCGCCGCCGCAACGAGTGGCGGGTGCGACCTCATCTTCATGGCCTCGCACGGACGTCGCGGCCTGTCCGGCTTGCTGCTCGGCTCGGAGACGCAAAAGGTGCTGACGCATTCCAAGGTCCCCGTGCTGGTTTACCGATAGACCCCCGCTTCGCATACCCCAGACCCAAGGACGGGCACCCGTGCTCAATACCGCGCTCACCATCATACTGGACGAGCACCGCTCGCTCGCCGCCGTCACGCACGGCCTGCGCTTCATCGTCCGTGAAATGCGCGACAAGGGCAGCGAACCCGACAGCAAGCTGCTGTGGGCAATGCTCTACTACATCGACACCTTCCCGCAGAAATTGCACCACCCGAAGGAGGAGGCCTATCTGTTCCGCCGGCTGAAGATGCGCACGCGCGAGGCGGACAAGGCGATCCTGGAACTCGAGGAACAACACCGCGCCGGCGCCGAGCATGTGAAGGCGCTGGAAATGACGCTGGGGCGCTACGAGGCCGGGGCGCCCGGCGGTCGCGAGGCCTTCATGGCGGCGGCGGAAACGTTCGCGGACGAGCTCGCGGTGCACATGGCGCTGGAAGAGAATGTCATCCTCCCACTCGCCAAGCAGCACCTGCTGCCGGAGGACTGGGTCGAGATCGCGCAGGCCTTCGGCACGAACGGTGATCCACGCTTCGGCGCCGAGCCGGACCAGGAATTCCGCTCGCTCTTCTCGCGCATCGTCAATCTTGCCCCGCCGCCTATCGGCGTCGGACCATCGCACTCGACTACCTGATCTACTGCTCGAAGGCGCCACGCACGACATGCCAGCCCCTGGCTTCCGGGTCGGGGCCGTTGTGCTCGGCACCGAACGGACATTCCAGCGGCTCGCGGTGCCTGACCGCACGTGCCAAGACCTCGCCGAACTGACCGCGCATTTTCGCTTCGTAGGTTGGAATTGCGCCGAGATGCCCGGTCGCCCATTCCGCAGCGGCTTTGCCCGCCGCTTCGCCCGATACCACGGCAGGATGGATGCCAGCACCTGTCAGGGGATGGGCAAGTCCGGCTGCGTCGCCGGCGAACAGGATATTGCCCAGGGCAAGTTTGGCACGCATGCCGCTTACCGGCACGGCCCCAGCTGACTGGCCGAGGATTCTGTCCCCCACCCGCCCGGCCCCGGCAAGCTGACGATGCAAATCGTCCAGCGCCTCATGAGCAACCTGCTCTTCCATGCCCGTGCCGAGGACGGCATCCTTGCCGGCCGGGATCAGCCAGCCATACCCGCCCGGATAGCGCCGGGATAACCAAAAATCGACCGCATCCTGAGGGGCATGCAGCGCAACGCGATAGCGCCGGGTAAACATTTTCTTCAGGGCGGGCAGCCCGAGCAGGCGCGCCACAGACGAGGCATGGCCGTCGGCCGCCACCAGGGCGCGATAATGCACGATGCGCGAGCGTCCATTCTGATTCAGCGTCGCTTCGCTGTGATCGGCATCCATTCCGGAAAAAACGATGTCGTGGCGCACCTCGGCGCCTGCGGCACGGGAGAAATCGATCAACGCGCGGTCGAAGGCATCACGGCTGACGACGCACCCCGGCAAGAGGCTGTCCGCGCGGGCGCCGTCATCATGGTGGGTGTGCGCACCCACGATGCTCTGTATCACCACATGATCGGCACGGGCATGCAGCCCCAGGGGAATAGGGATGAACTCCGGGCAGTTGGCCACCCCGCCAAGGGATTGGCGCCGCTCGACGGCCAGTACGCGAGCACCCGCCTTCGCCGCTGCCGTTGCAGCCGCGGCGCCGGCCGGGCCCAGCCCGACAATCAGCACATCGTACTCGTCCGTACCCGCCATGACCTCGCCTTCGCGGAGGTTTTCGGCAGCCCGCCCGGCGCTGCCGTCGTTATTTTTGTATCGTCTGCGTGCCGGAATCTGGGGCGTGCGGACGAGCGCAGATTCTACCTTGGGACAGGCAGAGAAGCACTAGTGCCCGCCTTTGCTTCTGGGGTACTACTCTTCTTCAGCCTTGGGGCAGTCCCTGGGACGTTCGCGTTTCGGCAGGGGGCAGCTATTGATCTCGCTCGAGGAGCGCTGGATGAAGCAGGTAAACATGCTGGAAGCCGCACACAGGGCCCAGAAAGCGAAGAAACCGATGGAGTAAGTCGCAATCCGCGAAAAGTTCGCCGGTTCGCCGAACAGATACAACTCCTGCGGATCGATCAGGGTGAAAAACACTGCCTCCGCTATGCCCGCCACGACAAAGGACGGCCACAAGATCCAGATCAGTTTTTGCATGTCTCTCTCCGCTTGCCAATCGTTTTATCGATATATTTTTGTCATTATTTTTTCCCGGCTGCCAACAGCAGGGTTTCGGGTGCGTCCGGCAACTGCACACTGCCCGCAAGGCGCCAGGTACCGGCCTCGTCCTCGATCGCCACATGCCAGCGACCCGGGCCAAGCGCAGCCATCTGCCCCGAGTAGTTGCCCCTTCTCGCCCGGCAGAACGAGACTCTGGTCTTCCCCGCCGCGCGTCGGATGGGCCAAGGTAACCCGAACGCGCGCTGGCAACAGGGTGTCGGCGCGCGAGATCATGCGCAATTCGATCCGGCCCGCGGCAAGGCGCAATCGTGCTTCGAGTTGCATCTTGGCGGCCGCATCGTTGCGCGCCAGTTTTTGATTGACCGCCAAACCCTGCTTGTAATAATCGTCGGCCACCAGCCCGTCGTTGGTAACCGCGGCAATCCAGGCGGTGACGATGCCGGCGACCACAACCAGCCCCGGCCCGGCCATGAGAATCCACGGCCAGCGGTGGCGATACCAGGGAAGACTGTCGCGGGAAATGGGGCTCATGGCAGCAGGAAGCTCGCCTTTTCACGCACGAAGATCTCGTCGTGATTCAGGGCGCGGATCTCGAAATGGATGCGGTTGGAGCCGCGCTTGCCGGCGTCCGCTTCGGCTCGAACGCGCACGGAAACGGCCTGGGTGGCGGCAGCCGGAATCTCGACGATGGGATCGGTGTCGATTTGCAGGCCCTTGAGGCCGGTAACAGACAGAGCGAAGCGACGCGGCTCCTCGGCCAGGTTCATGATCTGCAGGCGGTAGACATTCTCGATCAGGCCGCCCTCGACCTCGCGGGTCAGCGTGGCGCGGTCGCGGATGACATCCACCTTGAGCGGCTGTCGCAAAGTCAGTCCCACGGCAGCGGCGATGACGATGGCGGAAAGAATGGCCCCATAGAGCAGCGTACGCGGCCGCAAAATATGGGTGATGATCTGCTTGCGGCCCCAATGCTCGGCAATGGCGTGCTCGGTGGAATAGCGGATCAATCCGCGCGGGTAGCTCATCTTGTCCATCACCTGGTCGCAGGCGTCGATGCAGGCGGAGCAGCCGATGCATTCATATTGCAGGCCCTCGCGAATGTCGATGCCGGTCGGACAGACCTGCACGCAGATGCCGCAATCGACGCAGTCGCCCTTCCCCGCCGCCTTGTAATCGAGCTTCTTCGAGCGCGCGCCGCGGGGCTCGCCGCGTTCGGCATCGTAGGTGACGATGAGGGTGTCGGGATCGAACATAACGCCCTGGAAACGCGCGTAGGGGCACATGTACTTGCAAACCTGCTCGCGCATAAAGCCGGCATTGCCCCAGGTGGCAAAGCCGTAGAAGAATATCCAGAAGGTTTCCCAGGGGCCAAGCTGCCAGCCCATCACCGATCCGGCCAGGGTCTTGATCGGCGAGAAGTAGCCGACGAAGGTGAAGCCCGTCCACAAGGCGATCACCACCCAGGCGGCATGCTTGGCCGTCTTGCGGGTGAGCTTTCCCGCGCTCATCGGTGCGGCGTCGAATTTCATGCGCGTGGCGCGGTCGCCCTCGATGAGCTTCTCGACCCACATGAAGACCTCGGTGTAGACGGTCTGCGGGCAGGCGTAGCCGCAGAACAGCCGCCCGGCCACGGCGGTGAACAGGAACAGCGCCAGCGCCGAGATGATCAGCAGGATGGCAAGGTAGAACACGTCCTGCGGCCAGAACACCAGGCCGAAGACGTAGAACTTGCGCTCGACGATGTCGAACAGCACGGCCTGGCGGCCGTTCCACTCCAGCCAGCACAGCCCGTAATAGAGTGCCTGCGTAATCCAGACCAGCGCCCAGCGCCAGTTGGCGAAGACCCCCGTTACGCTACGCGCATAGATCTTCTTGTGCGACTCGTAGAGGGACGATTCCTGGATCGGAATGACCTTGGCTGCGGCTTTCTCCGGCTGGGGGGCGGTCTGCGCCATGACTCCGTTCGATGTTGGGGAAAAGAATGCCCCGGAAGCGGTGCTTCCGGGGTCATTATTGTGACCGCTTTACTTCTTTTCGGTTCCGCCCTGCGATAACCCGAAGACGTAGGCGGCGAGCAGGTGGGATTTGGCTTCGCCGAGGAACTCCTTGTGCGCGGGCATCTTGTTGGAACGGCCCTTGCCGATGGTCTCGATGAGAACGCTTTCCGTGGAACCATAGAGCCAGATCGAGTCGGTCAGGTTGGGCGCGCCCACCGCCGCCATACCCTTGGCGTCGGGCCCGTGGCAGCCCGCACAGCCGGCCGTACCGAAGGCCTCCTTGCCACGCATGGCTCTGGCAGCGTCGTAGGCCAACTTGTCGGGAGAGAGTGAACGTACATAATGGGCCAGGTCCTTGACGGTTTCCGCGCCGAGTTGGGCATGCGGGGGCATGACCCCCTGGCGGCCTTCCAGAATGGAGGCCTTGATCTGTTCAGGCTCGCCGCCCCACTGCCAGTCCTTGTCGGCCAGGTTGGGGAAACCCTTGGCGCCGCGCGCATCCGAGCCGTGGCACTGCGCGCAATAGGTGAGGAAGAGGCGTTCGCCCATCTGCCTTGCCTCCGGGTCGGCGGCCACCGCCTTGACGTCCTGCTGGACGAACTTGGCGAAGATCGGGGCGTACTTCGCCTCGGCCTGCCGCATCTCTCCCTCGTACTCGCCTTTCGAGGTCCAACCGAAGGCACCCTTGTAGCTGCCCAGGCCCGGATAGACGGCCAGATAGCCCAGGGCAAAGAGAATGGTGATGTAGAACAACCAACTCCACCAGCGCGGTAGCGGGTTGTTGTACTCCTCCAGATTCTCGTCCCAGACGTGACCCATGGTCTGCACCTGCCCGGCCTGGGCGGCAGTCGCCTTGGCCTTGCTCTGCATCCACAGGAACACGCCGCAACCGATGACGCTGACCAGGGTGATGAGCGCCACGTAGACGCTCCAGAAACCGTTCACGAAATCGCTCATGATGCTTTTCCTTCCTTGCGCTGGCGGGCTGCGCCCGGCAGTTCATCTTCCGTAAAGGGCAAGTTGGCGGCCTCATCGAAGGCTGCACGGCGCCGCCTGCTATAGGCCCAGACCACGATACCCATGAAGGTGGCGAAGGCCAGCACGGTGAGAATCGAACGGATGTCGTTGATGTCCATGGCTTACCTCGTCTGCTTCAAGGCCGTGCCCAGGCCCTGCAGGTAGGCGATCAGGGCGTCCATCTCGGTCTTGCCTTCGAGCATCTTCTTCGCCCCGGCGATCTCCTCGTCCTGGTAGGGCACGCCGACCATGCGCAGGGCGCGCATCTTGGCCTCGATGTCGTCAGACTTGGCCGGGCGCTCTAGGAAGGCATAGGGCGGCATGTTCGACTCTGGCACCACGTCGCGCGGATTGTTGAGGTGGGCACGATGCCATTCATCCGAGTAGCGGCCGCCGACGCGATGCAGGTCCGGGCCGGTGCGCTTGGAACCCCACTGGAACGGATGGTCATAGACGAACTCGCCGGCCACCGAATAGTGGCCGTAGCGCTCGGTCTCGGCGCGGAAGGGACGGATCATCTGCGAGTGGCAGTTGTAGCAGCCTTCGCGGATGTAGATGTCGCGCCCGGTCAGTTGCACCGCATCGTAGGGTTTCAGGCCCGCCACCGGCTGGGTGGTGGATTTCTGGAAGAACAGCGGGACGATCTCGACCAGGCCGCCGACGCTGACGACGAGGATCGTCAGGCCAATCATCCAGCCGATGTTGCGTTCGATGAAATCGTGAGTCAGTTTCATGATTGTCTTTCCTCCCTATCAAGCGTGGCTGCCGGCAGGGGCCAGCACCGGCGCGTCGTAGGGCTTCTGCCCGGCCACGGTCTTCCAGACGTTCCAGGCCATCAGCAGCATGCCGACGAGGAACATGAGCCCGCCCAGGAAACGGATGGTCCAGAAGGGATAGGTGGACTTGACGCTCTCGACGAAGGCGTAGGTGAGCGTGCCGTCCGGGTTGGTGGCACGCCACATGAGACCCTGCATGACGCCGGCGATCCACATGGCGGCGATGTAGAGGACGACGCCGATGGTGGCGATCCAGAAATGCACCGTCATCAGTTTCACGCTGTACATCTGCTCGCGGCCGAACAGGCGCGGGATCAGATAGTAGATCGACCCAATGGAGATGAAGGCCACCCAGCCGAGCGCACCGCTATGCACGTGGCCGACCGTCCAGTCGGTGTAGTGCGACAGCGCATTGACCGTCTTGATGGACATCATCGGACCCTCGAAGGTGCTCATGCCGTAGAACGACAGGCTGGTGATGAGGAACTTCAGGATCGGATCGTCGCGCAGCTTGTGCCAGGCGCCCGACATGGTCATGATGCCGTTGATCATGCCGCCCCAGGAAGGCGCCAGCAGGATCAGCGAGAAGACCATGCCGACCGACTGGGCCCAGTCAGGCAGCGCGGTGTAGTGCAGGTGGTGCGGGCCGGCCCACATGTAGGTAAAAATCAGGGCCCAGAAGTGCACCACCGAGAGGCGGTAGGAGTACACCGGGCGCCCGGCCTGCTTGGGCACGAAGTAGTACATCATGCCGAGGAAGCCGGCCGTCAGGAAGAAACCCACCGCGTTGTGGCCGTACCACCACTGGATCATGGCGTCCTGCACCCCGGCATAGCAGGAGTAGGACTTGGTCAGCGTCACGGGAATCGCGCAGCTGTTGACCAGGTGCAAGATCGCCACCGTCAGAATGAAACCACCGTAGAACCAGTTGGCGACATAGATGTGCGGCACCTTGCGCTTCATGATGGTGCCGAAGAAGACTACGGCATAAGACACCCACACCAGGGTGATGAGAATGTCGATCGGCCATTCGAGCTCGGCGTATTCCTTGCTGGAAGTGATGCCCAGCGGCAACGTCACGGCGGCCAACACGATGACCAGCTGCCAGCCCCAGAAGGTGAAGGCGGCCAGCCCCGGCGCAAACAGCGGCGTGTGCCCGGTGCGCTGCACCACGTAGTAGCTGGTGGCAAACAGCGCACACCCGCCAAAGGCAAAGATCACGGCATTGGTGTGCAACGGCCGCAATCGGCCGTAGCTCAGCCACTCGTGCACGTTGAGATCGGGCCACACCAGCTGGGCGGCAATGATGACCCCGACCAGCATGCCGACAATGCCCCAGACCACCGTCATCACGGCAAACTGGCGCACTACCTTGTAGTTGTATGTCGCTTGGTTATCCATAAACGGAGGGCCTCACTTAGAGTATGCAGAATTGTATCGGGCATGCAGGACACCCGTATAGGCCGCAAGGATACCTATAAATAATCCCTGCCTAATTGATTCAGGTCAAAAGCAACAATCGCAACAGATATCATTCTTTGAGAATTATCAAAGTTATTAATTGACATACAAATGGGTGAGATCGCCAGTCCAGTCCTTCATAACCACATACCACCCATGTAAAGATAACAGGATGTCTTTATCCTAATACAAAGCAAGACGTGATAGCTCACGGAAACCCTGACATACGTCAACCTTTGCGCTCGAGTGTACGCAAGCTCCCCGGCTTGGATCTGCTTGGCAGACGAGGTGGATCAGGCGGCGTTGATACACGCCATCGCCTCCAGTTGCCCTAGATCAATCAGACGGACCTGGCGTCGGTCGATGGCAACCAGCCCGGCATTCTGGAAGCGAGAGAGAATACGGCTGACCGTCTCTTCGGCAATACCAAGATAGTTACCGATATCGCCACGAGACATGCTCAGGCGGAATTGGGTCGGGGAGTAATTTCGGGATGCGAAGCGCCTGGACAGACCAAGCAGATACTCGGCCAGCCGCTCCTCGGCGCTTCTTTTTCCAAGCAGTAATATGAGATCTTCGTCCCGACGAATGTGTCCACTCATGATTCTCAGCATCTGATACTGGATCGAGGGGATTTTTTGCGCCAGCTCTTCCAACCGTTCTGCTTCCACCATGCAAGCGGAAGTCGTCTCCAACGCCCGAGCTTCGCAACTGTAGCTCCTTGAATCGAGCGCGCTTAGTCCCAGAAGCTCTCCCGCAAGATGAAAGCCGGTGATCTGCAAGCGTCCGTCAGATGTTTGCACGGAAGTCTTCACCGAACCGCTACGGATCGCATAGATGAAATCGAACCGATCACCCGGCCTGAAGATAAGTTGGCCGCGTTTGTAGGTAACCTTGCGCCGGACAACGCTCTCAAGCAAGCTCAGGTCGACCTCGAGCAGGCCCAGCGGCAGGCAAAGCCGGTAAACACCGCACTGGGCGCAGGCAATGGGCTCGCACGGCTGCTGAGGCGCCGAGCGAAGTGGTGTTGCCTTTGAGCCAGTCATGGCTTTTCTGTACTCCCTGATACGCTACTGGACTACGACTCCGAACGTTTGCCACCGGAGGAATCGTTGCCGGCTTTCGTTGATGTTTTGTGTCCGGTGCGCACCGCCCGTCGAGGCCGGATCCCCGCCGGCCGGGTCGTTACGGCCCGGCTGCTACCAGGCAGAGTTCCCGCGGATTCCATAAGGGATAACGGGAGTTCTGTGAGCCGATACTTGCCACTACGCACTGCAGCGGCGAGTTTGCTGAGGGTTTGCTGATTCAATAGCTTCACGATCTTTGTCTTGATCGGTTTCCACTGGGTGTGCACAGGGCAAGCCGTTTCATCCCCGCATACCTTCAAGCCCAGCACGCAATTTTCGGTCAGCCCCGGTCCCTCGATCAGAGTGAGAATTTGCATCAGGTCGATCTTATCTCCACCCTCGCGCAGACACACGCCGCCTTGACGCCCTCTAAACGAGTGGATAATTTTTCCGCGGCCCAAGTCCTGCATGATCTTCGCAAGGTAAGGGGAGGGAACACCGAGATGCTCTGCGACCGTGCGGATCAATACTGGAACCCCGCGCGGCTGAGTTGCGATGAATATAAGCGCCTGAATGGCGTATTGGCTGGTGCGGGACAGAATCATGTCGCAATCCTAGGAAAGCAGTATATCAAGATACCAATATCTTGATATGTAACCTCGGACATCGCATTGCCGCGCTTGTCGCCATGCGCTATTGAATGAAGATCCAGTTCAAGATTTAGGTTAGGTATTTGATTTTAAAAGTATAAAAAACCTGACAAGTAGGGCTGTCGGGTGAAAAAAAAGGGTGCGCAATGCGCACCCCAACCCCAACAGAGAGACAAGACTCCGGACCCGTTGCCGAGCCCAAAACCTTGGGCTGAGTATGGATAAAGGCGCTCATAAAAGAATTGACTTGGGTCAAATTGCAATCATTTCTGCGTATTACTTTAGTGGTTCGTAGTGGTTCGGACGCGGTGCCTTTCCTGCCCCGGAATCGACCGTAATCTCTTCGGCGTCGACGCCGGAATCGTCATCCGCTGCTCTTTCCGGCCTGGGTAGATCGTCATCCATCAGCACACGGTAGCCCGGCCCTTCCAGATCATCGAACTGCCCGTTGTTCACCGACCACCAGAACACCATGCCGATCAGAAAGACCAGCACGACCGAAAGCGGAATCAGCAAGTAAAGGATTTCCATCAGTTCTTCCCGTCGCCCTGCAGCCGAAGGGCATTGGCCACCACCAGCAGAGAACTGGCCGACATGCCGATACCGGCCATCCAGGGCGTGATCCAGCCCAGCATCGCCAGCGGGATGGCGGAAAGATTGTAGGCGAACGCCCAGCCGAGATTCTGCCTCACGATGCGCCGGGTGCGGCGCGCGAGTGCCACCGCCTCGGCCAGCCGCTCGAGGTTTTCGCCCAACAGAACAATGTCGGCCTGATTGCGCGCCAACTCCGTGCCCCCGCCCATGGCCACCGACACCTGGGCCTGTGCCAACACTGGCGCATCATTGACCCCATCCCCCACCATCGCCACTACGGCGCCAAGACCTTGCAAACCCGCGATGAAGTCATGCTTGCCTTGTGGCGTCATGCCTCCGTGGGCGTCCGGTATCGACAGTGCTGCCGCCACCGGGGCCACCGCCTCGCTCGAGTCTCCTGAGAGCAGGGTGATGTGGCAGCCGAGACTGCGCAAGCGGCGCACCGTATCACCCGCTTCCTCTCGCAATTGATCGCCCAGCCGGAAAAAAGCAAGCCAGCCGGCTTCATCCGCCAATGCCACGCACGTATCGCCGGTGGCGTACAGGGCCTTCGCGGCGGGCGGCAACGGCTGATCATGCGATTCGCCGGCGAACTCGGCCCGTCCCAGGCGCAACCTGCGACCATCGATCATCCCCTCGATGCCCTGGCCGGTATGGCTTTGCAACTCCTGGGGCGCTTGCCGCGGCTCGTCATCGGTGGCAGCTTCGCGCAACGCCACTCCAATGGCATGCTCGGAGCCCTGCTCCAGAGCTGCCGCCAGCCGTAGCGCAGTCGCCCCCGTCATGCCGCCGAGCGGCAGCATTTCACATAGGCGCAGCCTGCCCCAGGTTAGCGTGCCCGTCTTGTCGAACACGAAATGGTCGGCGCGGGCCAGCGTCTCGATGGCATGCCCGCGCGCAACGAGAAGACCCAAGCGCGAGAAGGCGCCAGTGGCCACCGCCAACGCTGCCGGAGTGGCAAGCGATAGCGCGCAGGGGCAACTCACCACCAGGACCGAAACGAAGATCCATAAGGCGCGCGTGGCGTCAATCTGGATCCAAACGATACCGGTAGCCATCGCAAGCAGCAGCAGGGCCGTGACGAACCAGGCGGCAACGCGATCCGCCAGTTGCACCACGTGCGGTTTTTCGGTGATCGCCCGCTCCATCAACCTCACGATCGAGGCGAGCCGGGTCGCCTCCCCAACCTTTTCCACTTTCTGGACCAGCGGGCTGCGAATGTTCACCGTGCCGCCTGTCAGTTCGCCGCCTGCCACCTTGGCGATGGGACGGCTCTCGCCAGTCAGCAGAGATTCATCGACCTCGCTTTCGCCCTGCAGCACAGTACCGTCGGCGGGAATTGTCTGTCCCGGCGCCACCAGCACACGGTCGCCCGTTTGCAGCGCCGAGACGACGACACGCTCCGTCTGCAGCAGGGGGAATGCCGTCAGCCGCTCAGCGAAGGCCGGCATCGCACGGCCGACGCGTTCGATCGATCGCACAGACTGATGGCGCGCCAGCATTTCCAGGTAACGCCCGCCCAGCAGCAGGAAAACGAACATCGTCACGGAGTCGAAATACACTTCCCCCGCGCCGATGAGCGTCGCCCACAGGCTGGCGATGAAAGCCGCTCCTATGCCCAACGCCACCGGCACATCCATGCCGACGCGTTTCAAGCGCAGGTCTCGCCAGGCATTTCGGAAAAATGGCGCCGCGGAATACAGCACGACCGGCAGCGTCAAAGCCAGGCTGGCCCAGCGCAGCAGGTTCGAAATGTCGACGCTCATGGTGCCTTCGTCGGCCACGTAGGCCGGCACGGCATACATCATCACCTGCATCATGCCGAATCCGGCGACGAAGAGGCGCCACAGTGCGGAGCGTCGCTCACGCGCGGCGATCTCTTCCGAACGGGCTGCGTCGTAGGGATAGGCGTGGTAACCGATGGCGGCGACCGCTGCAAGAATGCCGGAGAGCTTGATGCGCCGCTCGTCCCAGCGCACCCGGGCACGGCGCGTGGCGTAATTGATCTCCACGGCGGTGACGCCGGCCTGGCGCGTCAGGTGCTGCTCGTTGAGCCAGACGCAGGCGGCGCAGGTGATGCCTTCGAGGATGAGGGAGGCTTCGCGCTCATGGTCCGAAAATGGCCGCACGAAGCTCTTTTGCACATCCGGATTGTCGAACAAAGTCAGTTCGCCCAGCACGGCGGGAAGTGCCTCGCGCGGGCTTTCTGGCAAGGCATCGCGGTGCCGGTAGTAATCGTCCAGGCCGTTGTCGACAATGGCCTGCGCCACCGCCTGGCAGCCGGCGCAACACATCTCGCACGGCTTGCCGTCAATGAATACGCTGAAAGTCAGTCCCTGCGGGACGGGGAGGCCGCAGTGATAGCAGGCGTGATCGGATTGCATGAGGTGGCGTCGTTCCCGCGCAAGCGGGAACCCAGTCTATCGCCAAACCTGAATCCCCGCTTCCGCGAGGATGAACAGGTATTGCGGTCCGGTCATTTCGGCTGCATGCGGATCGCGCCATCGAGGCGGATCACCTCGCCATTTAGCATCTCGTTCTGGATGATGTGCAGGGCCAGCGCGGCATACTCGGCCGGCTTGCCCAGGCGCGGCGGGAAGGGCACCATCTTGCCCAGCGCATCCTGCACCTCCTGCGGCATGCCAAGCAACATCGGCGTCTCGAAGATGCCGGGAGCAATGGTCATGACGCGAATGCCGGAACGCGACAGGTCGCGCGCGATCGGCAGCGTCATGCCGACCACGCCGCCCTTCGAGGCGGCATAGGCGGCCTGGCCGATCTGGCCGTCGTAGGCCGCCACCGACGCAGTGCTGACGATCACGCCACGTTCGCCGGCCGCATTCGGCTCCCCCTTGCTCATGGCATCCGCCGCCAGGCGGATCATGTTGAAGGTGCCGATCAGATTGATGTTGATGACGCGGGCAAACGTGGCCAGCTGGTGCGGGCCTTCCTTGCCAATGGTCTTCTCGCCGATGGCGATGCCGGCGCAATTGATCAGGCCGTTCAACCCACCAAAGGTGCTCATGGCGAAGTCCACCGCCGCCTTCGCGCTAGCTTCCGACGACACGTCGCATTCGACAAAGCGCACGCCGGCGCCCAACTCCTTCGCCAACGCCTCGCCGACCGCCTTGTTGAGGTCGGCAACGACGACCTTACCACCCTGCCCCACCAAAGCGCGCACCGTACCTGCGCCCAGGCCCGAAGCACCGCCGGTGACGATGAATACATTGTCCTTGATCTGCATGAAATGCTCCTCCGCTAAAGAAAATGGCTTGCCCATCACACTGTATTGGCAAGCCATTGAATTTTAGCTTCAGCCGCTTCGCTTAACATTCGCTCCGCTCATGTTAGCCTGCGCTGAAACTGCGTTTTCTGGTGCTGTTGAGAGGAGTCGAACCTCCGACCTACTGATTACGAATCAGTTGCTCTACCAACTGAGCTACAACAGCATGGGGAGCGGATTATAAACGAGCGCCACCCCCCCAGGCAAACGCCTGACAGGTAATAATTCACGCCAGCCGGCCGTTTGTCCGGCCCAATAAGCTTTTTATCGGTTCATGCTGGCGTTCACCATTCGCGCCCGCCTAATATCTAATCGTCAAAAGGAGCAACCTATGCCCAAGCAACGCGGTTTCACCCTTATTGAACTCATGATCGTGGTGGCGATCGTTGCCATTCTCGGCACTATCGCGTTGCCTTCCTATCAGGAATACATCACGCGTAGCCGTCTTCCTGAGGCGCACGGTGGCTTGGCGACTGGCAGAGTCCAGGCGGAGCAATGGTTCCAGGATCAGCGCACCTACGCCGGCATGCCATGCCCGGGAAACGCATCACGATGGGCCTATGCATGCAACGGCGATACGAACACCTACACCATCACCGTCACCGGCCAGGATGATATGGCCGGCTTCCAGTTCACCATCAATGAAACCAACGCCAGGTCGTCCACCCTAAGCGGCGTGCCCGCGACCAAGGGATGGGCAGGCAATGCCGCTTGCTGGATCATCAGAAAGGGCGGCCAGTGCACCTGATACCGGACACTGTGATGGAGAGGGGGTTTACCCTGATCGAGTTGATGATCACCATCACGGTGCTCGGGGTAATGCTCGCGCTCGGCCTTCCTTCCTTCGTGGAAACGATTCAGAACATGCAGGTGCGCACGGCGGCCGAATCCATTCTGGACGGACTGCAGATTGCCCGCTCGGAGGCAGTACGCCGCAACGCCCACACGCAATTCGTGATCGGTCCTGGTTCGGGATGGACTGTTTCGGAGATCAACCCGCCGACCTCCGGCGTCGCCTGTGGAGTGCTCGCCACCATCCAGACGCGCTCCGGCTCGGAGGGATCGGAAAAGGCCACGATCGTCGTGACCGGGACCACCGGTGCCGGCGCCACCTCGGTCACTTTCACCCCGACCGGCTGGACGACTGCGGCGTGCGTAGCCAACTCGATCGCACAAATCAATGTCGGTTCGAGCGTTCTCGATTCGACCAAGGAACGCCCCTTGGAAATACGCATCACTGCCGGTGGTGGCATGCGTTTGTGCGCGCCCTGGAGCGGCGATGCCGACGACCTGAACCCGCCTGCTAGCGTAGGTAACTGGCGCCTACCCGCAGGCGACCCGCGCCGCTGCTA
The DNA here is from genome assembly GCA_016703785.1 of Betaproteobacteria bacterium. GTDB lineage: Bacteria > Pseudomonadota > Gammaproteobacteria > Burkholderiales > Rhodocyclaceae > Desulfobacillus. Next base: position 98,506 of record JADJBM010000008.1, read on the forward strand.
GTGAAAAGGATAACCCGATGATTTCCGAAACCCGGCACTCGCAAGGCGGCGTTGCACTCCTGGAGGTGATGATCGCCATCCTCATCATTTCGTTCGGCATCCTTGGCATCATCGGGCTGCAGGCAAACTCCATCGCACTGACCACCGACGCCCGTTACCGTGTCGAGGCAGGTGCCTTTGCCGAGCGCCTGATCGCCGAAATGTGGGTGGATCCGCTCAATTTCGCCAGCTATGCCTACGCCGGTACTGGCGCAGTGCCAGCACCGCTGGCAACCTGGTATGGCAACCTCACCTCGGGCAGTAGCGCACTGCCGGGTGCGGACACCTACAAGCCCGTCATTACCATCGGCGCCGACAATCTGGTCATCCTCACCATACGGTGGCTGCCGCCGGGCGGCACGGTACACAACCATGTGGTTGTCGCCAACATCAACCACAATCCGGAAAACTGACCATGATCGCCCCGCTTCCCCTCCGGCAACGCGGCCTCTCCCTTATCGAGCTGATGATCGCAATGGTGATCGGCCTGATCGCCATCCTGGTAGTGACACAGTTCGCGATTTCCTTCCAGGCCCAGAAGCGGACGACCGTGGGCACCGCTGAATCCATGGATGAAGGCGCGGTGGCACTGTACACCCTCCGCCGAGAGATCATGGGCGCTGGCTATGGCATCATCGATACCGACCTGACAGCCTGCCGCATCCAGGCCCACGATGCGCGCCCCGACACCCCCGCGACGGCACGCGATTTCAACTTCTCGATCTATCCCGTCCTCATCAACCAGGGCGGCGGCGGCGCCCCGGACACCATCACGGTGAACTACAGCAGCTCGCCCATGCTGGCGTCGGCGACCATGTTGATCCAGGACTTTGCCGGCGATGAGACGACGAATCTCAAGCTGACCAGCCGCTACGGCTTCAACCCGGGCGATGTGGTAGTCATCGCCGACTCGCCGAAACACGCCAACATCGACCCGGCGATTGCGCCGCGCGACTGCTCGATGTATCAGGTCACCCGCCTGCCGACCGACGCGGACAGCGTGGACACGATCGAGCATCGCAACACCACTTATACAAACGTCGTGGGGTCGACGGTTCCGTCACGCTTCAACAAGGCCGGCGGTCTGGGCATCACGGTGGGTGGCGTCGTCCAGGCGGGCGCCAAATTCGAAGCCAACAAGGCAAAGGTCTTCAACCTCGGGCCGAATCCGATCAGCAATGCCTACACGGTACAGAACAACCGGCTGGAGTTTACCGAGGGGCTGAGCGGGACCACCACCGTTCTGCTCGATAATGTCGTCACCTTCCAGGCCCAGTTCGGACTCGACACGCGTGGCGGCACACAAGCGGATCTGCAGGTCACGGGCTACAGCGATGCCATGATCGATGCAGACGGCAACGGGGAGGTAGGCAACTCGGGCGACTGGCTGAGGGTGGGGGCGGTGCGCTTTGCCATCGTGATGCGCAACCGCCAGCCGGAAATCAATCCCGATGGAAGCTGCAGTGCGACCAGCACCCCGCCTTCATGGAGCTGGGGTTCTGCTACGGCCGCTGCGATGTCTGCCGATTGGCAGTGCTACAAATACAAGGTCTTTGAGACCGTCGTGCCCTTGCGAAACATGATGTGGAGGCCGTCGTGATTCATGCCAGCAGACCCCATTCGCGCCCAGGGCAGAGAGGTATTGCCCTACCCATCGCGCTCATTATGCTGGTCGCCATGATCCTGGCTGCGATATCCCTGTTCCGCGCAGTCGACACGGCCACCATGGTCGCAGGCAACCTGACCTACAAGCAGCGCACCGTGCATGCGGGCGACGAGGGTACGCGCGCCGCCTATGTCTGGCTGCAGGACAAGGCTGCCAATGCCCCGGCCGACCTGAACAGCAGCAATACGGGCGTAGGCTACTACTCATCCCAGCATGCCAACGACCCCGCCTGGGATCCCGTGACGAGTTGGCCGACTTCGGGCACCGTCAGCGTCGGGCCGGATGTGGGCGGCAACACGGCCACCTACATCATCCATCGCCTGTGCACCCAGCCAGGCCTGGCCTACAACGAAGGCACCAACCAGTGCGCCAGCTACACCGGTTCCAACAACACCAGCGTCGGCGGCAGCCTGGCCAGCGACGCCCCGGCCTTCATCGGCATCACCTACATTTATTTCCGCGTCACGACCAAAGTCGTCGGCCCGCGAAACAGTACCAGCTATATGCAGACGCTGATGCTGGTTCCGGTCACCTGATCCGGCGCCATAGAACGACCCCACAGGAGAATTGCGATGAATCGCATGACGACCCAAAAACGGATCCTCGCCCAGCTGGTTGCCGCGCTCCATTTAGCCACCAGTTCCCTGGCCTACGCGGCAACGACTGACTTGTCGAGCACCCCGCTGGCCAACGTATCGGGCACTGCCGCGGTCAAGCCCAACCTCATGTATCTCCTGGACGACTCGGGTTCCATGATGCAGCAATACACCCCCGATTATGTCAGCGAGCGCTGGGGCGCCCCCAACGCCAGCGACCGTCACTGCTACGACAGCGGAGACGACACGGACAGCAACCGAGATCTGTGCATTTTCGGCGACCCTCCTTACATGAGTCCCGACTTCAACAAGCAGTACTACAACCCCAGCATTTACTACAGCCCGCCGGTGGATTACCTCGGCACCTCTTATCAGAGCCAAACGGCCGGCAACACCAGCAACTGGACTGCGGTGAAGACCGACGGCTTCGACATTCAGAACACAAATCATTTCGAACAGTCGAATACCACCTGGAACATTGTGGGCCAGTACCCGACCCGCGCCTGGTGTCTTACCCAGGGCGACAACCCGAATACACCGGCTAACAATCCGGCCTGCGTGACCAATGCAAGCGGATATTTCTACCCCAACGCCACCTTCAAAAACGGCCAGGACGGGACGGTCAACTACAACTCCTCCGGGGGTACCGGCTCCACGGTGACCCATGCCAGGTTCCGCTACGGCAACCCCTACTATTTCAACATCCTGGCTGGCGAATACTGCTCCGACGAAGGACTCACCAACTGCCAGTCCGTGCCCCTGGGCGGCACCCCTCCTGCAGGCTTTGCCTTCGCTGCCAAAGTTCGCTGGTGCAATTCCGAGGCGAACGCCCTGGCGCCCACGCCTGCCGCAGGCAGTTGCCAAGTCAAGAAGGTCGGCTCCTTCCAGTACGCGCGCTTCTCGCAAACGGCGCCCGCCTCCTATGCCTATGGCACCATCCAGGTCGGCAGTTCGGGTACCAACGATGCCGTAACCGTCACGGAAGTCAGGGTTAATGGCACCCTGATCATGAGTTCCACCGTCACGGCCGGGGGAGGTACCAACTCGTCCGGCGAACGGAGCGCTTTCGCCACCTCGCTCGCCGCCGCCATCAATAGCTACCATACTGCTGGGGCAGGGACGTACTACGCGGCTTGCGCCGGCGCCGCCTGTTCGCTCGGCCCGGGCGTCACCATTCCGGCAGACACGGTGGCGATCATTCCCACCACCACTTCCGGCGGAGTCGTCTACGTTACCGACGACTCGCACGCCGGCGCGTCGATCACGGTCACGGCACCGGCCAACAACGTCAGCGCCTCGTCAGGGCGCATCAGTGTCCTCAACGCCGGTACCGGAGGCAGCGTCACGGGACTCACGGTCAACGGCGTGTCGGCCATTTCCGCTCCGATCAACTTCACTACCAACGGCTCGGGCAACACGGCGCGGAACAATGCGGCCACCGCCATCCGCGATGCCATCAACGCGTTCATCAACACCAACCCCTGGGAATACACGGCACGGCGATACAACCAGTCCAGTTGTCCCAATAACACCGGCCAGGTATGCGTGGATGCCCCCCTTGCCGCCGGCGCCTCCCCCAACACCTACGTCATCGGCATCACCCTCTCCGGCGGCGCCTCGGCCAACACCACCAACTTCACCGGCGGCGTCTCGCGTTTCATCCCGACCACCGCGACAAGCATCACTGCCGGTTCGGTGGCGACCAGCACCTTCCAGCGCGTCGACATCGTGCCGGCCACCGCCACCTATCCGAGAGCCAGCACCCGCACGGATTGCATCGCGACACCGGGCGTATGCACTTATGACGAGGAAATGACCAACTTCGCCAACTGGTATGCCTACTATCGCACGCGCATGCAGATGATGAAGACCTCGACCGGCCAGGCCTTCATACCGCTGAATAACGGCTACCGTCTCGGCTTCACCACCATCAACAACACCAGCTTCTCCGGCACCAGCGGTTCGCGCTGGCTCGCCTTGGCCGACCTGGAGACGACGCAGAAGCAGAATTGGTACGACAAGCTCTATGACCAGTCGCCGAGCGGATCGACGCCGTTGCGAAACGCCCTCGACCGCATGGGGAAACTCTTCGAAGGCACGCTGTCCGGCGCGCCGGACCCCGTCCAGTTTTCCTGCCAGCAGAACTTCACCATTCTCACCACGGACGGCTACTGGAACCAGTCCTTCACCGGCTACGGCGACCAGGACAACGTGGATAGCCCCGGCAACGCCCAGACCGATCCCTTCTGCAACCGCAACAACGGCTGCTACGACGGCAACCTCGGTGGTGGCGCAGCCAACTCGCTGGCCGATGTCGCGCTCTACTTTTACAAGCGCGACCTGCGTACCGGTACGGGATGGGACAACAATGTGCCAACCTCGACCAGCGACCCCAATCCCGGCCAGCACATGACCACTTTCACCATCGGACTCGGCGTGGATGGCGTCATGACCTTCCGCGAGGACTACGCCACGGCCACTGCTGGGGATTTCTACAAAATCAAGACCGGCGCGGCCGCCACGGCGACCGACTGCAGCTGGCAGGCCGCCGGCACCGTTTGCAACTGGCCCATCCCGGCTGCCGACACCGAGAGGGCGGTGGACGACCTCTGGCACGCCGCGGTCAACGGCCATGGCAGCTACTTCAGCGCCAAGGATCCGGCTTCGATGGCACGGGGCCTGGCCAACGCCCTGAACAACCTGAAGGTACGCAACGCAGCGGCCTCGGCCTCGGCCACCAGCACGCCAAACGTCACCCAGGACGACAACGATATCTTCAGCGCCACCTTCCGCACCGTGAAGTGGGACGGCGAACTGGTTGCCCAGAAGATCGACACGGCGACGGGCAACCTGCTGCCCACGGTTACCTGGGAAGCCCAAGCCCTGCTGGACAGCAAGGTGGACGACACGACGGACTCCCGCATCATTTACACGCCTGACGCCGCGACATCGCCACTGACGCGCAAGACCTTTACCTGGGCAAGCCTGACCGCCGCCGAGCGCGCCTATTTCGATAACAAATGCGTAGGCGCCACTCAGATGTCGCAGTGCTCGAGCTTCGATGCCGCACAGAAGGCGCTGGCCAACAACGGCCAGAAGATGGTGGACTTCCTCCGCGGCCAGAAGGAGATGGAAATCACCACGCCGCCGCTCTACCGCGACCGCGATCACGTACTGGGAGATATCGCCAGCGCCAAGCCGGCCTATGTGCGCAACCCGCGCCGCAATTACGGCGACGTCGGCTATGGCGCCTTCAAGTCAACCCATGCGTCGCGGCAGGCCATGGTATATGTCGCGGCCAATGACGGCATGCTGCATGCGTTGAATGCAACGACCGGGGAGGAACAGTGGGCCTACGTCCCGCGCATGATCTACCCTGATCTCTACTATCTGGCGGACACCAACTACCAGAACAACCACCGATACTATGTAGACGGCAGCCCGGAGGCCGCCGACGTCTACATCAATGGCGCCTGGCGCACCATCCTGGTCGCCGGGCTGAACAAGGGCGGGCGTGGCTATTACGCACTCGATATCACCGATCCGACCGATCCGATCATGCTGTGGGAGTTCTGCTCGAGCTCGGCAGTGTGCAACCTCGCCGATGCCGATCTCGGCTATTCCTACGGCAATCCGGTCATCACCAAGCGGGCATCGGACGGCAAGTGGGTGGTGGTCTTCACTTCCGGTTACAACAATGTCAGTCCCGGCAACGGGCAGGGCTGGTTCTATGTGGTCGATGCGGCCGACGGCACGCTCCTGAACAAGGTCAGCACGCTGGTGGGCGACACCACCACACCGAGCGGCCTTGCCCGGATTACCGGCCTGGCGCAGAACGCCCAGACGGACAACACCGTCGAAACCATTTACGGCGGTGATCTCCTGGGCAATCTGTGGCGTCTGGACATGGCCACCACCACCGTGACCCAGCTGGGCGCGATGACGGACAATCTCGGCGTTGCGCAGCCGATCACCAGCCGGCCTGAACTCGGCAAATGCGACAATACGGTCATGGTCTTTGCCGGCACCGGCAAGTACCTCGGCATCAGCGACCTGACCGACCTCCAGCGGCAGACCATGTACGGCATCAAGGACAGCTCGGCTTCGCATGGCGTCATCCGCACGAGTTCAGCCATACAGCAATCCTTCTCGCCTTTGGGTGGCGGCGGCTACACGGTCAGCAACAATGCGGTCGATCTGTCCGCCGTTCCCGGCTGGTATGTCGATTTCGACCAGAACAGCGGCGAGCGGGTCAACCTCGATCCGGCCCTGATCTTCGGCAACCTGCTGGTGATCACCAACCAGCCGTCCGACATTTCGGCCTGCAGCACGGGCGGTAGCAGCTACAAATACGAGTTCAACTACTGTACCGGCAGTTACCTGCTGGCAGCGCCGAACCAGCAAGTGGGCGTGAAGCTCGGCAACTCGATCGTCGTGGGCTTCATCGTGATTCGCCTGCCGAGTGGCGCCCTCAAGGTGGTCACCACCTTTGCCGGTGGCGAGAAAACGACGGAGGGGGTGACCAGCAGCGCCAGCGGCAAGGTCAGGCGCGTCTCCTGGCGCGAACTCACGCAATAAGCATCGGGAAGGCGGGCCGGGCATCCCCGGCTCGCCTTTTTTCCGGCCGTGGTTCAAGCAGGTTGCGGCCTTCATGCCCCTAAGAGAAGCCTCTCCCCTCCTGGCGCCCCTGGTACTCTCGCTGACGCTGCATGTCGGCGGTGTTGCGCTCATGGACGCCCATTACGGCGCGGCCCCGGGATTTGCGCTGCATCAACCAGGCCTGCGTCAAGCAACGCCCTTGCGAGTGACATACCTCGATGCGCGCTTGGCATCCGCTGCTGACAACCCAGGTCGTCCCGGAGCGAATGCCGAGACAGCGCAGCACAGTGGGCTGCCGGAAGGCATTTTTGCCTTGCCCGGGCCTTACTACTTCCAGCCCCGGGAACTAAGCCGGAAGCCGCAGATCACCTCGCCGGTGATGCTCGACTACCCCGATAGCGCGCCGCTCGTGATAAAGAACCAAGTGGTGCTCCGCCTGCTGATCAGCGAAACGGGCAATGTGGATAAGGTCATCGTGGACACTGCGAACGTGCCCGAGGAACTGGAAATGCTTGCAAGACAGGCTTTTGCCCTGGCGAAATTCAAGCCCGGTCTGCGCGGAGAAACACCGGTGAAGAGCCAGATGCAGGTGGAAATTACCTTCGAGGGCGGAGACGTGCCTCCTCCTCCGGGCGCGACTCCGCCGCCGCGCTGAAAGACTCATCGCGACCCGTGCGCTGCAACTCCCTTGGCAGCGAAAAAACCACATGTTCGGGGTTGCCATCCAGCTGAAGCACCTTCGCCGCCCCCAGCGCTTCCAGTCGTCCGATGACTTGCCGCACCAGCACTTCCGGCGCCGATGCACCCGCCGTAACGCCGACATGCTGCTTGCCGGAGAGCCATTCCGGCCGGATTTCATCGGCACCATCGACCAAATAGGCTTCGACGCCGCGATTCTTCGCCACCTCGCACAGCCGGTTGGAGTTCGAACTGTTCGGCGAGCCCACTACGATCACCAGATCGCATCGCTCGGCCATCTGCTTGACGGCGTCCTGCCGGTTCTGCGTGGCGTAGCAGATGTCATCCCGCCTGGGCCCGGTGATGTTCGGGAAGCGCACCTCCAGCGCGTGGACGATGGTCCGCGCGTCGTCCACGGAAAGCGTGGTCTGCGTCACGTAGGCTAGCTGGTTTTCATTCTTCACCTGAAGGCGCGCGACATCCTCCACGTTTTCCACCAGATGCATGCCGCCGGAGGCCTGGCCCATCGTGCCCTCGACCTCGGGGTGGCCGCGGTGGCCGATCATGACGATCTCGCGTCCCGCATCATGAACGCGAGCCACCTCGACATGCACTTTCGTCACCAGCGGGCAGGTGGCATCGAAGACGCGCAAGCGGCGGCGCTCGGCCTCTGCGCGCACCGCCTTCGACACACCATGCGCACTGAAGATCACCGTGGCGCCGTCAGGCACCTCGTCGAGTTCCTCGACGAATACCGCGCCCTTGGCGCGCAGGTCGTCGACGACGAACTTGTTGTGCACGACTTCATGGCGTACGTAGATCGGCGCGCCGTACAGTTCCAGCGCGCGCTCGACGATCTCGATGGCGCGCTCGACGCCGGCGCAAAAACCGCGGGGATTGGCAAGCAGTATGTCCATTACAGGATTCCTATCACGTCCACCTCGAAGCGGATGGCCTTGCCGGCAAGCGGGTGATTGAAGTCGATGAGCGCGCTGTCCTCGGTCAGTTCGCGCACCAGTCCGGTATAGGCGGCGCCGTTGGGTGCCTTGAATTCGATAAGCGCCATCTCCTGGAGTTCCCCGGCCTGCGGCAGTTCGCTGCGAATGAAGCGCTGCATCAGTTGCGGATTATGCGGCCCGAAAGCCTGCTCTGCCTCAAGGAGGAACACGGTTCGCTTGCCGACAGGCAAGTCGACCAGACAGCGTTCCAGCACCGGCGCCAGTTCCCCGCTGCCCAACTGCAGCGTGGCCGGCTTGCCGTCGAAGGTGCTGACCAGTTCGTTGTCATCCGCCAGAGCCAAACGGTAATGCAGGGTGAGCAGGCTGTCGGCCTGAACGGTCTCGCTCATTTGTCTTCACCCTTGGCATAGAACAGCTGTTGCACGATAAGCAGCACCACGCCAACCGATATCGCTGAATCGGCGACGTTGAAGGCCGGCCAGTGCCAGCCGGCGGCATGCACGTCCAGGAAATCCACCACCGCGCCAAACCGCACGCGGTCGATCACATTGCCGAGTGCGCCGCCGAGGATCATGGCAGCAGCCAATGGCAAGAGCGCTCGGACGCATGCTGCCAGATCAGCAAAGTCAGCCACCCGGATACGGCGAGTGCCAGGACGACGAAGAACCAGCGCTGCCAGCCACCTGCATCGGAGAGGAAACTGAAGGCCGCGCCCGGGTTGTACACGAACACCAGGTTGAAAAACGACGTCAGCTCGATGCTCTGGCCAAGCTTGAGTGCGGAGACGATCCAGAACTTCGTCAACTGATCGAAGATAATGATCAGGCCGGACAGGCCCAGCCAAAGCGAAGTCCTAGGCATGCGAACGGGACTCGCCCGCGCCATGCAGGTTGGCGTCGCAGCGTCCGCACAACTCGGGATGCTCGGCGTTCGTGCCGACATCCTCGCGCCAGTGCCAGCAGCGCAGACACTTCACATGCGGGCTGGGCGCGGCGGCAACACCCTCCGCTGCACCATCGCCAACCTTCAGCAGCGTGACCTTCGAACAGATCATCACCAGGCGCAAATCGTTGCCGAGCGAAGCCAGCAGATCGTACTTTGCCCCACTAGCACGGATTTCCACCTCAGCCTGCAGTGACGAGCCAATCTTGCCGGCGACACGCAGGTCCTCCAGCACCTTCGACACCTCTGCGCGAACCTCGCGAATCTGCTGCCACCGTATCGCAAGGGCTGACTCTTGATCCTGTGCCGGCAAGTCGTGCCAGGTGGCCAGCATCACGCTGTCTTCGGGGTTCTTCGTCAGAATCTGCCAGATCTCCTCGGCGGTGAAGGACAGCACTGGCGCCATCAGCCTGATGAAGGTTTGCAGGATGTGCCAGAGCACACTCTGCGCGGCGCGGCGCGGCTTCGAATCCGTACCGGCGCTGTACAGGCGATCCTTGAGGATATCGAAATAGAAGGCGCCCAGTTCCTCGGAGCAGAAACCCTGCAGCGCCTGCACGACGCGATGAAACTCGTAGCGCCCGTAGTCGGCTGACACCTGCTCCTGCAAGCGTCGCGTCAGTGCCAGGGCGTAGCGGTCGATCTCCAGCCACTCGTCCACGGGCAGCATGTCCCTGGCAGCATCGAAGTCGGCGGTGTTGGCAAGCAGAAAGCGTAGCGTGTTGCGGATGCGGCGATAGGATTCGACTACGCGCTTGAGGATCTCGTCGGAGATCGACAGCTCGCCGGAATAGTCGGTCGCCGCCACCCACAGGCGCAGCACCTCGGCGCCCAACGTACCGGACACCTTCTGCGGCGCGATGACGTTGCCCTTGGACTTCGACATCTTGTGGCCCTGGCCATCGACGACGAAGCCGTGCGTGAGCAGGCCGTCGTAGGGCGCGCGGCCGTCCAGCGCGCAGGCCGTCAGCAGAGAGGAATGGAACCAGCCGCGGTGCTGGTCGGAGCCTTCGAGGTAGAGATCGGCCGGCCATTTGGAGCCATCCGTATGGCTGCCGCGCAAAACGGTGCGGTGTGTCGTGCCTGAATCGAACCAGACGTCCAGCGTGTCGCGCATCTTGTCGTAGTGCGCCGCATCGGCACCGAGCAGTTCAGCCGCATCGAGCCTGAACCAGGCATCGATGCCTTCCTTATCGACGCGCAGCGCCACCTGCTCCAGCAGTTCCGGCGTGCGCGGATGCAGTTCTCCGGTTTCCTTGTGCAGGAAGAAGGGAATCGGCACGCCCCAATTGCGCTGGCGCGAGACGCACCAGTCAGGGCGATTGGCGATCATGGCGTGCAGGCGCGCCTGGCCCCAGTCGGGATAGAACTGCGTCGCCTCGACGGCGGCCAGGGCCGTGTCGCGCAGCGTGCCGCCTGTGACGGGCTTTCGATCCATTCCCACGAACCACTGTGAAGTGGCCCTGTAGATGATCGGTGTCTTGTGGCGCCAGCAGTGCATGTAACTATGAGTGATTTTCCCCGACGCGAACAGGCAGCCGACCTCGTTGATCTTCTCGATGATCGCAGCGTTGGCCTTCCAGACGTTGAGGCCGCCGAAGAACGGAAGGCTTTCGGCAAAGCGGCCATCCCCCTGAACAGGCGTAAGGATTTCTTCGTTGTGCATGCCATGGCGCTTGCAGGACTCGAAGTCCTCCAGGCCATAGGCCGGCGCGCTGTGCACCACGCCGGTGCCGGTGTCCAGCGTGACGTAGTCGCCCAGATACACCGGCGACTCGCGATCGTAGAAGGGATGGTGGAACTTCACCAGCGACAGGGCCGCACCCTGGCAGGCGCCAAGCACCCTGCCCTCCAGGCCATAACGGGCCAGCGCCTGACCGCGCAGTTCGGCGGCCAGCACCAGCAGCCCGCGCGGCGTCTGCACCAGTTCGTAGGTGAACTCCGGGTGCAGGTTGAGCGCCTGGTTGCCGGGGATCGTCCAGGGCGTCGTCGTCCAGATTACGGCGTAGCAGGGTCCATCGGGTAATACATCTAGGCCGAAGGCGTGCGCAACACGGGCGCGTTCGGCATCGTCAAGCGGAAACGCCACGTCTATGGCCGGCGATTCCTTGTCCTGGTACTCGACCTCCGCCTCGGCCAGCGCCGAACCGCAGTCAAAGCACCAGTTCACCGGCTTCAGGCCCTTGAAGAGGAATCCGCGCTGATGGATGTCGCCAAGGGCGCGGATCTCGTCGGCCTCGTTGCGGAAGGCCATGGTCAGATAGGGGTCGCCCCAGTCACCGAGCACGCCGAGGCGGATGAAATCCTGTTTCTGCCGCTCCACCTGCTCGGCAGCGAAGGCGCGGCAGAGTTCGCGCGCCTGGTCGGCCGGCAGGTGCTTGCCGTGCAGCTTCTCGATCTGATGCTCGATGGGCAGGCCGTGGCAATCCCAGCCCGGCACGTAGGGCGCGTCGTACCCGGCTAGGGTCTTGGAGCGGACGATGATGTCCTTGAGGATCTTGTTGACGGCATGGCCGATGTGGATATCGCCGTTCGCATAGGGTGGGCCGTCATGCAGCACGAAGCGCGGCCGGCCGGCGGAAGCCCGGCGGATCTTCTGGTACAGCTTGCGCTGCTGCCAGTCGGCGACCCACTGCGGCTCTCGCTTGGCCAGATCGCCCTTCATCGGAAAGGGCGTGTCGGGAAGGTTCAGGGTTTTTCTGTAGTCAGCCATGGCGCGCGCGAGGGCGCGGCGCAGGGGGGGCGCGCGCCTCGGGGTTTGGAAAACGCGGCCGGGGTTCTTGAGATAGGTTCTATTCCATTTGTGTGCGCAGCGTCGCGTGGTGCGCCTTGGCATCTGCGACGTCGCACGCGATCTGCGCCGTCAGTGCTTCAAGGGATTCGAATTTCGCCTCGTCGCGTAGCTTGTGCAGGAAATTCACGCGCAGGTGGGCACGGTAGAGGTCTCCCGAATAATCGAAGATGTAGGCCTCCAGCGTCGGCACACCCGCCGAACTCACCGTCGGCCGCACGCCCAGGCTCGCCACGCCCTCCAAAGGGTGGTCCGCTATGCCGTCCACCGTCACGACGAAGATGCCCGACAGCGGCGCGCGCAACCGCTTGAGCTGGATGTTGGCGGTGGCATAGCCCAGCTTGCGGCCAAGCTTCTCGCCGTGGATGACGCGACCGGAAATGCAATAGGGGCGTCCCAGCAGGCGCTCGGCATGTTCCAGGTCACCGGCATCGAGCGCCTCGCGCACCGCCGAACTGGATACACGCTCTCCTTCGTGCACCAGCGTCTCCATCGCCTCGACGCCGAAACCGTGTTCGGCGCCAGCGCGCTGCAGCATGGCGAAGTCCCCCGTCCGCCCTTTGCCGAAGCGGAAATCATCGCCGATCATGAGGTGGCGCACCCCGAGCCCGTGCACGATGTGCTCGACAAACGATTCCGCCGACAATGCCGCAAAACGCGCATTGAAGGCGCACACATAGGCCTGGTCGACGCCGCACTCGGCAAGCAGCTGCAGCTTTTCCCGCAAGCTGGCCAGCCGCGCCGGCGCCGACTGCGGCGCGAAGAATTCCCTCGGGTTGGGCTCGAAGGTCATCACCGCCGAAGGCAGGCCGGCTTGTTTCGCCAAGCCGGTCAGCTTCGCCAGCAGCGCGCGATGGCCGCGGTGCACGCCATCGAAGTTGCCGATGGTGAGCACGGTCGAATGCATAGCGCGGGCGGGAATGCCTCGGAAAACCTGCACGGTGGTAACAGTGGTAACGGGGTTGCCGGGAAACGGCGAATTATACAGCCGGTGCCGGGCCGCCCCAAACCGGCTGCATCGCAAACGCGGAGCGAAGCGAGCCACCGTCATCCCTTCCCCGGGAAGGGGCAGGAGGGATGGCTCGTCTACTTCAGTCGAGACGAACGAGCTTCGACTTGGCCAGGGGCGGATTTTTGGCCAGGTAACCCTTGATGCCCCTCAGAATGGCGTCTGCCATTTTCTCCTGGTAGGCGTCGTCGTTGAGCCGCCTCTCTTCTTCCGGATTGCTGATGAAGGCCGTTTCAATGAGGATCGAAGGGATGTCGGGCGCCTTCAGCACGGCGAAGCCCGCCTGCTCCACATGTTCCTTGTGCAGGGTATTGACTCCGCCCAGTTCGCCCAGCACGGCGCGGCCCAGCTTGAGGCTGTCATTCAGGGTGGCCGTCTGCGACAGGTCGAGCAGGGTGCGGGCCAGGTGCGGATCCTTCACGTCGAGATTGACGCCGCCGATCAGGTCGGCCGAGTTCTCGCGCTGCGCCAGCCAGCGCGCCGCGGAACTGGAAGCGCCGTTCTCCGAGAGCACGAACACAGAAGAGCCGCGTGCCGTGGGCTTGATGAAGGCATCGGCATGCACGGAGACGAAAAGATCGGCCTTCACGCGACGCGCCTTCTGCACGCGCTGATGCAGCGGGATGAAGAAATCGCCATCGCGCGTGAGCATCGAGCGCATGTTCGGCTCCGCGTCGATCTTCGCCTTGAGCCTGCGCGCCACCTGCAGGGTGACGTTCTTCTCGTGGCTGCCGCCGCGACCGATCGCACCCGGATCCTCGCCGCCATGGCCCGGATCGAGCACGATAGTCACCATGCGCATCATTTCGTCCGATCCCGGCGATTTTTGCGGCGTCTTCTGGGAAATTGGCGCCGTATCGAGCTTCTCCAGCAGGGCCAGCAGCGGATCGTCCGCCACCGTAGGATACAGATCCATCACCAGGCGATAGCCGTACTCGCCGACCGGCTTCAGGGCGAACACCTGCGGCTGGATTTCCGTCTTCAGTTCGATCACCAGACGCACCACGCCCGGCTTGAAGCGTCCTGCGCGGATCAGTTTGATATAGGGATCCGTCGCCGAAATCTTGTCGGGCAGATTCTGCAGGATGCTGTTGAACTCGATCCCTTCCAGATCGACGACCAGCCGATCGGGGTCTTTCAGGATCATCTGCGAGAAACCGATGGATTGCTGGCACTCCAGCGTCACCCGGGTGTAGTCGCGTGCCGGCCAGACGCGCACGCCCAGGACGCTGGTCGCCGCCTGCCCCACCGGGCTGACCAGCAGGGTTAACGTCGCCCCGGCAAACTTCAGGAAGTCGCGGCGGTGGAGTCCGGCAGGGAGGCGCGGAGCCTGCTCAGGCATGCGCGCCCCGCTTCGGTGGGGGAGATGAAACTGATATCGCGTCCGTTGTCGGTAATGGCCAGCGCAATCCGCAGGTCGGCGGGCACAAGGTAGCCCCCGGCCTTGTCCGGCCATTCCACGAGGCTGACCGCCTCGCCCTGAAAGTATTCGTCCAAGCCTGCATCCAGGTATTCTTCCGGCTGGCTGAATCGATAAAAATCAAAGTGATGCAAGTTTAATCTAGAAATAGCATAAAGTTCAACCAAAGTATAGGTCGGACTTTTCACATTGCCCTCGAAATCAAGGCCACGCAACACTCCGCGGACCAAGGTCGTCTTGCCGCTACCGAGGTCGCCATCAAGGTAAACCACCAGTCCCGGCGCCAGCGCATGGGCCAGTTGAGCCCCCAAGGCCAGCGTCGCCGCTTCATCAGGCACATTCAGGGTCAAGTGGTTATCATCCTCGGAATGCAAAACGCTCGCTCCATAGACGGGATTGAACTCGCCGCACGCATCAGGCAATGGGGGCGGGAGCTGGGATTTGACGCCATCGGCCTTACCGACACGAGGCTCGACGCCGCGGAAACCGAACTGGTGGCGTGGCTTGACGCCGGATTCCACGGCGAGATGGATTATATGGCAAGCCACGGGACGAAGCGCTCGCGCCCCAGGGAACTGGTGCCGGGCACCGTGAGTGTCATCACGGCACGCATGAACTACCTGCCGCAGGCGACGCCGATGGAAACCGTGCTGGCCGACGGCACACGCGCCGCAATCTCCCGTTACGCCCTCGGCCGCGACTACCACAAACTGCTGCGATCGCGGCTGCAAAAGCTGGCCGACCGCATCGCGGCGGAGATCGGCGCTTTCGGCTATCGCGTATTCACGGACTCCGCCCCGGTCATGGAGGTGGCGCTGGCGGAGAAAAGCGGGCTGGGCTGGCGCGGCAAGCACACGCTGCTGCTGACGCGCGAGGCCGGCTCCTACTTCTTCCTCGGCGAGATTTACACCGACCTGCCGCTGACGGCCGATGCCCCAAAGGAAACCCCCTTGGGGGGTGCCCCGCAGACGGACCACTGCGGCACCTGCCACGCCTGCCTGGACAGTTGCCCGACGCAGGCCATCGTCGCCCCCTACACGGTGGATGCGCGACGCTGCATTTCCTACCTCACCATCGAACTGAAAGGCGCCATCCCGGAAGCGCTGCGGCCGCTGATCGGCAATCGCGTCTATGGCTGCGACGACTGCCAGGTCGCCTGCCCGTGGAACCGTTACGCGCACCTGTCCGGAGAAGCGGATTTCGCCGTGCGCAATGGCCTCGATGCGGCCGGCCTGGTCGAGTTGTTCGGCTGGACGGAAGCGCAATTCAAGGCGCGCCTGGCCGGCAGCGCCATTCACCGCATCGGCTTCGAACGCTGGCTACGCAATCTGGCCATTGGCCTCGGCAATGCGCCATCCTCCCCAGCCACCGTCGCCGCGCTGGAAACGCGCCGCGACCATCCCTTGGCCCTGGTGCGGGAGCATGTGCTCTGGGCGCTCGCGCGTCACCGCGCCGACTGATCCGGCGGCACCCAGCGCCAGAGCATCACGGCCAGCAGCGCCAGCGCGACATACAGCGCGGCAAAGGCCGAAGCGGAAAAATCCCAGTAGAGCAGCCGTCCCACCCAGCGTCCGATGAAGCCGCTGTCTCCGGGCGCTTCGCCGCGCAGCCAGCCTTCCCACACCGTCAGCGGACAGGCGATGCCGGCCAGGGATTCAGCTGCGACAAAAACGATGGCCCCAGCATGGACGAGGCGCAGGCGCCGCTTTCTCACCCAGCGCCAGCCGGCTGCGGCACCGATCGGAATCAGGGCGAAACCTGCGGCGATGAATCCGGCGAGTGGCGAAATGAACAACGAGGACAAGGTCGGCGAGCGCGCTCACGCCCGCTCCATCAGCATCAGCTGCCGGTGGCGACCGGCCGAATCGGATCGGCGCACCATTCGCTCCAGGAGCCCGGGTAGAGCCGCGAGCCGGACAGGCCCGCCACTTCCATCGCCAGCAGGTTGTGGCAGGCCGTCACGCCAGAGCCGCAGGAATGGATGATTTCGGCGGCGCCGCGCCCATCCATCAACTGCCGGTACTCGGCCTGCAGCACCTCCGCGGGCTTGAAGCGCCCCGTCGGCGTCAGGTTGTCCTTGAAGAAGCGGTTTACCGCGCCGGGGATATGGCCGCCCACCGGGTCGAGCGTCTCGTTCTCTCCGCGGAAGCGCTGCGCATTGCGCGCATCGAGAATCCTGACGCCGTCCCGTGGAGACTGACTTTCCACGAATTGCACATCGACGGACATGTCGGGACGCAGCCGCGGCGTGAATACGGCATGAGGGTGCTGCGTTTCCGCATCGGTCAGTTCGTGACCGGCCGCCTCCCACGCATTCAGGCTGCCGTCAAGCACCGCCACCGCCTCATGGCCCAGCCAGCGCAGCATCCACCACAGGCGCACGGCGTAGGTGCCTGCCACATCATCGTAGACCACCACCTGCGTGTCGCTGCCGACGCCCCATTCGCCCAGCTTGGTGGCAAAGCGCACCGGGTCCGGCAGGGGATGGCGGCCGTTGCGGCCATTCAGAGGTCCGGAGAGATCCCGCTCCAGGTGGGCGTAGATCGCCCCCGGAATATGCGCCTCGCGGTAGGCGAGCTCGCCGGCATGCGGGTGCACCAGGTCGAAAGAACAATCGAAGACCCGCCAGCGCGTATCGTGCAGGTGGTGTGCCAGATCGGCCGCACCGATCAGGGTGGTAAACCTTCTCATGCCGGACCGGACTCCAACCAGTCGCGCGCCTCCTGCTCGTCGGCGAAAACGCGCAGGTCGGCATCGACGAATATCTGCGACAGCCAGGCGCTCCACGTCACCCACTGCGAATCCGTGAGCACGACAATCTTGCCGAAATCGTGGCTGTGGGCCCGTGAAAACTTGATCTCTTCCCAAGCCATGTCGAGCGTGAAATCGGCCATCTGTCGCAAGTCGAAAAGCAGGTTGACCGGCCCCTGGAACTGAACCTTGTAATTGACCAGTTCCTCGAATTCCCGATAGTCAGCCAGGGCGAATTCTCCATAAACAGTAACGGTGACCAGATTGTCCTTGTGGTCGGTGACGATCATGTTGCCTCCCAATGGTATTCGCTTACCACTATATCAATCCTGCCCGACTGGCGCACGCTCATAGGCCGTATCCATAGGCGGCGGGATGAAAAACTACCGCGCGTAGTCAAAGCCCAGCGTGCCCGGAGATAGGCAATGCGCTATGATTATGGTTTGTCCGTCAGCAGTTCCCAATGAGCCAAGCCGCAAAAGACAAGCTGCCCGAATCCTTCGAGGCCGCGCTGGCCGAACTGGAATCCATTGTGCAGGGCATGGAGACCGGCAAGCTCAGCCTGGAAGAATCGCTCACCGCCTATCAGCGCGGCGCGGCGCTGCTCAAGCACTGCCAGGGGGCGCTGACCGCCGCCGAGCAAAAGATCCAGGTTCTGGAGGCGGGTCAGCTGAAGGATTTGCCGCGTACCGAAAGCTGAGATGAATCATCCCAACGCTCACGTCGTTCGCCGCCCCCCGAGGGGGCGCTCAGCGTCCTTCGGGTGGCCGGGCGGGCGCTGACTCCGTAAAAGATGGATTTCCAGAGCTGGATGACTGCCGTGCAGCAGCGCACCGAGCGTGCGCTCGAAAACCTGCTGCCCGCTGCCGACATTGCTCCGTCGCGCCTGCATCAGGCCATGCGTTACGCTACCTTGGGCGGTGGCAAGCGCATCCGCCCGTTGTTGTGTCACGCTGCTGGCGACCTTGCCGGTGCCGATCCTTCGCGCCTGGACATCGCCGGCTGCGCCGTCGAGCTGATCCACGCCTATTCTCTTGTGCATGACGACCTGCCCTGCATGGACAACGACGTCCTGCGCCGCGGCAAGCCCACCTGCCATGTCGAATTCGACGAGGCGACCGCAATGCTGGTCGGTGATGCCCTGCAATCGCAGGCCTTCCTCCTGCTTTCCGACCATGTTCTGGCCGACGACCCGCGTCGCCAGTCCGAAATGGTGCGCCTCTTGGCGCTGGCCGCCGGCTCGCGCGGCATGGCCGGTGGCCAGATGATCGACATCGAAGGCACCGGCCGCCAGTTGGCGCGTGCCGAACTGGAGTTCATGCATGTACACAAGACCGGCGCATTGATCCGAGCCGCCATTCTGCTTGGCGCCCAGTGCGGCTCGCCGATGCCCGATGACGAAATGGCGCGCCTCGACCATTTTGCCAAGCGCGTCGGCCTACTGTTCCAGGTAGTCGACGACATCCTCGATGCCGACGCCAGCACGGCGACTCTGGGCAAGACTGCCGGCAAGGACGCCGCTCAGGGCAAAACCACTTATGCAAGTGTAATGGGTCTGACCGAAGCACGCGAGTTGGCGGACACCCTGCGCAGTGAAGCTCGGCAAGCCATCGAGGCCTTCGGCGAACGCGGCCGCCGCCTGCATGAACTGGCCCACTTCATCGTCACGCGGAAGTTCTGATGTCCGCCTATCCCCTGCTCGACACCATCGCCTCCCCCTACGACTTGCGCCGACTCGATCGCAAGCAGTTGCCGCAGCTGGCACAGGAAATGCGCGAATTCCTCATCGAGTCAGTGTCGAAGACGGGCGGCCATCTTTCCTCCAATCTCGGCACGGTGGAGCTGACCATCGCCCTGCATTACGTTTTCGATACGCCTAAAGACCGCCTGGTGTGGGACGTCGGCCATCAGACGTACGCCCACAAGGTGCTGACCGGCCGGCGTGAAGGCATGGCGAAGCTCAGGATGCTCGGCGGCGTCTCCGGATTCCCGCGCCGCAACGAAAGCCCCTACGACACCTTCGGTACCGGGCATTCGTCCACCTCGATTTCGGCCGCCCTGGGCATGGCCATCGGCGCACGGGACAGGGGTGAGGATAAGCATGTCGTCGCCGTCATCGGAGACGGAGCCATGACCGCCGGCATGGCCTTCGAGGCGCTCAACAACGCCGGCGTGGCGGATGCCAACCTGCTGGTCATCCTCAACGACAATGACATGTCGATTTCGCCACCTGTGGGCGCTCTCAACAAGTACCTTGCCCGCCTCTTTTCCGGACATGCCTTCAATGCCGCACGGCGCGCCGGCGAGAAGGTGCTCGGCGTCTCGCCCTCGCTGCTGGAGTTCGCCAAGCGCACAGAAGAACACCTGAAGGGTATGCTGACCCCAGGCACCCTGTTCGAGGAGTTTGGCTTTAATTACATCGGCCCGATCGACGGCCACGACCTTGATTCGCTGGTGCCCACCCTGAAGAACATCTCCGAGTTGAAGGGTCCGCAGTTCCTCCACGTCATCACCAAAAAAGGCCAAGGCTACAAGCTGGCTGAGGCCGATCCCGTGCTGTATCACGGCGTTTCGAAGTTCGACAGCGAAAACGGTATCCAGCAGGGCAAGGGTGGCGGCAAGCTCACCTACACGCAGGTCTTCGGCGACTGGCTGTGCGACATGGCGGGGCAGGACGCTCGCCTTGTCGCCATCACGCCGGCCATGCGCGAGGGCTCTGGCATGGTGCGCTTCGCCGAGGAATTCCCGCAGCGTTTTCACGATGTCGGCATCGCCGAGCAGCATGCGCTGACTTTCGCCGCAGGCCTTGCCTGCGAGGGCATCAAGCCGGTGGTAGCAATCTACTCGACCTTCCTGCAGCGGGCCTACGATCAGCTGATCCACGACATCGCCCTGCAGAATCTGCCGGTCATGCTGGCCATCGATCGCGGCGGCCTCGTTGGCGCGGACGGCGCCACCCACAATGGCGCATTCGACCTGTCCTACCTGACCTGCGTGCCGAACATGCTCGTCATGGCCCCTGCTGACGAAAACGAGTGTCGGCAAATGCTCACCACGGCTTACTTCCATGATGGGCCAAGCGCCGTGCGCTATCCGCGCGGCCATGGCCCTGGCGTCCCAACACGGAAGGAACTGAATACCCTGCCCCTCGGCAAGGGTGAAATCCGCCGCTCCGGCAGCCGAATCGCGCTACTCGCCTTCGGCAGCCTGCTGGCATCGGCACTTGACGCAGGCGACATGCTCAACGCCACCGTGGCCAACATGCGCTTCGTCAAACCGCTCGACCACGACTTGGTCAAGGAGCTTGCCTTCGGGCACGATTTGCTCGTCACTCTGGAGGAAAACGCCGTCATTGGAGGCGCCGGCGCTGAAGTCGCGCGCTCATTGGAAGACCATGGGCTGGGCACGCGGCTGCTGCGTCTCGGGCTGCCCGACCGATTCACCGAACATGGCGATTCCTCGACTTTGCTGGCACAGCTGGGCCTGGACGCAGCAAGCATCACGGAAAGAGTGAAACAGGCAATACTTGAGTAATTCTGTCGGGAATGGTAGGATGCATTAATAAACAAGCGCAGAAGCGCTGAAAGACGCCCCCAACCCCCCGAGAGAGCGATATGGATTTGAGCGACACTATGGCCATACCCGACGTCCAAGGCTTTGCCGATACCCGCCAACTGGCCATCAACAAGGTCGGCATCAAGTCAATCCGCCATCCGATCAAGGTGAAGGACAAGAACGGCGGCATGCAGCACACCATTGCCGTCTTCAACATGTATGTCGGCCTGCCGCACAACTTCAAGGGCACGCACATGTCGCGTTTTGTCGAACTTCTCAACAGCCACGAGCGTGAAATCTCCGTGGAGAATTTCGAGCCGACGCTGCGCAAGATGGTCAAGCGGCTGGAAGCAGAAACAGGTCATATCGAGATGACCTTCCCCTATTTCATCAACAAGAAGGCGCCCGTTTCCGGCGTGCAAAGCCTCATCGATTACGAAGTCACCTTCGTGGGGGAAATTCACGAGGGCGACAAGTACACCTTCACCATGAAAGTCGTGGTGCCGGTCACCAGTCTGTGCCCTTGTTCGAAGAAGATATCCGAACGCGGTGCGCATAATCAACGCTCCCACGTCACGGTCACAGCGACGACTAACGACCTGGTCTGGATCGAGGACCTGGTGCAGCTGGTCGAAGGCCAGGCGTCCTGCGAACTGTACGGCCTGCTCAAGCGGCCGGACGAGAAATACGTCACCGAGCGCGCTTACGACAACCCGAAGTTCGTCGAGGACATGGTGCGCGACGTCGCAGCACTACTCAACGCCGAGAAACGCATCGACGCCTATGTGGTGGAGTCCGAGAACTTCGAATCCATCCACAATCACTCTGCCTACGCACTCATCGAACGCAACAAACTCGAAATCTGAAGGCAGAAAACAAACGGGGCGCCGCAGCGCCCCGTCTTGCCGGGATCGCCGTCGATTACTGCTGCGCAGTACCTTTGCTAGACGTGGCCAGTTTCTCGCGAATGCGTGCCGACTTGCCGGAACGCTGGCGCAGGTAGTACAGTTTGGCGCGACGCACATCACCCTTGCGCTTCACCTCGATACTGGCGATCAGCGGAGAATAGGTCTGGAATGTCCGCTCCACGCCCTCGCCGGAGGATATCTTGCGCACCGTGAAGGCGGAATTGAGGCCGCGGTTGCGTTTGCCGATCACGACGCCTTCGTAGGCCTGCACGCGCTTGCGCTCGCCTTCAACGACGTTCACGTTCACGATCACCGTGTCGCCAGGAGAGAAATCGGGGATGTTCTTGCCCAGACGGGCGATTTCTTCCTGTTCCAGTTGCTGGATGAGATTCATTGCCTTGCTCCTTAGTCGAATGGCCTTTGGCCTTGTGCGCAGAGCATGCCGCAGCATGATGCGCGCGTTTCTCGTTTACAAACTACTAGTTGCTGCTACTTCCCCTGTTCCCGCTTGAACTCTTCAAGCAGAATGGCTTCTTCCTTGCCCAATTGCCGGTGCTCAATCAGTTCCGGTCGCCGCAACCAGGTGCGCCCCAACGCTTGTTTGAGACGCCAGCGCCGTATGTCGGCGTGGTGCCCTGAGAGCAATACCGGCGGCACGTGCACGCCAGCATGAATCTCCGGCCGCGTGTAGTGCGGGCATTCGAGCAACCCGTCGGCGAAAGATTCCTCCACCACCGAATCGGCATCGTTCAGGGCGCCGGGCAACTGCCGCACCACCGCATCGATCAACGCCATCGCTGCGATCTCCCCGCCGGAGAGAACAAAATCACCGAGCGATATTTCCTCGTCCACGCAGCGCTCGATGACGCGCTCATCGATGCCTTCGTAGCGGCCACAAAGTAGAATCGCACCCGACTCCTGCGCCAGTGCCACCACCCGCTCATGACCGAGCTGACGGCCTTGCGGCGACAGGTTGATCACCTTCCCGCCGGGCTGGCTTTTCTTGGCCGCAGCGATTGCTTTTTCCAGCGGCTCCGCCAGCATCACCATGCCCGGGCCGCCACCATAGGGCCGGTCGTCCACCGTACGGTAGTTATCGACCGCGAAATCGCGAGGGTTCCAAAGTGCCAAGCGCCACAATCCCAACTCTCTCGCGCGCCGCGTGATGCCATGATCGGCCACCGCGGCGAACATCTCCGGGAACAGTGTGATGACATCGAAAGCGACGCTCACCAGTCACGCCCCCAGTCCACCTGGATCCGACGCCCTGACAGATCCACCTCCTTGATCACCGCCGCCACGAAAGGCAGCAGGCGCTGGTTACCGCTCTCATCGCGCACATCAATCACCTCGTGTGCGCCGGCTCTTACCAGTTCGGCGATGCGGCCCAGCCGCTCGCCTGCCAGATTCACCACCTCCAGGCCGATCAAGTCGGCCCAGTAGTATTCATCTTCGGCCGTATTCGGCAACGCCTCACGCGGCGCCCCGACATACCGCCCGACCAGTTTCTCGGCCGCGTTGCAATCCTCTACACCGTCAAAGCGGGCCACGAGGCCTTTTCCATGCGGCTTGCATTCCGCAAGAGGCATGGCCAGCCAAGTTGCGTCCGCTGCCTGTTCCTCCGACCCCGACCACCAGCGCGGCATTTTCGCCCACGCCTGCGGAGCATCTCCGTAAGTCTGGATCTTGACCCAGCCGCGCACACCGAATGGGGCGGTGATGCGCCCCAGAACGATCATGCGAGTTAGGCGGCAACCTTGGCCGAGAACTGCTTGACCAGTCGCGCCACGGTGGGCGACAGCTGGGCGCCCTTGCCCGTCCAGTACTCGATGCGCTGCATATCGACACGCAAGCCCTGTTCCTTCTCTCCTGCAACGGGATTGTAGAAGCCAACGCGCTCGATGCAGGCACCATCGCGGCGCTTGCGCGAATCAGCGACGACCATATTGTAGAACGGGCGCTTCTTGGCGCCGCCCCGGGCAAGTCGAATGACGACCATGTGCTTAACCTTTGGTTGAAATCGAAAAAGAAGATTCGGCTCTGGCCTGATCCGCCAACAACTCCAAGTCGCGGCAAAATGCAAACAAAGCAGCCGAAGCCAAAAAGGGCGTTATAGTAATCGAAAACCTCCTGAAAAACAAGAACAAGCCCCTTCGGTCAGGCGCAATACGTCTTGTCTCGGCCCCTTGCCCGGCCGGCCGATTCCTCTACAATGACCCTGTTAACATTTCAAGAACCGCCCTGCGGTCTGTATAGCGCTTGGCACGTACTGTTCCCGCCCGCCAGATTCAGTCGTCGGACGACGTCGCACACGTCCTGGACTGGCTCGCCTCTCCGATCCCCGAGGATCCCGCGCAGGATCTAGCCCAACTGGGCGGCGAGCTGGCTGCGCTTTGCCGCGCCGGCCTGGAAAGCGCCCACTATCACCGCATCCTTGATCTTTTTTTCGATCGGGCGCACCGCCTCTCCAATGCCCTGAGGGTCCGCCTCATCGAAGCCAGCCTTCCCCTTGGCAAGGAACTACGTGCCATGGCCGCCTTGCTCATCTCTGTCCACGATGGCGTGGCGTCAGGCTACGAGCGGGTTCTGCTTGACACCGAGCGTCTCGTCCATAGCAAGCGTCGCAATGTCGGCTCTGTTGTGGCCCGCGCCCTACGTAGCCTGACTGAAGCCCTGGAAACAAGCTGCATGGTGGCCTGCCCGACGCCACCCGATCTATGGCGCCGCACCCATGCGCTCGCCAAGTCGGCCCGCGATCATTTCGAACCGACCGCAACCGTGATTCCCGGCCTCTCGCTCGATGCCGAGAAAACCTACAAGGGGCTCCTGGCCCTGGCTGCATCCCAGCCCGAAGGCTTTTCGCCGGGAGAAATCGCCCTGGCCAGCGAGTACCTAGCCCAGTTCTCGGCGGCAGTCAGCCTGTTGCCTGCGCCTCCCCGGGAAGACGAGGGCGCCTGGTACTGGGTGGACAGCAGTCGTGACATGGGGCCCGTGCCACCCAACAGACGCATCCCGCCCGATCATGGCGACCTTCTCTATTGCTCCTTCCAGTTGCTGGCTCGCCTGCTTGGCGAGCAAGTTTCCGCGCTCGAAGCCGGCATGCCGGCAGGCAACCTACGGCTACCGGAACGCGCTGCCGGACATGGCGGTATTGCTGCTCTGAAGCGCCTGCAGTCTCACTGGGCGCACCCCCCCCATCGCCATCACCCCCGGCGCCACAACAATTTCCGAGCCCAAGTATGCGTCGGACTAACAGAATTGTGGCAGTTGCTGGAACGAGGCGAGGCACTGGAAGGGGCCGAAGTCGGCGTGCCGCACATGACCGAATGGATGGTGCTCAACGAGAGTCCGGGCGGTTTTGCCGTGATGCACGTTGCCGGCGAAGTCGAAGGACTCGTCCCGGGCAGCGCCATTGCACTGCGACCGGCACCGGACAGGCCCTGGAGCATTTGCATCGTACGCTGGATGAAAAGCGAGAACCCGGAGCACATCGAACTGGGCTTGGAACTCATCGCACCTGCGGCACGCTCCGTCCAATTGATGTTCCGCAATGGCGACCCGGGGCAATTGCCGACTCCCGGCCTACTCCTGCCCGCTATACCTGCCCTGCGCGAGCACCCTGCCGTGCTTGCCCCCTCTGGCGCCTACAGCGCCCGCCGCTTCTTCATCGTCTCGGGAGAAGACAAGACCCACATCATGCAGGGGCGACTGCTCAGCCTCGATTTGCAGACCGGAGCGGTTGAACTTTTCCAGTTCGAGTCCGATCCCTATCCCATGTAGTCATCGCCTGGGGATTTCATATCCCCCAGCACAGCCGTCGCCAGCGCTCCCACGAGCACCACCAGCCAGGACAGGTACAGCCAGACCAGAAAGATCGGCACGGTGGCGAAGGCGCCATAAATCAGCGTGTAGCTAGGGAAAGCTGATATGTAAAGGCCGAATCCGCGCTGGACGAAGGTAAAGCCCAGTGCCGCAACGACGCCGCCGACGATGGCATGTCGGGCAGCCACCGGACGATTCGGCATGGCGAAGTAAAGCAGGCCGGACAAGGCGGCCAAGAGCAAGGCCGGAAGGATTTTCAGGAACAGGTTAGTAACCCATTTCGGCTCATTGATCAGCCCGAGCGAAGCCGTCAGGAGGTAGGTCGTCGCCGCCACGCTCGCTCCGAGCACGACCGGCCCGAGTATCAAAACGCCCAGATAGACGATGATCCTTTTCAGCAGCGGGCGCGGCTCTTTTACCCGCCAGATCCGGCCGAATACGCGTTCGATGGAAAGCAGTAGCAACAATGCGGTCGCAACCAGCATGCCTGTCCCCAGCATCGTCAGGCGTCCGGTCTTCTGGCTGAATTGCAGGGCATAGCTGGCAATGACCTTGCCGGCCTTCTCCGGCAGCAGATTGGTCAGCAGGAAATTACGCAGCGCCGTGCCAAGCCCGGAAAACAGATCGAAATGGGATATCAGCACCAGCGCCACGGTCAGCAGGGGTACCAGCGCCAGCAGCGTGGTGAACGCCAGGCTGGCAGCGGCCTGTGCACAACGCTCCTCGCGGAAGCGAGCGAGGCAGCGCATCAGAAAGTCGGGAAAGGGGCCGACCAGGCGCATCGAACTATCCTGTTCCGATAGAATGCCGCGATTCTACCGGAAGCCCGCATTTGGGTCTGGGGTATTCATGCCACCTGCCGCCCGTCTTTACAATCACGCCACCACGATCAGCCTGGTCGCCTTGCAATTTTTCTCAGCCTGTCCTGGGAATTATGGTTGGCGCCCCTGCGTCCGGGCGGCTCGTGGCTGGCGCTGAAGGCCATCCCGCTGCTGGCGCCACTCTTTGGGGTACTGCGCGGACGACGCTACACGCACCAATGGTTACCACTCCTGGCGCTGGCCTACTTCACCGAGGGCCTCGTACGTGCGGTCACCGAACATGGCCACTCGGCCTGGCTCGCTGTCGCTGAAACGACGCTCGCATCCATCCTGTTCGTCAGTGCGGTGCTTTTCGTCCGCGCCACCGCGAAAGTCAGCCGCCGCAGCACGGCGACCGGGACCTAGACGCGGAACTGGCTGACCGCCGTCCGCGGCCGACAGCCAACGCCTCCAGCTGACGCGCGGTATCGGCTGCCTCGCGCGTAGCCGCGCTGTTCTCCTCGGACATCTGGGCGATTTTTTCCACATTGGCCGCATCGTGCCATGCTCTGTCCCTGAGGGCGCTGGAGTTTCATTTACCGCCGCACCGCGTCCGCCCGTCGCCGGCGAGCTTTCTCACCTCGTCGGCCACCACGGCGAAGCCACGGCCTTGCTCGCCCGCGCGCGCCGCTTCGATGGCAGCATTCAGCGCCAGCAAATTGGTCTGGTCGGCCACGTCCTTGATCACCTGCACGATGCTGGAAATCCTCTGCGAATTCTCTCCCACGGCATGGATCGTGACCGAGGCCTCGGTGACCGTCGCCACGATCAACTGCATTTCCTCGACGGTATCCTGAATGATGCGCCTGCCGTCCTCGGAAAGGCTGCCCGTCTCGCCGGTGACATGCTTGGCCTCGTTGGCACTGTCGGAGACATGGTTGATGCTCACCGTCATCTCCTCCACAGCCGCCGCCATACCGGAAGCGGCCTCACTTTGCTGAGCCGTGCTGATGGCGAGCTGTTCGGAGGTGGATGCCAGTTGCTGCGATGCGCTAGCTACGCCATCGGCATTGGTCTGCAACTCGCCGATAATCCTACGCAGGTTGGCCGCTGCGCTGTGGCGCAAGCTGTCCCGTCGCCGGGTGAGCGATCCGCAGCAGGTCGCCTTGGGCGATCCGGCCCACCACCGCCTTGGCCTCGTCAGGCTCGCCGCCCAGTGGCCGCGTCACGGCACGAATGATCCACGTCGCGACAACGAAGGCCGCCACGGCCGCCACGACCAAGAACAGAATCAGCGTGTTGCGGGCTACTCCATAGGCAGCGTGGGATTCGACTCTAGTATCCTCGAGAATCCTCCCCTGCACCTTGATCAGCTTGTCGACCGAGGCCAGCAGTGTGTCGAGCGCCGGCACGGTTTCGGCCGTCATCTGCCGAACGGCTTCCGCCTCTTTGCCCAACTCCAGCAGCTTGGCCACACCAGAGAAAGAAGCAACGTAAATCTTCCGCTTCTCGCTGATATCGACGAGCGCGGCCTTGCCCTCAGGCTTGTAAAGCAGCTTGTCCAATTCCGCCAGTTTGGCGGTTATCTTCTGCACATTTTCGGCAATACGCTGCCGCACTGGGCCGCGGTCCTGCGTGGAAGAGCAGATACGTCTCGCGAGCATTGGCGTTCATCAGGTCTATGGCATCGTTGGCCAGCACGGTTTTCTGCCATTCCCGGGTGACGATGCGTTCAATCATGGCATCCACGGCATGAAGCCGATTCAGCCCAAGCAAAACCGACACCACGAGCATGACGAAGAAGAGACCGAAACCCAGTGTCAGCCGGAGCGCAGTGGTCATTCTTTTTTGCATTTATTTTTCCATTGTGCAAGCAATATGGACACGAGCCTTCCCGGTTGTGAGCGGAAGAAGGCGCTACGCAGACGATTCAAGGTCTGGTTTCCCGGCAGGATGTTGCCGGAAGGCGGCGAGGCGGCGAACGGCGGATGGGCGTGAACTTGGCCCGACTGGATCGCCTATCGCCCGGAGAGCCGGGTGTATATTAGGCGTCGTTCCCAGGGTGCTTCGGCGAGAAGCTTTACGATTGATTTATCGACAGGGGCCGAAAAATCTTGAGGGAAACAATAATTAGCATTATCAGCAGGTTGCTTGACAGGCCCCATCCCGACCCAATCTGGAACAATCGGAAGACAGGATAGTGCATTCCAGCGCCTGAAACGCTGCACTGACGCACGCTCTCGGGGCTGCCGTGCTACGGTCGAAGCTTAATGCGATTTGCTGGTGATATTGAGAAGCTCGGCGGCAGCGAGCAGTTCCTGAGCCACTTCGCCTATCTTGCGGCGCTGCGTGCGCGCAGTCGTGCGCAACGCATCGAAAGCTTGCCTGCGATCGAGCCGGCGGCGTTCCATGAGCAACCCCACCGCCATGCTCACCTCCCGGCTCTCGTTGAGTGCCGTCTGAAGCTGACCGCCCGTTTCGCGCAGCTTCTTCAAGTCGGCAGCACGGGCCAGCGCCGCCTCGATGGCCGGAACCAGTTGTGGGATATCCACCGGCTTCACGACATAACCCAGCGCACCATGCTGTGCCGCCTGCAGCACCACATCCGCCTCGCTATAGGCTGAGAGGAATATGAAAGGTATGTCGGCTGTATTGCGCATTTCGCGCGCGAATTCCAGCCCGGACGTTCCGGGCATGCGCATATCGAGCACGACAATGTCCGGCATCTCGATAGACAGCACTCTGCGCGCCTCATCGACCGAATCGCAGGCCTGCACCGCGTATCCGGCCTGCTCCAACCCGCGACTGAGGGTGGCCAACACCAGTCGATCATCATCGACCAGGAGTAGTTTTCTGGGTTGTGCTGGTTGTACGTGTTCCATTCTTGCCCTCCGGGGCTGGCCATCCTTATCGAGCATTGTTGCCGCTGCCTATTCACAATAAGACTACGTCCCGGCAAATTATTACTTTAGTAGTATGGGGGCCCGCGGATGAAAAAAAGCATCGCGCACCGTCTTTAGGGCTCGCGCTCTAAAGACAATGACGGGATACTCGCATACCGGGCTTGCCGGCTGCGGTTTCCGCGCAGTTTCAGGGCGCCAGGGAAAACCAGGAAACGGCACTGGGCCGTCGGGATTTAGGGCAGCAGGTACAAGGCTGCTTTCGAAAACTGAAGCAGTGTATAGGTCTCCCGAACCTGCTGGCAATCGCTTCGCACGCGGGCAGTTGTCGCCAGGGTGGGCTACACCTGCGGATTGACCTTTTCCGGCTTTGAGACCAGCTTGTTCAGGGCATTGATGTAGGCCTTGACCGAGGCAACCACGATGTCCGTATCCGCCCCCTGGCCGTTTACCACACGGCCTTCCTTGGCCAGGCGCACGGTCACTTCACCCTGCGCATCGGTACCACCGGTAATGCTGTTCACCGAGAAAAGCAGCAATTCCGAACGGCTCGCCGCGATACGCTCGATCGCCTTGAACGAAGCATCCACCGGGCCGTCGCCGTCCGCCTCGGACTGACTTTCGGCGCCACCGGCAGACAACGTAAGGCGGGCATGCGGTATCTCGCCGGTCTCCGAGGCGACGCGCAGGCTGATCAGCTTGTAATGCTCCTGCTCGGGCGTGACCGTTTCGTCCGACATGAGCGCCTGCAAATCCTCGTCAAAGATCTCGTGCTTCTTGTCGGCCAGTTCCTTGAAACGAGCGAAGGCGACGTTGAGCTGTTCCTCACTGCCGACGACGATGCCCAAGTCGGCCAGCCGGGTCTTGAAGGCATTGCGGCCGGAATGCTTGCCCAGCACCAGCTTGTTCTGGGTCCAGCCGACATCCTCGGCACGCATGATTTCGTAGGTTTCGCGATGCTTGATCACGCCGTCCTGGTGAATGCCCGATTCGTGAGCGAAGGCGTTGGCGCCGACGATGGCCTTGTTCGGCTGTACCGGGTAGCCGGTGATTTGCGAAATGAGCTTTGAAGCCGGAACGATTTGTGTCGCGTCGATACGTGTTTCTACAGCAAACAAATCGCTGCGCGTCCGTACGGCCATGACGACCTCTTCCAGCGAGGCGTTTCCGGCCCGCTCCCCCAACCCGTTGATGGTGCACTCGACCTGGCGCGCACCTGCCATCACTGCCGCAAGAGAGTTGGCCACCGCCATACCGAGGTCGTTGTGGCAATGCGTGGACCACACCACTTTGTCCGCGCCCGGCACGCGCTCAATGAGAGCGCGCATGCGCTCGCCCCAGACAGAAGGAATGCTGTAGCCAACCGTGTCAGGCACGTTGATGGTCCGGGCACCGGCCTTGATCGTCGCCTCGAAAATACGGCAGAGAAAATCGAAATCCGACCTCACCGCATCTTCGGCGGAGAATTCGACGTCGTCGGTGTATTGCCGCGCCTGGGTCACCGCCTTGACAGCCGCATCGACCACTTCATCAGGCATCATGCGCAGCTTCTTCTCCATGTGTATCGGGCTGGTGGCGATGAAGGTATGGATGCGTCCGGACTTGGCGGGCTTGATGGCTTCTCCGGCACGGCGAATGTCGCTATCGTTGGCGCGCGCCAGCGAGCAGACAGTGGAATCCTTCACCGTTTCGGCTATGCTGCGAATTGCGTCGAAATCGCCCGGCGAGGCAGCGGCAAAACCCGCCTCGATGACGTCGACCTTCATGCGTTCCAGTTGACGCGCCACGCGCAACTTCTCTTCCTTGGTCATGGAAGCGCCCGGGCTCTGCTCACCGT
This sequence comes from Betaproteobacteria bacterium, assembly GCA_016703785.1. Taxonomy (GTDB): domain Bacteria; phylum Pseudomonadota; class Gammaproteobacteria; order Burkholderiales; family Rhodocyclaceae; genus Desulfobacillus. The sequence continues at coordinate 129,778 of JADJBM010000008.1, forward strand.
CGCGCAAGGTTGTGTCGAATATCACCAAGTTGTCTTTCATGTTCGTCTCCGAATGGGATGCGTCAAGAGTCGATCGAGGATTTTGCCCTCATCGGCCAGTACAACTCAAATTGTGGGTCGGGGAATTTAGCGCGCGCGGCGCAGCAGCGGCCGTGCCAGCAGGAGGCCGCTGAGAAGCAGGGAAGCCGTCAGGAAGAAGGCAATTTCAAGCATGAAGCGACTATATCCAGAATCCGGCATCGGCGCAAGCGGGGTCAAGAAGCCTTTTTCCGGCGCCGGAACCAGCCCCATATGGCCATGACGTAACCGGAGAATGCGTAACAGAGGAACAGGGCAAAGAGAATGCCCGGAGGATGGCTGGAGACCAGAACGAAGAAGAGTACGATTGCCAGTACGGCGATGAACGGCACGCTGCGCCTGAGGTTGATGTCCTTGCCGCTGTAGTAGTGGAAGTTGCTCACCATGGTCACGCCGGCGAAGATGGTAAGAGCCCAAGCGTACCAGCGCACTTCCTCTCCGCTGTAGTTAAGGTCCATCAGCACCCATACGAAGCCGGCGATCAGCGCAGCCGCAGCCGGGCTGGGCAGGCCCTGGAAGAAGCGCTTGTCGACCACCTCGATGTTGGTATTGAAGCGCGCCAGTCGCAGTGCAGCGCCGACGCAGTAAATGAAGGCAGCGATCCAGCCCCATTTCCCCATGCCCTTCATCGCCCATTCGAACATCACCAGAGACGGCGCCACGCCAAAGGACACCATGTCCGAGAGCGAATCGTATTCGGCACCAAAGGCGCTCTGCGTGCGTGTCAATCGCGCCACACGCCCGTCCAGCCCGTCGAGGATCATGGCGATGAAAATGGCCACCGCAGCATGCTCGAAGCGCCCGGTCATGGCCTGCACGATGGCATAGAAGCCGGCAAACAGCGCAGCCGTCGTAAACAGGTTGGGCAGGATGTAGATGCCCCTCCGCCTCATTTCGGGGTTGACCAGCGCCTTGCGGGATCGGATCTCGGGCATGCCCTATTGTAGCCGAGGGAATTCGGGAGGGCCGCTCAGGGCAGCTCGGCGAGAATGGTCGCTGAGGCCGATACCTTTTCACCGATGGTCACCCTGGCCCTCGACTGCGGCGGCAGGTAGACATCGACGCGCGAACCGAAACGGATGAAGCCGTAGCGCTGGCCCCGCTTCAGCGCATCGCCCTCCTTCACATAACAGAGGATGCGCCGTGCAACGAGTCCCGCCACCTGCACGCTGGTGATATCCTGCCCGTCGGTCGTGCGTACCCAGAGCGCGTTGCGCTCGTTCTCCAATGAAGCCTTGTCGAGTGCAGCATTCAAAAAACTGCCGGCATGGTACCAGCAGCCCTTCACTTCTCCATCCACCGGGCTGCGGTTGGAGTGGACATTGAAGACATTCATGAAAACGCTGATCTTAAGCGCCTCGCGGTCGAGATAGGTGTCATGTGTCGTCTGGATGGCGACGATTCGGCCATCGGCAGGCGAGAGCACGTCCTTCGCCGTGCCTGGAGTCGGCCGCGCCGGGTCACGGAAGAACTGCAGGACGAATACCGTCCAAATCCACAGCGGTACGGACCAGCCCCAGCCGGCCAATACACCAGCAGCCAGTGCTGCGGCGATGGAAATCGCCAGAAAGGGCCAACCCTCCCTGGCGATGATGGGATGAGGATAGGAAGGCACTAGTTCTTCGTCTGATCGACCAGCTTGTTCTTCTTGATCCACGGCATCATGTCGCGTAGCTTGGCGCCGACCTGCTCGATCGAGTGGGCCGCCATGTTGCGGCGCGAGGCCAGCAGCGTCGGCGCGCCGGCGCGGTTCTCGAGGATGAATTCCTTGGCGTACTGGCCGGACTGGATCTCCTTGAGGATGCGTTTCATCTCGGCCTTGGTCTGCTCGGTGACGATGCGCGGGCCGCGCGTGATGTCGCCGTACTCGGCATTGTTGGAGATCGAGTAGCGCATGTTGGCGATGCCGCCTTCGTAGATCAGGTCGACGATCAGCTTCACCTCGTGCAGGCACTCGAAATAGGCCATCTCGGGCGCATAGCCGGCTTCCACCAGCGTTTCGTAGCCGTTCTGGATGAGTTGCGTCAGGCCGCCACACAGTACCACCTGTTCGCCGAAGAGGTCGGTTTCAGTCTCCTCCCGGAAGCTGGTCTCGATGACCCCGCCTCGCGTGCCGCCGTTGGCCGCCGCATAGGATAGGGCAATGTCGCGTGCTTTCTTCGAAACGTTCTGATGCACGGCAATCAGCGAAGGCACACCACCTCCCTGAACATAGGTCGAGCGCACCAGATGACCAGGACCCTTCGGCGCGATCATGATCACGTCGAGGTCGGCGCGCGGCGACACCTGGCCGTAATGGATGTTGAAGCCGTGCGCGAACGCCAGCGCCGCGCCCTTCTTGATGTTCGGCTCGATGTCCTCACGATAGACCTGTCCGATGTTCTCGTCCGGCAGCAGGATCATGACGAGATCCGCGCCCTTCACCGCATCGCCGACCGACTTCACGGACAACCCAGCCTTCTTGGCCTTGTCCCAGGAAGCACCGCCCTTGCGCAAGCCGACCGTGACTTTGACGCCGGAATCGTGCAGGTTAAGGGCATGGGCATGGCCCTGCGAGCCATAGCCGACGATGGTTACCTTCTTGCCCTTGATCAGGGAGAGGTCGGCGTCCTTGTCATAATAGACTTTCATGTTTTCATCCTTAAGAAAAAATTGCGGGCGATGCGGGCGATTCCGTCCGTCACCCCTCCCGTGTTACTAGACTTTCAGAATCCTGTCGCCGCGGCCGATGCCGCACACGCCGGTACGCACCGTCTCGAGGATCAGGGAGCGGTCGATGGCCTCGATGAAGGAATCGAGCTTGGCTGTGTTGCCAGTCAGCTCGATCACATAGGTCGTTTCGGTCACGTCGATGATGCGCCCGCGGAAAATCTCCGACATGCGCTTCATTTCCTCGCGATCCTTGCCGGTTGCACGCACCTTGACCAGCATCAGCTCGCGCTCGATGTGTGCCGCCTCGGAGATATCCACCACTTTGATCACCTCGATCAGCTTGTTCAGCTGTTTCGTGATCTGCTCGATGATGTCGTCCGAGCCGACGCTGACAATGGTGATGCGCGACATGGAGGGATCCTCGGTCGGCGCCACGGTCAGCGATTCGATGTTGTAGGCGCGCGCAGAGAACAGCCCGGTCACGCGGGAAAGCGCGCCTGCTTCGTTTTCAATGAGTAAGGAAATAACATGCCGCATGATGCTTATAGCTCTTCGGAGAGAATCATTTCGGTGAGGCCCTTGCCGCCCTGCACCATGGGATAGACGTTCTCAGTCGGATCAATGGCGAAATCCAGGAAAACCAGGTCGTCCTTGCGTTTGAAGGCTTCTTTCAAGGCGCCTTCAACATCCCCTGGCTTCTCGACGCGCATGCCGACATGTCCATACGATTCGGCCAGCTTGACGAAATCCGGCAATGCATCCACGTAGGACTCCGCGTAGCGGTTGCCATGAAAAAGCTGCTGCCACTGGCGCACCATGCCGAGGAAACCGTTGTTGAGCAGAACGATCTTGACGGGCAGGCGATACTGCTTGCAGGTCGATAGTTCCTGGATGCACATCTGGATGCTACCTTCTCCGGTGACGCAGGCGACGGGCGAACCGGGGTGGGCAAGCTGGACGCCCATCGCCGCCGGCAAGCCGAAGCCCATCGTGCCCAGACCGCCGGAATTCATCCAGCGCCGCGGCTTGTCGAATTTGTAGTACTGCGCCGCCCACATCTGATGCTGGCCGACATCGGAAGTGACAAAAGCCTCGCCCTTGGTCACCTCGTAAAGTTTCTCGATGACATGCTGCGGCTTGATAATTTTGCTCTTGCGATCGTACTTGAGGCAATCCTTACCACGCCATTCGTCGATCTGTTTCCACCAGGTCTTGACCGCCTTCTCATCCGGCCGGTCGCTGCTGGCCGCGATCAACTTGGAGAGGTCATCGAGCACTTCAGGCAAGTCGCCGACGATGGGCACATCCACCTTGACCCGCTTGGAAATCGACGACGGATCGATGTCGATATGGATGATCTTGCGCGGCACCTCTGCAAAATTTGCCGGATTGCCGATGACGCGGTCGTCGAAACGCGCACCCACCGCCAGCAGCACGTCGCAATGCTGCATGGCCATGTTGGCCTCATAAGTGCCATGCATGCCAAGCATGCCGACGAACTGCTTGTCCGTCGCCGGATATCCGCCCAGCCCCATCAGGGTGTTGGTAACCGGATAACCAAGTTGCTTAACCAGTTTGATCAGCTTGTCGGCGGCATCCGACAGGATGACGCCACCGCCGGTGTAGATCATGGGCCGCTTGGCTTCGAGAAGAAGCTGCACTGCCTTCTTGATTTGCCCCTGATGACCCTTGGTAACCGGGTTGTAGGAGCGCATGGGGACCGATTTCGGATAGGCGTACTCGCACTTCATCGCTGAAATGTCTTTCGGAATATCCACCAGTACCGGACCAGGGCGACCGCTCTGTGCCAGATAAAAAGCTTTCTTGATGGTCGAAGCCAGTTCCTGGATATCCTTGACGAGGAAGTTGTGCTTGACGCAGGGGCGGGTAATGCCCACGGTATCGACTTCCTGAAAGGCGTCCTGGCCAATATAGGCGGTCGGCACCTGACCGGAGATGATCACCATCGGGATGGAATCCATGTAGGCTGTGGCAATCCCGGTAACAGCATTCGTCACGCCTGGACCGGAGGTCACCAGCGCTACACCCACCTTCTCGGTCGAGCGCGCATAGCCATCGGCAGCATGCACTGCGCCCTGCTCATGGCGAACCAGGATATGGCGGACCTTGTCCTGCTTGAACAGTTCGTCGTAAATGAACAGTACAGAGCCGCCGGGATAGCCGAAAACGTATTCGACCTTTTCTTCCTGCAAGCACCTGATTACAATTTCCGCACCAGTCAAAACCATTGTTGCACCCAGAAGGCATTCATAAACAGCTGAAAAACCTGTGATTTTACTTATACCCCCCCCCTTGGTCAAGGCATTTCGCGAAGGAAAAAACCCTTTGCGTCATACGGAAAACTGAGCCCTGGCCACCCGAACCGAATTGTCGGATTTTCTCGCCAGCGTAGAACGGCGAGCTTTCAAACAGGCCCTGTTTGCGGTGCGTGACGACGAAGTGGCGTTGGATATCGTGCAGGATTCAATGCTCAAGTTGGCGGAAAAATACGGTGGCAACCCTGTGGCCGAGTTACCGATGCTCTTCCAGCGCATCCTTCAAAATACCATCCGTGATTTCTACCGTAGGCAGAAGGTGCGATCCATGTGGACCACGCTCCTTTCCGCTTTTATCCCATCCGAGGACGAAGACTCCGATCCGCTGGAAACTCTTGAGGTCGAACAGGGGTCATATTCGCCAACAACGCCTCATGGAAATCTCGAACAAATGCAAGTCCTTGCAATCATTGAAGAAGAGGTAAGGAGACTACCGCCGCGTCAACGCGAAGCCTTCCTGATGCGTTATTGGGAGGATATGGATATCGCCGAAACGGCGGCGGCAATGGGATGCTCGGAGGGCAGCGTGAAAACGCATTGCTCCCGGGCGACGCATTCATTGGCCACGGCTCTGAAGGCAAAGGGCATAGAACTATGAACACCGAACGTGAAACTGCCTACAAAGTCCGCCACTATCTCAACTTGGTGGCAGATGAGGTCGGCCGCAACACTGCAGACCGATTGTTCGAAGCTCGCCAGAATGCGCTTGCCCATCAGCAGGTTGTCGGTGCGCGAATGGGCTTGGCCGGTGTGGGCCATGTCTTTGCAGACCAGATTCTTCCTCACGGTCGCGCCCTGGTGGCAATAGTGGGCTTGGTCATTGGCGTCATCGTGGTGTCCATCTGGAACGACATTCAGAAGGCTGGCGAGTTGGTCGAGATAGATAGTGCGCTACTCGCTGATGACCTGCCGATCAACGCCTATCTCGACAAGGGCTTTCAGGCATGGCTTTCCGAACGCTCGTCGCAGGACTGATACTCGCATTCTCGCTGTCTTCTCCCGCTCAAGTCGCTGTCCCTGAACTGAGACAGACGGCATGGGCCGACCTCACCCAGGAACAGAAGCAGATTCTCGCCCCCCTTGCCCGCGACTGGGACAAGATGGAGGCTTACCGCAAGATAAAATGGCTAGGAATTGCCAAGCGTTACCCGACCATGAATCCGGAGGAACAGGCACGCGTCCAAAGGCGCATCAAGGACTGGGCCAGCCTGACGCCGGAACAGCGCAGTCAGGCGCGCGTCCAGTATAAAAACATTAAAACCGCACCGCCCGAGCGCAAAGAGGCCATCAAGGAAAAATGGGAGCAATACAAGGAGTTGCCCGACGAGGAAAAACAACGCCTGGCGGAAAAAGCCGCAAAAAAACCTTTGACGAAATCGTTTAAGCCAGCGCCCAAGCTGCCCGCGGCTAAGCTCCAGCCATTACCGATGCCGGCCACGCCCAATCCTCCTCTACCTGTCGCCGCCCAGAGGGAAGTCACGACACCGACCACTCAGGCTGTTGCTCCCGAAACGGAAGGTGCACCGGACCAGCCTGCCCCAGCAACGCCCAGCGCGGCCGCTCCCCCAGTCTCCCAGCAGTAAACCGTGCCTGTCACCCGTTCTGCAGTCGGCTTGCCGCCCAGCATACGCCGCCGGCTGGCCAGCATGCTCTACGAATCGTTCCTGCTGCTGGGCGTGCTGAGCGTCGCATTTGTCGTGCCACATCTGCTTATCGGCCTGATCTGGAAGGTGGCCGCCCCGGGACCAATGCTCTGGCTGCACGTCTTCGTTGTCCTGTACGCCTACTTCGGCTGGCTTTGGAAGCGTAGCGGGCAAACACTGGCCATGCAGACCTGGAAGATCAGGCTGGTGAGTACTCGTGGGGAACCGCTGACGCAACGGCAGATAATCCTGCGCTACTTGCTCGCCTGGCCGTCCCTGCTCGCCTGCGGCATCGGAATTCTCTGGGCGCTGGTCGATCGCGACCAGCAGTTCCTTCACGACCGCCTGGCCGGTACACGGCTCATCAAGGTGGATTGATCAGCGGCGCTCGACCCACCACAGCATCCCTGCTGCCGCCAGCAGGAAGAGCGCACTCGGGGTAATAGCGGAAAAGAAGGGCGGCCAGCTATTGATGATGCCAAGATTGGAGAATAAGCCGTTGAGCATATGGAAGGTGATGCCGAGCATGATGCCGGCAAAGACCTTGACGCTGACGGCCCCCATGCGATCCTGAAGGTAGGCAAACGGCAGCGCCAGCGCCATCATGACCAGCGCCGCCAATGGATAGATCAGCTTCTTCCACATGGCGATCTCGTAACGCTGCGTCTTCACCTGATTGTCCTTGAGGTGGCTAATGTAGCGATACAGGCTGGCCACCGACATGCGCTCCGGCATGACCAGCAGCACGCTGAGGATTTCCGGATTGATCGCGGATTGCCACACGGCTTCCGGCAGGCGATTCACCTTGGCCCGATCCTTTTCGAAAACGGTCTGCGCCACTTCCTTGAGTCGCCACTTGTCCGGCGGCAGGTATTCACCCACCTTCGCCTCGGAAATCGAGCGCAGGACATGATTCCGATCGAACTCGTAAATGCGCACCCCTTCCAGCCTCGAATCGGGTAGCACCGTGCGAACGTTGATGAAGCTCATGTCGTCCTTGACCCACAGGCCGGAGCGGAATTCCTGTCCCACCACTTGGGACATGGCCTTGAGGCGCAACTCCTTGGCAGCACGTTCCGCCGGCGGAGCGATGAAGTCGCCGACCACGAACGTCAGCAGCACGAAGGCCAGCCCGATCTTCGCCAATCCCCCCAGGATTGCCGCAGTCGACAGCCCCGAAGCGCGCAACACGGTGATCTCGGAATGACGGGCCAGCATCGTCAGTGCGTAAAGCGTGCCGATCAGTACTGCAATGGGCGCCAGTTCATAGATATGTCCCGGCAGGGTCAGCAAGACAAATAACGCCATATAGCGAAGTTGATACCCCCCCTTGCCCAGACTCTGCAACTCGTTGATGAAATCGAAAAAAGCGAACAGCATCAGGAATGCCACGAGCACCAGCGTCACTGCTGAATAGATTTCCCTTGCCAGATAGCGCTGGTAGACCTTCATCGGCGCAGCCTCGCCCAGGAAAACATGGACAGCCGCTTGAAGAAGAACAGGACCAGCACGACAAACATCACGGCGTGCACCAGCCACCAGCCAGTCTCAAAGCGCAGCCTGCCTTGTGCCACCCAAGCCTGGCATACAGAAACCAGATTGCTGTAGAACATGTAGGTCAATAGCCCCAGCACCAGATTGTTGGTGCGTCCAGCGCGAGGATTGACGAAACTCAGTGGAATGGCCAGCAATGCAAGATTGAGCGCTGCCAACGGCAACCCGATGCGCCAAAGGATTTCGCCCTTGCCGACGTTGCCGGATCCCTGCATCAACGTCAAGGTGGGTGTGCTTTTCGGCGTCTGTTCGATTCCGCGCGCCTCCTTCGTCTCGATGCGCACGGCGTAGCGCTCGAACTCCATGACGCGATACTCGGGCGAACCCGGCGTACCTTCATAGCGACGGCCATTGACGAGCACCACGAAGCGATCCCCATTGGGCATGCTTTCGGTATAGCCGTGGGTGGACATCATGACTCCCAACCGGCCGTGCTGAATCGAGCTGATGAATATGTTTCTCACCGCCCCCTCCTCCTTGGAGGCGGACTCGCCGGTGGCAGCTTCGACGAAGAACACGCGTTCGCCACTCGCCGATTCCTTGAACGCGCCTGGTGATACGCGGGCGACGTCGTCGCGCGTGTCCATGCGCTGGCGGTATTCGGTGCTCTTCGATTGTGCCCAGGGAGAAAGCAGGAGAGACAACACGGCAATCGCTGCCACGACGGGAGCGGAGAATTTCAGGACAGGCTTCACCCAGGCCGTCAGCGGCAAGCCTGACGCGAACCACACCGACATTTCCGAGTCGCGGTAGCTGCGCGACAGCGTCATCAGCACGGCGATGAACAAGGTCAGCGAGAGCAGGATCGGAAGGTGCATCAATGCGCCGAATCCGAGCAGGGCCACGACGGCTTCGGACACCAGTTTGCCGCCGGCGGCCTGACCCAGCAAGCGTATCAATTGGGTCGTCAGGAGGATGGCGAACAGGGCGACGAATGCAGCGCCGGCGGTGCCGGTGCATTCACGAATCACCGCACGCTCAAAAGTCGGCCTGCGTGCCATTTTGACTTCTTCTAAGGGGAAAAGGGATAATCAGAGCCTAATTTGCCGGAGAGGAGTTGCGTGTGGAATTTAGCATAAAAAGCGGTAGCCCGGATAAGGCCCGATGCGAATGCATCGCGGTCGGCGTATTCGACTCACGCAAGCTGACGGGGGCGGCTGAAAAGCTGGACAAGGCCGCCGGCGGACATCTGGCCGACATCCTGCGCCGGGGGGACATGGAAGGGAAAGCCGGCTCGACACTCTTGCTGCACGGGACACCGGGCATCGCCGCAGAACGGGTGTTGCTGGTCGGCCTCGGCAAGGAGGCGGAATACGGCGACAAGGGCTATCGCGACGCGGTTGCCGCAACGATGCGCGCCATGAGGAATACCGGTAGCAGGGACATCCTCATCACCCTGAGCGAACTTCCCGTCGTTAAACGCAACGCTATCTGGCTTGTCCGACAGGGCGTATTGGCCGCCCATGACGTTCTCTTCCGGGCGGACCAACTCAAGTCGAAGAAGGACAACGACAAGCCCGCCCTGGCCGCTATCTCGTTTTCCGTGGCCAGCAAGGACGCCAGGTCCGCCAACGCCGCACTGGCGCAGGGCGAGGCCATCGCGCGGGGCATGAATCTCACGCGCGAACTGGGCAACCTGCCGGCGAACATCTGCACGCCGACCTACCTTGCCGGGCAGGCACAGAAGCTGGCCAAGGAATTCAAGCTGAAATGTGAAGTGCTCGATCGTGCCCGCATGGAAAAACTCGGCATGGGCTCGTTGCTGTCCGTGGCGCGCGGCTCGCACCAGCCGCCGCAATTCATCGTGCTGGAGTATCGAGGCGGCAAGGCCAAGGCAAAGCCCATCGTGCTGGTGGGCAAGGGCGTCACCTTCGACACCGGCGGCATTTCGCTCAAGCCGGGGGCCGAGATGGACGAAATGAAGTACGACATGTCCGGCGCAGCCAGCGTGCTCGGCACCTTCCATGCCCTCGCCGCCATGAAGCTGCCGCTGAATGTCGTCGGGCTCATCCCGACGACCGAGAATATGCCGGGAGGCGCAGCGACACGGCCGGGCGACATCGTCACCTCCATGTCGGGCCAGACCATCGAGGTCCTCAATACCGATGCGGAAGGGCGCCTCATCCTGTGCGACGCCCTCACCTATGCCGAGCGTTTCGAGCCGGATTGCGTGGTGGATGTCGCCACACTGACCGGCGCCTGCGTCATCGCCCTGGGCGCGGTCGCCTCGGGCCTGATGGCCAACGACGACGATCTCGCCGAGGCATTGCTGGAGGCAGGCCAAATCTCGGGCGACCGCGCCTGGCAACTGCCCCTGTGGGAGGATTACCAGGAGATGCTCAAGAGCAATTTTGCCGACATTCCGAACATCAGCGGCAGCCGCGCGGCGGGCACCATCACCGGCGCCTGCTTCCTGGCGCGCTTCACGAAGAAATACCGCTGGGCGCATCTCGACATCGCAGGGACCGCCTGGCGCTCTGGCGCCAGCAAGGGTTCGACCGGGCGTCCGGTGCCATTGTTGACGCATTTCCTGCTAAAACGCGCACACAAGCTGTGACCCGCATCGATTTCTACCATGGGGCCGGCAACAAGGTACAGACAGCCTGCCGTCTGATCGGCGAACTGTACGCTCAGGGACGACGGGTACTGGTGTATGCGCGGGCGGACAGCCTCGCCACCCAGGTGGATCGGCAACTGTGGGTTCACCCTGCCACTGGGTTCGTGCCCCACTGCCGCATCGGCACCACGCTCGCCGCCGAGACCCCGATCGTCATCGGCGGCTCGCTGGATGATGCGGCGTACCATGATGTACTGGTGAATCTCGACGGCGAACTGCCGTCGGCGTTTTCCCGTTTCGAGCAACTGGTCGAAATCGTCGGCACGGATGACGCAGACCGCGGCCCGGCGCGGGAGCGGTTCAAGTACTACCGCGACCGCGGCTATGCCATCACAGCACACGACCTGAAAGGCATCTAAACAGTGAGCGACGACATTTTCGGCAAGGCCGACGCCCTCATGAAGCGCCGCGCCTTCGTCGCCGGGGGCGCCCAACCAGCGCCTCCGGCCGAGGACCTGCCGGTGCTCACCGAGGTCGTCGATCCGAGCCACGCGGTGCCGGCGCTCGCGGCAGCCCTTTCGGGCGGGCCGGGCGCAGAGGACCTGGCCGATCGCATGCGCGACCTGCTCGGTCCCCTGCCGCCGGACATCGCCCGCGCTGTGGAGAACTGGCTGGTCGCCACCCTGCCGCGCCTCGTCGCCCGCCGCCTCGATGGCATCGCCGAGCAGGTCGCCGAGGAAGTTGGTGCGGCTTTGCGAGAAAGCCTGCCCTTGCTTATTTCTGACCTCATTCGCTCCGCCCAGGAACGCACCAGGCAAGGCAAGTAACTCTCGCCGGAGTGCCCCTGCGCTCCGGTATAATTTCCGATTTCCCCGCCGCATTTTTTCCCTCTTCGCGATGGAACTCGACAAATCCTTCGAACCGGCCGACATCGAGCGCCGCTGGTACCCTTTGTGGGAGTCGCGCGGCTATTTCGCCGCCGGCGCCGACAAAAGCAAATCCGACAGCTTCTGCATCCTGCTGCCGCCGCCCAACGTCACCGGCACGCTGCACATGGGCCATGGCTTCAACCAGACGCTCATGGACGCGCTCACCCGCTACCACCGCATGCACGGCGACAACACGCTATGGCAGCCGGGCACCGATCACGCCGGCATCGCCACGCAGATCGTCGTCGAGCGCCAGCTCGACGCGGAAGGCGTCTCGCGCCACGACCTCGGTCGCGAGAAGTTCCTCGAACGCGTCTGGCAATGGAAGGACTACTCCGGCGGCACCATCACGCGCCAGATGCGCCGCCTCGGCACCTCGCCCGACTGGTCGCGCGAGCGCTTCACCATGGACGATGGCCTGTCGAAGATCGTCACCGAGACCTTCGTGCGGCTCTATCGCGAAGGGCTGATCTATCGCGGCAAGCGCCTGGTCAACTGGGATCCCAAGCTCCTCACCGCAGTGTCCGACCTGGAAGTCGTCAGCGAGGAAGAAGACGGCTGCATGTGGGAGATCCGCTATCCCCTTGAGGATGGCAAAGGCGGATTGATCGTCGCCACCACGCGCCCGGAAACCCTGCTGGGCGACGTTGCGGTGGCCGTACATCCGGACGACGAACGCTACGCACATCTGGTCGGCAAGCACGTCCGCCTGCCCCTGTGCGACCGCAGCATTCCGATCATCGCAGACAGCTACGTCGACAAGGCATTCGGCACCGGCTGCGTCAAGATCACGCCGGCGCACGACTTCAACGACTGGCAGGTAGGCCATCGCCACGGCTTCGCGCCGATTTCCATCCTCACGCTCGATGCCCGCATCAACGAGCACGGCCCGGAGCAGTACCGCGGCCTGGATCGCTACGATGCCCGCAAGGCCATCGTTGCCGACCTCGAAGCCCAGGGCCTGCTTGTCTCGACCAAGCCGCACAAGCTGATGGTGCCGCGCGGCGACCGCACGCATACCGTCATCGAGCCGATGCTCACCGACCAGTGGTTCGTCGCCATGAGCAAACCCGGCGCCGACGGCACCTCCATCGCCGCCAAGGCGCTCGAGTGCGTGGCCGCCGGCGATATCAGGTTCGTGCCCGAGCAGTGGGTGAACACTTACAATCAGTGGCTAAACAACATCCAGGACTGGTGCATCTCGCGCCAGCTCTGGTGGGGCCATCAGATCCCGGCCTGGCACAGCGACGACGGCCGCGTCTATGTCGCCCACGACGAGAACGAGGCCTACACCCTGGCGCGCGCGGACGGCTACGGCGGCGGCCTGGAGCGCGACCCGGACGTGCTCGACACCTGGTACTCCTCGGCCCTGTGGCCCTTCTCGACGCTCGACTGGACGCCGGACTGGGACCCGGATTCACCGTCCAAATCCAACACCGCGCTCGACCTCTACCTGCCCTCCTCGGTTCTGGTCACCGGCTTCGACATCATCTTCTTCTGGGTGGCGCGCATGGTGATGATGACGAAGCACATCACCGGCAGGATCCCCTTCAGGCATGTCTATGTGCATGGCCTCATCCGCGACGCGGAGGGGCAAAAGATGTCGAAATCAAAGGGGAACGTGCTCGACCCGATCGACCTCATCGACGGCATCGCGCTCGACGCCCTGGTGGAGAAGCGCACCAGCGGCCTGATGAACCCGAAGCAGGCGGCACAGATCGAGAAGCGCACGCGCAAGGAGTTCCCCAACGGCATTCCCGGCTTCGGCACCGATGCATTGCGCTTTACCTTCGCCTCGCTCGCCAGCCCCGGCCGCGACATCAAGTTCGACATGGGCCGCTGCGAGGGCTACCGCAACTTCTGCAACAAGCTGTGGAACGCCACGCGCTTCGTGCTGATGAACTGCGAGGGCCAGGACTGCGGCCTCGCCAAAGAGCACGCCTGCGGCTCGGATGTCGTTTTCAGCCAGGCCGACCGCTGGATCGTCAGCCGCCTGCAACGCACCGAAGCCGAGGTGGCGCAGCACTTCGCCGATTACCGCTTCGACCTGCTTGCGCGTTCAATATACGAATTCGTCTGGGACGAGTACTGCGACTGGTATGTGGAACTGGCCAAGGTGCAGCTGCAGACGGGCAACGCGGCAACGCAGCGCGGCACGCGCCGCACCCTGGTGCGCGTGCTGGAGACCATGCTGCGCCTGGCGCACCCGCTGATCCCCTTCATCACCGAGGAGTTGTGGCAGAAGGTGGCACCCGTTGCCGGCCGCGCCAGCAACGCCAACACCTCCGGGCAGCCGGGCGAGAGCATCATGCTGCAGCCCTACCCGATTGCCGAGCCTTCCCGCATCGACGAGAAGGCAGAAGCCGATATCCGCCTGCTCAAGGACCTGATCAATGCCTGCCGCAGCCTGCGCGGCGAAATGAATCTCTCCCCGGCACAGAAGGTGCCGCTGCTCGCCGCCGGTGACAAGGATCGAATGGCCGCGTTCGCGCCCTACCTCGCTGCGCTGGCGCGGCTGTCGGAGGTGACGGCCACGGGTACCGAGCTGCCGCCCGGCGACGCCCCGGTGCAGATCGTCGGCGACTTCCGATTGATGCTGAAGATCGAGATCGACGTGGCGGCCGAGCGCGAGCGCCTGACGAAGGAGATCGCCCGCGTGGAGGGCGAGATCAACAAGGCCCAGGCCAAGCTCGGCAACGCCGGCTTCGTCGAGCGCGCTCCTGCTGCAGTCGTGGCGCAGGAGAAGGAGCGGCTGGCGAATTTCACTTCGCTCACCGAGAAACTGCGTACGCAACTTGCCCGACTGCAGTAGTGTCCTGGTACGTCATTCCCACGAAAACGGGGTCCCAGAGTCGCGTCCGCGAAATCCATGGATTCCCGCCTTTGCCCGAAGGAAATCCCAGTGGGACGCGGGAATGACGAAGTATTCTGAATGAAGCACCTCCTGCGCGCACTCACCCAGCGCAACTTCCGCCTCTACTTCATCGGCCAGAGCGCCTCCTTCGTCGGCACCTGGATGCAGCAGATCGCGCTGGCATGGCTGATCTACAAACTCACCGGTTCGCCTTTCATGCTTGGCCTGGCAACCTTCGCCGGCAACATCCCCATCCTCTTTCTCGCCCCGTTCGGCGGGGTCTGGTCAGACCGGCTGAACCGCCGCCGCGCCATGATGCTCACGCAATCGCTGTCGCTGCTCCAAGCCACCGTGCTGGCGGGACTGACTTTCGCGGGAAGCATCGAGGTGTGGCACCTGCTGGCCGCAGCAACCTTCCTGGGTCTGGTCAATGCCTTCGACACACCGCTGCGCCAGGCATTCCTGCTGGAGATGGTGGTATCGCGGGCGAACCTGCCGAACGCCATTGCGCTGAATTCCCTGATGATGAACGGCTCACGCCTGATCGGGCCGGCATTGGCCGGCGTGGTGCTGACCGCCGCTGGAGAAGCGTGGTGCTTTCTCCTCAACGCCGCGTCCTACCTGGCCATGCTCGCCGCACTCGCCGCCATGCGGCTGGCCGCGCCGCCGCCGCCGCGAAGCGGCCAGAACTGGCTGGCCGGCTTGCGGGAGGCGGTGCATTTCGCCTGGAATTTCGCGCCGAGCCGCTACCTGATAGGGCTGGTGGCCCTCGTCAGCTTCGTGGCGACGCCGTATGCTTCGATGATGCCGGTGTTCGCACGCGACGTGCTCGGCGGGGACGCCAGCACGCTCGGATTGCTCGTCGGCGCCTCAGGCGCGGGCGCCATGGCCGGCGTGCTGTATCTCGCCGGACGGCGCGGCGTCGCGGGGCTGGAACGACTGATCGCCCTCGCCGGGGCCAGCGCCGGCATCGGGCTCATCCTGTTCTCGCAGTCCGCCACCCTTGGGCTCTCGCTGGCCCTGCTGCCGCTGGTCGGCTTCGGCATCATCACCGTCGCCGCCTCCGTCAACACCGTCCTGCAACTGGTGGCGCCGGACGCCATGCGCGGACGGCTGGTGAGCCTGCACATCGCAGCCTTCCTCGGCGTGATGCCGGTCGGCTCGCTAGTCTTCGGCCTGCTAGCCGAGCGTTTCGGCGTGGCCGCCATCGTCGCCGCCGGCGGCCTCCTCTGCCTGGCCGGCACGGCGTGGTTCGCCACGCGCCTCGGCATCATGCACAGCCTGCTGGCGCCGCACTATGAGCGGCGCTGAAACAGTCGCTTAACGAGCATCCTTCTTGCCGCCCGAAGTCAGCGCCAGCGCCTCGCGGATCGCCTCGGGCGCCTTCATGATGTTCATGAAACTGTTCGCGCCCATCATGGACAGGTCGGGGAAGCTGATGGCGATGCGGAAACGGGCGTATAGCGCATACACCTTGTTGTCCGAAACCAGGATGTCGTAGGGCAGGTGCGCCGTCGACTTGACGTCCCTGAAATCGATCTCGCTCATGATGTACTTGTCGTCCATGAACTTGCCGGCCTCGCCCTCGCCCTTCATGGCGACGCCGAACAGCGTCTCCTTCTTGCCGGCAACATCGACGCGGTAGACCTTGGTGACGCCTTGCTTGCCCGCTGCAAGGCCGGCCTCGACCGCCTTCACCGCCTCTTCGTAGCTGGCGTACTTGGCAAACTCGTTCGGCTCGTCGAAGTATTCCATGCCGAAGGTGTAGTGGTACTTGCGCAACTGAGAAGCAGTCAGGCCCTTGGCACCGTACTCCTCGACCTTGCCGAGCGCCGCCTGCAGCTTCACGGCCGTCTCCTTAAGATCGCCTGCCATGCGGTAGGCGTTGGCCATGTAAACCGGGTTCGTGTAGGCCACCTGCACGTCGTTGCCGACCTTGGTGACGGACACGCGCTGCGCGGCACCGAAGCCGCCGTGCTCCGATTTCGCCGCCGTGGTTTTCATTTCGTCGTTGGTGACGGCAATGATCGTGGCGTTGGGATAGGGTGTGTAAGTGCCGGCGATGGTGAAGCCGTTCTGCGTCAGCGCCGCCTTGGCAGCATCCACCTTCGCCGCTACCTCACCCGGCCCCTTCGACGCCAGCACGAAGGGTTTCAGCACGGCATCCTGCGCCAGTGCGACGCTGCTGATGCCGAAAAACAGGCAAAACATCCCCCTGAGAATCGCTCTCATGACTGTCTCCTTTGGTTGTCAGTTGCTTATTGGAATGAAAGAAAAGGGGCTGCAGCGAATACGCTTGCAGCCCCTTTATCTGCTACATGGTGACTCTTGCCTAAGCCTAGAACTTCATGCCGTAGGCAATACCCAGAGAATCCTGATACATCTTCAAGTTGGCGTTGCCGCTGCCGAAACCTGCAGATATCGAACTGGAACCATTCACCTTTTTACTGAAGCCGTGCATGTAACTGACCGTCCATTCGGACGTCGGCGAAGTGGCCCACGTCGCACCCAGGGTCAGGTGGTTCTCGATCACCCCCGGCGCCAGCATGTTGAACAGGGTCTGGCTCTTTGATATCGGCTGATTGGTCGTGCTGAAACCACCGCGCAGGGTGAGGTTCTGGCTGTAGGCGTAGCTCAGACCCAGCTTGAAGACCGTCATGTCGCTCCAGCCGAAACCGGGACCGTTGTTGGCACCGAGTTGGCACATGCCGGCGAAGAAACAGTCGACCTTGTTGGACACGGCGTCGATCGCACCATAGTTGATCTGCTGGATATCGGCAGCGATGGTCAGTTGCGGCGTTGCCTTCACGGCGATGCCGATGCCGTAGTTCTCGGGGATGTCGAAGTCGCCCTTCTCCGCGAACAGGCCCTTGTAGTCGCTGAACTTGCCCATGCGGGTGCGCGACTGGTAGGTCGCGCCGATCGTGACCGCGTCGGTCAGATTGCCGGTATAGCCAAGCTTGATGCCCCAACCCGTCGAGGAGTCATAACCATTGTTGGTAACATCGGTCGAACTAACCGAAAATCCCGGGGCAGTAAAGTTCTGCAGTCCATAAGCCTTGAAGCGTTGATAGGCGAGGTTCAGCGAGATGCCGACTGCGTGGTTCTTGTTGATTTTGTAGGCGAAGGTCGGCGCGATGAACAGTTGCGACAGATCAACCCCGGCCCGCGCAATGGGCGGCGCGCCATCGAACAGGGGAATCCCGTTCTTGTAGTTCGTGTTCATGCCGCCGTTGCCATACACGCTGACGCCCAGAGACATGTTCCAGCCCAGCATCTTGTTGTAGCCGAATTCAGGAACGAAGAAGTTCTTCTGGTCACTGCCGTTGTAATCGCCATTGACGCCGGGGGCAAGGCTTCCCACAATCTCGGCATCGCGAATCGGACGGAACCAGTCCACACCGACATCAAGACGATCGCCTACCATGACCATGCCGGCCGGGTTGTTCGCGGCCGCCAGCGCGTCTTGCGGCAACGCGATGCCGACACCGCCCATGCCCTTGGCCTTCATGCCGTAGCCATGCGAGAAATAGCCGTTGGTCGCCCAAGCCATGCCCGGAACCGTCAGGCCGACAACCACCATCACGCCAAGTATTCTTTTCAGTTTCATCCCCTTACCCCCTCTAAATATGCGAACTTGCCCGGTAAATATCTTCCACAACATCATAGAATGCAAATATTCCTGCATTCTCATCAACCCCATCGAGCAGCAGGGTTGTAAAAAAGCAACAAACTCACATGTACAAACTGACATCCGCCTGCTGAGCCATCGGCAGGAACGTCGCCGCGCCGCAGTACTCCTTCACTTCCGGCATGAAATCGTCTCGCGTGAAGCCGAACAGGTCGACCGTCATCTGGCAGCCAATCATTTCCACACCTGCCTCGACGCACAAGCCGCGCAGTTCACCAATTTCGGCGACGCCGTTGTTCTTGATTGTCTGCTTCATGAGCATCGTCGCCACTGACTCGAAGCCGGGAATGCCGGCCTGGACGATGTTCGGAATGTTCCAGTTGATGCCCTTGAACCAGTCGGGGCCAAAGGGCATTTTCATCGGCATGCCGGGGTTGCCCAGCGGGCTGACCTTCAGGTCGCTGATGTCCTTCTTCAGCAGGTTGAGGCCGTAGAAGGTGAAGAAGATCGAGACGTTCCAGCCCAGGGCGGCGGCCGTCGAGGCCAGGATGAAGGGCGGATAGGCCCAGTCGAGCGTGCCCTTGGTGGCGATGATGGTCATCGAGGGCGTTTTGGCGGCCCTGATTTCCTCGAGCTTCTGCGGAAGTATTTCGTCGAGGCGCTGCCTGATCAGCGCATCCAGGGCGGCGTTGTCTACTGGCATGTTCATGTGTCTACCCTCCTTCGAAGGATCTGCAAGGCTGCGCGGTAGCCGACCTTGTCTTTATTTAAGGTATTAACGAATAATGATGTTCTAAAGTTCCCCTATCAGCCAGATGAATTTATTTATCGGCCAATATCAGGGACATATGTTGCGCCGCAAGAATTGGCGCAGAAGAGGCGGCGGCCGGATCACCGGCTGCCGCGTCGGGAGGTTTGTTATTTACGCTTGATGAAAAACTCGTATTCCTTGCCCTTCTCCGCAGTCGCGAGCAACTCATTTCCGGTCTGCTTGGCGAAGGCGGCGAAGTCCTTCACCGAGCCGGGGTCGGTGGCCATGATGCGCAACACCTGTCCGCTGGTCATGTCCGCCAGCGCCTTTTTGGCGCGCAGAATCGGCAGCGGGCAATTCAGTCCTTTGGCATCCAGTTCCTTGTCGAAATTCATTTCTGCTCCTCCACGGTGATTTGATCAATGCTCACGAAATTTCAGCCATGACTAATATACTTTTGCAGTGTCTCTTGCGCAACCCGTTGCAGGCAACCCAAAACATCGAATTTCTTTCTCTGCCCATTCAAGACACCGCCTGGTAATACAGGTTCTGCGGGTGGTTCGCTTGCGCGAAAAAGAACCATCTTTCAGCGAGTAACCCGAGATACTGCACGGCAAAGGCGATCAGCATCACTATCGGCGAATCCATCCCCACTCCGCTGGCCAACAGGCCGACCGGCAGCGGGAAGACCAGCAGGAGGAAGATCCATTTCACTTGGCGCAGCAAGGCGGCCGACCTGCCGTGAAAAAATTCGCGCGTGTTGAACGAGCCGCCCATGGCGCCCTGCGCCTTCTGCACGATGCGCGGATGCTTCACGCCGATCGCCGTGCGCAGGGTCGACTTCGGCTTGAGGCGGGCATTGCGCAGCAGCGAGGCGGTGCGGCCGACCAGGGCGAGCAGCGCCAGGATCATGGTCCAGCCGGCATAGAACCGTGTCACCTCGGGCGCCGCAAGCGCCGCCAGAGCAGTTGCCAGAAGGAATCCGGACGCTCCGCCCAGCAGGGTGTAGTTGATCACCGTCAGCGGCGTATGCCATTCCTGCAGGAAGCGCAGGCAGGCGTAGATCATGCCGGTGCACACGAACAGCGCGAACGCCAGCACGGTGCCAGCCACGCCGAGCAGCAAAGTCAGCCTGACCGGCACGGCGGATGGCAATGTCGCCAGTGTCGGGTTGTAACCGGTGAAGTGTGCCGCGCCATAGAGGAACACCATGCCCATGAAGGCGGGCAGGACGATCACCTCGCGCGACAGCCAGGAGGTGCGCCATTTCGCCGCCGAGCGCCAGGCGCGCTCGGGATGACCCAGATGGAAGAAGGAAGCGATCAGGCCGGCGACGAGGAACCCCAGCGCCAGTGCGCTGCCGAACGCGTAGAAGCGGCCATCCTGCTTCGGCAACAGGTCGAAGGCCGCATACGACTCGACGGTGAACAGGGCGAGGAACAGCCCCTGGCCGACGCCGATCAACGTTGTGAGGAAAATAACCGAAAAGGCAGGATGCATGGCGTTACCAGGAGGTCACGTCGTCGAGCGAAGGCTCGGCCTTCGCCGGCTTCGGCAGCTTGCCGTCGACCTTGAGCGGATTGTCGGCGCGCACCAGTTCGTCCTCGTGGATGCGCAGCTTGGTCTTGCGCCGCGGCAGGTAGTGGTTGGCCGGCTGCGTACCCCATTCCGGCATCAGCGGGTAGCCGCCGCTCTCTCGGATGGCGACCGACACCTCGGATTCCGGATCGTGCACGTCGCCGAACAGGCGCGCGCTGGTCGGGCAGGCCAGCACGCAGGCCGGCTTGCGGTCGCGCTCCGCCAAAGTCGTGTCGTAGATGCGATCCACGCACAGCGTGCATTTCTTCATCACCTTCTGCTTCTCGTCGATCTCGCGCGCGCCGTAGGGACAGGCCCAGGAGCAATACTTGCAGCCGATGCACTTGTCGTAGTCGACGAGGACGATGCCGTCCTCCGCCCGCTTGTAGGAAGCGCCCGTCGGGCACACCGGCACGCAGGGCGGCTCCTCGCAGTGCAGGCAGGACTTGGGGAAGTGCACGGTTTCCGTGTTGGGAAACTCGCCCACCTCGAAGGTCTGCACGCGGTTGAAGAAGGTGCCGGTCGGGTCGGCGCCGTAGGGATCGAAGTCGCTCATCGGTCCGGCCTGCCCGGAGGTGTTCCACTCCTTGCAGCTTGTCACGCAGGCATGGCAGCCGACGCAGACGTTGAGGTCGATTACGAGGGCGAGTTGCGTCATTTCTTTGCCCCCGTCATGTACGCCCAAAGGCTCTTGCGCTCTTCCTGCCCGGGATAGGGTTGAGCGGGGCGAACTGAGGCAAGGATGTCTGCGCCGTCTCGCCGGGACTGACTTTCGAAATGCGCACGCGCACGTCGTACCAGGCCGCCTGGCCGGTGACGGGATCGGAGTTGCTGATGCGCCCGGCTCCCTCCGGCAACTCCTCGGAAATGACATGGTTGAGCAGGAAGCCCAGCTTCGACTCGTTCGCGTCGGGCGTCAGGTTCCAGGCGCCGGCCGCCTTGCCGATGGCGTTCCAGGTCCACACCGTGCCCGGCTCCACTGCCTCCGAATGGCGCGCCATGCAACGCACCTTGCCCCACTGCGACTCGACCCAGATCCAGTCGTCGTCGGCGATGCCGGCCAGCCGCGCCGTGCGCGCATTGATGAACAGATAGTTGTGCGCGTGGATTTGCCGCAACCAGGCGTTCTGCGAATCCCACGAGTGATACATCGCCATCGGCCGCTGCGTCACCGCGGCGAGCGGGTACTTGTGCGTGTCGGTCGCCTGCACTTCGAGCGGGTCGAAGTAGAAGGGCAGCGGATCGAAATAGGTCTCGATGCGCTGCTTCAGGTGCTCGGGCGGCTTGCGCGTGATGCCCTTGCCCTGCGCGGCGAGGCGGAACTTCTGCAGCACCTCGGAATACAGGTGGATGAGGATCGGCTCGGCATAGCGCGTGATGCGGCTGCGCTGCGACCACTCGAGGTAGCCCTGGTTCCAGTTGCGCATGTACTGATAGGAGCGCGGCAATTCGTGGTGGTAGACGCAGTTGTTGGCCGCGTACATCTCCCACTGGCGCGGATTCGGTTCGCCGCGCATGAATTTCTCGCCACCCTTGCCGCGCCAGCCGGCAAGAAAGCCGATGCCCGAGCCGGGCTCGGTCTCGTAGTTGGTGACGAAATCAGGGTAGTCGCGATACTTGCGCGTGCCATCCTTCTTGACGAACACCGGCAGCTTCAGGCGCGTGCCCAGCTCGATCAGCACTTCCTGGAAGGGCTTGCATTCGCCGGTCGGCGGCAGCACAGGGATACGCACCGAGTCCACCGGCCCGTCGAACTCGGAGATCGGCCGGTCGAGCATGGACATCACGTCGTGCCGCTCGAGGTAGGTCGTGTCCGGGAGCACCAGGTCGGCGAACGCCGTCATCTCCGACTGGAAAGCGTCGCACACCACGATAAAGGGAATCTTGTATTCGCCCTGCTCATCCTTGTCACTGACTTTGTCATTCAACATCTTCCGCACCTCCGCCGTGTTCATGGTGGAGTTCCACGCCATGTTGGCCATGAAAATGAGCAGGGTGTCGATGCGGTAGGGGTCGCCGCGCCAGGCGTTGGTGATGACGTTGTGCATGAGGCCATGCACCGACAGCGGATACTCCCAGGAGAAGGCCTTGTCGATGCGCACCGGCTTGCCGTCCTCATCGACGAACAAATCGTCCGGCTCGGCCGGCCAGCCCAGCGCCATGCCGTCGAGTGGATGGTTCGGCTGCACGGCCAGCGGCGTGTTCGGCGTCTTGGCGCAGGGCGGGATCGGGCGCGGAAACGGCGCCTTGTGGCGGAAGCCGCCCGGCCGGTCGATGGTGCCGAGCAGCGACATCAGGATGGCCAGCGCGCGGATGGTGTGGAAACCGTTGGAATGCGCCGCCAGGCCGCGCATGGCATGGAAGGCCACCGGGTTGCCGGTGACGGTGTCGTGCTCCTTGCCCCAGGAGTCGGTCCACGCGATGGGCAGCTCGATCTTCTGGTCGCGCGCGGTGACGCCCATCTCGTAGGCGAGGCGCTTGATCGTCGCGGCCGGAATGCCGGTCAGCCCCTCGGCCCACTCGGACGTGTAGTCCTTCACCCGATCGGCGAGCAGCTGGAAGGACGGCTTCACCGGCGTGCCGTCGGAGAGCGTGAACTCGCCCAGCAGGAACGGATCGCAGCCCTCGGTATGCGTGATCACCGCCTTGTTGCTCGCGCGGTCCCACCACAGCTTGTTCTGCGGATCGAAGCAGCCCTCCTCCTCCGGCACTTCGGTGCGCAGGAACATGCCGAACTCGTCGCTCTTCTCGTCGAGGTTCACCAACTGGCCGGCATTGGTGTAGCGCACCAGGAAGTCGCGGTCGTAGAGGCCCTGCGCGATGATCTCGTGGATGATCGCCAGCAGCAGCGCGCCGTCGGTGCCCGGGCGGATCGGCACCCATTCGTCGGCGATGGCCGAATAGCCGGTGCGCACCGGGTTGATGGAGACGAAGCGGCCGCCGTTCCTCTTGAATTTCGAGATGGCGATCTTGAGGGGGTTCGAGTGATGGTCCTCGGCGGTGCCGATCATGACGAAGAGCTTGGCGCGGTCGAGGTCCGGCCCGCCGAACTCCCAGAAGGAGCCGCCGATGGTGTAGATCATGCCGGCCGCCATGTTCACCGAACAAAAGCCGCCGTGCGCCGCGTAATTCGGCGTGCCGAACTGCCGCGCGAAGAGGCCGGTCAGTGCCTGCATCTGGTCGCGGCCGGTGAACAGGGCGAATTTTTTCGGGTCGGTGGCGCGGATTTTCGCCAGGCGCTCGGAAAGAATGGAGAAGGCCTGCTCCCACGAGATGGCCTCGAACTCGCCGGCGCCGCGCTCGCTGCCCTGCTTGCGCAACAGCGGCCTGGTCAGCCGCGCCGGCGAATACTGCTTCATGATGCCGGAACTGCCCTTGGCGCAGATCACGCCCTGGTTGAGCGGATGGTCCGGGTTGCCGTCGATGTAGCGCACCTGCCCGTCGACCAGATGCACGCGGATGCCGCAGCGGCAGGCGCACATGTAGCAGGTGGTTTTCTTCACCTCCTGCACGGATGGGGTCGGCACGGACATGGCTGGAATGGGTTGGGAGGCCAATATATTAGGGATTGTTTATATTCTTCGTACTTTACGCTAAGTCCTCAAGCCAATTGTTTTTATTTAACTATAAGTAGCGCGGTCTTGAGTAACTTATGGCTTAGTGTAAGCTGGGATGCTGGATACTGCGGTTCTCAGGATAGTAGGTTTCTCCCATGAGCGACATCCCCGGATTCAGCCCCGCCGAACGGCGCGCCATCGAGGCCGCAATGATCTATCGCTACGGCCAGTTGGTCGAGCTGCAGGAAGCGGACGTCGAGGTTCGCCTCGTCCCTGGCAGCGAAGCGCTCACCACCGTGCCGGGCATCTATTGGAACGAGCGCAATGTGCAGTTCGTCGTCTGCAAGCTCGGCGACACGCGCTACCGCTCCTATTTCTTCTACAGCGAGGACAAGCAGTACCGCATCGGCGAGCAGGACTACGATGTCATCGAGGACTGCGTGCGCAACCTGTTGCAGCTGCAGGTCGACCACGACGCCAAGCGCCGCGCCATCATGTCCAATCCGGGGCTCGGCGTGGACGACGACTACCACGGGCCCATCGTGGTCTGATTCACCCGATGACTTTGGAAAGGGCGCGCCAGATGCTGCAGGCCCAGGCCGGCTTCGGCGGCGGCTACAGCGCCAACGGCGCCCGCCTCGTGCTGGCCGAAGTGGGCGGCGGGGCGCTGATCGCCGAACTGGAACGGGGCGCCCGGCTTGCGGGGGGGACTTCTCCTCTAAGCTGGAAGGCGCGGGGGCCACACATCTCCATGAAAATCTGCATCGTCTCCGACAGCCACGACCGCGGCCCCATGCTGGGCGCCGCCGTCGAGGAAGCCAAGTCCCTCGGCGTCGAGGCCGTCCTCCATTGCGGCGACATCATCGGCCCGAACACCCTGAAGCCCCTGCTCAAGCTCGGCCTGCAGACGCACGTCATCCACGGCAACAACCTCGGCGATTTCACCGCCATCTGCCAGATGGCCACGCGCTCCAACGGCCTGCTGCACTACCACGGCGGCGATGCCTCGCTCGAACTGGGCGGGCGCAGGATTTTCCTGGTGCACTATCCGCACTACGGCCAGGCCATGGCCTGCACCGGGGATTACGATCTGGTCTGCTGCGGCCACAGCCACAAGCCTGACATCGTGCGACAACCCAACGTAAAGGGCGGCGAAACCTGGCTGGTCAATCCGGGCACCGTAGCCGGCCTCGGCGCGCCGGCCGCGACCTGGGTACTGGGCGACCTGGCAACGATGACCTTCTCCGTTCGCCCCCTGATCATGTCGACCGTTTGACCCCACCGACTGCGGTGGTTTGATTTGCGTCAAGCTTCCCAGTAAATCGCGATTGAGACTTTCAATCTGCGCATAGGGAAATTGAGACGGAAATCGACGCGCGATTGATTAGAATTCACTACTGCTCTTCAACAGATCAATAAGTTCCCGGGAGGCTCGATGTCAGCATCCATCGCTACCAACCAGACGATTCTCGTCGTGGGCGGCGGCATCTCCGGCATGACCGCGGCGCTCGAAGCCGCCGAATGCGGCAAGCAGGTCATCCTCGCTGAAAAGCTGCCGACGCTCGGCGGCCGCACGGCGCTGCTCTACCGCTACTTTCCCAAGATGTGCCATCCGGTATGCGGCCTGGAAATCAACCTGCGCCGCCTCAAGGGCAACCGCAACGTGCGCGTCCTGACGATGGCGGAGGTGTCGGCCATCAGCGGCACGCGCGGCGACTACACCGCCACGCTGAAGATCGCCCCGCGCTACGTCAACGAGAAATGCACCGCCTGCGGCGACTGCAGCAACGCCGTCTCCGCCGAAATCCCGAATCCCTTCAACTACGGCCTCGACAAGATGAAGGCCGCCTACCTGCCGCACGGCATGGCCTACCCGCAGCGCTATGTGCTCGACCCCTCCATCATCGGCACACCCGACGGCGAAGCAGCCAAGGCCGCCTGCAAGGTCGGCGCCATCGACCTCGGCATGCAGGAAGAGACGATCGAGCTGAAGGTCGGCGCCGTGGTCTGGGCCACCGGCTGGAAGCCCTACGACGCGGCGAAGATCCAGCCCTACGGCTACGACCGCTTCGCCAACGTCATCACCTCCGTCGAGTTCGAGCGCATGTGCGACCCGCACGGCCCGACCGGCGGCAAGATCCTGCGCCCCTCCGACGGCAAGGAGGCGAAGAACGTCGCCTTCATCCAGTGCGCCGGCTCTCGCGACGAGAACCACCTGCGCCACTGCTCGCGCATCTGCTGCATGGCCTCACTCAAGCAGACGCAGTACGTGCGCGAGGCCTGGGGCGACGAGGGTAAATCCACGATCTACTACATCGACATCCGCGCCATCGACCGCTTCGAGGATTTCTACCAGATGGTGCAGCGCGATTCGACCGTCAGCTTCGTCAAGTCGAAGGTGGCGAAGATCGTGCAGGACGAGAAGACCGGTGACGTGGTGCTGCACGGCGTGGACACCGAGGGCTACAACCGCTACGCGACGCCGCATGACCTCGCCGTGCTGGCGGTCGGCATGGAGCCGTCGATCAAGGGCGTCAGCCTGCCGGCCGACATCGTGCTCGACTCGAGCGGCTTCATCGAGACTGCTGGCGACGGCATGTTCAGCGCCGGCTGCGCGACCAACGCCCTCGACGTCAATCGCGCCGTGCAGAACGCCACGGCGGCATCCCTGCGCGCGATTCAAGTGATCAATAAAACAGCCGGCACGGAGGCGGCGGGGGGGGCGGCTCGAATGGGAGGCAGCATAATGGCCGAAATGAAAACAGCAGCGTACATCTGCTCGGGCTGCGGCATCGGCGAGCGCGTCAGCACGGCGCAGATGGCGAAGATCGCGCAGAAGGAAGGCAAGATGGCCCTCGTGCGCGAGCACGCCTGCCTGTGCGACGAATCCGGTGTGCAGACCATCAAGGACGACCTCGAGAAGGAAGCCGTCACCCACATCGTCATCGCCGCCTGCTCGCGCCGCGCCAAGACTGAGGCATTCAATTTCCCGACGGTCGCCATGGCGCGCGCCAACATCCGCGAAGGCGTCATCTGGAGCCAGCCGGACGACCCCGAGCACGCCGAGACCACGCAGGAGATGGCCGACGACTACGTGCGCATGGGCTGCGCCGAAGTGAAGAAGATGAAGGTGCCGGAAGGCAATCCGAACCGCGCCACCAACCGCCGCATCCTCGTCGTCGGCGGCGGCGTCTCCGGCATGACCTCGGCGCTGGAAATGGCCGAAGCCGGCTACGACACCGTGCTGGTCGAGAAATCCGGCGCCCTCGGCGGCTGGGCCGCCCAGCTTGTCAAGCGCGTGCCCTCGAAGCAACCCTATGCCGACCCCGCCGACACCGGCGTGGCGGAACTGGCTGCCCGGGTCGCCGCCCACCCGCGCATCACGCTGCACCTGAACTCGACCATCGCCCAGACCAATGGCGCGCCCGGCCGCTTCTCCATCGACATCGCGCAGGAATCCGGCGCCACGGTCACCGAAGAAGTCGGCGCCCTCATCCAGGCCACCGGCTTCACGCCCTACGACATGATGAAGCTGCCGGAACTCGGCGCCGGCAAGAGCCCGAACGTGGTCGACCAGCTCGGCCTGGAGAAGCTGGTGAAGGCGGCGAACGGCGGTGCAGTCAAGCGCCCCGCCGACGGCGGCGAAGTCAAAAGCGTGGTCTTCATCCAGTGCGCCGGCCAGCGGGACGAGGCGCAGGAAACCGAAGGCCGCCACCTGCCCTACTGCTCCGGCCACTGCTGCGCCACCAGCATCAAGCAGGCCATGTACTTCAAGGACGCCAACCCCGACATCGACACGATGGTGATGTACACCGACCTGCGCGTGCCGGGCACCGGCGAGGATTTCTACCGCAGCGGGCAGCAGAAGGGCGTCACCTTCACCAAGGGCAAGACGTCCTCCGTGGAAGCGGCCGGAAACACCTGCAAGGTCAGCTTCAAGGACCTCATCCTCAACGAGGACGCGACGATCGAGGCCGACCTGGTCGTGCTCGCCACCGGCATGGTGGCCAACTCCGGCGTGGACATCGACATCCCGGAGGAAGATGTCGCAAAAATGGAAACGAAGCCGATTTCCATCCTCAACCTGAACTACCGCCAGGGCAAGGACATGCCGCAGCTGAAGAGCGGCTTCACCGATTCGCACTTCATCTGTTTCCCCTACGAGACGCGCCGCACCGGCATCTACGCCGCCGGCCCCGTGCGCCGGCCGATGGACATGACGCAGGCCATCGAGGACGCCACCGGCGCCGCCATGAAGGCCATCCAGGCGGTGGAGAACGCCAGCCTCGGTCGCGCCGCGCATCCGCGTTCGGGCGACCTTTCCTACCCGATCGTTCGGCTGGAAGGCTGCACCCAGTGCAAACGCTGCACGGTGGAGTGCCCCTTTGGCGCCATCGACGAGGACGAGAAGCGCTTCCCGGTCTTCAACGAGTCGCGCTGCCGCCGCTGCGGCACCTGCATGGGCGCCTGCCCGGTGCGCGTCATCTCCTTCGAGAACTACTCGGTGGACACCGTCGGCATGCAGATCAAGGCAGTCGACATGCCCGACGAATTCTCCGAGAAGCCGCGCATCCTCATCCTCGCCTGCGAGAACGACGCCTACCCGGCGCTCGACATGGCGGGCCTGCAGCGCAAAGCCTACTCCGCCTTCGTGCGCGCCATTCCGGTGCGCTGCCTCGGCTCGGTGAACACCATCTGGATCACCGATGCGCTCAACGGCGGCTGGGACGGCGTCATGATGATGGGCTGCAAGAAGGGCGACGATTACCAGTGCCACTTCGTCAAGGGCTCGGAAATGGCCAGCTACCGCATGAGCAAGGTGGACGACACGCTCAAGCAGATGGGTCTGGAGACCGAGCGCGTGGCGAGCTACGAGGTCGCCATCACCGACATCGAGCGCGTGCCCCAGCTGATCAACGAGTACGCCGAGAAGATCAAGGAAATCGGCATGAGCCCCATGAAGGGCTTCGCCTGAGGAGCGAGGACATGAGCGAACAAGCAACTGCCCGCTACACCAACGACTTCCTCAAGGAGGTCGAAAAGAACGTCGAGGAAGGCCACTGGGTCAAGATGTGCATGCAGTGCGGCGTCTGCGCCGGCTCCTGCCCGCTCGGCTCGGCCTGGGAACATCCGCCGCAGGAAATCTTCATGATGATCCGCGCCGGCAAGCGCGAGGAAGTGCTCACCTCCGACTCGATGTGGATGTGCACCTCCTGCTACAACTGCATGGTGCGCTGCCCTCGCCAGTTGCCGATCACCCACATCATGCACGGCCTCGCCAACTACGCCCACCGCCTCGGCCTGGCGCCGAAAGGCCAGCCGACGCGCGAGACCGCCACACTGTTCTGGAACAACCTGATCAAGAAGGGCCGCGTCAACGAACTGACGTTCTCGCTCGCCCTCTACTTCAAGGACGGTTTCGTGCAGGGCATCAAGAACGCGCTCAACATGCAGTCCATCGGGCTCGGTCTGGTCATGGCCAAGCGCCTCAACCCGATGGAAATCCTCGGCGGCCACGGCGTCAAGGACCAGGCCGGCCTCAAGGCGATGATCGCCAAGGCGCGCGAGATCGAGGACCGCAAAAAAGGCTTCAGCGCCTGACGGAGAGACAGAAAATGGCAAAGAAGGAATACGCGTTCTACCCCGGCTGCTCTTCGCAAAAGGGCGCTTCCGCATCGAACTACCTGACGTCGGTCAACGCCATGTGCGACAAGCTCGACGTCACCATCACCGAGATTCCCGACTGGAACTGCTGCGGCGCCTCGATCGGCTACGCCGAGGGCGGCGAACTGCCGCGCCTGGCATTGTCCGCGCGCAACTTCGCCCTGGCCGAGAAGCACATGCCGGGCAAGGAGATGGTCGCCACCTGCGCCGCCTGCTGGCTGGCGCAGCGCGAAGTGAAGGAGCGCATCGACCATAGCGAAGTCCTGCTCAAGGAAACCAACGAGGCGCTGGCCGCCGCCGGCCTGCAATACCAGGGCACGACGCCGATCCGCCACATGGTCGAGGTGCTGATCGAGGACCTCGGCTACGACGCGCTCAAGCAGCCGGTGGTGAAGCCGCTGGAAGGCATCAAGTTCGCCGGCTACGTCGGCTGCCAGACCAACCGCCCCTTCGGCATCGATGGCGAATCCTTCGAGAACCCGGTGTACCTCGACAAGCTGGTGGAAACCGTCGGCGGCGAAGCGGTGCCCTACGACCAGAAGGTCACCTGCTGCGGCGGCGCCCTGGCTTTCTCCGAGCCGGAGAAGTCGCAGAAGCAGATCCGCGACATCGTCGAGTCGGCCTACGACCACGGCGCCGAGATGATCGTCACGCCCTGCCCGCTGTGCCAGGCCAACGTCGAGATCTACCAGAGCGAGATCAACAAGAAGCACGGCACGAAACTCAACATGCCGGTGCTCTATTACTCGCAGCTGATGACCGTCGCCTACGGCGGCACGGCCAAGGAGGCCGGCCTCGACGGTCACCTCATCAGGGCCAAGCGGCTGGAAGACATCACGAAGAAGTAGTCGCTGACATGCAGTGAAAAAAGCCCCGGCGCGCCGGGGCTTTTTCATTTCAGCGTGGATCGCCGACCAGCACGAACGGCGCCCAGAAGAAGGGGTGCGCCAGTTGCACGCCCTGCTGCACGGTCTGGCGCAGCTTCTGGCGGGCCGCGGCGAGCGCCGCGGGCTTCGAGCGCCCGGCGGCGAGTTCCCTGAAGAATTCCGTCATGAGGACCACGGTGGCCTGGCTGCCGACCGGCCAGTGCGACACCACCAGGCTGCGCGAACCGGCGTACATGAAGGAGCGCGTCAGGCCGGCGAAACCCTCGCCGCCGCGCGCATTCTCCGGTTCGCCGGCGGTGTTGCAGGCGGACAGCACCGTCAGCTCGGAATCCAATCTGAGGCCCAGCACTTCCCCCATGGTCAGGAATCCGTCGATGCCCGGCGGGTTGTTCACCAGCGACATGGCGAGCGCCGGCTGCCCCAGCGCGGAAAAATCGCCGCCGAGCAGGCCATGCGTCGAGAACATCAGATAGCGCGTGCCAGTCAGATTCGTTTCATACACGTGGTTCTCGCTCGCCTCGCCGCGCAGGAAGATCCGCCCCTTGCCGCCGAGGATCTTGTTCACCGCCGCGACTTCGTCGGCGGTTTCGGCCAGGCGCGGAATGCCCCGTATCCCCGTGGCACGGGACAGCACGGCGCCCTGCAAGCCGCCCTTGGTGGCCAGCGCGCCCTCCGCCTCCGAGCCGGCGCCGAAATCCGGGTCGGCGAAGGCAACCAGCATCTGTTTCCAAGTGCGCGTGCGCGCCTCCTTGCGCAACGCCAGCAGGGCGCCGGCGGAGGGCACATAACTGATGGCATGCCGATCACCAAACCAGGGCAGGGCCGCGAAATCGCGGAAGGCCGGGCCGCCTTCCGTCCTGCCGGGCTTGCCCTCGCCCGTCAGCAGCGCCTCGAAGGGCAGGGTGTACAAAGCATCGTCGCCGGCGATGATCAACGACCCCTTCGCCGGCAGCTGGGCAGCCACGGGCGCCAGGATCGACTCGTACAGCTCCACGGCCGCCTCGGGCGGCCAGCGCAACAGGTCGTCCATGCCGCGCAATTCGGCAAAAGGCCGGCGGAAGCGATCCACCCGCTTGCGCAGGGCAGCCCGGCCGAGGTTGAGCGGCACGACGCGGAAGGACTTGCGGTCGATGACGAAGACCACCGAGGCGTCGCGCATGACGAAGTAGGAGAGCAGCGTCTCGTCGGCGGCGAGCGCCGCCTGCACGTCGGCCACCGTGTGGCGCCGCGGCCGTGCCAGTTCGGCGTAGCGCGGGAACTGACTTTCGATGCGCGACTGCACGCCT
The DNA here is from genome assembly GCA_016703785.1 of Betaproteobacteria bacterium. GTDB lineage: Bacteria > Pseudomonadota > Gammaproteobacteria > Burkholderiales > Rhodocyclaceae > Desulfobacillus. The sequence continues at coordinate 161,735 of JADJBM010000008.1, forward strand.
TCCAGCGCCGAGCGGACGGACAGCTGCCGCGTCTGCAAGGCGGACTGTTCCTGCCGCTGCTCCGCGTCGCGGCCGGCGATCAGCGCCTGGGTGATCTGCGCGTAATCGAGGCGCAATTGCCGCTCGCGCTCCACCAGCTCGCGCAGGCGTGGGCTTTCCCGACCGGCGGCGCGCTCGGCGCCGGCGCCGGCCAGCATCTCGCTGAACTGGCGGCTGCGCGCCAGCTCCGAAATGGCGAAGGCCGTCGCTTTCGAATCCGTGCCGGCCGCATCCAGCCTCATCAGCACATCGAGATACTCCTCGAACAGGCCGCGGCGATCGCCGAGAAAGGCGCTGCGCGCCGCCCGATCGAGTCCGGCAGTGCGCCGGTAGGCGCGCTCCAGCACCTCCACCGCCTCGCCGTAGCGCTGCGCCGCCGTCCCGTAGTCACTGACTTTCGCCAACGCCCGCCCCTGGCCGCGCAGCGCCTGCCACAGGGTTTCATCGTCGCTGCCTGTGGCGGCGCCCTTGGCGACTTCCTCGAACACTTTCACGGCGACTCTCGGCTGACGCGCGGCCAGATAGGCCGCGCCGACTTTCAGGTAGGTGCGCGATTCGGCGTAGCGGTCGCCGGCGTCGCGGTAGATCTCCATGGCCGAGCGGAAATGCTTGAGCGCGACATTGGGATCGGGCATGAGGACCTTGCCCTCGATCGAGTGTTCCAGCCACAGTTCGCCGATCTGCGCCAGCGCCCCGCCTTCGCCGACGTAATCGTGACGCTTGCGCGCCGTCTCGAGCGCGCTTTCGGCCTGCGCCAGCGCCTGGCCCGCCTGGCCGAGGCGCATGCGGGCATCACCCAGGCGGATGCGCGCGCGCACCTCGCCGACTGGATCGGCCAGAGCGCGGAAGCGCTTGAGGGCGTCCTCGAACAGGGGAAGGGCTTCGCTGACCAGGCCCAACTCGAAATTCAGCTCGCCCAGGCTGAGAACGGCCTGGGCCTCGCTCGGCCCATAGCCCAGGGCGCGAAAGCGGCCCAGGGCCTGCTGCCAGAGATCCAGCGCCTGACGGTAGTCGGCGCGCCGGGCATGGAAAGACGCCTGCTGGGCAAGCGCAAAAGCCAGCGCGCCGTTGTCCTTGCCGGCCTGCGCCAAAGCCAGGCACTCGTTGATTGCCCGCTCAGCCGCGGCGGAGTCGCCCTGCCGCTGCTGCACTTCGGCAAGCCAGCGCAGCGCTTCGAAGCGGGCGCCATGATCGCCCGCCTGCGTCGCCAGCGACAGCGCCTGCTCGAGGCCTTCCCGCGCGCGCCCGTAGCGCGTCTGCAGCAGGTCCAGCCGCGCCTGCAGCACGCGCACGCGGGCGCGCGATGCCGGCTCGCCCAGCCGTTCAGCCAGTTCGCGCGCACGCTGCAGGTGATCGCGGGCCTTGTCCGGCTCGACCAGGACGAGGTACAGCCGGCTCAATCCGATCAATGCATCGCGCCTGACCGGATCGCTGCCGCCGTCCAGCGCCGCGCGCAACTGGCGCAGCGCGCCGACATGGTCGCCTTGCAGGATGGCGGTTTCCGCCGCCTCGGCGTTGAAGACCTGCCCTGCCTCGGCCTGCGCTGGGCAGGCGGCCAGCAGGAACAGGCACAGCGCGCCCAGCCGGGACACACTGCTTGCGAGACACAGCGACAAGGCGGCCGGCCTCAGTACTTGGCGGCAGACACCAGCTCCTCGAGCAGCTGCAGGGTCTGCGGATAGACATCGGCGCGCACGATCACGGAAACGATGAAGATGCCCTTTTCGCCTTCCAGGTAGATGTCGCGCCCCTTCATGGCAACGCCCTTGACACTGATGCGCTTGTCGTTGAAGAAGACCTTCCTGCCGGCGATCCGGCCGGTTTCGATCTGCTCGACCTCGCCGCCCTGGGCCGTCCATTCCTTGCGCATCATGTTGATGACGAAGTCGGCCGTGACGGCGCCCTCGATCTTCTTGAAGCCCATGACATTCACGTCGGGTTTCCAGCCGGAAATGGCCTCCTTCAGCTTGAAGTGCGCGATCATGCCGGCGAAGTCGTTCGTCGCACTTTTTTCCTTGTCGACGATGTCCCATTTGCCGTCGACCGAGGTCAGCTCGATGTAGCCGAAGCGCTCGCCGACGTAGGTGTTGCCGATCACCTCGCCGGCGCCTGCCCGCCACGCCGCAAGCGCCAATGCCAATATCAAACAGGACCGGATCGTCGTTCGCATGTCGCCCCTCCCAGAGTGAATCCTGAACAATCTGATCGAATCAGCATACCCCTTCCACGCCCCCGTGCAAGGGCGGCGCACCAGGGGCGGAAACGGGGGCAGGAACGGCTCAGAGGCGGGCGGAGGCGGCGGCGAAGGCGGCGCACAACTCTTCGTAGTTGCGCGTCACGGGGAACTGCGGAAACTCGTCGATGACGTTCTGCGGCGGGCGGAAGAGGATGCCGGCATCGGCCTCGGCGAGCATGGCGGTGTCGTTGTAGGAATCGCCGGCGGCGATGGTCTTGAAGTTGAGCGCGCGGAAGGCCTTGATGGACTCGCGCTTGGCTTCCGGCTGGCGCAGGACGTAGTCGCGCACGAAGCCTTTCTCGTCCGTCACCAGCTTGTGGCAGAACAGCGCCGGATAGCCGAGCTGCTGCATCAGCGGCATGGCGAACTCGTAGAAGGTGTCGGAGAGGATCACCACCTGGAAGCGCACGCGCAGCCAGTCGAGGCATTCGCGCGCGCCGGTCAGCGGCCCCATGTCGGCGATGACTTTCTGGATGTCGGGCAGGCCCAGCTTGTGCTGCGCGAGGATGGCCAGGCGCCCCTGCATCAGCTTGTCGTAGTCCGGCTCGTCGCGCGTGGTGCGCGCCAGCTCGGGGATGCTCGTCCGCTTCGAGAACTCGATCCAGATTTCGGGGACGAGGACGCCTTCAAGGTCCAGACATGCCAGCTGCACTTGCCTCTCCTGTTGATTGCGCTGCATAAAAAGGTTCGGCATTTTAGCCGAATTCGCCGGACCCGAACGCCTGCCGGCACGCGCTGGCGCATCGGGAGTATTATCGGCAAGCGAAGTGACCGCAACTGATCCGATGAGCGAAGCAAATCCCCGCGCGACGACGCCCGGCCCGCCCTGGACACTCTCCGGCAACTGGCTGGCGTTTGCCTTCGTCCTGCTCGCCGCAGGCATCGGCGCTCTCTGGTATTCGGCCAATGCCGCCTACAAGGAAGCGGTGCTGCGCGAGCGAGGCCGCGAGTTGCAGGCCATTGCCGAACTGAAGATCGAATTCGTCCGCGCCTGGCTGGATGAGCGCCGCAATGATGCCAAAGTTCAAGCCAAGCGACTGCTCATCGCCCGCTACCTGACGCTAGATGCCGCCAACACAGGGTCGGTGTTGGGCAAGGAATTGCAAGCCCAGCTTGAATTCATCCGCGAAGCCTACGATTATGAAGCCGTCCTGCTGCTGGACCGCGCCGGCAAGCTTCGCCTGCGCGCGGGCAGTCCGAGCGATGCGGCCTTCGACAAACCCGCCGACACCGCAAGCCGGGCCATGCGCGAAGGGGCGGCCATTGTCTGCCGAGCCTACTCTACGGAAGCCGGCGGGAAGACGCGAACCCGCGCCGACATCGCCGCCCCCTTTGTCAACAGCAGGCTGGCCGGTGCACCCGTGGTCGGCGCGCTGGTGCTGCATGTCGATACGCAAGCTCACCTGGATCCCCTGCTGCAGCGCTGGCCGGCGCCGAGCGAGAGCGGGGAGAGTCTCCTCATCGAGCGGATAAATGGTCGGATCGCCTACCTCAGCTCGCTGCGGCATGCCGACGCGTTCGCGATGCAGAAGGCAGTCAGCGACCCCTCCCTGCCGGCGGCCCATGCCGCGCGGGGCATGCAGGGGGTGACGGAAGGCCTCGACTACCGCGGCGTGCCGGTGCTGGCGGCCGTCGGCCAGGTGCCGGGCATGCCCTGGTTCGTCGTCGCCAAGCTGGACCGGGAGGAGATCCTCGCGCCGGTGCGCCAGCAGATGCAGTGGTCCGGCGCACTCTCGGCGCTACTGGCACTGGCGCTCGGCCTGGCCATGCGCGCCTGGCAGCGCCGCGGCCGCAGCGAACTGGCCCTCGCCGAGCAGGTCGCGGCAAAAGGTGCCCTGGCCGCCAGCGAGATGCGCTTCCGCAAGCTTCATGAGCAGGGCTGGGACTTCATTGCCCTCTTTGACCAGGACTTGGTCATCCGCTACGCCAGTCCGTCGATCAACCGCTACTTCGGCGGCAAGGCGGACGGAGCGGGCGTTGACGTCAGCGCAAAGAAGATTCACCCGGACAATGTGGCACGGGTCGAGTCCGCGCGCAAGGCAGCCATGGCCCAGCCGGGCGTGCCGGTAACTATCGAACACCGCCTCTCCGGCGACGATGGCCACTGGCTCACGGTCGAAGCCTGCTTCACCAACCACTTCGACGATCCGGATATCGGCGCGCTCGTCTACACCGCGCGCGACATCAGCGGCCGCCTCGAGGCAGAGCGCCGGCAGCACGAGAGCGAGGAACGCTACCGCTTCCTCTTCGAGAACAACCCGCTGCCGATGTGGGTGTACGACAAGAAGACCCTGGCCTTCCTGGAGGTGAACCGGGCCGCCGTGTCGCAATACGGCTATACCCGGGAAGAATTCCTGGCCATGACCCTGCGCGACATCCGCCCGCCGGAAGACGTGCCGGCCCTGGAGGAAGAGGTGAAGTCGGACCGTCGCCGCGAAGGGCGCATCTGGACGCACCAGCGCAAGGACGGCAGCCTGCTCAAGGCGGCGGTCTGGAGCCAGGACAGCCATTTGTCTGGAAAACCGGAGCGCATGATCCTGGCAGAAAACGTGACAGCCAGGGTGGCGGCGGAGCAGGCATTGCGTGAAAGCGAAGAGCGCTACCGCTTTCTGTTCGAGCTCTCGCCCGATGCGGTTTTCGTTCACCGCAACAACATCATCCTCTTCGCCAATGAAGCCACGGCACGGCTATTGGGCACCGAGTCCGCGCAGGCACTCATCGGGCGGGACTGGCACGCGTTTGTTCCCGTGAAAGACTGGCCGAGAATCGATAAGCGTGCCGCCGCACTGACTGGCGGCGAAAGGACATTCCTGATGCCGGGCGAACTGCGCTTCATGACGGCACAGGGCCGTCAGATCCAGGTCGAGGCCGTCGGCGCGCGCGTTGCTATCGACGGTGCGCCGGCCATCATGTCCGTGATCCGCGACATCACCGAACGCCGGCAGGCCGAGGCGGAACGGCTGGCCGAGGCCCACCTTCAGCGCGACACGCTGGTGCGCGAAGTGCATCACCGCATCAAGAACCACCTGCAGGGCCTGGCGGGCCTGCTCAACCAGCACAAGCGCAAGCATCCGGCGCTGCAGGAACCCCTCGACGCCGTGATTGCCCAGGTCACCGCCATCTCGCTGATCCACGGCCTGCAGAGCGGGGAAGTCGAGAATGATGTACGACTGTACAAACTGCTGAAGGAAATCGTGTCCTTCCAGAGCGGCCTCGCCGCCCTGGAATTCGCGAATGCCGGCAACGCCTATTGCCTGAACTGCGCCTGGCGCATTGCCGAGACGGAAAGCGTGCCCCTGGCCCTGATTCTCAATGAGCTGGTCACCAATGCCGTCAAGCACCGGGACGACCCGCACAGGCCGGTGCGGGTCGCCTGCGCCTGCACCGACGAGAACATCGTCGTGACGCTGGGCAACGCCGGCAGTCTGCCCGAGAACTTCGATTTCACCGCCGGCGCCGGCCTCGGCACCGGGCTAACGCTGCTGCGCTCGCTGCTGCCGCACGGCGGCGCGGCGCTGTCGCTCCATTGCGCCGACGGCCAGGTCGAGACCCGCCTGACCCTGTCGGCGCCGGTGGTGTCGCGCCACGCCGAAGAAGGTGTGAAGAAAGAGGGGGGGCGTTGGGAGGGTTTTTATTCAGGTCGTCAGCCTGCGGTAGATGTCAGCCACCTTCAGCGGCAGCTTCTTCACGTCGTCGAGCACCGTGTAGCGCGCCGGGCCGTAGAGGCGCGGCAGGTAGTCGGCGCCGTGGCGGTCGATGGTGACGCAGTAGCTGCGCACGCCCCGCTCGTGCGCCTCCTGCAGGGCGCGGCGCGTGTCCTCGATGCCGTAATGGCCGCGGTACTCGTCGCCGAAATCGTCCGGCCTTCCGTCCGAGAGCGTCACCAGCAGCTTGTGCCGCGCCGGCTGCGCCTCCAGCAATCGCGTGAGGTGGCGGATGGCCACGCCCATGCGCGTGTAGTCCTTGGCCTCGATGGCGGCGATGCGCGCGCGCACGGCGGCGTCGTAGCGCTCGTCGAAGCGCTTGACCGGATAGATGTCGCAGCGCGTGCGCGTCCACCCCGAGAAGCCGTAGATGGCATAGCGGTCGCCGAGCGCCTCCAGCGCCTCGCACAGCATGACCAGCGCCTCGCGCTCGGCGTCGTTCACCCAGCCTTTGGTGGAGCCGCTCATGTCGACCATGAACATCGCCGCCAGCGAGCGCTCGTTGCGGATGCGGCGGCAGAACAGCCGCGCCGAGGGCTCGCTGCCGGCACGGCGGTCGCCCGCCGCATCGACGAGGGCGTCGATGTCGACCTCCTCGCCCTCGGGCTGGCGGCCGAGCAGGCGGTCCTCGCCGCGCAGCATCTCGAAGCGGCGGCGGATCTGGTTGATCAGCGCCGTATTGCGCAGACTGACTTTCGCCACGTAGTCCGGGTCGCCCGGCGCCAGCGCCACTTCGAACAGGTGGCACCAGCCGCGGCGGTAGGCGCGGCGGTGGTAATCCCATTCGTCGTAGCGGCGGTGCGGCTCGCGGTGGCTGGTGAGCGCATCGACGCCACCATCACTGCGCTCGCGATGGGTCGGATTCCAGGCGCCCGGCCCGGCCGGCACCAGGCATTCCGGCGGCAGTTCGCCCAGGTCCTGCAGCAGCGACTGCGCTGCCGCCTGCGCCTCGGGCGGCAACGCCGCCACTTCGCCGTCGAGGCTGAATTCGACCTTGCCGCCTTCGACATTCACGGCGGGCGCCTGCTCGCCGGCGCCCTGGCGTCCACCGAAACCCTTCAGGGTCGACAAGGCGCGACGCACCGTTTCGCTGTCGCGCGCGATGCGCGCCGCGCGCACGCGCAACACCGCGTCGAGATCGATTGCGCCGACATGCGGCAAGGGCGGCGGTTCCCCTTCGCCCGCCATGCAGTCGGCGAGGAAAGTCAGGCTGTGGGATACGGCGGCATCGGGCCGTCCGAGGCGCAACACGGCCTCCCCCAGGTGTTCCGGCCAAGGGCCGCGCAAGGCGGCCATCTCGGCGGCAAGACCGGGCAGTTCCGCGCCGATGACGGCTTCCAGGCGCACCGCCTCCAGTGCCGCGAACCAGCGCAGGGCCCGCTCGCGGTCGACCCAGCGCGCCAGCGTCGCCTCGACGTCGATCGCCGCCGAGCCGAAGGTGCCGTAGCGCGTCTGCGCCCACAGCAGCGCGGCGGTGGCCTTGTACAGCCGCCGGTTGTCCGCGGCGGTAGCCAGTGCGGCCAGCTGCGCCGGCAGGAAGACGGTTTCCGTATCGGTGTGCGCGGTCGCACCCGCAGCGAGCGCCAGCGCGCGCCCGGAGAGGCCCTGCAGGAATCGCGACAGGCGCGCCTCGCTGTCCGCAAGGTGCGCCACCGCCGCCCCGCCCGTCCGCAGCGTGCAGAAGCTGTCGAGATCGCGCAGCAGGACCATCGCCGACTGGCCGCCCTGGCGATCGTAGGCGTCGAGGCCGGCCAGCACCCAGGCCTCGAAGCCGGCCGCATCGAGCCGCTCGAGTGCCTTGGGCCCCAGCGATGCAACGAGATAACCGATCTCGGCGTAGGTCTGCGCCGCCACCTTCACCCAGTGCAGCACAAGCTCCTGCTGCGCGCGATCGAGCTGTTCCAGGCCGTCGGCAATCTTCTTCGTCGAGCGGTGCGAGGGCGAGGCGAACAGCACCTCGTCGAGGCGCTCTTCGAGTGCGTCTGAGAAGAGCCTTCTAGAAGACCGCTCTGACGAGGTCATCGAGCGTACCCGTCATGTCCGGATCGTCGGTCAGCGCCCGCGCCACGGCGGCGGTGCAGGCAACGGCCGGCGCGACACCGTCGGCGATGAGCTGGGCGGCGTGCACCAGCAGGCGCGTGCTGGCGCCCTCGTCGAGACCCGCGCCCTTGAGGTTGCGCGTCAGCTCGCCCAGCTTGACCAAGCGGCGCGCCGTCTCTACATCGGTGCCGCCCTCCGTGGCAACGATGCCGGCCTCGACTGCGGCCTCGGGATAGTCGAAGTCCAGCGCGACGAAGCGCTGGCGCGTGGACGGCTTGATCTCCTTCAGCACGCTCTGGTAGCCGGGGTTGTAGGACACCACCAGCATGAAGTCGGCGGGAGCGGCCACCAACTCGCCGCGCTTGTCTATCGCGAGGATGCGGCGCGCGTCGGCGAGAGGGTGGATCACCACGGTGGTGTCCTTGCGCGCCTCGACGATCTCATCGAGATAACAAATCGCACCGGCGCGCACGGCGGCAGTAAGCGGCCCATCTACCCACACCGTCTCGTTGCCGATGATGAGGTAGCGCCCGACCAGGTCCGCCGTGGTGAGGTCGTCGTGGCAGGCCACCGTCACCAGCGGGCGCTTCAGCCGCCAGGCCATGTACTCGACGAAGCGCGTCTTGCCGCAACCGGTCGGCCCTTTCAGCAGGACCGGCAGGCGGCGGCGATGCGCCGATTCGAACAGCGCAATCTCCCCGCCGATCGGCTGGTAATAAGGTTCTTCTTCGATGCGCTGGAGCTTGGGCGCAGTGGCGTGGTGGGTTTCGGACATCGGCGAGATTTCCTCAATGTGTTCACAGGCATTCTAGCCCGGAGTAAGCTTTGAAATATTGACGGCTAAAGTTTAAAGGCTGGGCGCCGTTATCTCCATAGTGAAAGGATTCGCCCTGATCATGCCGATCCGTCTGTTCTCCGTCTTGCGACAACGCCTGCTCCTGCCGCTGGTGCATCTGGCCGGCGGCGTGCCGGCTTATCAGCAGGAAGCGCTGCGCGAGAGCGAGCGACACTTTCGCGCCATGTACGAGCTGGCGCCGCTGGCCTACCAGTCGCTCGATGCAGCGGGCGGGATACTGGATGTCAATTCAGCCTGGCTCGATCTGTTCCAGCGTCGCAAGGAGGACGTCATCGGCCGCTTCATCGGCGACTACCTGACGGAAGCCTCGCAGGCCGTGCTCGGCGAACGATTCACGAGCTTCAAGCGCGATAACCACACCGAAGGCAATGTCTTCGAAATTGTCTGCGGCGACGGCGGGCAGCGCCTGATCACGGTGAACGGGCGTGTGTCGCGCGATGATCACGGCGAGTTCCTGTGCACCCACTGCATCCTCACCGACATCACCGAGCGCATGGAGCAGGAACGCCAGCTGCGCCTGGCGGCCAGCGTCTTCGACCATGCCAACGAAGCCATCGCCATCACCGATGCCCAGGCCAACATCGTCACCGTCAGCCCGCGCTTTACCGAGATCACCGGCTATGCGCCGGAAGAAGTGATCGGCAAGAACCCGCGCATCCTGCAATCCGGCCGCCAGGACGCCACTTTCTACCGCGACATGTGGGCAGCGCTCGCTTCCGCGGAAGGCCACTGGGGCGGCGAGATCTGGAACAAGCGCAAGGACGGCAGCCTTTATCCGGAGTGGCTTTCCGTGTCTGCGGTGCGGAACGATGCCGGCGTAGTCATGAACTACGTCGCGATCTTTACCGACCTCAGCGAGCGCGTCGCCGCCGAACAGGCGGTCCGCAACAACGAGCAGCGCTATCGCACGATGTTCGAGAACGCGCCGGAAGGCGTCTGGATCATCGGCGCCGATGAGTGCACCCTCGAAGTCAACCAGCATCTGTGCAACCTGCTCGGCTACTCGCGCGAGGCCATGCTCGGGAAAAAACCGACCGACTTCGCCGACGCGGCCAATCGCCGCATTTTCGAAGCGCAGAAGCAGCATCGCGCCACGACCGTCAAACGCATGTATGAAGTCGCCCTGCTCCACCGCGACGGCCGCAGCATCCCGGTGAATTTCAGCGCCACCAGTCTTTTCGGCGAGGACGGCGCGCTGACTGCGGTGCTGGCCTTCGTCTCCGACATCACCGAGCGCAAGGCGCACGAGGAGGAAAGGCAGCGCCTGCATGCGGAACTGGAACAGCGCGTCGTCGAGCGCACCCGCGCGCTGCAGACCGCCAACCGTGAGCTGGAAGCATTTTCCTACTCCGTGTCGCATGACTTGCGCGCCCCGCTGCGCGCCATCAACGGCTTCAGCCATGCCCTGCAGGAGGAGTATGGCCCGCTGCTCGACGACAACGGGAAGAACTACCTCGCCCGCGTGCGCGCCGGCTCCGAGCGCATGGGCGAACTCATCGACAACCTGATCGAATTGTCCCAGCTGTCGCGACGCGAAATGGATATCGCCCCGGTCGATCTGTCGGCCATCGCCAGCGAAGTGGCAGCGGAACTGCAGGCCGGCGAGCCGTCACGCAAGGTCGAGTGGGTGGTCGCGCCGGCACTTCAGGCCAGTGGGGATGCCGTCCTGCTCCGGGTAGCGTTGATGAACCTGCTCGGCAACGCCTGGAAGTACACGGCAAAGCGCAGTGAAGCGCGCATCGAACTCGGCCTGGATGAAATCGACGGCCGCCACGTCTTTTTCGTGCGCGACAATGGGGCGGGCTTCGACATGGCGCATGTCGGCAAGCTGTTCGGCGCCTTCCAGCGCCTGCATTCCCCCGCCGACTACCCCGGCAACGGCATCGGCCTGGCGACGGTCGCACGCATCGTCCGCCGCCATGGCGGTGAGGTCTGGGCGGAGGGTACGCCCGGGGAAGGCGCGACGTTCTACTTCACCATAAGGGAAGAAAACATCCCTACTCATTGATTATTCGCGCTATTGATTCATATCAAGTTTTGCGCCAATGGGTGTTAAGCCTCTCATGTCCCTTGCCGTAATAACACCCACATCAGCAAGGACATGCCCCGACCCTGCGTACCTTGTGATCCTGTTAATCAGGCTCGCCTTCTGATGGTTTGAGACAGTCGGTATCCGGTGCGATCCGGATGCGCCGATTGGATGGGCAGGCTCAACCATGGGAGAACGGCATGCGGCCATCTGTTCCATCCACCACCCTGGGAAAACATGGGGGACACGCACCGTGACCCTGTTGGATTCCATGGCAACCCAGAGTGCCCGCGGAAACCTTGACGAGTCCGGGTCCGGGTCCGATTCCGATTCCGATTTCAACTGCGCGCCCAATCCCTGCACTTCCCGGCTACAACTCCAGGAACGCATCGTCGAGCTGGAGAGACTGGTGTCCACCGATTGCCTGACGGGCCTGTGGAACCGGGCGCATTTCGAACGCCTGGTCGAGGCCGAACTGGACAGGAGCCTGCGCTACCGGCAAACCCTGTCCCTCATCCTGATCGACATCGATCACTTCAAACGCGCCAACGATCTCTACGGGCATCAGGCCGGCGACACGGTACTTCGGGAGCTGGCCCTCCGTCGCCAACGCCTCAATTCGTTCTTCGGACGCGCTCTTCCGCTGGGGTGGCGAGGAATTCGCCGTGCTGGCCAGCTCGACCGGCTACCGCGGCGCGGGCAGGCTGGCCGAAACCATCCGTGGGCGTGTGGCGCAGCATTCGTTTCCCGGCGTCGGCAGGATCACCGCCAGCCTGGGCGTGGCCTAGCACGACGGCGCCGAGAGCGCCGAGGAATGGTTCCATCGCGCCGACGCAATGCTGTATGCCGCCAAGGAAGCAGGACGTGACCGCGTGCATATCGATGCGCGCGGCAATTCCGACGCCTGGGCGGCCGACCATGGGCCTGCATCGCTCTGCCTGGTCTGGCAGGAAGCTTACGAATGCGGTGAGCCGGACATCGACCGCGAGCATCGCGAACTGTTCAACCTGGCAAACGCATTGATCCAGGCCTCGATCACGGGGGAACAGAACCTGGATCGCATCGGCCCTGCACTGGAGAGTCTGATCGATCACGTAGCCCGCCATTTTTCCCACGAGGAGATGCTGCTAGAGCAACATGGCTATGCGCGTCTTCCAGCGCACCGCCGGGCGCATGCCGGATTGCTCGGTCGCGCCAACGAGCTTAAAGCCGCCGTGGCTAACGGACAGGCCAGCCTCGGCAGCATGGTCGAATTCCTCGCGAAGGACGTCGTTGCGCGGCATCTTTTCGGGGCGGACAGGGATTTCTTTCCGCTCTACAAGTCCGGCGCGGCCAGGCGCGGCACTGCCCCCGATCAGCAGGCTTGAATCCCATGGCGCTGCTCAACTGGAAAAACGATTACCAGCTCGGCAACGCGCTGATCGACCGGGACCACCGGCAGCTGTTCGAGCTGATCAACTCCTTTCACTACGAATTCATCCAGAATCGAAACCGCGTGGAGATCCTTCGCCTGCTGAATGATCTGGTGAGGTATTGCGAGGAGCATTTCGGACGTGAGGAGGCGATGATGGCCAACCAAGCCTACCCGGGCCTGGAACAGCACCTGCAGAAACACGCCGAACTATTTGAAACGATCTTCGCGCTTCAAACCAAGTTGGAAGCCGATGCCATCAGGATGGAGCAGGAAACCGTCGCGTTCCTCAGACACTGGCTGACCGACCACATCGCCGAGGAGGACAGGGCTTTCGCCCGCTTTCTTGCCAACCCTGCCTGAGCGCGATGCGCTCAGGCGGCGAAATACCCGGGACAAACCTGCTTTAGTCGTCGAATCCCTCGTCCTGCGGATCCTCTTCGTTTGCCATCTTCTCGGCCGCCTCGCGTTCGGCCTGCTGCGCCTTGGCACGCGCCTGCTCGCGGCGCTTGTCCGCCGCTTCCTTGTGCAGGGGAATCGACTCCTCGCCGAACAGCACCTGGCGCAGGAAGCGGTAGCCGAACTGCATGAGGGCTTCCTCGCTTTCGAGCGAATCGCCGAGCATCGACTGAAGCTCGGCCTCAGGCAGATCGTAGAGCTCCTTGAACGGGCCGCTGTCGACGAAGGCGCGGAAGGTGTCGATGTCGTAACAGGTCATGAAGAAGAGCTGGCGGCTGCGTACCGACGGCTTGCCGACAGTCGGGCCGGAGGATTTCTTCTTCAGCACCAGCTGGCGCCAGCCGCGCCCCATCTCGTCGTAAGTATCGAGACCCTGCTCGGCGCGGTAGTCGTTGATGGTCAGGCTGCGCGGCTCCTGGTGGCCAAGACAGTGGTCCTCCTTGACCAGCGCATAGGCATCGCGGTCGACGTACTCGTCCTGCTTGCGCATGGAAAGCAGCGCCACCGGGTAGTAGCGGCAGGCAGTGGGCCGGTCCTCGTACACGCCGCAGCCCTCCGGCTTCATGAACTGGCAGGCACTGCCGCCCTCGACCGGCTTCATCTTGATGCCGGCGATGCCATCCTTCTCCATCTCGTAGGGCACGGCGTACTGCTGCAGGAAGGCCGCCGAGGCCAGCCCCAGACGGCGCTTCAGGCGCAGGATGTCGTAGGGCGTCAGCGAGATGTCGATGTTGCTGCAGCAGGCATTCCAGCAGGCGATGCCCTTGCGGCACTGGAACTGGATGGTCTTGCTGCCGTCGTGCATCGCAGGCACAACGGGGCTTTCGGGGAAAGGCAGATCCTTCGCCATGTAGGTGTCCATGCTCATACCTCTTGATCTTTCTGTTCGATGCCCGGAATCATAGTCCGGCTTGTTGCGAACCACCAACCCACTTCGTCAATGGGGGCTTGAAAACAAACCGGGCGCCTTGCGGCGCCCGGATGCAATTTCCAGCTGCGTGCGCTTGACTTAGTGCGCGGCCGCCTTGAACAGCTTCGACTTGTCGACCAGGTCGACGTGCTTGCGCTTGAAGCAGGTCCACTTCTTCGACTGCTTGTCATAGACCGAGTTCACGAAGCAGTGCCAGTTCTCCTCATCGACGAAGTTCTTGTCGGTGCGGTAGTAGAAGCCCGGGTAGCGGCTCTCCTCGCGGAACTGGATGTGCTTCATGTGGGCTTCGGCGGTCAGGATGCGGTGGTAGTTCTCCCAGGCGCGCAGCAGTTCGTGCAGGTCCTTGGCGCGCATCTTGGCAGCGTCTTCCTTGAGCATCTCGAGCTTCTCTTCCGCCACGGCAAGCATCTTGTCGTTGGTGTTGTAGTAGGTGGCGACGCCGGCGACATACTCGTCCATGATCTTCTGCAGACGCATCTGCAGCATCTTCGGCGTGATGTAGTTCGGGTTCACGTCGATGGCGGTGGTGTAGTCCTTGTGCTCGAGGAAGTTGCGCACCGGCTTGTAGATCTCCTCGGCCAACTGGGCGGGATCGGTATCCAGCTCGACCTTCCAGTCCTTGTTGTCGAGGGCGTACTTGATCATGGCCTTGGAAGCCAGGCGACCTTCGGTGTGCGAACCGGAAGAGAACTTGTGGCCGGAGGCGCCCACGCCGTCGCCAGCGGTGAACAAGCCCTTGACCGTGGTCATCGAGCGGTAGCCCCAGTTCCAGCCCTTCGGCAGGTGGTCGGGCGCACCCGGCAGTTCCTCGGTGGTCGGCGCGCCGAGATCGGTCGGGCCGGACACCCAGATGCCGCAGCAACCGGAGTGCGAACCGAGCAGATACGGCTCGGTCGGCATCAGCTCGGACATCTTCTTCTCGGGCTCGATGTTCTCGCCGACCCAGATGCCGCACTGGCCGATGCACATGTCGAGGAAGTCTTCCCAGGCTTCCGCTTCCAGGTGCTTCACTTCCTTCGGCGTCAGCGTCTCGCGCAGCTTGGCCAGCGCGGTAACGGTGTCCATGTAAATCGGGCCGCGGCCTTCCTTCATCTCTTTCAGCATGAGGTGGTTGCGCAGGCAGGAGGCGGGAACGGCGGCCTGCCCGTAGGGCGGGTAGTCGTTCAGCATCTCCTTGTTCTTGGTCATGTAGTTCTCGCCGTAGGCATTGGTGGCCTGCGCCTTGAAGAGCAGGAACCAGGCGCCGACCGGGCCGTAGCCGTCCTTGAAGCGGGCCGGCACGAAGCGGTTTTCCATCATGGTCAGCTCGGCGCCGGCTTCCGCCGCCATGGCGTAGGTCGAGCCGGCATTCCACACCGGGTACCAGGCGCGGCCCGAACCCTCGCCCACCGAACGCGGACGGAACAGGTTCACGCAACCGCCGGCGGCGAGCATGACGGCCTTGGCCTTGTATACGTAGATGCGGTTCTCGCGCACGGAGAAGCCGACTGCACCGGCGATGCGCGACGGATCGTTCTTGTCGTTCACCAGCTTGACGATGAAGACACGCTCCTGGATGCGATCCAGGCCGAGCGCCTTCTTGGCCGCCTCGGCGACGATCCACTTGTAGGATTCGCCGTTGATCATGATCTGCCACTTGCCCGAACGCACCGGCTTGCCGCCGTCCTTGAGCGCCGGCAGGCCTTCGCGCTGCGACTCGGCGCCGTCATGGCGCACGCCCTCGGCGTCGGTTTTCCAGATCGGCAGGCCCCACTCCTCGAACAGGTGCACCGAGTCGTCGACGTTGCGGCCGAGGTCATAGGCCAGGTCGTCGCGGGTGATGCCCATCAGGTCATTGGAGACCATGCGGGCGTAGTCGGCGGGATCCTGCTCGGGGCCGATGTAGGTGTTGATGGCGGACAGGCCCTGGGCCACGGCGCCGGAGCGGTCCATGGCGGCCTTGTCGACCAGCTTGATCTTCAGTTCGGTGCCGGTCTCGGCCTTGACGGCCTCGGCCCAGCGCATCATTTCGTATGCGGTTCCGCAGCAGGCCATGCCGCCGCCGATCAGCAGGATATCCAGGTCTTCCTGGACGATCTCGGGTTTGTCAAAAGTTCCAGACATTGCAGTCACCTTGTTGGGCGGGCGATTCATCCGCCCGCAAAAATTCGTTGGTTGTTCGGTCACTTCTTGCGCGGATTGCCGGCGCGGTAGCCACCCATGACGTCCTTGGTGAAGACGCCAGGCTTGTCGAGTTCGGCCATCTTGGGCATCGGCTTGCCGCCGTAGGGATCGATCGAGCCCTCGGAAGTGGTGCGGATGGGGAACTTGAAGCGCTTCAGGGTGCCGTTGCGGAACTTGATGGTCCACATGATGGAGTCGGAACCGCGCAGGGGCTGAACCGAGCCGCCCAGCGGCACGATGTCGGCGTAGTGGCGCACTTCGATGGCGTTCTGCGGGCAGATCTTGACGCAGGAGTAGCACTCCCAGCACTGCTCGGGCTCCTGGTTCCAGGCCTTCATGGCGTGGCCGGTGGCCGAGCCATCCTTGTCCAGCATCATCAGGTCATGCGGGCAGATGTACATGCAAGCGGTCTTGTCCTGGCCCTTGCAGCCATCGCATTTTTCGGTACGTACAAAGGTTGGCATTTTTCCTTCTCCTAAAAAACGACACCGGCACTGGTGTGCCGGCGCAATCCAAAAAACAACTATCGGGCCGAGTGACCGGCCAGCTTGATTTCGACCTTCTCGGTCAGCCCCGCGTAGTAGGCGCGCAGGATTTCCAGCACTTCAGGCCGTGAGAACTCTCCCGGAACATCGTCTCCCTCGGACAGCATCTTGCGCAGCTTGGTGCCGGACAGCAGCAGCCGGTCGGCATCGCCGTGCGGGCAGGTGCGCGCCGAAGCCATGCCGCCGCACTTGTA
Organism: Betaproteobacteria bacterium; assembly: GCA_016703785.1. Classification (GTDB taxonomy): domain Bacteria; phylum Pseudomonadota; class Gammaproteobacteria; order Burkholderiales; family Rhodocyclaceae; genus Desulfobacillus. The sequence goes on from JADJBM010000008.1 coordinate 178,342, forward strand.
GCACCAGAACGTCCAGTCGATCTTCAGCGGCAGGGTTTCCAGCGAACCCTTCGGGATCTCGTCGAAGATGTGGTGGGCGTCGAAGGGGCCGTAGTAGCTGCCGACGCCGGCATGGTCGCGGCCGACGATGAGGTGCGAGCAGCCGTAGTTCTGGCGGAACAGCGCGTGCAGCAGCGCCTCGCGCGGGCCGGCATAGCGCATGTCGAGCGGATAGCCGGCCTGCACCACGGTCTTCTTGACGAAATACAGCTCGGCCAGCGTGGCGATCGCATCGGAGCGCACGTCGGCGGGGATGTCGCCGGGCTTGAGATTGCCGAGCAGGGAATGGATCAGCACGCCGTCGCAGGTTTCGATGGCCACCTTGGCCAGGTACTCGTGCGAGCGATGCATCGGGTTGCGCGTCTGGAAGGCGGCGACCTTCGACCAGCCGTAGGATTCGAACAGGGCGCGGGTCTGCGCCGGGGTCATGAACAGCTCGCCGTACTTCGATGGGAACTCGGCCTGCGAGAGCACCTTCACCGTGCCGGCGAGGTTGATGTCGCCCTGTTCCATCACCATCTTGACGCCGGGATGCTCCAGGTCGGTGGTCTTGAAGACCATGGCGCACTCGTGCGCCTTGTCGATGGCGTACTTCTCGGTGACCTTCATGGTGGCGAGGATCTCGCCGCTGTCCGGATCGAGCAGCGCGATATCTGAACCGGTCTTGATGCCGTCGGCGACGACTTCGTCGGTGGACAGCGTAATGGGTATCGGCCAGAACAGACCATTGGCCATTTTCATGCCGTCGCACACGCCTTGCCAGTCGCTGTGCGTCATGAAGCCGTCGAGCGGCGTGAAGCCGCCGATGCCCAGCATGATGATGTCGCCCTTCTCGCGCGAACTGACCTTGATTTTGGGCAGCGTCTGTGCGCGGGCCAGTTCGGCCTTGAGCGCTTCGCCCTGCAGCAACAGGGGCCTTAGCGCGCCCCCGCCGTGCGGATTGACCAATGCCATTACGTCTCCTCTCTATAGCCTTTTTTGAATTGGTGCGAAGGCTAACACTTCCGGGAAGGCGCAATAATCGTTTTATTTTATTGGGAAATAGGGGGGGTCGATTTTTTGATTTGTATCAATCAATGCGAACAAACAGGCCTCAGAACGGCGTTTTCTGCTTCATTTCCTCAAGATGGCGGGCGCGCAGTTCGCGCAGGCGTGCATCGGCCTGGGAATGCTCGAAGTAGTCGCCATCGCCGGCTTTCTGCGCCAGTTCAAGTTGCTGGATCGCCGCCACCAACTGTCCATTCAGGACATACAGCTCCGCCTGGGCGCGGTGCTGCTGCAGGCGCTTGCCGAGCGCGGCATAGCTCTTGGCCTGCAAACCATGCAGGGCTCCGTCCGAGGGCGTCAGCTGCAATTCGCCAGTCGCCAACTTCAGCGCCTCCTGCCCCTGACCGTCCGCCAGCAGGGCATCGATCTGGCCGTAGAGCAGTGCCTTGTTGCGGGGATGGCGGGCACGCGCCTCGCGGTAGATTTTCAGCGCGCCGGACAGATCGTCCTGCGCACGTCGCACATCGGCGGCCAGGGTATCCACCATCGGCGATATCGACTTCAGCCGGCGCAGGCCGGCCACTTCCCGCTCCGCCGCCGGGAGATTCTTCATCCGCATCTGCGCCACGGCGAGTCCGTAGCGGGCGGCCACCTCGGACAGGTACTTGCGGTCGCGCAGCTGGGTTTCGAAGTCGGTGACGGCATCACGCGGATCGCCCAGGCTGGCGCGCAACTTGGCGCGCACCAGCTGGAAATCCGCCGAGTCGGCCACCTGGCGATACTGCGTCTGCAGGACGCGGTTTTCCATGTCGCTGATGCGCTCGACGGTCAGGGGTGGGTGCGCAGGTAGCCGGGCGCATTGTTCTCGTAGAGCCGGCCGAATTTCTGCATGCGCTCGAAGAAACTGGCCATGCCGCGCACGTCGAAACCCGCCCGATCCAGGGTCTGTATGCCGATGCGGTCGGCCTCTCGCTCGAAGTCGCGCGAGTAATTGAGCATGGTCTGAACGCCGGCCGCGGCGCCGGTGGCCATCGCCGCCTGGCTGACATCGGAATTCGACCGCGCCGCGAGGATCGCCACGGCCAGCGCCAGCCATTGGGTCATCTGTGCCTGGTTCTGCTTGCCCATCAGCCTGGCCAGGTGTTTTTGCGTGACGTGCGCGATTTCATGCGACAGCACGCCGGCCAGCTCGGATTCCGACTGCGCCGCGAGGATGAGGCCGCTGTGCACGCCGATATAGCCGCCCGGCAGGGCAAAGGCATTGAGGGTGGCATCGCGCAGGGCGAAGAACTCGAAGGACTGTCCCGCCTCCGGCATGGCCGCGGATAGGCGGCTGCCAAGGGCATTGAGGTAGGCGGTCACTTCGACATCGTCGATGTACGACGGCTCCCGCAGGCGGATGTCGCGCATGATCGACTCGCCGATGCGCCGCTCCATGTACGGCGGCAGGTCGGTCCGCGAAGCCTCCCCCAGGTCGGGCAAGCCTTCGGCCAGCGCACCGGGCGCCAGAATTGCGAGGAAAACCAGGGTTCGGAATCTCATTGTTTTATATGATACCTTGGCGCAGACGGGCAATTCGCCGGGCTTTGTTACCAAGTGTTTCTAAGGATTCGGCTAGAATTGCCGATAACAATAGATCATCCCATTCCGAGAAGGTTCGCTTGAGCACGCACGCCCTTTTACTGGCCGAGGATTCGCCCGAGGACACGCGATTGATCCTCAATGCGCTGCAACCCGCCATCCAGGAGGACATGGTCGCGCTTTGCAGCGATGGCGTGGATGCATTGGATTATCTTTTCGCCCGCAATGCCTACGCCCATCGCAGCAGCGACGACCTTCCTGGTGTGGCACTCATCGATTTGAATCTGCCCAAGATCAACGGCCTGGAAGTCTTGCGGGAGCTGAGGGAAAACCCCCGCACCCGTCTGCTGCCGGTGGTGATCCTGTCCGCCTCTTCGGAACAGCGCGACGTGCGCGCCGCATCGCTGCTGGGCGCCAACAGCTATGTATGCAAGCCCCTCGATTACGGCCGCCTGCGCGAGACGGTCGAACTGCTCGGGCGCTATTGGCTCGACCTCAATATCCCCCCCCCTCCCGCACCGCCCGCCTGATCCAGGGTCAATTGACATGCCCGAACCCTTCACGCATTTCGACGCCCAGGGACAGGCGCACATGGTGGACGTGGCGGAGAAGAGCGAAACCCGCCGCATCGCCCGGGCTGCCGGCACTGCATTCATGCAACCCGCCACGCTGGCCCTGATTGAATCCGGCGATGCGAAAAAGGGGGATGTGCTGGGCGTGGCACGCATCGCCGCCATCCAGGCCGCCAAGCGCGCCTCAGATCTGATTCCCCTCTGCCACCCGATATCCCTGACCCGCGTCGGGGTGGAATTTGCCATAGACCGGGATCGCGCCTGCATCACCTGTGTCGTCACGGCCGAGACCGTGGGCCGCACCGGCGTCGAGATGGAGGCGCTCACCGCCGTCAGCGTCGGCCTCCTGACCATCTACGACATGTGCAAGGCTGTCGATCGGGGAATATTTTTCGATAATGTCCGTCTACTCGAAAAGGATGGTGGGAAAAGCGGGCATTGGAAGGCACGGGATTCTCAAGGCTGATCGCTGGAATATTAGTCACCACTAAAATTGGTGTGGCTTATTTTTAGATCAATACCAATGAGTTGTCCTGCGACGTTATCCAAGCTAGAGTCCGGACAAGTCCTAGGCAAACCACTCTCCGCAATAGGGTAGTTAAGGGGTGCCGTCGGTTACGGACCAAATCTTAGAGAGTTCCCTCACCCAGCCCTTGACGGGACGGGTGAACACACTGACCAAAGGAGTAACACGGATGGATGCATTGCGCAGAACCCTGCTGAAAGGGGCGGGTGCCACCGGTGCGATCGCGGCGGCCATGGCGGCCGGCGTGCTCAAGCCCTCACAGGTACTGGCTGCCGAATACAACCGGGCGGCCTTCGAGGCGAAGGACGTGGCCGGTGCCCTGAAGGGGGTCGGCGCCAGCAGTACCGCCGAGAGCAAGGACATCGTGATCCGCGCGCCGGACATCGCCGAGAACGGCGCTGTCGTGCCGGTGGATGTCGTCAGCAACATTCCCAACACGATTTCACTGGCCGTGCTGGTGGACAAGAACCCTTCCCCGCTGACCTCCGCCTTCGATTTCGCCAACGGCGCCGTCGCGGAAATGGCCTTGCGCGTCAAGATGGGCCAGACTTCGATGGTCGAGGCAATTGCCAAGACGGCGGACGGCAAATTCTACATTGCCAAGAAGGAAGTGAAAGTCACGGTCGGCGGCTGCGGCGGTTAATGCCAGCCTTTGTACCTGTGGTACTGAACGAAACGGAACAATACGGAGAAAGACATGGCAGATCCAATGAAAATCCGCGCCCAGATGAAGGGCGACACCGCTGAAATCCGCGTGCTCATGAGCCACCCGATGGAGACCGGCCAGCGCAAGGATGGTACGGGCAACGTCGTGCCGGCACATTACATTCAGGCAATTACCGTGGATGTGGGCGGCAAGCGCGTCATCCAGGGCCAGGCCGGACCAGCCGTTTCGCGCAACCCGGTGTTCGGCTTCAAGGTCAAGGGCGCCAAGGCCGGCGACAAGGTCGTCATCAACTGGGTCGACAACAAGGGCGACAAACGCACGGACGAAGCCACGATCAGCGGCTGAGTCCTGCTGCAAACGCACGGACGAAGCCACGATCAGTTGATCGGCGTCCGGGGGCAAACTGAAAAGAACAAGCGGGGCGGCGTGAGACCGCCCCGGAAAGAAGTTGCACCACCCACAAGGAGGAATGTCATGAAGAAGCGCATCGGCGCACTCATGGCTGCCGCGGCGATGTCGGCGGCTTTTGCCGCGCACGCCCAGCAGCCCATGAAACAACCTGCCGCAAAGGCACCGGCCAAGGCCACCCAGAAGGCTACTGACGCCACCACGGCGGATTTCGAGAAGTTCCGCGACGTGCTCGAGGAAGACAACCCGGCCGAACTGTTCGAGGCCAAGGGCGAGGAACTGTGGAAGGCCAAGCGCGGACCGAAGAACGTCTCGCTCGCCGAGACCTGCGACCTCGGCCTCGGCGTTGGCAAGCTGAAGGGCGCCTACGTTCAGTTGCCGCGCTACTTCGCCGATGTCGATGCCGTCATGGATGCCGAGCGGCGCATCGCGCACTGCATGGTGACGCACCAGGGTTTCAAGGCGGAGGACCTGGCGAAGAAGCCGTTCAGTTCCGGCAACTACACGCCGGAACTGGTCTCGCTGACGACCTACGTCGCCGGCCACTCGCGCAAGATGAAGATCGCCATCCCGCAGAAACACCCCAAGGAGAAAGAGACCTACCAGATCGGCAAGGAAATCTTCGCCTACCGCGCCGGCCCCTGGGACTTCTCCTGCTCCACCTGCCACGGCGAGGACGGCAAGCGCATCCGCACGCAGAACCTGCCCAACCTGAGCACGCCCGAGGGCGCCATCCGCGCCTTCCAGGGCTGGCCCGGCTACCGCATGACGGGCGGCGTCATGCACACATTGCAGTGGCGCATGAACGACTGCTTCCGCCAGCAGCGCTTCCCCGAGCCGAACTACGTCTCGCCCTCGATCACGGCATTGCTCAGCTACATGGGCGTCAATGCCAACGGACAGATGTACAAGGGTCCCGGAATCAAGCGCTAAGGAGGATTCGACATGAAAACCCAAAAGACCACCTTGCTCTGCGCCGTCTCCCTGCTCGCCGCCGGCATCGCCCAGGCTGGCGACTACCGCTCGCAGGCCATCGCCCTGATCAAGCAGGATTTTCACCCGCGCGGCATCGCCACTACCGACCGCATCCACGAAGAGGGCCTGCAGGCCGTCTGCAACCGCACCAGCGACAAGCCGCCGGCCGCCGTTGCGGAGCGCCTGCAAAAGGACCAGTTCGATGCCATCAAGTGGCCCAGCGACGGCAAGTTCATGGGCGGCGACTGGAAGAAAGGCGAAAAGATCGCCCAGAGCGGGCAAGGCATGGCCTGGAACAACAAGCCGAGCCAGGAGAACGGCGGCAGCTGCTACAACTGCCACCAGATCGGCCCGAAGGAGACCTCCTTCGGCACGCTCGGCCCCAGCCTCTACCAGTTCGGCAAGCTGCGCGGCTACGGCGAGGACATCCAGAAGTACGTCTGGGGCAAGATCTGGAACGCCAAGGCCACCAACCTCTGCTCGCAAATGCCGCGCATGGGCCATTCGGGCACCCTGACGGAAAAGCAGATCAAGGATCTCGTCGCGTTGCTGATGGACCCGAACTCGCCGGTCAACAAGGAATAACGACAATTCACCCCCAAAAGGCTTGGCGGTGCCAAGCCTTTTTTGAGGACACCCCCAACATGTCCATGAACCGCAGAGAATTCCTGCAGATCCTCGCCGCCGCCTCCGCGGCAGGCTTCGCCCTCGACAGCCGCGAACTTCTGGCTGCCCAGAGCGGCGCAAAAATCTACGACCTGCCGCGCTTCGGCAATGTTTCGCTGCTGCATTTCACCGACTGCCATGCCCAGTTGCAGCCGATCTTCTTCCGCGAACCGAACGTCAATCTCGGCCTCGGCGCTGCAAAAGGCCGCGCGCCGCACCTGGTCGGCGAGCATCTGCTCAAGGCCTTCAGGATCAAGTCGGGCTCGGCCGAGGCACACGCCTTCACCTATCTCGACTTCGAGAAGGCGGCAAAAACCTATGGCAAGGTCGGCGGCTTCGCCCATCTCGCCACGCTGGTCAAGCGCCTGCGCGCCTCGCGCCCCGGCGCGCTGCTGCTCGACGGCGGCGACACCTGGCAGGGTTCGGCCACGGCGCTGTGGAGCAAGGGCCAGGACATGGTCGACGCCTGCAAGCTGCTCGGCGTGGACATCATGACCGGGCACTGGGAATTCACGCTCGGCGCCGAACGCGTCAAGGAGATTGTCGAGAAGGATTTCGCCGGCAAGATCGAATTCCTTGCGCAGAACGTCAAGACCACGGACTTCGGCGATCCGGTGTTCAAACCCTACACGATGCGCGAAATGAACGGTGTGCCGGTGGCCATCATCGGCCAGGCCTTCCCCTACACCCCGATCGCCAATCCCCGCTACATGGTGCCGGACTGGACCATGGGGATTCAGGACGAGGAGATGCAAAAGATCGTCAATGAAGCCCGCGGCAAGGGCGCCAAAGTGGTAGTCGTGCTCTCGCACAACGGCATGGACGTCGACCTCAAGATGGCCAGCCGCGTCAGCGGCATCGACGCCATCCTCGGCGGCCACACGCACGACGGCGTGCCGGCGCCTTCCATCGTCAAGAACGCCGGCGGCAAGACGCTGGTGATGAATTCCGGCTCGAACGGCAAGTTCCTCTCCGTGCTCGACCTCGACGTGCGGGCTGGCAAGGTGCAGGGCTTCCGCTACAAGCTGCTGCCGGTGTTCGCCAACCTCCTGCCGGCCGACGCGGAGATGGCCGCCACCATCGACAAGGTGCGCGCACCGCATCTGGCCAAGCTGGAAGAAAAGCTCGCCGTCTCGGAAGGCCTGCTCTACCGGCGCGGCAACTTCAACGGCAGCTGGGACCAACTCATCCTCGACGCCATGATGGACGTGAAGGGCGCGCAGATCGCCTTCTCGCCCGGCTTCCGCTGGGGTACCTCGATCCTGCCCGGCCAGGCCATCACCTTCGAGCACGTCATGGACCAGACGGCCATCACCTACCCCTACTCGACGCTCTCCGACATGAGCGGCGAGATGATCAAGAGCGTGCTGGAGGACGTCTGCGACAACCTCTTCAACGACGACCCCTACAAGCAGCAGGGCGGCGACATGGTGCGCGTCGGCGGCATGAGCTACACCTGCAATCCGAACGCCGCCATCGGCCAGCGCATCACCGACATGCGCCTCGGCGGCAAACCGATCGAGGCCGGCAAGACCTACAAGGTGGCCGGCTGGGCACCGGTGGCCGAGGGCGCCAGCGGGGAGCCGATCTGGGACGTGGTGTCGAAGTGGCTGCGCGACAGGAAGGTCGTCGCGCCACGCAAGCTCAACAACCCGAAGCTCGTTGGCATGGGCGGCAACCCGGGACTGGTCGAGACCCGGTAACAAAGCCTAACAATCCCGCCAGGCATGGCACGGTAGAATTCGGCACACCATGCCGAATTCGCCGTGCCATGAAGACTAGTACCCTAAATTCAAAGGCGGGCACCAGTGCCAGCCCTTGGTTCTGTGGTGCTGACTTTCCCGCCGCGCTGCGGCGCGGCGCCTGCATGATCGCGCTGCTGCCGGTCCTGGCGACTGCGCAATCATCCGACCCGTTCGGCACGCTGGCCGCCGTGCCGCCCCTGACCGGCGTGCGCAGCACCGGGCCTGCGCCCTGCCAGCCGACCGAAACGGGACAGCCCCTCAATCTCATCGACGTCGTCGACCTGGCCCTGTGCAACAACCCGCGCACGCGCGAAGCCTGGGCCTACGCGCGTGCGCAGGCCGCCCAGGTCGGCGTGGCGCAGGCCGCCTACCTGCCTTCCGTCTCGGCCAGCGTCACGGCCAGCCGCAACCGCAGCGAGGCGACGCGCAACAACGACCCTTTCAGCCAACAGACCGCAGGCCTGAATCTTTCCTATGTGCTCTACGATTTCGGCGCGCGTGCCGCCAACCTGGAGAACGCCCGCCAGCTCTTTGCCGCCGCGGCCGCCTCGCGAGATGCCGCCGTGCAGAGCATTTTCCTCGCCGCCATGCAGGCCTTCTTCCTGCGCCACACCGCCGATGCCGTTCTGGAAGCCAGCCGGCAGTCGGAGAAGACCAGCCTGGAATCGTTCAATGCCGCCGAAGCCCGCTACCGGGTGGGCGCTGCCACGCCGGCCGACAGGCTCCAGGCGCGCACCGCCCATGCCCAGGCCGTGCTCAACCGCATCACCGCCGAGGGCGCCGTCAAGACGGCGCAGGGGCTGCTCGCCAATACGATCGGCGCGGATCCGACACGCAGTCCGACCCTGTCGCCGATGCCGCCCGCCGCGCCTGAATCGGGATTCGAGGCCGATGTCGCGCAACTGATCGAGACGGCACGCCTTCGGCGACCCGACCTGGCTGCGGCGGAAGCCCAATTCCGCGCCGCCCAGGCCGGCATCGAATCGGCTCAGGCCAGCCACCTGCCGACACTCTCCCTCGGCGTGAACACTGCGCGCAGCCATCTCTCCGGCCAGCCGTCGATCGACAGTTCGAACATCGGCCTGACCCTCTCCATCCCGATCTTCAGCGGCTTTTCCACCACCTACAAGGTACTCACGGCCGAAGCCCAGGCTGATGTCCAGGCGGCGCGGCGCGACCAGGTTCGCTTGCAAGTCGGGCTCGACGTCTGGAACGCGTATGCCGCCCTGACCACCGCCACCCAGTCGGTGAAAAGTGCGGACGAACTGCTGGAAAGCGCGACGCTGTCGGAACGGATGGCCGCCGGCCGCTACCAGGCGGGGGTGGGCAGCATCCTCGACCTGCTCACCGCGCAGACCGCACTGGCCAACGCGCGCCTGAGCCGCATCCAGGCGGGCTTCAACTGGTACACCGCCCGCGCCGGTCTGGCGCAAGCCATGGGCGCGCTCGACAGCAACCTGCTCGATGAACTTTCCGTCAAGAATCGGCCATGAACCGCACACTCAAATACGCCATCATCGCAGCCGCCGTACTCGGCACGGCAGCCGCCGGCTACTACGCCTATAGCATGAAGGAGGCGGCCAGCCCGGAGAAACGCTACCGCTTCCAGGCGGTGGAAAAGGGCGACCTGACGCAGGCGGTCTCCGCCAACGGCACGCTCAACCCGGTGGTGCTGGTAAACGTCGGCACGCAGGTTTCCGGCACGGTGAGGAAGCTCTACGTCGACTTCAACGCGCAGGTAAAGGCCGGCCAGCCCTTGCTGGAGATCGACCAGTCCCTCCTCGCTGCACAGGCGCGCCAGAGCGAGGCCAGCCTGAAAAGCTCGGAAGCGGCGCTCGACCTGGCCGTCGCCAACGAGCAGCGAATGAAATCGCTGCTCGCCCAGGAATACGTTTCGCAGCAGGATTACGACGTCTCCCGGCAAGTGCTCAGATCGGCCCGGGCCGCCGTCGCCCAGGCACGTGCGCAGCGCGACAAGGATGGCGTCAACCTCGGCAACACGGTGATCCGCTCGCCCGTCTCCGGCGTGGTGGTCGACCGCCAGGTGGACATCGGTCAGACGGTGGCGGCCAGCTTCCAGACGCCGACCCTGTTCAAGATCGCGCAGGATCTGACCGAGATGCAGATCTACACCACCTTCGCCGAGGCGGACATCGGCAGCATCCGCGTCGACCAGCCGGTGCGCTTCAACGTCGATGCCTTTCCCAACCGCAATTTCCGCGGCAAGGTAAAGCAGATCCGCCTGAACCCGACCACGCAGCAGAACGTGGTGACCTACAACGTCGTGGTGGCGGTCGACAACCCCGAACAGATCCTCCTGCCCGGCATGACGGCCTACGTCAGCATCGCCGTCGCCCACCGCAAGGAGGCATTGATGGTACCGAATGCCGCGCTGCGCTTCCGCCCGGCGGATGTGGCCAAGCCGGCCGAGAACGGCGAGTCGAAAGCTGGTGCCCCGGAGGCAAGGACCGGCACCAGTCCCCCCAGGTCGGCGAAAAAGGACGGCAAGGGCAAGAAGGACACGTCCAGCGGCACGGTTCATGTGCTCGACCAGGCGAGCCTGAAGCCGGTCGCCGTGCAACTTGGCATCTCGGACGGTCGCAGCACGGAAATAGTCGGCGGCGAACTCAAGGCGGGCGACCGCATCGTCGTGGGCGAAGCGCTGCCTCAGGTCGACAACAAGGCAGGCAGTCCGGTGCGCATGAGGCTGTTCTGATGGCGCTGCTGACTCTGGAAGGCATCAGCAAGTCCTACGTCACGGCCGCCGGCCCTTTCCCGGCGCTGAAGCAGGTCAGCCTGGCTATCGAGCCGGGCGAGTTCGTCGCCATCATGGGCCCGTCCGGCTCGGGCAAGTCGACCTTCATGAACATCCTGGGCTGCCTAGACCGGCCGGACGTGGGGCACTACCGCCTCGACGGTCGCAGCGTCGAGATGCTCGACAAGGACGCACTGGCCGAGGTGCGCAACAATTTCATCGGCTTCGTCTTCCAGGGCTTCAACCTGCTGCCGCGCATGAGCCTGGAGGACAACGTCGCCCTGCCACTCGTCTATCGCGGCCTCGGTCGCGAGGCGCGGCGGGCGCAGGCCCGTGAGATGCTTGCGAAAGTGGGGCTCGAAGGCTACGCCGCCTCGCTGCCCAACCGCATCTCCGGCGGCCAGCAGCAGCGCGTGGCCATCGCCCGCGCCCTGGTCAACCGATCCCCGGCTGATCCTCGCCGACGAGCCGACCGGCAACCTCGACAGCCACACCAGCGCGGAAGTGATGCGCGTCTTCGAGGAACTCAACGGCGAGGGCATCACCATCGTCCTCGTCACGCACGAGGCGGACATCGCCGCCTTTGCCCGCCGGCAGGTGCGCTTCCTCGACGGCGAAATCGTCGAGGACAGCCCGACGCTGCATCGTGAGGAAGCCCTGTGCTAGGCGCCATGCTGCACGAAGCCTGGCAGGCGATGGGCGCCAATCGCTTGCGCACCCTGCTGACCATGCTCGGCATGGTGATCGGCGTCGGCGCCGTCGTGCTGATGATGGCCATCGGCCAGGGCGCCCAGTATGCCGTGGCGCAAACCATCAACTCGATGGGCAGCAACATCTTCGTCGTCCTCTCCGGCTACACCTCGACGGGCGGCGTGCGCAGCGGCGGCGGCAGCGCGCCGACCCTCAATGTCGCCGACGCCGAGGCGATCGCTGAACTGGACGGCGTTGACACCGTCGCGCCCGTGCACTGGGGTTCGGTGCAGATGGTGCATGGCACGAACAACTGGAACGCCTGGGTGCACGGCACGACGCCGGCCTATCTCGACGCGCGCTCCTGGCCACTGGCCGAAGGCGCCGCCTTCACCGACTCCGACGTGCGCGCCGCCACCCGCGTCGCCCTGATCGGCAAGACCACCGCGGAGAACCTCTTCGGCGAGGAGCCGCCGGTCGGCAAGACCTTCCGCATCGGCCAGGCGCCCTTCGTCGTGCTCGGCGTCATGGCGCCGAAGGGACAGAACCTGGACGGACGCGACCAGGACGACCTCGTCGTCATGCCGCTCACGACGGCCCAGCGCAAGGTGTTCGGCACCGCCTTCAAGGGCTCGGTACGACAGATCCTGGTCAAGGCATCCTCCAGCGAAGCCATGCCGGCGCTGGAAAAGACCATCGAGGCGCTGCTGCGCCAGCGCCATCGGCTGCGCGAGGGCGTGGACAACGACTTCACCCTGCGCAACCTCACCGCCGTGGCGGACACGGCGGCGGAAACCACCCGCGTCATGTCGATGCTGCTGGGCGCCATCGCCTCGGTCTCGCTGATCGTCGGCGGCATCGGCATCATGAACATCATGCTGGTCTCGGTCACCGAGCGCACGCGCGAGATCGGCATCCGCATGGCCATCGGCGCGCGCCAGCGCGACATCCTGCTGCAGTTCCTGCTCGAGGCCATCATCATTTCGGTGATCGGCTGCCTGATCGGCCTGCTGCTCGGCATCGCCGGCGCGATCGCCGTCGGCAGCATCGCGAAGTCCACCGTCGTCATCTCCGGCAGCGCCGCCCTGGCCGCCTTCGGCGTCGCCGCCGGCGTCGGCGTGTTCTTCGGCTACTACCCGGCGCACAAGGCGGCCCGGCTCGATCCCATCGAGGCGCTGCGCTACCAGTAAGTAAACGCCCGCCCCCCTTCGTCCCCCTCGCGGGGGGTTCTTGCCAGCGCGCTGCGCGCGGATATTACGGGGCTATCCATATTTGCGGTGTGCCGATTGCGGCTCCGCCGCGTGCCGCGTTTGCTTGTCCCACGGGGCTTTGCACTTCCTTCGGTCGGATTTCCTTCGGTCAGGACGGCCCGGCGCAAACGCTACGCTGAAAAAAACGCCCGTCCCATGCCGTAAGAGGTGGAGGATGTTCTGATTGGGCGATAATGCCCGTCTCATGGCGGAAGAAATCGAAATCAAGCTGTCCCTGCCGGAATCGGCCCGGCGCGCCTTCCTGCGCCATCCGCTGCTGCAGAAGGCGCAGCGGCTCGGCACACGCAAGCTGGTCAACATCTATTACGACACACCGGATCTCGCGCTGCACCGCAAGGGCATCGCCCTGCGCACGCGCCGCCAGGGGCGCGCCTGGCTGCAGACGGTGAAATGCGCGGGAGTATCCGGCGGCGGCCTGTCGGCGCGGCCGGAATGGGAGCAGCCCTATGCCGGCCGCTTCGATTTTAGCCATGTCGACGACCCGCAGGTGCGCGAGTTGCTCGAGCGCCACCGCCTCCAGTCGCACCTGACGCCGGCCTTCGAGACGACCTTCACGCGCATCACCTGGCGGCTGGCGCCGGCGCGCGGCACCACCGTCCTGCTCATGCTCGACCGCGGCCGCATCGCCGCCGGCAATGCCGAAGAGGCCCTCTCGGAAATCGAAATCGAGCTGGAACGCGGCAGCACCGCCATGCTGTTCGGGATCGCCCAGGCGCTGGTCGCCGACCTGCCGCTGCGGCCTGCCCTCCTCAGCAAGGCCGAACGCGGCTACCGCCTGCGGCTGGGCACGCCGCTCACGCCCGTCAAGGCCGCGGCCTCCCCGCTGCGCTGCGGGCAAGACCCGTTGGAGGCTTTCCACGCCCTCGCGAGTGCCTGCCTGTTGCAGTTCCAGATGAACGAACTGGGCGCGACAGCGGGCGATCCGGAATTCATCCACCAGATGCGCGTGGCGCTGCGCCGCCTGCGCTCCGCCGTGCGCACCTTCCGGCCGCTGCTGCCAGCCGGGTTCGAGCAGTCCATCGTACCGCCGTTGCGTTCGCTGGCCCGTGCGCTGGGCGAGGCGCGCGACTGGGACGTGCTGGCCGAAGAGATCGTCGGCCCGGCCCGCAGCGCCTTCCCCGGGGATGCGCGACTGGCGATGCTGGAAGCGGCGGTCGGCCGCGCACGATTGCAGGCGCGGGAATCCGCGCAACGCGCCCTGGCCGCTCCGGCGCATGCCGTCTTCCTGCTCGACCTCGCCGCCCGACTGCAGGCCATCGATGGCTGCCCGGCAGAAAGGGAGTGTGATCTGGCGATGTTTGCCACCGGCCGCCTCAACCGCCTGCACAGGAAGGCGCTCGCCCTGGCCGCCGCCGCGCAGGCATCGGACCCGACCCGCCTGCATGCCCTGCGCATCGGCGTGAAGCGGCAGCGCTACGCCATCGAGTTCTTTGCCCCGCTCTATCCTGCCCGCGCGACGCGTACCGCACTGGCCTCACTCACCGACCTGCAGGACACCCTCGGCGCGCTCAACGACCTGGCGCGTGCCGGCACCCTGCTGATGCAATGCGTGGATGACGATTCCGCCCTGCGCGAGGCGGTCAGCCTCGTCGGCGGCTGGCATGGCGCGCGTCACGCCGTCCTGCACAGGCTGACTTTGCAGGGCATCAAGCGACTGCGGAAAAGCAAACGGTTCTGGAAGGAAAGTTGATATGGCCGGTAAAACACTCCCTGCGGCGGATACGTCGATGGACCTGATTCTCTGGCGGCACGCCGAGGCGGAGGACGACGCGCCGGATGCGAAGCGCAAGCTCACGCCGCGCGGCCACAAGCAGGCAAAGCAGATCGCGCGATGGCTGAAAAAACGCCTGCCGGCGGACGCACGCATCCTCGTCAGCCCTGCCGTGCGCGCCGTGCAGACGGCACAGGCATTGGAACTGCCTTATGAGGAAGTGCCCAAGCTCGGCACGGGGGCCAGTGCCAGCAGTCTCCTCGGCGCCGCCGGCTGGCCGCAGGCCGGCGGCACGGTCGTAGTGGTCGGCCACCAGCCGACGCTGGGCCGCGCGGCGGCGCTGCTGATGACAGGCGATGCCGCCGACTGGAGCGTGCGCAAGGGCGCGCTGTGGTGGTTCACCTGCCGCATCCGCGGCAACAATTACGAAACCGTGCTGCGTGCGGTCATTGCCCCCGATCTGGTATAAACGCCTGAATGCACTGCGACATCCTCTTCGATCTCGACGGCACGCTGATCGACTCCTCGCCCGGCATCCTCGCCTCGTTCGCGCGCGTGCTGGCGGCACATGGGCTGCAGGCCGCCGTGCCGCTCGAGGCCTCGCTCATCGGCCCGCCGCTGGCCGTGACGCTCAAGCACATCAGCGGCATCGAGGACGCGGCGCTGCTCGCCCGGCTCGCCGAGGCCTTCAAGCAGGATTACGACACGGCGGGCTACCGCGCCACGCTGGCCTTCGGCGGCGTCGCCGAAGGACTGGCGCGGCTGGCCGGCAACGGTGCGCGGCTTTTCATCGTCACCAACAAGCGCATGGTGCCGACGCTGAAGATCCTCGAAGCGCTCGGCCTGGCGCGGCATTTCGCCGGCATTCACACGCGCGACGAGACCGTGCCGATGGCGCCCTCCAAGGCCGCCGTCACGCAGCGCGTCCTCGGCCGCTACGGCATCGACCCCGCGCGCGCCTGCTTCGTCGGCGACTCCGACGAGGATGCCGCCGCCGCGCGCGAAAACGGACTGCGCTTCATCCACGCCACCTACGGCTACGGCGCCGTCGGCATCCAGGGCCGCCCCGACGCCGTGCTCGACCAGTTCGCCCGCCTCCCCGACCTCGTCGCCGCGCTATCGCGCGAAGGCTGCGCCGCGCCTGCACGCCCATGAGCACGGTCACCTTCAACCCCCTCGCCATCGCCGCCGGCCTCGCCCGCCACCGCACCCTGCTCGGCCAGCTGGTCAAGCGCGATGTGCTGCTGCGCTACCGCGGCGCGCTGTTCGGCGTGCTGTGGATCTTCCTCAGCCCGCTGCTCATGCTGGCCATCTTCGCCTTCGTCTTCGGCCACATCTTCCAGGCGCGCTGGCCCAACCAGCCCGACAGTTTGCCCTTCTGGCTGATGCTGTATGCCGGCCTGATCGTCTTCAACATCTTCGGCGAGACCGTCGGGCGCTCGCCCGCCGCGGTGCGCGGCTATCCGGCCTACGTCAAGAAGATCATCTTCCCGGTGGACGTCCTGCCGCTGGTACCGTTCGGCGCAGCGCTGGTGCATGCTGCCTTCAACTTCCTCATCCTCGCTGCGGCCCTGGCGTGGACCGGACACTTCTCCACCGGCCTCCTGCTCTTCCCGCTGCTGGTCGTGCCGGTGCTGCTGCTCGGCATCGGCGCCGCCTGGTTCCTCGCCGCCTGGGGCGTGTTCATCAAGGACATGACGCAGATCGTGCCGCTCTTCGTGCAGATGCTGCTATTCCTCTCGCCCGTCTTCTACCCCGCCTCCGCCGTGCCGCCGGGGCTGACTTTCATCTACAACGCCAATCCCATCGGCGCGGTGATCGAAGCGGCGCGCGCCGCCATGCTCGGCCAGCCCGTGCCGTGGGGCGCCTGGAGCGCCGCGCTCGTCCTGGGCGCGGCGGCAACGCTCCTCGGCCACGCCTTCTTCCAGCACAGCCGCGACGAGTTCGCCGATGCCCTCTGACGAGATCGTCATTTCGGCGAGGAACCTCGCCAAGTCCTATCGCCTGTTCGGCCACCCCGGCGACCGCGTCAAGCAATTCCTCAGCCTCGGCCTGAAGCGCTACCACAGGGAGTTCACCGCCCTGCGCGACGTCAGCTTCGACATCCGTCGCGGTGAGACCATCGGCATCATCGGACGCAACGGCTCGGGCAAGAGCACCCTGCTGCAGCTTGTCTGCGGCATCCTCAAGCCCAGCGCCGGAACGATCGCCGTGAACGGTCGCGTCTCCGCACTTTTGGAACTCGGCGCCGGCTTCAACCCCGAGTTCACCGGGCGCGAGAACGTCTACTTCCAGGGCGCGATCATGGGCCTGGGACGAGCGGAGATGGAGGCGCGTTTCGCGGCCATTGCCGCCTTCGCCGACATCGGCGAATTCATCGACCAGCCGGTGCGGACCTACTCGAGCGGGATGTTCGTGCGGCTGGCGTTCGCGGTGGCGGTACATGTCGATCCGGATATCCTCCTTGTCGACGAGGCCCTTGCGGTGGGCGATCAGGTCTTCCAGCGCAAGTGCATCGACCACATGGAAATGCTCCATCGCGAACTCGGCGCAACAGTTCTGCTCGTCAGCCATAACATCCGCCAGGTCGAGCGGTTCTGCTCACGCGTCCTGCTCCTCGACCAGGGCAGGCTGACCTTCGAGGGGTCCGCCAACGAGGGCTGCAACCTGTACTACCAGTCCACCGAGCAGGCTACTCAGGCCGGCACTGAGGCACGTGGGCGGCCCCTCGCACCCGATGTCTTCGACGGTCGCGTAACGGTGGACAACGTCAACGTCGGCGACGGCAGCGCCATCGGCATGCACGACCCCCTCACGATCGAGGTCGAACTGGAACTGCATGAAGACATGAAGGGGCTGGAGGTCGTCGCAGGCATGCATACGCAGGACCTGATCTACGTCGCCCTGTCTAGCTCCGCCCAGAGGACCGCCCCCGCACCGATGCCTCGCGGCAGCCATCGCATCCGGATCCGCCTGCTCGACAACCTGCTGCGACCGGGCAACTACTGGATCGGCCTAGGCATCTACGACCAGATCGGCCGCCCGCTGTGGCGCGGCGACCATGTCTGCCCGTTCGCCGTCTCGGCGAAAAGCGTCGACATCACGCGCCTGCCGACGAGCGGACTGCTCGACCTGCCCTTCGAATGGGATTTCTTGCCCGCCGGGGAAGCCTCCGCGTCACGGCCGCAAAAAGGATGACGACCTTGGACCGGCCGAGAATTCTCTTCTACTGCGACCGGCGCGACTGGGCCTACCATACCACTGCGACCCAGCTGATCAGCCACCTGAAGGATCGCTACGATTTCGACCTTGTCTTCGCCGAAGAGAATCCCGAGTTCGATGCCGACAAGTACGACCTCGTCTACGTCTTCTGGTGGGCGGAAAGGCGGCACCGCGCCTATGTTCACGACAGCAGGAAGATCGTCAAGGAAATCAGCAGTCACCGCTGGCAACACCAGCAGGAATACGGATTCCTGAGCCCCGAAGAAGCGGAACGGCGTTGGATGAATGATGCGGGCAGTCTGGTGACGACATCAAAGCGTCTTCAAGCGGCCTTCAGCATGACGGGGAAACCAGTTCATCGTTACCCCCTCGGAGTCGACCCGGAGCTTTTCAGGCCTGGTGAGAAGCCCCAAGAAGACTTGATCGTAGGTTGGGCCGGAAACCCAAAGGATCCTGCAAAACGCTTCAGCGAACTGCTATTGCCGGCCTGCGGCAACGAATTCACCCTTAAGGTGGCTAGCGGGCAGCTTTCATGGGAAGAAATGCCCGACTTCTATCGATCCATCGACGTTATCACGATAACCTCGGTTGGCGAGGGCACACCGCTCCCTCTCCTGGAAGCCATGGCCTGCGGCTGTTTTCCCGTCACAACCGATGTCGGCATCGCTCCGGAGGTAATCGATCACGGGCGCAATGGGCTCATAGTGGACGCTTCGATTGAAGCCTTCAATCAGGCCCTGCGCTGGTGCGGCGATCACCTTGACATCGTTCGCCGTGCCGGTGCGGAAAATGCCGTCCTGATCCGGAATCGACGCACATGGCATCATTCTGCCCAGCAGCTCTCGGAGATCTTGGATCAGATCATGGCAAACAACGAACGTGAAATGCAGGACATGGCGCAATCCACACTTCCGGCTTCAAACGCCGGCTATGCGCAGCACTTCGAACGCATCAATCCGGACGGTTTTTCCGACGCCGCCTATGCAAATTCCACTCCCTATCTCCGGCAGGATATCGAGCCGTTACTTCCTGCCAACCTCGATGCCAAGATACTCGAAGTCGGAACCGGTCATGGCCATTTCCTGCGATTCATCGCACATAAGGGATACAGGCGGATTTTCGGGATCGACATTTGCGAGCCCATGCTCAGGGAGGTCCGGAAAATCCTGGCCCCATATCCCGAAAGGCTCGAAGTTGCCGATGTCATGGACTATCTGCCCCGACATGAGGATTTCTTCGATTGCATTGTCATGCTCGACGTCATCGAACATTTTTCCATCGACGATGCGCGCGGGATACTGAAAGCCGCGGCAAAGGCACTGGTCCCGGGAGGGCGCTTGATTCTGCGCACGCCCAACATGGCCAACCTGCTGGGCGGTTATTCCCTGTACATGGATCTGACGCATAGACACGGCTACACGGAATGGAGCTTGATCCATCTGCTCGAGCAGTGCTCGCTTGCCGACGCGCAATTGCATGTGCCCACCCGGTTCTGCTCTCCAAAACAGAAGTGGATGGCGACAACGAACGCCTTCATCCACCGATTCCTCTACCGCCTGAACGGCCGTGCCGAGCCGAAATGGTTCGGCAAGAACATAGTCGTATTTGCGAGCAAAGGGCCTGTTGCCTCTTAACGCACCGGCAGTTTTTCGCCAAGCTCGAGTGAGCCAGAATGAAAGCCCAAGACAGCGGAAGCGCACCTTCAGTATGCCTCGTATGCGGCCATGTCTATCCGCTGTTCGACGCAAATGTGCGCATTCCCATCGGTGGCATGGAAACCCGTGCGGCCCTGTTTGGTCGGGGTTTGGCCGCAACGAATCGATGGTATGTCAGCTTCGTCGTCAGCGATTTCGGGCAACCTTTCCTGACGCGGCACGAAGATATTGATTTTCGTGTTTACCAGCCCGTCTACCGCCGGGCCGGCCGCAATGTCTTCCCGCGCCTACGCAAACGTCGCTGGTTTCCCGCCCTCAATCTGGATCAAAGCGACCTGAAACTGCTATGGCAGATTCCGCTGATCGCCACCTGGCTTATGTTCCCGGCGCTTTTCTTTCCCGGTTTCTGGCGTGCCCTGAAGCCAGACGTTGTTTGCTGCTTCGGCAACAACGCCATCACTGCAGAAGTCATTGCAGACTGCCACCATCTGGGCATACGCACGATCCTGTGCATAGCCTCCGACAAGGACTTGTCATCCGACTATCGCCCCGGCAACCGCCAGCCGAACCACTACGGTATGCCGAAATGGAAAGGGCACTATGCGCTGACCCACGCCGACCGCATCGTCGTGCAGACGGCGTCCCAGCGCGAGGCTCTCAAGCGGCACTTCGGCCGCGATGCTATGCTAATCCGCAACCCGGTGCACGCCTCTCCTGATGATCCGCAGCGCTGGCTGCCGCGCCGGCAGCGCGAGTTCGTGCTGTGGGTCGGACGTGCCGACGATTTCAACAAGCGGCCCATGCTTTTCCTCGAACTGGCCCGCGACTGTCCGGACCTGGAATTCGTACTGATCGCCAGCCGCACAGACGAGGCCGCGTTTCTCGCACTGGAGCAGGCCCGCCCCGCCAACATGCGCCTCCTCGATCATGTTCCCCCGCATGAAATCTGGAACCATCTACGCCGCGCCCGTGTGTTCGTTAACACCTCGAAGTTCGAGGGCTTTCCCAACACCTTCCTGCAGTCGGCAGTGATGGGCGTGCCGATCGTTTCCCTTGAGGTGGACCCGGACGGCATGCTGTCGCGCCACGGCTGC
Source organism: Betaproteobacteria bacterium (assembly GCA_016703785.1). Lineage (GTDB taxonomy): Bacteria > Pseudomonadota > Gammaproteobacteria > Burkholderiales > Rhodocyclaceae > Desulfobacillus. The sequence goes on from JADJBM010000008.1 coordinate 198,906, forward strand.
GGCATCCGCGCCACGGGGGACACGCGCACGATGCGGGAGGCTGTGGTGAAATTATGCGCGGACAGCGTCCGCGCCGATGCGCTCGCCGCAGCTTGCCACCGATACGTCCTCGAACGGCACGAGGCGGACGGGCGCATCGCCGAGTTGGAAGCCTGCATCGCCGACCTGGCGACCGGGCCCGACCCGGAAAGGCCGCATTGGTGGGCACAGCTGAGCAGATTCGCATGATGACGGGCCGGAAGGCCAGGAGAACCTGAAGCATGACTAGCGACGACAAAAGCAGATTCGAATTCGGCGCCAACTGGGCCGATTTCGTTGACAAGAATTTCAGCCAGGAGCGCGTGGACATCTCGCGCCGCCACCTGCTCGGCTTCCTCGGCCGCGAATCGCTCGAGGGACTCAGCGTCCTCGACATCGGCTGCGGCAGCGGCCTGCACTCGCTCGCGGCGTGGCAGGCCGGCGCGAGGCGCATCCTCGGCTTCGACTACGACCCGAAGTCCGTCGAGACAACGCGCACCCTGCACCACTTGGCGGGGTCGCCCGAGACCTGGCAGGTGATGCAGGGCTCGGTCCTCGACGAAACCTTCATGGCCGGCCTGCCGCCGGCCGACCTTGTCTATTCCTGGGGCGTGCTGCATCACACCGGGGACGTCTGGCGCGCGCTGCGTCTGGCCTGCGGCCGCGTGGCGCCAGGCGGCCAGTTCTACCTGGCGCTGTACTCGGCCGACATGCAGGTCGATCCGCCGCCGGAATACTGGCTGGACGTCAAGCGACGCTATGTCGCCGCCTCGTCCTGGCGCAGGCGCTGGATGGAGCTGTGGTTCCTTTTCCGCCACAGGATGAACTGCAAGCCCTGGCGCCTGCCAGCCTTGCTGCTGCATGCCCTGCGCTACAAGAAAAGCCGCGGCATGAACTACATGACCGACGTGCGCGACTGGCTGGGCGGCTGGCCGATGGAGTTCTGCTACGACGCCGACGTAGTCCGATTCGTCACCGGAGAGGGCGGCTTCAGGCTGGAAAAAATGAAGACCGGCGAGGCCAATACGGAATTCCTCTTTTCCAAGGCCCCGTCCGCATGAGCGAAACGCGCCTGCTGCCGGCCGTCACGCTGGTGTGCTGGAACGCCTTTCCCTTGTTCGACCATGCCGTGCCGTCCCGCATCGGCGGCATGGAAACACGCGCCGCACTTTTCGCCCGCGGCCTGGCGGCATCCGGGCGCTGGCAAGTGCACTTCGTGGTCAACGACCACGGCCAGCCCGACGGGATCCGGCATGAGGGCATCGATTTCCACCTCTACCAGCCGCTGCATCGCCGGTCGTCGGAGAACGTCAATCCGCGCTTCGCCAGGCGCAGGTGGCTGCCGATCCTCAACCTGGACCGGCGCGACCTGGAATTGCTCTGGCAGGTGCCGCTCCTCGCCCTTTATCGCCTGTTGCCCGCCTGGTTCTATCCAATCTACTGGCGGAGAAGGCCCGCGCAGGTGGTGTGCTGCTTCGGCAACAACACCATTTCGGCCCAGGTCATCGCCGACTGCTTTCGCCTCGGCATCAGGACGGTCCTCTTCCTTGCCGCCGACAGCGACGTGGCAGCCGACTATCACCCGGAAGACCGCAGCCTCAACGACTATGGGACGCCGAAGTGGATGGCCCACTACGCGCTGGAAACGGCAGACCATGTCTTCGTCCAGACCGAGAGCCAGTTGCGCGCCCTGGAAAGCCGCTTCGACCGCCGCGGCGAGCTGATCCGCAATCCGGTGGAAATCTCGGTGGACGACCCGGTGCGCTGGCCGGCGCGCGACGCGCGCGACCTCGTCCTCTGGATCGGCCGCTCGGACACCTTCCACAAGCAGCCGCTACTGATGCTCGAACTGGCGCAGCGCTGTCCCGACCTGCCCTTCCTGATGATCCTGAACAAGACGCACGCCGACGTCTTCGACGCCGTACAGGCGCAGCGCCCGCCGAATCTGACCATCGTCGAGCGCGTGCCGCACCGGGAGATCTGGGACTACTACCGCCGCGCCCGCGTCTTCGTCAGCACCTCGGCCTACGAGGGGTTCCCCAACACCTTCCTGCAATGCGCGGTGGCCGGCGTGCCGGTGGCTTCGCTCGTCGTCGACCCGGAGGAGATCCTGTCGCGGCACGGCTGCGGCCTGTTGGCGGACGGCAGCCTCGACAAGCTGGAGCGCGACGTCCGCGCGCTGTGGTCCGATGCGGCGCTCGCCGAGCGCCACGCGCTGACTTTCCACCGTTTCACCCTCGATCACCACGGCTGGCAAAGCCAGGTCGAGCGCTTTGAGTCCCTGCTGCTCAAGGCGATCACGGCACCGCTGCTCAGCCCGCCACTGCCCTGCTGGCATCGGCCGCGCCAGCGCTTCGTGCGTAGGACGGGGGCCTAGCATGTGCGGCATCGCCGGCATCGTCGGAAAACGCCCCCTCGAAGACCGCGACGCGCTCGCCCGGCTGGTCGATGGCATCGTGCACCGCGGCCCCGACGACCGCGGCGACTACCTGTCGCCGGACGGCTGCTGCGCCCTCGGCCACACCCGGCTTGCCATCCTCGACCTCTCCGCCGCCGGCCACCAGCCGATGCGCGACGAGGAAACCGGCAACGCCATCGTCTTCAACGGCGAGATCTACAACTTCGCCGCCCTGCGTGCGGACTGCGAGGCCGACGGCTTCGTTTTCCGCTCCCATTCCGACACCGAGGTGATCCTCGCCCTCTACCGCAGGCACGGCGTCGACTGCCTGCGCCACCTGCGCGGCATGTTCGCCTTCGCGATCTGGGACGAGCGCCGGCAGCGCCTGTTCTTCGCGCGCGACCGGCTCGGCAAGAAACCCTTCCACTACGCCGAATCGCGGCAGGGCTTTGCCTTCTGCTCGGAGATCGACCCGCTGGCGCGTCACGCATGGACCGACCGCGCGCTCGACCGCCAGGCGCTGGATTTCTACCTGCACCTGCAGTACGTTCCCGCCCCGCTGTGCATCTACCGCGGCATCCGCAAGCTGCCACCGGCGCATTACGGCCTGCTCGACGCCTCAGGCCTGCGCATTGCACCCTACTGGTCGCTCGACTATCGCGACAAGGTCGAGATGGGCGAGACGGAGGCCCTCGACGCCTTCGAGGCCAAGCTCGCCGAGGCGGTGAAGCTGCGCATGGTGGCCGACGTGCCGGTCGGCGCGCTCCTCTCCGGCGGCGTCGACTCCAGCGTGATCGTCGCCCTCATGGCGAAGCAGTCCGCCGCGCCGGTGCGCACCTTCAGCATCGGTTTCCGTGAATCGGGCGTGGACGAATCCGCCTATGCCTGGCAGGCGGCGAAACTCTGCGGAACCGCACATCGGCCGCACGAACTGGACACGCCTGACATGGCAATGCTGCCCATGCTGGTGCGGCGGTATGGCGAGCCCTATGGCGACGCCTCAGCGCTGCCCTCTTTCACCGTGTGCGCCGTCGCCCGCGAGGAAGTGAAGGTCGTCATGAACGGCGACGGCGGCGATGAATTGCTGGGCGGCTATCCGCGCTATTCGCTTCCGGACACCACGGTGCGCTTGTCAGGGTATTTGCATCGCCGCAGGCTGCCACTGCTTGAACCGGTCAATTGGCTCGAGACCCAGGCTCCCTTCCCCTTCAAGAAGATTCGCCGTCTTGCCCTGCACCATCTGCTTTTGCCCGAAGCAGGATCGTTCACCATGTATGGCGACAGAAGAAATGAGGCGGCGCGGCGCAACCTTCTGCGAGACGACTCGCTCAAGGGGCGGATCACGCAGTGGCGGACACGCTGGCTGGAGCAGGCGCGGGCCGCCAGCGGCAACGCCGTGGACAGCATGCTCTGGCTGGACAACCACACTTATCTTCCTGGCGACCTGCTGGTCAAGATGGACATCGCCTCGATGCATTGCGGCCTTGAAGCGCGGTCGCCCCTGCTTGATCATGAACTGATCGAGTTCTGCGCCAAACTGCCCGTGTCCTTCAAGGTCAGGAATGGCACCGGCAAATACCTGTTGAAGAAACTGGCGGAACGATATTATCCGGCCGACTTTGTGCATCGCCCGAAGATGGGCTTCGGCATCCCCATGGTGTCGTGGCTGCGCAAGCCGCTGGGCGGCATGCTGGTGGATGTTCTGCGTGATCCCGCCTGCATGGCACCGCTGAATCTTGCGGAAATCGAAGCCCATCTACGCCGTTTCATTGCTGGTCAGGACGACGAGGCCGCCTTGCTCTGGCCTCTGTTCATGTACGGCCTCTGGCGCCGCCACGGCGCACCGTCGGATTGAGGTCATGGCCGGCGCGCTGAAGAAGCTGATCCGCTTCGTCGCCGCGCACGGCCCGGCGCCCTTGCTGGGCGCCTTGATCGACGCCTGCCGCCCGCGGCGCTTCCGCCTCACGATGTCGCCGACGCCGAATTGCAGCTGGCACGTTGCCTGGCAGTGGCCGACGCGGCGGCGCTTCGAGCTGGCGCTGCGCCACCGCCTCGGACTCGCCCAGGCGGACTTTCGCCGCCGCGCCGAGTCCGCCGACGGCATCGACGCGATGCCGCCCGACGTGCCGGTCGCCGCCACCGTGCTGCTCGCCAGCGAGCGCGCCCTCGACGATGCCAGGGTGCGCTCCTTCCTGCTGGCGCAGGCCGCAAACGGTGCGCTTCGCCTCATCCAGCCGGGCGACACCGTTGCGCCGCAGGACGGCACGCTGAATCTGCTCTGCGGCGTCGAGGCGGATACGGAATCCCAGTCCTGCCTGCTCGCGCTGCGCCGCCGTGGCATCGCCTGCGACTGGCTCGCGTCGACACAGGACACCGCCGCGGAGGACGTGCCACTGCGCGAAGCCTGCCTGCGCCAGGCGACCCCCTCGGCCGACGGCGGCACGCTCGATTACGCCGCCATCGCCGTGCCGCAGCGGCTGACTTTCCCCCGCGCCGCCGCACCGCTGCCGCGCCCTTTGCGCGTGCTCACCTACCGCTGGCACGTGCCGCACCAGTACGAGTTGTTCAAGCTCGGCGCCGAGTTCACCCTCGTCAGCGACCTCGGCGAGGGCAGCTGCCGCTGGTGGGACCTCGGCCAGCGCCCGCTACCCGGCAACGCCCGCTTCACGCACTGGCAGGACATCGACCCGCGCCAGTTCGACCTCGCCATCCTGCACTTCGACGAGAACGTCCTGCAGGCCGCGGCGGACGCACGCTCCGTCGGCGCGGAGTGGGGCGCGACCTTCCGCTTCCTGCGGCAGCACCTGACGATCCCCTGCGTCGCCGTCTGCCACGGCACGCCGCAAGCGGATGCACCCACGCAACGGCAGGCACTGGTCGACTTCCTCGGCGACACGCCGGTGGTCGTCAACTCGCACCAGGCGCAGGCCGAGTGGGGCTTCCGGCAGTCGCGGGTGATCTGGCAGGGTTTCGATCCGGCGGAGTTTCCCTGCCGGCCGGCGCCGGGCCTGCGGGCGCCGCGCCTCCTCACCTTGCCGCAAGAAGCCACCGCCGAGCGGCCGGGCTACCGTGGCGCACACCTGCTCGAGGCGGTGGCGGCGAGGCTCGCGGCCCCGCTCGAGCGCCTGTGCGTGCCCGAGCCGAACCTGCTGCTCACCGGCAACGCCTACGCCGATGCGAAGTTCGCCCACTATGTCGCCGCCCTGCACGGCTTCGACATCTACTTCAACCCGACGCTGCGCTCGCCCATGCCACGCTCGCGCGGCGAGGCCATGCTGTGCGGGCTGGCCACGGTGAATGCCGACAGCCACGACGTCGACCGCTTCATCGAGAACGGCAGGAACGGCTTCATGGCCGCCACCGCCGAGGAACTCGCCGACCAGCTCGATTTCCTGCTCGCCGACCCGGCGCGCGCCTGGCGCATCGGCCAGGCCGGACGCGAAACGGCGATACGGCACTTCCACATCGACCGCTACCTCGCCGACTGGCGACAGCTTGTGCGCGACACGCTGGGCAACGATGCGATCTGATATAGCGTACCGTCCGGACATCGATGGCTTGCGGGCGTTGGCGGTGATCGCCGTGATCGGATTCCACGCCTTTCCTGAACTGGTTCACGGCGGGTTCACCGGGGTTGACGTTTTTTTCGTCATCTCCGGCTTTCTCATCAGCGGGATCATTCTCGTCCGACTTGAGAACGACAACTTCAGCTTCATCGACTTTTATGCGCGGCGGGTCAGGCGAATCCTGCCTGCCCTGCTGCCGATTCTGATTGCCAGCCTACTTGTCGGCTGGTTTGCGCTCTTCGCGGACGAATACAGGCAGTTGGGCAGGCATGTCGCCGCCGGCGCCGGCTTCGTCTCCAATTTCATCCTGATGCAGGAATCCGGTTATTTCGACAATGCGGCGGAAACCAAGCCGCTGCTGCACCTGTGGTCGCTCAGCATTGAAGAGCAGTTCTATGTCGCCTGGCCTTTGTTGATCGCGCTCCTCTGGCTGCGGCGGAGTCTGTTGCCGGCATTCATTCTGCTGACCCTCCTGTTTTCCCTGGCAGTCAGCATTGCCATTACGGCCATAGATGAGGTCGAAGCCTACTATTCGCCTCTGACGCGGTACTGGGAGCTCATGGCGGGCAGTCTGCTGGCTTGTCTGCTGCTGTTTGCGCCGCGCCATTTCAAGCACATGGACCAGGCCGGGAGTCGTCTGGGCAATGCGCTATCGCTCATCGGGATGGTCCTGATTGTCGTCGCCACGTTCTCATTTTCGAAGCAGAGTCCATTTCCGGGTTGGCGCGCCCTTCTACCCGTCATGGGTACCGCAATGCTGATCGCCGCCGGACCCGGGGCCTGGATGAACAGCGTGGTGCTGTCACACCGATCGCTGGTTTGGCTGGGATTGATCAGCTACCCGCTCTACCTCTGGCACTGGCCTCTCCTGTCATTCCTGCGCATCATCGAAGGCCAGGCGCCGGCCATCGGCTTGCGCCTGGCCGCAATAGTGATCAGCCTCGTGTTGGCGTGGCTGACTTACATGTTCATTGAGTCCCCCATTCGGTCCGGTCGCCGGCGTGGGCTGACGGCTGCCTTTGTGGTTCTGATGATGATCGGGGTCGGTTACGCCGGATATCATATCCAACAGCAGGGCGGATTCCCGGCAAGGATTGCCGCACAGGCAAGGCATATCCTGGCTGCCTCCGGCGAGTGGGGCTGGCCTGGCAAATCCCTGCAGCCGCTGAAACTGAACGGGGAAACCTACCAATTCCAGCCGTCCTCCACTCCGAAAACCGTACTGTACTGGGGCGATAGCTATATGCAGCATTACTATCCGCGCATCGATGCACTGCTGAGCAGAAATCCGGACAATTACAAGTCTGCGCTATTCATGGCTTCCAGTTGCCCCCCCATCCCCGGCGTCAGCGGGGCTGCACCCTGCAGGGATCAGGCAAACAATGTGCTGGAGCACGCGCGTGCTTCAAGCGAGATTGACACCGTGGTCATCTCCGCAAGCCTGTATAAGATTTTCCTGAACGATGCCTCCATGTATGCCTTCAAGCAGGGCTCGGTCGATGAACCTCTGGGGCTGGGCCGGGATGGATCGGAACATGCCTACCGATCCTTGCAGGACATGTTTCTTGCCCTTCGCAAATCAGGTAAAAAGGTTTTCCTTGTCCTGCCTCATCCAAATGGCACTAGGCTCGACCCGAAAGGCATCGTCAGGCGAGACCTGACAAAGCTCGGCGCTTACACCATCGACGACTCCGGCGTAACAAGGGAATCCTTCGGGGCGCGGACCCGACCTATCAGGGAGCGCCTCGTCAGCATCGCCGGCGCCGCTGAAGTCACGGTCATCGATCCGGTGGCGTTCCTTTGCGATGCTATTGTCTGCCCTTCATTGACCGAGGACGGCGAACCCATGTACATGGATGCCTATCACTTGCGGCCAGGGTATGTGAGGGGGAATGCGGTCTTCTTGGATGTGACGCTCGAACGTTGATGCCATGAAGCCATATGCCCCATGCGTTCCCTTCCGCGCCGAAGCTGGCCGGAAACGCTACCGAGATGCGCCTCCTTCGCGCAGACCGCTATCTCGCCGACTGGCGGCAGCGCGTGCGCGACACGCTCGACAACGATGCGATCTGAACGCTCCCTGACGCAACAGACCTGGTCGGCGCTGCGCGCGACGCTGATCGGCTGCGGCCTCGCCGAGCCGCTTCTGCGCCGCGGCTTGCTCGGCCTGGAGGAAACGCGCCGACGCCTCGCCCTGCGCCACCTGCCGGCCGGCGGTCACGGCCTCGAGATCGGCGCCCTGCACTGCCCGCTGCCGCTGCCGTCGGGTGCGCGGGCGCGCTATGTCGACCGCCACGGCGCGCAGGAATTGCGGCAGCTGCGCGCCGACGCCGGCGCGTCCATCGTCGTGCCCGACCTGCTCGCCGACGGCTTCACGCTCGGCTGCATCGCCAACGCGAGCCAGGACTTCGTCGTCGCCAACCACGTGCTCGAACACGCCGTCGACGCACTCGGCACGCTGGAGCACTGGCTGCGCGTGCTGCGCCCGGGGGGCCTGCTCTTCGTCGCCGTTCCGATCGGCGAGCGCTGCTTCGATCGCGGCCGCGCGGTCACGCCGCCGCAGCATTTCCTCGACGACCGCCGCCTCACGGCGGCCGGCGACAGCGCCGCCATGCGGGAACGCAACCGCACGCACGTCGAGGAGCACCTCGACATCGCCGCGCCAGCCTTGGCGCGCGAGCGGGGCGCCTCCTGGACGCCGCTGCGCGACGAGGCGCGCGAGCGCGAGATCGCGCGCCTGCTCGGCGCCGATGCAAGCCAGATCCACCACCACGTCTTCACGCCCGAATCCTTCGCTGCCCTGCTCGGGTTGCTGGGCCCGGCGGCGCGCATCGAGCGCGTCGCCTGCTCCAGCGTCGAGATCGTCGGCATCGCGAGAAAGGCCGCCTAGGATGAAGCTACCCTCACGCTCGCTTCGCTCGCTGCCCCCCGCGGGGGCGTGTCAGTGGCTTCGGACGGCCGGGCGCCACTGACATGCCGCTCGATCTCTTCCGCGCATTGCGCCAGCGCCCGGCCGGGCAGCTTGCCACGAAGGCCTGGCGCCTGTGGCGCGAGGCAGGCTCGGCCGGCGTCGCCTGGCGCCTGCGCCTGCTGCGCGCGCAGACTCAGGGCTACGCGCGCTGGCTGCAGGCCGAGGCGGGCCGCGCCGCAGCCGACTGCACCGAACTCGATGCGGCGATCGCCGCGCTGCCGGCGCCGCCGCTGATCTCCGTCGTGATGCCGGTCTGCGACGCGCCCGAGCCGTGGCTGCGCCGCGCCATCGACTCGGTACGCGAACAGCACTACCCGCACTGGCAGCTGTGCATCGCCGACGATGCCTCGGCCGCGCCGCACGTGCGGCCGTTGCTGGAGGCCGCCGCGGCCGCCGAGCCGCGCATTCGCCTGACGTTCCGCGAGACGCGCGGCCACATCTGCGCCGCCACCCGCAGCGCGCTGGCGCTGGCCGACGGCGAGTTCGTCGCCTTCCTCGACCACGACGACGAACTGGCGCCGCTGGCGCTGGCCCGCGTCGCCGCCGAGATCGCCCGTTACCCCGAGGCCGACCTGCTCTACGGCGACGAGGACCTCATCGGCACCGACGGCCGCCGCCGCGACCCCTACTTCAAGCCCGGCTGGAACCCGGACCTGCTGCGCGCGCAGAACTACGTCTGCCACCTTGCCGTGTATCGCGCCGCCCTGCTCGCCGGACTCGATGCCTTCCGCCCCGAGGTGCAGGGCAGCCAGGACTGGGATCTCGCCCTGCGCGCCGCAGAGCGGGCGCGCCGCATCCGCCACATTCCGCACGTCCTCTACCACTGGCGCAGCTTGCCGGGCTCGACGGCGCATTCCGACATTGCCAAGGACTACGCCCTTGAGGCCGGCCGCCGCGCCGTGCAGGACCATCTCGATCGCTGCCGCGAGGCGGCGACGGTGGAGCAGCTGCCTTTCGGCCACCTGAGGGTGCGCCATGCCCTGCCCGCGCCGGCGCCCCGCGTGACGCTGGTCGTCGCCGCGCCGGCGGCCCGGCTCGAGGCCTTCCTGAAGGATGCCGGCTGCGAGAACGCGGAGGTGCGCGTCGCCGGCCACGACGAGGCGCTGCCGCTACGGCTCAACCGCGCTGCTGCCGGCGCCCAGGGAGACATCCTCTGTTTCGTCGACGGCCGCGCGCGCCCGACGGAGGCCGGCTGGCTGGCCATCCTCGCCGCCGAGGCGGCGCGACCGGGCATCGGCGCCGTCGGCGCGCGCCTGCTCGATGCGGCGGGACGCGTGCGCCATGCCGGCTACCTCCTGGACGCTCAGGCGGTCGCCCTGCAGCCCTATCTCGGCGCTCCGGCCGCCTTCGCCGGCGTGCGCAACCGCGCCCTGCTGCAACAGAACGTCACGGCGGTCTCCGCCGCCTGCCTGGCCGTGCGGCGCGAGGCCTTCGAGCAGGCGGGCGGCTTCGATGCGGACTGCGGCGCCTTCTTCGACGTGGACCTTTGCCTGCGCCTGGACGCGGCCGGACTGTACAACCTGTGGACGCCGCACGCCACACTGCTGCTCGACGCCCCACCCGCGGCGACTCCGGACACGGCGGACCTCCGCTTCATGCAGGCGCGCTGGGGCGGACGGCTCGCGCAGGATCCGGCCGGCAATCCGAACCTCGAACTCGTGCGCGGCCTGCCCGTGCCACGCATAATGGAAGCATGACACCGCGCTTCTCCATCGCCCTCGCCGCCTGCAACGGCGCGCGCCATCTGCCCGAACTGCTCGACAGCCTCATCGCCCAGCGGCTGCCGCCCTTCGAGCTGGTCGCCGCCGACGACGCCTCGGGCGACGGCACGGTGCCACTCCTCGAAGCCTTCGCCGCGCGCGCGCCCTTCCCGGTGCGCCTCCTGCGCAACCCGAAGCGGCTCGGCGTCGAGGAAAACTTCAGCCTCGCGCTCACCGCCTGCAGCGGCGACTGCATCGCCCTGGCCGACCAGGACGACACCTGGCGCGCGGACAAGCTGGAGAGGCTGGCGCAGGCATTGTCGGCGCCAGAGACGCTGGCGGCCTTCTCGGACGCCGAGGTCGTCGATGACAACCTGGCACCGCTCGGCTACACGATGTGGCAGCGGGTGCGCTTCACGCCGCGCGAGCAGGCGCGCCTCGCGCAAGGTGAAGGCTTCGCCGTGCTGCTCAAGCACCGCGTCGTCACCGGCGCCACGCTGGCGGTGAAAGTCAGCCTCCGCGATACGGCGCTGCCGATCCCCGCCGGCTGGCCGCACGACGCCTGGCTGGCCCTGATGGCCGCCGCGCAGGGCGGGCTCGCCTCCGTGTCTGCGCCGCTGATCGCCTACCGCCAGCACAGCGGTAACGTCGTCGGTGGCTTGCGCAAGTCACTCGCGCAGGAGGCACACGCCGCACTCGGCCTCGACCGTGGCGACTGGTACCGCGGAGAACTCGGTCTCTGGCGCACCCTTGCTGCGCGGCTAGAAGCGTCGACCGTGCCTGCCGCGTCGCGCACTGCACTGAAGGAAAAGATCGCCCACCTGGAAGCCCGCGCGAACCTTCCCGCCGCGCGCTGGCGCCGACTACCCGGCGTGCTGCGCGAAGCGGCGGCCGGCCGCTACGCCCGCTACGCCCGCAACTGGGGCAGCATCGCGCTCGACCTGCTGGTGAAATAGCGTGACGAAGCAGATCGCCAACCTCCAGTCCCTGCGCGGCATGGCGGCGATGCTGGTGGTGCTGTTCCACCTCGCTACGATCGAAGGCAATTACGGCCACGGATACCGCCTGCTGTCCGACATCTGGACGATCGGCATGTCGGGCGTGGACCTGTTCTTCGTCATCTCCGGCTTCGTCATGGTGACGGTCACGCGCGGCAGGTTCCAGAGCGCCGGCGCAGGGCGGCGCTTCCTCGCCCATCGCATCACGCGCATCTACCCCCTTTACTGGTTCTTCAGCCTGCTCGTGCTGGTCGTGTTCCTCGCACGACCGGGCATGGTCAAGCGCAGCCTGCAAGGCGGCGAGGTCGATCTGCTCGGCTCCTTCCTGCTGCTGCCGCAGGACGGCCTGCCTCTGCTGATGGTGGGCTGGACGCTGATCCACGAAATGTATTTCTACCTCGTGTTCGCCCTGCTGTTGCTGTTTCCTGAGCGGCGCCTGGCCCGGCTCCTCGGCCTGTGGGCCGGCGCCGTCGTCTGCGCCGCCCTATTGCTGCCCGCCTCGGCGGGCGCGACGCTGCGACTGGTGACGCACCCGCTGACGCTGGAGTTCATCGCCGGCTGCCTGGCGGCGCTGCTCATCCACCGCGGCATCGCGCGATTCGGGTGGCCCTGTCTCGGCACGGGCGTCATGGCCTGGCTGGCCGGCTACGCCCTGCATGTTCACCTCGGCCTCGGCCACGAACCCTCGCACTGGATGCGCGTCCTGCTGTTCGGCTTGCCGGCGGCGCTGGTGGTGTACGGCCTGGTCGCGCTCGAGACCGCAAGGAAGACAATCTTACCGGTGTGGGCCGCGCGCCTCGGCGATGCCTCGTATTCGCTCTATCTCTCCCATGTCCTGGTCATGGGCGCGCTGGCGCGCATCGGTGCCGGCTTCGCATCGGCCGGCGACCCCATGCTGCGTCCGGCGCTGCTGCTGCTCCTGCTCGCCGCCGCAGTGGCGTTCGCCCTCGCCTGCCATCGCTTCATCGAAATGCCGTTGATCCGCGCAGCACGCAGCGTGCTGCGCTGAAGCCGGTTCGATCCGACCCGCCTCAACCGAGCCTGGGCAGGCCGTGGCGCAGCAGCAGGGATAGTTTGTGCGGCAGGAAGCGGAACGCGGAGAGGAAGGCGCCGAGGCCGCCGCGCCGCGCCGCCTGCACCGCGCGGCGCAGTTCGCGCAACCGCGCACGCTCGCGCCAGCAGGCGACCAGCGCCGGCAGGTAGATTTCGCCCAGCGGCCGCCATTCCCGTTTCAGCAGCGACAGCGCGGCGCCCTCCAGCAGCAGCAGCAAGGCATGCAACGGCAGCAGCGGCGCCAGCAGCACGAGCGGATAGCAGGCGATCATGACGAAGGTCTTGTTGCGCTCCGACAGCGCGCGCCGGCGGTAGGTCGACGCCAGGCGGCCGTCCACCGCCTTGCCGCCGCCGAAGCTCTGGCCGACGCGATGGCGATAGCCGGAGAGGCCCGGTGCCCGCACGGGATAACCGGCCAGCCGTGCGCGGCAGCACAAGTAGAGATCCTCGGCGACCGAGCCGAACCACTCCGGAAAGCCGCCCAGTTCCTGCCACAACGCCTTGGGAATCCACAGGCAGGCGCCATGCACCGTGCCGACTTCGCCGCGTGCCGGATCGCGGTTCGGCACCGGGTTGAGGAACGGGTCGAGGCGGCTGCCGATATCGAGCAGTTCGCCCGTGGCGGCGGCGTATTGCGGCAGGGTGAGGATGGCCGGTCGCCCGGCGCGTTCCGCCTCCGCCAGCAGCGTCTGCAGCGCATCCGGCAGCAGCGTCGCGTCGTTGTTGAGCAGTAGCAGGTAGTCTCCCCGCGCCGCCTCGGCCATGCGGTTGTTGGCGGCGCAGAAGCCGACGTTCTCGGCGCTCGCGATCAGCTTCACGTCGGGATGCCGCTCGCGGATGTGCGCGGCGGAGCCGTCCGGCGAGGCGTCGTCGTGCACGACGATCTCGACCTCGATGCCGCCGGCCTGCGCCCGCACCGATTCGATGCAAGCGTCGATCAGCTCGATGCCGCGGTAGTGGGCGATGCAGACGGAGACCCGCGCCATATTATTGCCGCGTCCCGCCCTGATCCGGCGCCAGGAACCCCTTGCGCTTCATGAGGTCCGCCAGCGCGGCCGTGTAGCGGCCGCGGTCGCGCACGTCGAGGTGCGATCCGTCGGGGCATGCATATCCACGCAGTTCCGGCTCATGGTCGGAGTGTATGCCAGGCAGGCCGGTCTCGGCGACGAAGCGTTCCCAGAACCGCTCGCGCGGATAGCGCCGCCGCTCGATCTCGCGCACCATGCCGCTCGAGGGCATGGCGACGAAGATCACCTGCCCGCCGCGGGCACGGATCTGCTCCGCCATGCGTCCCACCTCGCGCGAGGCCGCCAGGAAGTCGGCATTGTCCTCCGCCTTCAGGGCGGCGATGCGCTGCGCCAGCAGTGCTTCGATGCTCGGCCCCTTCACGTCGATCTCCTCGCCCAGCGTGCGCGCCACCCGGCGGTAATAGAAGTCCGGCATATCCACCCGCGCGTAGTCGGCCAGGCGCGAGCGGTCCGGCCGCGTGACCAGGTATTGCCGCGCCTCGGCGGCGGGCAGGATGCGCCAGCGCAGCGAAGACCACGGGTTGGCACCGTCGGCATAGGCGTTCAGGCGCTCGTGCAGCCATTCTGTCAGGCGTGTCTCGCTGCGCTCGGCCGGTCGCTTCCAGAGGCGCAGCCTGCCGGAGGATTTTTCATGGCGGCGCTGCATGTCCTCCGCCACGCCGCCGCGCGCGCCGACGGTGTGGTCGTAGTACTCGACCAGCACCGTGCCGCGGATTTTCGGATCGTTGGCCAGCCCCGCGAGAATCGGTTCGCCGCCGCTGCCGTCGAGCGCCAGTTGCACCGGCTCGAGGCCGGTTTCCCGCCGCAGCACGTCGAGGTCGAGGCCGAGCTGGAAACGCGAGGCGCCCACCAGGATCAGGGCGCGCTCGCCGAGCCGTGAGGCTCGAGCCCTTGCCGCCTGCCAGCGTTCCTGCGAATCGCGCGCGGTAGGCTGGTAACCGAGCGCATCGAGCCGCATCTCCATGCCGATTGCCGCCGCGAAAAACAGCAGGACGGCCGCCGCCAGCAGGCCCGGCCAGGGCACCTGCGGCAGCACCCGCTCAGAACTGGAAGTAGATGAAGGCACGCTGATCGCCGCCGGAAAAGAGATACATCGCTGCCAGACATCCCGTCACGGTCGCCAACTGCCTCGATTTCCCCCACGCCGCGATGACCGGCTCGAAGCGGCGCTCGCGCATCGACATATGCCACGCGACGGTGAATATCATCGCAGCGATCGCCGCCAGGCCCGGCAAGTCGAGCATGGGCGGCAGGCCGCTGCGGAAGAGGCCGGCGAGGATGCCCAGCGCCGTATCGGCGTCCGGCGCGCGGAAGGGAATCCAGGTCAGGGTGACGACGACGAAGGTGAGCACCTGCCGGAGGCGCTGTCTTCCCTCATCAGGCGCAACGGCGCCATTTCGCTGCAGCAGCCGCTCCGCCCAAAGGTAGAACCCGTGCAAGCCGCCCCAGAGGACGAACATCCACGATGCGCCATGCCAGAGACCGCCGATCAGCATGGTCAGCATCAGGCTGCGGCCGGCCCGCCAGGCGCCGCCGCGATTGCCGCCGAGGGGAATGTAGAGATAGTCGCGCAGCCAGGTGGACAGCGAGATATGCCAGCGACGCCAGAAATCCGAGAAGCCGACGGCCGCATAGGGATGGCGGAAATTGTCCGGGAAGGCATAGCCGAAGCACAGGGCGAGGCCAATGGCGCACAGCGAGTAGCCGTTGAAGTCGTAGTAGATCTGCCCGGAGAAGGCCAGCGCCGCCGCCCAGGTGTCGGCCGCGCCGAACTTGCCCGG
Organism: Betaproteobacteria bacterium; assembly: GCA_016703785.1. Classification (GTDB taxonomy): domain Bacteria; phylum Pseudomonadota; class Gammaproteobacteria; order Burkholderiales; family Rhodocyclaceae; genus Desulfobacillus. The sequence goes on from JADJBM010000008.1 coordinate 214,419, forward strand.
CGCGGCAAACACCTCGTCCACCACGGGCGCGAAGAGGGCATCGGCCATGACCACCTTGCAGAACAGCCCGAAGCAGAACAGCGCGAGGCCCCAGCCGACTTCGTTGAGGGTCGGCCGCCTGGGCGCAGCAATCTGCGGCAGGAGGTTGCGGGCCCTCAATATCGGTCCTGCGACGAGATGCGGGAAGAAGCTGACGAAGAGGGCGTAGTCGGAAAACTTCGAGTCGGCGCGCATCTCCCCCCTGTACACGTCGATCGTGTAGGAGAGCGAGGCGAAAGTGTAGAAGGATATGCCAATCGGCAGGACGATGCCGGCGTCGACCGGCTGCCAGGCGATGCCGGCCGAGGCCAGCAGGACGGCGAAATTGTCGAGCAGGAAGCTGCCGTACTTGAAGTAGCCCAGCAAGCCGAGGTTGCCGGCGAGGCTCGCCACCAGGAGCCACCGCCGCCTGCGCGGATCGGCGCTGCGGCCGATCAGCCGCGCCAGCCACCAGTCGAGGAAGGTGGACGCCAGCAGCAGGAACACATAGGGCGGGCTCCAGGCGCCGTAGAAAACGTAGCTGGCGATCAGCAGCAGCCACTTCCGGGCCGCCCAGCCCGGCAGCAGCCAATAGAGGCCGAAGACGACGGCGAAGAAGATCAGGAAGGTGAAGGAATTGAAGACCACGACAGGAGCGCTCTGCGAGAATTAGTGCTCCGCGCTCAAGCGCCCGCTTCCAGCCAGCGCCTCGTCCGCGCGATACCATCCTCGAGGCTCACCACAGGTGCCCAGTCCGCCGCACGACGGATCCTGTCGATGTCGAGGACGATGCGCGTGACGTCGCCTTCGCGCGCCGGCTGCGCATCGATGCGGACCGTGCGCGCCGTCTCAGCTTCGACCAGGGCGATCAGTTCACGCAGCGAGGTCCCCGCCCCGCAGCCGAGATTGAAGACGCCAGCCGCCTGCGGGCGCGCGATCAGTCGCAGCACCGCATCGGCAAAGTCGTCGATGAAGAGGTAGTCGCGCACCTGCAGGCCGTCGCCCCAGAGCTGGAACGGCCGGTCTTCGCTGGCGCAGATGAGCAGGTGTCGGATCACGCCGAAGCCGCTCTTGAGTACCTGCCCCGGACCGTAGATGTTCGATGGCCGCAGGACGATCGTGCGCTCCGGCCGGTGCGAGCGCAGGAACAGCTCGGCGGCAGCCTTGCCGGCGCCGTGGCAGGAGCGCGGCTGCAGCGGCGCATCTTCCGCCACCGGAAGTTTTTCCGGATCGCCATACACCGTGCCGCCGGAAGACAGGAACAACAGGCGCGTTTCAGGATACGCATGCAATGCATCGAGAAAAGCCAGGAAGGGCAGCAGGCCGGCCTCGCCTTCCAGCGCCGGCCGCCCGGCGCTGGAGCCGGGCGTGGTGCCCCAGGCGGCATGCACCACCGTGTCATGTCCGGCGAGCAGGCGTCGCACCAGCATGGTGTCTTCCTGGCGGCCATTCACCGCTGCGATCCCGACCGGCCAGGATGCATCCTCCGCGCGCGTCGACAGCACAGTGACGCGCCGGCCTGCGCCGGCCAGCTTCAGGGCCAGGGCGCGGCCGAGAAAACCGCCGCCGACGATCAGGGCGCCCGCTTCATTCACGATGCATACACCTCACGATAAGCCGCGCGGTAGCGCGCGGCGGCATCCTGCCAGTCGCCGATCTCGCGGCGTGCCTTGTCGCGCGCGGCCTCGCCGGCGCGGCGGTTGCGCTCAACATCGGACAAATCGTCGAGGGCTGCCGACAAGGCGTCTCGTGACTCAGTCAGCCAGCCGTTCTCGCCGTTCGCCACGAGATCGCGGTGTGCGGGCAGATCCGTCGCGATCAGCGGCAGGCCAGATGCCATCGCCTCGATCATGACTTGAGGACGCCCTTCGTCATGCCGACTCAGCGTGATGAGGCCGGCGGCCTGCGGGAACCAGTCTTTGCGCAACGCCTCAGGGTGGGTCGCGCCACGGTAGTCCACCCATGCCGGCAGCGACAGGTCTTCCTGCATCGGGCCCAGCAGGACCAGCGGCCGGCGCGCATCGAAGAGCCCCTCTCCCCAGCGGAACAGCTCGCCGATCTTCGCCTGCGTCACGCGTGTCACGGCGAGCCACGGAGCGCTGCCCCACGCCGGCCGTCTCTCGACCGCATACCATTCCCGGGCAACCCCAAAGGGCAGAGGACGCACGTCCGCGACACCGCCGAACAGGGCTTCCAGGCGTGGCACCATCCACGGCGCGTTCGGCGCCAGCAGCGCACGCCGTCCTGCAAGGGCTGACTTTGCCAGCGCCGCCATGCCGGGCAGCCGGAGCATGCCGTAGTCGCTGCCGAGCACGCCGATCACCGCTGGATGCCGCGTGCCAATCAGCGGCAAGGCATTCTGCAGCCAGTTCACGTGCATCACGTCCGCCGGCTCGCGGCGGTAAAACCGACATAGCCGCCGCAACAGGCCGACAGCCGAAGATAGGGCGGGCAGCGGGCCGGCGCGCAAGCGGCTGGCAATGCCGCCCGACTCGGCCAGCCTGTCGAGCCAGGCCTGTTCTTCACGGCTGGCCACCGAGGAAACTCCATCTGGCAGAGGGCCCGGCGGCGCCCACAGGCCGACGCTGACATCCTCGCCCGGCAGGGCGGCCGCCATGTCGGCAATGAAGCGGCCGCGCCAGTCGTCCGCGCTGCGCGGATAGGAAGTACTCACGACCAACACTCGCATGACGAGTCTCAGACCGCAGGATCGCGCGGATCGGCGGAATCCGAGTCCTTGTACAGGAGCGCGGAGATCTGTTCCGCGACGATTCCGATGAGGAATACCAGGACGGCCGTCGTCAGCAGCAGGGCGCTCATATTGGTGAAGCGGTGCGTGGTGGCATACGTGTAGAAGTAGTAGCCGAGGCCGGTGGCGAAGAATGTGCCCGCCACCGGCAGGAACAGCTTCAGCGGCGAGTAGAGGGTGCCGATCTTGATGATGATCAGTATGAATCGCACGCCGTCGCGCAGTGGGCGGATATGGCTGCGGCCGATCCTCGGCGGCATGCTGACGGGAACGTAGGCAACCCCGAAGCCGGCACGGAAGAAACTCATCGTGCAGGTGGTCGGGTAGGAAAAACTGTTGGGCAGCAGATAAAGGAAGCGACGGAAGCGCTCCGCGCGCACGGCGCGAAAACCCGAGGTCAGATCCTCGACTCGATGATTCACCATCCAGCTCGCCAGCCAGTTGAAAACAGTATTGGCGATCCCCCGGTGCGTGCCGGCATGGTCCTTCATGCCGCGCGCGCCGATCGCCATGTCGTAGCCTTCCTCGAGCTTTTCCAGCAGGCGCGGGATATCCTCCGGGCGGTGCTGGCCGTCGGCATCCATGAACACCAGAATGTCGCCGTGTGCGGCGCGCGCACCGGTCTTCACCGCGGCGCCGTTGCCCTTGGAATAGGGGTGCGAAATGACGCGCGCGCCCAGTCCGGCGGCGATCGCGGCCGTCTCGTCGGTCGAACCGTCGTCCACGACGATGATTTCGCAGTCGGGCAGTGCGGCCCTCACGCCGCGTAGGCAGTCGGGCAGTGCCCGGGCTTCGTTACGGGCCGGCAAGACGACGGACACACGGTAATCGGATTTCATATGGCCTTATTTTGCGATACAGGCAGTCGAAGCATTCGGGTGCTCCAGGCAGGCTCGAATCTGTAAGTACGTTTCCCGCTCCGGACGGTTGAGTTTCGCTGTCGACAATTCTGCCAGCATGGCACCCGCCTCGTCATGCCGGCCCAGCAGAAGGACCAATTGCGCGCGCTTCAGCCGGTTACTGGAATTATACGGGGCGATGGCCAGCGCCTGGTCAAGCACGGTGAGCGCCGCGGCAGGGTCGCGCGCGCCCAGCGCAAGGTAATCGGCCAGCCATGAGTGCAGAATTGCGCGAACGCCCGGCGTCACGGTCGGGTTGGCACGCGCCGCGGCAAAAAGCGCTGCGATGTCTGCCCGCTCGAGGCAGAGCGCGCCGGCTATGGCCATCTCCTTCAGTGTGAACATCATCGATTGGTCACCGGGCCCGAATGGCGTCTCGCGCAGGCGACGACTCAGCGCTTCCCGCCACGCCGTGTCCACCGGTTTTCCGGCGCGGCAGTTCAGGTGGATCAGCCCCAGCCAGCCCAGCTTGAATGTGGGGTCGGATTCGCCGGCCCGCTCGAAATGCGTACGCGCGAAGAAATACGCCGGCGACTCCGCATCGGCCGACTGGTCGAGCATGGTCACTGCCCGTCCCGCTTCGTAGTGGGTACGCGCCGACTCTGGATGATGCTGGGATTCGATCTGGGTGCGACGGACCTCTTCACCGAACTGATGCGCCCGCAAGCCCGTAACGAGGGCGCTGTATCCCAGGGCGGCGACGGCCAATGCGACGCCGAACGTCCTGCGCGGCCCTGCACGGCCCAGGGCTTCCAGCAGGGCCCAGGCCCCAACCAGGAGAACCCCGAACAACGGCACGTAGTTCCTGTGCTCGTGGGCAATTTCCAGCGGCAGGACAGTGGACTCGAGCAGGTGGCCGATCAGGAACCAGGCGATGCCGAACGCGAGCAGCGGTGCACGCGTCCGGGTGTGCCATGCCAGCCAGGCAAGGCCGGCCAACCCTGCCCATGCAATCAGAGTCGTCCATGGGTCTAGCAGGCCGACGGACAAGGCGATGTCGTCGTGGTGGAGGCTGAACGCCTCCAGGCGCGGGAACAAGGCCAGACCAAGATAGAACCAGAGCACACGTCCCTCGGTCAGCAGGCGCTCCGCCGGCGAAAAGAGGCGGAAATCGTAGCCGGCCCACAGCCACTGCCCTACCGGCAGTGCGGCGTATATCGCACCCGCAACGAAAGTCAGTCCCGCCAGGACGGCGAGCAGGCGAGCAAAGCGGTCGAGCCGGCCCGTGGTCTTCCGCCGCAGGATCAGCTCCCAGGCCAGCGCGAAGAGCGGAAACAGTGCGCCGGTCTCCTTGCTGAGAAAGGACAGCGGCCATAGCAGACCCCAGGCGATCGCCACCTGCGCTGCGCCGGCCGCCCCGCCGCCTTCGCGTCCGCGCACATGCAGCAACAGCGCAGCGAAGAGGAACAGGGCCGACAAGCCGGTCATGCGCTGCACGGCGTAGAGCACCGTCGTCAGCTGAAGGGGATGCAGCAGCCACAAGGCGGCCAGGATAGCGGCGGCGGCCAGCAGCCGGCCGCGCGGTGCCTCCGGCGTGCCTGCTGCCAGCAGGCGCAGGCCGAGGAAGAAAACCAGGATGGCGGCGAAGGCATGGATGATCAGATTGGTCGCCTTGAAGGCGAAGGGATCGAAGCCGCCGCTGAAGTAATGGTTGAGCGCGAAGCTCAGTTGCGCGACCGGACGCCCTGATGGACCGGAGAGGCCACTGGCAAGCACTTCATGTAGCGCCGGCAGGGACAGCTCGCCAAGCCGAAGCGCTTCGACTTGCAGTATGTTCGGGTCATCGTCGAAAAAGAAGCTTCCTTCCAGGCCGGGCCAATAGATCGCCGATGTCAGCACCAGAGCCATCAGAACGCCCGCAATGGCCAGGCGGGAGCAGCGCGGTAAACGGACGCCGGTCATCCTGGAAAGGAATCAAGCCCTTGCCACACTGGTAAAGGTGATTTCTGAAAGTGGAATGAAAAAAGGCGCCCCATCTGCATGGGGCGCCTTTTAGTCAGACAGCCGCGTGATTACTTGCAGCTCGACGGACGGTACTTGGCCGGGATCGTGCCCGCACAAGACCAGTTCAGCACGCCGCCGCCAGCATCGGACGGAGTCATCGTGACGGTGCCCGTTGCATCGGCAGCGCCAAGGTTGCGCGAAGTTGCCGTAACGGTCGTCCCGTCCCAGGTCAGCGAAGCCACATACTGGGAGGTCTGGCTAGTGACCGAAACCGATGCCGTGCTGGGCATGCGGCCGTAGGTCTGGAAGAACTCGGCAACCGGCACCTTGGCGGAAGAAGCCGCCAGCATCACCTCGGACACTTTTGCGCGTACGGTGTAATCCTGATAAGCCGGCAAGGCAACGGCGGCCAGAATGCCGATGATCGCAACAACGATCATCAGTTCGATCAGGGTAAAGCCTTTTTGAATCGTCTTCATATGGATCTCCTTTTACAGTTGGGAAAAATGGCCGGAAGTGAATATCGGCTTCCGAGGCGCACACTTGAGATTATGCAACAGTCGTGCCAGCCAGTGATGCATCTAACAGACTGATTTCTATTGAATGAATTATTCCACTTCTACTAACCCCTTTGGCTAAAGGCATGATGTGACGTTTTTCGTCACCCATGTTGCTTTGCAGTGCTGGAAGCCGCAAAACCCGGTATCTTCGACTCATCCACCTCATCGACCTGCTCCGGGTCGAGAAATTGCCCGGCGTACTTGAGATACACCTTCTGCCGCACGAAAACGTCAAAGAGGTCCGGGTCGATGTGGCCGTTGAGCTTGAACTTGCCGAGGATATCCAGCGACTCCGACAGCGTCTTGCCGCGCTTATAGGGGCGATCGCGGGCGGTGAGTGCCTCGAAGATGTCGGCGATGCCCATGACGCGCGCCTGCACGCTCATCTGCTCGCGGCTGAGCCCCTTCGGGTAGCCCTTGCCGTCCATGCGCTCGTGGTGGCCGCCGGCGTACTCCGGGACGTTCTTCAGGTGCTTCGGCCAGGGCAGCTGCTCGAGCATCTTGATGGTGGCGACGATGTGATAGTTGATGGTCTCCCGTTCGGATTGCGTCAGCGTGCCGGCGCGGATGCTGAGGTTTTCCAGTTCGTCCTCGGAGAGGAAATTGACCGCCTTGCCGCCTACGTCGATCCAGCGATAGCCGGTGCCGATGCGCTTGACGCGCTCCTGGTCCTCCGGCGTCATCAGTTCGGAGCCGATGTTGGCCTGGCGCAGGAACGTGCGATCCGACTCGATCTGCTGCAGGTGGCGCCCGAGATCCTCCTCGAGGACGGCTTCGGCCCGCGCATCCCGCCCGTCACGCAGGGCCAGCTTGGCTTTCAGCATGGCGATCTGCGCGTCGCGCTTGAGCACCTCGAAGCGCGTGTCGACAAGGTGGATGCGATCGTAGAGGGTCTGCAGCTTGGTCGACTTGTCCACGACATGTACGGGCGTGGTCACCTTGCCGCAGTCGTGCAGCAGGCCGGCGATCTTCAGCTCGTAGCGGTCCTTGTCGGTCATGCTGAAGTCGGCCAGCGGCCCGGCCCGGGTTTCGTTCACCGCCTCGGCCAGCATCATGGTCAGCACCGGCACGCGCTCGCAGTGCCCGCCCGTGTAGGGCGACTTCTCGTCGATCGCCACGTTGATGAGCTGGATGAACGACTCGAACAGCTTTTCCAGTTGCGAGATGAGCTGGCGGTTGGTGAGCGCGACGGCCGCCTGAGAGGCAAGCGATTCGGCCAGCCGCTGGTCGGCCGCCGAAAAAGGCACGACATGCTTCGCGCCCGGCTCGATCGAGTTGATCAGCTGCAGCACGCCGATGACCGCGTTCTCGTGGTTCTTCATCGGCACGGTGAGGAAGGACTGCGAACGGTAGCCGGTGCGCTCGTCGAACTTGCGCGTGCCGGAGAAATCGAATCCCTCCGCCTTGTAGGCATCTGCGATGTTGACGGTTTCCTGGTGGATGGCGGCGTAAGCCGCCACCATCGAGTTGTTCTCCTCGCCGGCCTCGGTGCGCAACGGCAGGGGCGGGAAGGGAATGGGGTTGCCCGAAGTGCCGCCCATGGCGATGGCGAGGCTGTCGTTGCGCACGATCTCGAAGCGCAGGCTGAGACCGTCCTCCGTCACGCGGTAGAGCGTGCCGCCGTCGGCATGGGTGATGGCCTTGGCGGCCAGCAGGATGTTCTCGAGCAGCTTGTCGATATCGCGCTCGCGCGAGAGGGCGGCGCCGATCTCGTTGAGCTGCTCGAAACGCCGGAAGAGGTCTTCGACGGTATCCACGGCGCTCACTTGATGCAGACGGCGCGGATCTGCTTCATGTCGGTGATGCCCTGCAGCACCTTCTGAATGCCATCCATCTTCAGCGTAAGCATGCCTTCGTCGAGTCCCGTGGCGAGGATCTCGGCGACGCGGGCGTGTTCCTGGATCTGCTTCTTGATGGCATCCGATCCCACCAACAACTCGTGCAGGCCGACGCGGCCCTTGTAGCCAGTGTTGCCGCACTTGTCACAGCCGACCGGCTTGTAGAGCTTGAACTGGCCCTTGTCATCAGCGTAGGTCTTCACCCAGTCCTTGTACACCGCCTCGTAGGCGGCCTTGGCGTCCTTCTTGAACACGGCGGTATTGAGCAGTTCCTCGCTGTACTCCGTGAGCAAGGCCTTCATCTCTTCCGGCGTCGGCGCGTAGGCCTTCTTGCACTCGCCGCACAGCCGCTTGCCCAGGCGCTGCGCGAGGATGCCGAGCAGGGCGTCGGCAAAGTTGAACGGGTCCATGCCCATGTCGAGCAGACGGGTGATCGACTCGGGGGCGCTGTTGGTATGCAGCGTGGCGAACACCAGGTGGCCGGTCAGCGAGGCTTCGATGCCGATGGAGACGGTCTCCTTGTCGCGCATCTCGCCGACCATGATGATGTCCGGGTCGGCGCGCAGGAAGGCGCGCATGATGGTGGCGAAATCCAGTCCGGCCTTGCGGTTGATCTGCACCTGGCGCAGGCCCTTCTGCGTGATCTCGACCGGATCCTCGGCCGTCCAGATCTTGGTGTCCGGGGTGTTGAGGTGCTTCAGCACGGAATGCAGCGTCGTGGTCTTGCCGGAACCGGTCGGGCCGCAGACGAAGAACAGGCCGTAGGGCTTCTCCACCACCGATTTCAGCCGATCGAGGTTGTGCGGCAGGATACCGAGCTTTTCCAGGGGGATCGGCTCGCCGGCGGCGAGGATGCGCATCACCACGTCCTCGACGCCGCCGGCCGAGGGAATCGTCGCCACGCGCAGCTCGATGTCGACCGGACCGAATTTCTTGAACTTGATCTTGCCGTCCTGCGGCTTGCGCCGCTCGGAAATGTCCAGGTCGCACATGATCTTGAGGCGCGCCACCAGGGCATTACGGTAACTGGCCGGCACTTCGATATAGGGCGCCAGTGAGCCGTCCCTGCGGAAACGGATCATGGTCTTGTCCTTGCCAGGACGCGGCTCGATATGGATGTCGGAAGCACCCTGCTGATAGGCATCGATGATGATCTTGTTGACCAGCTTGACCAGTTCGTTGTCGGCCGCCGCCGTCAGGTCTTCGCCGGTCAGCTCGCCGCCGCCCTCCTCGCCCTCGTCGAGGCCGGAGAGCAGATCGCCGACGGATTCGTAGTCTGCGGTGGCGCCGTAGAACTGGTCGAGGGACTGCTTGAATTCATGGATGGTGGTAACGCGGAAAACCAGCTTGCTTTTCGGAAAGACGTTATTGACGATGCGCGAGCTCTTCACCTGCTCGGGGTCCATCGTCAGGATGACGATGCCTTCCTTGGTCTCTTCGATGGGCAGCCACTGGTTCTCTTCGACGTATTCCCGTTTCAGGTTGCGCAGCAGGTCCATCGGCTTGATGCGGTCCGACTTGAAGGACTCGTAGGGCACCCCGAAGAACTTGCCGAGGGCCTGGCCGATGGTGGCCAGCTTGACCTGGAACTCGTTCTGCAGCACTTCCTCGATGTCCTGACCCTTGCGGCGCGCCGAGCGCGTGGCGAGATCGAATTCCGCCGCGGAGAGCACGGCGTCGGCCACCAGGTGGTCGTATTTCGACTTGACGACATGGGTCGGCTTCTGCCGCTGGGCGAAGGCGATGGCGAGCGTTTCGCACAGACCCTTGGCGCCCTCCTCGGCCACCTGCGAGAAGGGTGCACCGGACTTGTTGTTGATGAGCTGGACGACGCCGAGCAATTCGCCGCTGCGGGCATCCGTGATCGGCGACACCAGCATCTGCTTGGTGCGATAGCCCGTCCGCTTGTCGACCTCCTGCAGGAAACGCAGGCTGGGCGTGTGGGATTTCAGTTCCGCCTCGTCGTAGACGTCGCTGATGTTGGCCAGCTTCTTCGACAGGGCGACGAAGCCGGCAATGCTTTGGTCGGCGATGGGCAGCCTCAGGTCCTTGAACGAATTGAGGCCGGTCTTGACCTTGGAAACAATGGAGGACTTGTCTTCGCTCAGCGAGTAGATGGTCAGCCGGTCGGCATTGAACAGCGTGCAGATGTCCTGCGACAGCTCGAGCATGATCTCGTCGATGTTGGCCGTCGCATGGATCTTGTTGGTGACCGTCTGCAGGTTCTTGAAGAATGTCAGGCGGCTGGCAACGTCGCCCGCTCCACCTGCGTCCTGTGCCGTGCCAAGAACTGCACTCATTCCGGATCACCCCTTCGAGCCATAGGGAACCGCGCTTTATGCCGCATTGCTGCGGAGGCCACCTTCCAGCAGATACGCCTTGTAGCCGCGCTGGGAGAGCAGGAACGCCGCCGCCGAACTGCGCCGTCCGCTCTGACAATAAACAATATACTCCTTCCGCTGGTCTATCGACCCGAACAGGTTGCGGATCTCGTTGAGCGGAATATTGATGGCGCCCGGCAGTTTTTCCGAGTTGTACTCGGCCGGGAACCGCACATCCAGCCACACCGCCCCGCCTGCCACTTTCGCCTCGGCTTCCTGGCGTGATATGCGGTGCATCAGGGGCTCCTTCAGCAGCTCGACGAAATCGGCCTTCGCCAGCCGGAGCAGTACGCCGTCCGTTTTCATGGCAACATTGGCGTTGCGCCGGGCATTGGCCACCAGGGCTTCTTCGCCGAACGCATCGCCGCCCTTCAGTTCGGCCAGTTCGACGGCGCTGCCTCCGATCTGGCGCGACACGGTACAGCGGCCGCTCTCGATGACGAAGTAGTAATCGCCATCACCCCCCTCGCGAATGATCACCTCTCCGCGCATCGCCTTGATGCGCTCGAAGCGCATGAACAGGGCCTCGATGTTTGCCGGCGGCAAGCTGGAAAAGATGCCGTGCGTCAGATTCTCCGCCGCAAACATGCCCGACAGGGTGCGCCAGTCCGTCTGGTCCATCGCATCCGGCGCTTTCTTCGACTGCGCAGCGGCCTGAGGAGCAGCCAGCTGATCCCACGTCAGCATGATGTCTAGCACTTCCTCGTCAAGGCGGATCAACTCGATATCGGTAATCGCCTTGGCGCCCGTCAGGGCAGGTTTGCGCTGATCAAGCGGCCGCACGGCGGCCTCCGTGCCGCCGACGAGGATTTCCGAACTCGAATCCGGATAGTCGAGCTTCAGCTCGCCCTTGACGAGGTAGACGGCTTGCCCCTGAAGACCCTTCAAGCGAAACGGATCGAGGTTGCGGCTGATCTTTTCGAGATAACACATGCGTGAAATTTCGCGGAGACTGTCCGGCGAGAGCGCGTTCAGCGGCTCAAGCCTTCTCAACACTTCCGTGGATGGAGAATTCATGTTCATCGGCAGACCCTACAAGTCGAACACTTGGTTGTTCTGCAGCATGCGGGGCTTGTATTCGCCGATGAACTCCTCGATTTCCTGCATGGTCAGCTCGATCTGCCCTGGCTTGAGATGGGTGATGTAGATTTCGGCCTCGCGCTGAAGCTTGAGCAGTTCGCCCTTCAGCATGTCGGGACAGAGGTGTTTCGAAGCAACCGCCAGCTGCCGCTCGCGATTGGAAAAGGCCGTTTCGATGATGAGATAGCGCAGGTTGCGGATCTTGTTGACGGCCTTCCACAATTCATCGCATACCGTCGTGTCACCGCTGAACACCAGGCTGCCCTTTCCGGAATCGATGCGATAGCCAACCGCCGGCACGGTGTGATTGGCCGGCAAGGGCGTGATCTCGCGGCCCTCCAGCTTGACCGCCTTGCCCGGCCTGGTTTCGGCATAGCGCATGAAGGGTTTCTCGCGATTGGGGATCTCGGCAAAATCGGGCCAGATGGCCCAATTGAAGATATGCGCCTGGATGATTTCCAGCGTGGCCTGGGTGGCATGGACGGTCAGGGGCTTGTTGCGCATGTCGCCCACGGTGTCCACCATGAACGGCAGGCAGGCCACGTGGTCAAGGTGAGAATGCGTGATGAAGACATGATCTATCAGCGCGAGTTCAGCCAGCGACAGGTCGCCCACACCGGTGCCCGCATCGATCAGGATGTCGTGGTCGACGAGCAGCGAAGTCGTTCGCAGATGCCTTCCACCAATACCGCCGCTACAGCCGAGAACTCTGACCTTCATGCGATGACTCTCTTCATTTTGTCTCGAACTTCCACACGCCTTTCCAGTCCGGCTCCGGCGGTTCCTTGCGCAAGTGCGCCACCCGTTCCATGTACTTGCCGTACAAGCCGCGCTCGGGCGCCATGCGCGACAGGTTGAGTAGCGCGACTTCCGTCTGGTCCCACTCCTGCGCGCGATAGTGTCGCAGGGCCTGATTCCACACCTTGAGCTCTTCCTGCAAGCCCTTCCCGACATCGCCTTCCAGGCCGATCGGCTCATAAATGGCGACCGGCTCCTCCTTGCCCTTGACCTGAACACGGTCGACTTCTCGAAAGACGATATCCTTGATCGCCTTGCGCGTCCCGTCGCCGACCAGAATGCCGACGCCATACTGCTTGGTGACCCCCTCAAGCCGCGATCCCAGATTCACCGCATCCCCCATGACAGTATAGGCCTTGCGTACCGTCGATCCCATGTCGCCTACGGTCATTTCGCCCGTATTGACGCCCACGCCGATCCTGATTTCCGGCCAGCCCTTCGCCGTAAAGGTCTTGTTGACGGCCGGCAGGGCGGCCTGCATCTGCATGGCCGTGACGACCGCCTGCCGGGCATGCTGGGCGTCGGTCACGGGGGCGCCCCAAAAGGCCATGATGGCGTCCCCGATATATTTATCCAGAGTACCGCGGTTCCTGCGCACCACGTCGGTCATGGCCGACAGGTACTCGTTCATCAAGCGGGTCAGCTCATCCGGTCCGAGACCTTCGGAAATCGTGGTGAAGCCGCGTATGTCGGAAAACAGCACGGTGAGTTCTGCCTTGCGGCCATCCATGCTGTAGGACTCCGGGTTGCGGCTCATCTCCTCGACCAGTTCGGGTGGCACATATTGGCCGAACAGTTCGGTGAATTGGCGCTTTGTCCTGGATTCGACGAAATAACCGTAGGACATGTTGAGGGCGAACAGGGCGAGCACCATCAGAATGCTCGACCCGAGCGGCAGCACCATGTTGCCGTAATGCCAGAAGACGAGGTTCACCGTCAGGATGAACAGCAGCACCACTAGGGCGGCCAGGGTTGCCCGGAGCGGGGACAGCAGCGGCAGCAGCAGCACCATGACCAGGCCGGCCAGCAGAAGAAGGACGACTTCGGCCCCCAGGATGTAGGGCGGCTTCAGCTTGATCGCGCCATCGAGCATGCCGGTAATCAGATTGGCGTGAATTTCCACCCCGGGATAGGCTTCCCCGACCGGCGTGGCGCGCAAGTCGAGCAGTCCGGGTGCGGTCGTTCCAATGAGCGCGATTTTGCCCTTCAACTCGCCCGCCTTGACGCGATTGGCCATGATGTCGGCGATGGAATAGTATCGAAAGCTGCCTTGATAACCGCGGTAGGGAATCAGGGCAGCAACGTTTTCGTCCACCGGAATCCGCATCGTGCCCCGAGCCGTCGGCAGGTCTATTGCCTCCATGCCCTGATAGCCCTTGTTGGAAAACCAGCGATCCTCCGGAAACCAGGGAACTACTTTCGGCTGGCCGATCAGGGCGCGCACCATGGCCAGGGACAGGGCTTCGTAGTACGCGCCCTTGTATTCGGCCAGAAGGGGCACCCGTCGCGAGATGCCGTCGAAGTCGACCAGGGGATTGAAGTGTCCGCCGGACAGCGCCGCCTTCTGGAACTCGACCAGGTTGCCCCCATGGTTGGCCCAGACCGTGAAAGGGATGGTCCGACCCGTGAAACTGCCCTCGGGTAGCACGGGTGGCGGTACGGCACCACTGGAGACACCATCGCCGCGCCCCGAGAAGTAATATCCGAGGAGAACCGGCCTGCCCTTGAGCGTTTCCGCAAAAAGTCCATCGTGGTCCAGTTTCGGGCGCAAGGATTGAAGGGCGGCCTGGAATTGGCCGCTGTCCTTCAGTTCGTTTCGGGCGAGCCCGTCAAGGACCTTCAGGCCGGAGCTTTCATCCGGTTCGGCAAAAACGACGTCGAATCCGAGCAGCGTAATGCCGTGCTCGTCGAATAGCTTTTTGACGAGTTGCGAAACGCGGTCCCGTCCCCACGGCCAGCGTCCGATTTCCCCCAGGGATTTTTCGTCGATATCGAGGATGACGACGCGCTCGTCCACGCCCTGCGGCATGGTGAGTCGCACCTTGGTGTCGTAGATGATGGCGTCGAGACGGTTGATGAAACCGAACTGGTAGAACCGCGCGGCATGGCCAAGCAGAACCAGTAGAACCACGAACCCCAACGCGTACCTGACGATGTGCTGCTTCAAGACCGCCCCTCCAGAACTATCCCGCCGCTGGCAAGCTTATCGCCCGACGCGTGGGGACGGTATGAACAAATTCACGCTACCGGGCCGAAGCTTCCAGCCGGTACGCCCGGCTCAGCCCTTGAAGAAAAACTCCATCTTCACCCCGGCCAGCTCGATGACGTCGTGATCCTTCAACTCGCGCGGATGCGTATCCAGCGCCGTCCCGTTGACGACCGGGTAATTGGCGCCTTCGACATGCGTAATGAAGTAGCCGTGCGGCCGGCGCGTGATGACGGCCACCTGTACGCCCGGCTTGCCCAGTGTGGTGAGGTTCTTGGTCAATTCCAGTTCCTTGCCGGCGTTGGCGCCGGTCAATATCTGGATGACGCCTGTCGGCATGGCCTGGGCCGGCGCCGCGGCAGCCGGCGCGGCCGCCATGGACGGGGGTGCCAGGCCGGTCTGCGTGTCGACAGCCTTCATGCCGACCTGGGTGTCGATCATCGACGGAGTCTTGGCGGCCGCCTGCTCGGTCGTCTTCTTCATCAGGTCGGGGCGCAGCACCATCGTCTTCTCGAAGTCGGCGGCAGTCGTCTGCGAAGGCGTCTCGTTGATGTACTTGAGCTTGTACTTGCCCAATTCGATGACGTCGTTGTTCTGCAGGAAGTGCTTCTTGATCGGCTGGCCGTTCACGTAGGTGCCGTTGGTGCTGTTCAGGTCCTCGAGGAACGAATCGTTGAGGATCGTCACAATCACCGAATGTTCGCCGCTGATGGCCAGATTGTCGATCTGGATATCATTGTGCGGCTTGCGCCCAAGTGTCGTCCGCTCCTTGGTGAGCGGAATTTCCTTGAGCACCAGGCCATCCATGCTGAGGATCAACTTAGCAGCCATGTTGCTTCCTTCCCGTCAAATCACTTGAACCATTGCAGCAGTCGCGCCCACCAGCTGCGCGCCGCCGGATATTCGCGCGCAATGCGCACCAGTATTACCGAAACATTATCCCGCCCGCCGCTGTCGTTGGCGGTCTGGACCAGTTGCGTTGCCGCCAGGTCGAGATTGGCCGATAGCGCCTGCAGGGTCAGCGCAATCTCCTCGTCCTCGACCATGTCGTTGAGCCCGTCGGAGCATAGCAGGTAGACATCCCCCGGCATCGTATCGTAATCGCGGATTTCCGGCTCGACTGCCGGATCCACGCCCAAGGCGCGCGTCACCAGGTTCTTGTTCTGCGAATGGCGCGCTTCCTCGGCCGTAATCATGCCGCTGTCGATCTGCTCCTGCAACAGGGAGTGGTCGCGGGTAATTGCCTGGAATTCGTCGCCGCGCAGGCGGTAGAGCCGGGAATCGCCGATGTGCGCCACGGTCATCATGTTGTCGTAGAACAGGGCTACCACCAGCGTCGTGCCCATGCCGGCATACTGGGGCTGGCTCTGCGCCGCCTGGTAGATCGCGGTATTGGCGCGCGCGATCTCGGCCTCGAGGACGCCATGGGAATGCAGCTTCCCGGCAGCATCCAACTGGTGCGGGGCAATCTTCTGGAAGGCTTTCTCCAACTCGCTGCCCAGCAGCGTGGTGGCCATGCCGCTGGCCACCTCTCCGGCGTTGTATCCGCCCATCCCGTCGGCCAGAATGGCCATGCCCAGCGCGGCATTGTAGAAAACGGCGTCCTCGTTGTGCGAACGCACCATGCCCGGATCAGACCGGCTGACCATTTGCAGTGCCTGGCTGAGGTCAATCATCTTGCCTCCCGCCGGGGCATCCCAAGCGTGTCACGCGCCCCTGGGGGGGCGGCGAAGGAATGTGTGCGTGGGGATTCATAGGCTCTCAAAGATTGAAATCAACCTGGGGGGAAGCCGCACCCCCGCCCGCGTTCAAGCCCATGCAGGCGCGCAAGTCGGCAGCCAGCTCTGCCCCGGTCTGGTAGCGCTGCGCATTGTCCTTGGCCAGCGCTTTGTCGATGATCGCCTCGAGGCACTCCGGCACTTGCGGGTTGAAGTCCCGGATGTGCGGATGCGCCTCGTTGGCGATCTTGAACATCAGCTGGGCCATCGAATCCCCCTCGAAGGGCAGCTTGCCGGACGCCATCTGGAACAGCATGACGCCAAGGGAGAACAGATCGGAACGGCCGTCGATCTTCTTGCCGGCCAGCTGTTCAGGCGACATGTAGCTCGGTGTGCCGAGCACCATGCCGGTCTTCGTCCTCGACGAGTCGGTAATGCGTGCAATGCCGAAATCGGTCACCTTGACAGAGTCGGATTCAGGTTCATACATGATGTTGGCGGGCTTGATGTCACGATGGACCACGCTGTTCTGGTGGGCATACGAGAGCGCATCGGCGACACGGGCCGCGATGTCCATCACCTTCGCGATGGGCATCAGGTTGCCGGTCTTAGTGTAGGGCACCAGATCCTTGCCTTTGAGAAATTCCATGGCGATATAGGCCAGGTCGTGCTCCTCGCCGGCATCGAAAATCGTCACGATGTTCGGGTGGTTCAGGCGACCGGCGGTCTCGGCTTCGCGGAAGAAACGTTCTTTCACATCCTTGAGTTCGTCTTCCTCGAACTCCTGGGACAGGGCCATGGTCTTGATGGCGACGACGCGGTTGATCTTCGGATCGCGCCCGAGGTACACAACGCCCATGGCGCCCTTGCCGAGTTCCTTCTCGACCTGGTAGCGGCCGAGCATGGGCTTCTCGACCTGCCCACCCTCGAGGATCATCGTGCCCTGCGCGGTCGAGCGCCCACCGCCGAGGATGACCGTCTCCGACATGGCCTTGGCGCGGCTGAGCTTCTGCTCCAGGTCACGGAATTTCGGGTTGAATTCGGCCATGTAGCGGAACACCGACTCCGCCTTGTTGAACTGGCGCTTGCGCTCGAAATCCAGCGCCAGGTTGTAGAGGTTTTCCATCACCGCATTGTCGAGGGGACACTTGCGGAACTTGTCGAAGGCCATGTCGAGCTGGCCCTGGCCCTGGAAGGCCAGGCCCAGCATGCGGTTGGATTCGGCCGAATCCGCCTCCGATTTCTCCTTCCCCCGTTCGGTGACGAGAAAGCGTTTGGTGGTGAGCAACAAATGGCCGAGCAGCAGCAGGGTGGCCGGCACCATCAGCTGCAGCCACATCAGCTGGGCGGTCATCAGCACAAAGTGCGCCGCGATCAGGACGACGAACAGGCCGGCTGTCACACCCGCGCCCATGCCAGCCTTGAGGCGCGGCAGCAACGCGATCAGATAAGCCGCCACAAGCAGGAACGCCAGTCGCTCGACCACCCAACCCCAGGTTGGCACCACGAAGAAATGCTCCTGCAGGATGCTCGATATCGTGTGGGCCTGCATCAGCACGGCCGGCATGGCCGGCGATACCGGCGTGACGAAAATGCTGCCGACGCCGGCCGCAGTCGGGCCGATCAGGACGATCTTGTCCTTGTACTTGTCCAGCGGAATCTTGCCGCTCGTCACGTCGAAGAACGAATCCACCTGAAAGGCCGGCCTGCCGTCCCGGTCCTTGTAGAAGAAGGTGTTCATCTGCATGACCGGATCGGTGCCGATCTTCAGGTTACCCAGGCTTACCGTGTCGCCCAGCCTGACTTTGATGTCGGCCACGCCCAGATTCAGGCTCTTCGCTGCGATCATCAGGGACAGCGCGGGATAAATCTCGTTGAAATGGGCCAGCACCAGCGGCTCGGTGCGAATGCCGCCATCGACGTCAGGGTTGACATTGAGATGCCCGATGGCCGACGCGCCAATCCCGAGCACTTCCACGAGCGGCACCTCGACGTCTGAGGTAAGCAGCGGTATGTCCTCGCTTTTCTCCACCTGGGTAATGGCGTTCTTCTTGATGAAGTCGGGCAGCGGCCGGTCCGGCCGGCCGCGCGGCTCTCCCAGCCGAAAAAGCATCGGCAGGACGACATTGCCCGCCTTGGCAATGGACTCACCCAAACGTCGGTCGGAGTTGAGCTTCTGTTCGGCCTCTGCCAGCACGGGCCCGAATTGGCCCAGCGGCGGCGGCTGGGCGGCAAGCGACTCCGCCCCACCGGCAAGGGGTGCACCTCCGGCCTGGCCGTAGAGCTCGATCAGCTTGTTGATATAGGCGAGCCCCGGATCGATCTGTGGCTCGGAAAAGAAAATGGTGGAGGCGATGACCTTGGCTTTGGCTGCAGCCAGCCCGTCGATCATCTTTGCATGCACTTCACGCGACCAGGGCCAGCGGCCGAGGTTGTCGATGCTCTGCTTGTCGATGGCGATGACGGCGATCTTGCTGCTCGGTTCGCGCGTGATGGCGCCGACGCCGAGATCGTAGGCCTTGCGCTCCAGGCTCTGCAGCAGTTCGCCGCCGCCCGCAAAGAGCATGACCAGGCTTACGACGACGCCTATGAACCAGTCGGTTTTCCAAAAACTCTTCGACACGCCGCGCTGTCCTCTCCTGCTGAATATTGTCTTTATTGGAGAAGCTGTCGCGCACACGCTGATGGTTCACCCGCCCAGCACTTTGCGCACGACTTCATTTAAAGCTGCAGGCAGGCCATCCTCGGAACCCTACCAACCTGCGTAGAAACAGCAATTTAATCGTAATTCTTACAGGCAAACATGAAGTCAGTCAAATATTTCTCAGCCAGATACGAAGGATAAAGCATCCGGCTGGTTTAGCCGCTAGCCCGATAGCGGGCACCCTCAAACGACAACGCCACCCTGATGGGTGGCGCTGTCGTGAATACTCCATGCGAAGATTAGATCACCGACTTCAACAGCTTGCCCATCTCGGCCGGATTTTTCGTAGTCCTGATGCCGCAGGCTTCCATGACGGCCAGTTTCTCCTGTGCCGTGCCCTTGCCGCCGGAAATGATGGCACCGGCGTGCCCCATGCGCTTGCCCGCCGGTGCAGTGACGCCGGCGATGAATCCCACGACCGGCTTCTTGTTCCGGCACTCCTTGGCATACCACTCGGCGGCCGCCTCTTCATCTGAACCGCCGATCTCGCCAATCATGATGACGGCGTCGGTATCCGGATCGTTCATGAACAATTCCAGCACGTCCTTGTGCTTGAGCCCATTCACCGGGTCGCCGCCGATGCCCACGGCCGTCGACTGACCCAGTCCCAAGTCGGAGAGCTGCCCCACTGCTTCATAGGTCAGGGTGCCGGAGCGCGACACCACGCCGATGCGGCCCTTCATGTGGATGTGGCCGGGCATGATGCCGATCTTGATTTCGTCCGGCGTGATGATGCCGGGGCAGTTGGGGCCGCACAGGACGGTTTTAGAGCCGGCCTTGCGCATCTTCTCCTTCACCTCGACCATGTCGCGCGCCGGGATGCCCTCGGTGATGCAAATGACGAGATCGAGTTCGGCTTCGACAGCCTCCCAGATCGCTGCCGCCGCAAATGGCGGCGGCACGTAGACGACCGAAGCATTGACGCCCGTCTGCTTCCTGGCTTCCTTGACGGAGGCAAAGATCGGAATGCCCTCGTAGGATTCCCCCGGTTTCTTCGGGTTCACGCCCGCCACGAAGCAGTTCGCCCCGTTGGCGTACTCCTTGCACATCTTGGTGTGGAACTGGCCGGTCTTGCCGGTAATGCCCTGCGTGACGACCCGGGTATCCTTGTTGATAAGGATGCTCATTCTGGTTTCCTTCCTTTTCCTTACTTGCCGGAGACCGCGGCGACAATCTTCTGCGCCGCATCGGCCATGTCGCTGGCGGAAATGATGGGCAGGCCGGAATCCTTGAGGATCTGCTTGCCGATGTCTTCATTGGTGCCGCGCATGCGCACCACCAGCGGTACCGAGAGATGCGTTTCCTTGGCTGCCGCCACCACGCCGGTGGCAATGGTGTCGCACTTCATGATGCCGCCGAAGATGTTGACCAGGATGCCCTTCACTTTGGCATTGGCCAGCATCAGCTTGAAGGCTTCGGTCACCTTCTCGGTGGTGGCGCCGCCGCCCACGTCGAGGAAGTTGGCCGGCTCCGCGCCGAAAAGCTTGATGGTGTCCATGGTGGCCATGGCCAGCCCGGCGCCATTCACCAGGCAGCCGATGTTGCCGTCGAGGGAGATGTAGGACAGGTCGAATTTGGAGGCCTCGATCTCGGCGGGATCCTCCTCGTCGAGGTCGCGCATGGCGACAATGTCGTCGTGGCGAAACAGCGCATTCGAATCGAAGTTCATCTTGGCGTCGAGCGCCACCACGCGGCCGTCGCCGGTGAGGATCAGGGGGTTGATCTCGGCCAGGCTGGCATCGGTCTCCCAGAAAGCCTTGTACAGCCCCTGCAGCACGCTGCGCGCCTGCGGCACAGAGGCTTCCGGCACGCCGATCTTGCGGGCAACGTCGTCAGCCTCCGCATCCTTGAGTCCTGTAGCCGGATCGACAAACACCTTGTGGATCTTCTCGGGCGTATGGGCGGCGACTTCTTCGATGTCCATGCCGCCCTCGCTCGAGGCCATCAGGCAGACGCGCTGCGAGACGCGATCCACCACCATGCCGACGTAGAGTTCCTTCTTGATGTCGGCGCCTTCCTCGACCAGCAGACGGTGCACCTTCTGGCCTTCCGGCCCGGTCTGGTGCGTCTTCAGCTGCATGCCGAGGATCTGGCCGGCGTGCTGGCGAACTTCATCCATCGATTTCGCCACCTTGACGCCACCGCCCTTGCCGCGGCCGCCGGCATGGATCTGCGCCTTGACCACCCAAACCTTGCCGCCGAGTTCCTCGGCCGCCTTGACGGCCTCGTCGACGGAAAAGCAGGCCTTGCCGCGCGGCGTGGCGACCCCGAACTTCCTCAGGATCTCCTTGCCCTGGTATTCATGGATTTTCATGCTTGGTCCTTGCTGATTGAATCTGAAGATGGAACAACGGAAAGGCGAGAGAGCACATTAAAGCGCACGACCTTTCGGAGAAACGCGATAGGTTTCATGGAGCTGGTCATAATATCACATTATGACCCCTCTCCAGAGGGAGAACAGGCGTCCGGGCGACTATTCGGGCTTGATTTCCGGTTCCATCCCGGCCCATTCCGCCTTGGCTTCGATCAGCGGCTTGATGTCGGGCAGGAGGATGCGCTTGCGATCCGCTTCGACTTCCGTCAGGGCGACGGTTTCGGTCATGGTCGCCAGGGACCGGCGCGCAAGATGCTGGTACAGAACGGTGCCCTCGTGCTTCCAGGCCATTTCCTGTTCGGAAAGTTGGCGAACCACTTTTGCCGGCATCCCCGCCACGAGGCTCTTGGCCGGCACGGCCATGCCGGCCTTGACGAAGGCCATGGCCGCCACGATGGAAGACTCCCCCACCTCGGCCTTGTCCATCACTACCGCATTCATGCCAACCAGCGCATTCTTTCCTATGCGACAGCAGTGCAGCACCGCGCCATGGCCGATATGCCCGTTCTCCTCGACCACGGTATCGCGTTCGGGGAATCCATGTACGATGCAGCAATCCTGAATGTTCACGCCGCGTTCGATGCGGATGCGCCCGAAATCCCCGCGCAGGCAGGCACTCGGACCGATGTAGCAATCCGGCCCGATGATGACGTCTCCTATAAGGGTTGCCGACGGATGGACGTAGGTCGAGGGATGGACGACTGGCGTAACCCCCTCTATCGAAAAGACTTTAACCATTGAACGCCCTCAGGCAGAATGATGCATGTTGTACGTACGTTCTGAATTATGTAGCATGTCGGCTGCGAAGTAAAATGATACCGATGACTTCGCCTCAATCATGATTTCTGTATCTAAATAACGGCCCTGGGCAGTATGGATTGCATTCTCTACCAGTTCGGCGACGGTGTCGCGCGCATCACGCTGAACCGCCCTGAAAAAATGAACAGCCTGAATGCGGCGATGCATGGCGAATTTCGCCAGGCCATCGAACGCACACTGGCGGACGACGCCCGCGCCCTGATCCTGACGGGAGCCGGTCGTGCCTTCTGCACCGGGCAGGACCTGGCCGAGCGGGTCACCCCGCCCGGCTCACCGCCGCCCGACCTGGCGCTTTCCATCGAGACCCATTACAAGCCCCTGGTGCTGGCCCTGCGCGCCCTGCCCATTCCCGTCATTGCAGCGGTCAACGGCGCCGCGGCGGGCGCCGGCGCCAGCCTGGCACTGGCCTGCGACATCGTCCTGGCGGTGCGGTCCGCCTTTTTCATCCAGGCCTTCAGCAAGCTTGGGCTGGCGCCGGACTGCGGCGGCAGCTACTTCCTGCCGCGGCTGGCCGGTTCCGCACGCGCCATGGGCCTGGCGCTGACCGCCGAGAAACTCTCGGCCGAGCAGGCCGCTGCCTGGGGCGTGATCTGGCAATGCGTGGATGACGACCGGCTGATGCCCGAAGCCGAGGCGCTTGCCGAACGCTTCGCGCAAGGCCCGCCGCTCGCCTACGCCGCCATCAAGCGCACGCTCTACGCCTCCCCGCACAACACGCTGGAGCAGCAACTCGACCTGGAACGCGACACCCAGGGCGCGCTCGGGCGCAGCGAGGATTACCGCGAGGGCGTCACTGCCTTCATGGAGAAGCGCCCGGCCGTCTTCCGGGGCAAGTAAACTTAAATCATGAGCCCATCCAAGAAAGCCCAGGAACTGGCCGAAGCCGTTGGCCGCGAAATGTACCGCGGCGACCGCACCTCGCAGTTCCTGCGCATCGCCCTGGACGAAATCCGCCCCGGCTATGCGCGGATGTCGCTGACCATCACCGACGACATGGTCAATGGCCACGGCATGTGCCACGGTGGCTTCATCTTCACGCTTGCTGATTCGGCCTTCGCCTATTCCTGCAACAGTCACAACCACAACGCCGTCGCCTCCGGCTGCACGATTGAATACCTGGCCCCAGCCCATGTCGGGGACGTGCTCACCGCCACTGCCGAAGAACGCGCGCTCGCCGGCCGCAGCGGCATCTACGACATCGAGGTCAGCAACCAGGCCGGCAAGCGCATCGCGCTGTTCCGCGGCAAATCCCACCGCATCCAGGGCGAGCTGGTCAAAGAGCTCTTAACTGAGGAGGTTGAGTTGAAAGAAGCCCTCATCTGTGACGCCGTGCGCACCCCCATCGGCCGCTACGGCGGCGCGCTCGCCTCGATCCGCGCCGACGATCTCGCCGCCCTGCCCATCAAGGCGCTGATGACACGACATCCGGGCCTCGACTGGAGCGCCGTCGACGACGTCCTCTATGGCTGCGCCAACCAGGCCGGCGAGGACAACCGCAACGTCGCACGCATGGCGGTGCTGCTCTCCGGCCTGCCGCTCGCCGTGCCCGGCGCCACGATCAACCGCCTGTGCGGATCGGGCATGGATGCCGTCGGCAGCGCGGCGCGCGCCATCCGCGCCGGCGACACCGATCTGATGATCGCCGGCGGCGTGGAAAGCATGACCCGCGCGCCCTTCGTCATGGGCAAGGCCGATGCGGCCTACTCGCGCAATGCGGGCCTCTACGACACCACCATCGGCTGGCGCTTCGTCAACCCGCTGATGAAGAAACTCCACGGCACCGAAGCCATGCCGGAGACGGCGGAAAACCTCGCCATGGAATTGAAGATCGCCCGCGCCGACCAGGACGCCTTCGCCCTGCGCTCCCAGCAGCGCGCCGTCGCGGCCCAGGCTGCCGGCCGCTTCGACGACGAGATCGTGCCGGTGGAGATCGCGCAGAAGAAGGGGGATCCGAAAATCGTCTCCGCCGACGAGCACCCGCGCGCCGACACCAGCCTGGAGAGCCTGGCGAAGCTGAAGCCCATCGTGCGCGAGGACGGCACGGTGACGGCAGGCAATGCCTCGGGGGTAAACGATGGCGCCTGCGCCCTGCTGCTCGCCTCGGAGGAGGCGGCCAGGAAACATGGCCTGACGCCGCGCGCGCGCATCGTCGGCATGGCCACCGCCGGCGTGCCGCCGCGCATCATGGGCATCGGTCCGGCCCCGGCCACGCGCAAGCTGCTGGCGCGCACCGGCCTGAAGCTGTCGCAGATGGACGTGATCGAGCTCAACGAAGCCTTCGCCGCGCAGGCGCTGGCGGTGACGCGCGACCTCGGCCTGGCCGACGACGCGCCGCAGGTGAACCCGAATGGCGGCGCCATCGCCCTGGGCCACCCGCTCGGCATGAGCGGCGCGCGCCTCGTCACCACCGCCATGTACCAGCTGCAGCGCAGCGGCGGCCGCTACGCCTTGTGCACCATGTGCATTGGCGTCGGGCAGGGCATCGCGCTCGTCATCGAGCGCATCTGAGGAATTGAACGGGAGAGCATCAAACCGCAAGGCAATGAGGAGGAGACAGTCATGACATCGAAAAAACCCGCGCCCGGCGACCTGGAGCCGATCGAGAAGGCCAGCCGCGACGAAGTCGCCGCGCTGCAGCTGCAGCGCCTGCAGTGGTCGCTCAAGCACGCCTACGACAACGTACCGCACTATCGCAAGAAATTCGACGACGCCGGTGTCAAGCCGGAGGACCTGAAGCAGCTGTCCGACCTGGCGAAGTTCCCCTTCACCACCAAGCAGGACCTGCGCGACAACTACCCGTTCAACATGTTCGCCGTGCCGCGCGAGCAGGTCGTGCGCATCCACGCCTCCAGCGGCACGACGGGCAAGCCGACCGTGGTCGGCTACACGCAGAAGGACATCGACGTCTGGTCCGACCTGATGGCGCGCTCCATCCGTGCCGCCGGCGGCCGCCCCGGCGACATCGTCCATGTCGCCTACGGCTACGGCCTGTTCACCGGCGGCCTCGGCGCCCACTACGGCGCCGAGCGACTCGGCTGCACGGTCATCCCGATGTCGGGCGGACAAACCGAAAAACAGGTGCAGTTGATCGCGGACTTCAAGCCGGACATCATCATGGTCACGCCCTCCTACAGCCTGGCCATCGCCGACGAGTTCGAGCGCCAGGGCCTCGACCCGGCCAAGTGCTCGCTGCAGATCGGCATCTTCGGCGCCGAGCCGTGGACCAACCAGATGCGTGCGGAAATCGAGCGCCGCATGGGCCTCGACGCCGTCGACATCTACGGCCTGTCGGAAGTCATGGGCCCCGGCGTGGCCTGCGAGTGCATCGAGACCAAGGACGGCCTGGTCATATGGGAGGACTTCTTCTATCCGGAGATCATCGACCCCGCCACCGGTGAAGTGATGCCAGACGGCGAATCCGGCGAGCTGGTGTTCACCTCGCTGTCCAAGGAGGCATTGCCGATCATCCGCTACCGAACGCGCGACCTGACGCGCCTGCTGCCGCCCACCGCGCGCAGCTTCCGCCGCATGGACAAGATCACCGGCCGCTCCGACGACATGCTCATCATCCGCGGCGTGAACGTCTTCCCCTCGCAGATCGAGGAAATGATCCTCAAGCAGCCGAAGCTGGCGCCGCACTACGTGCTGGAAGTCTCGCGCCCGGATCACATGGACGAGCTCGATGTGCTGGTCGAAATGAAACCGGAGTTCGCGCAGGCGCCGTCGGCCGAACAGCAGGCGGCCGCCAAGGAGCTGCAGCACCACATCAAGTCCTACATCGGCGTGTCGACCCAGGTGCGCGTCGTCGCCCAGACCTCCATCGAGCGCTCGATCGGCAAGGCCAAGCGGGTCATCGACAAGCGGCCGAAATAGTCTGAAGCCCGGTCGGGTGATGTCATTCAAGGACCATTTCTCGGCCCAGGCGACGGACTACGCCCGCTTCCGCCCGGACTATCCGGCCGGACTGTTCGCCTGGCTGGCCGGCATCGCGCCGATGCGCGACACTGCCTGGGATTGCGGCACCGGCAGCGGCCAGGCCGCGGTGGGGCTGGCCGCCCATTTCCGGCATGTCATCGCCACCGATCCGAGCCGGCGACAGCTCGACCATGCCGAGCCCCATCCGCGGGTCGAATACCGCCAGGCTTCCGCAGAAGTCAGTCTCCTCGATACGGCGAGCGTCGACCTGGTCACGGTGGCCCAGGCCATCCACTGGTTCGAGCTGGAGAAGTTCTACGCCGAAGCGAAGCGCGTGCTGAAGCCGGGCGGGGTCATCGCCGCATGGACCTACACCCTGCTCGATGTCGAGGCGGGCATCGACGAACTTCTGACCGATTTCTACAGGAACGTGGTCGGCCGCTACTGGCCGCCCGAGCGCAGGATGGTCGACGACCGCTACCGCTCGCTGCCCTTCCCCTTCGAGCCTCTTCAGCCGCCGGCCTTCGAGATCCGCACGGAATGGTCGCGCGACGACCTGCTCGGCTACCTCGGCACCTGGTCGGCCACCCAGGCCTACATCCAGGCGAAGGGCATCGACCCGCTCGCGGACTTCGGCCGGCGCCTGCTGCCGCTGTGGCCCGACCCGTTGCAGAAAAAAGCTCCTGCGCTGGCCGCTGCATCTGCGCGTCGGCCGGGCATAGCTGGGAGAAAGTCAGCCTGCGCAGTACGGCGCAGTTACTTCCCTTCGAGGAATGCCGTCACGCGCCGCTGCGTCTCGGGCGCGGCAAGCAGCAGGCCGCTGCCGGCCAGTTCCGCCCCGAAGCCGTTCTCGCCGCTCCGCCCTGCCACGCTGATGCAATGCTTGTTGGCGACCAGCGTCTGCGGCGGCAGCTCGGCCAGGCGCGTCGCCATCGCCTGCGCCCTGGCCTCGAGTTCCGCGGCCGGCGCCGACCATTGCGCAAGGCCAAGGCCGACGGCGTCCGCTCCGGCAACGAGTTCGGCGCCCAGGATCAGGCGCCGCGCCACCGCTTCGCCACAGATGCGCGTCATGCGCTGCGTGCCGCCGGCGGCCGGCAGCAGGCCGAGGCGTGCCTCGGGCAGGCCGATGCGCGCAGTATCCGAAACGATGCGCAGGTCGCAGGCCAGCGCCAGTTCGAAGCCACCGCCCATGGCAGCGCCGCCGATCTCGGCCAGCGTCACCTGCGGCAGCGCCTCCATACGCGCGAAAACTTCCTGCATGCGTCGCGTCAGCGCGATCATGCGTTCGCGCCCGGCCGCACTGTCGAAGATGCTGCGCATCAGCGCCAGGTCGGCGCCGGCGCAGAAGACGCGCCCGCTGCTGCGTATCCGCAGGACGCCGACCTGCCCGGCCTGTGCCACCTCGTCCAGCACTTCATTCAGGCGATCCACCCACGCCTCGTTGATGGCGTTGACCGGCGGGCGGCACAGCGTCGCCGTGGCGACGCCGCCTTCGATGGAGAGGGAAACCGTCTGTTCCATTGCCCTATTTCGTCCGCTTGCCGCCTGCCGGCGCACGACGCCTGGCCTTGCGGCCCAGGCTGCCGAACGCATCCGTGCGCGCCTGCATGGCATCGAGCACGCGCCTGCCCTTGGCCGTCAGGAACGGCTCGACAAGCAGCTTGATGCCTTCGGCGACGTACTCCCCCAGGGCGAAGCGCCTGCCCACGGACCAGTGCTTGAGCGCCCAGGCATGGGCAAAGGCGACCAGCTGATACGCCAGCAGGTAGGTATTCACCTCCTGCATGTGGCCGCCCGCGACGCATTCGTCGACGCAGGCCTCGATCAGGCGGTTGGTCCGCGTTTCCGCATCCTTCACCAGGACTCGGCGGTCGGCGCGCAGCGTCTTGGTCGAGCGATAGGCCAGCACCGTCGCATCGAGCAGGCCATCGACGATCCGGCAGTACGTCCACACCGCCATGCACAGCCGCTCGACCGGGTGTCCGACACCCTCGAGTTGCGGCGGGATGTCGTGCTCGTAGGTGTCGAGCACCATCTTCAGCGTCAGGAAGAGGATGTCGTCCTTGTCGCGGAAATACTGGTAGATCAGGCCGGTACTGATGCCGGCCGCCCGGGCGATTTTCTGGATGGTCGTGGGATAGTAACCCTCCTCGGAGAACAGCTTCACCGCCGCGCGCACGATCTGGCCACGCCGCTCCTCGACGAGCCTGGGGTCGCTCACCTGCGCCAGCACATCTCCGGCAGCACTCATGTTTCCCTCCGGTTCATCGGTCATGGCGCGGAGTCTGCCATGGAATCGCATCGGGCAAGCCTTTCCCGAAGTGCTTCAGTTACCCTCGAACTTCGGCTTTTCGTATACAGCAGTTCGGCGGCGCGGCCCTGGCCGATGATGCGCGGCAGGATGGCGCAGGCGCCCATGTCGCAGCCGGCCAGGCCGACGCGGACGAAGAGGAAGGCGGTCTTGGTTTCCGGCGTGGCGTAGCGCAGGTCCGAGGCCATCGAGATGATCGCGCCGGCGCCGGCGCAGATGCCATCCACCGCAGAGATGATCGGCTGCGGGCAGGTGCGCATCTCCTTCACCAGGTTGCCCGTCATGCGGGTGAACGCCAGCAGCTCGTTCATGTTCATCTTGGTGAGCGGCCCGATGATTTCATGAACGTCGCCGCCCGAGCAGAAGTTGCCGCCTGCCCCGGTGATGACTACGACACGCACGTCCTCCGCATACTGGAAGCGATGAAAGGTGTCGCGCAGTTCGGCGTAGCTCTCGAAGGTGAGCGGGTTCTTCCGTTCCGGACGGTTGAGGGTGATGGTGGCAACGCGATCCGCCACCTCCAGCTTGAAGTGCTCGGGACGCCATTCAGCGGCTTTCAGCTTGTACATTCGATTCTCCTGTTCATTAATGTTTGCAAGCCGGCGGGTTCAGCCCGCCAGCGTCAGGCCGCCGCTCACGCTGAGCACCTGGCCGGTGACGAAGCTGGCCTGGTCGCTGGCGAAAAACAGCACCGCATCGGCGAGCTCGGAGGGTTTGGCCAGGCGGCGCATCGGGGTGGCCTTGACGAAGGCCTCCTGGTGCTTTTCCGGTACGGCACGCAGCAGCGGCGTGTCGGTCGGGCCGGGGCAGACGCAGTTGACATTGATGTTGTAGCGGGCCACTTCCCGCGCCAGCGACTTGCAGAAGGCGATGGCGCCGCCCTTGGCGCCGGAATAGACGGTCTCGCCGAGGCTGCCGACGCGGCCGGCGTCGCTCGCCACGACGACCACCTTGCCGCTCCCGCGCTCGATCATCTTGTCGAGGAAGGCGTGGGTGACGGCCACCGGTCCGAGCAGATTGAGATCGATCACCTTGCGCCAGAACTCCGGCGTATTCTCCATGAAGGGCTGGATCTTGCCCCAGCCGGCGACGTTGGCGACGATGTCAACGTGCCCGCGCCGTGCATACGCCTGCTGCTTGCACTGCGCTATCGATTCAAGGTCGGTAACGTCGAGGCGGACGAATTCCGCCCCCAGTCCGCGCGCGCTCAGCTCGGCGGCGGCGGCCCGCCCCTTTCCTCGTCGATGTCGCCGAGAAACACGTAGGCGCCTTCCGCCGCCAGGGTCTCCGCCGTGGCCCGCCCGATGCCCGAAGCGGCGCCCGTGACCACCGCTGTCCTGTCTTTCAGTTTCATTGAATTCACGCCTCCAAAATGAAGCCTGGCGAAGCCGGCGGCGTTCCGCCGGCCAATCGATCCAGTTGCCTGAATGATTGCTCATTCATTTTCAGGTGTCAAGCTTTATCAGCACCGCGATCGATCGCCAAACGAATTGGCAAGCATGGACATGGAAGCATTGACAAGCGAGATGAATGAGTGTTCAATCATTGCAAGACCAACCATTTCGGGAACGGAAGCATGAAGGGTTTCATGATCGCTGCGGACGAGATCATTGGTCGTCCCCTGGCCCCGGTTCTCGGCGGGCAAACTGCCATCCTGTGCGGCGACCGCACGGTCAGCTATGCGACGCTGGAGACGGAGGTCAACCGTCACGGCAACGCGCTCAAGGCGCAGGGCATCGGACGCGGCGCGCGGGTGCTCTTCCTGATGGACGATTCGCCCGAACTGGTGGCCGCCTACCTAGGCACGCTGCGCATCGGCGCCGTCGCCGTCGCCCTCAACGTGCGCCTGGCGCCGCGCGACCTGCGCTTCGTCATCGAGGACAGCGCCTGCAGCGCGCTCTTCGTCGATGCCCATTTCCTCGATCTCTATGAAAGCGCCGTCGAGGGGATGGCCGCGCCGCCGCTGCCCATCCTCCTGGGCAAGGCATCGGCGCCCCCCTATCTCGGCCATGCCGAGTTCCTCGCCAGTCAACCGGACCGGCTCGAGTCGACGCTGGTCGATCCCGAGGAAGTCGGCTTCTGGCTGTATTCCTCCGGCACCACCGGCAAGCCGAAGGCGGTGATGCACCCGCACCGCACCGCGCGGGTGGCCGACTGCCTCGAGCGCGAACTGCTCGGCGTGCGTCCCGGCGACCGCATATTCACCACGTCGAAGATCTTCTTCGGCTTCGCCCTCGGCCATTCCCTGATGGGCGGCCTGCAATGCGGCGCCACCATCATCCTCTCGCCGGCCTGGCCGGAGCCCCGTCTGATCATCGCCACGGTCGAGCGCCACCAGCCCGATGTCTTTTTCAGCACGCCGGTGATGTACCGCAACCTGCTGCGCGAGGGCGCACCGGCGAACCCCGCCTTCCGCCGCATCCGGCATTTCGTCTCCGCCGGCGAGAAACTGCACGAGTCGCTCTACGAGGACTGGCTGGAACTGGCCGGCAAGCCGATCTGCGACGGCATCGGCGCCTCGGAGACGGTGTTCCTGTTCCTGGTTAACCGGCCGGAGGATTCCCGCGCCGGTTCGTCCGGACGGCCGGTGCCGTGGGCGGAGGTGCGCCTTGTCGGCGAAGACGGCAAGGACATCACCACGCCGGACACGCCGGGGCTGATTGCCATCCGCACCCCCTGCCAGTTCGTCGGCTACTGGAACCTGCCGGAGCTCACCGCGCGCGCGCTGCGCGACGGCTGGTACTTCCCCGGCGACATGTTCGAATTCGACGCGGAAGGCCGCTGGTGCCACCTGGGTCGTGCCGACGACATGCTCAAGGTGTCCGGCCAATGGGTCAGCCCGGCCGAGATCGAGGCCTGTGCCCTGACGGTGCCCGGCGTGGCCGAGGTAGCCGTCGTCGGCTATCCCAACGAGGACGGCCTGACGCGAATCGCGCTGTTCGCCGTGCCGCGCGATCCGGAGGCCGACCAGGCGGCCTTGAACGAGGCGCTGCTGCAGACCTTCAAGTCCACCCTGTCGATCTACAAGTGCCCGCGCACCATCCGCTTCCTGAAGCAGATGCCGCAGACGGCGACCGGCAAGATGCAGCGCTTCCGGCTGCGCGAATTGCTGCGGAATCCGGCATCATGACGGGCGCTGACCTTCACGCGAGGACACCGTGAGCGACAAGACCTACCTCGACTGGCCATTCTTCGACGACGCCCACCGCCGGCTGGCGCAGGAACTCGAAGCCTGGATACCATCGAACACCGGCGGCGATCACCCTGCCGACGTGGATGCCGCCTGCCGCAACCTGGTGAAGCGCCTGGGCCGGGACGGCTGGCTGCGATACGCCGTCGGCGGCACCGCCAACGGCGGCCGCTTCGACGCCATCGACACACGCTCCATCTGCCTGCTGCGGGAGACGCTGGCGCGCCACTCCGGCCTGGCCGACTTCGCCTTCGCCATGCAGGGGCTGGGCTCCGGCGCCCTCACGCTGCACGGCACGCCGGAACAGAGGCAGCGCTACCTGACCAAGGTGGCCGCAGGCGAGGCGATTCCCGCCTTCGCCCTCTCCGAGCCGGGCTCCGGCTCCGACGTTGCGGCGATGGCCTGCGCGGCGCGCGCCGAGGGAGAACACTATGTGCTCGACGGCGAGAAGACCTGGATCTCCAACGGCGGCATCGCCGACTTCTACGTCGTTTTCGCCCGCACCGGTGAAGCGCCCGGCGCGCGCGGCCTCTCCGCCTTCATCGTCGAGGCCGCCACGCCCGGTTTCGAAGTGGCCGAGCGCATCGAGACGATCGCGCCGCACCCCCTGGCGCTGCTGCGTTTCACGAACTGCCGCATCCCGCGCGAAAACCTGGTCGGCGCGCCCGGCCAGGGCTTCAAGGTGGCGATGCAGACCCTCGACATCTTCCGCACCTCGGTCGCTGCCGCCGCGCTGGGCTTCGCCCGCCGCGCCCTCGACAGGCGCTGCTCCGCGCCACCGGCGCAAGATGTTCGGCCAGACCCTCGCGGATTTTCAGATCACCCAGGCCAAGCTGGCGCAGATGGCCACCGGCATCGACGCCTCCGCCCTGCTCACCTACCGCGCCGCCTGGCTGCGCGACCGGGGCCACGCAATGTCACCCGCGAGGCGGCCATGGCAAAGATGACGGCCACCGAGACGGCGCAGCAGGTCATCGACGGCGCCGTGCAGATCTGGGGCGGCCTCGGCGTCGTCAGCGGGCATCCGGTGGAGAAGCTCTACCGCGAAATTCGCGCGCTGCGCATCTACGGGGGCGCCACCGAGGTGCAGCAGCTCATCATCGCCCGCCAGACCCTGGCGTCCTATCGGCAACCGTCGGAGGGGTAAGCATCCTTGCCTCGCGGCCAGGATCCCCCTCTGTTCGCAAGCCTGAATGATCGTTCATTCATTTATCAGAAAAGGAAATTGTCATGGCCAAGTACCCGACCGAACCGCTGAAGTGCTGGAAGAAGGCCAAGGAACTGCGCGAGCAGTACTACATCAACTACGCCCGCGCCAAGGACAAGGGCGGCATCCGCTGGGGCGCCGCCGGCTGGTCCTTCGACGCCATTCCGACGGCGTTCGGCGACGACGTCCATCCCCTCACCGGGGAGCCCTATGGCGCCAGCATCGCCTTCGACCGCAAGTTCGCCAAGGAATGCCTGGACGCGGCCGAAGCCGCCGGCTTCGCCCGCGATCTGTGCGCCTACATGCGCCTCTACTGGGGCGGCATGCATCTCAACAAGTACCTCTACGGCGGCGAGTTCCCCAAGCCCGACTTCAACTTCCAGACGCAGATCTGCTGCTCCCACGCCAAGTGGTACCAGCACGCCTCGAAGTATGAGGGCGTGCCGGATTTCTACGTCGACGTCAGCATCGGCGCCTACAAGGACATCGACGAGAGCCGCCTCGACTACGTCACCAACCAGCTGCACGAATCGATCGAGTTCGTCGAGAAGGTCACCGGGCGCAAATGCGACGACGAACTGCTGATCCGCGCCGTGAAGAACGAGATGCGCGCCACCTCGCTGTGGGCCGAGGTCTGCCTGCTCAACCAGACGCGCCCTGCCCCGCTCGACGAGAAGACGATGTACTCGCTCTACGTGCTGGCGGTGCTGCACAAGTCCTCGCAATGGTGCGCCGACTTCTACCAGGAGCTGCTCGACGAGGTGAATGACCGCGTCGCCCGCGGCATCGCCGCCGTACCTAACAGGCGCTGCCGCGTCGCCAGGCGACACGCAGCCGCCCTGGGCCTTCCTGAAGATCTTCCGCTATCTCGAGGAATTCGGCGCCGTCTCCATCGGCTCGCTGTACACCTTCGGCCTGGAAGGCACCTGGGAGACGCGCGAGGACGGCAGCTGGATGCCGCGCACCCTGCCGTGGAAGAAGGGCATCGAGATCAACGACCGCGCCACGGCGCTGCGCCTGTACGCCGACTGGAACCTGTCGAAGCCGCTGTGGCAGCACTTCTTCGATCCCTCGCTGAAGACCGAGATGATGAAGTACATCGTCAAGCACTGGGGCGTGGACGGCGTCATGATCCACATGAACCGCGGCTGCGAGGGCCTCTCCATGGGCATCATGGAGAACCGCCTGGGCCTGGCCGCTTCGGGCGTCCCGGTGATGACCTTCGAAGGCAACATGGGCGACGAGCGCGAGTTCGACCTCGGCCGCACGCAGAACCGCGTCGATTCGTTCATGGAGACGCTGAACCTGAAGCGCGACTTCGTCGCCGCCTGAGCGGCCCGCACTAGAGCGCCTAACAGAATGAAACGCACGTGCGGCTAAGGCATTCGGCTGCGGAACAAGGCGCGCCGACGCCGCTTGGGTGATTCCCAAGCAAGGAGGCGCAACGCCGTGCCGCGGCCGAATGCCGACGCCCCTTCGGGTTGGGCTTTGGCGGCGCGTCTGCGGCGTTGCGGCGCTTGCCCGCAGAATGACTGCGGGCGGCGCGCCGCGCCTTGCATCCATCGCCGCCAAAGCCCAAGCACGTGTGTTTCATTCTGTTAGGCGCTCTAAAGTCAGTCCGCCCGGTACGGCGACACGGGCGGGCCTATTTCCCGGACGGGCGCTTTTTCGGCGCCTTCGCCCGCGGTGCCGGCTTGCGGGGAAGCTCGGTTCTGGAAAAATACCAGTCGACGGAATCGGGACTGCGTTTCGCGCGGGCGTCGGCCTCGGCCAGCGTGGCCGGCGGCGGCAGCACCGCCTTGTCGCCGGGCTGCCAGCCTTCGGGGGTGGCGACGTCATGTTGGTCGGAAGTCTGCATCGCCTGCAGCATGCGCAGGAACTCCTCCACCGAGCGGCCGTTGCTCATCGGGTAGTACACCATCGCCCGCACCTTCAATGCGGGATCGATGAAGAAGGCGGCACGCACCGCCGAGGTGTCGCTGGCGCCGTGCTGGATCATGCCGTAGTCGTGGGCCACGCGCATCGACTGGTCCTCGACGATGGGAAACGGCACCTCGACGCCGAAATTGTCGCGGATGCTGCGCAGCCAGGCGACGTGCGAGAAGGTGCTGTCGACCGACAGCCCCAGCAGCTCGCAGCCGAGGGCCTTGAAACGCGGGTAGGCCCGGGAGAAGGCGACGATCTCCGAAGTGCACCGGCGTGAAGTCAGCCGGGTGCGAGAACAGGATCAACCACTGGCCGCGGTAGTCAGCCAGCTTGCGTGGCCCCTGTGTGGTGCGCGCGGAAAAATCGGGGGCCGCTTCGTTGAGCCGCGGCAGGCTGGTCTTCCAAACGTCTTCCATGTCCGTCTCCTCTGTTTTCCTAGAGCGGCGCCTCGAAGCGCGCCTTGATTTCCTCGGGCACCGGCGCCGCCTTCATGCTCTCGGGGTCGGCCGGGTCACGCAGCGCCCAGACGCGCAGTTCGTGCCCCTCGACGACGACCTTTCCTGCATTGTGCACGCGGTGCCGCACCAGGAACAGCTTGTTGCGCCACTCGTCGATCCAGCTCTCGATGGCGATGCGCTCGCCGAAGCGCGAGGGCCCGAGGAACTTTGCGTTGGCGTCGACGATGGGAAAGCCCGCCAGTCGGTACTGCACGAACAGCTGCGGCCAGGCCATGCCGCGCTCGCGAAACAGGTTCTCGGTGGCGCGGTCGAACCAGTCGAAATAGCGTGGATAGAAGACGATGCGCGCCGGATCGCAGTCGGCGAAGTCCACCACGAATTCCAGGCGAGCGGGGGTCACGGAGCGTCGGCGTGTTTGATTGTCTGTAATTTATTTTAACTCTAAAGCTTCAACCTGGTTCACGGCCAAGCCGGCAGCTACTTGCGCGCTGCCTCCTGACCCGCAGCACCAGCGCCATGCCGGAATCCCCCGCGGCGCAGCCGGTGAACAGGCCGACGCCGCCGCCGCGCAGGGCGAGCTCCTCGATCAGCTCGATCGTCGAGCGCAGGCCGGTCGGGCCCTGCGGGTGGCCCCAGATCAGCGAGCAGCCGTAGTTGTTCATTTTCCCCAGCGGAAAGCCGGTGTCGCGGGCAAAGGCGATGTCGTTGGCGGCGAAGGGGTTGTGCGACTTCACCGCGTCGACGTCCTTGATGGTGAGGCCGGCCTGCTTCAGCGCCACCTGCGCGGCGGGCGCCGGTGCCAGCGGCATGTAGCCCTTCTCGACGCGCGCCTGGCCGAAGCCGAGCAGCTCGACCTCGATGGCCGAGTCGGCGGAAAGCGCGCGCGCCAGTTCGCGCGTGGTGACGATCATGCCGGCGTTGCCGTCGGCCGGATGGGTCTGCGTGCCGAAGGTGTGGGTGCCGTTCGGTTTGACCGGCGAGTTTCGCCAACCCCTCGGCGGTAGTCGGGAAGATGCCTTCGTCGGCGGCCAGCGTGCCGGTCTGCCTGCGGAAGCCGGAGTCGAAGAGCGGCGCCTCGACCATGTAGCGGCGCTGGAAGGCGCGGTCGTCGGCCAGCGCGGCCTGGTACTGGGCGTAGCGGGCCAGCGTCACCTCGTTCAGCTCGGCCGGCGCTGACGCCCAGGCGCGCCAGGCGTTCTCCGCCGTGTCGATCATGGCGTTCTTCGCGTAGGGATCGTGGCCGAAGTTGTCGAGCGTCCAGCTCTCGGTGATGCCGCGGCCGCCCGGCGCCGTCGCGTCCGGATAGTAGACGACCGGACCATTGGACATGCGGTCGGCGCAGACGATGAGGGCGCAGCCGGCGCTGCCCTGGGCGATTTCCGCCGCCGCCATCTGCAGCGCCCGCGCGCTGGTGGCGCAGGCCTGCTGCACCGTCGGGCCGGGAACGCTCTCCAAGCCAAGCATGCCGGTGAGCCAGGGCAGGCCGTAGAAGCTGCCCGGCTGTGGATTGGTGATACCGAGGATGCCGAGGTCGATGCGCTCCTTCGGGATGCGCTTCGTCTCGAGGAACCTGCGGCCGACTTCGGCGGCGAGGCGGATGCTGTTCAGGTTGGCCAGCGCGCCCTGCCACTTGGCGAAGGGCGTGGACCAGTAGCTGCCGTAGGGGATGAATGCGTTTGCCATGATGCCTACACCTTTCTCTCGGCCTGCCATTGGGCGAAGCTGGAGCCGGCCCTGGCCAGCTTTTCCAGCAGCGGCGCCGGCTGCCAGTATTGCGGATCGAGGGTATTCTGGAATTCCATGATCTTGTCGTAGATGACCTTCAGCCCGACCGTATCGGCGTAGAACATCGGGCCGCCGCGGTAGCGCGGGAAGCCGTAGCCGGAGGCGTAGACGATGTCGATGTCGGAAGCGCGGACGGCAATGCCTTCCTCGAGGATGCGCGCGCCCTCGTTGATCATCGCGTAGAGGCAGCGCTCCTGGATTTCCTGCTTCGAGGGCTTTCGCTGCGGCACGCCGAGCCGCTGCGCCTCCTCGGCGAACATCGCGATGGCCTCGGGGTCGGACGTGCGCTTGCGATCGGCACCGTCGTAGCGGTAGTAGCCGCGGCCGGACTTCTGGCCGAGCCAGCCGCGCTCGGTGAGCAGCGCCGTCGGCCGGTAGAAGGTCGGGTCCTTCGGCAGCAGGTGGGCACGCGCGACGCGCGTGAGATGGCCGATGTCGATGCCGGCCATGTCGTACACGGCGAGGATGCCCATGGCCATGCCGAAGTCCTCCAGCGCGCCGTCGACGTCCGCCGGCGTGGCGCCTTCCATCACGCAGCGCTCGGCCTCGCGGCCGTACGGGTCCATCATGCGGTTGCCGATGAAGCCGTAGCAGACCTTGGCCACCACACCGACCTTCTTGATCGTCTTGGCCACGTCGAGCGCGGTCATCACCACGTCCGGCGCGGTTTTCGCGCACTGCACGATCTCAGCAGCTGCATGACGTTGGCAGGACTGAAGAAGTGCAGGCCGATGACGTCCTGCGGCCGCTTCGTCACGGCGGCGATCTCGTCGATGTCCAGCGTGGACGTGTTGGTGCCGAGGATCGCCCCGGGCCTGGCCACGGCATCGAGTTTCGCGAAGATCTCCTGCTTCAGCGCCATGTTCTCGAACACCGCCTCGACGATCAGGTCGGCATCGGCCAGGGCGGCGTAGTCGAGCGACGGCGCAATCAGCGCCAGGCGCTGTTCCATCTGCTCCGGCTTCAGGCTGCCGCGCGACACCGAGCGCTCGTAGTTCTTGCGGATGGTGGCCAGGCCGCGATCCAGGTTGGCCTGCGCCGCGTCGACGATGGTCACCGGAATGCCGGCGTTGGCGAAGCACATGCTGATGCCGCCGCCCATGGTGCCGGCGCCGACGATGCCGACCTTCGCCACCTTGCGCGATTTCACGTCGGCCGGCAGTCCCGGAATCCTGCGCAGCTCGCGCTCGGAGAAGAAGAGGTGGCGGAAGGCGCGGCCTCGACGGGCGCGCTCGACCTGGCTCGACAGGCTGCGCTCGTAGGCGATGCCTTCGTCGAAGGGCTTGTCGACCGCAGCCTGCACGGCATCGAGCAGGACATTCGGCGAATTGCGGTTCCTGAACGTCTTGCCAAGCTGGGCGCGGCGGGCGGCAATGATTTCACCGGCCTTCTCGCCGCCGGCGACAGCTCTCGCGCGTGCGGCGCGGACCCTTGCCCGCGGCAACGAGTTCGCGCGCATAGGCGATCGCCGCGGCGGTGACGTCGCCGTCGGCCGCCGCATCCACCAGACCGACTTTCTGCGCGTCGGCCACGCTGAGCGGCTTGCCGGACAGCATCATGTCGAGCGCCGGCTCCAGGCCGATCAGGCGCGGCATGCGCTGCGTGCCGCCGGCGCCGGGGATGATGCCCAGCGTGATCTCCGGCAGGCCGAATTTCGTCCCCTCCTGGGCAACGCGGTAGTGGCAGGCGATGGCGGTCTCGACGCCGCCGCCCATCACCGTGCCGTAAAGTGCGGCAACCACCGGCACGTCGGTGTCCTCGATCAGGCGCAGCACCTCGTGGTAGCCGGGCTCGAGCACGCCGGTGTCGAACTCGCGCATGTCGCCGCCGGAAAGAAAGGTGCGGCCGGCGCAGGCGAGCACCACGGCCTTCACCTCAGGCCTGCCGCGCAGGGAAGTGAAGCATTCCTTCAGCCCAGCGCGCACGTCGCGGGACAAGGTGTTCACCGGGGGACTGTCGACCGTGACGACGGCGATCTCCCCCTGCATTGAAGCATTCACAACTTCGCTCATTTCGTGGCTCCTGATAAAAAATCCGGTCAAAGGTCTCCGGCCTCCGTGCGGCGGAGGTTTGTCGCCGTCTCGCGGGGACTGACTTTTAGAGACTGATCACTGCGGCGCCCGGAACCTCCGCATACAGGCGTTCGACCAGCGCGGCGCGGCGCGTCAGCACCGCGCGCTGGTTGATGTAGCCCTTGTCGGTGATCTCGTTGGCGTCGATGGACGGCGGTTCGGCCATCAGCAGCGCACGGGTGGCGTAGGTGGAGCTGCCGCCGCCCTCCTGCTTCAGCCTCGCCATGCCGTCGCGCACGTGCGCGATGACACGCGGGTCGGCCAGCACCTGCTCCAGCGGCACGTCCGCCGGAAGGTCGGGGCAAAGGCTGCGGCAACCGGCCGGATTGGCGAAGACGAGGAAGCCCACCTCCTCGCGGTCGTGGCCGGCGACGACGATGTCCTGCGCCAGCGGGGCCAGCGCCGCCAGCGCCTTCACCCGCAGCGCGCCGACATGCACCCAGACGCCACTCATCAGCTTGAAGTCCTCTGCGATGCGGCCGTCGAATTCGATGCCCTTCACCGGATCGTCGGGGTCGGCGAAGCGGCCGGCGTCGCCGATGCGGTAGAAGCCCTCCTCGTCGAAGGCTTCACGCGTCAGGTCCGGCCGCTTCCAGTAGCCGGGCGTGACGTTGGGCCCGCGCACGCGCAGCTCCAGCTTGCCCTGGTTGGGCACCATCTTCAGCTCCGTGCCGGGGGCCGGCAGGCCGATAACGCCGGCACGCTCGATCTGGTAATGAACGGCCGTCACCATCGGCGCGGTTTCGGTCGCGCCCCAGGATGAAATCATCACTGTGCGCCGGCCGCGCTCGCGGACCGAGAGGTCCTCCAACTTCTCCCACAGGTTCTGCGGCAGGGCGGCGGCGGCGTAGAAGATCATCTGCAAATCGCGAAGAAGCGCTTGCGCAGGGCTTCGTCCCTTTCTAGAAAGGGAATCAGCGCGTCGTAGCCGCGCGGAACATTGAAATAGATCGTCGGCGACACTTCACGCAGGGTCGCCACGGTCTTCTCGATCAGTCCGGGGACCGGCTTGCCCTCGTCGATGTAAAGCGTGCCGCCGTTGGCGAGCGCGATGTTGAAGTTGTGGTTGCCGCCGAAGGTATGGTTCCACGGCAGCCAGTCCACGATCACCGGCGGCCTTTCCTTCAAGAAGGGCCAGGCCTGGATGATCGCCTGCTGGTTCGAGCAGAGCATGCGCTGGGTGTTGATGACGCCCTTCGGCTCGCCCGTGGAGCCGGAGGTGAACAGGAATTTCGCGATCGTGTCGGGGCCGACGGCGGCGAAGGCGCGATCCACCTCGGCGCCCGCCTTCTGCTGCAGCAGTTCGCTGAAGGGCTCCATTTCAGCCCGGCCGGCGGGTTGGCGCCGAGCACGATCTCGGCGCCGCCGAAGTCGACCGCCTGGAGCACGCCGGCGAACTTCGCCCCGTCGGCGGCATACACCAGGCCGGGTTTGAGCAGGCCGGCGATGCCCTTCACCTTGGCGCAGTCCTTCGACATCAGCGAATACGCCGGCGAGACCGGCGCCACCGGCACGCCGACGTGCATCGCACCGAGCATCAGCAGGGCGTGGTCGATGGAATTGTCGGACAGCACCATCGCCGGCCGCTCCGCCGACAGGCCGCGCGCCAGCAGCGCGGCGCCGATGGCACGCGCCTGGGTCAGGGCCTCGCCGAAAGTCAGCCTGCGCCAGTCGGCGCCGGCGCGCTCGGCAAGGAAGCAGCGCTCCGGCGCCTCGCGCGCCCAGCGCTCGAGATGCTCGCCGAGGCAGCGCGCGTAGGGCTGAAGTTGCTGCGGCGAGCGCAGCACCAGCACGCCATCGCCGCGCCGCTCAACCTCGACCGCTGCCGGCGCGAAGCGCAGGCTGGCAAACGGCGCCTTGCTCACTTCAGCAGCTTCCAGTCGCCATTGGCCACCGTCGCCATTACCGCCGCGCGGGCATCGAAGCCGTTGTGGTTGGTCGGCGACATGCTGAACACGCCGTGGGCGGCGGGCAACTCCTTGACGTTCTCCAGCGCATCGCGCAGCGCCACGCGGAACTCCGGCGTGCCCGGCTTGGCCTTCTTCATCGCTTCCGGCACGGCGCGGGTGAGCAGCAGGAAGGCGTCGTAGGCGTGCGCGCCGAAGGTGCTGCGGCTGTTCGGGCCGTGGGCGCCCTCGTAGAGCTTGACGTAGTCGAGCGCCGGCTTCTTCGACGGGTGCGAGTCCGGCAACTGCTCGCCAGCAGCATCAGGCCGACCGGGAAGACGGTGCCTCGACGTTCTTGCCGCCGACGCGCAGGAAGTCGCGGTTGGCGATGCCGTGCGTCTGGTAGAACTTGCCCTTGTAGCCGCGCTCGACCAGCGTCGACTGCGGCAGCACGGCGGGCGTGCCGGATCCGGCGACGAGCACCGCATCGGGGTTGGCCGCCAGCAGCTTGAGCGCCTGGCCGGTGACGCTGGTGTCGTTGCGCTGGTAGCGCTCGACGGCGGTAACCTTGATGCCCTTCGCGTCGGCCGCGCCCTGCATGGCCTTCAGCCATAATTCGCCGTAGGGATCGGCATAGCCGATGAAGCCGATCGTCTTCACGCCGTTCGCCGCCATGTGATCGGCAGATGGCGGTGGCCATCAGGCCGAGATTCTGCGGCGTCGAGAAGATCCAGGCCGATTTCTCGCCCGCCGGCGGCACCAGCGCCATGGCGATCTGCCGGGTCTTCGTCTCGAAGGCCTCGAGGATCGCCATCGAGGTCGGCGTGGCGGTGGCGGCGATCAGGACGTCGGCCTTGTCCTCGAAACGATCATCTTGCGGGCGTTCTTCACCGCCGGCGTGGGGTCGGTGGCGTCGTCGAGCACGACTCCATTCCACCTTTTTCGCCGGCAATGGTCTGCGGCAGGGCAAGGTGTTCTTCTCCGGGATGCCCAGGAGGCGCCGGGGCCGGTACCGACACGCTGACGCCGACGGTGATGTCGGCCACGGCCCGGCTGGCGGCGCACAAGCGTGGACAGCAAAGGGCAAGCTTGCGGATCTGCATTTGTCTCCTCCTCTATTGGCGTGTTTGTCCGCGGTCGTATGAGCCCAGACGCACATCACCATACGCCGCGAATACTAACTTTGTCAAACGGTTGTTTGGTTAGTTAGTTTGCGCTAGAGTGGCGCCATGGCCAAGGCCCGCACTCCCGCCAATCGCCGCCAGGAAGTCGAGCGCGCCGTGCTGCGCCACGCCCACGAGCAGCCGGAATGGGGGCAGGCGCGCGTGGCCGAAGCCATGGTGAAAAAGGGACTCAAGGTCTCCGCCGCCGGCGTGCGCTGGATCTGGCAGCGCCACGGCCTGGAAACCGCCGCCAAGCGCGCCGGCCGCTGAAGAAGCTGGGCGCGGCGCGCCTCACGCACCGCGCAGAAGGCCGGCGCTCGGGCGCATCGATGCGCCGCGGCGGCATATCGACGGGGAAGCGCCGCTGATGGCGCGCGAGCACCTGCTGGCGGTGGCCGTGCGCGAGTTCAACCGCAGGGGTTCGCCCGCACCTCCATCCGCGACATCGCCCAGGCCGCCGGCATCCAGCCCGGCTCGGTCGTACCACCACTTCCCGTCGAAGGACGAACTGCTTCGTCGCCGCCCAC
>JADJBM010000009.1 GCA_016703785.1 Betaproteobacteria bacterium
TGCTGACGCGCTCGTAGAAGCGGATCGAGGGCAGCAGGTCGGTGGACACCGACAGGTAGGCGCCCGGCATCTCGGCCCGCACGAGTTCCGCTGCCGCCTGCTCGTGCGCGGGGTTGGCGAAGGAGTTCATGAAGCAGATGGAGACCGCCTGCACGCCCTCCTGCTTGAACAATCCGATGGCCTGTATGACACCGTCCAGGTCGAGCGGGGCGGTTTCCCGTCCGACGCGGTCGAGGCGGCCCTTGATGCCGGCGCGCAGGTAGCGCGGCACCAGCGGCTTCACGTTGGTGTAGCGGTTGTTGTACTGCTCCTCGCGGATGCCGCGGCGCATCTCCAGCGCATCGCGCACCCCCTCGGTGGTGAGGAGTCCGCACTTCGCGCCGGTGCCGGTCAGCGTGGCGTTGGTGGTGACCGTCGTACCGTGCACGATGGTGTCGATGGTCGGCGCGAAGGCCTCCAGCGACAGCGGCGGATTCATGCTGGCGGCAATGTCGGTGAGGCCGTTGACCACGGCGATGGAGGGGTCCGACGGCGTCGACAGCGTCTTGAAGATTGCCGGTTCGGCGTCGTCGCGCGTGACGACGAAGTCGGTGAAGGTGCCGCCGACGTCGATTCCGATTTTTAGCGCCATGAAGTGGACTCCGTGTGCATTGGCATGTGTTTTCTTTCAGGCTGTTGCTTCATGGGCGACCATGCGACGCACGTCGTCCTTGCGTATCTTGCCCAGGGCGGTCTTTGGCAGCTGGCCGACGAAGACGACCTCCTTGGGATGCTTGAAACGGGCAATGCGGCCATCCAGCAGCTTGAG
Organism: Betaproteobacteria bacterium; assembly: GCA_016703785.1. Classification (GTDB taxonomy): domain Bacteria; phylum Pseudomonadota; class Gammaproteobacteria; order Burkholderiales; family Rhodocyclaceae; genus Desulfobacillus. The sequence continues at coordinate 809 of JADJBM010000009.1, forward strand.
GACCTGCTCGGCGCTGAGGCTGCGGCCGTCCTTCGGCGCCACCACGGCGACGACGATCTCGCCCCAGCGCGCGTCGGCGCGGCCGACGACCGAGGCCTCGGCGATGTCCGGGCTCTCGAGCAGGACATTCTCGATCTCGGCCGGATAAATGTTCTCGCCGCCGGAAATGATCATTTCCTTCCTGCGGCCATCGACATAGAGATAGCCTTCGGCGTCCAGATGGCCCATGTCGCCGGTGTGGAACCAGCCGTTTTGCAGGACCGCGGCGGTCGCCTCGGGCGCATTCCAGTAACCGGCCATCACGTTGTGGCCCTGGATGAGGATCTCGCCGGTGGTGCCCTGCGGGACATCCTTGCCGAGATCGTCGGCGATGCGCAGGCGGCAGTGTCGGGCGGGCTTGCCTGCCGAACCGGCCTTGCGTTCGGCATCCTGGACTTTGAGGTAGACCGCGATGGGACAGGTTTCGGTGGAGCCGTAGACCTGGATCAGCGGCACTCCCCGGGAATGCACGGCGTGGATCAGCCGCTCCGGGACGATGGTCGAGCCGGTGGTGATCGAGCGCAGGCTGGAGAGGTCCGCGGTTTCCCAGCGCGGGTGCGACATCATCATGTCGAGCTGTGCCGGCACCAGCACGGTCAGCGTGATGTGCTCGCGTTCGATGGCATCGAAAGTCGCGTCGACGTCGAACTTCGGATGCAGCACCACGGTGCAGCCGGCGGCGAGGGCCGGCGTGGTCTGGTTGTTGAGGCCACCGACATGGAACAGCGGCAGCGTGGTGAGAATCCTGTCGCTCGCCGACAGGTCGTGCATGTCGGCGCTGTTGGCGGCATTCCAGAGCAGGGCATCCTGCGTCAGCAGCACGCCCTTGGGCTTGCCGGTCGAGCCCGAGGTGTAGCAGATGAGCAGGGGCGCCTGCGCATCGACGCCCGGATCGCGCGGCGCGTGTCCGGCGGTGCGTGCCAGGAAATCGTCGCAGCCGACCCAGCCTTCCTGCGCCGGGCCCATGGCGACGAGCATGATGCCGCCGAGCGCCGGCCGGTAAGTTTCCGTCCCAGAGGGATTTCCTTCGGTCATTTGGGCGATGAAGGGAGGCTCGACGAACAGCACACTTGGGGGGCAGTCTTCCAGCATCTGCCGATGCTCGGGCGCGGCCAGGCGCCAGTTGAGCGGCATGAAGAGGGTGCCGATCCGGGCGCAGGCGAAAAGCAACGCCAGCATTTCCGGGCTGTTGTAGCCGAGGTAGGCCACGCAATCGCCACGCTTCACGCCGCCAGACGACAGGGCTGCGGCAAATCTGTCTATCAGCGCCGCCAGGACGGCATAGGAGAGATCGCGACCGGGAAAGCGAATGGCTGCCTTGTCGGGCGTCAGCCCGGCATTGTGGTCGATCCACTCGGCCAGATTCATCTGCTGCTCCGATACCCGATTCAGGCGCCGGTCACTTCGAGCACGACGGCCATCGCCGTGTCGCCCGCCGCACAGCCGGTGAACAGCCCGAAACCGCCGCCGCGCTGCGCCAGTTCCTCGATCACTTCGATGATCGCCCGCGTGCCCATCGGCGCCTGCGGGTGGCCCCAGACGAGGGAGCAGCCGAAATTATTCATCGACATCAGGTTGGCGCCGGTTTGGCGGGCGAAAAAGATGTCGTTGATGGCGAAGGGGTTGTGCGTCTTGATAGCCGCCATGTCCTTGACTGCCTTGCCGGCCTGTGCGAGGGCCTGCTGCGCCGCCGGCACGGTGGCCTCGGGCATGTGGGCGAGCGCGGCACGGGCGAGGCCGAAGCCATGCAGGCGGATGGCGATCTTCGGGTCTGTCGACAGTTCGCGCGCTTTTTCGCGCGTGGTGACGACGAGGGCCGCGTTGCCGTCGGCCGGGTGCGTCTGGCCGCCGAAGGTGACCGTGCCACCGTCCATGACCGGCTTGAGCTTGGCCAGGCCTTCGGCGGTGGAATGGTTGATGCCCTCGTCACCCGTCAGCGTAACGATGGTTTTCTTGTAGTTCGGCGCCGGCACGTCGAAGGGCAGGGTCATGAAACGTTTGAGGAAGGCGGCGTCGTTCGCCAGCGCCTCGCGGTATTGCGCTTCGCGGCGGAGCACGACCTCGTGCTGCTCGGCGGTGCCGATGTTGTGCTTCTTCGCCACGTTTTCCGCCGTCTGCAGCATGGAATGGCGGCCGAGCGGGTCGCAGCCGAAGTTGTCCATGACCCAGTCTTCGGCGACGCCGGTGCCGCCCGGACCCTTCGGGTTCGGGTAGTAGAGGTGCGGGCCGTTGGAGGTGCGGTCGCAGTTGATCACCAGCGCCGTGCTGCAGAGGCTGACTTCTATTTCCTGCACCGCGGCGAGCAGGGTGCGCACGCCGGTGGCGCAGGCCTGCATCAGGGTGGGGCCGCCGGCCTGACCGGCACCGACGAGACCGGTGAGCCAGGGCAGGCCGTAGAAGGAATGCTTCTGCGGCACGGAAAAGCCGAGCGCGCCGTAATCGAATACCTTCGGGTCGATCTTGCGCTTGGCCAGTTCGGTCTTCGCCACGTGGGCGGCGAACTCGATGCTGTGCAGGTTGGCGAAGCTGCCCTGCCATCGGGCGAAGGGCGTGCTCCAGTAGGCGCCGTAGGGGATTTCGGCCTTGTAGCTCATGTCGGATTCCTGTCGTTCATTCGGTTTCGGGTAGGGCCAGTCCTGTGGCGATGATGAAGGCGCGCTTCGCCTCGCCCAGGTGGTCGCGCATGGCGGCGGCGGCGGCATCGCCGTCGCCGGCGGCCAGCGCCTCGGCGATGCGCCTGAGGCCCTTGATGACGATGCTGCGGATCTTCGGGTCGCCCAGGGTGAGGGCGCGGATGCGCAGCATGTGGTCGGCGTATTGTTCGATGGCGCGCACCAGGCGGCGGTTCGGCACCAGGTCCTTCCAGGCATTGCGGAAGCGGATGTTGGCTTCGCGGAAGGCGTCGGCATCGCCGGCCTTGAAGGCGGCGTTGGCGGCAGCCAGGGCCTCATCGATCGGCGCGCGCACGGCCGGGTCGGTCGTGAGCTCGGCGACGCGGCGCAAGGCCGCCGGCTCGATGAGGAAGCGCACCTCGTAGATGTCGTCGACATCGTTCAAGGTCAGCGAGGGCACGACGAAGCTGCGGCCGTCGGAGGCGAGCAGTCCCTCGCTGGCCAGGCGCGTCAGTGCCTCGCGCACGGGCGTGCGGGAGACGCCGAGTTTTTCCGCCAGTTGGACTTCCTGCAGGGGTTGCCCCGTGACGATGGTGCCTTCCCGCAGGTGCGTGCGCAGCGTCTGATAAACCTGATCGCCCAGGGCAAGGGGGCGTTGAAGCGGCTTGATAGTGGAAACCAAGGGCATACCTCCACAACAGAATGGAACCCCGGAATCGGGTCTGTGCAGTGGATACTGTATACACGCACGCCGAGCGTGTAAAGACGCAGCAATGGCCCGGTTTCCCATCATGACCGCTTAAATCCGGCAGCCGAGTCGATAGCCTTCGTGGATGGCTGCGTCGAGTCCGCGGGCAATCACCGTGTCGCCGGCGCCGTGCAGTTCGTCGACCATCCACTGGAACTCGTTGAAGAGGTCGTGGTTGGGCTTGCGCGGCCCTGAAACGATGATCGTGTCCGCCGGCAGGAAGGTCTCCTCACCCTTGGAATTCTTCACCCGTGCGCCGTCGTCGGTGATGGCTATGAGCTGCGAAGACGTCAGCGTGCGGATCTCGAGTTCCTCGATCCAGGCGCTGTGGCGCCACTTGAAGGAGGGCATGACGTCGCCGGCGATGCGCTTTTCCTCTTCCACGATGACCACGTCGTGGCCCTGCTTCTTGAGGGATTCGGCCAGCGTCAGGCCGATCTTGCCGCCGCCGATCATGACGATGCGCTTGCCCGGCTTGACTATGCCTTTGGCCACGTCCAGCGCATCGACCAGGGTGTCATGGCCGTCGATGTGCCGGTAGGCCGCCATATCGGTGCGCGCGCCCGCCGCGACGAGGCAGACGTCGTACTGATGCAGCACGCTGCGCATGAACTTGGCGTTGGCTTCGGTGTTGAAGCGGACCTCGATGCCCATCTTCTTGATCATGGTTTCGTAGTAGCGGATCACGCTGAACAGGTCGTCGGGCCGGGCCAGGTCGTTGCCGGCGTAGCCGAGCAGGTTGCCGCCGATCTTGTCGCTCTTCTCATAGATGGTGACGTCATGGCCGCGCCGCTTGGCGGTGATGGCGGCCTCCAGCCCGGCCGGGCCGGCGCCGATGATCATGATCTTCTTCTTCACCGCCGCCTCGGTGATGGCGTATTCGGGTTCGACTTCATGGCCCAGCGCCGGATTCATGGCGCAGGTGTAGGGCAGGTCGCGGAACAGTCGCGACAGGCAATTCAATGAGCCGATGCAGCGGCGCACCTCGTCCAGGCGATCGTCGGCGGCCTTGTGGATGAGTTCCGGATCGGCCAGCATGGGCCGGCAGACTTCCCAGTAATCGAACACGCCGTCCTTGATGCACTGGTCGGCCATGACCGGATCCGGCAGGCGGTTGCCGAAGGTGATGAGGGTGTTCGGAAAAAGCTTCTTGGCCTTGGCCGAGAGGTAGTTCCAGTGGCCGGGCGGCACGTCGCGGCCGATGGAGGATTCCGGCGCTTCCTGCCAGCCCACCGTAACGGAGATCATGTCCACGCCGGTATCCACGGCCTGCTGCATGAGTTCGAAACAGTCGTCCTCGCTGTTGCCGCCCCAGCGGTCCATCAGTTCGGCGCCGTTCAGGCGGATCACCAGCGGATGCTCGGGGGTGGCCTGCTTGATGGCGTCGATCAGCTCGCGCATGAAGCGGCCGCGATTCTCGATCGAGCCGCCGTATTCGTCCGTGCGCTGGTTGGTGAAGCCGGAATTGAAGTTGGCCAGCAGGTAGCCCATGAAGCTGGTGACTTCGGTGCCGTCGAAGCCGGCGCGGATGGAGCGTTTGGCGGCGTCGGCATGCTGCTGCACGACGGCCTTGATCTGCTCCTTGGTCAGTTCGCGCGGCGGGCGGAAGTGCGGCAGGGTCTGCGGCACCACGGAAGGCTGCACGCAGTAGCCGAGGTCGATGCCGCCGTAGCGGCCGGCATGGAGGATCTGCTGGATGGCCACCGCGCCGCCGTCGTGGATGTACTGGGCGATGGTCTCGAACTGCGGCAGGAACTTGTCGTCGAAGATCGCCACCTGGCGGAAGTAGGACTTGCCCTCGCCGAGCGGGTCCGGGTAGGCGCCCTGGTTGGTGATGATGCCGCAACCGGTGGCGGCGATGACACGCATCCTTGCCAGTTCGCGCGGTGTGATGAAGCCGTCGCGGGTGTTGTAGTTGGAGACGCAACAGGCGCCGTACTTGACCATGTTCTTGGTCTTGAACCTGCCGAATTGGCCGGGCTGGAAGAGATGCTTGAGCTTGAGTTCGCCGGGTCGGGTCATTGCGTTTCTCCTGTGCTTCGGACTTCTGTGGATACTGTATACATTGGTGCCTGGCGAGTCAATGCTCCGGCGTGTGGTAGTGCAAAAAGAGCCCGCCTGGGCGGGCTCCCGTTCAATCAGCCCTTCGGCTTGGCCAGCACCTGCTCGGCGAACTTCTCGTCGAATACCGCACCTTCAGCAACCAGCTGGCGATACTTGATGAAGTCGATGACGTCCTTGCCGGTGACCTTCTTGGCATCGAAGGCGTTGAAGCCCAGCCAGGCCTCGTGGTTCATGTTGGCCGCCAGCCAGTGGCGGTTGGGCAGCTTAGCCTGGTCCCAGAAGAACTTCTTCTTGGCACGGATGCCCTCGATGGACTTGATCAGGCAGTGCGGAAACAGGTTGGAAAACTTCCAGATGATGTCGTTGACGGCCTTGTCCAGCAGTTCGAAGTCGATGGTGCATTGGCCCATCAGTTCCTTGGCCTTGGCTACTTCCTCCTTCGATACGGCTTCACCGTAGACAATCTCGCCGTCGTCGACATAGGTGTCGGTGCGCACCAGCGGGTTGCGTACCCACTTGCCGTCCTTCTTCAGCACCGGCACGACCTTGGTGAGCAGGTTCTTGGCCTTCATCTTGTAGGCGCTCCAGGTCTCGCAGGAGACGCAGTTGTACATGGCGTCCTCCATGTTGAGGAACCAGGGCAGGAAGTCGGTCGAGCCGCCGTCCGGCGCCGAGCCGTGCTTGGGGCCGGCCTGGCCGTAGATGGCGAGGTCGGAGGAGATGGTCAGGTCGGTGGCCATGCCGATTTCCTGGCCGCCGGCGACGCGCATGCCGTTGACGCGGCAGATGACCGGCTTCTTGCAGTTGAGGATGCCGTCCACCATGGCGTTGAAGAGGTCCATGTACTCGCCGTACTCGTTCGGCCGCTTCGAGTAGTAGGCGGAATACTCGGCGGTGTTGCCGCCGGTGCAGAAGGCCTTGTCGCCGACCGCGGTGAACACCACGGCGACGATGCGGCGGTCGCTCGAGGCTTTCTGGAAGCCGGCGATGACGCCTTTCACCATCTCGGTGGTGTAGGAGTTGTATTGCGACGGGTTGTTCAGCCAGATCCAGGCCGAGAAGAGGCCGGCCACCGCCTGGCCCTTGTCGTCCGTGACTGGACGTTCTTCATAGACCACCGTCGGCGCATCCTTGCCGAAGTGCGAGTTGTCGAAGAGCTGGTGATCCTTCAGTTCGTTGTCCCTGCGCAGCCATTCCAGTGCCATGTTGTTTCTCCTGATGTGTGTGGGTTCAGAAATCGGGGGTGAGGATGACGCGCTTCTTCAGCTTGCCATGGTGGGCTTCATCGAAGACCTGTTCGATCTGGCTCATCGGGCGCGTCTCGACGAAGGGCTCGAGGGCGATCCGGCCGTCGACGCACATGTCGAGCACCAGCGGATAGTAGGAGGGCAGGCAGCCCCAGGTGCCGATCAGCTGCGCATCGAAGGCCATCAGCTTCGACAGCATGTAGGAGGTCTCGTCCGTGCCGTAGCCGACGATGACGAGGGTGCCGACAAAGGAGAGCAGGGACAGCGCCAGTTCCTGGCCGGGCTTGGTGCCGGTGACTTCGAAGATCTTCCAGCCGTAGGCCGACGGCACGCCCTTCTCCTTGCAGATGGCCTTGAAGAGTTCCTTCACTTCCTTGGCGCTCTTGCCCTTCGGGTTGATGACGGCGTCGGCGCCGTAGCCCTTCATGAACTCGAGCTTCTCGTCGTTGATGTCGATGCCGATCACCACCTTGGCGCCGAAGCCCTTGGCGGTCTGCGTCATGAAGCTGCCGACGCCGCCGGCCGCGCCGATGACGATGACCAGGTCGTCCTGCTTGAGGTCGGCCCGGATGGCGGCCTGGTAAGGCGTGGTGACGGCGTCCGCCACCACCGACAGGTGCTCGAGGGGAATATTCTTGCGGTCATGCACCACGCACAGGTCCTTGGCGGGCACGGGGATGTGGCTGGAGTAGCCGCCGTAGATGCCCATCGAGTTGCCCGGCATCTTCTGCGAGAGGCAGCGGTTGCCGCGGCCGGACTTGCAGATTTCGCAGGCGTTGCAGGGCAGCACCGCCGGGATGATGACTTCCTTGCCGACCATGAGCGGCTCGTCGCTGGCGACGACGACGCCGGAAATTTCGTGGCCGAGCGAGAGCGGCGGCTTCTGCACGGTGGGCACGCCCATGTAGAAGTAGGACAGATCGGTGTGGCAGACGCCGCAGCCGCGGATCTCGACGAGGGCTTCGCCGGGGCCGAGCGCCGGCATCGGAATCTCCGTGCGCACGAGCTTGCCTGGCTCGGCCATCTGCCAGGTGTGGATGGTTTTCGGAATCATTGTGTCTCCAGTACGTGCTGCGGTTTTATTTGTTCTTCCACACCGGCTTGCGCTTTTCCATGAAGGAGTTCAGGCCTTCGACGGCGTCGGCGGTGGCCATCAGGTCCTTCAGGTAGATCTGCTCGACGGTGAACAGCGCCTCGAAGAAGGGCTTGCCGGCCGCTTCGCGCACCGCCTTCTTGGTGTACATCAGCGCCACGCGCGACAGGCCGAGGAACTGGTCGAGGAAGGCGCGCGTGTCCTGGGCGAAGCTGGCGCGCGGGAAGACGCGGTTGAGCAGGCCGAGATTCAGCGCCTCGTTGGCACTGATGAGGCCGCCGCCGAGCAGGAGCTCCATCACCTTGGGCAGCGAGATGATGCGTGGCATGAGGATCGCGGCGATGGGCGGAAAGACGCCCAGCTTGATTTCCGGCTGGCCGATCTTCGTCTCCTCGGTGGCCACCGCCATGTCGCAGGCGAGCGCCAGTTCGCAGCCGCCGCCCATGGCCGAGCCGTTGAGCGCCGCCACCGTCGGCAGCGGGAACACCATCAGCCGCTTGAGGATGCCGTGGAAGACGTCGATCATCTGCACGACCTTGTCCGGCGTGTGGTCCATGACGTCGACGCCGGCGGAAAACACCTTCTCGCCGGCGGCGGTGATCATCAGCAGCTTGGCCGACTCCTCCTGCGCGGCAATGTCGAGTGCGCGGTTCAGCTCCTCCATCAAGGCGATGTCGAGCACATTGTGCGGCGGGCGATTGATGGTGATGGTCGCCAGGGCATCGGCGACCGAGTAGTTCAAGAACTTGAATGACTCCATGTTTTCCCTCTTTGTGATCGCTTAGAACAGATCGTCCATCTCGTCGGCGCCGACGCCTGGAGGCATCTTGCCGTACTGCTCCATGTAGGCCTGTACCAGCTGGTTTTCCCGCTGGCTGAAGAAGGGCGCCTCCTCGACGACGAAGAATTTGGCGATATCGGCCTTGTCGAGCATCGCTTCGAGGGCTTCGCGCAGGTTCTCCACGCCCTTGATCACCAATATTTGCTTGTCCGCGTCGAGCAGCTGGTAGACGCCGGATTCTGCGATGACGCCGGCGACGTTGACCTCGTTCAGCTCCAGCCAGGACTCGGGCGGCAGCACCATGTCCTCGATCTTCGCCGCCAGGTTGCACTTGAGGCAGCGCAGCGCCTCGGCGCGCGCCGTCGCGTCGGTGAAGCCGAGTTCGACTTCGTTCCAGTTGTTGCGCTTGGCCGGGTCGATGAAGACCGGATGGAGGCGCTTGACCTGGTTGAAGCCCTCGTCGCGACCGATGTGCGGGTCGGTGTCCCAGTCGGGCAGCAGTTTCTCCTCGATGTCGCCGTCTCCCCCGAGCTGACTATCGATGGCGGCCGCGGCGATGCGGCCCTGGGCGACGGATTCGATCAGCGTCGAGGGGCCGAGCACGCAGTCGCCGCCGGCATACACGCCCGGCTTGGAGGTCAACATGGAATCGGCACGCACGGTGATGCGGCCCTTGTCGTTGGTCTGCACGCCGAAGCCCTCGTACTTCTTCGGGTACTGGCCGATGGCGGCGATGACCAGGTCGACGTCCTCGGTGAATTCGCTGCCGGCGATTTCCACCGGGCGGCGGCGGCCGGAGGCGTCGGGTTCGCCCAGTTCCATCTTCGCGTAGGTGATCTTCAGGCGCGAGCTGCCGGATTCGTTCAGCTCGATCTTCTTCGGCGCCAGCAGGAAGCGCAGGTTGACGCCTTCCTCCTCGCAACCCTGCACTTCGTCGTCGCGCGCCGGCATTTCCTCGCGCGTGCGGCGATACACCATGTCGACCACGTCGGCACCGAGGCGGCGCGCGGTACGCGCGTTGTCGGTGGCGACGTTGCCGCCGCCGATGACGGCGACGCGCTTGCCGATGACGATGTCGGTGTCCGGCGTGCCGATCAGGCCAAGCGTCGCGGCGCGCAGGAAGGTCGGGCTGTCGACCACGTTGGGCAGACTGTCGCCGGGCAGGCCGAGCTTGTCGCCACCCTGGGCGCCAATGCCGATGAAGACGGCCTCATGGCCCTGCGAAAACAACTCGTCGATCTTCTCGACGCGCGTGTTGTAGCGAATCTCCACGCCGAGCTTGGTCACTTCGGCGACTTCGTTGTCGATGACGTCGAGCGGCACGCGGTAGGAGGGGATGCCGTAGCGCGCCATGCCGCCGGCGGCGGGCAGGGCGTCGAACACGGTGACGGCGTGGCCTTTCTTGGCCAGGTAGTAGGCCGCCGTAAGTCCGGCCGGGCCGGCGCCGATGATGGCGGCCTTCTTGCCCGTCGGCGGCAGCTGCTTCGAGTACTGGCGCCACAGGCCGGTGTCGTTGTCGGCGGCGATGCGCTTCAGGCTGCGGATGGAAATCGGCTCGTCGAGGTGCTTGCGGCGGCAGGCCGACTCGCAGGGCGAGAAACAGGCGCGGCCGAGGATGCCGGGGAAGGGCAGCTTCTCGCGCACCACGGCCACGGCCTCCGAATATTTGCCGAGACCGACCAGTTGCACGTAGCGCGGCACGTCGATGCCGGCCGGGCAGGTGTGCTTGCACGGTACCTGCGATTCTTCCTTGCGCGCCACGTCGAGGGTGCGATCCATCAGGGCGCCGGTGGGGCAGACGGTGACGCAGGCGGAGCAGAACTTGCAGCCGGATTCGATCAGCGTCGGCGCGATGGTGCCGACCCATTTACGCCCCTCGGTTTCCTTGACTTCGAGGCAGCCGACCCCGCGCACCTCGTTGCAGGCCACCAGGCAGCGGCGGCAGTCGATGCAGAGGTTGTAGTCGCGGTCGTAGAAGGGCTCGTTCTTGATGACCGGCAGCTGGATGTGCTTGTAGTTCGGCGTCGTGGCCGGAATGCCGATGTAGTCGGACACCTTGCGCAGTTCGCAGGTGTGGAAGATTGAACAGCAGCGCTGCTCGACCGGGTTGCCGAAGGAGCAGGTGGTGCGGCTGCAGCCTTCACGCTGCGGACAGGTGAGGCAGTTGTGCGGGTGGTTACCGAGGGTTTTGGCAATGCGCTCCTTGCGCAGCTTGTCGATGGCTGGCGACTGGGTGGTGACGCTCATGCCTGCCTGCACGGCAACCGAGCAGGAGGTTCGCATGCCCGAGGTGCCTGCGATTTCCACGACGCAGAGATTGCAGCCGGAGTCCCCGGCGCCGCGCTGGCAGGAGGGGGGCAGGTCGGGGTGGGCGCACAGAGAAGGAATGTAGATGCCTGCTGCCGTGGCCGCGGACAGCAGCGAAGCACCCTCGGGTGCTTCAATATCCCTGCCGTCGATGGTGATTGTGACCATGGGACTGGCCACGGCAGTGTTGGGCGAAGACGCCTTCCACCATCTGACCGTTTGCGCACTTGTGTTCATACCTGTCTCTCCAAAAACCCACCATCATTATGATGCAAAATAACGCATATCAATAAATAGAAAGGTACTAGAATGCATTGACCTGATTTTAGGAGAGGTGTCGCTTCTGTATATTTGATCTACATCAAGATGAGGCATAAAAACCCTAAATAGGAATGCCCATTCCAGAGGCCCGGAAAATGTGAAACTTATTGACTGGAAACGATTTTCGATTTTCAAATGCATCTTTGCTCCCGCTGGCCTGGGAAGGCAATTGAAGGTTTATCCATTGTTTCCATGGGTAGCCTGGATCTGCTACCTGGAGGGGCGGGTGTATGCGGGTGTATTCGTAAATGCTTATTTAACTGCGTGGATTTCTTTTTCTCGCCCTGTTTTTTTCTGTCGATATTGCAATTTACTTGATTTAGGTCAAACCTCGTCTTGGGAATGGTTTCTAGAATCCACACAAATGCTTTATCGTGCATTTAAATTATCATCAAAGCACAATAATGCATATTCTGAGGAAAACGGCTCTAGGGCATAGCTCGACAGGCCAATACCAGGGGATCGACGATGAGTGGATTATTCAATCAGTTCAAGGAGTGGTACGAGAAGCGTCACGATTATGCCAAGGCGTGGAAGGCCCGCACCGGTGGCCAGGTGGTGGCGACCATGTGCACCTACACGCCGGAGGAAATCCTCATTGCCGCCGGCATGCTGCCGGTGCGCGTGCTGGGCGCCCATGAACCGCAGAACGTCACCGAGCCGCACATCTTCGGCATGTTCTGCCCGTTCTGCCGCGATACCCTGGCGCAGGGACTGCTCGGCCGCTACGACTACTGCGAGGGCGTGACGCTGACCCAGTCGTGCATCCAGTACCGTCAGACCTTCAACTCCTGGCGCATGCATGTGCCGACCGTCAAGTGGGACTACTACCTGCCCATGCCCAATGAAGTGCAGTCGCGCTTCGCCAAGGCGCAGCACTATGCCGAGGTCAAAAAATTCCGCGAATACATGGAAGGCGTCATCGGCAAGAAGCTCTCCGACGCCGACCTCAAGCGCGGCGTCGAGATCGTCAACGAGAACCGCCGCCTGCTGCGCGAACTCTTCGAGTACCGCAAGGAGACCAACCCGCGCGTGACCGGCGTCGATGCCCTGTACGCTTCGATCACCGCCCAGTTCGTCGACAAGGAAGAGCACAACAAGGAACTCAAGCGCGTGCTGGCTGAACTGCCCAAGCAGGCGAACAACCGCGAAGAAGGCATCCGCTTCATGACCATCGGCTCGGAGAACGACGACATCTCCTTCATGGCCATGGTCGAATCGGTCGGGTCCACCATCGTCATCGACGACCAGTGTTCCGGTACCCGCTACTTCTGGAACGAGGCGCGCATCCAGGACGACGTGATCGCCACCATCTCGGACCGCTATTGCGAGCGCCCGGCCTGCCCGACCAAGGACTATCCGGCGCATACCCGTTTCGATCACGTGCTGAAGCTGGCCCAGGACTACAACGCCAAGGCGGCGGTGTTCCTGCAGCAGAAGTTCTGCGATCCGCACGAGGGCGACTATCCGGATCTGAAGCGCCACCTGGAGGCCAACGGCATTCCGACGCTGTTCCTCGAGTTCGACATCACCAACCCGCTCGGACCGTTCCGCATCCGCATCGAGGCCTTCCTCGAGACGCTGGGCGAAGAAGAACTGTTCTGACCGGACCGAGACAAGAGGAGCAATACTGATATGGCAAAGTATCCTACCGAACAGCTCAAGTGCTGGAAGAAAGCCAAGGAACTGCGCGAGCAGTACTACATCAACTTCGCCAAGGCCCACGAGAAGGGCGGTCTGCGCTGGTCCGGTTCCGCCTGGGCGCTGGACGCCATCCCGGCGGGTCTGGGCAATGACGTCTATTCCCTTACCGGCGAGCCTTACGGCGCCACCATCGCGGTGGACAAGAAGTTCAACAAGGAATGCCAGGATGCGGCCGAGTCCTACGGCTTCGCCCGCGACCTGTGCGCCTACATGCGCACCTACTGGGGCTCGATCATTCTGAACAAATATCCGTTCGGCGGCGAGTTTCCCAAGCCCGACTTCAACTTCCAGACACAGATCTGCTGCTCGCACGCCAAGTGGTACCAGGCAGCTTCCATTCTGGAGCACGACACGCCGACTTTCTTCATCGATGTTTCGGTCGGCGCCTACAAGGACTTGACGACCGAGCGGCTCGACTACGTCACCAACCAGGGCCTGGAGGCCTGCGAGTGGCTGGAGAAGACCACCGGCCGCAAGTTCGATGACGAGTTGTTCATCGAGGCGGTGAAGAACGAGATGCGCTCCACCTCGCTGTGGGCCGCCATCTGCGCCGAGAACAAGGCCAAGCCGGCGCCGCTCGACGAGAAGACCATGTACTCGCTCTACGTGCTGGCGACGCTGTCGAAGTCCTCGAAGTGGTGCGCCGACTTCTACCAGGAGTGCCTGGACGAGGTGAAGGATCGCGTCGCGCGCGGCATTGCTGCCGTGCCCAACGAGCGCTGCCGCGTCATGTCCGACACGCAGCCGCCCTGGGGCTTCCTCAAGGTGTTCCGCTACCTCGAAGAGTACGGCGCCGTTTCCATTGGCTCGTTGTACACCTTCGGCCTGGAAGGCATCTGGGAAACCAAGCCTGACGGCACCTGGGGTCCGCGTACCCTGCCGTGGGAAAAGGGCATCGAGATGAACACCCGCGAGGAGGCCATGCGCCTGTACTGCGACTGGAACCTGTCGAAGCCGCAATGGCAGCATTTCTACGATCCGCGCATCAAGACCGAGATGATGAAGACCATCGTCAAGGAGTGGGGCGTCGATGGCGTCATGCTGCACCTGAATCGCGGCTGCGAGGGCCTGTCGATCGGCATCATGGAAAACCGTCTGGGCCTGGCCGCGTCTGGCGTCCCGGTGATGACATTCGAGGGCAACATGGGTGACGAGCGCGAATTCGACCTGGGCCGCACGCAAAGCCGCGTCGACTCGTTCATGGAAACCCTCAACCTGAAGCGCGATGTTGCACACGCCTGATCCTAGGAGGAAATAAAGATGATTACCGCTGGTATCGACATGGGTTCCCGCACCGTCAAGGTGGTGTTTATCGAGGAACTGAAGGTGGACGGTGCGCCCCAGCTGAAATGGGGCGTCAAGGGCAAGCACATCATGTTCCCGGATGAACTGGATGCCGATCAGGCAGCCGACAAGGCCTTCGAGGATGCGCTGAAGGGGGCCGGGATTACGCGCGACCAGGTAAAGAAAGTGGTGGCGACGGGCGCCGGCCGCAAGCAGGTGAAGTTCGCCACTTCAGACGTGACCGAAGTGGGTGCCGGTGCGCGCGGTGCGGTGTTCATGTGCCCGACGGCCAAGACGGTGGTCGACGTCGGCGCCGAAGAGGGGCGCGGCGTCAAGGCCAACGCCGAGGGCAAGGTGGTGGATTTCGCCGGCAACGAGAAATGCGCTGCCGGCGCCGGCGCTTTCGCCGAGTCGATGTCGCGCGCGCTGCAGTTGAGCCTGAAGGATTTCGGCGAAGCCAGCCTGCGCTCGGACAAGACCATCCCGATGAACGCGCAATGCACGGTGTTCGCCGAGTCCGAAGTGGTGTCCCTGATCCATTCCGCGACGCCGAAGGAAGACATTGCCAAGGCCGTGCTGGATGCCGTGGCGAGCCGCGTCTGCGCCATGGTGCGCCGCGTAGGCATCGAAGACGAGGTGATCCTCATCGGCGGCATGGTGCATAACCCCGGCTTCGTCCAGTCGCTGAAGGTTGCACTGGGTGTGGATAAAGTCCTCTTGCCGGACATGCCGGAGTACATCAGTGCCCTGGGTGCCGCACTGATCGCGGCCGAGAACAACGCTTGAGCGTCAGCAGCCGATAAATCGAAAAGGAGATCATCATGTCATCTGGAGAGAAGAAGGAATACTGGCGCTGGCAGGAGAACTGCTGGATCGACGAGACGAAGGACTGGCGCGCGGCGAAGATCGTCACCGCCGGCATCGATGTCGGTTCGGTCAGCTCGCAGGCGGTGGTCTGCGTGGACGGCGAACTGTACGGCTACAACAGCATGCGCACCGGCAACAATAGCCCGGATTCAGCCACGAACGCCCTGGCCGGCGTGCTGGAGAAATCCGGCATGAAGCTGGAAGACATCACCTATGTCATCGGTACGGGCTACGGGCGCGTCAACGTGCCGTTTGCACACAAGGCCATCACCGAGATCGCCTGCCACGCGCGCGGCGCCAACTACATGGGTGGCAACACCGTCCGCACGATTCTCGACATGGGCGGCCAGGACTGCAAGGCGATCCATTGCGACGAGAAGGGCAAGGTCACCAACTTTCTCATGAATGACAAGTGCGCCGCCGGTACCGGGCGCGGCATGGAGGTGATTGCCGACCTGATGCAGATTCCGATCGCCGAACTCGGACCGCGTTCCTTCGATGTCGACGAAGAACCGGAAGCCGTGTCCTCCACCTGCGTGGTCTTCGCCAAGTCCGAGGCACTGGGGCTGCTGAAGTCCGGCTACTCGAAGAACAAGGTGATTGCCGCCTACTGCCAGGCCATGGCTGAACGCGTCGTGTCGCTGATCGAGCGCATTGGGGTGGAGAACGACTTCTTCATTACCGGCGGCATCGCCAAGAACCCCGGTGTGGTGAAACGCATCGAGAAACTGCTTGGCACCAAGGCGGTCGATACCAAACTGGACAGCCAGATTGCCGGCGCCTTGGGCGCCGCACTGTTCGGCCACACGCTGATGCTGAAGCAGGCCGCATCCGCAACCAAAGCGGCCTAGGATATGTTGCGCCTACCCCCCAGCCCCCTTCCCGTGGAAGGGGGTGACTGCGGCTCGCAATGCTCGCAGTGGAACCTCGGCCCCGCCTTGGGGCGGCCCGGCGGCGGGGCAGGCAGTTAAAAGGTCCCGACGCTCCGGTCCGCAAAGTACCCCTCTCCCACTGAGCGGGCCGGAGCTGAGGGATTCAAGATAAGATGGTTAGCATCGAAACAGGGCAAGAGGAACCGACATGATCGCGAACTACGGCTACAAGGATGGCTCGGGTGAGTTTTACATCAGCATCGACACCGACAAGTGCACCTCGTGCCCCGTCGAACACGCTTGTCTGACGGGGTGCCCGAAGGGCATGTTCGAGATCATCACTGATGATTACGACGACGTGGTCGCGGCTGTAAAGCAATCCTTCCGCCGCTCGCTAGCATTCGACTGCTCCGACTGCAAGCCAGTTGGAGGTTATACCAGCCTCCCCTGCACGACGGCCTGCACGCCCGGGGCGATCAAGCATTCCTGGTAAGGCAGGGCAGTTCGTGAAAATTCAGTTGAAACTGGTGAAGGGCGGCAAGGAAGCCGACCTGTTCGCCGAGGGGTGGATCAAGAAAACCACCATCGGAGAGCCGCGATTGACGGAAATCGTCGAGAACTATCGCCAGCTCGGCTACGAGGTGCATGTCGTTGAGCATCACGAGGAATCCGGCGAAGGTTGCAATACCTGCTTCACGGCGGGCGCGGAGATGGGACAGGTATACGGGGACGTGTATATCCGCAAGGGGAGTGGCGGCAGGAATGCCGCTGACGACGAGCTGTTTTAATCAATACGGCGCAAGGAGAATACGATGGCAGTACAGGTTACCGTGCGGATGATCCGCAAGAACGATCTCGACGCAGTGGTGGCGATCGACAAGCTCATCACCGGGCAGGAGCGGCGTGAATACTACCAGCGCAAGCTGGCCATGGCGCTGGACGACGCGCACAACGTCAACGCTTCCCTCGCGGCCGAGATCGATGGCAAGGTGGTTGGTTTCATGATGGGCGACGTGCTGTTCGGCGAGTACGGCATTGCGGATTCCTCCGCGACGGTCGATACGCTGGGCGTGCATCCGGATTTCCAGAAGCACGGCGTGGCCTCCGACCTGATGGACCAGTTCCTCATGAACATGAAGGCAGCCAGCGTGAAGAAGATCTACACATTGGTGAACTGGAACGACTTCGCGCTGGAAGGTTTCTTCTCGCGGCACAAGTTCCAGCCGTCCAAGCGCATCAGTCTCGAGCTTCAGCTTCCCTGATTCTGACCGAGTGAGGGAACAGCAGCGGCGCGCATTCGCCCGAGTGCGCGCCGTTTTTTTTCTCTCAAGAGGCAATATGTGGATCGACTGCCACTGCCATACCAAACACTCCTACGACAACTGGCTGGAGCCGCTTGACCTGATACGTCGCGCCAGGGCCATAGGCCTCGATGGCGTGGTGATCACCGAGCACCACTCCTATGACGCTTCAGGACCGGTCGAGGAAATCGGCCGTGGCGAGGGTCTGCTCGTCCTGCGCGGCGTGGAGATTTCAACCGACCGCGGCCACCTGCTGGCCTATGGCATCGAGGACGACTCCTGGAACACCTGGGGGCGGGACACCTGGCTGCCGCTCGATGACGTGATTGCACGCATTCTCGATCTGGGCGGCATCTGCGCGCCGGCGCACCCTTACCGCGAGTTCGGCGTGTGCAGCCTGCTCGACGGGCTGCTCGACCTGCAGGGCATTGCCGCGGTGGAAACACACAATGGCGGCAACATCGATTCGGACAACGACCTGGCCGTCATCGCCACGCGCCACATGGCCTTGCCCGCCCTGGGTGGCAGCGACTGCCACAAGGTTGCCGCCGTCGGGCGCTGCGCGACGAAGTTCCTGCAGCCGGTGACGGATATGGCAAGTTTTGTCGCGGCGGTTCGCGCCGGCGCCTGCCGTGGGGACTATTTCAGGGGTTTCGCAACATAGCCGCCGTAGTGCAGCGGCTGACTATCAATTTCTCAGGCTGCCTCAGGCGGCAATGGCAAGATCCACCGGCTCGTTCAGCACCAGCCAGTAGAGGCCGAGCTGTCCGACAGCCTGAATGAACTTCTCGAAGTCCACCGGCTTGCGGATATAACTGTTGGCGCCGAGGCTGTAGCCTTCGTAGATGTCCTGTTGTTCTTTCGAGGTTGTGAGGATGACCACCGGTAGCAGGCTGGTGCGTTCGTTTGCACGAATGCGGCGCAAGACTTCCAAACCGTCGATGCGCGGCAGTTTCAGGTCGAGCAGCACCACGGCGGGCATGATCGACATATCCCGCCCGGCATGGTGGCCATTGCCGAACAGGTAGTCGAGCGCTTCGACGCCATCGCGGGCGACGACGACCGCATTGCCGATGCGGTTCTTGTTGAAGGCGCGCAGGGTCAACGCCTCGTCGTCGGGGTTGTCTTCCACCAGCAGTATCGGTCGATCGGTCGTCATTTGTTGTTGTTCCTGTTACGTCAGCGTGAAAAAGAATGTTGCTCCTCGTTCCGGCTCGGCTTCGGCCCAGATGCGGCCGCCGTGGCGCTGGATGATGCGATGAACGATTGCCAGGCCGATGCCGGTACCTTCGAATTCCTGCGGCTTGTGCATGCGCTGAAAGGCACCGAACAGCTTTCCGGCATAAGTCATGTCGAAGCCGGCACCATTATCACTGACAAAATACACCGGTTTGTCGCCTTCATGCAAGGTGCCGAATTCGATCGTGGGAGCGGCATGCTTTGCAGTGAATTTCCAGGCGTTCCGCAGAAGGTTTTCCAGGGCGATGCGCAGCAGGTTGGGGTCACCGTTGGCGGATATATCCAAGGCAATATGCGTTGCCACGCTGCGCTGCGGTTGCAACTGCTTAAGATCGTTCAGAATAGATGCAGCGATGCCGGAGAGATTGACGGTATCGCGTTTCATCTCGTTGCGTGTCACGCGTGACAAGGCAAGCATGTCGTCGATCAATTGCTGCATGCGTTGTGTGCCACTGCGTATGCGATCGATGTATCCCTTGCCGCGTGCGTCGACCAGCGCACCGTAGTCTTCCTCGATCATGCGCGAAAACTCCGTCGATGGCGCGCAGCGGCGCGACCAGGTCGTGCGACACGGAATAGCTGAATGCCTCCAGTTCCTTGTTGGCAGCCGTCAGTTCGGCCGTACGCTCCCGGACGCGCTGCTCGAGTTCTTCGCGGAGCTTCCGATTCTCCGTTTCTGCGAGTTTGCGGTCCGTGATGTCGCGCCAGACGACGTAGAGCAAGGGCGTGTCCTGATGGATGATGCGCGTCAGCAGGACTTCGGCCGGGAAGATTTCGCCGTCCGCCCTGCGATGCAGCCATTCGAAGCGGTGGCTGCCTTGCTCAAAGGCGATCCTGATCATCTCGTCAGCCTTTTCTACTGACAGGCGGCCATCGGGCTGGTACTCGGGCGACAGTTCGGAAGGGTGCACGGTGCCCAGTTCCTGCTTCGAGTTCATGCGCAGCATGTTCAATGCAGCCAGATTGCAGTCGACGAAGCGATCACCCTCGATGATGAGCGAGGCATCGGTCGATTCCTCGAAGTACTTGCGGAAGCGTCCTTCGCTTACCCGCAGGGCCTCGATGGCCAGCCGTCGCTCGGAGACGTCGAGGTAGATCCATACGCTGCCGTCCTGTGGATGGGCGGGGTCGATGGCGCGACCCGTGATGTAACCCCAGAACAGGCTGCCATCCTTGCGCCGTAGTTGAATCTCTTCGCTGAATGATCTGTTGCTGTTGAGGACCTGATATGTTTCGGCACCCCTGGCATCGTAAATATCCCAGGACGGATAGGGATAGAGAATTTCGGTGGTCTGTCCGGTCAGCTCGCCGGGTTCATAGCCGAATAAAACTTCAAAGCGGCGATTGCAACTCATGACGACGCGATTTTTCAGATAGACGATGCCGACGAGGGCGTTGTCCAGCAGGGCTTGCTGCTCGGCAAGCAGTGACTTGATACTGCCTTCCGCCTGTTTTTGCGCCTCGATGTCCGAACTCGCTCCAGCGAACCTGATGACCCGGCCTTCAGGGTTCCAAACCGCCTGACCGCGCCCTCGGAACCAGCGCCAGCCGCCATCCTTGTGGCGCATGCGGTACTCGACGTCGTAGGGGGTGCGTTCCCGGAAATGCTTGCGTACCGCTTCTTCGACACGCGGAAGGTCTTCCGGATGCACGATGCCGAGAAAGCTTTGTCGTTCATTGGGCAGTTCTTCTTCGGAATAGCCGAGCAGTTCCCGGTAGCGCGGCGAGATGTAGTACGTGTTCTCCGAGACATTCCAGTCCCAGATGCCGTCGGACGAACCGCGCACGGCATAAAAGAATGTCTCTTCGCTCTCTCGCAATGCCTGCTCGACGGCCTTCTGCGCTGAAATATCCGAAAGGGAACCGGCGAAGCGGGAGGCTTCGCCGCCTTCGTCCCGCTGGGTCTGACCACGTCCGCGGAACCAGCGATAGCTGCCGTCACGGCAGCGAAGACGGTAGGTTTCGTCGAAGCGCACATCTGCTTGCTGCGTGGCGGCATCCAGGGCGGCCAGGGTGCGGTCGCGGTCATCCGGGTGCAGCGCCGTCCTGAACTGGAACATCACGCGGAATTCCTGCTCGTCTCCATAGCCCAGCAGCTCCCTGAAGCGCGGGGAGAAGTATGTGGCGTTGCGACGCAGATCCCAGTCCCAGATGCCATCGGACGTGCCGAGCATGACCAGCGCCAGGCGCTCCTCGCTGGCATGGAGTGCATGGACGCGTTCGTCGAGCATCTGGGCCATATTGTTGAAGGCCGCACCCAGGCGGCCGATTTCGTCGTGGCGGTCGTTGACAACGCGAACGGAGAGGTCACCACCGGCCAGGCGACCGGCAACATGGGTCAGATTGCCCAGTCGCCGCATCATGCCGAAACCGAGCAGAAGCAGCCCGACAAGCGAAACCAGGATTCCGGCCGATGCGACCAGGATGACCTGTCGCAGCAAGCGGCGGCGGGCTTCCTGCAGAAAGGCAGTAGGCAGCCCGTAGCGCAGTTCCCCGACTTTAAGACCGCCCAGCGTGATGAATTGCTGGAGATGCACCATGCCGGAATCCGCGGCTGCAAGTACGTCGCCATCGATGGGAGGAAGCGGCCGTTCCATGTCCCACCCTGCGGCGACGATCAGCTTGCCGCGTTCGTCCCGAAGCACTGCGTAATCGATCTCTCCCTCGCCGCGCGCGCGTTGCAGGGCCAGTTCCAGAGCGGAGTAGTTGCGCTCGGCCAGTTCCGAAGCGAGGGCGGCATTGAAGAGGACGGTTCCCTGGTCGATGCGCACCCTGATCTGCTCGGCGAGGGCTCGGTCCATCTGCTGGATGCCCAGATAGGTCAGCGCGGCGATCAGGATGATTTCGGACAGTACGGCTGCGCCGATCAGTTGAAGCCGGAAGGATCGCTGCGTGAGCCAGTCGAGAATGCGGCGCATCGAGGCGGCTCAGGGCTTGAGGCGTTTTCGGATATCGGACTGAAAGCCGTCCATCGCCTTCAATTCACGCTCACCCGGGACGCGCAATCCCTCCAGGGCCAGCACCTCGAAGAACTGCTGACCAGCCACGCTATTTTCGAATTGCAGCAGGATATCCTGCACCTGCCTGACGCGATTCGAGCCCCCGGGCAGCAGCATGAACATCAGTCCCGGAATTTCCCGCGACTCGGCCAGGATGCGCAGCCGTAGTCTCAAGTCGTCTTCTAGCTGGGGGATGAGGTTGGCGGTTGTCACGCCGGCGTCGACTTCGCCCTGCAGCACGGCATGGACTGCATTGCTGGGCGATTTGACGACATGGAATTGAAGATCTCGTTCCGGCTGCAGGCCATTCAGGCGGAAAATTTCCTTGCCGAGCTGGGATAGGGCGAGCATCGGGTCCAGCAACGCCACGCGCTTGCCGGAAAGGTCTTTCAAGCCGGTGTACGGCGCATGGCGCTCAACGATGACGAGCGCCTTGATGTTGCGCCGTGTCACGACCACCGGGAGATAACCGGCTTCGGTCTGGAGAAAGCGGCCCAGGCCGGGCCCGAGGACGATCGCGTCGTATTCCTTGCGCAAACAACGTTCCAGAAAGGTGATGAAGTCGGGAGCCGTCGTCAGCACGACGGGACGCTGAAGCTTTTCTTCCAGATGCGCGCGCAAGGGCTGGTAGGCCGTCACCAGGGTAGTGGTCGGCAGATAGGGCACGATGCCCAGTTCGAAGGGTCTGGGCCCGGTTGCCGTCGCGGCCTGACCCAGGCCGGCGCACAAGATCATCAGAATAATGCGCAGGATACGCATCGAGGGCGGCTCCTGAGGAATGCAGCCCTGGAGCTGCAGGTTATTCGGGCAGTTGTTCCCGGGACAGCAGGAAAACCATTCCTTCGCCGTTATCCGATTCCAGCCAGGTGAAACCCAGGCGCGGAAAGGCTTTTTCGACGATAGCACGGTTCCCACCCACTTCTACGGCAAGAATGCCGCCCGGCTTGAGATGGTCATGGGCGCCAGCCAGGATGCCCCGCACCGCATCCAGCCCGTCCTCGCCGGAAGCCAGGGCCAACGCCGGCTCATGACGGTATTCCGCAGGCAAGGCCTGCATGGAGGCTCCCGTCACGTAGGGCGGGTTGGAGATGATGAGATCGTAGTGTCGTCCCGCGAGTGCGGAAAAGAGGTCCGAGCGGATCAGTTCGATGCGCTCGCCCAACTGATAGTCGGCCACGTTTCGCGTTGCGACTTCGAGGGCTTCCGTGGAAATGTCCGCCGCATCGACATGGGAATTGGGAAAGGCATGGGCCAGGAGAATGGCCAGGCAACCCGAGCCGGTGCACAGGTCGAGCGCCGAACCGACCGCTTCGGGCTCCTCGATCCAGGGTGCCAGGGGATCGTCCAGCAACAGCTCGGCGATGTGCGAACGCGGCACGATCACTCGTTCATCGACATAAAAGGGAAAATCGCCCAGCCAGGCTTCGCGCGTCAGATAGGCGGCCGGGATGCGCTCCTCGATGCGTCGATTCAGCAGGGCGAAAATGGTTTCGCGCTCGTTTTCCGTCAGGGCGGCATCGAGGAAGGGTTCAAGGCGATCGAGCGGAAGGTGCAAGGCATGAAGCAGGAGATAGGCCGCTTCGTCGTATGCATTCTGTGTGCCGTGGCCGAAGTGCAGTCCCGCCGCGTTGAAGCGGCTGACCGCCCAGCGCAGGAAGTCGCGCAGCGTGACCAGTTCGGGCGGGATCATTTCAGGAGCAGATCGAGCATGCGCTCGTAGATGCGGGAGAGTTCCTCAATATCGGCCACTGCAATGCACTCGTCGATCTTGTGGATAGTGGCGTTGAGCGGTCCCAGTTCAATGACTTCGGGGCAGATGTCGGCGATGAAACGGCCGTCGGAGGTGCCGCCGCTGGTGGAAAGTTCGGTTTCGACGTCCGTAATGTCGCGGATGGCCTGCGCGGCCACTTCGACCAGCCTGCCGCGCGGCGTGAGGTAAGGTTTGCCCGAGAGGGTCCAGTCCAGGGCGTACTCGACATCGTGACGGTCGAGGATCTCATGTACCCGCGCCTTCAGCCCGTCCGGCGTGCTGGCGGTGGAAAAACGAAAGTTGAAGAGGATTTCCGCCGTGCCGGGCACGACGTTGTCTGCTCCGGTGCCAGCGTGAAAGTTGGACACCTGCCAGGAAGTGGGTGGGAAATAGTCGTTGCCGTCGTCCCAAACCGTAGACGCCAGTTCAGCCAGGGCGGGCGCCACCTTGTGGACCGGATTCTTCACGAGATGCGGGTAGGCGATGTGGCCCTGTACGCCCTTGACGACAAGCCTGCCCGCCAGCGAGCCCCTGCGGCCGTTCTTGATGGTGTCGGCCAGGCGCGCGGCTGAAGTCGGCTCGCCGACGATGCAGTAGTCGAGGCGCTCGCCGCGTGCCTTGAGGGTCTCGACGACGCGTACGGTGCCGTCTATAGCACGACCTTCCTCGTCGGACGTGAGCAGCAGTGCGATATCGCCTGCGGGCTTGGGTGTGGCGGCAAGAAAACGCTCCACCGCCGTGACGAAGGCGGCGATGCTGGTTTTCATGTCTGCCGTGCCGCGTCCGTAAAGAAAACCTTCGCGCACCAAGGGCGTGAAGGGATCGGAACGCCATTGGTCGAGCGGGCCAGGCGGTACCACGTCGGTATGCCCTGCAAAGCAGAGAATCGGCCCTCCACCGCCGCGTCGCGCCCACAGATTCGAGACTCCCTCGCGATCCATGCGATCGAGGTTGAATCCGAGGGGAGCGAGTCGGCGGGCGACGATATCCAGGCAGCCGCCGTCGTCCGGCGTCACTGAACGGCGTGCAATCAGTTCACAGGCAAGCTCGAAGGTTGAACCAGGCATTATCCTGCGGCGTCGTCAACGTTGAGCGTGAATTCGGTGAAGGAGGCGCCCGTGTTCTCCTGATCGAAATCGAGTGCCGGGGCGGCTGTGTGGGTCTTCCTGTCGTTCGGCGAAGGCGTTCCCAACTGCGAGTTGTTGATGAGCCAGGACAGGTTGGTCGGCGAGTCGGAGTGTGCCAGCGCTTCTTCCAGGGTAATGACGTTTTCCTTGTAAAGCCGAAACAGGTCCTGCTCGAAGGTCTGCGAGCCGGGGGCCATGCTTTGCTCCATGGCTTCCTTGATGCCGTTGATCTCGCCTTTGTCTATCAGTTCCTGGATATGCCGCGTATTGAGCAGGATTTCCACGGCGGGAATGCGGCTTCCGTCGGGTTTTTTCACCAGGCGCTGGGAAATGATGCCCTTCAGGCTGGTCGACAAGTCGAGATAGAGAGCGGTTCGGTTCTCGATTGCATAGAAGTTGATGATGCGGTTGAGTGCGTGGTAGCTGTTGTTGGCGTGCAGGGTGGCCAGGCACAAGTGGCCGGTCTGGGCGTAGGCGAGCGCCGCCGCCATGGTTTCCTTGTCTCGGATCTCGCCGATGAGGATGCAGTCCGGCGCCTGGCGCATGGCATTCTTCAGGGCGTTTTCCCAGACCTTGGTGTCGAGTCCGATCTCGCGCTGGTTGACCACAGACTTCTTGTGCTTGAAGAGGTATTCGATCGGATCTTCCACTGTCAGGATATGACCCGAGCGATTGGAGTTGCGGTGATCGATCATGGCCGCCAGGGTCGTTGACTTGCCCGAGCCGGTCGATCCGACGACCAGCACGAGACCGCGTTTCTCCATGATGATCTCGGACAGCACTTCGGGAAGTCCGAGTTCGTCCAGCTTGGGGATTTCGCCCTGGATGAAGCGAACCACGATGGCGATCGTGCCGCGTTGCCAGAACATGTTCACGCGGAAATTGCCGACGTCGCGGATGCCGAAGGAGAGGTTGATCTCCTTCTCCTCCTCGAAACTGAGGATCTGCTCCGGCTTGAGCATCTCGTAGGCCATTTTCTGGATGGTGGCCGGATCCATGATCTGCTGATTGATGGGAATTGTGCTGCCCTGGATCTTGATGTGAATGGGCGCGCCGGCGGACACGAAGATGTCCGAGGCCTTCTTGTCGGCCATCAGGTGGAAGAGCTTTTCGAAGATCATGGCTTGCCTCCCGTCGGGGGAATCGGATCAGATGCCGCGCAGCAACTCGTTGATGCCGACCTTGGCGCGCGTCTTGGCGTCCACCTGCTTGACGATGACGGCACAGTATAGGCTGTACTTGCCGTCGGCAGACGGCAGGCTGCCGGATACGACGACAGAGCCGGCCGGCACGCGGCCATAGGTGATCTCGCCCGTGTCGCGGTTGTAGATGCGCGTGCTCTGCCCGATGAACACACCCATCGAGATGACGCAGTCGTCCTCGAGGATGACGCCTTCGACCACCTCGGAGCGGGCGCCGATGAAGCAGTTGTCGCCGATGATGGTCGGGTTGGCCTGCAGTGGCTCCAGCACGCCGCCAATGCCGACTCCGCCGGACAGGTGCACGTTTTTGCCGATCTGGGCGCAGGAGCCGACCGTCGCCCAGCCGTCCACCATGGTGCCCTCGTCGACGTAGGCGCCGATATTGACGAAGGAGGGCATCAGCACGACGTTGCGGCCGATGTAGGCGCCGCGGCGCACCACGGCGCCGGGCACGACGCGGAAGCCGCCGCGCTCGAATTGTTCCGCATCGTATTTGCCGAACTTGGTCGGCACCTTGTCCCAATAGCGCAGGGCGCCTCCGTCCATGACTCGGTTGTCCTCGAGGCGGAAAGAGAGGAGGACCGCCTTCTTGATCCACTGGTGCGTGGTCCATTCGCCGTCGATCTTTTCGGCCACGCGCAGCTTGCCCTGGTCGAGTTGTGCAAGGACATGCTCGACGGCCTCGCCGACCTTGGCCGGTGCCTTGCCGGGCTGAATGCCGGCACGGTCTTCCCAAGCCTGATCGATTATCTTCTGATAGTCCTGCATTGCGGTTCCTTTTAGAGTGATCTGCAAAATGCCTCGATCCTTCGCGCCGCCTCCAGGCATTCATCGATGGGCGCGACCAATGCGATGCGAACGAAATTCTCACCCGGATTGACGCCGCCCGACTCACGTGCGAGGTAACTGCCGGGCAGTACGGTCACATTATATTCACGCTGAAGGCCGAGGGCGAAATCGGTGTCGGCGATCGGCGTGCGCGCCCACAAGTAGAAGCCCGCTTCCGGTCGGGCCGTGTCGAGGTGTTCGGCAACGAGCGGGGTGACGGCATCGAATTTTTCGCGATAAAGGCGTCGGTTCTCGCGCACGTGGCCTTCGTCGCCCCAGGCGACCGCACTGGCGTGCTGTACGGGTGGGCTCATGGCGCAGCCCTGATAGGTGCGGTAAAGCCAGAATTGCGTCAGCAGACCTGCATCGCCCGCCACGAAGCCGGAGCGCAGGCCGGGTACGTTGCTGCGCTTGGAAAGGCTGGAGAACATGACGATGCCGCGATAATCGTCGCGCCCCAGGGCGTGCGCGGCTTGTAACACGCCGAGCGGCGGCGCGGCTTCGTCGAAATAGATCTCCGAATAGCACTCGTCGCTGGCGATGACGAAGCCGTGGCGGTCGGCCAGCGCAAACAGGGTCCGCCATTCTTCGAGCCCGAGCACCTTCCCGGTCGGGTTGCCCGGAGAGCAGACGTAGACCAACCGGATGCGCTTCCAGTCGGATTGCGGAATGGCGTCGAAATCCGACTGAAAGCCGTTATCCGGGAGGTGATTGAGGAACACCGGCCGCGCACCGGCGAGCAGGGCGGCACCTTCGTAGATCTGGTAGAAAGGATTCGGGCTGAGGACCAGGGCGTCGCCGCGCGATGGATCGATGACGCACTGGGCGATGGCAAAAAGCGCCTCGCGCGAACCATTCACGGGCAGGATCTGTGTCTGGGCATCGGGTGCAGGAATGCCATAGCGTTGGCCCAGCCAGCCGGCGATGGCGCCGCGCAGGGCATCGCTGCCGGATGTCGTGGGATAATTCGCCAGCCCCTTGAGATTGCCGGCGAGCGCGTCCTTGATGAAGGTCGGCGTTTCGTGCTGCGGTTCGCCGATGGACAAGCGGATCTCGCGCAGCCCCGGGGGCGGCTGGATGCCCTCGAACAGCCGACGCAGTTTCTCGAACGGGTAGGGGTGCAGCTTGTCGAGGCTGGGATTCACGTCTGGTTCGCAGCCTGATCCTGTCGGCCGCTGCTTGTCTCAAAACACGAATTATAAGTGCGCCTGTCATGCCGGCCAAGAAAAACACCTCTGCTGTGGCTTCACTGCTCGCCGGTGCGACGGTGTGGGGCCTCATCTGGCATCCCTACCGTGCGCTGGAAGCCATGTCCGTCTCCGCCGTGCTGGGGGCCACGCTGACCTATCTCGTGGCGTTCCTGCTGGGCTTGCCGCTGTTCCGGCGGCAACTGGCCGAATTCAGGCCAAGCTGGATGCTGGCGTCCATTGCGTTGGTCGCCGGTGGCTGCAACCTGGGCTATGTCCTGGCCACGGTGCATGGCGAAGTGATGCGGGTGCTGCTGATGTTCTATCTGGCTCCTTTGTGGACGGTCCTGTTGGCCCGGTTGCTGCTGAAGGAGAAAGTCAGCCGCCACGGTACGGCGGTGATTGCATTGTCGCTGGCTGGCGCCGTCGTCATGCTGTGGCAACCCAGCCTTGGATGGCCCTTGCCGGGGAATGGGGCCGAATGGCTCGGCCTGGCGGCCGGTTTCCTGTTTGCCCTGGCCAATGTGCTCATCCGCAAGGCGCATGACTTGTCCATCGAGATCAAGTCGATGGCGGTGTTTGCCGGCGTAGTGACGGTAGGACTTTTCATTCTGCCGTTTGATCTGGATCCGGTCGTGTTGCCGCCAATGGCGGGCTGGTGGCTCGTCGGCGTGATCGGCATAGTCCTGCTGGCGACGAATTTCTTCGTCCAGTTCGGCCTGACGCACACACCGGCCAACCGGGCGATCGTCATCTTCCTGTTCGAACTGGTGGTGGCCGCCTTGGCTTCGTGGTTGTTGGCGGGGGAAGTCATGACGCTGAAGGAATGGATCGGCGGCGTGATGATCGTCGCCGCCAGCCTGTTCTCGGGAAAACTGGAGGCGCGGGAGCCCCACCCGGCTTGATAGAATTCCCCTTCTTCATACAACGCGTGCGCTCACGTGGCTATCACCTTTCCCAACAGTCCATTCTCCCTGCATCAGCCGTTTCCGCCGGCCGGCGATCAGCCGGAAGCCATCGAGAAGCTGGTCGAGGGCGTTCTGGACGGACTGATGTACCAGACGTTGCTCGGGGTCACTGGTTCAGGCAAAACCTATACCATGGCCAACGTCATCGCCCGGCTTGGCCGGCCGGCGATGGTATTGGCGCCGAACAAGACGCTGGCGGCGCAGCTCTACTCGGAATTCCGCGAGTTTTTCCCGGAGAACGCCGTCGAGTACTTCGTCTCCTACTATGACTACTACCAGCCCGAGGCCTATGTGCCTTCCCGTGATTTATTCATCGAGAAGGACTCCTCGATCAACGAGCACATCGAGCAGATGCGGCTTTCCGCCACCAAGTCGCTGCTGGAACGGCGCGACGTGGTCATCGTCGGCACCGTTTCGGCCATCTATGGCATCGGAGATCCGGTCGATTACCACGGCATGATCCTGCACCTGCGGGAGGGGGAGCATATCGGACAGCGCGACGTCATCAAGCGCCTGGCCGAGATGCAGTACGAAAGGAACGAGGTGGATTTTCATCGCGGCACCTTCCGCGTGCGCGGCGATGTGATCGACATTTTCCCAGCCGAGAACGCGGAATACGCCTTGCGCCTGTCCCTTTTCGACGACGTGATCGAATCGTTGCAGTTGTTCGACCCGCTGACCGGCCACCTGCGGCAGAAACTGGGCCGCTTCACGGTCTATCCCTCCAGCCACTATGTCACGCCGCGCGAGACGGTGCTTCGGGCCGTCGAGGCCATCAAGCTCGAGTTGCGCGAACGGATCGAGGCGTATCAGAAGAACCAGAAACTCGTGGAATGCCAGCGCATCGAGCAGCGCACCCGTTTCGACCTGGAAATGCTCAACGAACTGGGCTTCTGCAAAGGCATCGAGAATTACTCACGCCACCTGTCCGGGCGCCGACCCGGCGAGCCGCCGCCGACCCTGATCGACTACCTGCCACCGGAGTCCATCATGTTCATCGACGAGTCCCATGTCACCGTGCCGCAATTGGGTGGCATGTACAAGGGCGACCGTTCGCGCAAGGAAAACCTGGTCGAGTACGGATTCCGGCTGCCTTCCGCCCTGGACAATCGACCGCTGCGCTTCGACGAGTTCGAGCAGCTCATGCCGCAGACCGTGTTCGTCTCCGCCACCCCGGCGGAGTACGAGCGGACGCATCAGTCCCAGGTGGTGGAACAGGTGGTGCGACCGACCGGCCTGATCGATCCCCAGGTGATCGTGCGTCCGGCAGCATCACAGGTCGATGACCTCTTGGGAGAAATCAAGTTGCGCACCGCGCAGAACGAGCGCGTGTTGGTGACCACGCTGACCAAGCGCCTGTCCGAGGATCTGACCGACTATTTGGGCGAGAACGGCATCAAGGTGCGCTATTTGCATTCCGATATTGAAACCGTGGAACGCGTGGAAATCATCCGCGACCTGCGCCTTGGCGAATTCGACGTACTGGTCGGGATCAATCTGTTGCGCGAGGGATTGGATATCCCCGAGGTCTCGCTGGTGGCGATTTTGGATGCCGACAAGGAGGGCTTCCTGCGTTCGGAGCGATCCCTGATCCAGACCATCGGGCGGGCGGCACGCCACGTTAATGGTACGGCGATCCTCTACGCCGATAGAACGACGGAGTCCATGAATCGCGCCATTGCCGAAACCGAACGGCGGCGCGCCAAGCAGGTGATCTTCAACGAAGCGAACGGCATTACTCCGAAAAGCATTTCCAAGCGCATCAAGGACATCATTGATGGGGTCTATGACCACGAGATTGCCTCCGAAGCCATGGAAGTGGCGGAGGAGAGGGCCCGCTACGAGGCAATGGACGAGAAGTCTCTGGCCCGGGAAATCCGCCGGTTGGAAAAACGCATGCAGGAGCATGCAAGAAACCTTGAATTCGAGGATGCTGCGGCCAAGCGCAACGAACTCTTTCGCCTCAGGAAGCTTGCCTTCGGTGGGGATGAGCATGATGTTGTTGATGCTAGAGACAGCAAATGAAACGCATCCTTTTCGTCTGCATGGGCAATATATGCCGCTCACCGACCGCCGAGGGAGTAACTAGAAATATATTATTAATTAATAAGATGGATGATTTTATTAAAGTAGATTCCGCTGGAACGCACGCTTACCATTCAGGTGAGCCGCCGGATCCCCGCACCTGTGCCACCGCCATGAAGCGGGGTGTGGATTTGTCGGATCAGCGTGCACGCAAGGTGAGCCCAGAAGACTTCGCGCGGTTTGATCTGCTACTGGCGATGGACCGGGACAATCTGGAACAACTCAAGCGGGGAGCGCGACCCGAACACCATGCAAAACTGGGCCTTTTCATGAATTATGCAACCCGTTTTGACACGGATGAAATCCCCGATCCGTATTTTGGAACGGAAAAGGGATTCGAACTCGTGCTGGACATGGCCGAAGATGCGGCGCGCGGTCTGATTGCCGCCTTGCAGCGTCAGAAATGAATAAGGCCAGCATGCGCTGGCCTTATTCCCCTTAAGCACTCGCGACTACTTGTGGGTTTCCACCTGCATTAGGGGTTCATTATTGATTTCAACCGGTGCCTTGGGCTTGCGTCCGAGGCGGATCTCCGGTTCAGGCTGCAGGGAAACGGGGACCTTGTTTTGGCTGGTTTCCACCATGATCAGCCCGCTTTCTCCCAAGGCGACTGAAATATCGACCTGCGGCTTGACGGGGGCCGGCTTGGAAACGGCAACAGGTGCGGCTACCAGTACTTGGGCCACGGTCGGCTCCTGCGGGGAGACTTCCTCTCCTTGAGTGGACTCAGGTTCGGTTACCAGGACAGGGGCCAAGGCAGGCTCGACAGACGGGCTGGCAACTTCCGCCTCGACACGTTCGCCTTCGACAGGCAACGGAACGGGTGCCGGCGCCGACTCCAGTGCTGGAATTTCAGTAGGGGCAACGAATTCGAAAGCCAAAGGTGCCTGTTCAGCTACTTGAGGTGCGGCCTCGATCTGGGGAGTCTGATCCTCGATCTGGGGAGTCTGCCCTTCGATCAAGGCTTCGACCTGCCCCGCTCCCGCTTCTTGGTTATCGGGGTGGCGCTCCGCACGGTCCCGACCCCGCCCGCGGCGGCCGCGGCGGCCGCGACGTTCTTCCTGCTGTTCAGTAGTTGTTGCGTTGGGGGCGTGGGACTCCAGAGCGCCGGTCTTCAGGGCCGTGGTTGTCTCAGCAGACTGCTGAGGACGCTGTTCCTGTTGCCGGGGTTGGCGGGGCTGACGCGGCTCCTGTCCTTGTCTTTCCGCGCGTTCGCCGCGATCTGATCTGTCAGGACGTTCCTGACGCGGACGGCGTTCTCCGCGCGCTTCCTGTTCCTGGCGTGGCGATGGTTGCTGGCCGCGCGTGCGCTGTTCCTGACGATCGCGGGGTTCCTGGCGGGCGCGCTCGCCGCGATCGCGGCCGCGTCCGCGATCGCCACGACCTTCACGCGTCTGTTCGCGGCGGGCCGGCGGCTCGGCCTTGACTACAGGCACTGGCTCGGTCTTCCGATTGCCGCGGAACCAACCGAAGATCTTGTCGATGATGCCAATCTGCTCCACTGTACTGGCCGGCGCAGCCGTGGGCGATTGGGTGGCAGTCCTGGGCTCGATTATCGGGGCCGGTTGAGACGGAGTGATGCCTCTTACAGCCGCCTCTGGACGACTGGGTCGCGCTTCGGTCTGCGCCGATGGAGGCTGATAGGCCTCGGTCGGCGGCGCCTCGACCATCTTGTAGCTCGGTAGGGCCTGGTCCTCCAGATTCAACTGATCGTGACGCAGGCGAACGATTTCGTGGGCTGGCGTCTCGAGATGGATGTTCGGGATCAGGACGATGTTAACCTTGTGACGCAATTCGATGGTACGGATGTCGTCGCGTTTTTCGTTGAGCAGGAACGTGGCAACGTCGACAGGGATCTGCACATGCACTGCGCCGGTATTCTCCTTCATTGCCTCTTCTTCGAGTATGCGCAGAATATGCAAGGCAGCCGATTCGGTGCTGCGTATGTGGCCAGTGCCGGTGCAGCGTGGGCAGGGGATGTACGTCATTTCCGCCAGCGCAGGCCGTAGGCGCTGGCGCGACAGTTCAAGCAGGCCGAAGCGGGAGATCTTGCCAGTCTGAACGCGTGCACGGTCAAAATGCAGGGCGTCGCGTAGCCTGTTCTCCACTTCGCGCTGGGCCCGCGGACTCTCCATGTCGATGAAATCGATGACGATGAGGCCGCCCAGGTCGCGCAGTCGCAACTGTCGGGCGATTTCGTCTGCCGCCTCGAGGTTGGTGCGAAGTGCGGTTTCTTCGATGTCGGCCCCTCGCGTGGCGCGGCCGGAGTTGACGTCGACGGACACCAGCGCTTCTGTGTGATCGACCACAATGGCGCCGCCAGAGGGCAGGGTGACCTGGCGACCAAAGGCTGTCTCGATCTGATGCTCGATTTGGAAGCGCGAGAAAAGCGGCACATCATCGCTGTAGCGTTTCACGCGTGCCACGTTGCCCGGCATGACATGGCTCATGAATTGCTGTGCCTGCTCGTAGATGTCATCGGTGTCGATCAGGATTTCGCCGATGTCGGGCTGGAAATAATCGCGTATGGCCCGAATGACCAGGCTGCCTTCCTGGTAGATGAGGAAAGGGCCTTTTTGGCCGCCGGCTGCGCCTTCGATGGCGCGCCAAAGTTGCATCAGGTAATTGAGGTCCCACTGGAGTTCTTCGGCATTGCGGCCGATACCTGCGGTGCGGGCGATCAGGCTCATTCCCTGCGGCACGTCTAGCTGATCCATGGCCTCGCGCAGTTCGTTGCGATCCTCGCCCTCGATTCTGCGCGAAACACCGCCGCCTCTAGGATTGTTCGGCATCAGGACGAGATAGCGGCCCGCCAGGGAGATGAAAGTGGTCAGCGCTGCGCCCTTGTTGCCGCGCTCATCCTTGTCCACCTGGACGATGAGTTCCTGGCCTTCCTTGAGCGCTTCCTTGATGGTAGCGCGGTTCGGCTCGACGCCTTCACGGAAATAGGCGCGTGAGACTTCCTTGAACGGGAGAAAACCGTGTCGCTCAGCGCCGTAGTCAACGAACGCCGCCTCGAGACTCGGCTCGAGGCGGGTAATGACGGCCTTGTAGATGTTGCTCTTGCGTTGTTCCTTTGCGGCCGACTCGATGTCGAGATCAATCAGTTTCTGACCATCAACTATCGCGACGCGGAGTTCTTCGGCCTGCGTCGCATTGAACAGCATGCGTTTCATTGTTGTGCTCTCCCGCGCGCAAACACGGGAAGACAAACCGCATCCAATTCTGGCGGATCGTTATTAGTTTGGCTGGTTTGAAATCATCAAAGGCGTCAAGGGCAAACTAATTTCAGGTTTGTCTTTTCGTCCTGAGTTGATATTTCAGGACGGTGTGTTCCGTTGTTTGTAGTGTGCTAAGTGCGCGCAATTCAAGTAGTATCGCTGCTTGCGGTGAGCGAATTAACCTTTGTGCGGTTTGCTTGAGCCGATTCGAATCGGCTGCACTCCCGGCGCGCCCGCCAATGCCACTTCGGGTCATGGGGCGCGCATCCGGAACCAACCTGAACTATTCTTCATGGCGGTCCCCCAGGATGGACAAACCTGCCGACAGTATATTCAATATGAAGGAGTTAAGCAAAGCTTCCGTTACCCGTCGGCAGATCGATGAAGGCGCGGAGGGGCAGCGGATTGACAATTACTTGCTGCGCATCTGCAAGGGGGTGCCGAAAAGCCACGTCTATCGAATCCTCAGAAGTGGAGAAGTGCGGGTCAATAGCAAGCGGATCGGGCCGGATTACCGGCTGCAGCCGGGCGACGAGGTGCGCGTACCTCCGCTTCGGCTGGGTGCCGGGAACAAGCCGGCCGTGCCGGTCGGGCGGGAATATCGCATTGTCTACGAGGATGACGGACTGCTGGCAATCGACAAGCCGGCTGGCATGGCAGTACATGGCGGCAGCGGGGTGAGCTTCGGAATTATCGAACAGTTGCGCCGGCAGAGACCAGAGGCGCGTTTTCTGGAGTTGGCACACCGGCTTGATCGCGAAACCTCGGGCCTACTGCTGATCGCCAAGAAACGCTCGATCCTGACGGCCTTGCACGAGATGTTTCGCACGGGGCGGATCAAGAAGCGCTACTTGGCTCTCGTCAAGGGCCGCTGGCTTGAGCCGTTGCGAAATGTCAAGTTGCCCCTCCTCAAGCAGCTGGCCGAAGACGGCACGCGGCGTGTCAGCGTGTCTCCGGAGGGCAAGGCAGCGCATAGCATCGTGCGACTAGTGGCGCGATGGGATAACTTTAGCCTGGTTGGCGTGGAACTGGAAACAGGTCGAACGCATCAGATCCGCGTGCACCTGACCCATTTGGGCTTTCCCCTTTGTGGCGACGACAAGTACGGCGATTTTGCTTTGAACAAAATCTTGCAAAAACAGGGCCTCGGCCGCATGTTCTTGCATTCGGCACAGCTGGCATTCGATCATCCTGCAACGGGAGTGCACCTGGAATTGGCTGCGAGGCTACCAGACGACTTGCAGGGTTTTTTGGGGCGACTGGAAGAGAGCGAGACACGGGATTATGGGTCGGAATTACCGATTGATAGTGTTTGACTGGGACGGCACGCTACTGGATTCGGCGGGGGCGATCGTCGCTTGCATGCGGGCAGCAGCGATTGATCTTGGACTCCCTCCGCCGGACGAGGGAACTGCAAGACAGGTAATCGGGCTGGGCTTGCACGATGCCTTGTCGCAGGCCCTACCAGGCGTTCCCGCCAGCGAATACCCGCGTGTGGCGGAGCGTTATCGGCAGCACTATCTTGCCCAGGATCACGAACTTACCCTGTTTGCCGGCGCACACGACCTCGTCGAGGAACTGGCTGATACAGGATGGCTGTTGGGGGTCGCCACCGGCAAGAGTCGTCTTGGTTTGAACCGCGCACTGGATGCATCACGTCTCAGGGATTTTTTCCATGCCACACGGTGCGCCGATGAGTGCTGTTCGAAACCCGCTCCCGATATGCTGAGGGAGATCATGGAAGAACTCAGGGCGTCGCCGGAGGAGACCCTGATGATCGGCGACACGACGCATGACCTGCAAATGGCGAAAAATGCAGGCGTCGATGCGCTGGCGGTCGGGTATGGTGCGCATACTCGCGAAGTATTGCAGGCGGAACGGCCGATTGACGTGTTTGACGATTTTGCCCAATTGACTGAATGGTTGCGAAGGCACGGATGATATGCGACAGCGCTTCGCTGGCCGATGGCGGCAAAGGCGTTCGCTTCGAGATTCCCACGGATTCTGGGCTACAGCCCGCTTTTGTCGTACGGCATGGCGGGACGGTATACGGCTACCTCAACCGCTGTGCGCACATCGGCATCGAGTTGGACTGGCAAGCCGGGGAGTTCTTTGACGATTCCGGGCTATACTTGATTTGCGCCACGCATGGCGCGACCTACCTGCCCGATAGCGGCACTTGCATTGCCGGTCCCTGCCGAGGTGCCCAGCTGGCGCAAGTGGAAGTCTGCGAGATGGAAGGTGGGGTCTACCTGAAATAGAGGCCGGAGCAACATGCCTGATACCCCCAATACCGGCGATCCCGTCTGGGAGCGCAAGATCATCGAGAAACTCGCACTGGAGACGCTTGCCGAGCAGAAGCGCCGTCGACGCTGGGGGATTTTTTTCAAGATGCTCGGCTTTGGCTACCTGACATTTCTGATCGTGGCTTTGGGGGAGTGGGGGGGGGCCACCGACAAGTTGGGCGACGGAAAGAAGCATACGGCTTTGATCCAACTGAATGGCGTCATCAAGCAGACCGGCGAGGCGAGTGCGGAGAAAATTACCGAAGCGTTGCAGGCGGCTTTCAAGGACCGTGGAACACAAGGTGTAATTCTGCGCATCAACAGTCCCGGCGGCAGTCCGGTCCAGTCGGGCATCATCAACGACGAGATTCGCCGTCTGCGTTCCAAGTTTCCCAGCATCCCATTGTACGCAGTGGTGGAGGACGTCTG
Organism: Betaproteobacteria bacterium; assembly: GCA_016703785.1. GTDB lineage: Bacteria > Pseudomonadota > Gammaproteobacteria > Burkholderiales > Rhodocyclaceae > Desulfobacillus. The sequence goes on from JADJBM010000009.1 coordinate 37,369, forward strand.
CGCCTCAGGGGGTTATTACGTCGCGGCAGCGGCTGACAAAATCTTTGTGGACAAGGCCAGTGTGGTCGGGTCGATCGGCGTATTGATGGATGGCTTCGGTTTCACGGGAACGATGGACAAGCTGGGGGTCGAGCGACGCTTGCTGACGGCAGGGCAGAACAAGGGCTTTCTCGACCCCTTCTCTCCGCAGGACGATCAGCACAAGCAGCATGCCCAGATATTGCTCGACGACATCCACAAACAGTTCATAGACGTTGTTCGCAAAGGGAGGGGCAAGCGCCTGAAAGAGTCACCTGAACTGTTCAGTGGTCTCATGTGGACGGGCGCCAAGAGCATCGAACTCGGGCTCGCCGATGAGTTGGGAAGCGTGGAATACGTAGCCCGCGAAGTGATCAAGGCCGAGGATATTCTAGACTATACGATGCGGGCCAGCCTGACCGAACGTTTTGCCAGGCAATTCGGTGCGGACATGACCGAGGGTGTCATGAATGCAATCGGCAAATTCTGGCTGAGGTAGTCAGCCGGCCAGCAGCAGGAAGACTGTCGGCTTCTTATCAAGCGTGGGCGCCGGGCCGGTGCGCCAAGCCTGAATCGGCTTAGTCACGATGCTTTCCCGTTCTGTTGTCAGTTCCGTGGCTAGGCAGAGTAGCGTGCCGGGTCGGCAGGTCGCCACCAGTGCATCGAACATGGCGCAGTTGCGGTAAGGTGTTTCGATGAAGATTTGCGTCCTGTCTTCCCTGCTGGATTCCCGCTCCAGTTCTGCGATTCGCCTGCTTCGGTCAGGCTCGCGCACCGGCAGGTAGCCGTGAAATGCAAAACGCTGCCCATTCAGGCCCGATGCCATCAGCGACAGCAACAGGCTGGAGGGGCCCACCAGCGGCGCCACGCGAATGCCCATAGCATGAGCCGCACGCACCAGCACGGCGCCCGGATCCGCCACGGCAGGCGCACCGGCCTCGGACATCAGGCCGGCTGGGTGCCCTGCGATCAGGGGAGAGAGCAGGGAATCGAGATCGGCCTGCTTTGGCTCGCGAGGCAGTACCCTGATGTCGATATTCTGGATCGGTTGTTCGACTCCCATGCGTTTAAGTTCGGCGCGCGCGGACTTGGCGTCCTCGACAATGTAATAACGCAGGTTTCCTGCGATACGCATCGCTTCAGCAGGTAGTACGGAGTCGGTTCCGCTCTCGCCGAGGGAGGCGGGAACGAGGTATAGGATGCCCGCGGGCATCAGGGGATCTGCATGCCTTCGGCACGCAGCATTCCGCACAGTGCGATCAGCGGCAGGCCGATGAGCGCATTGGGATCATCGCCCCGCATGCTGGACAGCAGGGCGATGCCCAGCCCCTCAGATTTTGCGCTGCCGGCGCAGTGATAAGGCTGTTCCCTGTCGAGGTAGCGTTCGATCTCTGTATCGCTTAGCTGCCTAAAGGCCACTTCTGTGGAGACGCCGCATATATGGTTGCGGCCGGTGGCGCTGTTATGGAGGCATAACCCGGTGTGAAATATCACTGTACGACCGCGCATGGATTGTAGTTGTTCGATGGCTCTTTCGCGCCCCAGTGGTTTGCCGAAACGCTGGTTGCCCGCGAACGCTACCTGATCGCTGCCGATGATCAGAGCGCCAGGGTAGCGAAGAGCTACGGCCTTGGCCTTGGCAACGGCAAGTCTTTCGGCCGTGCTGGCGGGGGGTTCTTCCGGCAATACGGTTTCGTCGGTTTGCGGATCTGCGATTTCAAAAGGGATCAGCAAGCGAGCCAGCAATTCACGGCGATAGGCGGAAGTCGAGGCGAGAACGAGGCGAGGCATTGGGTTCGTACGGATTCCGGATGTTATTCTTTTGACAGGAAAAGTCGTGAAATGATATCATTCCACGCTTATGTCGCAACCGGGCATGGTCATAGACAGCCTTGAGTTTACACGACGGCACGGATCGTTGTCCGGACGTCTTCAACTCGCTAACCTGTCGCGGTTGCGCGATATGCTGTTTGAAGCTTCAGGCAACTTGGATTTCGAGGTGTCCGGTGAATCCGTTGGGAGGGAAGCCTTCCTAGCACTGAAGCTTGATGGTGCGTTGCAACTGACTTGTCAGCGTTGTTTGGAAGCGCTGGAGTTTGACATAAGCGTGAGTAGCCGGGTGATGCTGATCGAGCCAGGGATGCCTTGGCCCGATGAAGTTCAAATCGGCGGGCTGGAGGATGAGGCCTGCGATGCGATTGAGGCATCTCGCGAACTTGATCTGGCCCCTCTTCTTGAGGAAGAGGTATTGCTGTCCTTGCCGCTCTCGCCGCGGCATGAACGCTGCGAATCACCGCGGGTGGCAGTATCGAAAGAGGTTTCGCCATTCGCGCATTTAGCCCGACTCAAGCGAACTTAGGCACTCGTTTTATTGAATGATATGTTTTTGAGGAGTACATAATGGCTGTCCAACAGAATAAGAAGTCCCCTTCTAAGCGTGGCATGCGCCGCGCGCATGACTTCCTGACCAATCCGCCGCTGGCCGTTGAGCCGACCACGGGGGAAATCCATCTTCGCCACCACATCAGCCAAAGTGGCTATTACCGCGGCAAGAAGGTTGTCAAGACCAAGGACGAGTAATTCCCGGCCGGCGGCTTTGCGCTGAAGGCTTGTCGCTGCCGATCACCCCCCCAATCCCATTTACCGTCGATGGACGTCATCATCGCGATCGACTGCATGGGCGGCGATTTCGGGCCCTCCGTTACGCTGCCCGCTGTCATCCATTTTCTGTCGAGCGATGATCAGGCGAAGGTGATCCTTGTCGGCCTGCCCGCAGAGGTGGAAGGCGCCGTGGTCAAGGAAAAAGCGCGTTTTGGGGACAGGCTGCGATTCCGCGCTGCCAGCGAAGTGGTTGGAATGAATGATCCAATTGCGACTGCGCTTCGGCTCAAGAAGGATTCCTCGATGCGGGTGGCGGTCGATCTGGTCAAGGCCGGTGAAGCCCAGGCTGCAGTCTCGGCTGGCAATACGGGGGCTTTGATGGCTATTTCCCGCTTTGTACTCAAGACCTTGCCAGGCATTGACCGTCCTGCAATTGCAAGCATTTTGCCGACCATGCGGGGCTATACATATGTCCTTGATCTGGGGGCCAATGTGGACTGCGAACCGCAGCATCTTCTACAGTTCGGCATCATGGCCGATCTGCTCGTTTCCGCAGTCGAACACAAGGAACGCCCCACGGTCGGCCTGCTCAATATCGGTGAAGAAGAGATAAAGGGCAACGAAGTGGTAAAGCAGGCAGGCGAACTGCTCAAGGAGAGTGGATTAAATTTCTACGGCAATGTCGAAGGCAATGACATCTACAAAGGTACGACGGATATCGTTGTCTGTGACGGATTCGTCGGCAATGTCCTGCTGAAAACCTCCGAAGGCCTTGCGCACATGTTTGCAACCTTCCTGCGCGAGGAGTTCAGTCGCAACCCGTTCAGAAAACTCGCCGCACTCTTCGCTTTGCCTGCGCTCAACGGCTTCAGGAAGCGCGTCGATCCGCGCCGCTACAACGGGGCCAGTCTGCTCGGTTTGCGCGGTATCGTCGTCAAGAGCCACGGCTCAGCTGACCAATTGGCTTTTACCAAGGCAATCGAGCGCGCGGCTGAAGCAGCTCGCAATCGGCTTGTTGAGCGCATCAGCGAACGTATGGTGCGGAACGCACCGCAAATGGTTCAGTAATAAATGCATGCGCGCATAACCGGTACAGGCAGTTATCTGCCCACTCTGGCATTAACGAACGACGATCTGGTATCGCGCGGTGTCGATACGTCCGACGAATGGATCGTCGAGCGAACTGGCATACGCAGTCGGCACATTGCCGACGACGGCCAGATGGCGAGCGATCTGGCCGTTGAAGCCAGCTTGAAAGCCCTCGCTGCAGCCGGCATTTCCGCCGAGAAGATCGATCTCATCATACTGGCTACATCGACTCCGGATTACATCTTTCCAAGTACGGCGTGCCTGCTTCAATCTAAACTTGGGATCAGCGGCGCTGCCGCATTTGACGTTCAGGCAGTTTGCAGCGGTTTCGTTTATGCACTGACCGTAGCGGAAAAATTTATCCGTTCCGGCAGCCACCACTGTGCGCTGGTAGTTGGCACAGAGGTGTTTTCTCGCATTCTCGACTGGAATGACCGTGGGACTTGCGTGTTGTTCGGGGATGGCGCCGGGGCAGTGATTCTGGAAGCCAGCGACGAGCTAGGCATCCTCGCCAGCGCACTGCATGCCGATGGTTCGCATCATGGCATCCTCGAAGTGCCTGGTAACGTATGCGGCGGCAAGGTCGTCGGGGAGCCCTTCGTCAAAATGGACGGTCCTGCAGTGTTCAAGTTTGCCGTCAAGGTGCTGGCTGATGTGGCCCGAGAGGTGCTTGATAGGGCAGGCATGGAAGCCGCGGCGCTCGATTGGCTGATTCCGCATCAGGCGAACATACGCATTATCCAGTCGACGGCAAAGAAGCTCGGGCTATCAATGGATAAGGTCATCACCACGGTGGACCGTCATGGGAATACCTCCGCTGCCTCGATTCCGTTGGCGTTGGACGTCGCAGTAAGGGATGGACGCATCAAGAGAGGCGATACCTTGATGCTGGAAGGTGTCGGCGGTGGCTTTACCTGGGGTGCTGTCATCCTCAAATTCTGATCATGACCAATCTGACATGAAATTCGCTCTCGTTTTTCCCGGACAAGGCTCCCAGTCGCTGGGAATGATGGCGGCGTACGGCGACCGTTCCGTTATTCGTGGCACCTTCGACGAAGCTTCGGAGGCGCTCGGACGTGATCTATGGAGTCTGGTTACCGAGGGGCCGGCCGAGGCGTTGAGCCAAACCGTGAACACGCAGCCGTTGATGCTGACGGCGGGAATCGCCGTATATCGGTTGTGGCACGAAATGGGTGGCAAGGCGCCCGACATGGTTGCAGGCCATAGCCTAGGCGAGTATTCGGCGCTCGTTGCTGCCGGCGTACTGCGCTTTGCGGATGCGGTACCTTTGGTCGAATTGCGCGCCAAGGCCATGCAGGAGGCGGTGCCGGCAGGGGAAGGGGCCATGGCGGCCATTCTCGGATTGGATTCGGCCGCTGTAGTGGCTGCCTGCAATGACAGCGCCCAGGGCCAAGTGGTGGAAGCCGTCAATTTTAATACCCCGGAACAGGTCGTCATTGCCGGCCACGCCGATGCAGTGCAACGCGCTGCCGATGCGTCAAAGGCCAGGGGCGCCAAGCGTGCCATCATACTTCCTGTTTCGGCACCTTTTCACTGCTCTTTGATGAAGCCGGCGGCCGAACGACTGCGCCTGAGGCTTGCCGAATTGTCCCTGTCGTCCCCGCTGATCCCGGTGTTGAACAATGCTGATGTGGCCTGTCTAACTGACCCGCTCAAGCTAAGGGAGGCACTGGTGCGGCAGGCCGCGTCTCCGGTACGATGGGTCGAGACCATGCAGTCAATGGCTGCGCAGGGTATCACGCATGTCTATGAATGTGGCCCGGGCAAGGTGCTGGCGGGGCTGGTCAGGCGCTGCGCCGATGGCTTGGTCGGCGGCGCCATGGCCGATCTGGCGGGCTTGGAAGCTGCGCTTGGCGTGACGAACGCGTAGGGGGAATCATGCTTAAGGGTCAGATTGCACTTGTGACGGGCGCCTCACGCGGAATCGGGCGCGCCATCGCGATGGATATTGGCAGGGAAAACGCCACGGTGATCGGTACCGCCACGAGCGAGGCGGGTGCGGCCGACATCCAGAAGGCGCTGGATGTCGCCAATATTCCGGGATGGGGCGCTGTTCTGGATGTCACTGACGCCGCGGCCTGCCAAGCGGTCATGAACGAGATCGAGAAGAGATATGGTTCCGTTTCGGTTCTTGTGAACAATGCGGGCATCACCCGAGACAACCTCGCAATGCGCATGAAGGATGACGAGTGGGACGATGTCGTTGACACCAATCTCAAGGCGGTTTTCCGACTTTCCAAGGCGGTCATGCGCGGCATGATGAAGGCACGATACGGTCGCATCATCAATATCACTTCCGTGGTCGGCAGCTCGGGTAATCCCGGCCAGTCGAACTATGCGGCAGCTAAGGCGGGCGTGGCCGGCATGAGTCGTGCGCTTGCGCGCGAGTTGGGCAGCCGAAACATCACGGTGAATTGCGTGGCGCCCGGCTTCATCGATACCGACATGACCAAGGCTTTGCCTGATGTGCAGCGCGATGCGCTGCTTGGACAGATCCCGCTCGGCCGACTTGGCCATGTCGATGAGATTGCGGCAGCGGTAGCATTCCTGGCTTCGCCGCGGGCGGGCTATATCACAGGCACCACCTTGCATGTCAATGGCGGCATGTACATGAATTGATCTCGGGTTCAGGCGGGCTATCCCTTTCTGTTTCTGTTAAAATAGCCCGGTTTTTTTCAGGTCATACCCGCTAATAGGGGAAGGAGCAAAAAATGGAGAACATCGAACAACGTGTCAAAAAGATCGTTGCCGAGCAACTTGGGGTCAATGAATCGGAGATCAAGATCGAGTCTTCGTTCGTGGACGATCTCGGTGCCGACTCTCTCGATACGGTCGAGTTGGTGATGGCGCTGGAAGAGGAGTTCGAGTGCGAAATTCCTGACGAAGAAGCCGAGAAGATCACCACGGTCCAGCAGGCCATCGACTACATCAACGCCCACCTGAAGAAGTAAGCCTATTCAATTCCCCCCGAGCAGGAGCAGAGCGAAGTGACGCGCCGCAGGGTTGTGGTCACCGGCTTGGGCATTATTTCGCCCGTCGGCAACACGGTCAGGGAGTCCTGGGACAATATCGTTGCCGGTAAGAGCGGTATCGGACCTATCAGCCGTTTTGACGCCTCGAACTTCAAGTCGCGCATTGCCGGGGAAGTGAAGGGATTCGACGTGACGGCCTACCTCCCTCCTAAGGAGGCGCGCCGAATGGATGTGTTCATTCATTACGGTATGGCGGCCGGAATCCAGGCAATCCACGATTCCGGCCTTACGGTAACGCCGGAGAACGCTGTTCGCATTGGAGTCAATATCGGATCCGGTATTGGTGGATTGCCGATGATCGAGGATACGCACAACGACTTCCTCGGTGGCGGTCCGCGCAAGATATCGCCCTTCTTCATTCCCGGCACCATCATCAACATGATTTCTGGCAACCTCTCGATCATGTTCGGATTGAAGGGGCCGAACCTTGCCGTGGTGACCGCATGCACGACGGGCTTGCATGCCATTGGTACCGGTTACCGCATGATCCAGTACGGCGATGCCGACGTAATGGTCTGTGGCGGGGCGGAGTCCACGGTCACTCCGTTGGCTATTGGCGGTTTTGCCTCTGCCCAAGCACTTTCCACACGCAACGACGACCCGGCCACGGCCAGTCGCCCATGGGACAAGGGGCGGGACGGATTTGTTCTTGGCGAGGGTGCGGGAGTGCTGGTTCTTGAGGAATACGAACAAGCGAAAAACCGTGGCGCCAGAATTTATGCGGAAGTAGTGGGTTTTGGCATGAGCGGGGATGCATTCCACATGACAGCACCCGACACCGATGGTCCTCGCCGTAGCATGATCAACGCGCTCAAGGATGCAGGGGTCAATCCTGACCAGGTGCAGTACCTGAACGCGCATGGCACCTCGACACCATTGGGTGACAAGAACGAGACGGATGCCATCAAGCTGGCGTTTGGCGACGTTGCCCGGAAACTGGTGGTGAATTCGACGAAATCCATGACGGGCCACTTGCTCGGCGGTGCCGGCGGACTCGAGTCGGCGCTGACGGTGCTGGCTGTGCATCATCAGATTTCGCCGCCGACCATCAACATCTTCGATCAAGATCCCGAGTGCGACCTCGACTATTGTGCCAACAAGGCACGCGAACTGAAGATCGATATCGCCCTGAAGAACAACTTCGGATTTGGCGGCACCAACGGCACGCTGGCTTTCCGGCGGATCTGATTCCTACTTTTTTCGCCGAATGCTCCTTCCGCATCGGCTCGTCCTCCCTCCCTCCCGTTCTCTTGCAATGGTGCTTGTCATCGCGCACATGATCGCGTTGGCCTGTCTGACACTCGTTTCACTCCCGTTTCCTCCCTGGTTGGAACTGACGCTGGCCACCCTGGTCGCAGTTTCAGCTGGAATTTCGATCCGCCGTCATGCGCTGCGTCAGGCGGGGTCTTCAATTCGCGAGTTGACCCTGAAGGCTGACGGTACTGTCGAGGCCGTGCGCTATGGTGGTGGTCGGTTCGACGCAAGAGTATCCGGCCAATCGACAGCCCTACCCTGGTTGATCGTCATACTGCTTGAGTTGCCGGGCGTACGCCGATTTGATCCGTTGGTGATCCTGCCGGACGCACTGCCAGTTGAAGATGGGCGGATCTTGCGTGCCTGGCTGCGATGGAAGCTTACTTGAGGCGGTTTCGCAGCAAGGTATTGCGGGCAGCGGCAAGGGTATTCGGATAATCGCGGCTGGAATGCAAGCCACGGCTTTCCCTTCGCCTCTGGGCGCAGCGCACAATGAGGTCGGCGGTCAGCACGAGGTTGCGCAATTCGATCAGGTCGTTTGTGACGCGGAAATTGGCGTAATACTCGTCAATCTCCCGCTCCAGGAGGCGGATGCGATGGCGGGCTCGCTCCAGGCGCTTAATGGTACGCACAATACCGACATAATCCCACATGAAGCGGCGCAGTTCGTCCCAATTGTGCGAGAGCACGATTTCCTCGTCGGCATCCGTGACGCGGCTCTCGTCCCACTGCGGCAGGTCGGACAGGGGCTGCCGTTCCGACAGCATGATGTCCCTGGCAGCTGCGGCGGAGAAAACCAGGCATTCAAGCAGCGAATTGCTGGCCAGCCGGTTGGCACCATGAAGGCCGGTGAAGGCGGTTTCGCCAACTGCATACAGGCCAGGCAGGGCCGTGCGGGCATTCAGGTCGGTGACGATGCCGCCGCAGGCATAGTGCGCTGCCGGAACGACCGGTATGGGCTGGCGAGTAATGTCGATGCCCAGTTCCAAACAGCGAGCATGGATGTTCGGGAAATGCTCAATCAGAAAGTCGGCCGGCTTGTGCGTCATGTCAAGATAGACACAATCGAGGCCGCGTTTCTTCATCTCGAGGTCGATAGCGCGGGCCACGATGTCGCGAGGTGCCAACTCGCCACGGGGGTCGTGCTCGGGCATGAATCGTTCCCCGCCTGGCAGACGCAATATGCCGCCTTCACCACGCATGGCTTCGGTGATGAGAAATGTCTTGGCGTGGGGATGGTATAGGCAAGTCGGATGGAACTGGATGAATTCCATGTTGGCTACCTGGCACCCTGCGCGCCAAGCCATGGCTATGCCGTCCCCCGTCGCCGTATCGGGATTGGTGGTGTAGAGGTAGACCTTGCCTGCGCCGCCGGTTGCCAGCACTGTGTGCGGTGCAGAGAAGGTCTCCACATGGTCTGCCTGCTTGTCGAGAATATAGGCACCGTGGCAGCCGCTATCCGGCAGGCCGAACTTTGCCTCCGTGATGAGATCGATGGCGATGTGATGCTCGAACACCGAAATATTTGGATGAGAATGCAACTTTTCCGTCAATGTATGCTGTACCGCCGAGCCGGTGGCATCGGCTACGTGTATGACGCGGCGATGGCTATGCCCCCCCTCTCGGGTAAGGTGATAGCCGGAGCCGGATGCATCGCGCGTAAACGGGACGCCTTGGTTGATCAGCCAGTCGATGGCGGCTTTGCCCTGTTCCACCACGAAACGGGTTGTGCGGGGGTCACACAGGCCGGCGCCGGCCACCAGCGTGTCCTTGATATGCGCCTCGACCGAGTCGGCATCGTCGAGCGCCGCGGCGATGCCTCCCTGGGCACGACTGCTGGCGCTGTCATCAAGCGACCGCTTGGTGACTAGGGCAACCTTTCTATGCTGAGCCAGCTGGAGCGCAAGGGACTGACCGGCCAGGCCGCTGCCGATGATCAGGACGTCGAAAGACTGCACGAGGGGAATGATTTGGTTGGAGGCCCGAAACTATACCATTGCGAGACGGGGTGGGGAAAAGCCTCCCGGCGGATGAACTATTTCAATAGCTCGCGGTCTCCTGTGTGACAACGGTGTGTGCAGATTGTGTCGGCTATACTTGCGGCTCCGGCCTGGCCTTTCCGGGCCGGCGGAACTTCATAAAATAAAGCCGCTCGAATGGGAGAACGTGAAGTAGACCAACAGTTGGTCGTCCGTGCGCAACACGGTGATCAACAAGCCTTTGGGCTGCTTGTGTCGAAATACCAGCGCAAGCTGGCACGGTTGCTGTCGCGGCTGATCCGTGATCCGGCCGAGGTCGAGGATGTGGCGCAGGAAACTTTCATCAAGGCGTATCGCGCCTTGGGAAACTTTCGGGGAGAAAGCGCCTTCTACACTTGGCTCTATCGCATCGGAATCAATACCGCGAAGAATTATCTTGTTTCGCAGGGCCGCCGGGTTCCGACACGGACGGATTTCGACTCCGAAGAGGCGGAGAATTTCGAGGGAGGTGAGTTGCTGCGTGACAACAATACGCCGGAACGCCTGCTCCACTCCAAGCAGATCGGAGAGACGGTGAATTTGGCGATGGAAGCTTTGCCAGACGAACTGCGCACAGCCATCATGTTGCGCGAGATCGAGGGAATGAGCTACGAGGATATTGCGAAGATGATGGACTGCCCGATTGGCACGGTGCGATCTAGGATCTTCAGGGCCCGTGAGGCGGTTGCCGAGAAACTCAAGCCGTTGTTGGAGACGGCTCCGGACAAGAGGTGGTAGTGATGAAGCCCGATATTTCAGCTTTATTGGATGATGAACTGGACCTGGACGAAGCCGGCCGTGTGATCGACGCTCTGCGTCGAGACAGTGAATTGCAGGATGCCTGGAACACCTACCACCTCATCGGTGACGCGTTGCGGCATTCTCCGGAATATTCGCCGAATATCGCCCGGCGTGTCATGGCACGATTGGAGAAGGAGCCGGTGCAGTTCGTTCCCGCCGCGCTGCGGCCGCGTTCCCCGCTGCGATTTGCACTCCCTCTTGCCGCCGCGGTCATGGGCATGGCCGTAGTAGGTTGGATGGCGTTGTCACTGAACGCCCCGCAGCCGGTTGAGCTTGCCGCCCAACCGCGCATGACGAAAGAGGTGGCGGTTCCCGTCATTGACCAATCGCCTTCCGGCGCGCTCAAGGAATACCTTGTCGCCCATCAGGCGCATTCTCCGAGCGGCGGCATACAGGGTGTGGCGTCTTACGTTCGCACAGTCTCGGAGATTCGCCAGGGCAGCAAGCGATGAAACACACGCTGATGCTGATTGCATTGAGCGGAGCGCTGATTGCGCCCGCCGATGCCGATCAGCATGGCGACGCTTTGGTCTGGCTGCAGAAAATGGCGGTGGCAGCGCAAAGGCTCAACTACACAGGAACATTCACATACCAGAGCGGAGGCACTTCAGAAACCTCCCGCATCACCCATCTGGTGGATGCCGGCGGAGAGCATGAAAAGCTCGAAGTACTCGATGGAAGTCCGCGCGAAGTGCTCCGCAACGATGACGAGGTCAGATGCTTCCTGCCAGAGGACAAGCTTGTTATCGTCGAAAAGCGTGGGCAACTCAAGGCTTTTCCTGCGCTGCTGCCAACGTCGGTCAACAGCCTGAGCGACTATTACCTTGTCCGGAAGGGGGATGTGTCGCGTGTTGCCGGCTTCGACAGTCAATTGATTCTGCTCGAACCGAAAGATGCGCTGCGATATGGTCATCATCTCTGGGCGGATGTCAATTCGGGACTGATCCTTAGGGCACGCATGGTCAACGAACGCGGCGAAATCATTGAACAGTTCGCGTTTACCCAGTTGCAGATCAACGGGCCCATCGACCGGGAAATGCTTCAATCCAAGTTTGGGAAAGAGGGCAAGAACTGGCGAATACACAATGCGCGGGCCTCGCAAAGCTTGAATGCCGGCAACGATTGGTTGTTCAAGAGCCAACTGCCCGGCTTCGTGAAGCGCACGGGAATGAAGCGTAAGGCCGTTCGCGAAAGCGGCACGGAAACAACCCACTTCGTTTTTACCGATGGTCTGGCTTCTATTTCCGTATTTATCGAGCCCTTGGGAGACCAGAATCCGGAGAAGGCGACCTATTCAGTCGGTTCCATCAATGTGTACAAGCGCGCCGCCAGCAAGTATCTCCTGACGATACTGGGTGAGGTGCCTACAGCGACCCTGATCCAGTTGGGCGATGGCATGGAGTCCAGAAAAAAATGATGGACCAGGAAGCCTTCGTCGCTCGCGTCGAAGGAGACCATGCTTACGTCGAAGTGGGCGCCGCCGCCGGTTGCGGTCGTTGTCACGAGACGGGTGGTTGCCAAAGCGGCGTACTTGGTCAGGTGTTTCGTACCAAGCCGCAGCGTTACTGCATCGCCAATCCGATTGGAGCTGCCCCCGGTGATCAAGTCATCGTGCGTGTTGCGAGCGGTTCAACGCTTCGCGCAGCGATGCTGATTTATGCGCTGCCCGTGCTGTGTCTGCTCCTTGGCGCCGTTGCCGGAAGCGCACTCGGTGGTGTCGCCGACAACGATGCGGCGACTGCATTGGGGGCGTTGCTTGGGTTGGCTGCAGGCATCTTGTCGGGGATCGTCGTGCGGCAAAGCGCGATCGGCAGGGTGGAGGATCCCGTTCTTATTCGCCACAATTCAACTTATCGCATCTCGAAGGAAACCTGTCGATGAGCATTAGATTATTTTTCGCGATCCTTTTTTCGTTGTTTACCCTGAACGCCACGGCACAAGGACGGGAATTGCCCGACTTTACGGAATTGGCCGAAAAGCACGGGCCGGCGGTAGTCAATGTCAGCACGACCCAGACCATACGAGGCAACCGCGCCTTCCCGCAATTTCCGGATCTCGACGAAGACGATCCGATGTTCGAGTTCTTCAAGCGGTTCATCCCGCGCCAGCCCGGGATGCCGAGGGAGTTCCAGAACAAATCCCTGGGTTCCGGCTTCATCATCAGCCCGGACGGGTATGTCCTGACCAATGCGCATGTCGTCGATTCGGCCGATGAAATTCTGGTGAAGCTCACGGACAAGCGCGAGTTCAAGGCCAAGGTGATCGGCGCCGACAAGCGCACCGACGTGGCGCTGATCAAGATCGAGGCCAGCGGACTGCCGTCGGTCAAACTGGGCGATCCCGCCAAGCTTCGTGTCGGTGAATGGGTGGTGGCTATTGGCTCGCCCTTCGGTTTCGAGAGCTCAGTGACGGCAGGCATCGTCAGCGCAAAGGGACGTTCGCTGCCGCAGGAAAACTTTGTCCCCTTCATACAGACCGATGTGGCGATCAACCCGGGTAATTCTGGGGGGCCGCTCTTCAACATGAAGGGCGAGGTGGTGGGCATCAATTCGCAGATTTACAGCCGCACCGGCGGCTACATGGGCTTGGCTTTCGCCATACCGATCGATGTGGCGATGGAAGTGCAGGGCCAACTGCGTGCCAGCGGCCGCGTCAGCCGGGGCCGCATCGGCGTGGTGATTCAGGAAGTGACCAAGGAACTGGCCGAATCCTTCGGCTTGTCAAAACCGGCTGGCGCCCTGGTGAACGCCGTCGAGAAGGGCGGTCCGGCAGACAAGGCCGGTATCGAAGACGGCGACATCATTCTCAAGTTCGATGGCAAGGCGGTCAATGCCTCCGCCGACCTTCCCCGGATTGTCGGCGCCACCCGTCCCGGCAGCAAGGTAGTCATGCAGGTCTGGCGCAAGGGCGGAGCGAAGGATCTTACGGTAACAGTTGGGGAAATCCCCGAGGAAAAGATGGCCCAGCGCGGCGCCAAGCGGGCCAAGCCGGCGGAAGCGGTTGCCAATCGGCTGGGTTTGGTTTTAAGCGAGTTGTCGCCCGAGCAAAAGCGCGAGCTGAAGATAGTCGGCGGCCTGCTGGTGGAAGATGTTCGAGGCAATAACGGCCGAACCGATTTGCGCCCCGGCGACATCATATTGGCCGCGGTCGTCAAGGGATCGAATGCAGAGGCGAAAACGGTAGACCAGTTCAACAAGTTACTGTCCCAATTCGACAAATCGGCAACCATTACCCTTCTCGTCAAACGAGGAGAGCAACAGACCTATATCACCATCAAGGGAAGCGGTGACGTCAAGTAGGGAACGGGCGCGGCTGACTGTCTATAGCCGCGCTTGGTGCCACCTTTGCGATGATCTGCTGGCCGCGCTGCGGCCGATCTGCGATGAGTTCGGCGCCGTTATCGAGGTGGTCGATATCGATTCCCATCCGGAATTCGAGGAGGCGTATGGCGAAAGGGTGCCAGTGGTGGTGGGCGTTGAAACCGAGCTTTGCCATTACTTCCTCGATGCCACCGCAGTTCGTGCTTATTTACTGAATTTCCGGTAAAATTCCGCGCTTTCGTATGCCTCCGAAAGGGTGCCTTGCCGCACCCTTTTGTCTATGATGGAGCTAATCCGCAACTTTTCGATCATCGCCCATATCGACCATGGCAAGTCGACACTGGCCGACCGCATCATCCAGCTTTGCGGGGGCCTGTCCGAACGCGAGATGGAAGAGCAGGTACTCGATTCGATGGACATCGAGCGCGAGCGGGGCATCACCATCAAGGCACAGACTGTTGCGCTGCAATACAAGGCACGTGACGGGCGCATTTACAGCCTGAACCTGATCGACACCCCGGGGCATGTCGATTTCTCATACGAAGTATCGCGTTCTCTGTCTGCATGTGAGGGCGCTCTGCTGGTGGTCGACGCCTCCCAGGGGGTCGAGGCGCAGACCGTCGCCAACTGCTATACGGCCTTAGAGCAGGGCGTCGAGGTCGTACCGGTCCTCAACAAGATCGACTTGCCGGCCGCGGATCCGGAGCGGGCACGGGAAGAAATCGAAGATGTCATCGGAATCGATGCAACCGATGCAGTGCTGGCCAGCGCCAAGACCGGGCTGGGGGTGGAAGACATCATCGAGTCGATCATCGTTCGGATCCCGGCGCCCAAGGGGGATCCCGCGGCGCCTCTGAAGGCGCTCATCATCGATTCATGGTTCGACAACTACGTCGGCGTGGTCATGTTGGTGCGCGTCGTCGATGGCACCCTGCGCCCGAAAGACAAAATACTGTTGATGTCGACTGACACGCAGCACCTGTGCGAGCAGGTCGGCGTGTTCACGCCGAAATCCCAGACGCGTAGCGCACTGGCGGCCGGCGAGGTCGGCTTCATCATCGCCGGCATCAAGGAGCTCAAGGCCGCCAAGGTCGGCGATACGGTGACGCTGGCCGAGCGCCGCGCCGCCGAAGCACTGCCCGGCTTCAAGGAAATCAAGCCGCAGGTCTTCGCCGGCCTCTATCCCGTGGAGGCCAACCAGTACGATGCTCTGCGCGAAGCGCTGGAAAAACTCAAGCTGAACGACGCGTCCCTTCGGTACGAGCCGGAAGTCTCGCAGGCTCTGGGCTTTGGCTTCCGTTGCGGTTTCCTGGGGCTCTTGCACATGGAAATCGTGCAGGAGCGCCTCGAACGCGAATATGACATGGACCTCATCACCACCGCGCCGACGGTGGTCTACGAGGTGCTGATGCGCGACGGATCGGTGTTGTCCGTGGAGAATCCCTCCAAACTACCGGATCCGTCGAAGATCGAGGAAATCCGCGAGCCGATCATCACGACCAAGATATTCGTCCCCCAGGACTATCTTGGTGCGGTCATCATGCTTTGCGAGCAGAAACGCGGCGTCCAGGTGAACATGCAGTACCACGGTCGCCAGGTCATGCTCACCTACGACATGCCCATGGCCGAGGTCGTGATGGATTTCTTCGACAAGCTGAAATCCGTCTCGCGCGGATACGCCTCGCTCGATTACGAGTTCAAGGAATATCGGTCGGCGGATGTCGTGAAGCTCGACATTCTGATCAACGGTGACCGGGTCGACGCCCTGTCCGTCATCGCGCATCGCGCCAACGCTCAGTATCGCGGACGCGAGCTGGCCTCGAAGATGCGGGAATTGATTCCCCGCCAGATGTACGATGTGGCGATTCAGGCGGCCATCGGCTCAACCATCATCTCCCGCGAGAACATCAAGGCCCTGCGCAAGAACGTTCTGGCGAAATGCTATGGCGGAGACATTTCCCGCAAGCGCAAGCTACTGGAAAAACAGAAGGCCGGCAAGAAGCGCATGAAGCAGGTCGGCAGCGTCGAGATCCCGCAGGAGGCCTTCCTGGCCGTGCTGCGGGTCGATTCGAAATAGGATACCCAACTTGAATTTTGCCCTGATTCTCTTACTGCTCACGGTTGCCACGGGAGCCATCTGGCTGTTCGATGTGGTGGTGATGAAGAAGCGACGCAGCCCGGAGGCGAAAGAGCCATGGTGGGTGGAATACGGTGCCAGCTTCTTTCCCGTCATACTGGTGGTATTCCTGCTGAGATCATTCCTGGTGGAGCCGTTCAAGATTCCATCAGGGTCGATGATTCCGACCCTGCTGGTGGGCGACTTCATCCTGGTGAACAAATACACCTATGGCATCCGGCTGCCTGTCATCAACAAGAAGGTGCTGGACTTGAATACGCCGGATCGCGGCGATGTCATGGTTTTCCGCTGGCCAGAAGATCCGTCGCTGGATTACATCAAACGAGTGGTCGGCTTGCCCGGCGACAAGGTGGCTTGGCAGAACAAGCGCCTGTACATCAACGGGGCTGAGATTCCTGTGGCCAAACAGGCGGATTACCTGCATCCAGACCGCCTGTATTACTCCTCCCGGTATCAGGTCAAACTCGGCAAGATCGAGCACAGCATCATCCTGGACAAGGACGCACCCGCCTTTGTCACTCAGGTCATGCAGTTTCCAGGCCGCGACAAATGCATCTACAATAGTTCCGGCGTGATATGCGAAGTGCCCGCAGGCCATTACTTCGTCATGGGGGACAATCGCGACGCCAGCAGCGACAGCCGGGTTTGGGGCTTCGTGCCCGATCAGAACATTGTCGGCAAGGCGTTCCTGATCTGGTTCAATTTCAGCGATTTGAAACGCATCGGCAGTTTCCACTGAAGGAGCGCGTAATGAGAAAACAACAAGGTTTGAGCCTGATCGGAATGATCCTGGTCAGCGCGATCCTCATCGGCATTGCGATCGTCGGCATGAAAGTGGCTCCTTCCGCCATCGAGTACTATACGATTCTCAAGCACATCAAGGCTGCGGCGGCCAGTGGGGCGACTTCGGTCGCGGAGATCCAGAAGGCCTATGACCGCCATGCCGAGGTTGATGAAACACCCAGCATCACCGGCGCCGATCTGGACATCACGAAGGAAGGCAATCAGATCATCATTTTTGTCGACTACGCCAAGAAAATCCACATCGCCGGCAACGTCAGCATCTGCATCGATTATTCAGGCAGCAGTTCCGGCGTCAAACGTCCTATCGAGTGAGCGCTTTTTGTGAGTGACGTGCCGGGGTTCGAACGCACGATCGGCTACGTTTTCAATAGCCGGGACCTCCTGAAGCAGGCGCTGACCCATCGCAGCCATGGAGCTGCCCATAACGAGCGCCTCGAATTCCTCGGCGACAGCATCCTCAACTGCGTCATCGCCCAAGCCTTGTACGAGCGCTTTCTGGATGTCCGGGAAGGGGATTTGTCGCGGTTCCGCGCCAATCTGGTCCGCCAGGAAACCTTGGCCGAAATTGCGCAGGGTCTCGGTCTCGGCGAGCAACTGCGACTGGGCGAAGGCGAACTGAAAAGCGGGGGCTTTCGCAGGCCCTCCATCCTGGCCGATGGACTGGAGGCCCTGTTCGGCGCGGTATTCATCGATGGCGGCTTCGACCGGGCCCGCGAAACGGTGCTGCGCTTTTTCGAGCCCTATCTGTCCAACCTCGATCCAAGGCATTCCGGCAAGGATGCCAAGACTTCACTGCAGGAATTCCTGCAAGGCCGCCGCTTGGCGCTGCCGCAGTACCAACTGCTCAACACCCGTGGCGAAGCCCACGCCCAGGAGTTCGAAGTCGAGTGCCAAATCCCCGAACTCGGCATCACGGCGACCGGCCGCGGTCCGAGCCGGCGTGCAGCGGAACAGGAAGCCGCCAGGCGCGCTTTCGAGCAGACGGGCGCGAAATGACCCCCCCGAAAACCTCGCTTCGCTCGGCTCTCCACCCCCAAGGGGGCCAAGAAACACCAGAGGCGGCCCGGCGTGTTTCTTAAGAACGTGCTGGAGGGATTCCGTTGCGGCCATCTGGCCATCGTCGGCAGGCCCAATGTGGGCAAGTCGACCCTGCTCAACCGACTCATCGGCCAGAAGATCAGCATCGTCTCGCGCAAGGCGCAGACCACGCGCCACCGCATCACGGGCGTCCTCACCCGGCCCGGGCAGCAGTTCATTTTCGTCGATACGCCGGGATTTCAGACGAAGCACAAGAATGCGCTGAACCGCATCATGAACCGGGGCGTCACCCAGGCCCTGAACGACGTCGACGTCATCCTGCTGGTGATCGAGGCGGGCCGCTTCACCGAAGAGGACAAGCGCGTTCTTTCATTGATGCCCGAAGACAAAAAGGTGTTGCTGGTGATCAACAAGATCGACCGCCTCGCCGACAAGAAGCGCCTGCTGCCCTTCATTGCGGAAGTATCCAAAGCGTTTGCCTTTGCCGAGATTGTCCCGGTCAGCGCAGCGAGCGGGTCGGGCGGGGATGCGCTGATCGATGCGGCCGGCCGCTACCTGCCAGAATCTGCACCGCTCTTCGCCGAGGACGACCTGACGGACCGCAGCGAACGCTTTCTGGCGGCTGAGTTTCTGCGCGAGAAGCTGTTTCGTCGCTTGGGCGAGGAACTGCCCTATGGCATGACGGTGGAGATCGAGCGCTTCGAAACGGAAGGTGCGTTGCGGCGGATCAACGCCGCCATCATCGTGGACCGGCCTGCCCACAAGGCCATCGTCATCGGCAAGGGCGGCGAGCAGTTGAAGGCCATTGCCAGCGACGCGCGGCGCGACCTCGAGTCGCTTTTCGACGGCAAGGTGTTTCTCGAAGTCTGGGTCAAGGTCAAGGGCGGCTGGGCCGACGACGAGCGGGCGCTGAAGAGCCTCGGCTACGAATGAACAGCGCGGCACGGGGCAGGGTGGATGGCGAGGCAGCATTCGTCCTGCACACCTATCCTTTCCGCGAGACCAGCCTGATCGTCGAGGCCTTCAGCCGGGATCACGGCAGGGTGGCGCTGGTTGCACGCGGCGCCCGTCGGCCGCGCTCCGTGATGCGGGGCCTGCTGATGGCCTTCCAGCCGCTCGAACTCGGCTGGTTCGGCCACGGCGAAATGCGCACCCTGGCCAAGGTCGAATGGGTTGGCGGCCAGCCGCTGCTGCAGGCGCAGGCCCTCATACTGGGCTACTACATGAACGAGCTGCTGCTCAAGCTGATGCCGCGCGATGACGCGCATCCGGCGCTGTTCCAGGCCTATGCGGAAGCCGTGCGCGCCCTGGCAACGGGCGAGGCAAGCCAGGCATCGCTGCGGCGCTTCGAGATGACGCTGCTAAAGGAACTGGGCTACGGCCTGACCCTGGATCGCGAGGCGGAAAGCGGCCGGCCGGTAGACCCGCAAAAGCGCTACGCTTACGTCCTGGAACGGGGCGCGGTCCTTCAGGACGGAGGCGAAGCGGAATCCTTTTCGGGGCGGGCCCTGCTGGCCATGGCAAAGGACGATTTCAGCGAGTCCGAGACCCTCGCGCAGGCGAAGCAGTTGATGCGCACCCTGATTCACCATTATCTTGGCGGCCAGCGACTGAGTTCGCGCCGTGTCTTCATGGAGTTGCAGGAACTGTGACTAACAGGAATCCCCGTGGGATGACTAGCGGAAAAACATCGTCGACGATCGAGCTCGGCGTCAATATCGACCACGTGGCGACCTTGCGCCAGGCGCGCGGCACCGACTACCCCGATCCGGTCCGCGCAGCACTGCTCGCTGAGGAGTGCGGGGCAGACCTCATTACCCTGCACCTGCGGGAGGACCGTCGCCACATCCAGGACCGCGATGTCGAGGTCCTGCGCGGCAAGCTGCGCACGCGCATGAACCTCGAAGCCGCCGTTACCGACGAGATGGTTGCCTTTGCCCTGCGCATCCGGCCGCACGATGTCTGCTTCGTGCCGGAGCGGCGGCAGGAACTGACGACCGAGGGTGGACTCGACGTGGCGGGGGGCTTCGAGCGCGTCAAGGCCGCCTGCCAAGCCGCGACCGACGCCGGCATCCGGGTGTCCCTTTTCATCGATGCCGACACGGCCCAGATCGACGCCGCCCTGGCCTGCGGCGTGCCGGCCATCGAGATCCACACCGGCCGCTATGCCGAAGCCGAAGGTCCGGTGCAACTTGAAGAACTCGAACGCGTCGCTGTGGCCGCGCGCTACGCGCACCAGCTCGGTTTCAAGGTCAATGCCGGCCACGGCCTGCACTACGAGAACGTCAAGCCAATGGCCGCCATCCGCGAGATCGTCGAGCTGAACATCGGCCACGCCATCGTCGCCGAATCCGTCTTTTGCGGCTGGCAGGAAGCGGTGCGCCGCATGAAGCAGCTGATGCTGGAGGCGCGCACATGATCCACGGCGTCGGCACCGACATCGTTACCATCGCGCGCATCGAGCGGATGCTCGGCGATCACGGCGAGCGTACCGCCGAGAAGTTGCTGGCGCCCGCCGAGATGGAGCGCTATCGCGAAGCGGCCAGGCCGGCCGCCTATCTCGCCAAGCGCTTCGCCGCCAAGGAGGCCCTCGGCAAGGCCCTCGGCCTCGGCCTGCGCGATCCGGCGACGCTGCACAACATCGCCGTGGTCAGCGACGGCATCGGCCGGCCGAGCTTCGAATACGCGCCGCCGCTGGCGGACTGGCTTAAGGAAAGAGGGCTGCGGGCCCACCTCAGCCTGAGCGACGAAATCGACACCGCCCTGGCCTTTGTCGTGGTGGAGCAGGAGAGCCCGGCATGACGATTTCCCTCCCGCTCGGTCCGCTCATGCTCGACGTTGCAGGCCCGCGCCTGAGCGTAGAGGAGCGCGAGCTCCTGCTGCATCCCCTCGTCGGCGGGATCATCCTTTTCAAACGCAATTTCGAGTCGCTCGCCGTGCTGCAGGAGCTGACTTTCGAGATTCACGCGCTGCGGAACCCGCCGCTGCTCATCGCCATCGACCACGAAGGCGGCCGAGTGCAGCGTTTCCGCCACGGCTTCACGGTTCTGCCGCCGATGGGCGCGATCGGCGCGCTATGGGACGGCGATCCCGCCCGCGCCCTGGAAACGGCCTCGGCCGCAGGCTATGTGCTGGCCGCAGAATTGCGTGCCTGCGGCATCGACCTCAGCTTCACGCCGGTGCTCGATCTCGACTACGGCACCAGCGCAATCATCGGCAACCGCGCCTTCCATCGCGATCCCGCCGCGGTGACGGCGCTTGCCGGCGCCTTGAACGCCGGCCTGCGCCGCGCCGGCATGGCCAACGTCGGCAAGCATTTCCCCGGCCACGGTTTCGTCGTCGCCGACTCACACCTGGCCATTCCGGTCGACGAACGGCCAGTGCCGGCGCTGTACGCGGATTTCTCGCCATACCGCGACCACCGCAAGATGGACCTGGCCGCCGTCATGCCGGCGCACGTCATCTACGAGCACCTCGACCCCAATCCGGCCGGCTTCTCGTCCTACTGGCTGCGCTACGTGTTGCGCGGCGAACTCGGCTTCGACGGCGTGATCTTCAGCGACGACCTGTCGATGGAGGGCGCCAGCTTCGCGGGCGGCTTCGTCGAGCGGGCGAATGCCGCGCTGGATGCCGGTTGCGACATGGTGCTGGTGTGCAACAATCCCGATGCGGCCCGGCTGCTCCTGCGGGAATGGCAGCCCGCTGTCGATCCCGCCTGCGCGCGCCGCCTGCAGGCGCTGGTGCCGACGATGCCGGCGCTGGAGACGGAAGCCTTGCAGTCGCAGGCGAACTACCAGGCCGCACTCAGGATGATCGAAGTGGTGGCGGCGTAAGCCATGCGGACCCCGCAGACGCCGCTGCTCGAATGCCGCGCCTGTCCGCGCCTGGCGGCCTTCCTCGACGACTGCCGCCGCGACAAGCCCGGCTATCACGCGCGCCCGGTGGAACCCTTCGGCGATCCCAAGGCCACGCTGCTTATCGTTGGCCTCGCGCCCGGCTACCACGGCGCCAACCGCAGCGGCCGCCCCTTCACCGGCGACTACGCCGGCGTGCTGCTGTATTCCACCCTGCATCGCTTCGGCTTCGCCAGCCGGCCGCAATCCGTATCGGCGGACGACGGGCTGCAACTCATCGACTGCCGCATCACCAACGCCGTGAAGTGCGTGCCGCCGGAGAACAAGCCGGAAACGGGCGAGATCAGGACCTGCAACCACTACCTGGCGAACGAGCTGGCGGCAGCGCCCGAGGCGCGCGTCATTCTTGCCCTCGGCCTCGTTGCGCACAACGCCGTGCTGCAGGCGCTGACTTTGAAGCGCAGCGCCTGCAAGTTTGCCCACAACGCCCGCCATGCCTTGCCGGACGGGCGCATCCTCCACGACAGCTATCACTGCAGCCGCTACAACACGCAGACCCGGCGGCTGACCGAGGCGGCCTTCCACGCCGTCTTCGACGCCATCCGCGCCGACCTGCAAAACTGACCATGTTCGACAGCAAGGCCCTGATCCGTTCCCTGCCCGAGGAACCCGGGGTCTACCGCATGCTCGACGCCGCCGGCCAGGTTCTGTACGTCGGCAAGGCCAAGGCCCTGAAGAAGCGCGTCGCCTCCTATTTCCAGAAAACCAATCTGAGCCCGCGCATCCGGCTCATGGTCGGGCAGGTGGCCAGTGTCGAGGTGACCGCCACCCGTTCCGAGGCCGAGGCGCTGATCCTCGAGAACAACCTCATCAAGAGCCTGGCGCCGAAGTTCAACATCCTCTTCCGCGACGACAAGTCCTATCCCTACATCGAGCTGTCGGCCGACGCCGCCCCGCGCATCGCCTTCCATCGCGGCAGCTTCGACAAGGGCGCGCGCTATTTCGGCCCGTTTCCCAACGCCCAGGCGGTGCGCGAGAGCATCCACCTCCTGCAGCGCGTCTTCCTGCTGCGCACCTGCGAGAACCCGGTGTTCCAGAACCGCTCGCGCCCGTGCCTGCTGCACCAGATCCGCCGCTGCAGCGCACCCTGCGTCGGCCTGATCTCCGCCGCCGACTACGCCGCCGACGTGCGCCTGGCCGAGCTGTTCCTCAAGGGCCGCCACGGCGAAGTCGTCGACCGCCTTACCGAAGCCATGCAGGCCGAGGCGGATCAGCTCCGCTTCGAAAAGGCGGCGGCGCTGCGTGACCAGATCCGCTCGCTGCAGAACGTGCTGCACCGGCAATACGTCGAGAGCGCGCGCGACGAGGATGTTGATATCGTTGCCGCCGTGGCGGAGCGCGGCATGCTCGTCATCAACCACGCCATGGTGCGCGGCGGGCGGCACCTCGGCGACAAGGCGCATTTCCCGCAGAACGCCCAGGAATGCCCGCCGGAAGACGCTCTGCAGGCCTTCCTCGAGCAGCATTTCGCCGATCATCCTGCACCGCCGCGCATCATTCTCAATCTGGAGGTGCCGGGCGACTGCGAAGCGACGCTGGCCCTGGCGGCAGGGCATGCAGTTTCCCTGCAGCCGCCGCGCAACGAGATGGAACGCGCCTGGCTGGCCATGGCCGAGCGCAATGCCCGCCACGCCGTCGCGGCGCAGGCCATGCAGAAGTCCAACACTGAAGGGCGGCTGGAGCGCCTGCGCGAGGCATTGGGCGCGTCACTGGGCGCCAGCGAGATACTGCACCGCATCGAGTGCTTCGACATCAGCCACACCATGGGGGAGGCCACCGTCGCCTCCTGCGTGATCTGCGTCGACGGCGCCATGAAGAACGGCGAGTACCGCCGCTACAACATTGCCGGCATCACGCCCGGCGACGACTATGCGGCCATGCGCCAGGCGCTGATGCGCCGTTACGAGAAGGTTGCCGCCGGGGAGGGCGTCCGTCCCGACCTGATCCTCATCGACGGCGGCAAGGGGCAGGTCGGCGCCGCCCGCGAAGTGCTCGCCGAACTGGGCCTGGCCGACCTGCCGGCGGTCGGCGTGGCCAAGGGCGAGGAACGCAAGCCCGGGCTGGAAACCCTGCTCTTGCCCGATACCGCAGAACCGCTGAATCTGCCGGCCAACGATCCGGCCCTGCATCTCATCCAGCAAATCCGCGACGAAGCCCACCGCTTCGCCATCGCCGGGCATCGCGCCCGCCGCGCCAAGGCCCGCAATCGCTCCACCCTGGAGGACATTCCCGGCGTCGGGCCGGCCAGGCGCAAGCGGCTGCTGGCGCAGTTCGGCGGCCTGCAGGGCGTGCGTGCCGCGACGGTGGAGGATTTGTGCCGCGTTGAAGGCGTCAGCCGCAAACTGGCCGAACAGATTTACAATCAGCTGCATTGACCGCACAACAACAACGATGCCGCTGAACATACCCAACCTGCTGACCTGGGGTCGCATCCTCCTCATCCCGCTCTTCGTCGGCGTGTTCTACGCCCCGCACGACTGGCTGACCCCGCACGAGCAGAATCTGCTGGCGACGATCATTTTCGTCGCCGCCGCCCTCACCGACTGGCTCGACGGCTATCTTGCCCGCGTCCTGCAGCAGTCCACCGCCTTCGGTGCCTTCCTCGATCCGGTGGCGGACAAGCTGATGGTGGCCGCGGCGCTGATCATCCTGGTGCAACTCGACCGCACCGACACCATCGTTGCCTTCATCATCATCGGCCGCGAGATCACCATTTCCGCCCTGCGCGAGTGGATGGCCAAGATCGGCGCCGCGCGCAGCGTGGCCGTCTCTTTTCTGGGCAAGGTGAAGACGACCAGCCAGATGATCGCCATTCCGATGCTGCTCTATCACGACCCCTTGTTCCCGTTCTTCAACCCGCAAGTGGTCGGCACCTGGCTGATTTACGTGGCCGCGCTGCTCACGCTTTGGTCGATGGGTTACTACTTGCGAATGGCATGGCCGCACATCGCGGAAAGGGTCTGAAGACAGCGCGCTCAGAGGGCGCGCAAGGGGGCTGGAAAGGGCGTAGAAACTTGACACTGAGGGCGGCATCGCTATAATGCACGCCTGTTCCGCGGGAATAGCTCAGTTGGTAGAGCGCAACCTTGCCAAGGTTGAGGTCGGGAGTTCGAGACTCCTTTCCCGCTCCAGATTCCTGGGGAAAGCGTAGAGAACTGCGTTTTCCCCTTTTAGCTTCAAGCGCCCGGTTTGTCCGCGGCGGGGTAGCAAAGTGGTTATGCAGCGGCCTGCAAAGCCGTCTACGCCGGTTCGATTCCGACCCCCGCCTCCAACCCTTTTTCGTTTCTAGCGCATCCTCGCCCGGATGGCGAAATTGGTAGACGCAAGGGACTTAAAATCCCTCGACCGCAACGGTCATGCCGGTTCGATTCCGGCTCCGGGCACCATCAAATAAAATAGTTAAGAGATGATCTGGCGATGCCCGGCGAAGCCGCGCTCAGCCCTCGTACTTGAACGACATCGACACGCGCGCGCGATAGGCGGTTACCTTGCCGTTCTCGATCTTCATGTCCAGTTTGGTGACCTCGGCCACGCGCAGGTCGCGCAAGGTCTTGGCGGCGGTCTCGACGGCGACGCGGGAGGCATCCTCCCAGGATTTCGGGCTGGAGCCGACAACTTCAAGGATTTTGTAGACGGTTTCTGCGGACTTCTTCGAAGCTTTCTTGGCCATGATATATCTCCTGAATTGATTGATGCTGCGGCGATCCTGCAACTTGGGGATCGCTTCGAATCATAGTCCTTTTAAGCGGCAACCGGCAGGGCTGCCTGGTGCGAACGGCCTCAGGGCTTGCCTTGCTGCGGGTTCGGCACCGGAGGAGGCCCGCCCATACCGCCGAGCGGCCCCATCGGCGAGCCTGGATCGCCAAGTCCGGGTTGCGAGATCGATCCGAAGCCACCACGAACGTCCGTACCCTGCGCTGCGCCGCTTTCACCCGCGCACGGATTCGTACTGGAATCACCGCAGTTCACCACCGCGTTCGCACCGACAGCGGGGGTGTCGCCGGGCGCCTGCGCCGGCTGCTCTCCCGGCTGCGCGATTCGTCCGCCCGATCTCACCAGATCGTTTTCGCGTTTCCAGTTTATGTAATTAATTTCGGCAAGCCAGGGAAGGTAGCGCGCGACCTCTTCCTCGTGGCCGCTGCCGCGCTGTAGGGGGTTTCAGTGGGGGCAGTCGGGTCGATACCATGGCGTTTAATCGTAATTCCGTCCGCCTCCCTGACAGCCGTTTTCCAGTGAGTTAGGCCAGTGCTTGCATCATTTGAATACGTGTGATCTCTTGTTCTGCCAGTGCTGGTGTCGTGTGTAGTACTACTACCACCGGTAATTTCGCCGTTCCTGTCCCTTTCTGTGGTGCTCGTGCCTGTGGTCGTCCCTTCGCTATCGGTTTTGGTCCACACATCGAAGGTCGTGCTCGATCCGTCGTCGTGGCGCGTGACGACAGTGGTTGAGGTACCGTCGCCTCCAGATTGAATAGTGATTTGTTCGGTCTCGTCACCGGCGCGACCATCGCGCCCCACTCCTCCACGCGGATCCGCCCACTTCCCGGGCTTGCCGCGCGTGCCGGAGCCCGGCAACTCACCGGGCAAGCCCCATTCGCCATCGCCAGCGGGCCGTCGCGCGGCGTCGAAGGCGCTGCCGATGTCCTTCGTCCGCTGACTGATATCCGCCAACCGTTGCAGCAAGCGGATGTCGCCACCGAGATCGCGAATGCGCGTGGCGATGGCATCCGGTATCGGCGACGATTGATCCGCCCTGGCCAGCACATCAGGCGTGGCATCGGTAAAAGAGCGCGCCTCGTCGTAGATCACCTTCCCATCCTTGCGCCCGGGCCCGGCATACGCATAGCGCGTTACGCCCGGCAGGCGGCGTCCGGGTTTGCCGTCAGCGAACGTGACCGTGGCCACATTGCCGTCAAGCGTGAACGCGACGCGGTGCCATGAGCCGTCAGCCGCATGCTCTCGCCAGCTGCCCGAGATCGTGGTGCCCTTTTGCAGGACACTGTCGGCCACGATGAGGGTTCTGGGGCTCTTTATCGCGTTGGCCGGAGCCTGGGCGAGGGCGTTGCCGGAGAGCGCCAGCAGCGCTGCGCCGGCAAGCAGGAGTTGCCGCGTCAACCCGACGCGCTGAGGCATTTCGGTCATGTAGGGCATGGGCGGACTCCCGGAAGACGGGACAGGAAACTCGACGGCACGTCCAGAGGTATCCCGGCGCCTGGAAGCCGAAGTCAGTCCGGGGTTTCATGCGAAGCAAGCCGAAAACCCAGCCAGCATGACAACATGCTAACACAACCTTATCAGACCCCATGGCCTCCCTGGCTACCTGCTGGACGGCACCTCAGACCTTGACCGTTTTTCATCCTAGCCCTTTTGCGAGGCAGACGTCAGAGGCCTTCTGCGAGCGCGCGGAAAGTCAGCCGCTGGACTACGGCGAGCCGCTCAGGGCCCCAGGCAGCCGCGCCCGCGATCCTTGAAGGAACAGCTCGTCTCCTGGATGTGCCCGGCGTAATGCTGTTCGAAGGCCCGGCAGATGTCCGGCTTGAACAGCCACTGCTGGTCGGCTGTCGTAAACAGGCCTGCATCGATGGGTGTTTCCCGCGCCTGATAGATCTCGTAAATCTCCGTTTTCCCCGGGCCGATACCGTTCCGGTGCAGGTGCTCGATCAGACCGCAAATGGTGTCGGAGATATAGGACTTGTGCTCCGTGCCGTCCTCGAAAATGCGGATCCGCGCCTCGTAGGTGTACGGCAGGCTTTTGTCGTATTTTGATTTCGCGCCGAAAAGGCTTCCCAGAATGCCCATGGTCGAACTCCTTGAAGAACCGTCCAGACCGTCATGCTACTCCGCAGTTCGGCAAGGCAAAAGGGTGACGGGCAGGGAACTGGCGATGAACTGCGTGTCGGGCGTGCCCTCGGCTATTTGCTCAGTTCACGCAGGAACCCCTGTGCATCAGGATATTCTCGAGGCATGATGTCGCCTCGACAAAAAAAGGATGATCCGGATTGCGTGGAATAACCCCTTCCATCCTGCCGACGCTGCTCCATAGTGCGGAAGGCCGCATGTTGCTGGCTGGGCTGGCCCTGGCCGGCCTGTTGCTGCTCGGCTTCGGCATCGGCTGGACCCTGTTCCCCGACAGCATCCTCCAGTACGCCGCCATGACGGGCCTGAACCTGCTGATCGGCCCGGGGGCCGGCATGACCTTTGGCTACGCCAGCGGCATGACCCACCTGCAGGTCGTGCCGCTCAACATGCTGGTCGAGACCCTGCACGTGCTCGTCTTCTATCCCCTGTTCGCATTGAGTTGGCAGCATCTGTTCGACCTGCCGGCCCTGAAGTCCTTCGTCGCCCGCATGCATGAGGCGGCCGAGTTGCGCGGCGGCATGGTGCGCAAGTTCGGCATCGCCGGCCTGATGGTTTTTGTTTTCGTGCCGTTCTGGATGACCGGCCCGGTGATCGGCTCCATCATCGGCTTCCTGATCGGCCTGCGCCCCTGGGTGAACCTCACCGTCGTGCTGCTATCGACCTACGTCGCCATCAGCCTGTGGGCCCTGCTGCTCAATGAACTGAGCGCCTGGGCGGCGACCTTCAACCGACTGGCGCCATGGGCGCTGCTGGTGGCGATCGTCCTGATCGCCGTCGCCGGCCACTTGCTGCACCGGAGCAGGAACAGGCACGCGATAGTCCATCCAAGGCGTGATTAAGATACTGGTTTGCGCTGCAAAGTCAGCCTCCGCGACACGGAGCGGAAAGCAGGGATGGGTTGTTGCCCGGCGGATACGCGGGGCACAATGCCTGCATCATTGCCGGCCGAGGCCCTTTTATTACCATGCGTTATCAGGGACGAATAACCACCTGGAAGGACGACAAGGGCTTCGGCTTCATCACGCCGAACGGCAGCGGCAAGCATGTCTTTGCCCACATCAGTTCGTTTTCGAACCGGCAGCGCAGGCCCGGGGGCGACGAACTCGTCACCTACGAACTCACGGTTGACGAAAAAGGGCGTGGTCAGGCGATGAAGGTCGCATTCGTCGGCGAGAAGCCTGGTTCCGACGGTGCTTCCGTCATGACGAGGCTGCCGCCAATCTTTACTGTGGGCTTTCTGGCA
Organism: Betaproteobacteria bacterium; assembly: GCA_016703785.1. Classification (GTDB taxonomy): domain Bacteria; phylum Pseudomonadota; class Gammaproteobacteria; order Burkholderiales; family Rhodocyclaceae; genus Desulfobacillus. Next base: position 66,517 of record JADJBM010000009.1, read on the forward strand.
TTCCTGGTTGCGTCGGTCTTGTCGGGGAAACTGCCGGCCGCAATCCTCGGGGTCTATCTGGCCGCCAGCATCCTTGCCTTTCTGGCCTACGCCCTCGACAAGTCCGCCGCAAGAAACAACCGTTGGCGGACCCCGGAGAACACCTTGCACCTGTTCGGCTTGATCGGCGGATGGCCGGGCGCGCTGGCCGCCCAGAAGATGTTCCGCCACAAATCGAGCAAGGCTTCCTTCCAGGGCGTGTTCTGGGCCACCGTCGTGCTCAATTGTTGTGCGCTCGGCTGGCTGCTCACGGCATCGGGAAGCGCTGCGCTGCGCTCCGTCATCGGAGCGACCTGAAAGTCAGTCGCTGCGACACGGCGATGAACCCCACGCTGCGCGCCGATCAAACCTTCTTCAAATAGCAGGCCTTCAACATGAAGCTGCCGGCGTCCATACGGCAGTCCACCTCGTGGTCGCCGCTACCGACCAGGCGGATGCTCTTCACCTTGGTGCCCATCTTCAGCGTGATGGACGAGCCCTTCACCTTCAGGTCCTTGATCAGCACCACCGCATCGCCGTCGGCCAGCACGTTGCCATTGGCGTCGCGCACTACAGAACCGGCGTCGCCATCGGCCTTGGCCGCCTCGGACATTGGCCACTCATGGCCGCAGTCGGCGCAGACATAGTTGGCGCCGTCCGGGTAGACGTTTTCCATGGCGCATTGCGGGCAGGGTGGGATGGCGGGCATGATGTGTTCGCGTTGGGATCGCTGGAGGCGACAAGGGTAACCGCAACAGCTTGGGGTCGGCAACCTGGCAGGGAAAGTCAGTCCCCGGGATACGGCGGTATGGAAGGCGAATCGCCCCGAGGGGTATCATGGCCCTATGGTTACTTCCTCAACAACCAAGACCAAGGCAACCCGCCCAGCGAAGCGCGACGAGCGACTACCGACACGCCGCCCAGGGCCATCCAAGCCGTTTCTGCGCTACTTCCATTCTGAGGACCTCCGCAAGAGGACCCTTTCCATACTTGCGTTGCTTGAGAAGTCAGCCGATGCCACCGACCATCGTGGCGCGCTTGCGGACGTCGTGGTTGACCTGATGAAGAGCGGCCTCGACTACTATTTCATGGGGCCTCTGAAGAAAGCAAAGGCAGGATTTGTGATTGAGCAGTCAGCCAAAATGGGGCTCATGGGTGCGCAGCAGGTCATCGGGTCAGTCATCCGCAACATCATCGGCAGAATGGAGGCGCCGCAACTGCTCTCGGTATGCGGCTCCATTCGCGAGTTCATGGAGTGACAGAAGCAGCCTTACGGTCACTACACCACTGCTAACATGACCGATCCAGGGAACAGCGCCGTCTGGTGCTCACTGCAGCTGACCTTCGGTCGCAGCTGAGTTCGATATCGCTAGAACTTTCGCTTTTCACTCCGAGCCATGAAGAAACTGATCCTCATTGTCCTTGTCGCTGTCGTCGGCTGGCAGGCCTATATGAAGTACCAAGCCAAACAGCTCGCCTATGCCAACACGCAGGAAGAAACTTCGGTGGTCGACTCCCACTCGCCTCCTCGCTCTCAGCTCGACACATCTCCGTCGAACAACTTCAAATGCGACGGCCGAACGTATTGTTCCCAAATGGCATCCTGTGAAGAAGCTACATTCTTTCTTCGCAATTGCCCTGGGGTAAAGATGGATGGAAACAACGATGGAATTCCTTGCGAGAAGCAATGGTGCAAGTAATCAACACTACACACACACCCAGCACAGCGAGTGCTAATCCGCCGTTCCGGTGACCCCTCACCTAGCCAGTTGAGCGCCCAATTCGAGTCGTTATTACTCTTTCGCCGTGTCACGGCGACTGACTTTCCCCGGCTTGTTGTCGCGTCAGTAATTCGCGCTGCTTCTGGATTCCCGCTGCCCGAAGGAAATCCCTGTGGGACGCGGGAATGACGATTACGGTCGCAAGCAGTTCCTATCCGTTCAATTGTCCGTCTCCACAAAGTGCGATTGAAACCATCTCGCCGCATGTTCCGCCGCCAACTCCAGCGTGCCCGGCTCCTCGAAGAGGTGGGTCGCACCCGGCACAATCTCCAGTTTCTTCTCGCAGCGAAGTAGTGCGTAAGCCTCTTGGTTGAGGTCGATCACGTCGTCGTCGTGGCTGCCGACGATGAGCAGGGTCGGGGCGCGAACCAAAGTCAGTGCCTGCGGGCCGGCGAGGTCGGGGCGGCCGCCGCGCGAAACCACGGCTGCGATGGCCGGATGCTTCGCCGCCGCCTGCAGGGCCGCGGCGGCGCCGGTGCTGGCGCCGAAGCAGCCGATCTTCATTCCCTTCGTTTCTTCATTGCCTGCCAGCCATTCGAGGGCGGCGAGCAGCCGTCGGGTGAGGAGGGCGATGTCGAAGCGCGTTTCGTAAGTCTGGTCTTCGCGCGGCGTGAGCAGGTCGAAGAGCAGGGTGGCGATGCGGTGCGCGTGCAGGGCATCGGCGACGTAGCGGTTGCGCGGGCTGTGGCGGCTGCTGCCGCTGCCGTGGGCAAAGGCGACGACGCCCGATGCGTTTTCGGGCAGGGTCAGCGTACCGGGGAGGCTGACTTTGGCGGCGGGGATGAGGACTTCGAGGTGGCGGGTGGGCATGTGGTCCTCTTGGTTCAATGGGTAGAACGAGCTTGGCTGCTGCAAAATCCCCCGGCCCTGCGGGCCACCCCCTTTTCAAAGGGGGTTGTGGCGGTGGTCAGGCACCCATGCGGACGCGCACGGGAATGCGGCGGCGGCCGAACTGGCCTTCGTATTTGCCGAAGCGACCGGCGACGGGCGTGCCGCAGTGTTCGCAGTGGCCTTCCTCGGTGAGGTCGTAGGCGAGGATCTGGTGCCAGTCGCGCACGATAAGCGGCTTGCTGCAGCCGGGGCAGAAGGTGGTACCGCCTTCGGTGTCGTGCACGTTGCCGGTGTAGACGTAGCGGATGCCCTCGGCGAGCGCGATTCTGCGCGCCCGCTGCAGCGTGGCGGCGGGCGTGGCCGGCACGTCGTCGAGCTTGTAGTCGGGATGGAAGGCGGTGAAGTGGAGGGGCACGTCGCGGCCGAGTTCCCTGACGATCCACTTCGACATGGCCTCGATCTCGGCGGCGGAGTCGTTTTTGCCGGGGATCAGCAGGGTGGTCAGTTCGAACCAGCAGTCGGTCTCGTGCTTCAGATAGACCAGCGTGTCGAGCACCGGCTGCAGGTGGGCGCCGGTGAGCTTGTAGTAGAAATCCTCGGTGAAGGCCTTCAGGTCGACGTTGGCGGCGTCCATCTTGGCGTAGAACTCGCGCCGCGCCTGGTCGTGCATGTAGCCGGCGGTGACGGCCACCGTCTGCACGCCGCGCTCGTGGCAGGCATCGGCGACGTCCATGGCGTACTCGGCGAAGATGACCGGATCGTTGTAGGTGAAGGCGACGCTGCGGCAACCGTTCTCGGCGGCGACGCGGGCGATCTCTTCTGGCGAGGCGGCGTCCATCAGGCGGTCCATGTCCTGCGACTTGGAGATGTCCCAGTTCTGGCAGAACTTGCAGGCGAGGTTGCAGCCGGCGGTGCCGAAGGAAAAGATGCTGCTGCCGGGGAAGAAGTGGTTGAGCGGTTTTTTCTCGACGGGGTCGACGCAGAAGCCTGAACTGCGCCCGTAGGTGGTGAGCACCATGCCGTCGCCGACGCGCTGGCGCACGAAGCAGGCGCCGCGCTGGCCGTCGCGCAGCTTGCAGTCGCGCGGGCACAGGTCGCACTGGATGCGGCCGTCGTCGATGAAATGCCACCAGCGGCCGGGGTAGGTGTCGCTCATGCCGCGTCCTTGATTTCGGCTTCCTTCCACTTCGACACCGCGTAGCGCGACACCGTCACTTCGGCGGCCCAGAAGTTGGGCGGCAGGCCGGCCTTGCGCTTCAGCTGCTGCATGAACTGCTGCGGATCGGGCAGGCTTTCCCACACCTGCGGCAGGAAGGTGCTGCGGTGGTGGCCGTACTGGAAGACGATGCCATCCTCGCCGGGGCGCAACTGGGCCATGAAGTCGGCCTCGTCGCGGAAGTCCATGGGCGCGGGCGGCGTGAGCAGCGACACCTCGACCGAGGTGAACGCGAATTCATCGAGCACCAGCGGCTGGAAGCGCGGGTCGCGGAAGGCGGCGGCGAGGGCGTTCTCGCGCACATCCTGGGCGAGCGGGCGGTGTGCTTCGAGCGAGCCGATGCAGCCGCGCAACTGGCCGCGCTGCATCAGCGTGACGAAGGTGGCGCCGGGCTGGTGCAGCAGGTCGTGCGTCGCGGCAGATGGCGACGGCTGGCCGAGCCGCTCGCCGATGGCGGCGCGCGCCAGTTGCAGGAGCGTGTTGCCCAGCTTAGCGCTGCTCATGGGCGGGTTCCGAGAGGGCGAAGGCGGCATAACCGACGACGCGGGTACGGTCGCCGGCGGTGTCGCCGGAGTTGCGCAGATCGAGCAGCTCGATCTTCATGCCGCGCCGCTTGGCGCTGAGCAGGAGGCCGTTGATCGGCGTGGCGCCGCAGGCCTGTTCGTGGTCAAGGGTCGGCTCGCAGGCGAGGATCGTCTCGACCGTGCCCCTGTCGATGCCCTGCGCCGCGGCGTACGCGTGGAAATGCGAGAGGTCCGAGCTGATGAGGATGAGCGTTTCCGGCCCGCCCCAGAGCAGGTCGAGCACCTCGGCGACCTGGGCGGGCGTGGCCGCGCCGACGGCGAAGGGCAGCAGGGTGAAGTCGTCGAGCACGCTCTGCAGGAAGGGCACCTGCACTTCGAGCGAGTGTTCCAGGTTGTGCGCCACGTCGCTGGCGGTAACTTGCGGCAGCTGCAGCGCGGCGGCAGCGCCCTCGGCATCGATGCGCACGCTGCCGAGCGGCGTGGCGTAGGCTTCGGCGACGGGCAGGGCGAGGCCGCGGATCGGCACGCGGTGCGCCGGGCCGAGCAGCACCACGCGGCGGATCGTCGCGCGCACCGGCGCCAGCCGGGCGTAGGCGCAGGCGGCAACCGCACCGGAGTAGATGTAGCCGGCGTGCGGCACGATCAGCACCTTTGGCGCCAACGTTGATGCCTGCCGGGCCGGGACGGCCGCGAGGTAGCCGCGGATCTCCCGTGCGAGCACGGCCCCGTCGTCCGGGTAGAACATGCCGGCGACGGCGGGGGGACGGATATGCATGGAAGCGTTCATAGGTTTGTCAGTTTGGGTGAATGATGTCGGAATCAAGCTTCTTATTTAATTATAGGTAGCACCTCGAATACCGCGCACGCAATGCTGCGGCGCGGAACCGCTTTTCTCCCGTCATGGGAAACGGTGTTTTGCGATACGAGATATCAGGCTAACCCTTGGTCATGTATAAGAAAAACTTTGGGTTGTTATATATAAGACTTGCTTGTTGCGTCGCGTCACAGTTCCTATACTTCACTCCGCACAAGCGCAAATGACGTAACAACGTTGCTTGCGTCTCACCCGGACTGGCACACCCGCCAGGCCGTCCCGTAAGCCGGATTCGATCTCCGGCTGCCCCGTGAATGGCTGTCGTCCCCATGGCCCGCAAGGCCGTGGCCCGGCGCCATCAGGTTCCAGAGTCTTTTTTTGCCCGGTTTGCGCCTGGAGCGTCCGCTTGGCATTCAGACCCTGGTAGAAACATGGTTATTTTAACCCTGAAGGATTTAGATGGGCAGCATCGGATCGATGACGGAACTCGCTTACGCCGGGATTTTCATGGCGTTGCTGGGCGTCGTCCTGGCGGGCGTGATCGCTTTCGCCAACCGGCGCCTGTACGTCTATGAGGACCCGCGCATCGAGCAGGTCGAGGACCTGCTGCCGAAATCCAATTGCGGCGCCTGCGGCATGGCCGGCTGCCGCAACTTTGCCGAAAAGGTCGTCGCCGGCGAGATCGTGCCCGCCCAATGCACCGTGAATGCACCGGCGCAAAACGGCGTGATTGCCGATCTGCTCGGCGTGGAGGCCGGCTCGGTGGAAAAACGCGTGGCGCGCCTGGCCTGTGCCGGCGGCAAACATGTGGCCTTCATGCGCGCCCGCTATGCCGGCCTGTCAACCTGCCGCGCCGCGGCCGTCGTCAGCGGCGGCGGCAAGGATTGCGCCTGGGGCTGCCTGGGCCTGGCCGATTGCGCCACGGTATGCGACTCCGACGCCATCCACATGGATGTCCACGGCCTGCCGGTGGTGGACGCCGACAAGTGCACCGCCTGCAACGACTGCGTCGAGGTCTGCCCGAAGGGGCTTTTCACGCTGGAACCCGTTTCACGCAAGTTGTGGGTGGCCTGCAAGAACCTCGCCGACGGCGATACCGCCGAAGCGAGCTGCGAGGTGGCCTGCACCGCCTGCGGCAAGTGCGTCGTCGACGCTGCGCCCGGCTTGATGAAGCTCGAGAACAACCTGGTCGTAATCGATTACGAACAGAACACGCGTGCTGCGAAACAGGCCATCGAACGCTGCCCGACCGGTGCGATCGTCTGGTTCGACAACCCGAATACCCCGATCAAAGGCGTGGAGTCGAAGAAGATACTGCGCCAGAACCCGCTTCCCCTGATAGGTGCATGAGGTGCTGACATGCTGAAAAAACTGATGGAATACAAACTCTTCGAATCCGCCTCCGGCGCCGGCAAGGACAAGACGAAGGTCAAGTACCCGGGCGTGCGCGAGGCGGTGGACGGCAATACCGCCGTCGTCCATGTCGAGCGCGAAGCATCGGATGCCGCCGGCGCCTACCCCATCACGCCCTCCACGCAGATGGGCGAGTACTGGGCCGAGGCCGTGGCGCAGGGGCACCTCAATATTTCCGACCGTCCGCTGATCTTCATCGAGCCGGAATCGGAGCACGCCGCCGCGGGCGTTACCGCCGGCATGTCGATGACCGGCCTGCGCGCCACCAACTTCTCCTCGGCGCAGGGCGTGGCCTTCATGCACGAATCGCTTTATGCCGCGGTCGGCAAAAGGCTGCCGTACGTGCTCAACATGGGTTGCCGCGCCATCACCAAGGCCAGCCTCAACGTGCATTGCGGCCACGACGACTACCACTGCGTCGACGACACCGGCTTCATCCAGGTGATGGCGAAGGACGCCCAGGGCGCGGCCGACCTCAACCTGATCGGGCGCAAGGTGGCGGAGATCTCGCTGACGCCGGCCATCATCGGCCAGGACGGCTTCCTCACCACGCACCTGATCGAATCGGTACGCCTGCCCGAGCGTGCGCTGGTGGCCGAGTACCTCGGCAAGCCGGACGACATCATCGACACGCCGACGCCGGCGCAGGCCATGCTCTACGGCCCGACGCGCCGCCGCGTGCCGGCGATCTGGGACGTGGACGTGCCGCTGCTCTCCGGCTCGGTGCAGAACCAGGATGCCTACATGCAGGCGGTGGCCGGCCAGCGGCCGTACTTCTTCGACCACATCGGCGAGATCACCGACCGCTGCATGGTGGAGTTCGCCGAACTGACCGGCCGGCGCTACCAGCGCGTGGCGGGCTATCGCACGGAGGATGCCGATTACCTGATCGTCGGCATGGGCAGCATGATCGTGCAGGCGGAGGCCGTCGCCGATTACCTGCGCGAGACACGCAAGCTCAAGGTCGGCGTGGTGGACCTGACCATGTTCCGCCCCTTCCCGGGCGATCTCATCGGCAAGATCCTCAAGGGCAAGAAGGGCGTGGCGGTGCTGGAGCGCACCGACCAGCCGCTGGCCGAGGACCTGCCGCTGATGCGCGAGGTGCGCGCCACGGTGTCGAAGTGCCTGGAGAACGGCGTACAGCACATCCGCCGCTACCGCTCAGGGCAAGCCGGCCTATGAAGGCTATGCCGCGTACGCCTCCGCGAAGGACATGCCGCGCCTGTATTCGGGCTGCTACGGCCTGGGTTCGCGCGACCTGCAGCCGGAGGCACTGATCGGCGCCGTCGAGAACATGGTGCCCGCATGCACTCGGTGGGCGGCTGGGGCGCCATCACCACCGGCAAGAACCTGGCGATGACGCTGTACGAACTGCTCGGCTGGGACATCAAGGCCAACCCCAAGTACGGCTCGGAGAAGAAGGGCCAGCCGACCACCTATTACCTCTCTGCCTCGCCGGAGCCGATCCGCGTGAACTGCGAGTACGTCTACGTGGACGTGGTGCTCTCGCCCGACCCCAACGTGCATGAGCACTCGAATCCCGTGGCCGGCCTGAAGAAGGGCGGCGTGCTCATCCTGCAGAGCAACCGCGAGGAAGCCGACCTGTGGGCCAGCTTCCCGCTGTGGATGCAGAAGCAGATCGTCGACAACGACATCCGCGTCTTCTACCTCGATGCCTTCCAGATTGCCCGCGAAGAGGCCGGTAGCGCCGACCTGCAGCTGCGCATGCAGGGCATCGCCTTCCAGGGCGCGTTCTTCGCCGCTTCGCCGGTGATGAAGAATGCCGAATTGTCCGAGGAAAAGCTGTTCAAGGCCATCGAGGACCAGTTGCAGGCGAAATTCGGCGACAAGGGCAAGCGCGTGGTGGACGACAACCTGCGCGTGGTGCGCCGCGGTTACAGCGAACTGAAGGAGATCCGGGAAAAGTCAGTCGGTGCGACACGGCGCAACCTGGCGGAGAAGGCGGCGGGAATGCCGATCATGCTCAAGCAGCTTCCCGAGGGCGACGGCCGCGTTGCCGACATCCACCGCTTCTGGGAACAGACCGGCAGTTTCTACGCCAGCGGCAAGGGCTCGGACAACCTGGTCGACCCGTTCATCGGCGCCTCGCTGGTGCCGGCGGCGACCGGGGTGTTCCGCGACATGACGCAGATCCGCTTCGAATATCCGGAATGGATCGCGGAGAACTGCACGGCCTGCGGCAACTGCTACACGGAGTGCCCGGACAGCGCCATCCCCGGCCTGGTGAGCTCGGTGGCCGACATCTTCAACACCGCCGTGACGCGCGTCGAGCGCGGCGGCCGGCCGACGCGCTTCCTGCGCCGCGCCGTGCGCACATTGGAGAAGAAGCTGCGCGGCATGATCGAAGGGGACGGCGTGAGCGTGCGTCCGCTCATCGACGACGCCATCAACGCCACGATCGCCGAGGCGCCGGAGGCCGAGCGCGAGAAGCTGGCCGAGGAGTTCGGACTCTTCCGCGACTCGATCGGCGACTTCCAGTTCGGCACCACCAAGCCCTACTGGACGCAGAAGGAGAAGAAGGGCAAGGGCGCGGGCGGCCTGTTCTCCATCACCATCAACCCTTACACCTGCAAGGGCTGCGCGCTGTGCGTCAAGGTCTGCGAGGACGACGCCCTGCGCATGGTGACGCAGACCGAGGAATCCACCGAACGCCTGCGCCAGGACTGGAATTTCTGGCTCGACCTGCCGACCACGCCGAAGGAGTACAGCCGCATCGACAGCCTCGACGAGAAGATCGGCGCGCTGGAGACGCTGCTGCTCGACAAGCGCAACTACGGCTCGATGCCCTGCGGCGACGGCGCCTGCCTGGGTTGCGGCGAAAAGACCGCCATCCACCTGTTCACCGGCACCGTGACGGCGCTGATGCAGCCGCGCGTGGAACAGCATGTCGCGCACCTGGACGACCTGATTGGCCGCCTGGAGAAGCACATCCGCATGAAGCTGACCGAGTCGGTGGATCTCTCCGACACCGGTGCGGTACTGAAGGCAGTCAGTGCCTCGCAGGGAGAGGATCTGACGCTGGCCAGCCTGTCGGCGAAGATCATGGAGAACAAGCCTTCGCGGCCGCTCGATCCGGCCTGGGTGAAGTGGGCGACGCAGCTCATCGAGAAGCTGAAGGACCTGAAGTGGCGCTATGTCGAGGGGCCGACCGGCCGCGGCCGTGCCGAAATGGGCATCATCAACTCGACCGGTTGCACCTCGGTGTGGGGCTCGACCTATCCCTTCCACCCCTATCCCTTCCCCTGGACCAGCCACCTGTTCCAGGACAGCCCGTCGGTGGCGATGGGCATCTTCGAGGGCCACATGGCGAAGATGGCGGAGGGCTTCAAGGCGGTGCGCATGGCCGAACTGGAACTCGCCAATGAATTCTCCGTCGACAAGCACGAGGACTTCTTCCGTCGTTTCACCTGGCAGAAGTTTTCCGAAGAGGAGTGGCTGCTTTGCCCGCCGGTGGTCTCCATCGGCGGCGACGGCGCCATGTACGACATCGGCTTCCAGAACCTGTCGCGCGCGCTCATGTCCGGCATGCCGATCAAGGTGCTGGTGGTCGACACGCAGGTGTATTCCAACACCGGCGGCCAGGCCTGCACCTCGGGTTTCATCAGCCAGGTGTCCGACATGGCTCCCTTCGGTGTGGCGCAGCGCGGCAAGCAGGAGACGCGCAAGGAAATCAGCCTGATCGGCATGGCGCACCGCACCTCCTACGTGATGTCCGGCACCATCGCCCATACCAACCACTTGATCGAAAGCTACATCGACGGCCTCAATTCTCGCCGCCCGGCGCTGTTCAACATTTACGCCGTTTGCCCGCCGGAGCACGGCATCGGCGACGACAAGAGCGTGGACCAGAGCAAGCTGGCAGTGGAGGGGCGTGCCTATCCGCTGTTCCGCTTCGATCCGGATGCGGGCGTGACCTTCTCGGAGTGCGTCAGCCTCGAAGGCAATCCGGCACTCGACCTGGACTGGCCGGTCTACACCCTGAACTACACCGACGAGAACGGCGCAGCGCAGAAGATGGACCTGCCGATGACCTTCGCCGACTTCGCCGCGACGGAAGGGCGCTTTGCCAAGCAGTTCCGCAAGGCGCCGCCCGAGACATGGAACGACGACATGGTGCCGCTGGCCGACTTCCTGTCGCTCGACAAGGGCGAGCGGGGGGGCAAGTTCCCCTTCATCTGGGCGGTGGATAAAAAGAACCGCCTCATGCGCCTGCTGCTGACCGACGATCTGGTGCGTGCCTCCGAAGAGCGCCTGAATTTCTGGAAACAGCTGAAGAACATCGCCGGACTCGACAAGGCGGCCGTGGATACCGAAATGCTGGCCGACCAGGTGCGTGCGGAACTGCTGGCGAAGATCACCGCCAGCCTGGGCGTGGCAGGCGGCGTTGCGCCGGCAGCCAGCGCGCCGCACGCGCCGGTGGCGCAGGGGACGGCCGTGGCGGCGGACGGCTACGAGCCGGTCTGGGTCGAGTCGCCGGAATGCACCGCCTGCGACGAATGCACCACCCTTGCGCCGAAGGTCTTCGTCTACAACGACCAGAAGCAGGCGATCGTGGTGAATCCGAAGGGCGGCAAGTACGCTGATATCGTCAAGGCGGCAGAGAAGTGCACCGCCGGTTGCCTGCACCCTGGCACGCCTTGGAATATGAACGAGCCGGGCATCGAGAAACTGATGCAGCGCGCTGCGAAGTACAACTGATGAACGTGAAAGCAAGCGCGTTATTCCCCCTCTCCCCGCTCGCGGGGAGAGGGCTGGGGAGAGGGGTGGCAGCCGGCTTGCCCTCTCCTCCAACCCCTCTCCCGCAAGCGGGAGAGGGGAGGCTGCGCTTACAACCGTTGTCATGAAACTGCTGTCCTACTTCCGCGGCGAGGCTTTCCAGCGCGGCGTGCATCCGCCTGGCTTCAAGCACACCGCCGACATGCCGATCCGCCGCCTGCCCTTCGCGCCGCGCCTGGTCGTGCCGCTATCGCAGCACATTGGCCGGCCCTCGCGGCCAATCGTGCGCGTGGGCGAGGAGGTGGTGCGCGGCCAGCCGATCGCGGAGGCCGACGGCTGGCTGTCGGTGCCGCAGCACGCGCCGGCCACCGGCGTGGTGGAGGCCATCGAGCTGCGCCCGAGCGCACGCGGGCCGTGGACGGAAAGCATCGTCATCCGCGTCTATGAGGCCTCGACCCAGGAAGTGCTGTGGGGCGCGCCGCAGGACATGGACGCCTTCCCGCCACAGGAAATCCTGCTGGCCGTGCAGCGCACCGGCATGGTCGGGCAGGGCGGCGCGGCCTTCCCGAGCCATGCCAAGCTGGCGCTGCCGGCGGGCGCCAGCGTGGAGACGCTGGTGATCAACGGGTGCGAGTGCGAGCCGTACCTGACCTGCGACCACCGCCTCATGGTCGAGCATTCCAGCGACCTGATGGTCGGCATCCGCCATGCCATGCGCGCCACCGGGGCGAAGCGGGCCATCATCGGCGTGGAGGACAACAAGCCGGAAGCCGCAGAAGTCCTGCGTCGCGCGCTGCCGCCGACGGGCGACATCTTCGTCGAGAAGGTGCCGACCAAGTATCCGCAGGGCTCGGAGAAGATGCTCATCACGGCGCTGTTCGGCGTCGAGATTCCCTCAGGCAAGCTGCCGCTGGCATTGGGCATGGTGGTGCATAACGTCGGCACCCTGGCCGCACTCGGGCGGCTGTTGCCGTCGGGGCAGGGGCTCGTCGAGCGCGTCATCACCGTCGCCGGTCCCGGCGTGAAGCGCCCCGGCAACTACCGCGTGCCGATCGGCACGCCGCTGTCCTTCGTGCTCGCTCAGGCCGGCGCGCAGGTCTCCGGCGCAGGACAGGCGCGGCAGGTGATCCTCGGCGGCCCGATGATGGGACAATCGGTCGCCTCCCTCGACGTGCCAGTGACGAAAGGCGTTTCCGGCGTGCTGGTGTTCCGCGGCGAGGACATGGCGGCGAACGAGGGGCGCAAGACCTACCCCTGCATCAAGTGCGGCGAATGCGTTGAATCCTGCCCGATGGGCCTCAACCCGTCGATGCTGGGCATGCTGGCCGCCCGACGGGAGTACGACCTGATGGGAGAGAAGTACCACCTCGGCGACTGCTTCGAGTGCGGCAGTTGCACCTGGATCTGCCCCTCGAACATCCCCCTGGTGCAGCAGTTCCGCATCGCCAAGCAGATCCTGCGCGAGAAGGCGGTGGCGTGAGCGCCAGAGCAACCTTCCCCCCATCCCCCTTCCCGCGGAAGGGGGTGACGTACGTTCGCCGGCGTTGCCGGCTCCCCCTATGAGCGCCCTCACGGAAATCCGCAGCGCGCCGCACATCAAGAGCCCGCGCAGCGTCGAGCAGATCATGCGCAACGTGGTGTTCTCGCTGCTGCCGGTGTGCGCCTTCTTCGTCTATCAGTACGGCCTTTCGGCGGCGGCATCGATCCTCGTCGTCACCGCCGCCTGCCTGCTCACCGAGCGCCTGTTCGTCCGCCTCGGCGGCCAGGCGGGGGACCTGTCCGATTACTCGGCCACCATCACCGGCGTCCTGCTGGGGCTGACTTTGCCGCCGGGCTTCCCGCTGTGGATGGGCTTCGTGGCCGGCTTCACGGCCATCGCCCTGGGCAAGGCGCTGTTTGGCGGCATCGGCTTCAATGTCTTCAATCCCGCGCTGGTGGGACGGGCCTTCGTGCAGGCGGCCTTCCCCGCGGCGATCGCGACCTACACCCCGTCCTTCCTGCCGGGACGCTTCACGGAATTCATCCCGTCCTCGCTGGCGTGGCCGCTGATGGCGCCGGCCGATACCGCCGCCTGGCTGAAGGGCATGCAACTCGATGCGTGGACCGGCGCCACGCCGCTGGCCAAATGGAAGTTCGAGGGCACCCTGACCGATGCCGGGGATCTGCTGACTTCGCTGGCCGGCCACATGGCGGTGGGACCATCGCCGGCCTTGATCCTGCTTTGCGGCGCCTACCTGGCGCTGCGCCGCTTCATGGACTGGCGCATTCCGGCGGCCATTCTCGGCAGCGCCGGCCTGACCGCCTGGCTGATCTACGCGATCGGCGGCCCGAAGTATCCCGATCCCTTCTTCATGCTGTTCTCCGGCGGCCTGATCCTCGGCGCCGTCTACATGGCCACCGACATGGCGACGTCGCCGGTGACGCCGCGGGGCATGTGGGTCTACGGCGGGCTGATCGGGGTACTGACCGTGATGATCCGTTATTACGGCGGCCTGCCCGAGGGTGTCATGTACGCCATCCTCATTGCCAACGCAGCGACGCCGCTGATCGAACAGATCACCCAGCCGACGCCGTTCGGCAAGGGCGCGTCGATCCGCGCGGGCCGTTCCGCCTCTTACACGCTGCATCCGGATTACATCTCGCGCGAGGAAGCGGCGGCGAAGACGTCGAAGAAGCGCTTCTTCAAGAACAAGCCGAAGAAACCATGAACCCGAGTGATCAGGCGCCCCAGGCCACCTCCGCCGCGTCGCTGGTGAAAACGCTGGGACTCGTTTCGGCGCTGTGCGGCGTCATCATCGTCGGTGCCTATCAGGGTACTTACGAGGCTGCTGCGGCCAACCGCCGCCTGGCGCTCGAGCGAACGATTTTCAGGATCGTTCCTGCGGCGAAAACCATGAGCGAATGGCAGGCCACGACACAAGGCATTCGGCCGGCAGGGGGCGAGGCGGCCGCCGGCGCGATCAAGTTCTACGCCGCGTACGCCGCGGACGGCAGCCTGGCCGGCATTGCCGTCGAAGGTGCGGCGAAGGGCTACGCCGACGTGGTACGCATCCTCTACGGCTACTCGCCCGATTGCCAGTGCGTCAACGGCATCGGCGTGGTGGCAATGAAAGAAACGCCCGGCATCGGCGACAAGATCATCACGGATGAAGCCTTCCTGGCGAACTTCAAGGCGCTGGACGTGAAGCTCGACCAGGAACTGGCGAGGCTGGCCAACGAGGTGAAGGTCGTCAAGCAGGGGAGCAAGACGGACGCCTGGCAGATCGACGCCATTTCCGGTGCGACGGTCACTTCCCGGGCGGTGGGCAAGGCGATCAACGACAGCGCCCAAGTGCTGCTACCGAAGCTGGTGCCGAATATCGAGCAATTGCGGAAAAAAGAATCATGAAAGATCTTTCCCAAGCCAAAAATTTCGACGAGTTCATGGAGGGCATCTGGCGCCAGAATCCGGTGTTCGTCATGGTGCTGGGCATGTGCCCGGCCCTTGCGGTGACCGTCTCGGCCGTGAACGCCCTGGCCATGGGTTTTGCCACCACCTTCGTGCTGGTTTGCTCCTGCCTGCTGGTGTCGCTGATGCGCAAGCTGGTGCCGAAGGAGGTGCGCATCGCCACCTACATCGTCATCATCGCCACCTTCGTCACGGTGGTCGATTACATCATCCAGGCGCTGAGCCTGGAGCTCTACGAGGCGCTCGGCGCCTTCATCCAGCTCATCGTGGTGAATTGCATCATCCTCGGCCGCGCCGAGGCGCATGCCTCGAAGCATCCGCCCTTGACGGCCATCACCAATGCGCTGGGCATGGGCATCGGCTTCACCATCGGACTTTTTGCGCTGGGCGGCGTGCGCGAAATCCTCGGTGCAGGCAAGTTCTTCGGCGTGTCGCTCTTCGGTGCGAACTTCCAACCCTGGGTGGTGATGGTGCTGCCGCCGGGCGGCTTCTTCGTGCTCGGCGCCTGGCTGCTGCTCTTCGCTGCGCTCAAACGCCGCAAGGAAGCGCACCTGGCGGCTTCGGGAGACGGCCATGGCGCCTGAATCGCTCAGCCAGATATTCCTCTCCGCCGCGCTGGCCAACAATTTCGTGCTGGCAATGTTCCTCGGCCTGTGCCCCTTTCTCGGCGTGTCGGGGCGCATGGACACGGCCTTCCCGATGGGGCTGGCCTCGGCTTTCGTCATGCTGGTGGCCTCGCTGTGCGCCTTCGGCCTGAACCTGCTGCTGACCATTTTCCACCTGGAATTCCTGCGCCTGATCGCCTACATCGTGGTGATCGCCTCTTCGGTGCAACTCGTCGAGATGGTCCTGAAGAAGCACAGCCCGGCATTGTTCCGCGCGCTCGGCATCTACCTGCCGCTGATCACCACCAACTGCGCCGTTCTCGGCGTGGCGCTGTTCCAGACTGCGCGCGAATACAGCTTCATGCAATCGCTGGCCTTCTCCCTGGGCGCGGGGGCGGGCTTCACCCTGGCGCTGGTGCTTATGGCCAGCGTGCGGGAACGCCTGAAACTGTCGAATGTTCCCGGCGTAGTGCAGGGCACCGCCCTGTCGCTCATGCTGGCTGGGCTGCTGTCGATGGCCTTCATGGGTTTTGCCGGGCTGGGTGGGTGATGGCGACGTACCTTGCCGCAATCGGCCTGATTTTTGCCATCCTGATGGGCGGCATCCTGGTGCAGCGGCTATACCGGCGTTTCGCCAGGCGCCATCCCGAGTTGGGCCCCTTCCGCGATGAAGAGAACGGCTGCGGCACCTGCTCGGCCGGTAGCGGTTGCAGCAGCTCCTCCTGTTCCACAAACCCCAGGTAGTCATTTACCGTTGCACGTCGGGATCGGGCGACACTCGCCGGTAGCCTATTTGAAGTCTAGAATGGCTTCGCAGGCCTTGCGGCTGAGGGGGCTCCTGAAAGGGATATGCTGCGGGGAGGTGGCTCCCCGACCTGGGCTCGAACCAGGGACACACGGATTAACAGTCCGTTGCTCTACCAACTGAGCTATCGGGGAAATGCCGAGGCGCGAATGGTAGACATTTAGCCGAAGTGCGTCAAGCCGTACGCGTGTAGAATCGGCACGGTTACTTGGCTGGCATAAGAAATGGACAAGAACACAGTCTTCGTCAAGACCAAGGAAGGTGAGGAGGCGGTGCGCCAGCGTACGCGCCTGGTCCAGCGCAACCTGCGCAATATCCTCATCATGGTCGATGGCCATGCTACCGTTGCCGATCTAGCCATGCGATTCGGCGACGAGAATGCGGCGCAAGCCGCCCTGGCCGAGTTGCTGGCTAGCAGCCTGATTGCGGAATCGAGCAAACCGTTCGATCCGGACGCCACGCAACCCCTGGAGGACTTCGGAGACTTGGTCGAGGATCTGCCTGTACTCACCCGGCAGATCGAACCGGATCCTTCGCCCGCTAACGGCGCCACGCCTGATTCGCAGCCGATACCGCAGCCTGTCTTCGAGGAGATTGAACTGCCGGCGCCGGAATATGAATCCCTGCCACCGCCTTCCCGAACGGCTCCACCACCCGAACACGCCACGCAGCAAACGGTCGCGTCGGATTCGGGCTGGTTCGAGCGCATCAAGGCGCGGCTTGCACACAAGGCAGGGGAACCGACGAGCGCGCAGGTCGATCTGGAACCGATCGGTCGCCGTACGAAGGACTTGACCTGGCCAGTCCGCGCGCTGCTAGCTATTCTTGGAGCCGCCGTCCTGTCGGCACTGACTTTGGTGCTGTATCCCTACGGCCGCCATCTGCCGGACATCGAGCGAGGAGCCTCGGCCATGCTGCAGGACTCGGTGAAGATCGGCGATCTGGGGTTTTCCTTTCTGCCACGACCACACCTTGCCTTGCGCGGCGTCAAGGTCGGCAAGGATGCGCACTTGACCGTCGCGACCGTGCGCGCGATGCCGGATTTTCTGACGCTCATGGGTGGGAAGAAGGTCTTTCACGAACTCGAGTTCGAGAGGGTGTCCATCAAGGGTCCAGGCCTGGGCCGGCTGGCGTTGGCCGGCGTCGGTGCCGACCGCGCTGGCGTGGACATACGCCACATTGCCCTGAGAGGCTTGAGTGTGACGATTGGCGACGTACTCCTCGACAATCTCGGCGGAGAGGTGATGATGAGCGCCGCAGGGGCGCCCGAGAAGATCCTGCTGCACAACGCCGACAATACGCTCAAAATGGAATTGCAGCCGATGGCCGAGGGGTATCGTATTACGGCAATCGGCAGCAACTGGAAAACCCCTTTCAAGCCGAGCCTGACCTTACAGTTAATCGACGTGAACGGAGAGCTGCGGGACGGGCGCCTGGATCTGAGCAAGATCGAAGGCCGGGCCTATGATGGGCAGGTCGAGGGCAGGGCTGCCATCGAGTGGGCGGGCGGTGCATCGCTCACAAGCAACCTCGATTTCAGGCACATGAATGCGACCAAGCTGCTGGCGGCCCTCGGATCGGACCTTTCGGCCGAAGGAGAGCTGACCGCCCGCCTGCGGCTCGAAGCCAAGGCGGACAAGCTCGTCAATCTGACGGATGCGCTTCGTACCGATGCCTCGTTCGAATTGAAACGCGGTGCAGTAAAAGGATTCGATCTGGGCGAGGCAGCGCGCAGAACGGGAAGCGCGCCGACGCGAGGCGGCGAGACGAAATTCGAACAGATGACCGGCACGCTCCAGTGCACGCCGAAGGACTGCCGCCTCGGCAATCTGCGGCTCAGTTCCGGCCTGTTCAAGTCCAGCGGCTACCTCGTCATTGCCGGAAATGCGCAGCTGAGTGGAGGCGCGGATGTCGAACTCAGGGGCTCTGCTGCAACGCATAGGATGCCGCTGACCATCAGCGGCACGGCGAAGGACCCACTACTGACGCCGGGTCGCCCCCGATAGGCCGGTGGCGCGGGAAAACGGACGCCCGGGGCCCCCGGCCGTCATGCTACCCGCGTTTCTCTCTCATTTCCCGAGCACAGCGGTAATTGCGTCAGCGACGTAGTCGAGGTTCTTCGTATTCAGCGCGGCCAGGCAGATGCGACCGGTGCTGACGGCATAGATGCCGAACTCGGTTTTCATGCGCTCCACCTGATCGGCCGTCAGGCCGGTGTAGGAGAACATGCCGCGCTGCTGGGCGACGAAGGAGAAGTCCTGCGCCACGCCGCGTGCTTTGAGCTTCTCCACCAGCCCGGTGCGCATGGCGCGGATGCGGTCGCGCATGCCGGCCAGTTCCTCTTCCCACATCTTGCGCAGTTCGGGGCTGGAGAGCACCGCCGCGACGATGGCGCCGCCGTGGGTCGGCGGGTTGGAGTAGTTGGTGCGGACGACGCGCTTCACCTGCGACATCACCCGAGCCGACTCGTCCTTGTTGGCGGTGACGATGGACAGCGCGCCGACGCGCTCGCCGTAGAGCGAGAAGGACTTGGAGAAGGAGCTCGAGACGAAGAACTCCAGGCCGGAACCGGCGAACAGCTTGAGCGCCAGGGCGTCGGACTCGATACCGTCGGCGAAGCCCTGATAGGCCATGTCGATGAAGGCGACCAGGCCGCGCGTACGAACTATCTCGACCACTTCCTTCCACTGCGCTTCGCCGAGATCGGCACCAGTCGGGTTGTGGCAGCAGGCATGCAGGACGACGATGCTGCCGGCGGGCAGGCCGGGCAGCGTCGCTTTCATGGCATCGAATGCAACGCCGCGGGTGGCGGTATCGTAGTAGGGATAGTTTTCGACCTGGAAGCCTGCCGACTCGAAAAGCGCGCGGTGGTTTTCCCAGCTCGGATCGCTGATGTAGACAGCGGCCGTCGGCAGCAGGCGCCGCAGGTAGTCGGCGCCGACCTTGAGGGCGCCGGTGCCGCCGAGCGCTTCGATGGTGACGACCCGGCCTTCCTTGAGCAGGGGCGATTCCGCGCCGAACAGCAGGTTCTGAACGGCCTGGTTGTAGCTGGCAGGCCCTTCTATCGGCTGATAGCCTCGTGCCGGCATGGCTTCGAGACGGGTCTTTTCCGCGGTGCGTACGGCGGCCAGCAGGGGAATCTTGCCGTTGTCGTCGCAATATACGCCGACGCCGAGATTCACCTTGTGACTGCGCGCATCGGCATTGAACGCCTCGTTGAGGCCGAGAATTGGGTCGCGGGGAGCCATCTCCACCGCTGCGAAAATAGAGGAAGTCATGTCGGGTCAGTGAAAGCTGGGTAGATAAATAAAATGCGGCGCTATTGTACCTGCGCAGCAGGGTTGGCCCAAGTGAAGGCGTTTATCGGCGCATTCGCCGGACGGCTGCCGATGGACAGTCCCGGCATGTCCATTCCTGCATGAATTACAATCGCACGATGCCGAAACATTTTGCCCTGGTGCCTGCTGCGGGAACCGGCGCGCGCATGGGGAATGCGCTGCCCAAGCAATACCATCCGCTCGCCGGCCGACCCATGATCCGGCATGCCCTGGCGGTGCTGTGCGCTTCGCCCAGAATCCAGAAGGTCTTCGTCGTGCTGGCGCAGCAGGATCAGGACTGGGAACACTTCGGTTGGGCGGACCTTGGCGGCAAACTGACCGTACTGCGTTGCGGCGGCCCGACGCGGGCCGATAGCGTGCTGAACGGCCTGGCCGCCATTGCTACTGAGGCCGCTTGGGACGACTGGGTGCTGGTGCACGACGCGGCGCGCCCCCTGCCTGTCCGGGGCGCAGCTGGCTGCCCTGCTCGATCAGGTGGGCGGGGACGCGGTCGGCGGCATTCTCGCCGTGCCGGTTGCCGATACGCTGAAGCGCTGTGGCGCCGATCGGCGCATCGAGGCGACGGTCTCGCGTGATAGCCTGTGGCAGGCGCAAACGCCGCAAATGTTCCGTTACCGGTTGTTGCGCGACGCTCTCTTGCACAGCCCGGGCGTCACCGATGAAGCCGGTGCCGTGGAGGCGCTGGGGCAACGTCCGCTGCTGGTGGCTTCCGATGCAAGCAATCTGAAGGTGACCTATCCGTCAGACCTGGTTCTGGCGGAAAGAATATTGATGGAAGGAAAGGTGGCGTAATGCGCATCGGGCAAGGTTTCGACGTCCATGCATTGGTGCCTGGCAGGAAGCTCATCGTCGGCGGGGTGGACATCCCCTTCGAGCGTGGCCTGCTCGGCCATTCCGACGCCGACGTTCTGCTTCACGCGATCACGGATGCCCTGCTCGGCGCTGCCGGCCTGGGCGATATCGGCCGGCATTTCCCGGACAGCGATCAGCGCTTCAAAGATGCCGACAGCAGGAAGTTGTTGCGCGAAGCGGGGCGTTTGATCGCGAAGGCCGGCTATGGCGTGATCAACATCGATGCGACAGTGATTGCCCGCGCACCGCGCATGGCTCCCCATGTGGACGCAATGATCACGAACATCGCCGCGGATCTGGGGGTGGATCCAGGCTGCATCAACATCAAGGCGAAAACAACCGAAAGCCTGGGGTTTACCGGCCGGGGGGAGGGGATTGCGGCCCAGGCCGTTGCCCTGATCGAACGTAGCGGAGCCGATGGCGGCTGAACGCCGGGTCTTTTTCGCCCTTTGGCCGGACGACAGGATCGCACGCCTGTTCGAAGAAACTGGACGAAGGGCCGGCGAAAACCTCGGCGGACGCCGCATGCGCCGCGAAACCTTGCATCTGACCCTGGCCTTCATCGGCGGTATCGCTTCCGAACGTCTGGTGGATTTGCAGGAAATCGCGGGCGCGATCCATTTGTCGCCATTCGAACTGACGTTCGATCGTCTGCAATGCCTGCCCCGCAAGAAGATCGCATGGGCTTCCGCCAGCGCTTCCCCCTCTGGAGTGCTGGAACTGGCGGCCGGTCTCAATGCACAACTCAAGGCCGGTGGTTTCCACACTGAAGAGCGGCCCTTCGCAACCCATGTCACGCTTGTGCGCAATGCGACTTGTGAGGCGGGGATGGCTGAGGAAAGCTTGAGTATCGTTTGGTCGGTACGGAATTTCGTCCTGGCCGAATCGGAACGCAGAGCAGAAGGTGCGCATTACCGCATTCTTGGATGTTGGCCCCTCGATCAGACCTGAAGCTTCTCCAACAGTTCGGCTTCAAGTCGAAGCAGCGTGGCCGTCTTGGCCAGTTCCACACCACTGATAAGGAAAGTGTCCTCGACGCGCTCACCGAGCGTGGCGATCTTGGCGGTATGTATATTGATGTGGTGTGCGTCAAGCGTGCTGGCCACGGTAAACAGCAGGCCGGGCCGGTCCGCCGCAATGATCGACAGCAGGCACTGGCCGGCCTTTTCGGTCGAAAGGATCTGCACTTCCGGAGTAATGGGGAAATTGCGCATCTGGCGTGACAGTCTGCTGCTGGTCGCCTGTTCCGTCGTCGGCCCGGAAGCCAGGCGGGCGGCCAGATCGTGCTCGATGAGACTGATCATGTCTCGATAGGCCAGCGCGCCGTCCGGATCGAGGAGCATGAAGCTGTCCAGCGCATAGCCATGGCGGGTGGTGTGGATTTTCGCCTCGACGATGCTGTAGCCGAGCCGGCTGAAGAAGCCGCACAGGCGGGCGAAGAGATGGGGCTGGTCGGGCACATAGACCATGACCTGCAATCCCTCGTTCCCGATGTGGGGCAGGCGCGCCTTGACCACCGGTTGCGCCGAAGCAGGGCGATGATAAAGCGTGCGCGTGTGCCACGCGATTTCCTCTGCGTCGTGCCGGAGGAAGTAAACCGTGTCGAGTTCCTTCCAGAAGGCGCCCTCGATGTCCTGGCGCAAACCGTAATAACGCAACAGCCGGCGCGCCTCCTCCTGCCGCTCGCCGATGCCGAGGGCCTGCTGCGGGCTGGCGCCGCGCAAGAGCCGCAGGGCGGCATTGTAGAGATCCTCCAGCAGCTTGCCCTTCCAGCCGTTCCAGACCTTGGGGCTGGTGCCGCGAATGTCGGCGACCGTAAGCAGGTAGAGGGCCGTCAATCTTCTCTCGTTACCGACCAGATCGGCGAAGGCGCGCACCACCTCGGGATCGGCCAGATCCTGCTTCTGCGCAACGTTCGACATCGAGAGATGGTGCTGGACCAGCCAGACGACCAGCGCCGTATCCTCGTCTTCGAGGGCGTGCTCGCGGCAGAAGCGGCGCGCGTCGGGCATGCCCAGCTTCGAGTGGTCGCCGCCGCGGCCCTTGGCGATGTCGTGGAACAGGGCGGCGATATAGAGAATCCAGGGACTGCCGAGATCGCTGATCAGGCGGCTACAGAACGGGTACTCGTGGGCAAATTCCGGCATGGTGAAACGTCGCAGGTTGCGCACGACCATGAGGATGTGCTGGTCCACCGTGTAGACGTGAAACAGGTCATGCTGCATCTGGCAGACGATGCGGCGAAAGGCCGGCAGGTAGCGTCCGAGGATGCCGTACTGATTCATGCGCCGCAGTTCATGCACCAGGCCGCGCCGCTGCTGGAAGAACTGCAGGAAGGTGGCCCGGTTGTGTGGATTCCGGCGAAAGTCAGGCCCGATGAGACGGCGCGCCCGCCACAGGGCGCGCAGCGTACGCGCCGTCATGCCCTTCAGCTCGGCCCGTTGCTGCATGATCAGAAAACTCTCGAGGATGGCGGAAGGGGCTTGCTCGAACACATCCTCGAAACGGACGTCCAGCAGTTCGCGATCCATCTGGAAGCGATCGTTGATGACGATTGGCACCTTGTTCGGCTCGGGGAAGATCTCCGCGCCGAGGTTCTGCAGCAGAATGGTATTAAGTTGAGTAACGGATTTCGCCGTTCGGAAATAGCGCTGCATGAGCAATTCCGATGCGCGCCGCGTTTTGCCGGCAACGATACCGAACTGGCCGGCGATGGCCTCCTGGTGGTCGAAGAGCAGCCGATCCTCGCGTCGTCCGGTAAGGTAATGCAGCCGGATGCGAGCGTGCCTCAGGAATGCCTCCAGGCCCTTCAGTTGCAAGGCCTCGCCGCGGGTGATGAAGCCGCGGCGAGCCAAGTCGTTCCAGGAGTCGCCCAGGTTGGCGGCTCGGCAGATCCACAGGATGTTCTGCAGGTCGCGCAGTCCGCCGGGACTTTCCTTGCAATTGGGTTCCAGGGCATAGGGGGTTTCCTGATGACGGACATGGCGTTCGTTCTGTTCCAGTTGCTTGCCCTTGTAGAAGGCCTTGGGGTCGATCTGCGCGAGGATTCTTCCCGAGAACTCGGCAAACAGCGCGCGGTTGCCGCATAGCAGGCGGGCTTCCAGCAGGTTGGTGCGCACGGTGATGTCCCGCTCGGCTTCATCTGCGCACTGCCACGCGGTGCGTACGCTGTGGCCGATATCCAACCCGATGTCCCACAAGAGGCCGATCAGTTCCTCGAGCTGGCGTTCGGTCTCCCGGGCGACGTTGTCGGGGAGCAGGAACAGCAGATCTATGTCCGATGCTGGGTAAAGTTCGCGCCGGCCATAGCCGCCGACGGCAACCAGGGACAAGCCGAGCGGCAGGCGGGCTTCCTGCCAGAGGCGCTTGAGAACGTCATCCACCAGTTGACAGCGGCCGCGCAGCATCCGTATGGCGTCGCCCTTTGCCAGGTAAGCCGTTCTGAGAGCTGCCTGGCCTTGAATGAGCGCGTTCTTGAGTTGTCCGAGGCTCTGCCGAATGTCGCCCGAGCCCGCCCCCGTTGGCGACGACAACATGTTAGCCCCGGGAATCGGGTCTGGCGGGCGAACCTGCGGACAGGGTCAGCACCTCGGCGCCGGATTCCGTCACCAGTACGGTGTGCTCCCACTGGGCCGACAGGCTGCGGTCTTTCGTGACGATGGTCCAGCCGTCCGGCAGTTCCGAAATTGCCGCCTTGCCGGCATTGATCATCGGCTCGATGGTGAAGATCATGCCGGGTCGCAATTCCGGGCCCCCGCCGGGCTTGCCGTAATGCAGCACCTGGGGGTCCTCGTGGAACTGGCGGCCGATGCCGTGGCCGCAGAATTCACGCACGACGGAGAATCCGCAGGACTCGGCATGGCGCTGAATGGCATGGCCGATATCGCCGAGGTGGGCGCCCGGGCGAACATGGTCGATGCCCAGCCAGAGGCATTCGTAGGTGACTGCGCAAAGCCGCCTAGCCAGAATGCTGGCGTCCCCGCCGACGAGAAACATACGGGAGGTGTCTCCATGCCAGCCGTCCTTGATGACGGTGATGTCCAGATTGACGATGTCGCCTTTTTTCAGAGCCTTGTCGCCAGGCACGCCGTGACAGACCTGATGGTTGATCGAGGCGCAGATCGACTTGGGATAGGGCTTGTATCCGGGGGGGGCATAGTTAAGGGGCGCCGGTACGGTTTCCTGCGCATTGACCATGTAGTCATGGCAGAGACGGTCGAGTTCGCCAGTGGTGATGCCCGGCTTGACGTGGGGCTCGATGAAATCGAGGACTTCCGAGGCCAAGCGGCCGGCGACCCGCATCTTTTCGATGTCTTCGGGGGTCTTGATGACAATGCTCATGATTGCTGTACGTCTCGAACTGCTGGGAAAAGGCAATTATGCTTGAGAAATCAGGGAAAAAACCGCTATAATGCACGTCTTGCTTGCTTGACGGCGGGCAAAATTCGCACGCCTGGCGCCGAAAGGGTGCCCCGAAACGACGTTGCACGGCCAGGCGGAGGCTAACCCTTATCGGAGAATCTGATGTCTACGACCATGCGTCAAATGCTGGAGGCGGGTGTCCATTTCGGCCACCAGACCCGCTTCTGGAATCCCAAGATGGCCCCCTATATTTTCGGCCATCGCAACAAGATTCACATCATCAACCTGGAAAAGACCCTGGCCAAGTACCAGGAGGCAATGAATTTTCTGCGCAAGATGTCGGCCAACAAAGGCACCGTGCTCTTCGTCGGCACCAAGCGCCAGGCGCGCGAGATCGTGCGCGAGGAAGCCCTCCGCGCCGGCGCGCCTTTCGTCGATGAGCGCTGGCTGGGCGGCATGCTGACCAACTTCAAGACGGTCAAGCAGTCGATCAAGCGCCTGAAGGATCTCGAAACGATGAAGGAGGACGGCTCGCTCGAACGCCTGGGCAAGAAGGAAGCCCTGATGCTGCAGCGCGAAATGGTCAAGCTGGACAAGAGCATCGGCGGCATCAAGGACATGAATGGCCTGCCCGATGCCATCTTTGTCATCGACGTCGGCTACCACAAGATCGCCATCACCGAGGCCAGCAAGCTGGGGATACCGATCGTTGCCATTGTCGATACCAACCATACCCCAGAGGGCGTGGCTTACGTCATTCCTGGCAACGACGATTCCAGCCGGGCCATTCGCCTCTACGCCCGCGGCGCGGCCGATGCCGTGCTCGAAGGACGCAGCCAATCGGTACAGGAAGTTGTCGCCGCGGTTTCCGACGATTTCGTCGAGGTGGACGAGGTCGAAGGCGGCGGCACGGAAGAAACAGCGGCCTGAGCCCAAGGGCAGGGCTGAACCCTGCGGGGCGGCATGGCCGCCCCGCTGTGCATCAACAGCAAGAATTGGGAGCAAGCATGGCGGACATAACCGCTTCGATGGTGAAAGAACTGCGCGAAAAAACCGACGCGCCGATGATGGAATGCAAGAAAGCCCTGGCCGAGGCCGATGGCGACATGGCCAAGGCCGAGGAGATCCTCCGCGTCAAGCTGGGCAATAAGGCCAGCAAGGCGGCTTCCCGCGTGGCAGCCGAAGGCGTCGTCGGCATCCACATCGCGCCGGATGCCAGGCTGGGTGCGATCATCGAGGTCAATTGCGAGACGGACTTCGTCGCCAAGAACGACGATTTCCTGGCCTTCACGAAGGCACTGGCGGAGCTGGTGGCAAAGGATAACCCGGCCGATGTCGCCGCCCTGTCGGGGCTGACTTTGAACGGCGCAACGGTCGAGACCACCCGCACGGCGCTGGTTGGCAAGATCGGCGAAAACATGTCGATTCGCCGTTTCGTGCGCATCGAGGCCAAAGGCAAGCTGACTGCCTATGTCCATGGCGGTTCGAAAATCGGCGTTCTGGTTGATGTGACCGGTGGCGACGAGCAGATGGCCAAGGATCTGGCGATGCACATCGCAGCCTCCAAGCCGAAGTCTCTGGATGCTTCGGGTGTTCCGGCCGACCTGCTGGAGATGGAGCGCCGCATTGCCATCGAGAAGGCGCGCGAGGCTGGCAAGCCGGAAGCCATGTTGGAGAAGATCGCCGATGGCACGGTACAGAAGTACCTCAAGGAAGTCACGCTGCTGGGCCAGGTCTTCGTCAAGGCGGAGGATGGCAAGCAGACCATCGAGCAGCTCCTCAAGCAGAAGGGCGCTCAGGTGGCTGGTTTCACGCTCTATGTAGTCGGAGAAGGTATCGAGAAGAAGGTTTCCGATTTTGCCGCTGAGGTAGCGGCTCAGGCTGCTGCCGCAGCTGCTCGCTGACCTCATGGCCGTCCCCGCTTATAAGCGCATCCTGCTCAAGCTGTCGGGCGAGGCCCTCATGGGCAGCGACGCTTACGGCATCAACCGGGATACGCTGGCGGGCATCGTCGCCGAGATCAAATCGGTCGCCGACTTGGGGGTCGAGATCGGCGTGGTCATCGGCGGCGGCAACATCTTTCGCGGCCTGGCTGGTAGCGCCACCGGCATGGATCGCGCCACCGCCGACTACATGGGCATGCTGGCCACAGTCATGAATGCCATGGCGCTGTCCGACGCCCTGCGCCAGGCGGGTCTCAATGGCCGCGTCCAGTCGGCGCTGAATATCGAGCAGGTGGTCGAGCCCTACATTCGGGGCAAGGCGATCCGCTACCTGGAAGAGGGCAAGATCGTTGTCTTCGCCGCGGGAACCGGCAATCCGTTCTTCACCACCGATACGGCAGCGGCGCTGCGCGGCGCTGAAATCGGCGCCGAGATCGTCATCAAGGCGACCAAGGTGGATGGCGTCTATACCGCTGACCCGAAGAAGGATCCGTCGGCCAGCGCTACCACCGCGTCAGCTTCGACGAGGCGATCGGGAAGAACCTGCAGGTGATGGATGCAACGGCACTGGCCTTGTGCCGCGACCAGAAACTGCCGATCAATGTCTTCAGCATCTTCAAGTCCGGCGCGCTGAAGTCGGTCGTCCTCGGCGAGGACGAGGGCACCATGGTGCATTGTTGAGGAGAGGTCAGCATGATCCCCGAGCTCAAGAAAACGACT
Source organism: Betaproteobacteria bacterium (assembly GCA_016703785.1). Taxonomy (GTDB): domain Bacteria; phylum Pseudomonadota; class Gammaproteobacteria; order Burkholderiales; family Rhodocyclaceae; genus Desulfobacillus. The sequence continues at coordinate 93,924 of JADJBM010000009.1, forward strand.
GAACAGAAAATGCAGAAATCGCTCGAGGCGTTGAAAAACGACCTCGGCAAGGTGCGCACCGGGCGGGCCCACGCCGGCATCCTGGATCACGTCCAGGTGGACTACTACGGCTCCATGATGCCGATCAACCAGGTGGCCAACATCAATCTCATTGACGCCCGCACGATCGGCGTGACGCCCTGGGAAAAGAAACTGGCGCCAGCCATCGAGAAAGCGATCAGGGAGTCCGATCTGGGCCTCAATCCCGCCTCGGTGGGCGATACGGTGCGGGTTCCCATGCCGGCCCTGACTGAGGAGCGGCGCAAGGACCTCATCAAAGTGGTGCGAGGGGAAGCAGAGAATGCTCGCGTGGCCGTGCGCAACCTGCGGCGGGATGCCAACCACACCCTCAAGGAGTCGATGAAGGCCAAGACCATATCCGAGGACGATGAGCGGCGCGCGCAGGAAGAGGTACAGAAACTGACTGATCGCTATATCGCCGAGATCGATAAGGCGCTCGCCCAGAAGGAAAGCGACCTGATGGCCGTCTGACGGACGGTCCATCCAGTGGTCCGGAGATCCGCCGTGACCCTTTTCCCGAGCTCCACCCAGGGCATCCCGCCGGTCGGCGATGTACCCCGGCACATCGCCATCATCATGGACGGCAATGGCCGCTGGGCCAAAAAGCGCTTCATGCCCCGCGTGGCAGGCCACAAGCGCGGCGTGGAAACCGTGCGGGAGATCATCAAAGCTTGTGTGCAGCGTGGCGTAGCCTATCTCACCCTGTTCGCCTTCAGCTCCGAGAACTGGCGACGACCCCAGGAGGAGGTTTCCTTTCTCATGCAGCTTTTTTTGCGAGCGTTGGACGAGGAAGTGGCCAAGTTGCACGAAAACGGCATCCGCTTTCGCGTCATCGGCGACCTGTCCCCGTTTGATCCGCAGATCGTCGCTCTCATTCAGCGCGGTGAAGCGATGACGGCCGCCAATACTGCGCTGACACTTACCATTGCCGCCAACTACGGCGGGCGATGGGATATTCTTCAGGCGATGGAAAAGATGCTCGCCGTCAGGCCGGGGAAGCGAAGCGGTTTCAAGGAGACCGATCTGACTGATCACCTTGCGCTCAACTACGGCCCTGAACCCGATCTCTTTATCCGGACTGGCGGCGAGCAGCGGATCAGCAATTTTCTCCTTTGGCAGCTGGCCTACAGCGAGCTCTACTTTACTGACACCCTTTGGCCGGAGTTCGATACGGCCGCGCTCGATCTGGCCATCGCCTCGTATCTGCGGCGGGAGCGCCGCTTCGGCCGTACTTCCGAGCAGTTGCAGCCGGAGCAAGGGCGATCCGCGACTGCCGGCAAGAATGCTTAAGGCGCGGGTCGTAACCGCATTGCTCCTCCTGGCGGGTTTCCTCGCCATGCTTTTTCTGTTGCCCTTCTCCGGCTGGCTGCTCTTTGCATGTGCCATTGTGGGAATTGGCACCTGGGAATGGGGAGGGCTGTTGAAGCTCGGCGCAGCATGGCGGTTCGGTAATGCTTTCGCTGTCATGGCCTTGTGCGGCGCGCTCGGCTGGATGGTATTCGATCCCGACACGGGTGCCGTCGACCAGGTGACGTGGCTGATGGCGGTCTATCTGCTGGCCGGCTTGTTTTGGATACTTGTCGTGCCGGTCTGGCTGGGAATGCGGTGGGTAGTCACGGTGTGGCCTGCAGGTTTGCTGGCGGGCATGGCCGTCCTTGTTCCGGCGGGCTTGGCAATGATGCAATTGCGCGCCTTCGCGCCCCTTTTCCTCCTGGCGGCCATGGCGTCTGTGTGGGTGGCCGATATCTCGGCGTATGTTTTTGGCCGCATGTATGGCCGGCACAAACTCGCCACGACCATCAGCCCCGGAAAAACCTGGGAAGGGGCTGCCGGGGCCGTGGCCGGGGTGCTGCTCTACGGAATGACGGTAGCCTGGGCTACGGAGAGGCTGCCGAACAGTCCGGTAGGCTTGGGCCTGTTTTCGCTTGCTCTGGTTGCCCTGACAGCCGTCAGCATCCTGGGAGACCTGTTCGAGTCACTCGTCAAGAGACAGGCCGGCGTCAAGGACAGCGGCGCCATCCTGCCAGGGCATGGTGGGGTGCTTGATCGTATCGACAGCCTGACATCGACTTTGCCCCTGCTTGGCCTGGCCGTACTGTGCTGGGAAGGCGGGATGCAATGAGCGTGGCCAGGCAACGGCTTGTCGTGCTGGGGGCGACCGGCTCCATCGGCGTCAATACGCTTGATGTGGTTGCGCGCCATCCAGAGCGGTTTGAAGTGCTCGCGCTATCTGCACAAAGGAAGGTCGATCTCCTGGCCGAACAGTGCCACCAGTTCTTTCCTCGCTTTGCCGTGGTCGGCTCGGATGCGGCGGCTGACCGTCTCAAAGGCATATTGCGACAAACCAACACACCGACCACGGTTCTGGTGGGTGTGGAGGCGCTGGAAACCATCGCTAGCCTCTCCGAAGCTGATACGGTCATGGCTGCGATCGTCGGTGCCGCTGGCTTGCGTCCGACTCTGGCAGCTGCCCGGGCAGGCAAGAAACTGCTGCTGGCCAACAAAGAGGCGTTGGTGATGGCAGGACCGGTCTTTATGGAGGAAGTCCGCCTGAACAATGTGATGTTACTTCCGATTGATAGTGAACATAATGCAATATATCAATCACTTCCAAGAGAACATTCAAGTAACTTACTAGATAATGGCGTGCGCCGGATTCTTCTTACGGCATCCGGTGGGCCGTTCAGGGAGATGCCCTGGGAGGACTTGGAAGCTGTAACACCCGACCAAGCTTGTGCGCATCCGAATTGGGTCATGGGCCGGAAAATATCCGTCGATTCTGCGACCATGATGAACAAAGGGCTGGAAGTCATAGAAGCCCATTGGCTGTTCAATGCCCCCGGCGAACGCATTGAAGTCGTCATTCACCCCCAGAGCATCATCCATTCCATGGTCGAATACGCCGACGGCTCGGTCATCGCCCAATTGGGCAATCCGGACATGCGCACTCCCATCGCCTACGCTCTGGCTTATCCGGAGCGCATCGAGGCCGGTGTTGAGCCGCTGGACCTTTGCCGGATAGGCAAGCTGGATTTCGAACGTCCGGATCTCAATCGCTTCCCCTGCTTGAGGTTGGCCTTTCATGCCCTGGCGCGCGGAGGGAACGCCCCGGCCGTGCTGAACGCTGCAAACGAGGTAGCCGTTGAATCTTTTTTGGAAGGCAGACTGTCTTTCACGCGCATTCCAGCCGTCATCGAGCATGCCCTGTCATGCGTCGACTGGCGTGACATTGCCACCCTAAACGACGTTCTGGAGGCAGATGCTGCGGGTCGAGATGCGGCTCGGCACCTGGCAGCCAGCCTGCCGCCCCGGCAGTAATCCGATATGGGGAATTTTTTGTTCTACCTGGGGGCCTTCGCACTTGCGCTGGGATTGCTGATCGTCGTGCATGAAGCCGGGCATTTTGTCGTTGCTCGGTGGTGCGGCGTCAAAGTGCTCAGGTTCTCGGTCGGCTTCGGCAAACCTCTCCTGTCTCGGCGAATCGGAAGGGATCGTACCGAACTGGCTTTGGCGGCATTTCCCTTGGGTGGTTACGTGAAGATGCTGGATGAGCGTGAGGGCGAGGTAGATCAGGCCGAACTGCCCCGAGCCTTCAACCGTCAATCGGTCTGGAAGCGATTCATCATCGTGCTGGCCGGGCCTGTGGCCAACTTCGCATTGGCCATCTTCATGTACTGGGTTCTTTTTGTGCATGGCGTCGAAGAGCCCAGACCGGTGCTGGGCAAACCCGAAGCGCAGTCGATGGTCGAGCAGGCCGGTTTTCAGGAAGGCGAACTGGTTCGCAGCATCAATGGCCAGCCGATCGACTCCTGGCAGGAACTGCGCTGGGAACTGCTGCAGCAGGCCTTGGCGAAGTCGGGTGCCACCCTAGAGGTGATCAACAAGCGGCAGGAGATTTCTTTCCGCAAGCTCGATCTGGCCTCTCTCGATACGTCGGACCTGGAAGGGGACATCCTGCAGCAAATCGGCTTTCGCATCTATCGACCGCAATTGCCGCCGATCATAGGCAAGATCACGCCAGGAGGTGTAGCGGATCTGGCTGGCCTGCGTGAAGGGGATCGAATTCTGGCAATCGACGGCGTACCGATAGAAAGATGGGCACAAGTGGTAGCCGTTATCCGGGAAGCCCCAGGGCGGCCGATCCGGCTCGATGCGCAACGTCAAGGCCAGGCCATCAGCCTTACGATAATGCCGGCGGAAGCCGATGATCGCGGCAAGCGGATTGGCCGCATTGGCATTGCCGTCTTGGAGCAGACCGACGATCGCGCCGCACTGTTGATCATTGTGAAATACGGTCCCGTCGAATCGCTCGTCAAGGCAGTCGGCCTGACCTGGGAAACATCCGCTTTCAGTCTGACGATGCTGGGTCGCATGGTTGTGGGGGATGTTTCCTGGAAAAACCTGAGCGGACCGGTGACAATTGCAGATTACGCTGGGCAATCTGCAAAACTTGGCTTGGCGTACTACATCAAGTTTCTAGCCTTGATCAGCATCAGCTTAGGCGTACTTAACTTGTTACCCATACCCTTATTGGATGGCGGACACTTGATGTATTATATTGTCGAGATAATCAAGGGCGGTCCCGTTTCCGAACGCGTAATGGAAATTGGTCAGCAGATTGGCTTGGCACTGCTGGTCATGCTGATGGCTTTTGCCTTCTATAACGATATAAACCGCCTCGTTTCCGGCTGAATCAATGAAAAAGAGATTACTTCCTGGGCTGTTAGCGGCGTTATTTTCCGCGTCGGGCTTTGCCTTCCAGCCGTTCGTGGTAAAGGACATTCGCATCGAGGGCATTCAGCGGACCGAAGCGGGCACGGTCTTCAGCTATCTGCCCGTCAAGGTCGGCGAGACCATGACGGATGACAAAGCCGCCCAGGCCATCAAGGCGCTGTTCGCCACGGGATTTTTCAAGGACGTCCGCATCGAGGTCGACAATGAGGTGATCGTCGTGGTCGTGGAGGAGCGTCCGGCGATTGCTCAAGTCGATTTCGTGGGAATCAAGGAATTCGACAAGGATGCCTTGAAAAAAGGCCTGAAAGAAATCGGCCTGGCCGAATCGCGCATTTTCGACCGATCGATGCTGGAACGAGCCGAACAGGAATTGAAGCGTCAATACCTGAGCCGCGGCCTCTACGCAGTCAATATCACGACCACGGTAACGCCACTGGAGCGCAATCGCGTCGGCATTAATTTCGCTGTTGATGAAGGCGAGGTTTCCAAGATCCGGCAGATCAACATCGTTGGTGCACAGGCGTTCAAGGAAAAGGATCTCCTCGACGTATTTGCGCTACGCACACCAAACTGGATCAGTTGGTACACCAAGAATGACCAATATTCCAAGCAAAAACTATCCGCCGATCTGGAAACGCTGAAGTCCTATTACCACGACCGTGGCTATATAGAGTTCGACGTCGAATCCACCCAGGTTTCCATCAGCCCGGACAAAAAGGATATTTACATCACCATCAACGTCAAGGAGGGTGAGAAGTACACGGTATCCGCAGTCAAGCTCGCAGGCGAACTCACCCTGCCGGAGGACGAACTGCGCAAGCTGGTGCGTATCAAGCCGGGGGAAGTGTTTTCCCGGCAAAAACTGACCGAAACCACGAAGCAGATCAATGAAAAACTGGGCAATGAGGGCTTCGCCTTCTCCAACGTGAATGCTGCTCCGGAAATCGACAAGGACAAGAAGCAGGTTGCCTTCACCATTTTCGTCGATCCCGGCCGCCGGGTTTATGTGCGCCGCATCAACGTTTCCGGTAATACCCGTACACGCGATGAAGTCATCCGCCGCGAAGCGCGCCAGATGGAAGGCGCCTGGTACGATGGAGAAAAGATCAACAAGACGCGCAGCCGGGTAGACAAGCTCGGCTATTTCGACGAGGTCAACGTCGAAACGCCCCCGGTGCCAGGCACCACCGACCAGGTGGATGTGAACCTGAACGTCAAGGAAAAGCCGACCGGCAACGTAATGCTCGGTGCCGGTTTTTCCAGTTCTGAGAAGTTCGTTGTGTCGGGCTCGGTCTCGCAGAACAACATTTTCGGCAGTGGCAAGCACCTGTCCGTCAACGTCAATTCGGGCAAGGTCAACAAGGTTTATTCCCTGTCCTACACCGATCCCTACCACACCATCGATGGCGTCAGCCGCGGCTTCGATTTGTACCGACGTGACGTCGATCCGTCATCCACGGCTGTCTCCGTCTATAAAACCTCATCGTACGGCGCTGGCGTACGTTACGGGTTTCCCATTGCCGAAGATAACGCGATCGGCGTAGGCTTATCGGTTGACTCGACCAAGGTCAAGGTGGAGGACAGCTACCCAGTTGGGGATAGCCGCAACAGCCCCCAGCGGTATATAGATTTCGTCCAGAAGAACGGATCGACGAATTCAACGTTTCTGCTGAACACGACCTGGACGAATGACAAGCGGGACAGCCTGATCTACACGACAGCAGGAACAATGCAGCGCGCGTATGGCGAGGTCGGCTTGCCTGGCGGCGACCTGAAGTTTTACAAGCTGAGTTACCAGCATCAGAAGTTTTTCCCCATCACACGCGATATCACGCTGATGCTCAATGGGGAGTTTGGTTTCGGCAACGGCTACAGCGGAAGCGATCTGCCGTTTTTCAGGAATTTCTATGCCGGTGGAATGGGTTCCGTCAGAGGCTTCAAGTCGGGTTCGCTCGGCCCGCATGACAGGTATCCTAACGACGAAGATGCGCTGGGAGGAGACAGGCGTTTGGTCCTGAATGCCGAGTTTCTCACGCCGTTACCCGGCCTTGGTCTGGACAAATCCTTTAGATTTGGTGGATTTGTCGATGCTGGACAAGTCTGGGGTACGACATGGGACGGCAAAGATCAGAAAATGCGCCTGTCCGATTTGCGGTACAGTATGGGCGTGTCTGTCGCTTGGTCGTCGCCTTTCGGACCACTCAAGTTCAGCATCGCGCAGCCGCTTAACAAGAAATCCGGGGATCAGATCGAACGCTTCCAGTTCCAGATGGGTACGTCATTCTGAACAAGTTTTTTTGCAGGAGAATTATGTTGAACAAGTTTGCTATTTTTGCCATCTCCGGGCTGATAGCCCTGCCTGCTCTGAACGTCTCTGCGGCGGACACCAAGATCGGTTTCGTGAATACGGAAAAAGTCTTCCGTGATGCAGCGCCAGCCGTGCGGGCACAGAAAAAAATCGAGAAGGAGTTCGAGAAGCGCGACCAGGAAATGCAGCGCTTGGCCAAGCAGCTGCAGACCATGCAGGAGGCTCTGGAGAAGAATGCGGTCACCATGTCGGAATCCGACAAGCGCAACAAGGAACGCGAGTTCGGCGAGTTGAACCGCGATTTCCAGCGCAAGCAGCGCGAGTTCCGTGAGGATTTGAACCAGAGGCGCAATGAGGAACTGGCGGCCGTGCTGGAGCGTGCCAACAAGGCGATCAAGGCCATAGCCGAAGCCGAGAAGTTCGACGTCATTCTTCAGGAAGCGGTGTATGCCGCTCCGCGCATCGACATCACCGACAAGGTTATCAAGGCCCTGGCCGACGGCAAGTAATCGCATGCATGACCGAACGCGTGGCCGGCTTTACACTTGATGAAATCGTTTCGCGATTCGGTGGAGAACTGATCGGCGACGGCCGATTGCGCATTCTCCAGGTGGCAACCCTGGAGAATGCGGGGCCTGCCGAACTTGCCTTCCTCTCCAATCCCAAATACCGCAGACAGCTGAAATCCAGTCGGGCCGGGGCCGTCGTCCTTTCTGCAACAGATGCGAATGGTTGCCCGTTGCCCTGCATCGCCAGCGACAATCCCTATGCCTACTATGCCCGCGTGGCTCAGTTACTCAACCCCTTCCCTCAGACGCCATCCGGCATCCACCCTTCTGCGGTGGTCGAATCGAAACTTGATCACAACGTCAGCATCGGAGCCGGAAGCTTCATCGGGAAAGACGTGACCATCGGGGCGGGCAGCGACATCGGCCCGGGCTGTTCAATTGGAGATGGCGTGACGCTTGGGACGCAGGCCAGGCTATTCAGCCATGTCACGATTTACCCCGGCTGCAGAATCGGCACGCGCACCATCATCCACTCCGGAGCCGTGATCGGCGCGGATGGCTTCGGATTTGCTCGCGAAGGCGATGGCAGTTGGACCAAGGTTCCGCAGCTTGGCCGGGTCGTCATTGGAGACGACGTGGAAATCGGTGCCAATACCACGATTGACCGTGGTGCCCTTGACGACACGGTCATCGAGGACGGGGTCAAGCTCGACAACCAGATCCAGATTGCCCACAACGTTCGCATCGGCACACTTACTGCTATGGCCGGCTGCGTCGGGATTGCCGGCAGCGCCCGCATCGGACGCCGCTGCACCATTGGCGGAGCTGCCATGATCCTCGGGCATCTGACGATTGCCGACGATGTGAATATCTCGGCTGCCACGCTCATCACGAAATCAATCAGCCAGCCTGGCACCTATTCCGGCGCCATGCCTTTCGAGGCACACCGCGACTGGCTGAAGAACGCCGCCCATATGCGCCACTTGGATGCGCTAGCCGAGAAAATTCGCGTCCTGGAGGCGAGACTTGCACAATTGGAGAATGAAACTTGAGTCCAATGGATATCCATGAAATCCTGAAGCACCTGCCGCACCGGTATCCGATGCTGCTGATAGACCGCGTACTCGAAGTCGTGCCGGGCGAACGCATCGTCGCGCTGAAAAACGTAAGCATCAATGAACCCTTTTTTCCAGGGCACTATCCGCATCATCCAGTGATGCCGGGCGTACTGGTCGTCGAAGCGCTCGCACAGGCAGCAGCCCTCCTGTCATTCAATACCATGGGTGACAAGCACGATGAGGAGTCGGTCTATTACTTCGTCGGCATCGATGGCGCCCGTTTCAAGCGGCCGGTGGGCCCGGGAGACCAGTTGATCCTGGAGGTTTCAATCCAGGCAACCAAGCGTGGCATTTGGAAATATGCCGCCCAGGCCAAGGTCGAAGGCAAGGTGGCCGCGGAAGCCGAACTCATGTGCACGATGCGCACTATCTAATGAGCAGCCCGCTTATCCATCCGACAGCCATTATCGATTCGAACGCGAAGCTCGGTGATAATGTCAGCGTCGGCGCCTATTCGATCATCGGGGAGCATGTCGAGATTGGGGACGACACTTGGATTGGACCGCATGTCGTCATGCGCGGGCACACTCGCGTCGGGCGAGGCAATCGCATCTTCCAGTTTTCCTCCATTGGGGAAATACCGCAGGACAAGAAGTACGATGGCGAACCGACGCGCCTGGAGATAGGCGACCGCAACACGATCCGGGAATTCTGCACCTTCAATTGCGGCACGGCCCAGGATGTCGGAGTCACGCGAGTGGGTTCCGACAACTGGATCATGGCCTATGTCCATCTTGCCCATGATTGCCAAGTCGGCAACAACACAATTTTCGCCAATAATGCTCAGTTGGCGGGTCATGTCCATGTGGGTGATTTTGCCATTCTGGGCGGGTTTACCGGAGTGCATCAGTTCGTGCGGATCGGTGCGCACAGCATGACTGCCGTTGGCAGCATCCTATTGCAGGATTTGCCGCCTTACGTAACTGCGGCCGGCAATACGGCCAAACCTTTCGGCATCAACTCTGAAGGACTTCGGCGTCGCGGCTTCAGCAATGAGGCCATTACAGCCGTGAAGCGCGCCTACAAACAGATCTATCGCTCCGGGGCGACGCTTGAGGAGGCGCGATCGAAAATATCGGATGAGGCGAGGCGCGAACCGGCGCTCTCCTTGCTGGCCGATTTTCTTGCCCTAACAGGCAGGGGCATCATCAGGTAGGATCCTTTCGTGCCCGAAAATATACGGATTGCCATGGTTGCCGGCGAAGCATCCGGTGATTTACTGGCAAGCCATCTCATCCTGGCCCTGAAGAAACGCCTTCCCGATGCGCTCTTTTATGGCATAGGCGGCCCCAAAATGCAGGCGGCCGGCTTTCAGGCCTTGTTTCCCGCAGAGAAGCTGGCGGTACGAGGGTATGCGGAAGTGCTCGGTCATTACCGTGAGATCATCGGAATTCGTCGGAAACTGCTCTCCGGGATGCTGCAAGAGCCTCCGCATGCTTTCATCGGAATCGATGCGCCGGATTTCAATCTCCATCTTGAAAAGCGTCTGAAGGCGCATGGCATTCCGGCAATCCATTACGTGAGTCCCTCCATTTGGGCCTGGCGGGGAGGCCGCATTCGCAGCATTGCCCAATCCGTGTCGCACATGCTGGCTTTGTTCCCTTTCGAAGAAGAAATCTACAGGCGCAACGGCATTCCCGTCACTTTCGTCGGACATCCGATGGCGGATGTCATTCCGCTCGAAATGAATCGACCGGCATTGCGCGAGAAACTCGGCATTCCGCAGGATCAGCTCGTATTCGCGCTATTGCCGGGCAGTAGGCAGTCGGAACTGCAGTTCATGGCAGAGACGTTCATCGAAACCGCCAAGCGCCTGAATCAACGTTTCCCACAGGCGCGCTTCCTGGTTCCACTGGCTACCCGCGAAACGCGTGACGCGTTTGAACTGGCTCTTTACCGTTTGTCTGCCCTGGATCTGCCGATAACGCGCCTGTTCGGCCACGCCCAAGATGCGATGGGCGTGGCCGATGGCGTGTTGGTCGCCAGCGGGACGGCCACTCTCGAGGCCGCCCTCCTGAAAAAGCCGATGGTCATTGCATACCGCATGTCGCCTTGGTCCTGGCAGATCTTGCGCCACATGCAGTATCAGCCTTGGATAGGTTTGCCGAACATCCTGTCCGGGCGTTTCATCGTGCCTGAATTTCTGCAGGACGACGCAACACCGGACAACCTTGCTCAGGCCCTGGGCAACCTGGTCGAGGATCAGGAGACCTGCCATCGCATCGCCGGTATCTTTTCGCATCTTCATGAACGGTTGCGGCAGAATTCTGCCGAGCGGGCAGCGGACGCGATCGTGGGGTTCCTGAACCGCTCGGAAGCATGGACATCGGCACCGCTGGCGGTCTGATCTGCGGCGTCGACGAAGCGGGCAGGGGCCCTCTGGCCGGACCGGTCTTTGCCGCCGCAGTCATTCTAGATTCGAGTCGTCCGATTGATGGATTGGCCGACTCGAAAAAACTAAACGAAAAAACCCGCGACCGGCTGGCGTCTCTCATTCGGAAACAAGCCCTGTCCTGGGCGGTCGCCCATGCTTCCGTCGAGGAGATTGATGCCCTGAACATTCTGCAGGCTACGCTCCTGGCCATGCGTCGTGCCGTGGAGGCACTTGGACTGCGACCGGATGAGGTCCTTGTCGACGGCACGCATTGCCCGCGTGTAGCCTATCCCGTCCGGGCTGTCGTGCGCGGGGACAGCACGGTGGCTGCCATCTCCGCCGCCTCGATACTGGCCAAGACCAGCCGAGATGCCGAAATGCTTCGCCTGCATGCCCAGTATCCCCAGTACGGTCTGGATCGGCACAAGGGTTATCCGACGGCGGCGCATCTCGCGGCGCTGCGCGAACATGGTGTCATACACATCCATCGTCGGAGCTTTGCCCCCGTGAGGGACTTGATTAGATAGTCCTGAAACCCAATCCGCGCAACAATTTCTGCCAGGATCGTCGTTCGCGCAGGGGATCGACTAGGGGGCGGCGGCGTTTGACGGCGGCGGCCAGCCGATCGAGGTAACGATGGTCATCCGAAGCCCGTCGCAGCAAGCGGGCAAGGTCCGCTTCTTCACCCGCCGAAAAATACCCGGGATAATCGGCGCCGAGGAGACCGCGATTGCCGGGGATGTCGGACGCGATCACTGGTATTCCGATGGCAATCGCCTCTGACACCACGTGTGCACCGCCTTCCATCTTCGAACTGATGACCATGGCGTGGCTGTGCGACAGCAATCGCATGGCCTCCCAATGGGGCCGTTCTCCAACCCAGCGGTATCTTGGTTCTTTGCGCATATGCCGATCCGCTTCACGCTTCATCTTCGCCGAAAGCGACATCCCGGCGTGAACGACCTCCATGGGTACATCCGGTAGTAGTCGAAGTGCCAGGGCTGTTCGAAAGGGATCCTTCTCCTCGCGCAGATGTCCTAGAACACAGACGCGAAACGTGTGCCGTGACGGTCTGCGAGTAAGCGAGGTGACGACGGACTGATGGATCACATGCGTTTTCCTACGCTGGCTCGGCGTCAGTTCCTCGATAGCATCCTCCTGGAGCACGACCATACGAGTTGCCATTTCAAGCGACGCCGCAGCATCTTCATCCTTGCGGATGTCGCGGTAGACGTCGGTTCCGGTCAGCGCCAACACAGTCGGCCGATCAGGATGGTCTTTCCTGTATGCACGCAAGGAAAAATGACTTTTCCGCGCGTGGAGGGCGACGAGAAGATCGCAGTCTTCACCTTGCCATTGCGTCCGAATCAATACGCGACACCCCAGTTCGCGAAGGATGTGTGCCCAGCGCGAAGCCGTGTTGCGATTGCCGGCGCGCGAGCCTGGAGGCGCTGGCGTGACAATGACGACTTTGGGCGCGGACATGGAAATGTCACTATACTTTTGAACAACCATGAAGAAAATCTCTTCCCGCGACAATGCCACCTTCAAGCAGCTCAGACTGGTTGCGGAATCCTCCCGGGAACGCCGCAAACAGGGCAGGACCGTGCTGGACGGCATTCACCTCGTTTCCGCCTGGTTCGAGCGCTTTGGTCCTCCCGAAGCGCTTGCCGTCAGCGAGAGCGGCGTGCGGCAAGCCGAAATCCGCGACTTCCTGGCACGGCATCCACAAGTTGATCCGCTTGTATTCGAGGATGCCTTGTTCGACAAAGTCAGCCCTGTCGCCACGCCGACCGGAATTATCGCGCTGGTATCCATTCCGCGTGAGCAGCAGCCAATATTAATCCAGGCGTCCTGTGTCCTGCTCGAGGCCATACAGGATGCTGGAAATCTGGGTTCGATTCTTCGATCTTCCGCTGCCGCCGGCATCATAGATATTTTTCTTGGTCCGGGCTGCGCTCAGGCCTGGTCACCGCGCGTTCTTCGTGCCGCCATGGGCGCGCATTTTTCAATGCGGATTCACGAACATGCCCCGCTGGGCCAGATTATCGGGGAATTTGACGGAATCAGCATTTCGACGCGTCTCGATGCGGAGAGGTCGATCTTCGAACTCGACCTTACCGGACCGGTGGCATGGCTGTTCGGAAACGAGGGGGGCGGTTTGACGGGGGAGATATCCGGATTGGCCTTGCATGTCGCACGTATCCCCATGCCGGGGAAGGCGGAATCGCTGAACGTTGCTGCTGCGACCTCAATCTGTCTGTTCGAGGAAGTAAGGCAGAAGTTGGCATCCAGGAAGCATGACCATCCGGCTTCGCTTCCTGCATGATCTCGCCAGTGCTACGGTCGTCCCGGTGCTCCGGGTCGCGTCAAGACCTGATCAGGCTTTCACCCGCATCAGGCGTTGCTTCTCTCGCTCCCAGTCGCGCTTTTTCTCGGTTTCCCGCTTGTCATGCTGCTTCTTGCCGTGGGCGAGCCCGATGGAAATCTTCACACGCCCCTTGGCGTAATGCAGGTCAAGCGGTACCAGCGCATAGCCTGCACGCTCGACTTTGCCGATCAGCTTGCTGATCTCCTCGGCATGCAACAGCAGCTTGCGCGTGCGCACCGGATCGGGATGAACGTGGGAGGACGCCGTCGGCAAAGGGCTGATATGGCATCCAATGAGGAACACCTCCTCACTTCGCAATATCACATAGGCCTCCTTCAACTGCACGCGACCGGCGCGAATTGCCTTGACTTCCCAGCCCTCGAGTACAAGGCCTGCCTCGAAGCGCTCCTCGATGAAGTAGTCGTGGAAGGCCTTCCTGTTGTCGACGATGCTCATGATGTCTTTTACGCTAGAATTCGCAGGATTCTATAGCATGTGGCGGTCATGGCCGAAGTCAGGAAGTCCGTCCTGGTCGAATTCAGCGTCGGACAGATGTTTCATCTCGTCGATGCAGTCGAGGATTACCCCCGATTCCTGCCATGGTGCGGCGGCACCGAATTGATCTACCGTGACGAGAGCAAGACCGTCGCAAAACTGCACATCAACTACCATGGCATCAAGGCGGATTTTTCCACCGAGAACGACAAGGAGTCACCGCATTTCATGAAAATCAACCTTAGGCATGGCCCTTTCGAGCATCTCGACGGCTGCTGGCATTTCAAGCCGCTCGGCGAGACGGCCTGCAAAGTCGAGTTCCAGCTCCATTACGAGTTTTCCAGCAAGCTGCTGGAAAAGGCACTCGGTCCGGTTTTCCACCATATTGCCAACACTTTTGTCGACTCGTTCGTTCGGCGGGCAGGCCAGATCTACGCGCAAAATGGCTGAATCAATGTCGGTCGAAATCACCTACGCGCTTCCGCAGAAGCAAGAACTGGTGCACCTGATGCTGCCTGCAGGCAGCACCGTGCAACAGGCTATCGAGGCCTCGGGACTGGCACAGAAGCATCCCGAGATCGATTTGGCGAAGAACAAGGTCGGTGTTTACGGCAAACTTGCCAAGCTCGACACCCCGCTGCGCGATCGCGACCGCGTCGAAATCTATCGGCCGTTGATCGCCGATCCCAAGGAGGTTCGCAGGAAAAGAGCGGAAGAAGGTAAGGTGATGAAAAAGGGGGGAGGGGAGCAGGAAGGATAATCGCTACTTGCACCAGGATTGCACAGAGTTTCGGGTCTTCTCGATCTCTTGCGCGCGCATTTGGTCATCCAGCGGAATCACTTCGCCCGCCTCATTGAGGCGGCTCATCCGCTGACCGGCTTCCAGTGCTGAGAGCTGCCTTTTCGCATCCGCGCAATTGCGCTTGCTGTCCTCAGTATCCTTTTTTTCCTGTTCGGTCTTGGTTTGCGCTTTTTCCGCCTCTGTCTGGCGCTTGCGGAATTCCATGTCCTGCTCGGCCAGGCTACGGCCGGCCGCGCCGGATGCCGACGTCGCGCCTGGCTGGGTCCCGGCGCGTATTTTCTTGGCATCGACGCCAGGCGGTGGCGTATCCGAGAAATGGACCTTGCCATCAGCGTCGCGCCATGTGAAGACCTCGGCAGATGCCGTTGTCCACACACAGGCCAGAATCAGCAGAATTATTGCCCGCATAGCCTTCCTCCGTTTGCCGTCGTATCGGCACCTGCGTATAATACGGATTTGGAACAGAGGTTGAAAGCCATGCGAGTGATAACCAAGGCACTCACATTCGACGACGTCCTGCTCGTCCCCGCCCACTCCGCCATTCTCCCCCGCGACGTCAGCCTGGCCACACAGGTCTCGCGCACCATTCGCCTGAACATCCCGCTGCTCTCGGCCGCCATGGATACCGTGACGGAGGCCCGCTTGGCGATTGCCCTGGCGCAGGAAGGCGGCATCGGCATAGTGCACAAGAACCTGCCTCCGCGCACCCAGGCGGCCGAGGTGGCCAAGGTCAAGCGTTTTGAGTCGGGCGTCCTCAAGGATCCCATCACCATACAGCCCGACATGCCCGTGCGCGAGGTGTTGAATCTGACCCGCCAGCATAAGTTTTCCGGCCTGCCCGTCATTGAAGGCAAGAAGGTCGTCGGCATCGTGACCAATCGGGATTTGCGTTTCGAGACTCAGCTTGATCAGCCGGTTCGCAACATCATGACGCCACGCGAGCGTCTCATCACGGTCAAGGAAGGAGCCACGCCGGATGAGGCCAAGGCGCTGATGCACAAACACCGGCTCGAGCGCGTGCTGGTGATCAACGACGATTTCGAACTGTGCGGCCTTATCACTGTCAAGGACATCCTCAAGTCCACAGAACATCCGCTGGCCTGCAAGGACAATTTTGGCCGTTTGCGCGTCGGCGCAGCCATTGGTGTCGGCCCCGGCACTGAGGAGCGCGCCGAGTTGCTGGTCGAGGCCGGCGTTGACCTGATTGTCGTCGATACCGCGCACGGCCACTCCCAGGGCGTACTCGACCGCATCAAATGGGTCAAGAAGCATTTCCCGCAGGTCGAGGTTGTCGGCGGCAATATCGCCACCGCCGATGCGGCGCGCGCCCTGGTCGACCACGGCGCCGATGGCGTCAAGGTCGGCATCGGGCCGGGCTCGATCTGCACCACCCGCATTGTCGCCGGCGTCGGCGTACCGCAGATAACGGCCATCGACAACGTCGCCAGCGCGCTACGCGATACCGGCGTTCCCTTGATCGCCGACGGCGGCATCCGCTATTCAGGCGACATCTCCAAGGCCATTGCCGCCGGTGCCCATGCTGTGATGCTGGGAGGTTTGTTCGCCGGCACCGAGGAGGCACCCGGCGAGATCGAACTGTTCCAAGGGCGTTCATACAAGTCCTACCGGGGCATGGGCTCCCTCGGCGCCATGCAGCAGGGCGCGGCGGACCGCTATTTCCAGGAAGCCGACGCCAACGTAGAGAAGCTGGTCCCCGAGGGTATCGAAGGCCGCGTCCCCTACAAGGGTCCGGTGGGCGCCGTAATCCACCAGCTCATGGGCGGCCTGCGTGCCAGCATGGGCTACGTCGGTTCGAACGGTATCGACGAGATGCGCAATCGCGCCGAATTCGTCGAGATCACTTCGGCCGGCGTACGCGAGTCCCACGTTCATGACGTGCAGATCGTCAAGGAAGCGCCCAACTACCGCGTCGAATAAGCCCATTGGGCGTTTCAGTCATGCACAACAAGATACTCATCCTCGATTTCGGCGCCCAGTATTCGCAGCTGATTGCCCGCCGCGTGCGCGAGCAGCAGGTCTATTGCGAACTGCATCCCTATGACGTCTCCGAAGCCTTCATCCGCGAGTATGCGCCCATCGGCATCATTCTCTCCGGAGGACCTAACTCGGTCTATGAGGAACAGGCCTATCGCGCATCGCAGGCGGTTTTCGAGCTCGGCGTTCCCGTGCTCGGCATCTGCTACGGCATGCAGACCATGGCGGCGCAACTGGGCGGCAAGGTCGAGGGCGCTAAGAAGCGCGAGTTCGGCTATGCGGAAATCCGTGCTCACGGCCACTCCAGGCTACTGGAGGGAATTCAGGACAGCGTCAATGCAGAGGGCCACGGCTTGCTCGACGTGTGGATGAGCCACGGCGACAAGGTGACCGAACTGCCCGCCGGGTTCAAGATCATCGCCAGCAACGAATCCACGCCCATTGCCGGCATGGCCGACGAGGCCCGCCGCTTCTATGGAGTCCAGTTCCACCCGGAAGTGACCCACACCATCCAGGGCAAGGCCATCATCGCCCGTTTCGTGCTGGACATCTGCGGCTGCAAGGGCGATTGGAACATGCCGGACTACGTCGACGAAGCCGTCGAGCGCATCCGTGACCAGGTGGGCAGCGAGGAAGTCATCCTGGGCCTATCGGGTGGGGTCGACTCCTCGGTCGCGGCGGCCCTGATCCACCGCGCCATTGGCGATCAACTCACTTGCGTTTTCGTCGATAACGGACTCCTGCGCCTCAACGAAGCCGAACAGGTCATGAAAACCTTCGCCCGCAGCCTGGGCGTCAAGGTGATCCATGTCGATGCCAGCGAACAATTCCTCGGCAAACTGGCCGGCGTGAGCGAACCGGAACGGAAGCGCCGTATCATCGGGGCTGACTTTGTGGACGTTTTCCAGTCCGAAGCCGCGAAACTGCCCAAAGCCAAGTGGCTTGCGCAGGGGACGATTTACCCCGACGTGATCGAATCGGCCGGCGCCAAGACGAAGAAGGCCCACACCATCAAGTCCCACCACAACGTCGGCGGCCTGCCGGAGACGCTGCACCTCAAACTGCTGGAACCGCTGCGCGAGTTGTTCAAGGACGAGGTGCGCGAACTCGGCGTGGCGCTCGGCCTGCCGCACGACATGGTGTACCGCCATCCATTCCCCGGGCCGGGGCTCGGCGTGCGCATCCTGGGCGAAGTGAAGAAGGAGTACGCCGATCTGCTGCGCAGGGCCGACGCCATTTTCATCGACGAGTTGCGCGCAGCAGACTGGTATGAGAAGACCTCTCAGGCCTTCGCCGTGTTTCTCCCGGTGCGTTCGGTCGGCGTCATGGGCGATGGCCGCACCTATGAAAACGTAGTGGCCTTGCGTGCCGTGCAGACCCAGGACTTCATGACTGCCCAATGGGCCGAACTGCCCTACAGTCTCCTCGGCAAGGTTTCCAACCGCATCATTAACGAAGTGCGCGGGATCAACCGTGTGGTGTACGACATCTCCGGCAAGCCGCCGGCGACCATCGAGTGGGAGTAAAGCCGCCTTAGCTGAAACAGTTGGTCAGTCGCCCCACGCCGTCGATCACGATTTCCACCTTGTCTCCCTCCCGGATCGGGCCCGCCCCAAGCGAAGTCCCGCAGGCGATGATGTCCCCCGGCATGAGCGTCATGTCCTGCGACAGGCGGCTGACGATTTCGCGCGGCCGGAAGAACATGTCGGCCACCGGATAATTCTGCTTTTCCTCGCCGTTCACCAGCGTCCTGACGGTCAGCGCATCCGGCTCGATCCCGGTTGCGATCCTTGGGCCGAAGGGGCCGAAGGAATCGAAGCTCTTGGCACGGCACCATTGCGGGAAACTGGGATCGCTGCGCAGGATCTCACGGGCCGTGACGTCGTTCACGCAGGTGTAGCCGAATATGTAGTCGTCCGCTTCGGATTCGTCGATGTTCCGACAAGGCTTGCCGATGACCACCCCCAATTCACCCTCGAATACCACCAGTCCGGCATAACCCGCTGGACGCCGGATCGGCTCGCCATGCGCCATGAAGCAGTTGTTCGTCTTGACGAACCAGAGCGGATGGTTGGGCCGTTGCAGTTTCTCGACATCGGCACGTGCAGCGAAATTGTTCCAGAGGCCGAGCATTTTCGTCGGCTGGCAGGGCATCAATACCCTTACCGCATCCAGCGTTAGACGTTCACCGGTCGGTTTTGCGCCGTCGAACAGATCACCCGTACAAACCTGGATGGTATCCTTGTCAACCATGCCGAAGCCGGTCGATCCTTGGTGCGTGAAGCGTAGCCAGTGTGCCATGGCCTATCCTTCCTTGTAGATGCCGAAATCGTTGTTTTACATGCCAACCGGATTGCATGCTACATCACCCTTTAAGGCATGGGGAAGCTGTCCATGACACAGACGGCAATCGATGAGACCTTCATGAACGAGGCGCTGTGCCTGGCGCGCGAGGGCGGGGCGATGGGGGAGGTGCCGGTGGGAGCGGTCATGGTAAAGAACGGCGAGATCATCGGGCGCGGTTTCAATGCGCCGATATCGCGTCAGGATCCGACCGCTCATGCCGAAATCATGGCCCTGCGGGACGCGGCGCAGCGTCTGGGCAATTACCGCCTGCCCGGTTGCGAGTTGTACGTCACCCTGGAGCCTTGCGTGATGTGTGCCGGCGCCATCATGCATGCGCGGGTTACCCGAGTGGTCTTCGGCGCACGCGATCCGAAA
Organism: Betaproteobacteria bacterium; assembly: GCA_016703785.1. GTDB lineage: Bacteria > Pseudomonadota > Gammaproteobacteria > Burkholderiales > Rhodocyclaceae > Desulfobacillus. The sequence goes on from JADJBM010000009.1 coordinate 113,411, forward strand.
ACCGGGGCCTGCGGCAGCGTGACAAACCTATTCGACGAACCGCGCCTGAACTTCCACGCGACCGTGACCGACGGCGTGCTGGCGACGGAATGCGGTGCACTCCTTACCCACTTTTTCGCCGCAAAGCGCGGCAGGACGGAAACGGCCTGACATGAAGATCCGCATCACCCTCTCGCGCCAGACGCTGGACCTTTTCGATGACACGGGAAAAGGCCTGCATTCCTATACGGTGTCCACTTCCAAGATGGGCCCGGGGGAACAGCGCGGCAGCAACTGCACGCCGCGCGGGCGCCATATCGTGCGGGCCAAAATAGGTGCAGATCAACCCGCAAATGCCGTGTTCGTCCGGCGGCGCCCGACCGGCGAGATCTACTCCCGGGAACTGGCCGACAAGCATCCCGGGCGCGACTGGATACTGACGCGGATACTCTGGCTGTCCGGATCCGAGCCCGGCCGCAACCGCTTGGGCGACGTGGATACCATGCGCCGATTTGTCTATCTGCACGGTACGCCGGACGGCACGGAACTGGGGCGTCCGGGGTCGATTGGCTGCATCCGCATGCGCAATCGAGCAGCACGGTTGCCGAGCGCGTGCCGTAGCCCTCGGCGCTGATGAAAGCCGCCGAGAGCAACCGTTCCCATTCCAGGCTGATGCCCGTGCGCGGCAGCGTGTCGTCTGGCGCGATGCGTTCGTCGCGCAGAAGGGAAAAAAGCGGTCCTTCGTCCGGCAACGCGAGAAGGGCTGCGCCAAGGGCCGATTTCCCGCGCGCCACCTTGGGCCAGGGGGTGTCCAGCAGGTGATTGGACAGGCCGTAAATGCCAGCTGCCAATTGCCCGGCGCCTTCGCCGCAATTGGAGAAATACCAGAGGCTGTCGCGATCGCCGAATACCAGGTTGAAGCCGCTGTAGTTCGCCGCCACCGGCGCCAGCGTCTGCAGGAATGCCTGCGGCGGCTCGCTCCCTCTCAGATAACGGCTGACCAGATCGCCCCGCGAAGGGGCACCCTGCCTGATGCGCGCTGGGTCGCGGAAATTGGTGAGCGCGGCAAATCGGCCCTGTCGCGTAATGCCGAGCCAGGTGCCGCCGGCTTCCAGATCACGGCCTGCCAGGACCTCGGACGCATCCTCCCAAAAGTCAGCCGCTGCGGTACGGCGCGAGAAGAACTCATCCCGGTTCGCAGCAACCACCAGGGGGTAGTCCGGATGCGCCCGCCAGGCAAGCAGGATCAGGCACATCCCGGGTTGCTAGTCGAGCGGGTAGGGCAGTGAACGGAAAGCCAGCCTGGGCCCATCGGCGGCGCCCACGCGCACCTCGCCGGCTTCGGCGCTGGCCATCAGCATCGAGGCAAGAAATTCGCAGCCTCCCTCTGGACTGGGCGCGGCCTCGATGACCTTGCCGCAAGACTGCTCCGGCAGATCGGGGCTGTACAGATCCGTCCCTGGCAGGGGACAGTTACCATCGATGTGCGCGCGGTAGGTTCGGCGCTTCACCTTGCCGAGATACTTGGTGCGCGCCACCACCTCCTGGCCCGGATAGCAGCCCTTGGTAAAACTGACGCCGCCAAGGAGTTCCAGGTTGGCCATCTGGGGCACGAACTCCTCCTGCGTGGGCAAGGTGATGTGCGGTATTCCCGCCTCGATCTCCAGCCAGCGCCAGGCCGGCGTCCCGACCGGCCGAGCACTGGATGCCAGCAGCTCCCATACGTCCGCGACAGATTCGGCGCGTACCGCCAACTGGTATCGCTGCCCATCCAGCCTGATGACTGATCCGCCATCGAACCGGACCACGTCGAGCGGGGCAGCAGGCATATCCTTGCCCAGCGCCATGAGGGCCATTGCAGCCCCGCTGCCGGCCACACCTAGCAAAACGACTTCGCTGCCGGCATCGGCGAGCTTTACTTTCGAACGCAGGACATACATGCCGAGTTTCTTGAGAATGGCCGGCTGGATGTCCGCTGAAACCTGGAGCAGATAATCGTGGTTTTCACGCCAGATGAGGAAATCAGCCAGGAGACGGCCCTTCGGGCTGCAGAATCCGCAACGTTCGGCCCGATCGCGGCCGAGATGCTGCACATCGTTGGAAAACAGATTGTGCAGGAAGCCGGCCGCGTCCTCGCCGCTGGCACGGATCAGCCCGAACTGGGTCAGCGGCGCCAGCACCGTAGCCGATTCCGCTGCCTTGAGTTCGGCCGGTGCATCGCCAAAATCGCCTATGTCGTCGGCTTCGAAACGCGCGCCGCGGCTTGCAAGGAAATCTTTCCAGGTCGGGTTCATGGTTCATTCGTCTGTCTGTTTGTGGGGTGGGTTATTATAGCTTTTGTGCCTCCCCGCTTCTTTTCAACCCTCCTCAGCTAATGCGTCGCCTGTTTCGCCTGCTCGGCATGATGCTCGCCGCCGCGCTCGTATTCCTGGGCTGGATGGGCTACTTCGCAACCCAGCCACTGCCGCTCAGGGCCAGCCCGATTGAGTTCACGGTCAAGGCCGGCAGCACACTACGCACGGCTTCCCGCCAGATCGAGGCGGCGGGCGTGGCCATGGCCGCCTGGCAATTCACGTTGCTGGGTCGTGCGCTCGGCAAGGCAGCGGAAATCAAAGCAGGCAGTTACGAAGTAGCGCAGGGCATCACCCCGCTGGGTTTGCTCGAAAAACTCACCCGAGGCGATGTCACTCAAGTGGACATCGTGTTGCAGGAGGGCTGGACATTCCGCCAAATGCGCGCGGCGCTCGACGCCCACACCGCCATACGTCATGACACGGCAGGCCTGACAGAACGCGAGATCATGGAGAAACTGGGTGTTGAAGGCCGTGCAGAGGGCCGTTTCTTCCCGGACACGTATCTGTTCGCCAAGGGCTCCGCCGACCTGGATATACTCAAGCGGTCGTATCGTCAGTCGGAGAAGATTCTGCTCACGGAATGGCAAAGCCGAGAAGCCGGCCTGCCGTATGCGTCGTCTTACGAGGCCCTCATCATGGCCTCCATCGTGGAGAAGGAAACCGGGCAATCGCACGAGCGCACCCAGATCGCCTCCGTATTCCTCAATCGCCTCAAGCGCGGCATGCCGCTACAGACCGATCCGACGGTGATCTACGGGCTGGGCGAGCAATTCGACGGTAACCTGCGCAAGCGCGACCTGCTGGCTGATGGCCCCTACAATACCTATACGCGGACAGGCTTGCCACCAACGCCCATAGCGATGCCCGGTCTGGCCTCGATCCAGGCGGCACTGCATCCTGTCAGGACGGATATGTATTATTTCGTCGCCCGCGGCGACGGATCGAGCCAGTTTTCGCGTACGCTGGAAGAGCACAATCGTGCCGTGGCGAAGTACCAATTGCGAAAAGGGAAATGAATGCGCGGCAAGTTCATCACGCTTGAAGGCATAGATGGCGCTGGCAAGAGCACCCACCATGCCTGGCTGGTCGAATACTTAAGACAGCAAGGGCGGGAAGTGGTCGCAACGCGGGAACCCGGTGGCACCGAACTGGGTGAGAAACTGAGAGGCTTGTTGCTATCCGAACCCATGCACTTGGAAACCGAAGCGCTCCTGATGTTCGCCGCAAGACGGGAACACCTGGATAAATTGATACACCCTGCACTGGCTGCCGGTCAATGGGTGGTTTCCGACCGCTTCACCGATGCCTCCTATGCTTATCAGGGAGGCGGGAGGGGGCTGGCCAAGGAAAAGATCCTCGCCCTGGAACGCTGGGTCCAGACCGGCTTTCAGCCGGATCTCACTTTGGTTTTTGACCTTCCTCCGGAAATCGCTTGCGAGCGATTGGCTAAAACCGGGAATGCACCCGATCGTTTCGAACAGGAGACCCGAGAGTTCTTCGACCGTGTCAGAAAAGCCTATTTACGCAGGGCTGGGGCCGAACCAGACAGAATTAAAGTCGTAGACTCAAGGCAAAGCATATCTGATATTCGTGTATTACTAGAGAAATACATTGCAATACTATAATAAATAATGATTTATTCATGGAATAAAGGGAATTGGGACAAACTACTCGCCAAGATTGGGCGACTACCCCATGCCCTCTTGCTGGCGGGGCCTGCGGGGGGTGGCAAGCAGGTTTTTGCCTTGTCATTGGCCGCGAGGCTTCTATGTGAACAGGCGACTGGCAGCGAATCGGCCTGCGGAGAATGCCCCTCTTGCAACTGGTTTTCGGGTGGTAACCACCCGGATTTCAGATTGGTCGAACCGGGTGGCGACGAGCAGGAAACCCCGGAAGCCGACTCCGAACCGGCTGCGCTGAAGAAAAAATCCGAACAGATCCGCATTGGTCAAATCCGGGCGCTGGATGGCTTTCTAGGTATAGGCACGCATCGCCAGGGCGCCCGGGTCATTGTCATCAAGCCCGCCGAGGCGATGAATCATGCCACTGCGAATGCACTTCTTAAAATGCTTGAAGAACCATCATCAAGTACATTGTTTATATTAGTAACTAATAACAGAAAAAGACTTCTACCAACCATTCTCAGCCGTTGCCAGACGCTGAGTTTTCCCAAACCAGACGTTAATGAAGCGCTTGTCTGGCTGCGCGATTCCGGAGCCACGCATCCGGAGGAATTGCTAGCCCATGCTGGCGGTATGCCTCTTGCTGCGCGTGACGAGGCAGGGGACTTGGAGCGGTTGGACGGCTTCTATCGGGATCTGGCTCAACTCGAACAAACTGGGCCGGTAGTGGTCGCCGGGCGTTGGGAATCCTGGCTAAAGGAGAACAAGGATGGCGAATCCGCCGTGGACAAGCGAACCTTGGTTGTCTGGATGCAAAAGTGGGTATTCGATCTTGTCTTGATGAAACAATGCGGACGGACGACTTACCATACCCATAAATTGCAGGAGATCCGCGCTATTGCCAAGCGTGCCTCGCTGAGCGCCTTGATCGACTGTTACAATGAACTACTGCGGATTCGTGCCGTATCGCAGCACCCCTTGAATCCGCGCCTGTTTCTGGAAGACATGCTGTCTCGCTATGCACGTGCAGCGTTGAGTGGGAGATAACCGAGTTCATGTCTGAGCCTCCGAAACCCCAGCCTGTTGGCGCGCGCCCAAGCGTCCTGTCGTTGAATATCAACTCGAAATCAGCGCTTTACGCTGCCTACATGCCTTACCTGAAACGCGGCGGCATCTTTGTTCCGACTGCCAAGCCCTATGCCATAGGCGATGAAGTCTTCATGCTGCTGTCGCTGATGGATGAGCCGGGGAAATTGCCCATAGCCGGATCGGTGGTTTGGCTTACCCCGGCCGATGCCCAAAACAATAAGACGCAGGGCATCGGTGTCCAGTTCAGCGAAGACGAGTCGGGCCAAGCGGCCCGCCGGAAGATAGAAACGATTTTGGGTGGCTATCCCGCGGGACGCCAGACCCACACCATCTAGCCTGTTCGCAATGCTGGTTGATTCGCATTGCCATCTCGATTTCCCAGAATTGGCCGGTAGAATCGACCAAGTCCTTGGTTCAATGAAGGACGCCAGGGTTGGTGCTGCGCTGTGCATTGGCGTGAGCCTGGAAGGACTGCCCAGTGTCCTATCCCTGGCTGAAAAGCATGAAAACCTGTATGCATCCGTCGGCGTCCACCCCGAACACCATGATTGTGACGAACCGAACGTGGAAACCCTCCTGCAGCATGCGCATCATAAGCGTGTGATAGGTATCGGGGAAACAGGACTGGACTACTACTGGCACAAGGACAAGCCGGAATGGCAACGCCAGCGTTTTCGGATTCATATTCGGGCTGCCAAGGCATGCCGCAAGCCACTGATTATTCATACGAGAGATGCAGCAGAGGACACGATTCGCATCATGCGCGAGGAGGGTGCGGAAACGGTTGGTGGCGTAATGCACTGCTTTACGGAAACCCAAGCGGTGGCTGACGAGGCGTTGTCGCTTGGCTTTCATATCTCTTTTTCAGGGATTGTCACCTTCAAGAACGCCAGGCAACTCAAGGAGGTAGCAAGAAGCATCCCTCTGGAACGATTGCTGGTTGAGACGGACTCACCTTATTTGGCCCCGGTGCCATATCGAGGCAAGATCAACGAACCGGCCTATGTCCGTCAGGTGGCGGAGGAAATTGCCAGCCTGCGCGGACTGGATATCGATGTTGTCGAAAAAGCCACAACAGTAAATTTCTGCCGTCTTTTCGGAGTTTCAATCAATTGATTATTGGATATTTTTCAGATTTCAGGCGTTATTTACGAGCAATCATGCTGGTCATGGTTTTGTTCGTTCAGGCGATGACGGCATCTGCTGGCGTATACGACGACCTCCTGAAAGCCATCGAAGACGATGACACAGAGACAGTCACGACAATCCTGCAACGCGGGATGGATGTGAATACTGTCGACAAATCGGGTAATTCGCTGTTGATGCTGGCGGTGCAGAAAGGCAATGTCGATCTTGTCCAGTTTCTAATCGATCATCGTGCGCGCGTACGGGCAAGGAATCAGTATGGGGACACGCCATTGATGTACTCGGCGTTGAAGGGCAACATCGATATCATCAAGTTGCTGGTGGCGGCCGGCGGAGAGATCAATCATTCGGGATGGACGCCGTTGATCTATGCCGCCTTCGAGGGCCATGTGGAGGCGGTTGAATTCCTCTTGAGCAAGGGTGCGGACGTCGATGCTCAGGCACCCAATCAGGCAACCGCCTTGATGCTTGCATCAAGGAATGGGCACCTGGGTGCGGTGAAACTATTGCTCAAGGCCAAAGCGGACGCGGGCTTTAGAACACAGGACGGCGCGACCGCCCTGAAGTGGGCAACCGAAGCCGGGCATGAGCAGATCGTTAGATTGCTTAAGGAATCAGGGGAAAAGAAGTAGTGGTCTTAAAGGGAGACGCTTCAAAAGCTCCCTGACCTCGGATTAGTATTCGCATAATCTGTATTATGTAAAGCAATCGCTATACACAGTGGATGGCCCAGCGTACAACCCCCCATACCGCGAAATCCTGGTCTGCCCCCACCAGTATGTCCCCATGGTCCTCTCCACTGGCGCGTAGGAGAATCCCCTCGGGAAGGTGGCATAGCTGTTTGACAGTGAATTCTCCATCGACCACTGCAATCACAACGCTCCGGTCAGTCGGGATGAGTGCGCGATCGACGACCAGCAGATCGCCATCGTGTATGCCAAAACCGGTCATGGAGTCCCCGGTAACACGTGCAAAGAAGGTGGCCTCGTGGTGCTCGATCAGGTGCGCATCCAGGCTCAGGCGGTCATTGACGAACCTGGCGGCGGGTAACGGCAAACCGGCTGGCACCGGTTGGGTCAGGAGGGGAAAGCCCGGCAGAGGGATCACGCCCTCCTCCGGGAATGCCGGGAAAGGGCTATCTGTCGTTCCGGGCTTGCGAACGGGGTGACAGGAGCAGGCCACGCAATCAACCCTGATAGCGCCTCACCAAACCGGTGACGACGCCGAAAAGCTCGAGTTCGCCCTTCGGCCTAATGACCGGATAGGCCTTGTTGTGGGGTTTGAGAATGAATCGCCCCCGCTCCATGCTCAATTCCTTCAGGGTGAATTCATTATCGACGATGGCGATGACGATATCGCCGGAACGGGCTGCCTTGCTGCGCTCGACGACGACGATATCGCCGTCATGGATGCCAGCCTCGATCATGGAGTCACCCTTGACCGGCACCATGACCGTGCGCGAAGGCGTGCGGACAAGATAATCATCGACGAGAAAAGGCTCGCCCCCTGCCCCGTCGATCATGTCGGGGGCACCGGCGCGAACGGCCGTTCCGGCAAGGGATCGCTCAAAGAAGCGCCTAGCGGGCATCCATGCGTCGTCGTCGGGAGTTCGCTCGATAAAACCGGCCTGTTCAAGGCGCCCGAGAAGCTTCCTGGCTGCCGTCTTGGAGGCGAAGCCCATCAGGGTCGCAATGCGCTGGAGGGAAGGTATGCGCCGGGCGTCCGCGAAATAGTCGCGCAGACGGCCGAGGTATTCGGAATCGCGTTCTGTATCAGAGGCAGGCATGGCAGGCTCCGCTCATGGATGGTGTCCGTATGAACACCAATATAGTGTCCGATCGGACACTAGTCAAGAGCGGTGTGGTGTCGCCGTCCTGCAGGGACTGACTTTGCTGCGTGTGCCGCCGGAGGCGGCCGGACGACTACTCGCTGTCCGGAGTAGGCACGGCCGTGTGGCTATCGCCAACGGGCGCGACCGAGGAGAGGGGCGCCGCTGCATCCCCTCCGGATTCAGGGGTGACGGCTTTGGCCGCGAGTTTCTGCAGGCGCTTCTCTTCCTGCTTTTTTTTCTTCGCCAGATCTCTCTGGCGTTTCTCGAATTGGTAATTTGGCTTGGCCAAGTAGACTCCTTTGAACGCCGCAACGGGCGATCGGATAATGAGGTGGAGATTGAGATTGATCAGTAGCGTTTGCCGCCACCCCCGCCTCGGTTGCCCCCCCCCCGACCCCCGAAGCCGCCACCGCCGGTGCGCGGTTCCTGGGGACGCGCCTCATTCACGATCATGTTGCGGCCATCTGCGCTCTTGCCGTTGAGCCCGGCAATGGCAGCCTGCGCTTCGTCGTCGGAATCCATTTCGACGAAACCGAACCCCTTGGAGCGACCAGAATCGCGGTCCATGATCACCTGTGCCGAACCGACAGTGCCGTACGCCGCGAACATCTGCTCAAGATCGCTCTTGCTGACGTTGTAGCCCAGATTGCCTACATATAGCTTTTTACCCACAGACTTTCTCCAGAGTTTGTTGAACTACAGGACGCCGTCACCCGACATCAATAACCACCCGCTCACGATACCATACGGTATCGGTCCAAAGCCTGTTCGCAATTGTTTCCGGCGGAAACGAATGGGCCTCGTCGATGCAACTATTCCACCCGAATCCACGTCTGGGTGCGTCCGAAGAAGAGGATGGAGCCGCGCATTTCGAGTTTTTTCCCACCATCGATGACGGTCACCTTGGCGTTGTAGACCTTGCCATTGGCCGGATCCAGGATGTTGCCACCACCATAGACATTGTCGCCATCCTTCTTCAAGCCGGTCAGGATGGTCATGCCGACCACCGGCTTGCCCTTGCGCGGATCGTCGCTGGCGCATTCGTCGCACCTGGAGTCCTGCTTGGCAGGATCGAAGATTTTCTCGACCGCTCCAGAAACCACACCGTCCTTCTCCATGATGCGCACCACGGATTTCGGTTTCTGGGTTTCATCGTCGATGGTGTTCCAGGCGCCGACAGGCGACATCATGTCTGCAAGCGCATTCAACGATATGCCCGCGGCAAACAGTCCCATGCAGATGCGGGATAACAAGAATGGTAGATGTAGTGTCTTCATGTGTTCATTTACACGAATTGATGCATGGGGGCCGTCGCCTTACGCCAGTCTGTAGTTGCTATTTCTTGCCTTCATGATGTCCCGCGATACTACGATTTACGATTCTACTATTGCAATCTTACGACTGGTGCCGTATAGCTGCTATCCAAACGCATGTCGAAGTTTGTTTCAAGCAGTTCGATCGTTTCGCTTTCTGGAGTGAGATGCCCACCTCCAGCAGCAGAGAACACGAGTTTGATGAAACGCTTGGCAGCCGGCGCATACCAGACAGTAACGGAATAAGGTCGCGACGGAATACCGTAAAAAAAGGATCCGTTAAAGACTTCACGACCCTCAATCACCACCTTGCGGGCATCGAATGTCCCGGCTTGAACACTGACTCTTTCAATACCCGCCATTCTTGCAGTAAAGGGCTCATTTCCAGTAAGTATTGGCACACGTCGCCACTCGGCCGTCGGCTCGGCCGGACCCAGACTCATCAGATAGGGCGATATCTCTCGCAATGTGAATTCTCCGGCTTTGCGGTCTGTCAATGTCAGCCCCGGCAAGAAAGTTCCTGAGTCGCGAGAGCGCCCCATTTTCATCTCATCGGAGATTTCATTGGTTGAAGCGGACTTTACCTGAACCGTATAGGTGCCAGTTTTTCCGAAACCATTTACGTACCGGTAGGTCCATTTGTCACCCACACGCGGACTCGAAGAGTCCGCTCTGGAAATGACAGATATCTCAGGCGAGATTTGCTGTGCTTCCTGGCGTAAAGGTTCTGCCACCGTAGCTGTCTGAACTGGTTGTACATTCAAATTACCCGAAGTGACACCAGTCAGCCCGCGATCCCTATCCAACACGGCAGTCGATTGTCCAGAGGGTAAATCAAAGCTGGTATTAACCAATACGATAGTATCTCTTTCTGCTCCGATCAATGAGGATGCCAAACCCACCTCAGGGGCAGAAATGGTCATCTTCACGAACCGCTTGACCACAGAAGCATACCAAACAGTAACAGTATATTTCCGTGACAGAGCAGCAAGAAAACTGCTCTTGGCAAACTGTACCCCCTCGACAACCAGCTTTTGTGCATCAAACACACCCGCAGGTACGCTCACAGTTTCCGTTCCTACAAAACGGGCGGTGAAGGGCTTGCTATCTTCGAACAGCTTGACGGAATGCCATCCTGTCGAGAATTCCTTCGGCCCCAGACTTTGCTGATAGGGGGCGAACTCGCGGACATTTAATCCTGAGAGCCCGCGTGGGACAAAAGCCAGATCATTGCTGAATGTGCTGGAATTCCGCGACTGCCCCATTTGGGCATAATCTTCAATCTCCCCTTGTGATATCGATGTCACCCGCACGCTGTAGTTTTCATTCCTGCCATAGCCATCCGAATAACGGTAGGTCCAAGTGTCGCCCACTCTTGGATACATTACATTTTCATAAGCGGGGGGGCTCTGAGTGGTTGCCGTTGCGGCAGTCGGCATGTCGGTTTTCGGCTGCGGTATCGGTTGCGACACTGAGGCTGACTGATCTGTTCTAGACAACGCACGCATGAGAACCTGGATGAATTCCGGGTACTCGTAGCCTGAACCGGAGCTGTGATCAATAACGGCACCTATGACCCCACCAAGTATTATGTTGCCGAACATCTCTGCCTTGGTGTTCGAGACAACGGACGACATGCCCGATTCGTAGCCGGTCTTGCTGCAAAGAACTTGCATGTCGTCATTGGATCTGTGGATCATCACCGAGCCCGGCGTAGTAACGAACCATTTCCCCTTGCTGTTCGACAGTTCGCAGATAGCCCCGGGCAGATTCCCCCCGACATGCTCTCGTGTCTGCACAGAAACATTTTGAGTTGTCGAACCCGTTACGGATGCGCAGCCGCTCGTGAGGCCAGCCAAAATGAAAACGGCCAGAAGCAAATATTCCCGCATGATGATCACTCCCCTTGATTTCGCTTTTCATTGGCAATTCAGATCGGCAAACAATTATTGTTATTACAGCTAGCTACCATGTTAATGCGTACGGCATGGTATCACTCTGCCCTGGAACTGTCCGCAAATCCGTTAATCCCGACCCTTCAAGTGAGGATGAACAATCCCGGTAGGCCTTCATTCAACGAGGCTTCAAGCAGTTCAGTATCCTCGTGCCGGTAGGCCGGACTGCAGCAGCAGAGAATCCGTAGGGGCTGTGCCCCGATCGCTTCGATGCAATGCGGCGTCCCGGGTGGAATCAGCGCCGTATCGCCGGGACTGACTTTTATCTTCTCGGTGCCGAGCGTCAGCAGGCCCTCGCCTGCCGTAACGTGGTAGAGCTCCTCGCTCGTCAGATGCCGGTGCAGCAGCGTGCGCGTGCCGGGTGGCACGAGGGCCTCGGCCAGACTCTGGTTTTGATTGCCGTGCTGGGCGGGGTGCATCAGCTCGCGGATTTCGGAGCCGTCCTTGGTGATGTAGGGGACAACGGTGGTGAGTCGGGTTTTCATGCGAAAGCCTTCTGGTTAGCCCGACCCTGACGAGAGCGCGATGGATGCCTCTGCGGTCGTCTTGCTGATGGAGACGAACACCTCGCAGTATTCATTCTGCGGCTCCACGGGCGTGGGATCGTCGGCACAACTGCATCCGGCGAGGATTCCCGCGTAGAAGAGGCCCACCCTGGCCTGTATGCAATCCGGCCTGTCGGACACGCTGAGGATCATCGCGCTATGCGTGCCGTCGAGGGCGTGGCTGGTTGACGTCAGTCCCTGTTGCAGGGGCAGGCACGATGCGTCTAGGCGCCCGATCTCGTCTTTGAGCACCGAGGAGAAATCGGCAGAGCCCCAGGCTTGCAGTAATGCCGGAAAGCGAATCATCGTCGGCACGGCATCCCGAGGCCCAAGCCTTCAGCGGCTTTCAGCCGTTTCACGCTTCTGTTCCGCCATTTTGGCAGCGTCGTCCAGCTTGCCCTGCACTTGGGCGGAGGCGTCTTTCGAATGCTCCACTTCCTTGGCCTTGGCGGCGCCGGCGGTCGCCGCAACGGTGGCGGTTTCGGAAACGCCGCAGCCGGCAAGCAGGGTAGCAAGGAGCAGCGGAAGCAGTCTCATGGTTTCTTCCTTTCCGACAGCAGGGCAATCACCTCGTCGTCCTCGACCTGACCGAAGTCGGCGTAGAACTGGCCAACGGCCTGGAAGTTCTCCGGGGCATACAGGTACAGCACCTCGTCAGCCTTCTCCGCAACTCTCAGCAGGGTATCCGGCGGCGCAACGGGCACGGCGCAGATCAGCTTTAGCGGATTGCGCTGACGCAGGGCATGCAGTGCGGCAAGCATGGTCGAGCCGGTTGCCAGGCCGTCATCGATGACAATGACGATGCGATCCCTGGGATCCACTGGCGGGTGCAGGGGTGAATACTGGGCACGGCGCTGGCGGATGGTCTCCAGTTCGCGCGCCTTCACGCGCTCGATGTAGGCATCGTCGGCTCCTGCCAGGATGGCGTGCGGGCTGACGTGGGCCCAGCCCGTCTCGTCGATGGCGCCGATGGCGAATTCCGGGTTGCCCGGTGCGCCGAGCTTCCTTACCAGCACGACGTCGAACTCGCCCTCCAGCGCGTCGGCGACGATTTTCGCCATCGGCACGGCGCCGCGCGGAATGGCGAGCACCAGCGGATGCTTGCCCTTGTAGGCAGCAAGCTTCTCGACCAGCAGTTGCGCCGCCTGTTCCCTGTCTCTGAAGATCATGGTGTTACCTTAGCCCTGCCCTGCCCGCCTGTCCAGACCGGTATAATTCACTCTTTGAAAGCAGTCTCCCGCAAGATTTCCCCCGACTCACGCATGACCTCTGCATCCCCTGCGCTCCTGCCGCAGCTACCTGCTTTGCCGAAACCCGGCGCGCGCCTTGATCTGCCCGTACTGGCCGGCTCGAGCGACGCCTTGGCGCTGGCCCAGGCTGCGGGCACGGGCCGCATGCTGGCGGTGGTCACGGCCAACCCGCTCGATGCGCAACGCCTGCAGGAGGAGATCGCCTGGTTCGCGCCACAACTGGGCGTGCATCTGCTGCCGGACTGGGAAACCCTGCCCTACGACACGCTCTCGCCGCACCACGACTTGATTTCCGAGCGCCTGGCGACGCTCTACGAGATCAGCCGCGGCGCCTGCGACATCGCGCTGATCCCGGCTACCACGGCGCTGCACCGCCTCCCGCCGGCCGAGTATCTGGCGGCGCATACGTTCTTCCTCAAGCAGGGCGCCCGCCTCGACGTCGACGCCCTGCGCGCGCAGCTCACGCTGGCCGGCTACCAGCACGTCACGCAGGTCGTCTCGCCGGGCGAATACAGCGTGCGCGGCGGCTTGATCGACCTCTTCCCGATGGGCTCGGCCCTGCCCTTCCGCATCGAGCTGTTCGACGACGAGATCGAGACCCTGCGCAGCTTCGATGTCGATTCGCAGCGCACAGTTTTCCCGGTGCCGGAGATCCGTCTGCTGCCGGCGCGCGAATTTCCTTTGGATGAGGCCGGCCGCACGCGCTTCCGCGGCCGCTACCGCGAAACCTTCGAGGGCGACCCGTCGCGCTCCCCCATCTACAAGGACGTCTCCCACGGCATCGCGCCCGCCGGCATCGAGTACTACCTGCCGCTGTTCTTCGAACACACGGCACTGATCTTCGACTACCTGCCGAAAGAAACCGTCCTGTGCCTGCACCACGACGTACCCAATGCGATCCGCGAATTCTGGGCCGACACGCAATCGCGCTACCGCCTGCTCGGCGGCGACCGTAGCCGACCCCTGCTGCCGCCACAGGATCTGTTCCTCTCCGACGAGCAGTTTTTCATCGCCGCCGCCGTCCTGGGGAGACTGACTTTCCCGGCTGGCGCTGCTGAAGCCGGCGCGCCGGCCGCGCCCCTGCCCGACATCGCCGTCGAGCGCCGCGCCGACGATCCGCTGCACAAGCTGAAGGCCTTCGCCGCGAGCTTTCCCGGGCGCATTCTTCTACTGACCGAATCGCCCGGCCGGCGCGAGACGCTGCTGCAATACCTCGCGGAATACGGCCTGCAACCAGTGCCTTGCGCGGACTTCAGCAGCTGCGCGACGGCAGTGGAAAAGCTCATGCTCTCCGTGGCGCCGCTCTCGGCTGGCTTCCTGCTGCCCGAGGCGGATCTTGCGATCGTCACGGAAAACGAGCTCTATGCTGCCACCGCCCGACCCCGCGGACGCCGCAGCGATGCCCGCCGCGCCAGCCTCGAGGGCTGGCTGCGCGACCTCACCGAACTGAAGATCGGCGACCCGGTGGTGCACGAAAGCCACGGTATCGGCCGCTACCACGGCCTGGTGTACCTCGACCTGGGCGAAGGCGAGACGGAGTTCCTGCACCTCGAGTACGCCGGGGAAGACAAGCTCTACGTTCCTGTCTCGCAACTGCACCTCATTTCGCGCTACAGCGGCGCCGAACCGGAACTGGTCGAGCTGCACAAGCTCGGCACCGACCGCTGGGACCGCGCCAAAAGAAGAGCGGCGCAGCAGGTGCGTGACACCGCGGCGGAACTGCTCGCCCTCTACGCCCTCCGCGCCGCCCGCCAGGGCCACGCCTTCAATTTCAAGGAGCATGATCTGGAGGCCTTCGCCGACGGCTTTGGCTTCGAGGAGACGCCCGACCAGGCCGCCGCCATCGCCGCGGTCATCGACGACATGAAATCCGGCAAGCCGATGGACCGCCTCGTCTGCGGCGACGTCGGCTTCGGCAAGACCGAGGTGGCGCTGCGCGCCGCCTTCGCCGCCGTGATGGACGGCAAGCAGGTGGCGGTGCTGGCGCCGACGACGCTGCTCGCCGAGCAGCACTTCAACACCTTCAGCGATCGCTTTGCCGACTGGCCGGTGAAGACCGTCGAATTGTCGCGCTTCAGGAGTGCCAAGGAACAGGCGCAGGCCCTGCAGGACCTCGCCGAGGGCAAGGCAGACATCGCCATCGGCACGCACCGGCTGCTGCAGAAGGACGTGAAGTTCGCCCGCCTCGGCCTCGTCGTCATCGACGAGGAACACCGCTTCGGCGTGCGCCAGAAGGAGGCGCTGAAGGCCCTGCGCGCCGAGATCGACGTGCTGACGCTGACCGCCACGCCGATCCCGCGCACCCTCGGCCTGTCGCTGGAAGGGCTGCGCGACTTTTCCGTCATCGCTACCGCGCCGCAGAAACGGCTGGCCATCAAGACCTTCGTCGTGCCGCACTCCGACGGCATCGTGCGCGAGGCGGTACTGCGCGAGTTCAAGCGCGGCGGCCAGGTGTACTTCCTGCACAACGAGGTGGAGACTATCGAAACGGTGCGCGAACGCCTGGCGAAACTGCTGCCGGAAGCGCGCATCGTCGTCGGCCACGGCCAACTGCCCGAGCGCGAACTGGAGCGCGTTATGCGCGAATTCACCCAGCAGCGCCACAACCTCCTGCTGTGCACGACCATCATCGAGACCGGCATCGACAACCCGCACGCCAACACCATCGTCATCAACCGCGCCGACAAGTTTGGCCTGGCACAACTGCACCAGTTGCGCGGGCGTGTCGGCCGCTCTCACCACCAGGCCTACGCCTACCTGCTCACCGACCGCAGTGCCAAACCGAGCGACCAGGCGCAGCGCCGGCTGGAGGCAATTCAGGCCATGGAAGAGCTTGGCTCGGGCTTCTTCCTCGCCATGCATGACCTGGAAATCCGCGGCGCCGGTGAAGTGCTCGGTGAGTCGCAGAGTGGCGAGATCCAGGAGATCGGCTTCAACCTGTACACCTCCATGCTCAACGCCGCCGTGCGCGCTCTGCAGGACGGCCGGGAGCCCGACCTGTCGCAGCCGCTCGGCATCACCTCGGAGATCAACCTGCACGCGCCGGCGCTGCTGCCCAGCGACTATTGCAGCGACGTACATGAGCGCCTGACGCTGTACAAGCGCCTTGCCAACTGCGATCTGGAAGAAGATCTGATTCGTCTGCAGGAGGAACTGATCGACCGCTTCGGCGACCTGCCCGCGCAGGCCCGCACCCTGATCGAGACCCACCGCTTGCGCATCCTGGCCAAGCCGCTCGGGCTGGCCAAGATCGATGCCACCGAGGCCGTCATCAAGCTGCAGTTCATCGCCGATCCGCCGATCGACCCGGTGCGCATCATCGAACTCGTGCAGAAGGACCGCCGCTGGAAGCTGGCCGGGCCGGACAAACTCGCCGTAGCCCGGGAAACCGCCACCCTGCCCGAGCGGGCGGCGGCAATCCGTGAGATCATTTCATTGTTGAATACACCAGTTTCACCATCCAAAAAGCAGCCATGACCCAGCAACCGCTAGAAAACGTCCGCATCGGCGCCTTCGACCTGATGCCCTCGCCCGAGGAAATCCACGCACGCGTGCCGCTCTCGGAGAAGGCGTCGGACAGCGTCTTCGCCGGCCGAGAGATCATCAAAGCCATCCTCGACCGCAAGGATCCGCGCATTTTCGTCGTCGTCGGGCCCTGCTCCATCCACGACCCCATTGCCGGCTACGACTACGCCCAGCGCCTGAAGAAACTGGCCGACGAGGTGGGCGACACGCTGGTGCTCGTCATGCGCGTGTACTTCGAGAAGCCGCGCACCGCCACCGGCTGGAAGGGCTACATCAACGACCCCTACATGGACGACTCCTTCCACATCGAGGAAGGCATGGAGAAGGCGCGCGCCTTCCTGCTCAAGGTCACCGAACTCGGCCTGCCGACGGCGACCGAGGCGCTCGACCCGATCGCGCCGCAATACCTCGGCGACCTGATCGCGTGGACCGCCATCGGCGCGCGCACCTCGGAGTCGCAGACGCACCGCGAGATGTCGAGCGGCCTGTCCACCCCGGTCGGCTTCAAGAACGCCACCGACGGCGACATCATGCCCGCCATCAACGCCATCAAGTCCGCTTCCGCACCGCACAGCTTCCTCGGCATCAACATGCAGGGACGCTCTGCCATCGTGCGCACGCAGGGCAACCCCTATGGGCACGTTGTCCTGCGCGGTGGCGACGGCCGCTCGAACTTCGACACCGTCAGCGTCTGCATGGTCGAGCGCGCCCTGGCCAAGGCGAAGATCGCCCAGAACATCGTCATCGACTGTTCGCACGCCAACTCGTTGAAGGACCCGGCCCTGCAGCCGCTGGTGCTGTCCGACTGCGTGCACCAGATCCGCGAGGGCAACCAGTCCATCGTCGGCATGATGCTGGAGAGCAACATCGAGGCCGGCAACCAGCCGATTCCTGAAGACCTCTCCAAGCTGAAGTACGGCCAGTCCGTCACCGACGCCTGCATCGACTGGCCCACCACCGAGGCTGTCATCCGCAAGGCTCGCGCCGTCCTCAAGGACATCCTGCCGAATCGCAACGCTTAACCCAGCAGAACGAACATGTCGCTCATCAAACCCTTTCGCGGCCTGCGCCCCGCTCCCGGCCGTGCTGCCGATGTCGCCGCCCCCCCCTACGACGTCCTCTCCACCGACGAGGCGCGCCTCATAGTCCATGGTGGCGTCGAGGGCCGCCCGTGGAGCTTTCTGCATATTTCCAAGGCAGAGATCGACCTGTCGCCGGACACCGATCACTACTCGCCGCAGGTCTATGTCAAATCGCGCGAAAATTTCGAACGCATGATCGTCGAGGGCGTGCTGCGGCAGGACGACACGCCCTGCTACTACGCCTATCGCCTGGTCATGGGGGAACACGTTCAGACCGGGCTGGTCGCCGCCGCCTCGGTAGCCGACTACGACACGAACCGCATCCGCAAGCACGAGTTCACCCGGCCGGACAAGGAAGACGACCGCGTGCACCAGATCGAGGCGCTCAACGCGCAGACCGGCCCGGTGCTGCTCGCCCATCCCGACGCGCCGGAAGTGGACGCCATCCTGGCGCAGGCCGCAAGCGGCGAGCCGGATGCCGACGTGACGGCCGACGACGGCATCCGCCACATGCTCTGGGTAATCCGTGATGCCGCCGTACTGCAGCGGCTGACTTTGGCTTTCGATGCCATGCCTGCGCTCTATATCGCAGACGGCCACCACCGTTCGGCCGCCGCCTCGCGCGTGGCCGCCGCGCGCAATGCAAAGAATTCGCACCCTACCGGAGAGGAGGATTACAACTACTTCCTCTCGGTGATCTTCCCCCACCACCAGATGCGCATCATGGACTACAACCGGGTGGTGAAGGACCTCAACGGACTGAGCACGATGGGCTTCCTCGCCCGCATTGCCGAGCGCTTCACGGTGGCAGTCAGCCCGCCGCGCGTGCGCCCTTCGAAGGTTGGAGAATACGGCTTGTACCTGCCACGGCAGTGGTACCGGCTGAGCATTCGCCCGCACCTGATCCCGGTGGACGACCCTGTCGCGCGCCTGGATGTCAGCCTCCTCTCGGAAAACCTGCTCGGGCCAGTGCTGGACATCAAGGACCTGCGCCGCGACAAGCGCATCGACTTCGTTGGTGGCATTCGTGGGCTGGGGGAACTGGAGCGGCGCGTCGACAGCGGCGACATGGCCGCTGCCTTCGCACTGCACGCGACCGAGATGACCGACCTGATGGCGGTCGCCGACGCCGGCGAAGTCATGCCACCGAAGTCCACCTGGTTCGAACCCAAGCTGGCCGACGGGCTGGTGTCACACATGCTGGATTGAGCGACGCCGGCACATGAAAAAGGCAGCCTACGGGCTGCCTTTCTTGTTTGGGCGCGGACTCAGTGCAAATCGACGGCGTGGCGCTTGAGGTCTTCGAGCGAGACGATGTCCAGCGTTGCCTCGTTGGTGGCGGCGAGCACCACCTGCGGCGCCTGCCCGGCCTCTAGCGCTTCCCGCCAGCGCGCGGCACACAGGCACCAATGCTGGCCCGGCTGCACCCCGGGGAAGTCGTATTCGGGCGCGGCGTCGACAGGTCGTTGCCGCGACTTTTCGAGAAGGCGAGGAATGCTTCGGTGGCGACGATGCAGACGGTATGGCGACCGATGTCTTCGGGCGAAGTATCGCAGCAGCCATTGCGGAAGAACCCCGTCACCGGCTTCTCGCTGCAGACGCCGAGCGGGCCGCCGAGCACATTACGCTGCAGGCCGCCCTCGTCGCGGTTCATGCCGTCACTCCTGCTCTTCGATCCAGGCGGTTTGGATCGCCTCGAGGATCTTCTCGCCGCAATGCTTGGGGTCGTCGTCGAAGCCCGGCAGCGCCTTGACCCAGTTCATCAGGTCGACGAAATTCACCTTCGTCGGGTCGACGTCGGGATGGGCGTCAGCCAGTTCGATGGCGATATCGTTGATGTCGGTCCACTTCATTTCTTGTGCGCCTCGCTCACCATGTTGATGGTGTATTTCGGGATTTCCACGACCAGTGGCGTTTCTGTCACCAGCGCCTGGCAGGACAGGCGCGAATTCGGCTCCAGGCCCCAGGCCTTGTCGAGCATGTCCTCCTCCTTTTCCTCCGCCTCGGCCAGGCCCTCGATGCCCTCGCGCACGATGACGTGGCAGGTGGTGCAGGCGCAGGATTTCTCGCAGGCGTGCTCGATCTCGATGCCGTTCTGCAGCAGGCCGTCGCAGATGGAGGTGCCGGGCGAAACGTCGATGACCGTCCCTTCGGGACAGAGTTCGATATGGGGAAGGACGATGATCTGGGTCATAGCTTGAGTTCGATTACCTTGTGTCCAGTCAGCGCCCGCCTGACACCCTGGTCCATGCGGCGGGCGGCAAAATCCTGTGTCGCGGCGTTGAGCGAGTCGATGCCGGCCTTGATGGCGCGGTGGTCGGTGCCCGCGATGCGTTTTCTCAGCGAGGCGATCTCCTCGTCGATATCGGCGCGCTCCTCCGACCGTAGCAGGCCGCCGTCCGCGGCCAGCGCCGCCTCGACGGCCTCGATCAGCCGCTGCGCCTCGACTTGCTGCTCGCGCAGGTTGCGCGCCTGCACGTCGTCGCCGACATGGTCGATCGACTCTTTCAGCATGCCGGCGATCTCGTCGTCGGTCAATCCGTAGGACGGCTTCACACGGATGGAGGCCTCGACGCCCGAGGTCATCTCGCGGGCCGATACCGACAGCAGCCCGTCGGCGTCGACCTGGAACGTGACGGTGATGCGCGCCGCGCCCGCCACCATGGGCGGAATGCCACGCAGTTCGAATTTCGCCAGCGAACGGCAATCCGTCACCAATTCGCGCTCCCCCTGCACGACGTGGAAACTCATCGCCGTCTGGCCATCCTTGTAGGTGGTGAATTCCTGCGCCTTGGCGATCGGGATGGTCGAGTTTCGTGGGATCACCTTCTCGGTGAGTCCGCCCATCGTTTCCAGGCCAAGTGAGAGCGGAATGACGTCGAGCAGCAGCCAGTCCTCGGCGCCGGCGCGGTTGCCGGCCAGCACGTTGGCCTGCATGGCCGCACCCAGCGCCACCACCTTCTCCGGGTCGAGGTTGGTGAGCGGCTCCTGCTTGAAGTACTCGGCCACGGCGCGCTGTACCTGCGGCATGCGCGTGGCGCCGCCGACCATCACCACGCCCTTGATGTCGTCCACCGTCAGGCCGGCATCGCGCAGCGCCTTGCGCGTCGGCGCCAGGGTCTTGGTGATGAGGTTCTTCGTGATGTCGGCGAAGGTGTCGATCTTCAGCGTGAGATCGACCTGCTCTCCGCTACGCAATGCCGCATGGATCGGCGCCTCGTCGTGGGAGGTCAGCATCTCCTTGGCCTCGCGCGCCTTGAGCAGCAGGTGGCGCGTGTCCTCGATGCTGGGGAAGCTGATCTTGGCGTCGTCGAGGATCCAGCAATACACGCGCTGGTCGAAGTCGTCGCCGCCGAGCGAGGCATCGCCGTTGGTCGCCAGCACCTCGAAGACGCCGCGCGAAAGCTTGAGGATGGAGATGTCGAAGGTGCCGCCGCCGAGGTCGAACACGGCGTAGACACCTTCCGAGGCGTTGTCGAGGCCGTAGGCGATGGCCGCGGCGGTCGGCTCGTTGAGCAGGCGCAGCACATTGAGGCCCGGCCAGCGTGGCCGCGTCCTTGGTGGCCTGGCGCTGCGCATCGTCGAAGTAGGCCGGCACGGTGATGACGGCGCCAACCAGTTCGCCGCCCAAACTGGCCTCCGCACGGGCAGCCAGCACCTTGAGGATTTCAGAGGATATCTCGACCGGGCTCTTCACCCCGGCGACGGTGCGCAGGCGCACCATGCCCTCGGCGTCGAGGAAGTCGTAGGGCATCGACTCGATGTGGGCAACGTCCTTCAGGCCGCGGCCCATGAAGCGCTTGACGGAAACGATGGTGTTGCGCGGATCGGCGGCTTGCGCGCCCTGCGCCGCATAGCCGACGTCGACGCCGCCGTCGGCCTTGTAGCGCACGATGGAGGGCAGCAGGCTACGGCCCTTGCCGTCGCTCAGCACCACGGCGATGCCATTGCGCACGGTGGCAACGAGGGAATTGGTGGTGCCCAGATCGATACCCACCGCCAGCCTGTGCTGGTGCGGCGCCGTGGACATGCCGGGCTCGGTGATTTGCAGTAATGCCATCGTGATTAGTCTTGACTTTCGAGCGCTTCGAGCGCGTCTTCTATTTCGTGTGCCAGCTTCTCGATGAACATCAGGCGGCGCACTGCGTCGGCCGCTGCTGCGTAATCCTTCTTCGCATCGAGGCTGGCCTCGATTTCGTCGCGGATCGCGCCGGCATGCTTCTCCAGGCGCTGCATCAGCTTTTCAAGTTCATGGTGCTCGCCGGCCTCACGCGCTTCGGCCACTGCCTCGCGCCACTCCATCTGCTCCATGAGGAATTCTGCGGGCATCGCCGTGTTGCTCTCGTGGTCGGTCTCGGCGCCGGCCAGCCGCAGCAGGTAGTGCGCCCGCAGCAGCGGCTTCTTCAGCGTGCGGTAGGCCTCATTGACCTGCGTTGCCCACTGCATCGACAAGCGCTTGTCGGTGTCGGGCAGATGGGCGTGCCGGTCCGGGTGAACCTTGCCTTGCAATTCGTGATAGGCCTGGTCAAGCCTGGCCGCATCGATGCGATAGGCACGCCTGAGGCCGAACAGCGCAAAGAAATCCTGGCTGAAATCCGGGACCACGATGGTTAAACGTTAAAACTTTCCCCGCAGCCGCACTGATCCTTGACATTGGGGTTGTTGAACTTGAACCCCTCGTTGAGGCCCTCGCGCGCAAAATCCAGTTCCGTGCCGTCCACATACGGCAGGCTCTTCGGGTCGACCAGCACCTTGACGCCGTGGCTCTCGAATATGATGTCCTCCGCCGCCGCCTCGTCGGCGAACTCCAGCTTGTACGACATGCCCGAGCAGCCCGAGGTCTTCACGCCGATGCGCACGCCGACGCCCTTGCCGCGCTTGGCGATGAAATTGGCTACGTGCTTGGCCGCCTTTTCCGTCATCGTGACCGACATATCCTCACCTTATCCTTCGTGCTTCTTCTTGTAATCGGCCACGGCCGCCTTGATGGCGTCCTCGGCCAGGATCGAGCAGTGTATTTTAACCGGCGGCAGGGCCAGTTCCTCGGCGATCTTGGTGTTCTTGATCTCCAGGGCCTGGTCCACCGTCTTGCCCTTCACCCACTCGGTGACGAGCGAGCTGGAGGCGATGGCCGA
The DNA here is from genome assembly GCA_016703785.1 of Betaproteobacteria bacterium. Taxonomy (GTDB): domain Bacteria; phylum Pseudomonadota; class Gammaproteobacteria; order Burkholderiales; family Rhodocyclaceae; genus Desulfobacillus. The sequence continues at coordinate 136,237 of JADJBM010000009.1, forward strand.
GCCGCAGCCGTAGGTCTTGAACTTGGCGTCCTCGATGACGCCCTCCTTGTTCACCTTGATCTGCAGCTTCATGACGTCGCCGCAGGCCGGCGCGCCGACCATGCCGGTGCCGACGCCGTCTTCTTCCTTGTCGAAGGCGCCGACGTTGCGCGGATGTTCGTAGTGCTCCAGTACCTTGTCGCTGTATGCCATAGTCGCTGCTCCTTCAGTTCAACTCAATGCGCCGCCCACTGGACGGTGTTCAGATCGATGCCTTCCTTGTACATGTCCCACAGCGGCGACATCTCGCGCAGCTTGCTGATCTGCCGGTGCAGGAGCGTGATCGTGTAGTCGATTTCCTCCTCGGTCGTGAAGCGGCCGATGGTGAAGCGGATCGAGCTGTGCGCCAGTTCGTCCTGGCGACCCAATGCCCTTAGCACGTAGGACGGCTCCAGGCTGGCCGAGGTGCAGGCCGAGCCGGAGGACACCGCCACGTCCTTGATCGCCATCATCAGGGACTCGCCCTCGACGAAGGCGAAGCTGATGTTGAGGTTGTGCGGCACGCGCGCTTCCATGTCGCCGTTGAGGAAGACCTGCTCGATGTCCGAGAGACCCTTCCAGAGGCGGTCGCGCAACATGCGGATGCGTTCGTTCTCGGTTGCCATCTCCTCGCGCGCCAGGCGGAAGGCCTCGCCCATGCCGACGATCTGGTGCGTCGCCAGCGTGCCGGAGCGCAGGCCGCGCTCGTGGCCGCCGCCGTGCATCTGCGCTTCCAGGCGGATGCGCGGCTTGCGCCGCACGTAGAGGGCGCCGATGCCCTTCGGGCCATAGGTCTTGTGCGCCGAGAAGGACATCAGGTCGACCTTCAGCTTGCCGAGGTCGATCGCCACCTTGCCGGTCGCCTGCGCGGCATCGACGTGGAAGATCACGCTTTTTTCGCGGCAGATTTCGCCCATCCGCTCGATCGGCTGGATGACGCCGATCTCGTTGTTCACGTACATCACCGAAGCGAGGATGGTATCGGGGCGCAGCGCCGCCTTGAACTGATCCAGGTCGACCAAGCCGTTCTCCTGCGGATCGAGGTAGGTCACCTCGAAGCCGTGGCGCTCCAGCTCGCGCGTGGTGTCGAGCACCGCCTTGTGCTCGGTCTTCACCGTAACGAGGTGCTTGCCCTTGCCCTGGTAGAACAGGGCCGCGCCCTTGATGGCCAGATTGTTCGATTCGGTCGCGCCCGAGGTCCAGATGATCTCCTTCGAATCGGCGTTGACCAGCCTGGCGACCAGCTCGCGTGCTTCCTCGACGGCCTTTTCCGCCTCCCAGCCGTAGGCATGCGAGCGCGAGGCGGGGTTGCCGAATTTCTCGACCAGCCAGGGAATCATCTGCTCGGCCACGCGCGGGTCGACCGGGGTCGTCGCCGAATAGTCGAGGTAGATGGGGAATTTCAGCATTTTCATTCTCCAGTGCTTTCAGTGCGTTAGGCGGCCACCGCGGCCAACCCCTTCAGTTTGCGAACCGTTTCGTCAAGCGCCTGCAAAAAGCGCACGACATCCTCTTCCGTGTTGGCGCGGCCGAGCGAGACGCGCAGGGCGCTCTTCGCCACATCCGCGGAAACACCCATCGCCAGCAGGGTGTGCGACGGCTCGGGCGAGACGCTCGAGCAGGCCGAACCGCTCGCCACGGCGAAACCGGCGCGATCCAGCTGCGCCACCAGGGTCTCGCCGTCGATGCCGGCCACCGCAAAAAATACCGTATTCGGCAGGCGCGACGCATTGCGGCTAAAGATGACCGTCTCCAGCTTCGCCAGCCCCTGCTCCAGTTTGTTGCGCAGTCCTGTCAGGCGCACGGCGTCCGTTTCCAGCCGGGCCGTCGCCAGTTCGCAGGCCGCGCCGAAGCCGACGATGGCCGCCACGTTCTCGGTACCGGAGCGCAGGTTGCGTTCCTGTCCGCCGCCGGAGATCAGCGGCTTCAATTCCACACGTTTGTCCAGCACCAGCGCCGCGGCGCCCTGCGGCCCGTAGATCTTGTGCGCCGACACCGTCAGCGCATTCACGCCGGCGGCGTTCAGTGTGCGAAAATCCACCTTCACCTTGCCCAGCGCCTGCACCGCATCGGTGTGGAACCAGGCCTTTGCTCCACGGGCCTGCCCGGCCAGGTCGGGAATATCCTGCAGCACGCCGGTCTCGTTGTTGGCCAGCATCACCGACACCAGCTTCGCCGGCATGGCCAGCGCCGCGGCAAAGTCAGCCGCCACGACACGCCCCTCGGCATCCACGCCGATCTCCACCATGCTCCAGCCCATGCGTTTCAGGTCGGTCGCCGGCTCGCGCACGCAGGGGTGCTCGATGGCGGACACCGCCACGGTAGAAGGCTTGAGGCAGGCCGCCGCGCCCTTGATGAAGAGGTTGTTGGCCTCCGAGCCACCGCTGGTGAACACCACCTCGGTCGGGTGCGCGCCCACCGCCGCGGCCACCTGCTCGCGCGCCGTGTCGATGGCGGCGCGCGCGGCACGGCCGTACTCGTGGCGGCTCGAGGCATTGCCGCAGCGTTCCTTGAGGAACGGCAGCATCGCCTCCAACACGCGCGCGTCGAGCGGCGTGGTGGCGTTGTGGTCGAGGTAGGCCAGCGCGAACATGGATTGCAGCTTAGGCGGACACCGCCACGTTGTCGCGTCGCACGCCGCGCAGGCGATCGTCGGTGACGACGGTACCCACCGCAGGACGGGTCTTCGCCTGGCGGACGAGGTCGTCCAGCGAAACCGAGGCCAGATAATCGTGCATGCGCTTGTTGAGGTTGGTCCACAGGTCGTGGGTCATGCAGCGATGCTCGTCCTGGCAGTTCTCGCGTCCGCCGCAGTTGGTGGCATCCAGCGGTTCATCCACCGCTGTGATGATGTCGGCCACGGTCACTTCGTTCATGGCGCGCGCCAGGCGATAGCCTCCACCCGGTCCGCGCACGCTGCCCACGATCTTGTGGCGGCGCAGCTTGCCGAACAGTTGCTCCAGGTAAGACAGGGAAATCTTCTGGCGGTCGCTGATGCCCGCCAGCGTTACCGGTCCGTTGGCCTGGCGTTGTGCCAGGTCGATCATTGCCGTCACTGCGAATCGGCCTTTTGTAGTCAGTCTCATGCTGGGTCCTCTCCAAAAAAGACGCTTCCGCGCCTAATACTTGAACAATTTAGTAGACAATACAATACCCGATCAGTTCAGTCTACTATTTTGTTCAAGTACTGCGGATCGAACTTGTCGGCCGTGGCCAGTTCGTCCGACAACTCGACGCCTGATTGCTCGAGCAGCTCAATGAGGCGTTCGATGCGCTTGTCGGTTTCGACGGCATGGTCAAGCAGGCCGTGGATGGCCGTGGACAAGGGATCGTCCTCGTTGCGCGTCACGGCATAGGCGGAGAAGCCCATCTGGCCGGCCTTGATCTCGCGCGCGATCTCGCTGCGGTCCTCGATGATGCGCGCCGGAATGCCCACCGCGGTCGCGCCTGCGGGCACATCGCGCACCACCACCGCGTTCGAGCCAACCTTCGCCTCCACGCCCAGCGTGATGGGGCCGAGCACCTTGGCGCCGGCGCCGATCACCACGCCGCGCTCCAGCGTCGGGTGGCGCTTGCCCTTGTTCCAGGATGTGCCACCCAGGGTGACGCCGTGGTACAGCGTGCAGTCGTCGCCGATGACCGCGGTCTCGCCGATCACCACGCCCATGCCGTGGTCGATGAAGAAGCGGCGACCGATGGATGCGCCGGGATGGATCTCGATGCCCGTAAGCCAACGGCTGAAATGCGAGATCCAGCGTGCCAGCCACTTCAGGCCATGACCCCACAGCCAGTGTGTGAATCGGTGGGTCACCAGCGCATGCAGGCCCGGATAGCAGGTCAGCACCTCCCAGGTGTTGCGGGCGGCGGGATCGCGATCAAAAACGCAGGCGATGTCTTCGCGCAGGCGGCTGAACATCAGATAACTCCATCAGAATGTAGGGAAATAGTAAAATACCCAAGAATTTTAGTCAACTTTATTACCGGGGTGCTTCATGAAGGTCTTGAGCATGCCGCGGAGGAGGCTGACCTCGTCGCGCTCCAGCGCGATGCGGTCGAACAGCCGGCGCAGGCGCGGCAGCAGGCGCTTGGGATTGGCCGGGTCGTGAAAGCCGCTTTGCGTTACGGCGGCCTCGAGGTGCTCGTGGAAATGGCGGATCTCCTCGAAGCTGGCGGGCGGATTGTCCGGCGCGGGCGGCGCGCCCGGATCGAGCGCCGCCAGGCGCAACTCGTAGCACATCACCTGCACCGCAGCGCCGAGGTTGAGCGAGGAATACACAGGGTTCGTCGGAATCATCACCGGCAGGCTGCACAGCGCAACTTCGTCGTTGGCCAGCCCTGCCGTCTCGTTGCCAAATACCAGGGCGACGGGTCCGTGGGCAGTGGCACCGACGATCCGGGGTGCGGCCTCGCGCGCCCAGCGCGGCGTTGGCGCAAGTTCGCGCTGGCGCGCCGTCAGCGCCGCGGCCAGCACCGTGCCGGCCAGCGCCTCCTCCAGCGTCTGGCAGACGACCGCACCTTCCAGCACGTCGCGTGCATTCGAGGAACGGGCACGCCCCACGCCATCGGGATCGGCGGCCGGATTCACCAGGTACAGTTGCGACAGTCCCATCGTCTTCATCGCGCGCGCGGCGGCGCCGATGTTGCCAGGGTGGCTGGTGTGGGAGAGGACGATGCGTATGCGGTCGAGCGCTGGATTCATGCAACAGCCTGTTAAAATGCCGCCTTCTTCGCCGGAGGGATTGCTCGCCGGCACGCTCATTAACGGACGCCCATGAACCCCACACTCAGCATCGCCATCAAGGCCGCGCGCCGCGCCGGCGGCATCATCAACCGCGCCTCGCGCGACGTCGAACTCATCAAGGTAAGCGCCAAACGCGACAAGGATTTCGTCACCGAGGTCGACAAGGCCGCCGAAGAGGCCATCATCGGGGTGCTCAAGGAGGCGTATCCGGAGCACGCGATTCTAGCAGAAGAGTCCGGCGCCTCAGGCGTCTCGGAGTACGTCTGGATCATCGATCCGCTCGACGGCACCACCAACTTCATCCACGGCGTGCCGCAGTACGCCATCTCGATCGCCCTGGCGCACAAGGGCGTCCTCACCCATGCCGTGGTCTACGACCCGACCAAGAACGAACTCTTTACTGCCGTGAAGGGTGGCGGCGCCTACCTCAACGAGCGCCGCATCCGCGTCTCGAAGCGCATCAAGCTCAACGAAGTCATCGTCGGCACCGGCTTCCCCTTCCGTTATTTCGAGCATGTCGACGCCTACATGGGCATGTTGCGCGACTTCATGCACAAGACCGCCGGCGTGCGCCGCCCCGGCGCGGCCGCGCTCGACCTGGCCTGGGTCGCGGCGGGCCGCTTCGACGGCTTCTGGGAACTCGGCCTCTCGCCTTGGGACATGGCGGCCGGCGCGCTGCTCATCACGGAAGCCGGCGGCCTGGTTGGAGACCTGACCGGCGAGAACAACTATCTCGAGACCGGCAACATCGTCGGAGGCAACCCGAAGGTCTTCGTGCAGCTTCTGCAGATCATCGCGCCCCACCTGAACGCGAAGCTGAAGGCCTGATCAAGCGGGAAGTCCAGGTTTCATACCGGTGCGCACCAAATAATGGACCCCCTGACCCACGGCCTGCTCGGCGCCGTCGCCGCCCGGGCCGTGCTCGGCCCCAGGCTCGGCCACGCTGGCTGGATGGTCGGCGCCGCCGCAGGCATGCTGCCGGACGCCGACTTCTTCATCCGCAGCGACGCCGACCCCCTGCTCAACATCGAAGTCCACCGCCAGTTCACGCATTCCCTCGCCTTCGCTCCCATCGGCGGCACGCTTGCCGCCCTGCCGTGGCTGACTTTCAGGAAATTCCGCAGCGACTCGCGGTCCGTGCTGGCGGCGAGCCTCGTCGGCTACGCCACGCACGGCGTGCTCGACGCCTGCACCACTTACGGCACGCACCTCGCGTGGCCCTTCTCGGCCGAGCGCGAATCGTGGAACCTGATGACCACCATCGGGCCGCTGTTCACCCTGTTCCTGCTGCTCGGGCTCGTCTTCGCCGCGCTGCGGCGTTCGCGCGCGCCGGCCATCGCCGCGCTGATGCTGTGCCTCGCCTACGTCGGCGCGGCGGGTTGGCAGCGGGAGAAGGCGGAGGCGGCGCTCGAGCGCATCGCCCGCGGGCGCGGCCATGCCATCGACCGCGCCGAGATCTTCCCCACCGTCGGCAATCCGCTCGTCTGGCGCACGCTCTACCGCAGCGGCGATACGCTGCACGCCGACCGCGTGCGCATACCTTTTTCCGGCGAAGCGCAATGGAAACAAGGCGCGCGCATGGCGCAGATCGGCGAAGGCGACCTCAGCCCAGCCGAGCGCGCCGACCCGCGCGTGCGCCGCGACTTCCATCGCTTCAGGTATTTCTCCGCCGGCTGGGTGGCGCGCGCGCCGCGCGATCCGAGCGTTATCGCCGACGCCCGCTACTCCCTCGACACCGTCGCCTTCGAGCCGATCTGGGGCGTGCGCTTCAAGCCCGCCCAGCCCGTCCCCACCGAATGGGTCGCTCGCGACCGCGAGCGCAGGATTCCACTCGGCGAACTCTGGCGGGAAATCAGCGGTAATGACGAACGTTACCGTCCCTTGCCGTCCGCGCTGCTTGAGGTCGCCCGGAACTGCCCTCCGATACGGCCCCTCTCCCCCGAAGCCGCATCCTGCCCGCCGTCCCACGGCGGCTGACTTTTCCCAGCCGCACCTTCCTGTTGATAGCATGTCGAAAGTACTGGCGTCGAATTCACGGCAACGCCAACCCGTAAGCGGCAGAGATCTCATATGAACAAGGTCATGATCGTCACCGGCGGCAGCCGCGGCATCGGCGCGGCGACGGCGCGGCTCGCGGCGGTCCATGGCTACGCGGTGTGCATTTCCTATCTCCGCAACAGCCGGCCGCGGAGGCGGTCGTGCAGGACATAGTTAAAGCCGGCGGCAGGGCAATCGCCGTTGCCGCGGATGTCGGCGTCGAGGCCGACGTGCTGCGGCTGTTCGAGCGGGTGGATGCGGAACTCGGGCGCGTGACGGCGCTGGTGAACAACGCCGGCATCCTGGAAAAGCACATGCGCGTCGAGGAGATGGACGCCGGGCGCCTCACGCGGGTGCTGACGGCCAACGTCGTCGGCAGCTTCCTCTGCGCGCGGGAGGCGGTGAAGCGCATGTCGGCACGGCATGGCGGCCCGGGCGGCGCGATCGTCAACCTGTCTTCCGCCGCGTCGCGCCTCGGTTCGCCCAACGAATACGTCGACTATGCCGCCTCGAAGGGAGCCATCGACACCTTCACCATTGGCCTCGCCAAGGAGGTCGCCGCCGAGGGCATCCGCGTCAACGCCGTGCGGCCGGGCGTGATCTACACCGACATCCACGCCGACGGCGGCGAACCGGGCCGTGTGGATCGGGTGAAGTCGGCCGTGCCCATGCTGCGCGGCGGCCAGCCCGAAGAAGTCGCCAAGGCCATTCTGTGGCTGCTCTCCGACGAGGCCTCGTATTCCACGGGCGCGATACTCGACGTGACCGGCGGACGGTAGCAGGATGTGGGTTTGCGGCGCAGGCCCGGCCGCTCCATCGAGGAGGGATGATCATGGGCAACCCGGTCGGCTGGTTCGAGATCTACGTGCAGGACATGCCCCGCGCCAAGGCATTCTACGAGTCCGTTTTCAACGTGCAGTTGTCCGACCTCGGCGGCCAGGACATGGAGATGTGGGCCTTCCCCATGGGGGACCAAACCTACGGCGCCTCCGGGTCGCTAGTGAAGATGGCGGGCTTTCCCTCCGGCGGCAACAGCGTGCTGGTGTACTTCAGTTGCGCGGACTGCGCGATCGAGGCGGCCGGGGTCGTCAGGTCCGGCGGCAAGATCCAGAAAGACAAGATGTCCATCGGTCAGTATGGTTTCATCGTGCTGGTCGTCGACACCGAAGGCAACATGATCGGCCTGCACTCGATGCAATAGCAGCCATGGCATACGACGAGGGGCTGGCCGAACGCCTGCGCGAACTCCTGCAGGATCATCCCGGCATCGGCGAGAAGAAGATGTTCGGCGGGTTGTGCCTGCTCTCGCGCGGCTACATGTTCGTCGGCATCGTCGGCGAGACGCTGATGGCGCGCGTCGGGCCCGATGCCTACGACAAGGCGCTGCGGCGGCCGCATGCACGGGTGATGGATTTCACCGGCAAGCCGATGAAGGGCTACGTCTTCGTCGGTCCGCCTGGCTTCGAGGAGGATCGCGATCTGAAGCGTTGGGTGGACGAGAGCCTGAAGTTCGTTGGGACGCTGCCGGACAAATAGACGGCATGGTTTCCTGCTGCCGCGGGAATGACGAAATCGACATGATTGCACCCTGCACCGAGACGGACATCCCCGCCATGTTCTCCGTCATCAACGACGCGGCGCGAGCCTATCGCGGGCACGTGCCGGACGATTGCCTGCACGAGCCGTACATGTCGGATGCCGAGCTGCGCGGCGAGATTGCCGCCGGCGTGCGCTTCATCGGCTGGTTCGAGGACGGCGAACTGCTCGGCGCGATGGGCATCCAGGACGTGCAGGACGTGGCGCTGATCCGCCACGCCTACGTCGCCACGGGCGCGCGGCGCGGCGGCATCGGTGGCAGGCTGCTCAAGCACCTGCTGATGCTGACGGACCGACCGGTGCTGGTCGGCACCTGGCGCGCGGCGACCTGGGCCGTCGATTTCTACGCGCGCCACGGCTTCAGCCTCGTCGGCGAGGCGGAAAAGACGGCGCTGCTGCGGAAATACTGGACCATCTCCGAGCGGCAGAACGAAATGTCGCTGGTGCTTCGAGTCGCACTCCGCACTACTCGGCACGAACATCAGCTCCAGAACCCTTGATTTCCGCCTCCGGGGGGAGACAACCTTTACCGCCTGACGATCACCCCGCAAGCCATGCGTGCGCCGGAGTTGCCGGTGGGCTGGGTCTTGAAGTCGTCGGGCGCAGCGTGGACGATGACACCCTTGCCGACAATCCCCGCTGCGCCGTCCAAAGTCAGCCCCTGCAGTACGGCGACAAGTTTCGCATTGCCGTAGGCGTCGGTCTCCAGCATGGGCATGTCGCCGGCATGGTGCGGACCCTGATGGGGATGGCCGTGCGGCTGGCCGGTCGGGTTGAAGTGGCCACCGGCACTGGTGCCGTCGGGTGCGCTGCAGTCGCCCTTCTCATGAATGTGGAAACCGTGCGCGCCGGGGGTGAGGCCGGCGACGTAGGCCGTCACCTCGATGTCGTTGCCCTTCTGCCTGAAGACGACGGTGCCGGTGGTGGTATGGCCTTTGGTGGGGGCCAGCTTGGCTTCGGCGGAAGGCCCGCCGCCGGAGCCGGCACAGGCGGACAGAAGCAGCACAACGGAGCAGGCGCCGATCAGGATGGTTTTCATGTATGTCTCCGTTCGGAGTTGGAGTGCCACTTGTTGTTCTATTTCTTCATGGCAGGCGCAGCGGGAGCTGCCGCCTGGGCCGGAGCCCCTGCGGATGGCTTGAACGGCCCGGGGTCCTGGCACGCCGGCGGTGCGGCGCCTTTCTTGCCATGTTCCTTCATGTAGCGTTCGGCCGTGCGGTTCTGCGACAGGCAGAGCTTGTAGGCCGCCACCTTGCCGCCGTGGTCCGTCTTCTCCTTGGCCTCGGCCGCCTTGGCCTTGGCTTCGTCGCTCGGCGGTGCAAGCTTGGCCTGGGCGGCGCCGAAAGCCAGCATTGCAGTGATCGCCAGAATCAGTTTCAGTTTCATTTCGTTTCCTCCCGTTGTCAGGAATGCGCGGCGGCCGCGCCCGGCTCCGTCTTGGACGCATCGGCCGGTTTCAGTTTTTCCTGGTTGTACCAAAGCTCGTGGTGCTCCTTGGCCCAGGCCTCGTCGACATGGCCGTAGCGCATGGAATCGTAGGCGCCTTCCATGCCGATGGTGCCGATGTAGATGTGGCCGAGCATGAGGCAGACGAACAGCAGGGCGCCGACGCTGTGGATGATATTGACCGTCTGCATGGTGTCGCGCACCTGGCCGAAGTTGGGGAAGTCCATGATGAGCCCGCTGATGCCGACCGTCAGACCGAGGAAGACGACGCCGAACCAGAACATGAACTTCTCGCCGAAATTGAAGCGCCAGGAAGGTACGTGCTCGCCGCTGAGCAAGCCGCCGGCCTTGGCGATCCACTCCGCGTCCTCCTTTTTCCAGAAGTTGTCCTTCACGAAAATGAAGAAGGAAACCACGATGGAGAGCAGGAATAGCGGGCCGATGAAGTTGTGCAGGTTCTTGCCGATCACCGCGAGCCAGCTGAACAGGGTGTAGCCGAACACCGGCAGCAGGACGTGTTTGCCGAACAGCAGCACCAGCCCGGTCACGGCCAGGATGACGAAGCTGACCGCCATGCTCCAGTGCGCCATCCGTTCAAGGGTGTTGAAGCGCTGGATATGGCGCCCGGTCGGCGGTCCGCTCAGCCGGATCATGCCGCGGCGCAGGTAGAAAAGGCCGATGGCGACTGCGACCACGCACAGGGCGATGCCGCCATACAGCGTGATCGGTCCATTGCGCAGCTCGCGCCATGTTTCGCCGCCGGACTGGATCAGCACGCCGGCTTCCGGGCCGCGCACGGTGGTGACGCCCGCCTCGCCGGAGCGCGCATCCCGCCACAGCTGCGCCTGGTTGTGCGCTCCCTTGGCTTGCACCTGCGCGGCAGGCTGCGCCGGAGCATCCGCCGACATGGCCGGGGCGGTGCCGAACAGCAGTGCCGCCGCCAAGGACAAGGCCAGATTGAGGATCGATTTCATCGTGCCTCCTATCCGCCGGTACGGCGGGATTCGTCCTGCTGCAGATTGCGCGCCTTCAGGTCGCCTTCCCATTTGGCCTTGTCGCCGCCGTAGGGCGCGTTGCTCCAGGGCTGGCTGTCGGGCTTGCCCTGGTATTTGCCCTGCTTGTAGACGACAACCCGGTCGCGGTCACCGCAGGCGGCCAGACCGAAAGCGAGTGCTGCCGCCATCACGGGAAGCAAGAACTTTTTCATGATTTCCCCCCTTCCTTGCCGTAGGCGGTGCCCCAGCCGACCATGTCGGCGCCCTTGCCGCGCTTGATCACGCGATCACGGATGATGTCCGAGAGCACCTGGCCGTCGCCGCCCAGCAAGGCCTTGGTCGAGCACATCTCGGCGCAGAGCGGCAGCTTGCCCTCGGCCAGGCGGTTACGCCCGTATTTCTTGAACTCCTCGGCCGAGTTGTCGGCCTCCGGGCCGCCGGCGCAAAAGGTGCATTTATCCATCTTGCCGCGCATGCCGAATGCCCCGCCCTGCGGGAACTGCGGCGCACCAAAGGGACAGGCGTAGAAGCAGTAGCCGCAGCCGATGCACAAGTCCTTGTCGTGCAGGACCACGCCTTCGTCGGTCTGGTAGAAGCAATCGACCGGGCAGACGGCCATGCAGGGGGCGTCTGTGCAATGCATGCAGGCGACGGAGACCGAGCGTTCTCCCGGGACGCCGTCGTTCAGCGTGACGACTCGGCGACGGCTGACGCCCCAGGGCACCTCATGCTCGTTCTTGCAGGCGGTGACGCAGCCGTTGCACTCGATGCAGCGTTCGCTGTCGCAAACAAATTTCATTCTGGCCATTGTTGTCTCCTCCTTTTAGGCCTTGGCGACCTGGCAGATGGTCGTCTTGGTTTCCTGCATCATCGTGACCGCATCGTAGCCGTAGGTAGTGGCGGTATTCACCGCTTCGCCGCGGACCACGGGATGCGCGCCCTCCGGGTAGTAGGCAAGCATGTCCTTGCCCTGCCAGTGCCCGGAAAAGTGGAATGGCATGAAGCAGGTGTCAGCCCCGACGCGCTCGGTGACCTGGGCGCGCACCTTCAGCTGGGCACCCGTCGGGGTTTTCAGCCAGACCCAGTCGTTGTGCCGGATCCCGCGGTCGTTGGCCGCCTTCGGGTTGATCTCGACGAAGGCCTCCTGCTGCAGTTCGGCAAGCCAGGGGTTGGAACGCGTCTCCTCGCCGCCGCCCTCGTACTCGACCAGGCGGCCGGAGGTGAGGATGAGGGGGAATTTCTCGGCAACCTTGTCCTCGAGGTTCTTCTGCTGGATCGACTTGTACAGCGTGGGCAGCCGCCAGAAGGCCTTCTTGTCGTCATGCGTCGGGTACTTCGCAACAAGGTCCGGCCTCGTGCCGTAGAGCGGCTCGCGGTGCTGCGGGATCGGGTCGGGAAAGTTCCACACCACAGCGCGCGCCTTGGCGTTGCCGAAGGGATGACAGCCGTGGTTCTTCATGACGACGCGCTGTATGCCGCCCGACAGGTCGGTTTTCCAGTTCTTGCCCTCGGCCTTCGCCTTCTCGGCATCGGTCAGCTCGTCCCACCACCCCAGTTTCTTCAGCAGCACATGGTCGAACTCGGGATAGCCGGTGGTGAGGTCCGCCCCCTTCGAGTGGGAACCGTCCTCGGCGAGGAGATTGACGCCATCCTTTTCGACGCCGAAGTTGGCGCGGAAGTTGCCACCGCCCTCCATAACGTGCTTCGAGGTGTCGTACAGGTTGGGCGTGCCCGGATGCTTCATTTCCGGCGTGCCGAAACACGGCCACGGCAGGCCGAAATAGTCGCCGTCGCAGGGCCCGCCCTTGGCGCGCAGCGACTTCACGTCGAAGGTGTGCATGTTCTGCATGTGCAGCTTGAGCCGCTCGGGCGACTGGCCGGTATAGCCGATGGTCCAGGTGCCGCGATTCACTTCCCGCAGGATGGATTCCGGCTCCGGCTCCATGCCGCCCTTGCCCTGCACCATCTTGTAGTTCTTGACCAGTTCCTTGCCGAAACCGAGCTTCTCGGCGAGTTGGTACATGATCATGTGGTCGGAGCGCGCCTCGAAGAGCGGCTCGATCACCTTCTCGCGCCACTGGATCGACCGGTTCGAGGCCGTCGCGCTGCCCGAGGTCTCGAACTGGGTTGCCGCCGGCAGGAGATAGACGGCACGGTTCGGATTGGCGTCCTTGGCATCGCTGGGCGGCATTGCCGCCATGGCGGCAGTGGCCGAGGGATAGGGGTCAATCACGACGAGCAGATCGAGCTTGTCCATGGCCCGCTTCATCTCGAGGCCGCGGCTCTGCGAGTTGGGCGCGTGGCCCCAATAGAAAACGGCCTTGAGGTTCGGATCCTGGTCGATCAGCTCGTTCTTCTCCAGCACGCCGTCGATCCAGCGCGAGACGGTGATGCCGGACTTCTCCATCATGGCCTGCGAGACAAACTGCTTCTTCAGCCATTCGTAATCCGCCTCCCAAACTGCACACCAGTGCTTCCATGATCCCGCCGCAATGCCGTAGTAGCCCGGCAGCGAATCCGGATTGGGACCGATGTCGGTGGCGCCCTGCACATTGTCGTGGCCGCGGTAGATGTTGGCGCCGCCGCCCGAGACGCCGATGTTGCCAAGGGTGAGCTGGAGGATGCAGGAGGCGCGCACGAAGGCGTTGCCGATGGTGTGCTGCGTCTGCCCCATGCACCAGACGATGGTCGAGGGCTTGTTCTTGGCCATGGTCTCGGCCACCTTGAGTACCTCGGCCTCCGGTACACCGCAGACATCCAGCACTTTGTCCGGCGTCCATTTGGCCATGATGTCCTCGCGCACCTTCTCCATGCCGTAGACGCGGTCGTTGATGTATTTCTTGTCCTCCCAGCCGTTCTTGAAGATGTGATAGACCACGCCGAAGAGGAAGGCGATGTCGCTGCCTGACCTGATGCGCACATACTGATCGGCCTTGGCGGCGGTGCGCGTAAAGCGCGGGTCCACCACGATCATCTTGGCGCCGTTTTCCTTGGCATGCAGCGTGTGCAGCATCGACACCGGGTGCGCCTCGGCGGCGTTCGAGCCGATGAACAGCATCGCCTTGCTGTTCTGCATGTCGTTGTAGGAATTGGTCATGGCGCCGTAACCCCAGGTATTCGCCACGCCCGCCACGGTGGTGGAATGGCAGATGCGCGCCTGGTGGTCGCAGTTGTTCGTGCCCCACATGGAGACGAACTTGCGCATGAGATAGGCCTGTTCGTTGCTGTGCTTGGAGGAGCCGATGAAATAGACGGAATCCGGCCCGTCCGTCTTGCGCATTTCAAGCATCCTGGCGGATATCTCGTTCAGCGCCACGTCCCAGCTGATTTTCTGGTACTTGCCGTTGACCAGTTTCATCGGGTACTTCAGGCGTCCCTCGCCATGACCGTGCTCGCGAATGGCGGCACCCTTGGCGCAATGGGCACCGAGGTTGAGGGGCGAATCGAACACCGGTTCCTGGCCGATCCAGACGCCGTTCTGCACCTCGGCGTCGATGGCGCAGCCGACCGAGCAATGCGTGCACACGGTGCGTTTCACCTCGATCTTGCCGCCAGCCGCGGGGTCCGCCGCCTCGGCCTTGCCCATCATGGCGAAGGGCAACTGGCTGGCAATGGCGGAAACAGCAGCCCCTGCCCCGACGGTCACGCCGGAGCGTTTGAGGAAGGTGCGGCGATCCATGGTCCTGGGCTGCATGTCAGCGACGCTCCGGCTCAGCCGGTTGGCGCGCGTCGCCTGCGACGCGCCTGATTTTCTGGTCAATGCCATTTCTGTCCCCTCCTCGTCCTAAACCCGCGTGGTTCGGTAGTAGTTCTGAACATGCTCGCTGAGGCGATAGCCCTTCCCCGAGTCAGGCTTGTTCTCGGCCGACACCGCCTTGTCGATCAGGTCCTTGCCGCCGATCACCCCGGCTGCGGCGCCGGCACTGCCCAAGCCGACCGAGAGCAGAAAGTCCCGGCGCTTGAGGTTGGTCGTTTTGCCTTTCATGGTTCCCTCCTCCTTGTCATTACCTGCTATTCGATGCGAAAAAACTCCTGTTCCAGTTCAAGAAAAACCCGCGCAAAACCTGCGGCGCTGCGGTAGAAAACCGCCTCCGGCGCTGCCTCGATGGCCTCGCACAACCTGCCATACCAGGGTTGCAGGTGTCGGTCGAAGAATTTTCGTTGCGCCGCGTCACGATCAGCCGGCGCCGTGCCCTGGTCGAGAATGAGTTGGCGCATGACATCGGCCAACCCGGCGATATGGTCTTCAGGCTCGTTGGCGTCGCGGTGACGCGCGTAGCCCAGCGCAGCCAGGTCGCTACGCAACTCTGCCAGCGGTTTTTCGTTGAGGAAACCGCTCAGATAGAACGATCCGTAGAGGAGAACTTCGGCTTTGCCGACGCCGATGAAGGTTTGTTCGTACTCGGAACGCACCGCCTCGTGACTGGCTTCCCGGGCAGCGCGGCACAGGGTGCGCCAGGCCGCCGGGAGTCCGGCCCCCGCGGCTTCGGCCTCCAACTCGGCGCTGCCGGCCAGCGCGTCGAGGAGTTCCGCGTCGGGTGCCGAATAGAACAGCCGGGCCAGGAGCCCGTAGAAGTCGGCACGCACCGCATCCTGCTGATCGACGGGATGGCTTGGCGCGAGTAATTGTGCGGATGTCATGATCAGTTATAGGTCATGGATTGTCGTTTCGCATGTTTGTCCTTCCATCATGTCGATGATGCGGCAGTCGGCACACATCTTCAGGCGCTTAATCGCTTCGCCACCGGCAAACATCGAGTGGCCGGCAAGCCGGCCGACCATGGATTCGATCATCTGTTTCGTTGCGAACGGCTTGCCGCAACGGATGCAGTCGAAGGGCTCGGCTTCGTTCAGGACCTTGTTCTGGCGCGCTTCGGCACCCAGCAACAGGCGGGCTTCGAGCGACAACGCGCCCTCCGGGCAGGTCTGCACGCACAGTCCGCACTGGACACAGTTGCGCTCGATGAATTTCAGGCGCGGCATTTCCGGCGTGTCCGTCAGAGCACGCGTCGGACAGGCGCCGACGCAGGACAGGCACAGCGTGCATTTCGCTTTGTCAAGAATGACTTGGCCGAACGGCGCCCCCGCGAAAAGGGGAATCAGTTCCGGCTTCTGCGACGCATGCTTCGCCAAGTGTTCCAGAGAAAATTCGAGCGAACGCCGCTTCTCGTCCGGCAGGCTGAATACCGCCGATTCAAGAACGCCATCGGCCGGCTTCAGGTTCCAGATTTGTTCTTGCAGCGCAGCATGATCGCCCGCCTCGCGCAGCGCCTCGATATAGCTTTCCGCCTCGCTCGACGGGTGCAGCACGACGCATTGGCTTGCCCCGAAGGCGACGGTTGCCAGCAACACATCCAGGCCGGTCGCCGCCACGTCGTGCATTTCGAGCGGAATAACTCGCGCCGGCAGCCCCTTGCCCTGCTGCCCGAGCCGCATCAGCAACTCCAGACCGGTCTTGCCGTCATGGAACAGGATGCAGGCCTCCTTGCCGCCCGCAGCGGAAAAGGCGGCAAGCATTTTCCGGATGCGCAAGCCAATGTCAGACGGCCGCGGGTAAGCGTACTGCACGGCGCCTGTCGGACAAACGGTGTGACAGCCCCCGCAGCCGAGGCACAAGTGGGGATCGATTTCGGCACTGTTGCCTGCCGGGTGGATGGCGCCCGACGAGCAGACGTCGATGCAGCGGCTGCAGCCGATAACCTGATTGCGGCTGTGGGCGCACAGGCCAGTCTTGATCTCGGCGTAGCGCGGCTTCTCGAATTCCCCGACCAGAGATGACAGTTCCAGCGCCGCCCTGGCCTGGTCGAGAGGATCGCGCCCTGGAGCCAGATAGCCCTCGGGCAGATGAGGCAGCCACATCAATGGCACGGCTGAAAGATCGAGAACGAGGTCAAAGCGCCCGCTCCGAGCCTTTACCGTCCGTTCGAAATCAATGGCGCCAATCGATCCGCAGGCTTCAACGCAAGCGCGGTGATCGCGGCATTTGTCGGAATCGATCTGGTAGGCAAACCCGATCGCCCCTTCCGGACAGGCCCGGATACAGGCATTGCAGCGGGTACAAAGCTCCAGGTCAATCGGATTTTCATGTTGCCAAGTTACATTAAATTTACCAATGAATCCTTTGATAATAATTGTTTTTCCTGAATACACTGGGTAATCGTGACGAACTGGAAGCGTGCCGTTTCGGGTCGAAGTCAGCAGCACAGCAACGTCGAGTTTTTCCTTCAATTGTTCTGCCCAGTAGAGCGCCGCTTCGGCCGGGCCGACGATAAGCAGGGCACCGTCCGATTTGAAGGAAATCGCAGGCACCGGCTCCGGTTCCGGGATGCCGGCCAAAGCCAGCAGGGCCGCAACCTTCGGCTGCGCCAGTTTGCCTTCAGCCGACCAGCCCGCGAACTCGCGGATATTGACGAATTGCATCCGGCCGGTGAAGCACGCCGCCTCGGCCAATTCCTGGAAAAGCGGCGCTTCCTGGGTACAGGCGACGACCACGTCGCCGCCATCCTGGAGCGCGGAGGTGAAGCGATTGATTTCCTGCCGGCAAAGCGCTCTGTCGACCTGGATGGGCGTCCCCAATTCGAGGGCTTTGGACAAGGTGGTGCCATCCAGGGCAACGGTACCGTTGCAGTTGCACAACTTCAACGTTTTGTTCTGGATGGGCATGTTGGGGTTGAGGTGCTGGTCCGGAATCTAATGGTGGTCAAACCGCCTTTTTTGTAATCCGTTACCCGGTCGCGACCTCGGGTGGGCCGGTCGGGGGATTCGATTCGCCCTGCACGTCATCCGTAGCGGGTCCGTGGGCCAGGTTGTCCGGGGATTCCATAGCCGGCTGCCCTTCCTCGTTGCTCGGAAACAGCAGGCTGCGCGCTTGCTCCATCCGGCGCAGCATTTCCTCTGGAATCGGATCCGGCTTGCTGTAGTCGTCGATATAAACGTCCAGGCCGTCCATGGCATGGAACTGCCCTGAGTGAAACAGCTTCTTGAGTGCGGCGCGCTTCATCGACTCCTTCACCTTCGGTTGCAGGAACCTGGTGAAATCGCTGGAGAAATCGAGGGTCTCGACGGACAGGAGTTCGACATCGTCCGTGACGGACGCAACCGCCACAGGTGCCGCGGCAGAGGAGGTATCGCTCGCCTCGGCGCATTTCAGACGGGACCATCGCGACAGAAATTTTTCCTTCTTCTCCATCTGGATGTCTGCCCTATGCATTCGCATTCAGCTTCGAACTGGCGTAACGCCCGCCCTTTTTCCTGGCTTCTGGCTTGTAGTGGCCGGCGACGAATTCCGCCACCCAGGCACGAATCTCTTCCGGCATGGGCACGCCGTCCACCTGCTCGCCGGCATCCATCATGCGTGCCGCCACGCCGGTACTCACCGTGACCAGCGCCGGCCTTGCCATTTCGTTTTCGAGTCGCCAGAGAATGAACACCCGCGGTTCGGGCGCCGTAATATTGGCGAAATAGAACTCGGCCTCGTCGGTAAACAATTCAAGGTCGAAGCCGGCATGCAGCCAGTGCGCGCGCTGCTCGTCCTCATGGATCAGACGCGGATCCGGACCGAAGCCTCCATCCGGCAGTATCCCGACCGCCTCCCACTGGAAGTCTGCCCACTTGTTGGCCAGCACCTTCCGTTCCATAATCACGGCGAGTCTGAATCCCTTTTCAGCCATATCCCGAGCCTGTTTTCCTGATCGACGACAAGACGGTTGGGACTGCGCCTGCTATATTTGAAATATGTTGGATATTAACCAATCTATTTGTCAAAGGCAAAGAAGTTGAAAAATGAATCCTTGATGCCTGAAGTGTTACTTCCCCAGTTCGAGGGATTCGTACCGCTCACCACGCCAGCGACGTCCGCTCACGCCGCTGGCACGCTGGTGGACAAGTACGGCCGCCACATCACCTACATCCGCCTCTCCATCACCGACCGCTGCGACTTCCGCTGCTTCTATTGCATGGCGGAGGAGATGGAATTCCTCTCGCGCGACCAGGTGCTGAGCCTGGAGGAATGCTTGCGCGTCATTCGCACCTTCGTCGGCATGGGCGTGACCAAGGTGCGCATCACCGGCGGCGAGCCGCTGGTGCGGCGCAACGCCCTCTGGCTGATGCGCGAGGCCGGGAAGCTCGAAGGCCTGCAGGAACTGGTGGTCACCACCAACGGTTCTCAACTCGACCGCTACGCCGCCGAGATGGTCGCTGCCGGCGTCAAGCGCGTGAACATCAGCCTCGATACCCTGCGCGCGGATCGCTTCAAGTCCGTCACGCGCGTCGGCGAGAGCGACAAGGTGCTGCGCGGCATCGATGCAGCGATCGCCGCCGGCTTCTCAGGCATCAAGCTCAATGCCGTGATGATGCGTGGCGTCAATGACGACGAACTCGTCGGCCTGGTGCGCTTCGCCGTGGCCAGGGGCATCGACATTTCCTTCATCGAGGAGATGCCGCTCGGCACGGTGGACCATCCGCGCGCCGACACCTATTACAGCTCCGACGAGGCGTTGGCGCTGCTCAAGCCGCATTTCGAACTGGTCGGCTCGGACGAGACGACCGGCGGCCCCGCGAACTACTGGCGCATTCCCGGCATGCGCACGAAGGTCGGCTTCATCTCGCCCCACTCGCACAATTTTTGCGACAGTTGCAATCGCGTGCGCATCACCTGCAAGGGTGAGCTCTACCCCTGCCTCGGCCAGAACGACGCCCTGGCCCTGATGCCGGTACTGCGTGGCCACCCTGAAGACGACGCGCCGCTGCGCCAGGCCATCGTCGACTCCATGGGCATCAAGCCGAAGGGGCACGATTTCAACGAGCAGATGCAGGATCCGAAGGTCGTCCGCTTCATGTCCATGACGGGGGGCTGATGCCCTATCGTCCGCAACTGACCGACGCCGCGCGTCCGGCCACCCTCACCATTTCCGCCACCAACGAGCACGGCGAAGCCGTGCCGACGCAGATTGCCGGCGAACATCCGCTGACGCTCTACCTCGACAAGCGCGAAATCGTCACGCTGATGACCCTGGGCGGCGCGCCGGAGGCACTGGCTATCGGCTACCTGCGCAACCAGCGCCTGGTGTCGCGCTTGGAGGACATCTCTGCCGTGCAGGTCGATTGGGAGACGGACTCGGTGGCCGTCACGACGACCCGCTCCACGGACGACCTCGAAGAAAGACTGGGCAAGCGCACCGTCACCACGGGTTGCGGCCAGGGCACGATGTTCGGCGACCTGCTGGAGGAAATCGATAAAGTATCGTTGCCCGCTGCAGCCCGCCTCGACGAAAGCACCCTCTACGGCCTGCTCGACGCAATGCGCCACCACGAATCGATCTACAAGCAGGCCGGCGCCGTGCACGGCTGCGCGCTGGCCAAAGGCACGAACATCCTCATGTTCGTCGAGGACATCGGCCGCCACAACGCCGTGGACGCCATCGCCGGCCGGATGTGGCTGGACGGCCTGACCGGAGAGGACAAGATTTTCTACACCACCGGCCGGCTCACCTCGGAAATGGTCATCAAGACGGCGCAGATGGGCATTCCCTTCCTCGTCTCGCGCTCCGGACTGACGCAGATGGGCTACGACCTGGCGCAGCGCGTCGGCATGACCATGATCGGCCGCTCGCAGGGCAAGCACTACCTGCTGTTCACCGGCGCGGAACGTTTCCGCAAGTCCGCCGCAACCGTCTCATGAAGGTGACCGGCCTGATCCTCGCCGGCGGCCTTGGCCGACGCATGGGCGGGCGCGACAAGGGCCTGCAGCACTTCCGCGGCAAGCCGATGGTGGCGTGGTCGATCGAGCGCCTGGCGCCGCAGGTCGATGCCCTGCTCGTCAATGCCAACCAGAATCTGGAGCACTACGAGGCCTTCGGCTACCCAGTGGTGCCCGACCGCATCGCCGGCTTCGCCGGCCCGCTGGCCGGGCTCCACACGGGTCTGCTTGCCTGCGAGACGCCGCTGCTCGTCACCGCGCCCTGCGATTCACCCTTTTTTCCCGAAGACCTGGTTGCGCGCCTGCGCACCGGCGCTGGACGCGGTCGGCGCGGATCTGGCCGTGGCGAAACCGGAGACCAGCCGCATCCGGTATTCTCCTGGTGCGCCGCGAGGTGCTGGATGGCCTCACAGCCTTTCTCGAAGGCGGTGGCCGCAAGGTCGACGCCTGGTATGCGGCCCTCAAGGTGGCCGAAGTGCCCTTCGCCGATGAACGGGCTTTCGCCAACATCAACACGCTGGATGAATTGAACCTGCTGGAACCATGACTTCACTTCTCAAACAGATTTCCTGCGCCGACGACTACGATCCCGGAATCCCTCAGCGTGGCGCAGGCGCGGCGGATCATCCTCCGACCTGGTCGAGCCGATCCATGGCAACGAGCGCATGGCCGTGCGCAAGGCACTGGGACGCGTGCTGGCGGAGGATGTCATCTCGACCGCCAACGTGCCCGGCCACGACAACTCGGCCATGGACGGCTACGCCGTGCGCTTCGCCGACCTCGCCACCTCGGGTGAAACCACGCTCCGTCTTGCCGGCACCGCCTACGCCGGGCGGGCCTACGAAGGGCCTGTCGAAGCAGGAGAATGCGTGCGCATCATGACCGGCGGCGTGATTCCCGCAGGCGCCGACACCGTGGTGATCCAGGAGACGGTCCGGACCGAGGACGAGCGCGTAGTCGTCCCGCCGAAGCAGCGCCAGGGCCAGAACATCCGCCGCGCCGGCGAAGACCTGCGCGCCGGGCAACCGGCGATCCATGCCGGCAAACGCCTGCGCCCGGCGGAACTCGGCCTCATTGCCTCGCTCGGTGTTGCCGAGGTGGCCGTGAAGCGGAGGCTGCGGGTCGCCTTCTTCTCCACCGGGGACGAGTTGTGTTCGGTCGGCACGCCGCTCAAGGAAGGCGAGGTCTACGACAGCAACCGCTACACCATCTACGGCATGCTGACGCGGCTCGGCTGCGATGTGATCGACCTCGGCGTGGTGCGCGACAGCCCGGCGGCGATCGAGGCCGCCTTCCGCGAGGCGTCGGCCCGGGCCGACGCCATCATCACCAGCGGCGGCGTCTCGGTCGGCGAGGCGGACTTCATCCGCGGCCTGATGGCCAAGCTGGGCGAGGTGGCGTTCTGGAAGATCGCCATGCGTCCGGGCCGGCCGATGGCCTTCGGTCGTATCGGTGAAGGCCGCGAGGGCGCTTTCCTCTTCGGCCTGCCGGGCAACCCGGTGGCGGTGATGGTGACCTTCTACGCCTTCGTGCGCGAGGCGCTGCTGAAGATGATGGGCGTCGCACCGATCTCGCCGCTGCCGCGCTTTCGCGTGCCTTGCGTCACGCCGCTGAAGAAGCGGCCTGGCCGCAGCGAATTCCAGCGCGGCGTTCTGTTCCGCGAGAACGGCGAATGGAAGGTGCGCGCCACCGGTTCGCAGGGATCGGGCGTGCTGCGCTCGATGTCGGAGGCGAACTGTTTCATTGCCGTCGAGCCGGAACGCGGCAATGTCGAGCCAGGCGAGCTCGTCGACGTGCAACCCTTCGAAGGGCTGATCTAACTGAAGTAGAAAGGCCGCCCGACGGCGTGGCCCTGGGCGTAATCGACGCCCATCTCGCGCAGGCGATTTAGCGTACCTTCCGTCTCGACGAACTCGGCGATGGTCTTCATGCCGAGTGAATGGGCGATGTTGTTGATGGCGGAGACCACCTCGCGATTCATCGGCTCGGCGAACATGTCGCGCACGAAGGCGCCGTCGATCTTGACGTAGTCCACCGGCAGGTGCTTGAGGTAGGCGAAGGAGCACATCCCGGCGCCGAAATCGTCGAGCGCGAAGCGAAGCCCCAGATCCTTCAACTCGCGGATCAGTTCCGCCGCCTTGGTCAGATTGGCCACTGCCAGCGTCTCGGTGATCTCGAAGCAGATGGCCTCGGGCGGGGTCCGATGCAGTGCGATCTGCTCGCGCACGAACTGCGGAAAGCGGCTGTCGTTGATGCTCTCGGCGGACAGATTGATGTCGAACACCGGCAGATTGTCAGGCGAAGCGTCGCATTCGCGGCGGATCGCCGGCAGAGCGTTGGCGAGCACCCAGCGGTCGATGGCCTGCATCATGTTGTGTCGCTCGGCCGATGGGATGAAGACCATCGGCGGCACGATCTTGCCTTCGCGGTCGACCATGCGCAGCAGCAGTTCGAAATGCCGCTCCTTCGAAGTCGTCTCGTCGAGGCCGGCAATGCGCTGGCGGAAGAGCCGGAAACCGTTGCGCTCTATGGCATCGTGGATGGTCTCGACCATGTTCATGTCGGCGCGCGGCTGATGGCTGGCGGCCTTGGCGTGATAGACGCGGATCTGGTCGCGGCCGGCTTCCTTGGCGGCATAACAGGCAGAGTCTGCCTGCTCCATCACATCCTCTGCGCCGGCAGCCGGGTCCGACAGCACGACAAGGCCGATGCTGGCACCGACGTGGAACACTTTCTCGCGCCAGACGAAACGGAAATTCGACACGTCCATGCGGATGGCGTTGGCGATGCGCAGCGCCTGCTCCACCGGGCAGGCATGCAGCAGCACGGCGAACTCGTCCCCGCCCATGCGCGCCAGCACATCGGTGGTGCGCACGCGTGCGCGCAGCACGGCGGCGATCTGGCGCAGGAACTCGTCGCCGGCGGCATGGCCCCCGCTGTCGTTGATCAGCTTGAAGCGATCGAGGTCGAGAAAGAGCAGCGTGTGCCGCTTGTCCGGCGCTTCCTCGGCGGCGATGGCTTTGCGCAGCGCCTCCTCGAAGCCGCGGCGGTTCACCAGTCCGGTCAGCGCGTCGTGATTCGCCTGCCAGAACAATTCGAGCGAAATGCCGTGGGGTACGGAAACATCCTCCATGGCCAGAAAGCTGACCTGCCGGCGTCCGGCATCTTCGCTGGCGCAACTGATGTCCAGCACACGTTCGTTGCCGCCGGCATCGCGCAGCACGGCACGCAGTGCCGGCACATCGCCGCCGCAGGCAGACTGCAGATCCTGCAGCAATACGGGTTTGCCGTCGGCCGCGTTGCGCAGCGGAAAGCGGGACTCGAAGGACTGTCCGATGACCTCGGCGTGATCGACGCCCGCCAGCTTCGCCGCCGCGGCATTGGCGAAGAAGACCTGTCCGCGGTCGTCGATGCCGACCACGGCGACATCCACGCAGCGAAAGGCGGTATCGATCAGGTTGAGCTGGTCGCGCAGGCGGCTAGATGAAATCGAATTCCATGCCAGCCAGCCGCCCAGCGCGCTGGCACTGCCCAGTCCGGCGAACCAGAACACGGCCACCGGCTGGTTGCCGTCGACCGGGCCGAGCGCCAGGGCGGCACCGCAAGAGATCAGGATCGCCAGCGCGGCCAGGGTGCGCCAGACAATATTCAGCCGGGACGCTTTGCTCATTCCTCACCCGCCTTGCGCAGCGGTACGGCGGCGATCGCCGGTGCGGATTCGATGCCGTCGAGTTCGACGCCCTCGATGCGGGCAAACTGGCCGCTGATCTTCCTGCTGCTGACCTGCACGTCCTGCACGTCCTTCTGCGCCTGGTCGATGTGCGCCGCCAGGCGCTGCATGCGCTCGTCGAAACGGGCGAAATCCTTCGACAGCTTGCCCAGCGCGTCCTTGATGATGTGGATCTGGTGGCGCGTCTCGACATCCTTCAGCACGGCGCGCGCCGTATTGAGGACAGCCATCAGCGTCGTCGGTGAGACGATCCAGACACGCTTCTGCATGGCATAGCCGACTGTTTCGGGATGGTAGGCGTGGATCTCGGCGAACACCGCCTCGGCGGGCACGAACATGACGGCGCCGTCGGAGGTTTCGTTGGGGATGATGTACTTCGAAGCGATGGCGTCGACGTGCCGCTTTAGATCGGCGCGAAAGTCAGTCTGCGCAGCACGGCGCTCGAATTCGGAGGTCTCCGGCGCGAACATGCGGTGGTAATTCTCCAGAGGAAATTTGGAGTCCACCGCCACCAGGCCGGTCGGCTCGGGTAACTTCAGCACGCAGTCGGCGCGCGTGCCGTTGGAGAGGGTGTACTGGAATTCGAAGCTGCCCGGCGGCAGGATGTTGCGCACCAGGGCTTCGAGCTGCACCTCGCCGAAGGCGCCGCGCGCCTTCTTGTCGCCGAGCAGCTCTTGCAGGCTGACGACGTTGGTGGTGAGGCCGTCGATCTTCTTCTGCGCCTCGTCGATGGTGGCCAGCCGCGCCATGACGTTGGCGAAGGTCTCGTTGGTCTTCTTGAAGCCCTCGTCGAGGCGCTCGCTGACGCGGCCGCTGATCTGCTCGAGGCGCTCGTTGATGCTGCGCGTGAGGCTCTCCATGCTGCTGGAGAGCTGGGCGGTGGCCTGGCCGAGGCCGGACTGCAGCAGTTCGCGGTCGGCGCGCGCCTGTTCCGCCAGCTTCAGCATGATCTGCTCAAGCACTTCGGCGCGCAGTTGGTCCTGCCTGGCCTGGAAGGAGGCGTTCAGTTCCGCCAGCGTCTTCTGCAGCCGTTCGGCGGAGTCAGCGCTTTGCGAGAGGAGACGGTCGCCCTGGAGGCTGAGGCCTGCATGCAGGTCGGACAGCATGGCCCGATGCTTCTCGGCCAGAGCAGAATCGATGCCGGTAGGAAGTTCCTTCGTCGCCGCGTGGAGCACGGCGATTCGCCAAAGAATGAGAAAAACTGCCGCGACCGCTGCAATGAGCGCGACCGCCGTCCAAGAATCGGGCATGACCTCCTCTAATCCCCCCGTGGAGCCCAAACATGAAATTCATGTCATCACAGAGGCTTGCATCCATTTTTTGCGATCGAGTATAGCAGCGTGACTTCGGCTTGCCTATCCCTTTCGTGATATCGGCTACGCCAGCGCGCGCAGGCTCTGCAGCGCAGGAGTGCGCAGGGTGCGCGCGGTGCCGGCCAGGCCGGCCAAAGTGATGCCGAGGATACCGCCGAGCACCCCCGTCGGAAGCACCAGCCAGGCCGGTTCATAGGGCATCTGGAAGACAAAACGGCCGAGCAGCCAACTGATGAGCGCCGAACCAACGCCGGCCACCACGCCTGCGATCGCGCCGAGCACGGCAAATTCCGCCGCCAGGGCGGCACGTAACTGGCTGTTCCGCGCCCCCAGGGTGCGCAGCACGGCGATTTCATACTCGCGTTCGTCATGCGTGGATTCCAGCGCGGCATACAGCACGGCCAGCCCGGCGATGAGGGAAAAGGCGAAGATGAACTGCACGGCCTGCGCCAGTTGGTCCATCACCGACTTGAACTGGCGCAGGATGGAGGCGACGTCGATCACCGTCAGATTGGGGTGGGCCGCCACCAGTTCGCCGACAAAACCGGCCTTGTCGGGCGGCAGATGGAAACTGGTGATGTAGCTGGTCGGGAAAGGCTCCAGCACGCCCGGAGGCGTGACGACGAAGAAATTGACGCGCATCGAATCCCAGTCGAGCTTGCGCAGCGACGTGATCTGCGCCTCGAGCCGCCGTCCGGCGATCTCATAGGCAAGGGTGTCGTTCAGCTTCAGTTTCAGTGTGTCCGCCAAGCCCTGCTCCACGGAGAATTGCGGCTGGCCTGCGGCTGACGTCGCAAACCAGCGACCCGCGGTGAGCGAGTTTCCCTCGGGCATGTCGGCCATCCATGAGAGGTTGAATTCCCGCTCGACCAGGCGCTGGGCTCGCTCCTCCTCGAAGTCCGCAGCGTGGACTGCCCGTCCGTTCACCGACACCAGGCGTCCGCGCACCATCGGCAGCAGATCGGGTTTCTCCAGCCCCCTTCCGGCAAACAGCTCGCGCACCGGCTCGCGCTGATCCGGCTGGACGTTGATGATGAAGCGGTTGGGCGCATCCGGCGGCACGCTGCGCTGCCAGGAGGCGAGCAGGTCGTCGCGCGCCAGCGTCAGCAGCAGTAGCGCCGTCATGCCCAGACCGAGGGCCACGGCCTGGATCACGCTGGTGCCGAGACGTCGATGCAGGGAAGCGATGCCATAGCGCCAGCCGGCGCCCGCCGCGCTGCGCAGCCGGCCGGCCGCGGCCAGCGCCAGCCGCGCCACGCCGGCGTAAATGGCCACTGCGAGCGAGAAGAGGCCCAGCACCCACAGGCCGAGCTTGAGGTCGGCCGCCATCCATAGCATGAGGGCCGCCAGCACCCCTGCGCCGAAGGCATAACCGGTCCAGGCCAGTGGCTCGGTTTCGGCCCACTCCCGCCGCAGCACGCGCACGGTTGGAACGTAGCGCAGGCGCATCAATTGCGGCAGGGCAAATCCGGCCAGCAGCGCCAGGCCGACGGTGAAACCATGGGCCAGCGGCAGGAGCGAAGGGGCCGGCAATGCAGTCGTAAGAAGGTTCGACAGCAGGCGCTCCAGCGCGTATTGCGCGGTGAAGCCGATCAGGCAGCCAAGCGCGGAGGCGATGGCGCCGAAGAGAAGGAACTCGCCGAGATAAATCCGCATCAGCTGGCTGCCGCGCGCGCCGAGGCAGCGCATTACGGCACACCCGTCGAGATGCCGCTGCATGAAGCGGCGCGCCGCCAGGCCGACGGCGACGGCCGCCAGCACGGCTGCCAGCAGTGCTGCCAGACGCAGGAATTTCTCGGCGCGATCGAGCGCGTTGCGCACCTCGGGGCGTGCGTTTTCCAGGCTCTCGATGCGTTCGCCGCGACCGAGGCGATTTTCCGCCCAGGCCTGGTAGGCGGCAACCGCCTTCCCCTCGCCGGCCAGGTGCAGGCGGTACGTGACGCGGCTGCCGATCTGGACCAGCTGCGTCGCCGGCAAGTCGTCGGCATGCATCATCAGGCGCGGCGCGATGTTGAAGAAATTCACGCCGCGGTCAGGCTCCAAAGTCAGCACCGCCGAAACGGCGAGGCTGGCGCTGCCCAGTCGCACGATGTCGCCTGTCTTCGAGCCGAGCGCGGCGGACAGCCGTTCGTCGAGCCAGACCGTCCCTTGCGCCGGCGTCTCCCGCGTTTCGGTGTCGGCCTGGTTAAGGCCCGGCGATATGCGCAGCGCGCCGCGCAAGGGATAGCCCGGTTCGACCGCCTTGATGCCGGCCAGGTGGCTGGCGCCATTGGCCGCCGTCATGCTCGGGAAGCTCACGCTGCCGATGACGCGCAAGTTGCGTCGCTGTGCCTCGGCACGATAGGCCTTGTCCCAGGGGTGGTCGGCCACCAGCAGCAGGTCGCCGCCGAGCAGCTGGTGCGCTTCCCGCGTCAGCGCACGTGAAAGCCGGTCGGAAAAGAAGCTCACGCTCGACAGGCTGGCCACGGCGATGATCAGCGCGAGGCCGAGCAGGCGCAGTTCGCCGGCGCGGAAGTCGCGTCTTAGCATCTGCCATGAGAGGTGCCACGCGTTCATTCAAGTTCCCTCAGCTTGTCCACTGCCTGCTCCACCCGCTCCAGCGCGATCACCTCGATGCCCTTGATCGGCTGCTTCGGCGCATTGGCCTTGGGAATCATGGCGTGCGTGAAGCCGAGCTTGGCGGCTTCCTTGAGGCGTTCCTGGCCGCGCGGCGCCGGGCGGATCTCGCCGGCCAGACCGACTTCACCGAAGGCGATCAACTTCTGCGGCAGCGGCTTGTTGCGTAGGCTGGAAACAATGGCCAGCAGCACCGCGAGGTCTGCCGCCGGCTCGCCGATCCTCACGCCCCCTACAGCATTGACGAACACGTCCTGGTCGAAGCAGGCGATGCCGGCGTGGCGGTGCAGTACGGCCAGCAGCATGGCCAGGCGGTTCTGTTCGAGGCCGACGCAGAGGCGGCGCGGACTGGGCGAATGCGCTTCATCGACCAGCGCCTGGATTTCCACCAGCAGCGGCCGGGTGCCCTCCTGCGTCACCAGCACGCAGGCGCCGGCCACCTGCTGCTCGTGATGCGACAGGAACAGCGCCGAGGGATTGGACACGCCGCGCAGGCCCTTGTCGGTCATGGCGAAGACGCCCAGCTCGTTCACGGCGCCGAAGCGGTTCTTGACGGCGCGGATGAGCCGAAAGCTGGAATTGGGATCGCCCTCGAAGTAGAGGACGGTGTCGACGATGTGCTCCAGCACACGCGGCCCGGCCAGCGCGCCCTCCTTCGTGACGTGGCCGACGAAGACGATGCAGGTGCCGGCCTGCTTGGCGTAGCGCGTCAGCTGGGCTGCGCACTCGCGCACCTGGGCCACCGAGCCCGGCGCCGACTGCAACGCGTCGGAGTACACCGTCTGGATAGAGTCGATCACCGCGATGCGCGGCTTGTGCTCGATCAGCGCGGCGAGGATTTTCTCAAGATGGATCTCAGTCAGCAGTTGCAGGCCGCCAACCTGCAGTTGCAGGCGCTGCGCGCGCAACGCCACCTGCTCGGCGGATTCCTCGCCGGAAACATAGAGCGCATTCTGGCGATCGGCCAGCCGGGCCAGCGCCTGCAGCAGCAAGGTCGACTTGCCGATGCCGGGATCGCCGCCGATCAGCACCACACCGCCTGTCACCAACCCGCCGCCGAGCACGCGGTCGAACTCCTCGATGCCGGTGGCGACGCGGGATTCCTCTTGCGGGTGTATCTCCGCCAGGCGCTGCATCCGGCCGCTGCCTGCCACGACGGCAAAACGGTTGGTCGGCGCAGTTTCCGCCAGGCTTTCCACCAGGGTATTCCAGGCGCTGCAATGCGGACATTGGCCCTGCCACTTCGGCGAGTTGCCGCCGCATTCGGTGCAGGAGTAGACAGTTTTTTGTTTGGCCATGCCGCAATGCTACCGGCAGCGAGGCTCGTAGGGCGAGCCCGCTACGCTTTTTCGATGATGGGAACCCGCGGGGTCAGCGCGCACAGCAACTCGTAGCTGACGGTGCCGGCAGCCGCAGCGACCTCGTCGACCGGCAGGCCCTCGCCCCACAGTACGACCGGGGAGCCGATGCCGGCGTCGGGAATGCCCTCTAGGTCGACGGTGATCATGTCCATCGAGACGCGGCCCACGGTGCGGGTGCGCCGGCCTTCGACAAGCATCGGGGTGCCGCTCGGAGCATGGCGCGGGTAACCGTCGGCGTAACCGCAGGCAACGACGCCGATGCGCATCGGCCGATCGGCGGTGAAGGTCCCGCCGTAGCCGACACGGTCGCCGGCGTCGAGTTCCTGAACCGTAATGAGCCGGCTGGAGAGCGTCATGACCGGGCGCAGCCCGAGCGATTCGGCGCTTTCGTCCTGCGGAAAAGGTGAGGAGCCGTAGAGCATGATGCCTGGACGTGCCCAGCCCCGGCATGTCACTGGAAAACGCAGCAAAGCCGCCGAGTTGGCCAGACTGACAGGATCGTCGCATCCCCGGGTGGACTCCTCGAATCCCGCCATCTGCCACTCAATGCCGCGCTCCTGGTCAGCGTCGGCGAAGTGTGTCATGAGGGTAATGGCGGCAACGCACGAAGTGGTTTGCAGCGCGGTGAGTGCTGGATGGAACTCCTCAGCGGACAGTCCAAGACGGTTCATGCCGGTGTTGAGCTTGATGTACACCGGCAACCGCGCCGGCAGGGCGGCGCCAGCAAGCATCTCGACCTGCTCCAGCGTGTGCACGACCGGCGTCAGGCCGTACGCGGCATAGAGCGGCAGTTCGTCTGCCTCGAAAAACCCTTCGAGCAGCAGGAGGGGCTGGCGAAACCCAGCCTCGCGCAAGGCAACGGCATCGTCGAGATCGAGCAGCGCGAAACCGTCGGCCAGGTCCTCGAGCGTTTCGGCGACGCGCAGCAGTCCGTGGCCATAGGCATTCGCCTTAATGACGGCCCACAGGTTGGCGTCTGACGCGCGCTGCCGGGCGACCGCAAAGTTCCCGCGCAAGGCGGGCAGGTCGATGGTAGCGCGGAGGGGTCGGGTCAAGTCGGGAAGCGGCGTCGAAAAAGCGGCCTGTGTCAGCCGTGCTTCGCCACGAATTGCTTGAGCCTCGTGTTGGCGAACTCGACGAAGGTGTTGACCAGGCGCGAACGGAATTTTTCCTTCGGATAGACCATCGACAGCGTGCGGTGGAGGCGCGGCTTGAGCGGAATGGCGAGCAGGTCGCCGAGACGCTTCTCCTTGGCCACCGAAGCGCGCGAGACGATGGCGAAGCCGATGCCGGTCTCCACCACGCCCTTGATCGCCTCCGGGCTGCCCAACTCGATGACGAGGTTGAGGCTCTCCGGCGGCACGCCGGCGTCGCGAAAGTAGGTGTCGGTGACTTCGCGCGTGCCGGAGCCCGGCTCGCGGCTGATGAAGGGGTGTGTCGCCAGCAGTTGCGGCGTGAGCTCCTTGTTCTTGGCCAGCGCCGAGCCGGGCGCGCAGATGACCAGAAGTTCATCCTCGCAGCAGACCTCGCACTGCAGGTTCCCCTGATGCGAAGGTGCCTCGATGAGCCCGATGTCCAGCGTATGCTCGGCGACGCGCGTCTCGATCGACTCCGAGTTGGCGACGATCAGGCGCGGCTTGACATTGGGATATTGCGACTTGAACTCGCCGAGAATGCGCGGCAGCATGAATTCTGCGATGGTCGTGCTGGCACCCAGCAGCAACGGCCCGCCGATCTGCCCGGTCATTTCGGCCAGGCGCACGTCGAGTTCCGACGACAGGCCGAGGATGCGCTCGGCGTATTCCAGTACGGTTTCGCCGGCCGGCGTCAGCGAGATCTTGCCATGTCCGCGATCGAACAGCCGCGTGTTGAAATGCTCTTCCAACTGCTTGATCTGAAACGTCACGGCCGGCTGCGTCATGAACAGCACTTCGGCCGCTTTCGTAAAGGACAACTGCTTGGCAACGGCATGGAAAACCTGGAGCCTGCGGTCAGCCATAATTACCACCCCCCGATATACTTATGGTGCTTATTCAATCACAAATTACCCGTATAAGGTAGCCTGATTTAAGTGTTTTCCGTCGTTTCTCCGGGATAGCGGTGGGCCAAACTTCGGTTCCAGGCAGCGTCTGACGCGCGTCGCTGCTTCATGGTATAAAGCCGCGTCGCAGCGTCAATAAAAAAACAAACATGCCACACCCTAATACACGGACACGGACCCAGGCTCGCATCGCTGAATGAATCGCGGCTTCTACATCATCATGGCGGCGCAGTTTTTTTCCGCGCTCGCCGACAATGCCTTGCTCATCGCCGCCATCGCCATGCTGCGGGACATCCAATCCCCCGCCCAGTACGAACCCCTGCTCAAGCTGTTTTTCACCGTGTCCTACGTCGCCCTGGCGGCCTTCGTCGGCGCCTTTGCCGACTCGATGGCCAAGGGTCGCGTCATGCTCTACAGCAACGCCATCAAGATTGCGGGCTGTTTCATGATGGTGGTGGCTACGGTACCAAGTCTGGACCTGCTCGGCATCCCGATCTATTACTACGTGCTGCTCTCCTACGGCATCGTCGGCCTGGGCGCAGCTGCCTATTCCCCGGCCAAGTACGGCATCCTCACCGAATACCTGCCGCACGAGAAGCTTGTCATCGCCAACGGCTGGATCGAGGGGCTGACAGTGACCGCCATTATCCTCGGCACCGTGCTCGGCGGCGTGCTGATCAATCCTACGATCAGTTCGACATTGCTCGGCTTCGATCTGCCAGGCATCGAAACCTGGATCGACACGCCGGCGGAAATCGCCATGCTGGTCATTTCTCTCCTCTATCTGATCGCCGCAATCTTCAATTTATTCATCCCCGACACGGGGGTCGATCACAAGCCGCTGCACAAGAACCCGATCTACCTGATGTACGAGTTCGGCCATTGCGTGCGGCTGCTCTGGCGCGACAGGCTGGGACAGATTTCCCTTGCCGTCACCACGCTGTTCTGGGGCGCCGGCGCCACCCTTCAGTTCATCGTGCTGAGATGGGCCGACAAGGCCCTCGGCCTGCCGCTCGACAAGGCCACCGTGCTGCAGGGCGTGGTGGCGCTGGGCATCGCCGGCGGCGCCGTGCTGGCGGCGAGAATTGTGTCGCT
The DNA here is from genome assembly GCA_016703785.1 of Betaproteobacteria bacterium. Taxonomy (GTDB): domain Bacteria; phylum Pseudomonadota; class Gammaproteobacteria; order Burkholderiales; family Rhodocyclaceae; genus Desulfobacillus. Next base: position 168,923 of record JADJBM010000009.1, read on the forward strand.
CGACAAGTCCGTGCGGGTATTGCCCGTGGGGATCTCGATGGGCATCGTCGTGATCGGCATGATCTTCGTCACGGGGCTGCCAATGGCGCTGGTCATGATGGTCGCGGTGGGGGCAATGGCCGGATTCTTCGTCGTTCCCATGAATGCCCTCCTTCAGCACCGCGGACACATCTTGATGGGCGCAGGGCATTCCATCGCAGTGCAGAACTTCAACGAGAACACCAGCATTCTCGTCATGCTGGGCCTCTATGCCCTGCTGGTGTATCTGGACATGTCGATCTACGTCGTCATCGTCCTGTTCGGCGTTTTCGTCAGCCTGGCCATGCTGCTGGTCTGGGTCTGGCATCGGCGCAACATGCGCGAGCATGGGGAGGAACTGGGGCAACTCCTGGCGGCAGCAAAGAACGTCAACGCCCACCACTAGTGCGACACGCGCATCAGCGGTATTGATGCCACGGGTCAAAGCAGCATGGGACGATCGGGCAGTTCGTTCGGCCCTGTCGCCCGGGGCGGCAGGCGACCCTGAAGCAGTTTGCCGATCTCGGCGACCGCTGCCAGCGTGCCCGCCCCGTATGCTCGCTTGCCGAACGCCTGTTCCATGCCCCGGCACACCGCTTCCCATTCGTCCGGCGACACGCGGCCATTGAGGCCGCGGTCGGCGACAATTTCGACATCGTGGTCGGCCAGCAGCACGTAGATCAACACACCGTTGTTGTTTTCGGTATCCCACACGCGTAGCGTCGAGAAAACCTCGATGGCGCGGTCGCGGGCGGTCTCGCCACGCAGCAGCCGCGCCGGTGTCAGCGCGGCCTCGACGGCAAAACGGATCTCGCCGGCATGGTTTTGCTCGGAAGCGGCAATGGCCGCCTCCACGGCCTGCAGGGCAGGTTGCGGAAACAGCCGGTGCACGACCCAATCCGGCGTCAACAGATGCCGCAGCATGCGGGCAGGCTTCACCATCTCCCCGATGCTCCGCCGCCGCCGAACCCGCCCCCACCCCCTGAGAACCCCCCGCCGCCGCCAAACCCGCCCCGGCCGCCCAAGCCGCGCATGCCACCCACGCCGGCAACGCCCAACAGCGTCAGAAAGAATACGACTACCGCAACGAGCAGCGCGAGCGACACGCTGCCGAGCAGGAGCCAGCCGCCGAGGAAGGCCACGCCCCCCGCCACAGCACCGCCGAGCAGACGCCCGAACAGGGCGCGCAAGAGGCCGCCGGCGACGAACACGAACAGCATCGCCAGCGGCACCAGGCTTTCCCAGATGTCGGCAGACGGTGCGCCACGCGCACGCTCCTGCGGCGGCGGCAAGGGCTCGCCCGCCAATACCGCCTCGATCCGCATGACGCCGTCTTGCAGGCCGCCGAAAAAATCGCCCTCGCCGAAGCGTGGCTCGATCACTTCGGTAATGATCCGTTTGGCCACGGCATCCGGCAGCACGCCTTCCAGGCCGCGGCCGACCTCAATGCGCAGCGTTCGGTCGTTCCTGGCAACGAGGAGGAGAATGCCGTCCTCTATGCCGGTACGGCCGATCTTCCAGGCTTCGGCGACGCGGATGGCATAGGACTCGATGGCTTCCGGTTGCGTGGTGGGAACCAGCAGGATGGCGATCTGGCTGCCGTGAACCTTCTCAAACTGTGCCAGCCGCGCTTCCAGCGCAGTCGCCTGGTTGCCGCTCAATAGGCCAGCGAGGTCGGTGACGTGCGCCTTGAGCGCAGGAACGGCAACAAGGTCGTCGGCGGCAAGACCGAGGGTGCCGGCAGCCGAGAGCCAAAGCGCAAGCAGAAGCCTTGCGGCGAAACGCATGCGATGGAACCGAACAGGCCCTAATAGCCTGCCGAGAGCGCACCACCGGCCGGCTTGTCGGCAGCCGCACCCGGCTTGACCGGAGCCACCGGCTTGGCAGGCTCATTCCCTGTGGGGGTCGGCGCTGGCCTGGACCCTCCGTCGAACTTGATGGTCGGCGGCGACGACATCGCCTTCTCGTCCTCAACCGTGAAATTGGCCTTGGTCTTGTATCCGAACAGCATGGCCGTCAGGTTGCTCGGAAAGACGCGCACGGTGGTGTTGTATTCCTGCACAGTCTTGATGTAGCGGTTGCGCGCGACGGTGATGCGGTTCTCGGTACCTTCGACCTGCGCCTGCAGATCGCGGAAACTGGCGTCGGCCTTGAGGTTCGGATAGTTCTCCACTACCAGCAGCAGGCGCGACAAGGCGCCGGACAGCTGCGACTGGGCAGCCTGGAACTGGGCGAAGGCCTGCGGGTCGTTGATCAGTTCTGGCGTCGCCTTGATGCCGGCAACCTGCGAACGCGCCTCGGTCACCTTGGTCAGCACTTCTTTCTCGTGCGCGGCATAACCCTGCACGATCTGCACCAGATTGGGGATCAGGTCGGCGCGGCGCTTGTACTGGTTGAGCACCTCCGACCAGGCCGCATTGACCTGCTCGTCGTTCGTCTGTATCTGGTTGTAGCCGCAGCCGGACAGCAGGCTTGCAACCAGGGCCAGCAAGGCCAGAAGCTTGAGGCGCATGACGGTCTCCTTGGTGTGTTGTTCTTGGCGAAGGCTATTTTAGGGTGATTGCCGCGTTTTCAAGATGCCTACTTGACGTCCGGCTCGAAGAACACCCATTTCGCCCGGGGAAAGGCCGCTTGCATGCGCGCCTCGACGACATTGATTCGCTCGACCAGCTGCGCGCCGCTGATGCGTTCCACCTCGGCCATGCGCGCCTTGACGGCGATCACCAGCATGTCGCCCCAGGCCAGGGTGATGACATTGAGCACCTCGGCCACTTCGGGCTGGTCGGCGACGAAGCGCTTGATCTCCTCGCGCAACTCGGGTGAGGCCGATTCGCCGACGATGAGCCCCTTCACCTCGATCATCACCAGCACGGCGATGACCATCAGCACCACGCCGACGCTCAGGGTGCCGAGGGCATCCCACAGCGGGTTGCCGGTGGCCAGCGCGGCGGCGACGGCACAAAACGCCAAAGCCAGTCCCGCCAGGGCGGCGATGTCCTCGCCGGCCACCACCATCAACTCAGACTCGCGCGTCTCGCGGAACCAGCGCAGGAAGGGCTTGCCGCGCGCCACCTTGCGGATTTCGCGCATTGCCCCGGCGAGGGAGAATGTCTCCAGCACCACGGCCACCCCCAGCACGAGCAAGGCCACCAGACCGTTCTCGATCGGGTGCGGGTGGCGCAGGCGCTCAACGCCCTCGTAGACCGAAAACGCGCCGCCCATGAAGAATAGCAGCAGGGCCACGATCATCGACCAGAAATAGGTGACGCGGTGGTAGCCGAGCGGGTGATCGTCGCTCTCCGGCCGCTTCGCCTCGCGCATGCCGAGCAGCAGCAGGAGCTGGTTCACGCAGTCGGCCGTCGAATGGATCGCCTCCGCCAGCATGGAGCCGGAGTTCGTCCACCAGGCCGCACCGAACTTCGACACGGCAATGCCGAAATTGGCGCCCAGCGCGTAGAGGATGGCCCGTGTCGAGCCTTCGTTGTGTGCAGACATTTCAGTTGTCGCCAGGTTGATCGGCCATCGTCGAACGCGCGAAGCACAGGTCTTCCCAGGCCTTCGCCTTGTCCGTCAGGTTGCGCAGCAGGTAGGCCGGATGGTAGGTGACGATGAGCGGTATGCCGCGGTAGTCGAAGCGCCGGCCGCGCGCGGCTCCAACCTTGACTTCGGCGCCGAGCAGCGTCTCCGCCGCCGGCTTGCCGAGAGCGACGATGAGCTTCGGCCGGATCAGTTCGATCTGCCGCTGCAGGAAGGGAAAGCAGGCCGCCGTCTCCTCCGCTTCCGGTGTGCGGTTGCCGGGGGGCCGACACTTCACGACATTACCGATGTACACCTGCTTGCCGCGCTTGAGGTCGATGGCCGCCAGCATGGCATCGAGAAGCTTGCCGGCCTGGCCGACGAAGGGCTCGCCACGTTCGTCCTCCTCCGCGCCCGGCCCCTCGCCGACGAAGAGCCAGTCCGCCTCGGTGTCGCCCACGCCGAGCACCGCCTGCTTGCGTTGCTCGCACAGACGACAGTCGCGGCAGGCTGACACCGCCTCTTTCAGTTCGTCCCACCCCAGAGCGGCGATGTGTTGCGCACGCGCACCCTGCACAGGTGCCTGCGCAACAACCGGCGACGGCAAAATGCCCGCGGGCGCAGCCGCGGCTGGAAGCATATCGCCCTGCGTATCCTGTCCGGCGCACTCCCGCAGCCGCCACAGCGGCGCGAGCCCCAACTCGCGCAGAATGCTGTCCCGGCGCGTCATAGCTCCATCGCCATTACCACTGCGTCCTCTCGTTGCGAACCGGCGGGATAGTAACCTCGCCGCCGGCCGATTGGTGCGAACCCGAGCCGATTGTAAAGCCCCTGACCCGGCGCGTTGGAAGGACGCACTTCGAGAAACATGCGCTTTGCCCCATGCGTTCGCGCAACCGAAAAAAGATGCTGCATGATCAGCAGCCCGTATCCACGCCGCTGCCAGTTCGGCGCAACGGTGACATTGAGCAGGTGAGCTTCGTCCAGCACTAGCATCATCACGGCATAGCCGGCCAGCGCTTCATCGACGCGGCAGCACCATGCGCTGTAGCCGGCAGCAAGCGAATCGGCGAAGTTGCTGCGTGTCCACGGAAAGGGATAGGCATCCTGCTCAATGATCAGCACGGCATCGACGTCCTCCGGCTGCATCGGCGTGAAATTTGCCGCGCTTTTCAGTACGGCGCTCATGCCTTGCCGCCCAGGGCAATGCGCTCGCGGGTGGTCATGGCCACTTTGTCGCGCACATACATCGGCGCGGCCAGCGCCGCATCGATGCCCTCGCCCCGCACAACACGCGGCGCAGCCAGCCGCAGCAGGTTGGCGGCCCGCGGACGCGCGTCCGGATCCACCCCGCGCATCGCCCTACCCAGCCTTACGGCGAGCACATCTGCATAGGCCGCGAAGCCGCTGCCGCACCCCAGCCAGTCTTGCCCAGGCGGAACAGGCACTTCGCCCGGTGCGCACACGACTGGCGCGATGATCGTCTCCAAGGAATCTCCGCTTACCAGATAGGCGGCGCAATACACCTCGCTCATCCGCGCATCGGTGCAGGCATACACCAATCCGTCGCCTGCGCCGAGCGCCAACGCCTCTAGGCTGCCGATGCCCAGGACGGGCAGGCCGGTCCCGATGGCCAGACCCTGCGCCACGCTGCAGGCCAGCCGCAGGCCGGTAAACGCCCCCGGCCCGGCACCGTAGGCGATGCCGTCCAGGTCGGCCAGAGCCGTTTTCTGTTCGTCGAGCAGGGCCTGCACCAGCGGCAGCGCGATCTCGGAGTGCGAAATACCGCGTCCGCTTTCCTTTTCGACGATGCGGCCATCGAGGAATAGCGCTGCGGTATAGAGATCCGATGAGGATTCCAATGCGAGGAGTTTCACGTGCGGAATTCTACCCGACGCATTCCGCCCCTTATAGGCCTTTACTTGATGCGCCTTGCGGTGTACTCGTCTTCGATGTTGTCCCTGAAGTAGCTCCACATCGAGCCGGCGGTGCTGAAGCGCCGCCAGGTCTCCTGCGGCACCCCGGCATATTCGACCAGCCTGCGATCATCGAACTCTACGTGCAGGAGGCGCGCGCCGGCATCGTAGCCGATAGAACGCAGCTTGCCTGCATTGACTTGTTTCATTTCCATGTATTCGCTGCCTTCCGGAAGAAATCCTATCGCTCCCCAGCGGGCTGGGACGGGGGCTTCCGCTGCTGGATAACGGCGCGCGCCTGCTCCTTGAGTTCCTTCGTCTGCTTTCTTTCCTGTTCGTGGCAGGCAACCATGGCTTTTATGTCGGATGCTGCCCGCACGCAGGCCTTGGCAGACTGCAAGATGCGGATCTTGGCATCGATGTGGTCAAGAACGTGTTTCTTCATCGCCGACTGCGAATCCTGACGCTTGGCATCGCCGGCAGGAGGACGGCTGCCTTCAGCAGCAATCGCGCCGAAGGACAAAGCAGCAATCAGCAGGATGGAAATGTTTCTCATCGCTCTCTCCATGGATGATCGGGTTTCGAGAACAAGCCCCAATCCGAAATCAGTTGCGGGGCGGGCGATCGCGGTAGACTTCGCGGCCATGCTCGCGGATGTCGCGCCGCAATTGCTGGCGTTCTTCCGGCGTCAGCCGGCCGGGGCGGCTCTCGCCGTCCCCGCGCTCCCGCTGGCGGTGATGGAATGTCTGATCCTGCCGTTGTTCGCGTTGCTGCTGGTAACGTTCGTTGCGCCGCGAGGAATCCCCTGAAGGCTGCGCATGCGCCTGGACACTGACTGCCAGAACGCACAGTACGCCCGCAATTGAAACCAGAGGTTTCATCCGTTCCAACTCCTGTCCTTGCGGGTGTTCTTCATCCTTGGCTTCAGAAACGCTGTTCGGCGTCATGCCTCTCCTGGTAAATATGCTGACTCGCCACGCGCTGGTCCTGCCTCAAATCCTGGCGCTCGTTGCGCGTCAGCACGCCATCCGACTTGTACTGGCGTTCCTCGGCACGGATAGCCTTCTGTTCGCCGCGCAGGTCCTGCGTTTCCTGCCGCGTCAGGCTGCCGTCGCGAATTCCATCGCGCATTCGATCGCGCTGGTTGTGTTGGCGCGCATTCACGCCCGGATCGCGCCTGACGCTATTTTGCCAGCCCTGGCGCTGCTGTCCATCGTGTTTTTCATCGTAGATGTGTCGGCTGGCCCGGTTCTGATCGTGACGCAGATCGGCCCGCTCGGCACGGGACAGATGTCCGTCCGACAAGTAGCGGCGTTCCTCCCGCCGGATGTGGCGCTGTTCGCCCTCTAGACGGCGAACCTCGCTCCGTGTCAAGTCGCCGGAACGGACTCCTTGGCCGATGCGCTGCTGCTGGTGTTGCCGAGCATTGATCCCGGGGTCGTGAGGGCGTGCCTGGGCAGGCGCCGACAGCCAAAGCGTGGCCATTCCGGCTAGAAGCATGCTGACGAACAAGGGTTTCATTTCTTTCTCCTCAAAAGGATGGATGTTCTGTTTCTCTACGCCCATACGTTCAGGCGTTGGAGGCATCCTAGGCGGCGTTTGTAAATGGTCTGTGTTGAAACCGGGAAAGTTTGTAAATCTTTGTTGCGGCCGGCGCTGCCGGCAACATGCGCTTACCAACCGGGCCATATCGACTGGAAAGCCGGCGGCGCTCCCGGTAGGATTCGCCCATGATTGAAAACAGACAGAAAATTCTCGTCGTAGACGATGATCAACGGCTGCGTGAGTTGCTCAACCGTTATTTGGGCGGGCAGGGTTTTGCCGTAAAGGCCGTAGATGGTGCGGTCGCCATGGACAAGGCGCTGACCCGGGAAGGCTTCGACCTGATCGTGCTTGACCTCATGATGCCTGGAGAGGACGGGCTGTCCATCTGCCGCAGGCTGCGCGGCAGCAAGAACACCGTACCGATCATCATGCTCACCGCCAAAGGCGACGAAATCGACCGCATCGTCGGCCTGGAAATGGGCGCCGACGACTACCTGCCTAAGCCCTTCAATCCGCGCGAACTGGTGGCACGGATCCACGCCGTGCTGCGCCGGCGCGCCGCGCCCCTCCCGGGAGGGGCGCCCGCTGTGGAAGAAGGCGAGGTCCGCTTCGGCTCGGTTTGCGTCAACCTCGCCACCCGAAACCTGGCCCGCAAGGGCGAGGAGCATGCCCTGACCACCGGCGAATTCGCCGTGCTCAAGGCGCTGCTGCTCCACCCGCGCCAGCCGCTCTCGCGCGACAAGCTGATGGAACTGGCGCGTGGCCGCGAATACGAAGTCTTCGATCGCGCCATCGACGTGCAGATTTCGCGTCTGCGCAAGCTGGTCGAGGAGGATCCATCCAAGCCACGCTACATCCAGACCGTCTGGGGCTTCGGCTACGTATTTGTTCCAGACGGCCAACAACAGTGAAAGTGCTTCCCAAAAGCCTGCTCTGGCGCACCTTCCTCCTGCTCGCCCTGCTGATGGTGCTATCCGTCATAGCCTGGGCGGCAATATTCGCCAGCTTGCAGCGCGAGCCGCGCGCACGGCAACTGGCCCAGATGGTAGTCAGCATCGTCAATCTCAGCCGCAGCGCCCTCGTTACGGCGCAGCCCGACAAGCGGCGCGAACTGCTCCTTGAGCTTTCCGACAAGGAGGGCATCCGCATCTACCCGGTCGATGACGACGAGCTCGTCGCGCCGCTGCCCGAGAACGCCCCTCACCTCCAACTGGTCGCACAAGAGGTACGCGCCAAACTGGGTGCAGAGACACGCTTCAGCTTGGCGCGTGACGAGGAAGACGGCTTCTGGGTCAGCTTCCGCATCCAGGACGACGAGTACTGGTTGATGTTGCCGCGAGAGCGCGTCGAGCGAAAGCTACCTCTGCAATGGCTGGGCTGGGGATCTGCCGCCCTGCTGCTGGCGCTCGCCGGCGCTTACCTCATCATGTTTCGCGTGACGCGTCCGCTCAAAACGCTGGCCGATGCGGCACGCGATATCGGCCGTGGACGCCATCCTGCGCCGCTGACGGAAACCGGTCCGGACGAGATCCGCAGCGTGACGCACGCCTTCAACCAGATGTCGTACGACCTTACCCGTCTCGACGACGACCGCGCCCTGATTCTCGCCGGCATCTCGCACGATTTGCGCACGCCGCTCACGCGATTGCGGCTCGCCGCCGAGATGAGTGCCGACGCTGCCGCACGGGACGGCATCAGCGCCGACATCGACGAGATGGACAAGATCATCGGCCAGTTCCTCGACTTCGCCCGCGACACCGAAGGTGAGCCGCCGGAACCGACCGACCTCAACAGCGTCATCGCCCACATCGCCGCGCCCCTGCAACGGCGCGGCGCCCGCATCGAACTGCGGCTGGCCGAGCTGCGACCGCTCATGCTGCGCCCGCTCGCCCTGCTCCGCCTCGTCTCCAATCTCATCAACAACGCCCTGCGCCACGGCGGCGAGACGACCGCAGTCGAGGTGGCAACGCGTCGCGAAGGGGACCGAATCGTGCTGGACGTGCTTGACCGCGGGCCGGGCATTCCAGAAGATGAAGCCGAGCGCCTCAAGCTGCCTTTCACCCGACTTGAGGCGGCGCGCACCGGCGCTTCCGGCGCTGGACTGGGCCTCGCCATCGTCAACCGAGTGGTGCAAGGCCATGGCGGACGCTTCGATCTGTTGCCGCGCGAGGGCGGCGGACTGATCGCCCGCGTCACTCTGCCGGCCAATCAGGCCTGAAGGTCGGCTGCGGCCTGTTGTGTCCTGAGCCGGCGTGCGTGTGCGTAGCGCGCCTGCAGACGCGGGTCGGTGACAATCAGGCCGACCGTCTCGCCCACCACCATCGCGATGCCCAGCAACGGCAGCACCAGCATCAGTCCCGCCACGCCCGCCACGGCCCCGCCGACAAAGATCATCAGAACGGTGAGCAGCGGATGCATGCGCAGACTGCGACCGATGGTGAGCGGCATGAAAACGAAATCGTCGAGCAGCCGCACCAGGAGAAAGACGATGATGGCGCCATAGGCCATCCACGGATCGAGGGGAAAGTCCGTTGCGGCCACCAGCACTACCAGCAGGCAGCCGAGAATGGACCCAACATAGGGCACCCACGCCAGGACCGCGCAAACGAGGCCGAGCATCAGCGCGCCAGAAAGCCCAATCACCCACAGGCCGACCGCCAGCGCGATGGTATCGAGGATGGTCAGGTTGATCAGCCCCTGGAAATAGGCGCGCGCGGTCTTGTCCATTTCATGGATCAGATAAAGCGTGCGTTCAAAAAAGGCGTTGGGCACGGCATTGCCGATGAATTTCGTGAAGCGGCGTCCATCGCGAAGGAAGAAGAAGGCGAGAAACGGCGCCAGCAGCAGCGAAGGCAGCCAGGCAGCCACAGTCAGGACGAAATCGGCAAGATGGCGCTGGGCAAAGGTTTCGGTAAAACCGGCCATCTGCTCGCTGACATTGCGGCTCAGGCTGGCACGCTCGAGAAAAGAGAACTGTGTTTCCAGCCCTGCCATCGTCTTCTGCAACAGGAGGCTGCCGCCCTCGACATAGCGCGCCAGCGACACCTGCCAGCCGACCGCGTGCGAACTGATCCAGGGAAACAAAAGGGCCACGCAGATCAGCAGGAGCAGGATGAAGCCGCCACCGGTGATGGCGGCGGCAGATTTGCGGCTGAAGCCGTGCAGCACCAGGCGGTGCGTCGCCGGCTGCAGGAAGTAGTAGATGATCAGTGCAAGCAGGAAAGGCACCACCAGCCAGAGTATCTTCTTGAAGAGAAAAAGCAGCAGACAAGTCGAAACGATGATGCCGATCCAGACGACCGGCCCTGAGCTGCGGTTCATTCGGACTGGCTCCCCGGCGCGGTGACGGTTTCGCGCAGGCGCTGGCCGATGTGGCGTGCCAGTTGCAGGGATATTTTCGAGGCGATGACGGCATGGGTTTCCAGCAGACCGAGGAAGTCGGCGCGGAACAGCACCGCCAGCGTGCAGTTTTCCGCCGCGCGCGCCTGCGCAGCGCGCGGCGAATTATCGAGCAGCGCCAGTTCGCCGAAGAGACGGCTGGGGCCCAGTTCCGCAATCTTGCCTTCCGTCGGCCGGCCCTGGCGACAGATCAATACCTTGCCGGATTCGATGATGTAGAGCGCCTGACCCTCTTCACCCTGGTCGAAGATCACTTCGTCCTGCAGATAGTTACGTTCGTGCAGAAGGCCATCCACCGTCTTCAGCTCGCGCGGACTCAGGGTTGAAAAAAGCGACAGCGCCCGCAGCTGTTTCAGGCGGGGAGAATCTTCCTCTTTGCTGAAAAGAAACATGACTGCCTAACCCTCTCTATCCAATTCCAAGCCTCTTCGGGCAGTTCGCATTTGGTGTATTGTTGTGACAAACTGAAATCAGATTTCCTTGCCGTCCGCAATAAGTCTAGCATCTTCAAGGGAGTAGCCATATGACCACAACTTGGATTCTTGTCGCCAACGCCAGCCAAGCGAAGCTGTATTCCAACAACGGTCCAAAGAAAGGCCTCCAACTGCTGAAGGAGCTGAAGCATCCGGAAAGCCGCGAGAAGGCATCGGATCTCGTCAGCGACAGGCCAGGCCAGATGCACAGCCCGGGAACCGGTCATCGCGCCAGCCAGCCGAAGACCGACCCGAAAACCAACGAAGCGCGCAATTTTGCCCAGGAACTGGCGCGCGAACTGAACCATGGCCGCAGCAGCGGCCAGATCGAACGCCTCATTCTGGTCGCCCCGCCCGCTTTCATGGGCTTGCTCAACGAGAAGCTCGACGGTCCCACTGCACATCTGGTGACGGATCGCTTCGAGAAGGACTATACGAAGTCTGCCGAAAAGGAACTCGCCGGGCACCTCGAATCCTGCATTTTCCTCTGATCAGCCTTCAGTCTTCGGGAATGTCGGCGTCCGGAAAAAGAACGTCGGTGTAGCCGAACCGGGTAAAGTCGCGGATGCGCATAGGGTAGAGGATGCCGTCAAGGTGGTCGCACTCATGCTGCACCACACGGGCGTGGAAATCCGTCGCCTCGCGTTCGATCAGCGTGCCTTCGACGTCGAAACCGCGATATCCCAGGCGCGACCAGCGCGGCACCATGCCGCGCAGGCCAGGCACCGACAGGCAACCTTCCCATCCCTCCTCCAGGGCTTCGGAGAGCGGTGTCAATACCGGATTGACCAGGATGGTAAACGGCACCGGCTCAGCCTGCGGGTAACGCGGATTCGACTCGAAGCCGAAGATCACTACGCGCAGGCTGACGCCGATCTGCGGCGCCGCCAGCCCCGCCCCATTGGCAGCGCGCATGGTGTCCTGCATGTCGCCGATCAGCGCGTGCAGCTCCGGCGTGCCGAAGGCCTCCACCGGGCGGGAGGCCTGCAGCAGGCGCGGGTCGCCCATCTTGAGGATGTCCCTGATCACTTGCCGTCGATGCAGATCATTTCGATGATGCGGCGGACCCGCCCCATGGTTTCACGAAGAATGTCCTCCAGGCTGGCGAACTGGATGCCCTGCTTGCTATCGCCGCGCCCGGCGGCGTGGTTGGCAACCACCGTGAGGGCGGCATAGGGCAACTCCAGTTCGCGAGCCAGGGCGGCCTCCGGCATGCCCGTCATGCCGACGATGTCCACCCCGTCGCGCTCGAGGCGGTTGATTTCCGCCGCCGTCTCAAGACGCGGTCCCTGCGTTGCGGCATAAACGCTGCCGTCGACCACCGCCTGTCCGGCATCGCGCGCGGCCTCCAGCAGGGCGTGGCGCAGTTCGGGATCATAGGGTTGGGTAAAGTCGATGTGCACTACTGGCGCGTCGCCGCCTTCGTGGAAGGTGGCTTTCCGGCCCCAAGTGTAGTCGATGATCTGGTGCGGGATGACGATCGCGCCGGGGCTGAGGTCGGCGCGAATGCCGCCCACCGAAGCGATCGAGACGATGCAGGTTGCGCCCGCCTGCTTGAGTCCCCACAGGTTGGCGCAGTAGTTCACCTCATGTGGCGGGATGGTGTGGCCGTAGCCATGGCGCGCGATGAATACCGCTGGCTGTCCGCATAGGCGGCCGAAGGTCAGCGGCCCCGAAGGTTCGCCATAGGGCGTACGCACGACTTCGCGTCGCTCCACCGTCAAATTGGCCAATTGCGTGAGGCCACTACCACCGATAATCGCAAGCATATGATTTTAATCAGTTTGTACGGTAATGCTGTTACAGGGAATTCTAACATGGGGATGAGGCAGGCTGCGCTAAGGTGTTATACTGTCGAACTTTTTTCATGCCGCACTGCACAATGACACGCGCCATTCGAAACATCGCCATCATCGCCCACGTCGACCACGGCAAGACGACCCTCGTCGACAAGCTCCTCAGGCAGTCCGGGACGTTCGCCGCCCACCAGCAGGTGGAGGAGCGCGTCATGGACTCCAACGACCTGGAGAAGGAACGTGGCATCACCATCCTGGCGAAGAACTGCGCCATCGAGTACGAAGGCACCCACATCAACATCGTCGACACCCCGGGTCATGCCGATTTCGGCGGCGAGGTCGAGCGCGTACTGACGATGGTCGACAGCGTGCTGCTGCTGGTCGACGCCGTCGAGGGACCCATGCCGCAGACGCGCTTCGTCACGCGCAAGGCGTTGGCGCTGGGCCTGAAACCCATTGTCGTCATCAACAAGATCGACCGCCCCGGCGCACGACCGGACTGGGTCATCAATCACACCTTCGACCTCTTCGACAAACTCGGTGCCACCGAGGAACAGCTCGATTTCCCGGTGGTATACGCTTCCGCCCTGAATGGCTACGCCATGCTCGACGCCAGCCAACCCGGCACGGACATGCGTCCGCTTTTCGAGGCCATCCTCAAGCATGTGCCGCAACCCGAGGTCGACGCCGAGGGACCGCTGCAATTGCGCATCTGCTCGCTCGACTACTCCAGCTTCGTCGGCCGCATCGGTATCGGCCGCATCACGCGCGGCAAGATCGGCACGCTGCAGAACGTGCTCGTCATGAAGGGCCCGGAGGACGACGAGCCGCTCAAGGCGCGCGTCAACCAGGTGCAGGTCTTCAGGGGTCTCGAACGCGTCCTCACCGACGTCGCCGAGGCCGGCGACATCGTTCTGATCAACGGGATCGAGGATATCGGCATCGGTGTCACGATCTGCGAACCCGACCAGCCCGAGGCCCTGCCCCTGCTGACCGTGGACGAGCCGACGCTGACCATGAATTTCCAGGTCAATACCTCGCCGCTCGCCGGCAAGGAAGGCAAGTACGTCACCAGCCGCCAGTTGCGCGAGCGCCTTCACCGCGAACTGATGAGCAACGTCGCCATGAAGCTCGAAGAGACCGAGGATGCGGATGTATTCCTCGTCTCCGGCCGCGGCGAACTGCACCTCACCATCCTGCTCGAGAACATGCGCCGCGAAGGCTACGAACTGGCCGTATCGCGGCCCCGCGTCGTGCTCAAGGAGATCGACGGCGTGAAATGCGAGCCGTTCGAGTTCCTCACCGTGGACTGCGAGGAAGCCAACCAGGGCGCCGTCATGCAAGCCCTCGGCGAACGTCGCGGCGACCTGCAGGACATGCAGCCAGACGGCAAGGGCCGTGTACGACTGGAATACCGCATCCCGGCGCGCGGCCTGATCGGCTTCCAGGGCGACTTCCTCACCATGACGCGCGGCACCGGCATCATGAGCCACGTTTTCGACGACTACGGCCCAATGAAGGCCGACATCGCCGAGCGGCGCAACGGCGTGCTCATCTCCGCTGAGCAGGGCGAAGCCGTCGCCTACGCCCTGTGGAAGCTGCAGGAGCGCGGCCGCATGTTCGTCAGCCCGGGCGAGGCGCTCTATGAAGGCATGATCATCGGCGTCAACAGCCGCGACAACGACCTGGTGGTCAACCCGGTCAAGACCAAGCAGCTCACCAACGTGCGTTCCTCCGGCAAGGACGAGGCCATCGTGCTGGTGCCGCCGATCCAGATCACGCTGGAGAGCGCGGTGGAATTCATCGCCGACGACGAACTGGTCGAGATCACGCCGAAGTCCATCCGCCTGCGCAAGCGCCACCTGAAGGAACACGAGCGGCGCCGCGCCGGCCGCGAAGCGGCCTAGGTCCCGCAGGCATGCGGGGATTCCTGCGCCGGCACCGCCTGGCCCTGATCCTCGTCGCCGTCACCTTGGTCTTCTTCGTCATCGGCGCCTCGGCCCCGCGCACATCCATTCCGCTGATGTGCAGGATTTACGGCTGAGGCCGGTTTCTCACACCCCCTTCACCGCATACACCGCCGGCAGGTTGCGCCAGGCGCCCTTGACGTCCATGCCGAAACCGAAGACATAGCGGTTGGGCAGGCGCACGCCGATGAAATCCGCGGTGACGGGCTTGGCCCGGCCGAGGTCCTTGTCGGCGAAGACGGCGATGCGGCACTCCTTCGCACCCTGCTCGAGCAGGCGCCGCTTCACTGCAGCGAGCGTAATGCCCTCGTCGAGTACGTCATCCACCACCAGCACGGTGCGGCCCGCAATGGGCGCACGAGGCGACACGATCCATGACAGCTCGCCGCCGGTGGTGGTATCGCCGTAGCGGGTGACGTGGAGATAATCGAATTCGAGAGGAAAGGCCAGCAGCGGCAGCAGCTGGCCGGTGAAGATCACCGCACCGCCCATGACGGACAGGACAAGCGGATGCGTGTCCCGCATCGCCGCCTCAATCTCGGCGGCAACGCGCTGCACCGCGGCCGCCGCGTCCTGCGCGGAGACGACGAGATCGGCCTCGTCGTACACGCTCCGCGCCTCGTCTGCTGAGAGCATCAGGGACGGCCGCCGATGTTCAGACTGGCCAGGTATTCCGTAAAGGCCTGGCCGACCTCCGCGTGCTTGCGTCCAAAGGCGATGGTCGCCTTGAGGTAGCCGAGCTTGGAGCCGCAGTCGTAACGGATGCCATGGAAGGGGAAGGCCAGCACCGTCTCCTCGGCGAGTTGGGCAGCGATGGCGTCGGTCAGCTGGATCTCGCCGCCGGTACCCGTCTGAACGCGGCGCAGATGGTGAAAAATCCGCGGGGTGAGGATATAGCGGCCGATCACGGCCAGATTCGAGGGTGCCTGCTCGGGCGCAGGCTTTTCGACGATTGCGGTCACCTGCTGCATGCCATCCCCGTCCGGCTCGATGCAGACGATGCCGTAGGCGCCGGTATCGGTGGGCGGCACGTTCTGCACGCCGAGCAGGCTGTTCGGATGCGCGTCAAAGACATCCACCATCTGCTTCAGCACCGGCGGATCGGCATCGATGAGGTCGTCGGCCAGCAGCACAGCAAAGGGCTCATCGCCCACCACCGGCGCCGCACACAGTACGGCGTGTCCGAGCCCGAGCGGTTCGGCCTGGCGGATGTAGATGCAGTTGATATGCGCCGGTACGGTCTCCTGCACAAGGCGCAACAGTTCGTGCTTGCCCTTCGCCTCGAGCTCGCTCTCCATCTCGTAGGCCTTGTCGAAGTGGTCCTCGATGGCGCGCTTGTTGCGGCCGGTGATGAACACCATGTCGGTAATACCGGCGGCCACTGCTTCCTCCACCGCATACTGGATGAGCGGTTTGTCGACGACGGGCATCATTTCCTTCGGGCTGGCCTTGGTGGCCGGCAGAAAGCGGCTGCCCATGCCGGCGACGGGAAACACGGCTTTGGTGATCTTTTTCATCGATTACGCTCCCTCAAGATGAATTCCCTAACAACTGCCGCAGGCCGTCCTCGCTGAGAATGGCGACCCCCAGCGCGCGGGCCTTTTCCAGCTTGGAGCCGGCGTCCTCGCCGGCGACGACGTAATCGGTCTTCTTCGACACCGAGCCGCTCACCTTGCCGCCCTTCCTTTCGATCAGCGCGGCCGCCTCCTCGCGCGACAGCGTCGGCAAAATGCCCGTGAGGACGAAAGTCAGTCCCTGCAGGACGGCGCGCGCGTCAGCCTGGCGCGGCTCGGCACGGCCGCGCACGCCGGCCTGCTCGAGCCGGGCGATCACCTCGCTGTTGTGTCCCTCCGCGAAGAAGCGCGCGATGCTCTCGGCCACCACCGGGCCGACATCGCGCACCCGCTGCAGTTCCTCGACATCGGCCGTCATCAGCGCCGCCAGGTCGCCGAAGTGCCGCGCCAGATCCCTCGCCGTTGCTTCGCCGACATTGCGGATGCCCAGCGCATAGATCAGCCGCGCCAATGTGGTGTCTTTCGACTTCCCGATGGCCTCGACGATATTCTGCGCCGATTTCTCGCCCATGCGTTCGAGGTCGGCGAGCGCTTCGACATTGATCCGGTCAGCATCGTACAAGTCGGCAACGGACCTCACCAAATCCTGCTCGACCAGTTGGTCGACGAGCTTCTCCCCGAGCCCCTCGATATCGAGGGCGCGGCGGGATGCAAAGTGGAGGATGGCCTGCTTGCGCTGCGCCGGGCAGTACAAGCCGGCAGTACAACGCCAGTCCGCTTCACCTTCCGCCCGCTCGATAGCGCTCTGGCAGGCAGGGCACCTGTCAGCAACAGCCTTGGCAAGACTCCATTGCTCCTGCTGACCGACGTATTTCGGCCGCCGCTCCTTGATAACGGCAAACACCTCCGGAATCACATCGCCCGCCCGACGCACAATCACCGTATCGCCAACACGCACGTCCTTGCGCCGTATTTCATCCTCGTTGTGCAAGGTGGCATTGGTCACGGTGACGCCGCCCACAAAGACAGGTCTCAGGCGTGCAACCGGAGTAAGTTTCCCGGTACGGCCTACTTGGACCTCTATCCCGAGCACCTCCGTAAGCTCCTCCTGCGCGGGATACTTGTGCGCCACCGCCCAGCGAGGCTCTCGCGTACTGAAACCGAGACGTTCCTGCAATACCCGCGAATTGACCTTGTACACCACGCCATCTATGTCGAAGGGCAACGCATCGCGCAATGCCAGAATGCGCGCATGAAACGCCACCAGGCCGTCCGCTCCGAGCGTTACGGTGCGGTGCTCACAGACCGGTATGCCGAATTTCTCGAGCGCATCGAGCACGCCGCCGTGGCTGTCAGGCAGCGGCCAGCCGCTGACTTCCCCCAGACCGTAGGCATAAAAAGAGAGGGGGCGCTCGGCGGCAATTTTCGGGTCGAGCTGTCGGATGCTGCCGGCGGCACCGTTGCGCGGATTCACCAGCGCAGGCTTGTTTCGTTCGCGCTGCCGGGCGTTGTAGTGCTCGAAATCGGGCCGGCTCATGAACACCTCTCCGCGTACTTCCAGCAACTCGGGTATCGCCGCGCCGCGCAAACGGAGTGGAATGCGGTGGATCGTGCGCACGTTCTGGGTCACATCCTCGCCGGTCTCGCCATCGCCCCGCGTCGCCGCCCTGGCGAGGATACCCGCCTCGTAGCGCAAGCTGATGGCCAGGCCATCGAACTTCAGCTCGGCTGCGTATTCCACGGCGGGCGCATCCTCGCCAAGACCGAGGGCGCGGCGCACGCGGGCATCGAAATTAATCGCGCCCGAGGGGCCTGTATCGGTCTCGGTCTTGATGGACAGCATTGGAACGGCGTGACGCACCGGGGCGAATTCCGGCAAGGGTCTGCCGCCAACGCGCTGTGTCGGAGAATCGGGTATGGACAACTCGGGATGTTCCGCTTCGAGTGCCTGCAACTCGCGGAAGAGGCGATCGTACTCTGCGTCCGGCACGATCGGCGCATCGAGCACGTAATAAGCGAAGTCGTGCCGCTCGATCTCGTCGCGCAGCGCCCCGGCCCGCTCGGCAGCTTCGCGCGACGCCCCCATGTTTCCCTAGGAAAAGAGGCGCAGTGCCTGCGTCCCACCGGCGACCAGGCCCTGCTCCGCCATGCGCTGCTCGACCTCAACGATCTTGTCGTGGATGACGTCCAGGGCGCTGCCGGACAGCGGGGTACGATTGTCGTCGACCAACGTGCCGCCGAGGCTGTCGGAGAACTGCTTGGCCAGCGCGATCATGCGGTCGAAGACGAGCGGGCCGCCGGCGACGCGCGGCACGTCGAGCGTGAAGGTGACGCCATGGGTGGTCAGCGCTTTCATCTCTTCGGCGGAAAACGGCACCGCCTCCAGGTTGGACAGCATGAACAACGTAGCGCCCGCGTCGTCGTCGGCGTGGAACATGCCGTCCTCGCGCAGCGTCATGCCGGCCGCTTCGGTCAGGCCCCGCAGCTTGGTGCCGGCGAAGGGGGCACCGGCGGCAACGAGATTGACGCCGATCTGGATATCCACGCCGGCACAGAATCGGTCGATCTCGCCGGCACGCTTCAGCACGTCGTTGCGCGACGGCAGATCGGCCACGGCAAGGAATTCGTCGGCGAGGCGTTGCACCCCATTAAGGAAGATGGTCAGCTCGGCGTCGGCCAGCGGACCCCGGCGATCGGCCAGCTGCAGGGCCACGCGCAGCCGGCGGTAGTCGCCGACGCCGTTGGCTGTCACCCGTTCCCAGAGCCCGACACCCTCGTTCAGGCCACACCAGCACAGCGGCTTGGTCAGCTTGCCCATGGCCTGATGCTGCGCCTGCCAGAGATAGGGCCCGCCGATCAGTTCCGCGGACTCGAAGCGGACGACACAATCGATGGCCGGATCGGCCAGTTCATCCGGCGGCTCCACCGCCTCACCCAAGTCGCGCGCCTCGGTCAGCGCCTCGCCTGACGCGGCGGTAGCGGTCTCGGCGGCGGCCACCTGTATCTCACCTGCCGGCATCTGCATGCCGGGCTCGATCCGTTCCTCGCCGGCCTCGGCTGATACAGCTTGCCGGTTGCCGAGCAGCACGTCGGGATGGTTGCCCCGAAAGACGCGTTCGGCAAGCTTGCGATGCTTGCGTTCCTGCCACTTGTTGTAGGCGAACACCGTCGCCACCAGGACGACGCCCAAGCCGATGAGCGAGAGCTGCAGGTCGCTCATGCCGGCACCGCCTCGTCACCCATGCGCAGAGCTTCCTCGATGTCCACTTCGACCACACGCGAGACGCCCTGCTCCTGCATGGTGACGCCGACCAGCTGGCGGGCCATCTCCATGGTGATCTTGTTGTGGGTGATAAAGAGGAATTGCGTCTGCACCGACATGCGCTTGACCATGTCGCAGAAGCGCTCGGTGTTGCTGTCGTCGAGCGGGGCATCCACCTCGTCGAGCATGCAGAACGGAGCAGGATTGAGCTGGAACAACGAGAACACCAGGGCGATGGCAGTGAGCGCCTTTTCGCCGCCCGAAAGCAGGTGGATGCTGCTGTTCTTCTTGCCCGGCGGCTGCGCCATCACCTGAATGCCCGAGTCGAGGAGTTCCTCGCCGGTGAGGATCAGCTTCGCCTCGCCGCCGCCGAAGAGCTGCGGGAAGAGGATGCCGAACTGGCGGTTCACGTTGTTGTAGGTGTCCTGCAGTTGCTCGCGCGTTTCGCGGTCGATGCGGCGGATGGCATCTTCCAGCGTGGCGATGGCCTGATTGAGGTCCTCGGACTGGCTGTCGAGGAAACCCTTGCGCTCGCGCGATGTGTTGAGTTCGTCGAGCGCCGCCAGGTTCACCGCGCCGAGCGCCTCGATCTCGCTGGACAGGCGCGCGATGTCGCCGGCAAGCAGCGGTTCCCTGACCTCGCGCGTCAGCTCGGGCGCCAGTTCCTCCTCGTTGGCGTTGGCCTCGGCCAGGCGGGCGGCGAATTGTTCCTCGTTGAGCTGGGCGGCCTGCTCCTTGAGGCGCAGGTCGCTGATCCGGTCGCGCAGGGGATTCAGCCCCTGTTCCGTCTTCAGGCGCGCTTCTTCGAGCTGGCGCAGTTCGGCGGCGACGCCTTCGAGCGTGTCGCGATGCGACGCCAGCGCACCCTCGCGCCCCTGGCGCGCCGCCAGCGCATGCTGCAATAGCTGTTCGGTGGCACCCTCGCTGATGGATTCGACCTCCTGGCGCCGCGCGGCCATCTCGGCCGAAATGCGCTCGATCTGCTCGCGCGCCACATCGCGCGCGCGACCGATCTCCTCCAGCTTGCCGGAACACTCGCGCTCGGCGAAATGCGATTCCTGCAGTTCGCGGGCCAGCGCCTGCTCCACGGTGCGCTGTTCCCGCAGCGCCGCGTCGCGCTTGCGGCTCTCCTCGATCGCCGCCTCCAGCCTGCCGCGCAGCTCCTGTGCCGCCAAAGTCAGCCGCCCCACCTCGCCGTCAGCGATCAATCGACGGTTGCGTTCGGTTTCCTCGGCAGTGGCGACTTCCGCAAGATCAGCGTTGATCTGCGCCATTCGGGTCTCATAGCGCTGCACCGCCTCGCCCAGCTTCACTGCCTCGACCTGGGCGGCGTGCGCCAACTGCTGCAGTTCCTGCGCCTCGCGCTGGGCCTCGGCAAGCTGGCTGCGATGCCCGGCCAGCCCGGATTCGGCCGCCGCCAGCGTTGCCGCCGCAATGCGGGCTTCGTCCTCGAGCACGATGCACTCGCCTTCCAATTGGCCGATCTCGCGCTGGCGCTCGATGACGCCATGCGTGCGGGCTTCCGGCGCGTATAGGACGAAGCTGTGACGCGAGACGATATGGCCGGCCTGGCTCACCCACAGGCGCCCGCCCGGCAGGTTGGCACGTCGCGCCGCCAGGCCGCCAAGATCGTTCGCAACATAAATGCTCGAGAGCCATTCCGTGAGCGCCGGCTCCCAGCGCGGATCGTTGCAGCGCACCTTGTCGCGCAGCGGCGTATCGCCCTCGAGTCCGGCGGTTTCGCCCGCCTCGGCGACATCGCCGGCGAATACCAGCGCCAGGGTTGCAGGCGGCGGGTCGGTCATCACGCGCTCGGCAGCCGCCTGATCGACACCGGCCAGCGCGCCCAGACGCTCCCGCAGCACTGCTTCCAGGGCCGTCTCCCAGCCAGGCTCCACCGTCAGGCTGGACCAGATGGGCTCGGCCGTATCCAGCCCATGGCGCTTCAGCCAGTCGCCCAGCTTGCCTTCCTGATGGACGCGGCTTTGCAACTGCTTGAGGGCATCGCGGCGGGCTTGCGCCTCGGTCAGGCGCTTCTGCGCACTGGCCTGAGCTTCGGCAGCCTCGCGCCGCTGAGCCTCGTGCTCGGGCAGGCGCTGTTGCAGTACGGCCACTCGGTTGCGCTGCGTTTCGACCTGGGCGTTCAGTTCTGACTCGCGCACCTGCAGGGCAGCCAGCGCCGCGGTGTCCGGTTGTGCGATCTGGCCGCGTTCGGTCTCGAAGCGACCGCGCCGCTGCGTCAGGGCCTCCAGGGTCTTGTCGGCGTGGCTCTTGTGCGCCTCCTCGACGCGCAGGCTCTGTTCGACCTGGGCCAACTCGCGCCGCAGGACTCCGGCGGTTTCTTCCGCGGCCTTGAGCGCGGCCTCGGCTTCGGGCAGGCGGGCAGCAGCCTCGGCATGGCGCGCCGTGGCGCCCTGCACGCGCTGCACGGCATTCTCCAGCAACTCCTTCCAGCGCGCCTCGTCGCGATCGAGCGTCTCCGCCTGGCTTCGCCAGTGGCCATCCTCGCTGGTCAGTTGGGCCAGGCGCGACTCGACCTTCTGCCGCAAGTCGCGCAGATGGTTGAGCTCGGCTTCCAGGCGCGCCACCTCGGCGTTGGCGGCGAACATCTCGCTTTGCGCGGCATGCAGGGCATCGCTGGCGGCATAGTGGGTGCTGCGCGCCGTTTCGACGCGGGATTCCAGATCGCGCAGGCTGGCGGTTTCGGCTTCCAGCCGGGTGACGGCCTGCTCGACATTGCGTGCCAGTTTCTCACGCTGGTCGCGCGCCTCGTTGCGCTTGTAGAGCCAAAGCAGATTCTGCCGGCGCGTCAGCTGGATGTGCAGCTCCTGGTACTGCTTCGCCACTTCGGCCTGACCTTCCAGCTTCTCGATCTGGTGGCCCAGTTCGTTGCGGATGTCCTCGACGCGGTCGATGTTCTCGCGGGCATCGGCGAGGCGGTTCTCGGTCTCGCGCCGGCGCTCCTTGTACTTGGTCACGCCAGCCGCTTCTTCGAGGAAGAAGCGCAGTTCCTCCGGCTTGGCCTCGATGATGCGCGAAATCATTCCCTGCTCGATGATGGCATAGGCGCGCGGCCCCAGGCCGGTGCCCATGAACAGGTCGATCACATCCCGCCGGCGAACGTGCAGGTTGTTGATGAAGTAGGACGACTCGCCATCGCGGTCGAGCACGCGCTTGACCGCGATCTCGGTGTACTGCGACCACTGGCCGCTGGCGCGGCCCTGGGAATTGTCGAAATGCAGCTCGACGCTGGCGCGGCCGACGGGCTTCCGTTGGCCGGAGCCGTTGAAGATGACGTCCTGCATGGATTCTCCGCGCAGGGCGGTGGCCTTGGACTCGCCCAGCACCCAGCGCACGGCGTCGATCACGTTGGATTTGCCGCAGCCGTTGGGGCCGACAACCCCCACAAGCTGGCCCGGCGTCAGGACGGAGGTCGGGTCGACAAAGGTCTTGAACCCGGCAAGTTTCAGCTTGGTTAAACGCACGTATTCAGAAGGCTCTGTTTTTTATGGGAAACGGCGCGCAATCGGGTGCCGCGCCGCAGGGGTTTGGGTGCTTATAATACCACCTTCGCCATTCACTTCGAATCCGCACGGCATGCCTGCAAAACCCAGTAAAACTCTCGAGACTTTCCCAAACCCCGAAGCATCGCGGGACTACCTGATTCACATGGAAATTCCGGAGTTCACCTGCCTCTGCCCGAAGACCGGGCAGCCCGACTTCGCCACTTTGGTGCTCGACTACATCCCGGATCGGACCTGTGTCGAGTTGAAGAGCCTGAAGCTGTATGTCTGGTCGTTCCGCAATGAAGGGGCCTTCCACGAAGCCGTCGCCAACCGCATCCTCGACGATCTGGCCCGTGCGACCCGACCGCGCTTCATGCGCCTGACGGCAAAATTCTTCGTGCGCGGGGGAATCTTCACCACGGTCGTGGCGGAACACCGCAAGAAAGGCTGGAAACCCCAGCCCAGGATTGATCTCGACGCCTTCCCGTCCCAGTCGAATACGCGCTAGCGCCAGACTTCCGCGAGCCGGCGCAAGCCAACCCGATGGTGCGTGGCGAACGAGCGTCACCCCCTCCCGGGAAAGGAAGGGGGATGGCCGTCAGTCCGGCAACAACTCGCGCACCTTGTCCAGGCGCGCAAAATGACAGCCGGACGAATCGATTTTCAGCCAGCCTTCTTTCTTCCATCCGCTCAGGATGCGCGCCACGGTTTCCAGACGAACGCCGACGATCTCACTGATCTGCTCCAGCGTCAGGGTTATCGGCAGGCGTGCCTTGTTGCCTTTCTTTTCGACACCGTAGCGCTCGATCAGCAGTGTCATCAGCACCGCCAGGCGCTGCGGCACGGTGCCGGCACTGACGATTTCGATCTTGTGGATGAAGGCATCCGCAAACCGGCCGATTTCAACGCGCAGCAGGCCAGCCAGGCGCGGATACTTCTCGGCGAATTTCAGCATCGCTTCCGTTTCGATGAAAATTCCCATCATGCCGTCGTTCATCGCCACCGCATCCGTCGGATAGATCATGCCGGCCCATATGGCGTAGATGCCCATCGAGTCTCCCGGGCCATAGAGGCCGTAGGTACGGCTGACGCCTTCACGGTTGCGGCGACACGCCTTGATGAAGCCTTGCTCGATGAATACGACGCGGCTGACCGGCTCTCCATGACGCCAAACGTAGTCGCCGGCACGAAAGGCCTGCGTCCTGGCGGCGGAAACGAGCTCTGAGAGCACGCGTACAGGAAGATTGGCGAAGAGGGGGAAACGCTGCATGCGCTTCGTCATTTCATCCTTGCCGGGCTGGCCGGACGGCAAGGGGGCGTGCCGTTTGATGCGACGAAAAACACGACGCGGCAGATCGACGGCAAAATCCTTGCCATTGCCTGCTTTCTGATTCTGAGTTTGCCGCTGACTCATCAACTACGCTCCTCCAGCATGGGCCATCGAAGCCCGTTTGTTTTGTTTTAAGTTTGATTAATTCATTGTTGACAATCGTCAACTTGCTCTAGCTTAGCACCAACCAGGTCAAGGGAAGCGCCCTGAATGGCTTAATCGGATAAGATAACCGGCCACAATGAATACCCCCGCCGATTTCCATCAGCACACCCCGATGATGCAGCAGTACCTGCGCTTGAAGGCGCAGTACCCGGAATTGCTGCTGTTTTACCGCATGGGGGATTTCTACGAGCTGTTCTACGAGGACGCCGAAAAAGCCGCACGCCTGCTCGACATCACGCTGACCACACGCGGCCAGTCGGCCGGCCAGCCGGTTCGCATGGCCGGGGTGCCCTTCCATGCCGTCGAGCAGTACCTAGCCCGACTCGTGAAACTGGGCGAATCGGTAGTGATCTGCGAGCAGGTCGGCGATCCAGCCACCTCGAAGGGCCCGGTCGAGCGCGCCGTGTCACGCATCGTCACTCCGGGCACGCTCACTGATTCGGCGCTGCTCGACGACAAGTCCGACAGCCTGCTGCTGGCGATCTCGCCGGAGAGGAACCTCGTCGGCCTGGCCTGGCTGAATCTCGCCAATGGCGATTTCCGTCTGCTGGAAATCGGCCCAGGCGCGCTGGCCGCCCAGCTCGAACGCCTGCGTCCGGCGGAAATTCTCGTGCCGGACGGCACGCCGCCGGACTTTTCCGGAAAACGCCACCGCCTCCATCAGGCGCCTGCCCGACTGGCATTTCGACCGCGACGCCGCCTCGCGCGGACTGACTTTGCACTTCGGCACGCGCGACCTCGCCGCGTTCCTGCCTGAATCGGGCATGGAGGCGCCGAGTGCCGCGCTGGCTGCCGCCGGCGCCCTCTATCAGTATGCGAAGACCACGCAGAACCAGGCGCTGGCCCATATCACCACGCTCACCCTCGAGCGCGAGAGCGCCTGGCTGCGCATGGATGCCGCCACGCGGCGCAACCTGGAACTGACGGAGACGCTCCGCGGCGAACCGACGCCGACCTTGCTCTCCCTGCTCGACGACTGCCGCACCTCGATGGGATCGCGCTGGCTGCGCCACTGCCTGCACCATCCACTGGCCGACCACGCTGCTGCAGCGGCTCGCCATGATGCCGTAGCGGAACTCGCCGGCGACGCCGGCAAAGGCCCCTTCGAGGCCATCCGAACGGCGCTGCGCGGCATGGCCGACGTCGAGCGAATCACGGCACGCATCGCCCTGAAGAGCGCGCGGCCGCGCGATCTCTCCGCCCTGCGCGACAGCCTCGCCGGCCTGGAAACGCTGCGGTGCCCGCTGGCGCAGGCGGCAACAGCGAGGGCCTGTGCGCCCTCCGCACCGATCTCGCCACGCCGACCGACTGTCTCGACCTGCTCAACCGCGCCATCGCCCCGGAGCCTGCTGCGGTGCTGCGCGACGGCGGCGTCATCCATGACGGCTACGACGCCGAGCTCGACGAACTGCGCACCATCCAGCAGAACTGTGGCGCCTACCTGCTCGACCTGGAGGCGCGCGAGCGAACGCGCAGCGGCATCGCCAACCTGCGCGTCGAGTACAACCGGGTGCATGGTTTCTACATCGAGGTCACGCATGCCAACGCCGGCAAGGTGCCGGACGACTACCGCCGCCGCCAGACGCTGAAGAATGCCGAGCGCTACATCACGCCCGAGCTGAAGGCCTTCGAGGACAAGGCGCTCTCCGCTCAGGAGCGGGCGCTTTCGCGCGAGAAGCTGCTTTACGAGGAATTGCTGACGCGGCTCGGCGAAGACATCCCGGCCCTGCAGCGCATCGCCCGCGCCGTGGCGCTGGCGGACGGCCTTGCCGCCTTCGCCGCCATCTCGGTGCGCGCCAACTGGTGCCGCCCGCAGTTCGACGACAGTTTCATGCTGGAGATCGAGGCCGGCCGCCACCCGGTCGTGGAAGGCCAGGTCGACAGCTTCATCGCCAACGACTGCCGCTTCAACCCGACGCGGCGCATGCTGCTCGTCACCGGCCCCAACATGGGCGGCAAGTCGACCTACATGCGCCAGGTGGCGCTGATCGTGCTGCTCGCCCACTGCGGCGCCTTCGTGCCTGCCCGCGCCGCCCGCATCGGACCGGTGGACGCCATCTACACGCGCATTGGCGCCTCCGACGACCTCGCCTCGGGCCGCTCCACCTTCATGGTCGAGATGACCGAGGCCGCGGCGATCCTGCACGGCGCGTCGGAAAACAGCCTGGTGCTGATGGACGAGGTCGGCCGCGGCACGTCGACCTTCGACGGCATGGCCCTGGCCTTCGCCATCGCACGCCACCTGCTGGAGAAGAATCGCGGCTACGTCTTGTTCTCGACGCATTACTTCGAGCTGACGAGGCTCGCCGAGGATTACGCCGAGTGCGCCAATGTGCATCTGGATGCCGTCGAGCACGGCCACAGCATCGTCTTCCTGCACGCAGTCGAGGACGGCCCCGCCAGCCAGAGCTACGGCATCCAGGTTGCGGCATTGGCCGGCATCCCCGGCAGCGTCATCCGCGATGCCAAGCGTCGGCTGCGTCGCCTGGAAAACCGCGAAATCACTGACGGCCCACAAGCCGACCTCTTCACCGCCGCGCCTGAACCCGTCGAAGCGGAGCCGCACCCCGCGCTCGACGCGCTGCGCGCGCTCGACCCGGACGGGCTCAGCCCGCGCGAAGCGCTTGAAAAGCTCTATGAACTGAAACGCATTGCCGAATAGCACGCCAGCATTGTCAAGTGTGTATCCGGCCCGGGGGGAAACCACGCATCGATTCCCTGCAGCATCTGACTACCTCCCGCGTGCCTCTAACGACAAACACGCGCTCCCCCGCTGGGGCGCCATCTTGGGCACGACGTTGTCCCTGCGGCGTTGCCGCGCGTTCGCCCTACCACCGCCACCACGTCCCATCAGCCGCGCCCACCGACTCGGCGCGGGCGCACCCTTTCACCACATGCCCGGCGGCATCCATGAGCAAATCCTCGGTCACGAAAAGACGTTCAGGGGCGGTGGCTCCCGGCTTCACCCCATGCGCGTGCCGCCCGTCGGCCCTCCGCCGGTCCCCGCTCACCGCGCGCCGCTTCCGCCGAGGGAAAGATCGCCCAGCACCGCACACTGTGTCAGCGGTGGCCGTTCTCTACCAGGATGACCCCGGCTTGACGGCCGGCCGAGCGGAAATCAATCAGCCGACACCGCTTCAACTCGCGTCAGCGGCTTACAAAAGAACACGACAAGGCGCGCACCGTCACCCTCCCAGCCGCAGGCCGTAATCATGGTATCCAACACCGCCGCCAGCGCAGAGTTCGTCAAACAATCGCGCGCGGCCGGCAATGATGCCCAACTCCTGGCGCTCTCGGTCACGGATGGGCCCCAACTCGTCCAACGGATCGGAAAGGAAGCTGCGCATGGACTCGGCCTCGTCCAGGTCGTGCCGGACCCGGCCAGCCGGGCGCTGGCCATTACCCGCGAGCTGCAGGACGATTACAAGAAATTCGCGCCGAAAGGCATCGATCTGAACCACACCCTGCTCGAAGGTTATCTGGCCGGCAAGGTGCTGGCGGAAGGGCTGAGGCGCGCCGGACCGAATCCGACGCGGAAAAGACTGCGTGAAGCGCTGGAGGCGATGCGGGACTACGACGCGGGCGGACTGCTTATCCGTTTTTCGCCCTCAAGTCATTCGGGCTCGGAGTTCCTCGACATCACCATCCTGAACCGGGAAGGCAGAATACTGCGCTGACTCAATGATGGTGATGGCCCTCGGGACCGTGCACGTGCCCGTGTGTCAGCTCTTCGGCGGTGGCCACGCGGATGTCGGCGACAGTGCAGTTGAAGATCAAGGCCGTGCCGGCGAGGGGATGGTTGCCGTCGACCACCACCTTGTCGCCCTCGATGTCGGTGATGGTATAGACGATCTCGTCCTCGCCGTCCTCGGTCGCCCGCTCGAACTGCATGCCGACCTGGATGCCTTCAGGAAACATCGAGAGCGCCTCGACGCGCACCAGGTCGGCATCGTAGTCGCCGAAGGCATCGTCCGGCTGCAGCTTGACCTCCAGTTGCTCGCCGACGGATTTGCCGTGCAGCGCCTCTTCGATGAGCGAGAAGATGCCGTCGTAGCCTCCGTGGAGATAGACCAGCGGCCGCTCGCCGCCGTCGATCAGGTTGCCATCCGGATCGGTGACGCGATAACTCAACGTAACGACGGTATCCTTGGCGATCTGCATGGCAATTCCTTTCAATCCAGTTGCTTGACCAGTTCCAGCACTTCGAGTGCATGGCCCTTCGGGTTGACGCCATACAATGCGTGACGCAATACGCCTTTCTTGTCGATGACGAAGGTCGAGCGCACGATTCCATGCTTCTTCACGCCGTCCTTTTCCTTCAACTGCCATACGCCGTAGCGCTTGCTGACCTCGCATTCGGTATCGGCCAGCAGGCGCACCGACAAGCCGTGTTTGTCGCGGAATTCGGCGTGGCTGATGCAATCATCGCGCGACACGCCCACCACCACGCAACCATACCGCGCGAACGCGTCATCGTGATCGGTGAAGTCGATCGCCTCGATGGTGCAACCGGGTGTGTCGTCCTTGGGATAGAAATACAGGACGACATGCTTCTTGCCGCGCAGTTCCGACAGATCGAAGGACTCCATGTCGGCGTCGGGTAGTGCGAAAGCAGGCGCGGATTGTCCGACTTGCAGCATGCGATCTCCTGGCGGTTTTACGATGCAGCCAAGTTTAACATCGGTTGCCGACGTAAGCAAGCCCGGCAATTCATCCGGGACTTCATGTAAAGTACGCCCATCAATTGGCGCTGGATGCGTCCATGGGGAACGACGATGCTGATCAGATTTCTTGTCCTGTTTTGTCTCTCTGCCGCAGCCGCCCATGCACAAACGACCGAGCGCTGGGACATTCCGCTCGATCCGCGCGACTGGAAGCTCGCCGCCGAAAACCGCGAGGGGCGTCTCACCGAGCGAATTTACGTTGCGCCTGGCGAGAGCGAATATTTCTGGAACGAGAAAATCGTCATCGGCCACCAACGCCTCGCCTTCTCGCCCGACGACTACCTCACCGGCTTCATCGAGCACCTGAACGAGCATTGCCGTCCGTACAAGATGAAACCCCTCGAACAGGGGGAAAGCGCGGTGTTCCTGCAGTGGGAGGGCGACTGCCGCATTACCGGGCAGCAATTCGAATACCGCCGCGTCCTCGTCACCAAGGACGGCGTGCATATCCTCGCCTATGCCGCCAAGACCAACCGCCTCTCAGAGCCGAAGCGGCAGGCCTGGCTGGGCATCCTGCGCGACGCGAAGCTGAAATGACGCTTTCCTGAAATGCCCGATCGTCTGCAAGTCGTCGCGGACGACATCACCCGCCTTGCCGTTGACGCCGTCGTCAACGCCGCCAACGAGTCGCTGCTCGGCGGCGGCGGCGTGGATGGCGCAATCCATCGCGCTGCAGGGCCGCAGCTGCTGGCTTTCTGCCGAACCATGAATGGCTGTCCGACCGGACAGGCGAAGATCACGCCCGGCTTTCGCCTGCCGGCGAAGCACGTCATCCACACCGTCGGGCCGGTCTGGCAGGGCGGCGACCGCGGTGAGCCGGCACTGCTGGCATCCTGCTACCGCAACTGCTTTCGCCTGGCGAAGGAACACGGCCTGCACAGCATCGCCTTCCCGGCCATCAGCTGCGGCGTGTACGGCTATCCGCATGAAGCGGCCGCCCTCATCGCTACCGCAGAATGCCGGTCAGCCCTGGCCGGCAATTCCACCCTGAAGCAGGTCCTGCTGGTGGCCTTCGACGAGGCGATGGCCGGCGTGCTGAGGCGGGCTGCGCAGTCGGCATAGGCGTCGGCTATACTTTGCGCTTTCCCCACCCGAGAGAGCCCATGAAACTGGAAACCATCGCCGTGCACGGCGGCTACAGCCCTGAGCCCACCACCAAGGCCGCGGCGGTGCCCATCTACCAGACCACCTCCTACGCATTCGACAATACGCAGCACGGGGCGGACCTGTTCGACCTCAAGGTGGCGGGCAACATCTACACCCGCATCATGAACCCGACGCAGGACGTGCTGGAAAAGCGCGTGGCGGCCATGGAGGGCGGCATCGCGGGCCTGGCGCTGGCCTCGGGCCAATCGGCCATCACCTATGCCATCCAGACCATCTCGGAAGCCGGCGACAACATCGTCTCGGCCAGCACGCTCTATGGCGGCACCTACAACCTGTTCGCCCACACCCTGCCGCAGTTCGGCATCGAAGTGCGCTTCGCCGACTACCGCGACCCGCAGGCGTTTGAAAAGCAGATTGACGGGCGCACCAAGGCGATCTACTGCGAATCGATCGGCAACCCCCTCGGCAACATCACCGATTTCGAGCGCCTTGCCGACGTCGCTCACCGCTACGGCATCCCGCTCATCGTCGACAACACCGTACCGACGCCCTATCTGTGCCGCCCCATCGAGCACGGCGCCGACATCGTCGTGCATTCGCTCACCAAGTATCTCGGCGGCCACGGCAATTCGATCGGCGGCATCATCGTGGATTCGGGAAAATTCCCCTGGGCCGAGCACAAGCAGAAATTCAAGCGGCTGAACGAACCGGACGTGTCCTACCATGGCGTGGTCTACACCGAGGCGCTCGGGCCGGCGGCCTTCATCGGCCGCGCCCGCGTCGTGCCTTTGCGCAACATGGGCGCGGCGATCAGCCCGTTCAACGCCTTCCTCATCCTGCAGGGCATCGAGACCGTCACCCTGCGCATGGACCGCATCTGCGAGAACACGCAAAAAGTCGCACAATTCCTCAAGGGCCATGCCAAGGTGTCGTGGGTAAATTACGCCGGCCTGCCCGACCACAAGGACAACGGCCTGGTGAAGAAGTACATGGGCGGACGCGCTTCGGGCATCCTCACCTTCGGCGTCAAGGGGGGCAGCGAGGGCGGCGCACGCTTCCAGGATGCCCTGCAACTGGTGGTGCGGCTGGTCAATATCGGCGACTGCAAGTCGCTCGCCTGCCATCCCGCCTCGACCACGCACCGTCAGCTTTCCCCGGAGGAAATGGCCAAGGCCGGCGTGTCGGAGGACATGGTGCGCCTGTCCATCGGCATCGAGCACATCGACGACATCCTCGCCGACCTCGATCAGGCGCTGCAGGCCGCATGAGGACTGTTCGGCCATGAGCGACATCCTCATCCGCCGCAGCCATACCATGAGCCAGAAGGCGGCCCGCCAGGCCGCCGAGAAGATCGCCAGAAAGCTCGACGAGGAATTCGACCTGTCCTACGAGTGGGAGGACAACGTCCTCAACTTCACGCGCAGCGGGGTCAGCGGGGAACTGGTCGTGGACAAGAAAGAGGTGCACATTCGCGTCCGGCTGGGCTTCCTCCTGTTCGCGATCAAACCTCGCGTCGAGTCGGAGATCCACCGGTTTTTCGACGAGAACTTCGGGCCGGACGCCGGCCCGAAGGTGTGAGGACCTAGCCCTTCAGCGACTCGATCAGGTCGATATAGCGCTGCATGGCGTCATCCTTGCCCGTGCCCTTGACCTCCGCCCACGCATCGAATTTCGCGCGGCCGACCATGTCCGTGAAGCCGGGACGCTTGCCCTCGACATCACCGGCCGTGGCCTGCTTGTACAGGGCATAGATCTGTAGCAGCGTGCTGTTGTCCGGCCGCTCGTTCAGGTTTTTCGACGCCGCCACCGCCGCCTCGAAGCTTGCCTTGATATCCGCCATGCGCTCCCCTCCGGTTGATCGCGGCGCCCAATCGCCCGCTGTCCCGGTATTATAGGCGAACCCTAATGCACACTTGCCACCTTTGGCACCCCTGACTCCCATGAGCAAGCGCGAGCGCGTCTCCCCGGTCGACACGGCCTGGCTGCGGATGGACCGGCCGACCAACCTGATGATGATCGTCGGCGTCATGATGTTCGACGGCCCGATGGATTACGCACGCCTGCGGCGCACGCTCGAAGCGCGGCTACTGCCCTATCGCCGTTTCCGGCAGAAGGTGGAGCACGACACCACCGGCTCCTTCTGGGTCGACGACGAGGACTTCGATCTCGATCGCCACCTGCACCACGCCGCCCTGCCGGCCGGCGACCACAAGGTCGAGCTGCAGAAGATGGCGGCCGACCTGATGTCCACTCCGCTCGACCCGAACCGTCCGCTGTGGAGCTACCACCTCATCGACAACTACGACGGCGGCTCGGCGCTGGTCATCCGCATCCACCACTGCATTGCCGACGGCATCGCCCTCATCGGCGTCATGCTCTCGCTCACGGATACTTCGTCGGACGCCCCGGAGCGGCCGGGTCCGCCTCTGGAAATGGCAAAGGAAGACAACGGCCCCGACAGCTTCTTCTGGGACCGCGTCTACGAACCGGTCACCCAGGGCATGATCACGGCCTTCAACCTGAGCACCCAGGCCTGGCTTAAATATTTCGAACTGCTCACCCATCCCGGTCAGGCACTCGACTACAGCCGCAGAGGCGTCGGCATGGCGGCCGAACTGGCCAACCTGCTCATCATGCCGTCCGATTCGCAAACCCGTTTCAAGGGCAAGCCCGGTGGCACCAAGGCCGTGGCCTGGTCTGAACCGATGCCGCTCACCGAAATCAAGGCGGTGGGCAAGGCCCTCGGCTGCTCGGTGAACGACCTGCTGCTATCCGCCGTAGCGGGTGCGCTGCGGGGTATCTTGCGGAACAGGGCGACCCCGAGGACGGCGTCGAAGTGCGCGCCATGGTGCCGGTCAACATGCGCTCCAAGGCGGACGAGGGGAAACTCGGCAACCGCTTCGGCCTGGTCACCCTGCTCCTGCCGGTCTACGTCGAGAACCCCTTCGAGCGGACCTACGAGGTCAGGCGGAGAATGGAAGAATTGAAAGGGTCCTACCAGCCCGTTGTCGCCCTCGGCGTGCTCGCCGCCACCGGCATGGCGCCGAAATTCGTACAGGATATCGCGCTCGACATCCTCGCCAACAAGGCCTCGGCGGTAATGACCAACGTGCCAGGACCGCCGCAGCCCCTCTACATGGCAGGGGCCCATCTTGCGCAGCAGATATTCTGGGTGCCGCAGTCGGGCGACATCGGCATGGGCGTCTCCATCCTCAGCTACGACGGCAAGGTGCAGTTCGGCCTCGTCACCGACCGCCATTTCGTCACCGACCCGGAGCGCATCGTCTCGCGCTTCCGCACGGAATTCGAAAAGCTGGTGTATGCCCTGCTGCTGGATCCGTGGGAGGAGTTGCGTTCGCCCGAGGAAATCGAGGTGAGCCTGGAAGAGGAACTGGCGCTCGCCACCTGCGCACCCAAGGTCGCGACCAAGCCGCCCAAGATGCGCAAGCCGCGCGCACCGCGCAAGAAGGCTGCCCCGCCACCGGCTGCCGTTGATCAGGAAGCAAGCGCTGCGGAAGCAGCGCCGTCCTCCACGGACTGACTTTTACTTTCTGGTTTCGCCGCTGCGATGCACGCCCTCTCCCGCTGGCGGGAGAGGGTTGGGGAGAGGGTGGATCGGCGGTTTACCCCTCACCCTAACCCTCTCCCCGCAAGCAGGGAGAGGGGATTAATGCTTGCCGCGACCCGCACACCTACTCTTCCAGTTCCGCCTTGGCCGCCTCGACGTCGAGGCGCTCCATGGCGTCCACCGGCTTGCAGGCCGCGGCATCGTTATAGAGTTTTTCTGCCTGCTTCATCTTCGCATCACCGAACAGCATCACCAGACCGTTGGCGTACTCGATGCGCGCGATGGCCGAATCCGGGTTGAGCTTGAGCGCCTGCTCGAAATGCTCGATGGCGGCATCCTTCTTCGCGCCATAGGTCAGGCCGCCGACCATCGCGCCGACCTTGTTGATCACTTCGGCATGGAAGGCGCCGAGGGCGATGTGCGCATCGGCGTGATCGGGGTTCAGCTTGAGCGCTTTGGTCAGGCTGTCGCGCACTTTACCGCCGTGGCCCTGCGCCAGCGCCTTCGCCACCGAAATGCCCTGGCTGTAGCGGCCCAGCGCCAGGGCGTGGAAATAGTAGGCATTGGCGTACTTCGGCATTTTCGCCATCTGCTCCTCGCCGCGCGCCGCCGCCTCCTCGAACATCGCCAGCTTCTTCTTCTCGTTGCTCTCAAGATAGGTGGCGTAGATCGTCGCCGCCTTGTTGGCCACGGCATACCCGGGCAGGCCCAGGCTCAGGCCCAGTTCGCAGGCCTGCTGGAACTCGCCCTGATGGTAGAGCCGCCAGGCTTCCTGTATCTGCTCTTCCTTCGGAAACTGCTCACGGTCGCCGCGATGCAGCCGGTCCCAGTGCTTCTTCAGCGCTGCGCCGTCATATGCGTAGGCTTTGTCCGCATGGGGAAATTTGGTCCATCCACCCTTGGCCATCCTGGTCTCCTTATTGGGTTACATACTCTTGCGAAAGTTGCTGCAACAACTGGCGCGAGGCCCCCTGCAGGAAGGGCGCCATCATCGACATCACCTGGTACACGCCCCGTCCCAGGCCGCTGCTCGGGTCACGTTGGCGCGGGTCGCGCGCATATTCGAAGGGCAGCCAGTAGGTGGCGATGACCGCCATGTTGGTCGCCAGCGCCTGGATCTCGGTGGCACTGGCCTTCATCTCGCCGGTCGCCACCAGCCCTTCGCACAACGCCATCGCCGTCTTCACCTTGTGCGCCAGGATCTGCTTGAAATGCACTTCCAGCAGGCGGTTGCGCGACAGCAGGTCGTCCAGGTCGCGGTAGAGGAAACGGTATTTCCAGATTTCCTCGAACAGCACATGCAGGAACAGCCACATGTCCTCGACATTGGCTGCGCGGCGCGCCGGCGACGCCAGCGTCTCGTTGATCTCCCGTTCGAAGCCGGCGAACAGCGCGTTGACGATCTCGTCCTTGCTGTGGAAATGATAGTAGAGGTTGCCCGGGCTGATGTTCAGGTCGTCGGCGATGACCGTGGTGGTGACATTCGGCTCGCCGAAATCATTGAACAGCCTGAGACTGGCTTCGAGGATGCGCTCGCGGGTGCGCCTTTTCGGTTTTCTTTCCATGGCATGCAAAGCATAGCACCCCGCCGCACGGGGCAAAACCGCAGCGGCTCAGGCCGCCTTGCGGGTCGGCAACCTGTCTTTCAGCCAGTGCTCCAACTCGTCGAGGGAATCCCCCAGGCGGTGGCTTGCCGCCAGCAGGGTATCTTCCTTCTCGGCATGGCCGCCGATGTCGTGATGTACCAGTGAATGCTTTTCCTTGAGCGCCTCGAGGCGGATGCGGATGCCGTGCCGCGCCAGGATCGGGCCCAACTCATGGCGGCGCCGATAGAGCTCGATGCGCGTCTTCTGGTAGGCATGGTCGCAGAGGCGGCGCCGGCTCGAATAGCTGAACATGTTGGTGAAGAACATCTCGGCGTCGTCGCTGTTCGGCTCGAACAGCACGACGTCGGCATTCTTGTAGTCCACACCGTACTTGGCCATGCCCACCTGCATGCGCGAGTGGATGATCGAGCGGAAGGTCTGCGCCAGCACCACTGGCAGGCCGCCATCGACCAGCTTGTGGCGCTTGCCGGCACCGCGCTTGACCGCCAGCTCCGAATCGAAGGGCACCAGCGGATTGACGCACAGCACCAGGTTGGCGCCTTCCTTCAGGGCGACCGAGGCATGCAGGGTCTTCCTCAGGGCGCCATCCACGTAATGCCGGCCGTCGACCTCCACCGGCGGGAACAATCCCGGCAGCGCTGCACTGGCCTGCACGGCGGTGGAAATCGGCACATGGTCCTGGCCGGGCGCGCCAAATACCACCGATTCGCCGGAATCGAGGTCGGTTGCCACCAGGAACAGGCGGCGACTGAGCTGGCGGAAATCGTTGCTGCGGCCCGGTGCGGTAAAGATGCGGCTGAGGAACTGATTGATGCCGGCACTGTTGAAGATGCCGGTCGGGATCGCCTGGGACAGGCGCTGGAAAGACTCGAAGAAACTCTGGCTCCAGGGACTGGCCAGGTAATTCCAGATCGACGCCAGCAGCAGCGGCGGCACCGACAGCGCCCGCAACGCGTATTCGCGGAAGGCCGGCTTCAGCAGGAGTTCCGGCTCGAACGGCTCCTCGGCGGTGTCGTTCTCGATGAACATGTGGCGCATGCGCTCGGGCGTCAGCCCGTTCGCCAGCCCGGCGGCGATGAAGCCGCCCGAACTCACGCCGACATAGACATCGAGGTCATTGAAATCGACGCCCTCGAGCGACTCCGACAACGCCAGCAGCGCGCCGAGTTCGTATATCCCGCCAAGAGGACCGCCCCCCGCGAGGGCAAGGCCGATGCGAGGCTTACGATTCCCGTCATTCCCGCGCAAGCGGGAATCCATTTTTTTGCGCGCAGGCTTGGATCCCCGCTTTCGCGCAGCGTTGGATCCCCGCTTTCGCGGGGATGGCACTCCTTGAGCCATTCTCGTCCCTCCTCTGAGGGACGATTACTTTTTCGCAGCGCTGCGACGCGGAGCCGGCTTCTTCTTCGCCCCTTCCAGGTTCTGCACGACCTCGGTCAGCTCGGCCACGCGCTTGGACAGGCGCTCGATGTCCTTCTTGGTGGGCACGCCGAGGCTCGACAGGGAACGCGCGACGCGGTCCTCGAACACCTGCTCCAGCTTGTCCCAGGTGCCGGACGCCTTGGCGGCCGCCTCGGCCATCTTGTCGCCGGTAACCTTGCGCACGAACGACTGACGGGTTTCGCCTTCCTTCACCAGTGCGTCGAACATCTTCACGCCCTCGGCGCCGAGCTTGGTGCCGCTTTGCTGGGCCTTGGCGAACGCGCCGAGGCCGGCCAGCCAGATCTGTTGTGCGGACTCACGCACCGTCTGCGCGAAATCGTTATCCATCGAAGACTTTCCTGCCAATGACTTGAGTTTCTTGACCATGATGTTGCCTCCTGTACAAAGTTGAAATTTGTTGCCAAATTTGTTGCCCTCTTGGCTGCATGTGGCCGCAGCGCCTGCATGCAGCGGATCTCACGCTGTCAATCTAGCCGGAAAAATTAGTGAAGGCACACTAAAAAGCTGGGCGTTTCACTCTAATGACACGGGTGCTGTTCTTCCGCGGCTGACTTCCCGTGTATGATATTTCGCTCAGAAACGAGGAGGTTCTCATGGATTACTTCGTCACCGGCGCGACCGGTTTCATCGGCAAGCGACTCGTCAAAAAACTGCTCGCCCGTCCCGACAGCACCGTCCATTTCCTCACCCGCTCGAAAGATCCTGAGAAGCTCGAGGCACTCTACGCCTTCTGGGGCGTGGACAAGAGCCGCGCCATCCCGGTGATCGGCGACCTCAAGGAAAAGCAGCTCGGCGTCTCCAAGGCCGAGCAGAAGAAGCTCAAGGGCAAGGTCGACCACTTCTTCCACCTCGCCGCCCTCTACGACCTTGGCGCGTCAGCCGAGGATGACGAAGCCGTCAACATCACCGGCACGCATCACACCCTCGCGCTGGCCGAGGCCATCGAGGCCCGCTGCTTCCACCACATGAGTTCCATCGCCGCGGCCGGCATGTTCGAGGGCATCTTCCGCGAGGACATGTTCGAGGAAGCGGAAAACCTCGAGCACCCCTACTTCCGCACCAAGCACGAGGCCGAGGGCATCGTGCGCAAGGAATGCAAGGTGCCCTGGCGCATCTACCGCCCGAGTTCCGTCGTCGGCGACTCGCGCACCGGCGAGATGGACAAGATCGACGGCCCCTACTACTTCTTCAAGATCATCCAGAAGATCCGCAAGATCCTGCCGCCGTGGATGCCGACCATCGGCCTCGAGGGCGGCCGCATCAACATCGTGCCGGTGGACTTCGTCGTCGCCGCCATGGACCACATCGCCCATCTGGAAGGCCAGGACGGCAAGTGCTTCCACCTCACCGACCCGCACCCACACCGCGTCGGCGACGTGCTGCAGATCCTCGCCCGCGCCGCCCACGCGCCCGACATGGGCATGCGCATCAACGCTGCCCTGCTCGGCTTCATCCCGCGCGGCGTCAAGAAGAGCCTGATGGCCCTCACGCCCATCAGGCGCATCCGCAGCGCCCTCATGAAGGACCTCGGCCTGCCCGACAACGTCCTCGACTTCATCAACTACCCGACGCGCTTCGACTGCCGCGAGACCGAAAAGGCGTTGAAAGGCACCGATATCGCCGTGCCGCCGCTGGAAACCTATGCCTGGCGGCTGTGGGACTACTGGGAACGCCACCTCGATCCTGACCTCTTCATCGACCGCACCCTCAAGGGCCATGTCAAGGGCAGGGTCGTGCTCGTCACCGGCGGCTCCTCAGGCATCGGCAAGGCCGTCGCCAAAAAGGTCGCCGAGTCCGGCGCCATCACCATCATCGTCGCCCGCGACAAGGAAAAGCTGGCGGAAGCCAAGCACGAGTTCGAGGCCGAAGGCCTGGACCTGATCGCCTACTCCGCCGACATCTCCAACTACGAGGAATGCGACGACTTCGTCCGCCAGGTGATCGAGGAGTACGGCCAGGTGGACATCCTCGTCAACAACGCCGGCCGCTCCATCCGCCGCGCCATCGAGAATTCCTTCGACCGCTTCCACGACTACGAGCGCTGCATGCAGCTCAACTACTTCGCCGCGGTGCGCGTGGCGATGGGCTTCCTGCCGAAGATGATCGAGCAGAAGCGCGGCCACATCATCAACATCTCCTCCATCGGCGTGCTCACCAACGCGCCGCGCTTCTCCGCCTACGTCGCCTCGAAGTCGGCCCTGGAGGCCTTCTCGCGCTGCGCCGCCTCGGAGTTCGCCGACCGCGGCATCGACTTCACCAGCATCAACATGCCGCTGGTGCGCACGCCCATGATCGCGCCGACCAAGATGTACCAGAACGTGCCGACCCTCTCGCCCGAAGAGGCCGCCGACCTGGTGGTTGAGGCCATCATCCACAAGCCGATACGCATCGCCACCCGCCTCGGCGTCTTCGGCCAGGTGGTGCATGCCGTCTCGCCGAAGGTGGCGCAGATCATCATGAACACCAGCTTCCGCATGTTCCCGGACTCGTCCGCAGCTGCAGGCAAGAAGGATGGCGCACCGGCGCAGCCCACGGCCGACCAGGTCGCCTTCTCGCAGCTGATGCGCGGCATCCACTTCTGAGGAATACGGCGTGAGACCCAAGCCCGGCGACCCCGCCCCCGACTTTTCCTGCCCCGCCAGCGACGGCAGCACCGTCAGGCTGAAGGATTTCCGCGGCCGGAAGCTCGTCCTCTACTTCTACCCGATGGACGACACGCCGGGCTGCACCGCCCAGGCCTGCAGCCTGCGCGACGTCAACCACGACATCGCCGCCAAGGGCGCGGCCATCCTCGGCGTCTCCTCGCAGAACGAGGCCTCGCACCAGAAGTTCACTTCGAAGTACAAGCTGAATTTCCCCCTGCTCGCCGACACCGACCGGGAGATGGCCAAGGCCTACGGCGTGGCCGGCTCGGGCCTGTTTGGCGTGGCGCGCGCGCTGGCGGGGATGAACGAGCGGGTGACCTTCATCATCGACAAGAAGGGCAAGATCGCCCACGTCCTCGACGACCCGAACTGCCCCAACCACGGGGAGGAAGTGCTTAAGCTGCTCTAAGCTTTCCAGGGACGGTAGCGAGCGTCAGCCCGCAACGACACGCAGGCCGAGGTGTCGGACAAAGGGATCATAGTCCCGGTCGTCGCGGGGGGAGGATGCGCCGTTCGATGCAGAACGTGGATCAGGCACAGGTCGAACGCACCGTGGGGGGCAGCAACCGGTAGTTGTGCGCCGACTTGACCGCCAGCACACGCCCGCCGATTTCCACGGTTTCAATCAGATCGAAGGCTGCGGCGGCTTCCCGCGCCTGTTTCTCCGAACGAAAACCCTGCAGCACCTCCGCGATGATGAGGTCGCCCACCACGGCGGCGGCGGCGAAAGAAGTCGATCCAGACACCCGAATCGACCAGGATCATCCCTGCGCCCGACCTCGGCGCTGCGCCTTGTAATCGTATGCCTCGTCCCAGTCGACCTTGCGCGCACCCGGCGCCGGCGCTGGCGCGTGAGGACTAGAAGCGCCGCCTCGACGGTTTCCTTCATCGTGCGAAAGCCGCCGGCCTTCATGGCGGCCTTCATGAGTGTCTCGTCAATTTCGATGTTGGTGCGCATGGCCCTGCCCAAATGTGTATGAATCGTTTGATACGGCTGACTGTAAGCCGGAGCGACAACGCGCACGTCATTCCGGCTTCCGCGGGAATGACGGAAATACTCAGGCCGCCAGTTCAGCCAGCAGCAACCGCTCGATCTCCGGTGAGAAGGCCATCTCCAGGTGGCCGAGGCCGGCCAGCGGCAGGATCTTCGCCCCTTCCAGCAGCGAACTGTCCTGCGGCATGACGTAGTTGTCGTGGCAGCTGTAGATCGACACCGTCTGCGGCAACGGCACCGCGCCCGGCGCGTTGAGTGCGGCCAGCCATGCGCTGCCCGGCACCATCTGGCGGCCGTTCTCGCCCAGGCCAAGCTTCGCCAGATGGCTGCCACGGTGCGGCGAACCCAGCGTGATGAGCTTCGCCACGCGCGCATTGCCCTGGCGCCGCAGGTAGGCGCGCGACACCAGCCCGCCCATGCTGTGGCCGACCAGCATCACCTTGTCGGCACCGGTGGCGGCGCAGACATCCTCGATGCGCCGCGACACCTGCTCGACGTAACCGTCGATGTCGTTGAACACCGGGTCGAGGCTGATCGTGGCCACCTGCCAGCCGGCGCGCGTGAGGCGGTTGCGCAACTCGATCCAGAACCCGCGATTGCACTGGTAGCCGTGAATGAGCAGCAGCGGCGCTCGCCCGCCCTCGCTGCGCACGAGCCGGTCTGGGCCCATGAACAGGCGATCGAAAGGCATGATCACCGTGAAAAGCGCAAAGAAAGCCGCCACCTCGCGCACGAACATGACGATCGCCCGGCCGGTCCCGATTCGAAAGGTAGTTGGCGGTGGCACCGCATAGGCACGCGAGAAGGCGAAGGTTACGCCTATGACGAAGCAGCGCCCGGCCACCATCAGGAGCATCGCCAAACCCAACGCCTGTTGCCAGACCCAGCCGCAGCGCCCGACGAGAACAAGACCGAGCAGCAGGTAGAAGCCGAACTCGCCGGCCAGCATCAATCTATGAAGTGTTGCAGCGGCCATGGTTGTCCCCCTCACCCCGACCCTCTCCCGCAAGCGGGAGAGGGGGTATGTTGACATGCCTGCACTCATGCGAGCGCCGGCGCCGGTTGTTTGGTCAGTTCCTCGGCCAGCCGGCTGGCGTTGCGCGCCGCCAGGCCGTAGATCGACAGCTGCGGGTTGGCGCCGATGCTGGTGGGGAAGAGCGACCCGTCGCACACCGTCACGTTGTCGAGCTGGCGATAGCGCCCCCAGGTATCGGTGACGCCGCGCTTCTCATCCGCCGCCATGCCACAGCCCCCCATCACATGCGCGCTGACGACGCGCGCCAGCTGGTTCTTCAGCGGCAGCGTCTCGATGCCGGCACGCGCCTCGTCCATCGTGGCATAGCCGTTGCACTGCTCGTGCACGATATACACGCGCTTCGCGCCCGCCGCAAACTGCATTTCCGCCATGACCAGCCAGGAACGCTTCACGCCTTCCCAGACGAAGTCGGTGATCGGGTAATCCAGCACCGGCGTGCCGTCGTCGCGCAGCTGCACCGAGCCGCCGGGGCTGTCCGGGTGGAAGCCGTCGCGCAGCAGCGCCAGCAGGGCATGGGTGTTGGCGAATTCCTGCATCAGCTTCGTGTGCGTCTCGCCGAAGCCCTGCAGCGTCGTGCCGAACAGCACCGGGTGCATCGGCGGCACCTCCAGCTTGAAGCCGATCGGCCCGCCCACCGGCACGTTGTCGAGGAACTGGTCCGAATAGATCGTCTGCGGCGCGCCGGCATAGCCATTGATTGCATGCGGCATGACTGCCGCGGCGACGGTGGTCGGATGCAGAAAGGTGCGCTTGCCAAGCAGCTTGTTTGGGTCCGGCGCGCCGCTGCGCAGCAGCAGGCCCGGCGTGCCGATGGCGCCGCCCGCCAGCACGAAATGCTTCGCGCGCACCTTCACCCGGAAGGCGGCCGGATGGATGCCGGCCGGCGTCATCGCCACGCAATCGAGCGCCACGGCGCGGCCCTTCTCCAGCACCAGCTTGTCCGCGCGCAGGTGATGCACCAGGATCGCCCCGGCCGCCAGCGCCGCCGGGATGGTCGTCACCAGCATCGACTGCTTGGCGTTGGTCGGGCAGCCGGTGCCGCAGTAGCCGAGGTTCCAGCAGCCCTTCACGTTGCGGCGAATCGGCGCCACGGAGATGCCCAGCTCCCAGCCGGCCTTGCGCAGCATGGTGTTGTTGATGTTCGGGCTCTGGTCCCAGTAGCGGATGCCGAGGCGGCGGTCGGCCGCATCGAACCACGGCGACAGGCCGGCCTCGGTCAGGTCGGCCAGGCCGAACTCGCGTTGCCAGTGCGCCAGCGTCGTCGGCGGCGTGCGGAAGCAGCTCGTCCAGTTCACCGTCGTCGAGCCGCCGACGGAGCGGCCCTGCAGGATGTTGATCGCCTTGTCCTTGGTCTTGCGCGCCGCCGACTCCTGGTAGAGCTGCGGATAGGCATCGGCCTCGAGCATCTTGAAGTCGCTGCTGGTCTTCAGCGGCCCCTCCTCGATGAGCACGACTTTCAAGCCGGCCTTCGTCAAAATCTCCGCCGCGATGCCGCCGCCCGCGCCGCTGCCGACGATGGCCACGTCCGCCTCGAGGTCGCGGTGCGCCTCCAGCTTCGAAGCGTCGATCGACTGCCAGCCGGCGTTGATGCCTTCCAGAAAAATATCGCGAATGCTCATAACATCTCCGGCGGGCCGGGGTAATCGATGGCCGCCCAGGTGTCGGGGTTGCCGTACCAGGCGCCCAGCACCAGGTCGTGCAGGGCGGCATAGGCGCTGCGCAGCAACTCCAGGCGGCTCTTGCGCCAGCCCTGCAGGAACTCGGCGATCTGGGCGGGCGAGGCATCCTCCCAGCGCGGCCACACGCCGGCCAGCAGCATGCGCGCCGGGGCAATGCCCAGCAGGGTGAAGAGTTCTTCCAGTTCCTTCTGCGACGCGGCGGACAGTCCGGCGATGGCGATGCCGACGCCCTCCACCGTCTGCTGGATGGCCTGGCTGCGCGCTTCGCCTGATTCAGGCAGCGCACCGGCGAGGATTGCCGGCACGATGGCGGCGATGACCGGTCGGTTCTCCAAAGTCAGCCCCGGCGACACGGCGGCAACGGGCGCTTCCTTCAGTCCGCGCGAATAAAACAGGCTTGCGGCGGTCAGCGCAGCGCCGCCGATCAGTCCTGCCTTGATGAATTGTCGTCTCGTTACCATCGTTTCGTCGTCACCGCGTCAGCAGCTTCACCATGCGCTCGAACAGCTTGCCGTAGGGCGGCTTGAACAGCCCCATGCCGTTCAGGCGCGACTGGTAGAACACCGCCTTCTTCTTCGAGAACGCCTCGAAGCCCTCGAAGCCGTGGTAATGGCCCTTGCCGCTCTCGCCGACGCCGCCGAAGGGCAGGCTGTCCTGGGCGATGTGCAGGAGGGTGTCGTTGATGGTGACGCCGCCGGAGAGCGTCTGCTCCAGCACGTGGTCGATGCGGCTGCGGTCCTGGTCGAAGTAGTACAGCGCCAGCGGGTTCGGCCGCGCATTCACGTAGCGGATCGCCTCGTCGAGGTCGCGGTAAGGCACCACCGGCAGGATCGGCCCGAAGATCTCCTCCTGCATCACCTGCATGTCGGGCGTCACGTTCAGCAGCGCCACCGGCGGGATGCGCCGCGTCTTCGCGTCCGGCTCGGCGGCCGACGACAGCGGCACCACCTCGGCGCCCTGCGCGCGCGCCTCCTCGACCAAACCGACGAGGCGGTTGAAATGGCGCTCGCTGATGATCGACGAATAGTCCGGCGTGCGCAGGATGTCCGGGTAGCAGTCGGCCATCACCTTCTGCGCGACGGCGATGAACTCGCGCGCCCGCCCCGCCGGCACCAGCACGTAGTCCGGCGCGATGCAGGTCTGGCCGGCGTTCATGGTCTTGCCGACCATGACGCGCTCGACGAACTTCTCCAGCGGATAATCCGGCCCGAGGATGGCCGGCGACTTGCCGCCCAGTTCCAGCGTCACCGGCGTCAGGTTCTCGGCGGCGGCGCGCATCACGCTGTAGCCCACCTTGGTCGAGCCGGTGAACAGCAGGTGGCCGAAGGGCAATTGCGCAAAGGCCTGCGCCACACCGGCGTCGCCCTGCACCACCACCACCTCATCGTCGGAGAAATACTTCGCCACCAGCTCGGCGAACAGCGCGGACATGGCCGGCGTGAATTCGGACATCTTCACCATGACGCGGTTGCCGGCGGCCAGCGCCGCCACCAGCGGCCCCACCGCCAGCAGCAGCGGATAGTTCCACGGCACGATGACGCCCACCACGCCGAGCGGCTGGTGCATGACGCGGGCGCGGCCCGGCAGGAACCACATCGAGACGGCGCGCCGCTCCGGCTTCATCCACGATTTAAGATGGCGGCGGGCGTGGCGGATGGCTTCAAAGCTGGGGAAGAGTTCAAGCAGCTGCGTTTCGTGCAGCGAACGGTTGCCGAAATCGGCGCT
This sequence comes from Betaproteobacteria bacterium, assembly GCA_016703785.1. GTDB lineage: Bacteria > Pseudomonadota > Gammaproteobacteria > Burkholderiales > Rhodocyclaceae > Desulfobacillus. Next base: position 213,858 of record JADJBM010000009.1, read on the forward strand.
GATCGCCTTGGCGATGGCCGCGGTGTTTTCGCGGATCAGCCGCTCCAGCGTGTCCAGCAGGGCGGCGCGGCTGTGCCAGTCGGGATGCGGATCGCGCGCCGCCGCTTCGCGCAGGCGGGCGTGGATTGGTGCGAGAAAGCCAACGGCACCTTCAATATCATTCGTGCCCATCGCATTTCCTTCGCGCTGTGGGAATGATTCAGTGTAGCCGAGCGGCATTGTCGCGGGTTAGGCAAATCGCTCTAAACGCTTCTACCGACAGACCGCACGCGGGATAATGAAACAAGCCCGCCAGAGTTTCATGCGGGTACCGCCGCACCCCCCCGGGGACCAACCCCCCTCTCCCGCTGGCGGGAGAGGGCGGGGGGGGATCGCGGCTGCCCCTCACCTAACCCTCTCCCCGCATGCGGGGAGAGGGGATAAATACATACGTGCCGCAACCCACACGAAAGCCGGGAAAAACATAAAACAATGAGTTCCGAAGAAAAGGAATACTGGGTCGCGCAGCTCCGGCAGCACCTGGGCCGGGCCAAATCACTGCGCATCGAGGCCAATGCCGATCCGCGCATGGGTGAGGATCGCCTGCGCCTGCGCACCTGGCAGGCCGAGCGGCTGGCCAGGACCTACCGCGACCTGCTCGATTCCGAGCGCTACCACCACGCCGCGCGCTTCTTCCTCACCGACCTCTACGGCCCCAAGGACTTCAGCGCGCGCGACCACGAAGTCGAGCGCATCCTGCCCACGCTGGCAGCCACCCTACCCGCCTCGGGCATCCACACCATCGCGCTCGCCATCGAGGTCGATGCCCTGTCGGAAGAACTCGATGCCGCGATGGTCACCGAGCTGCGCCGCGCCCGCGCCATGGCGAAGATCACTGAAAAGACCTACGCCGAAGCCTACCGCCGCTGCGGCCATCGCGCGCAGCGTGAACTGCAGCTCAAGCTCATCGGCGAAGTCGGCGAGTCGCTCGCCGCCCTCACCCGCAAGCCCCTTGTCCACGCCGCCCTGCGCATCATGCGCGCGCCCGCCAAGCTCGCCGGTCTGGCCGAACTGCACACCTTCCTCGAACACGGCTACAACGCCTTCCACCGCATGGGCGACCCGGCGGAATTCCTCGACACCATCACCACGCGGGAGACGGTCATCCTGCGGCAGCTCTATGACGGCGTGGCGCAGCCGTTCAACATTCCCGGCAACACCTGAGCGCCGTGCTGCAGGGACTGACTTTCAGCTCGGCCAGTTCGCGCAATGAAAGCCGCACATTGCCATGCGTGCATCGATGCGTATGGATTTTGTGCTCGCCGGGTTTCATGAATAGGGTTTCAGATTCAACGCGCCCTGAATTCTTTTGCGCACGTCATCAGGCACGCCCGCCTGTTCCGCAAACGATCTCCATTTCGATACCGTCGCCTGCACCTCGGCAACGATTTTCGCGGCGCGACCGCGTTTCATGGATGCCGTTTTTGCGCAGGCGTTGAAGTCCTCCAGCGTGAAGTTGTCGCGTTTTCCGTTCATCGTCATCTGATGGCTTGCCGTCCACGCGCCCGAAGGATTAAAGCTGTAGGTCATGTCAAAAGCTGGCGACAGCGACCACTCACCGGATTGATTCATCAGGAAGGCAATATTCTTCACATGGTCGTCCTGATTGCGGGCCACGATGTTGAATGCCATGCGCCGGAACAGTTGCTCGATGGCCTGCATGGGCAACTGCAGTTGCCGCATCACCAGCAAGGCCTGCTCGTAGCTGTAAGCGCCCGCCATGTTGAAATCGAAGTGCGCCAGGGCGCAGAGCGACTGCATGTGAAGTTTTTCGCCACCGGCAAGCCGATCAAAGCGGCGCGTCATGAAATGCGACCGGCCGTTCTCCTTGAACAGCCGGCATTCACTGATATCGATGCCGCAGTCAAGCGCCATCAGGTAATACGCATACTCGATCAACCCGTAGCCTTTCGGGTCTTCCAGTTCCTTGTCCTTGTTGCCGCTCACGCCGTCGAATTTCAGCAGCCAGTATTCAAATCCCTTGCCGGCTTTGACCTGGCCGGAGCGCACTTCATTGGTTTTCGGGTTCCATGCGATGACCGCCTTCGCCCTCGCGCCGCCGGCGGAGGTGCCCACGCGCAGAATATCCCTGAGCGCATCGTCTTTTCCTTTGCCCGCAAAAGACGCCTGCAGGTTATTCCGGTGGGTCAATACCTCCGATGCAAGCTCAACCAGCTTGCTGACCTCGATGTGCGTGGTCTGCCTTGCCCTGGGGCCGATGGCGGGGGCAAATTCCAGCGCACCCATGCCGCGTTCACCGGTATAGCAAAGCCGCTCGACAGCGTTGAAGGAATCCGCCTGCCGCCCCTGCGATGCCAGCCAGGCATCAATCAGCGCGTTGCCGAATTTGTCGGGCAGCGAGTCGGCCAGCAGGCCGGGCAGCCCGAGAAAAGTCGGGCGGGAAAGCTCGGGGAAGCGGTACACGCGCCGCGAAAGCGGCATCACCATCGGCGCGACCTGAATGCCGCTTTGCGCGAATGCCGCATCGTATTCAAAACTGGCGACGTCCTCCCCATCCGGTAGTGAGACCGCGCCGATGGTTCTGCCCCACAGCCTGACTTCGGCAAGCGTGCTCATGACGTCTCGCAAGTGTGCTCAGGGCTTCTCATCCCAGCGCCACGGTTTGCCGGCCGCCTTTGCGGCACGTTGACCCGAAGCCCGTTGCCGGACCTTGCCCTTTCGCTTCAACAAATCCATCGGTCTGGGCCCGGACTCCGGTATCAGGCTATCCAGCCCGGATGCGGCGTCCAGCACCCGCAACACACGAACCAGAGTGGCCAACTGGGACGTTTGCCCCGCCTCCATACGCTCGAGCGTGCGCTTGGCAATGCCCGCCTGTTCGGCCACAGCCGCCTGGGTCAGCTGCAATTCAACCCGACGAGCGGCAATACGCGCGCCCAATTCGGCCAGCACGGCATCGTCGGTGAGCAAACCGGTGATTTTCATGGTCGTAATAGTTTGCGAATATTTCGGTTAAATTGCCATATATCGTCAGTTATTACGATATATACATTTATTATTATGTTTAGTCAAGTCGCAATATATAGCGATATATATCGCTATAGTCGTAATTAATCGTAATTACTTACGATATATGCTTAATTCTGAATTAGCCCACCATGGTTGCCGTAGATGTCAGTGTGCAGCGAGACGGTCATCCTGCGGCAGCTCTACGACGGAGAGGCGCAGCCGTTCGACATTCCCGGCAACACTTGAGCGCCGTGCTACAGGGGCTGACTTTCAGCCCGGCCAGTTCGCGCAATGAAGGGCACACATTGCCATGCGTGCATCGATGCGTATAGATTAAGCGCATCGTAATGTTGGAGCCCACCCATGCAGCCCACCCACAACGTCAATGCACAAAAAAAAGTGACTAACCTCAGCATCAACGAGGACCTGCTGGCCAGAGCCAGAGAATTGAACATCAACCTCTCCGCAACCCTGGAACAAGCCCTGGGCGAAGCCCTCAGACAGCGGCAAAGGGAGCAATGGCTGGCCGAGAACAAGGAGGCCATGGAAGCCTATAACGCGCACGTCGAAAAGCACGGCGTGTTCAGTGACGGACTGAGGAGCTTCTGATGGCCCAGTTCGGCGTGCACCGTAATCCCAATCCGCAGACCAAGGCCCTCATGCCTTTCCTGCTCGACGTGCAGAGCGACCTGCTGGATGATCTCGGCACACGTGTCGTCGTGCCGCTCTGCCCTGCCTCGGCGATGAGGGGCAAGCTCGTCAAAACACTGATGCCGGTATTCCAGATCGACAACAAGTCCTACGCAATGCTCACGCCACAACTCGCCGGCATCGAAAGGAAACGGATCGGCCCGGAAGTCGTCAATGTTTCCGGAAAACGCAACGAGATCATTGCCGCCCTCGATTTGTTGCTGACGGGAATCTAGTCCGGTCGCTCGCACTATTCACGATTTGCATGCAGGAAGAGGTGCCGTCGAAACGGCCGAGGCCGGTCAGAGGCAGAAGGGCAATCCAGCCACGATCACCGTCTCAAAATCGGCCATTGCGGCCGGTCAGATGAGTTGCCGGTGTCGTGCAGGTTGCCGCCGTTGAAGCGGCAGGCCAACGGAAGGGCTGCTTCCTTCATCGGCGAATTGGCGCACCGCTCATTGCTGTCACATGTGGGGATACAGGCTCAAGGAGGTGAGCTCGTTGCTATTCACCTAACGATAGGAGCATACTTTCCACGAAGCAGCATATCCACAGAGAGCGACGCCAATGCAGCCAGTCTTTGTCGACCTTCATATCCATACGTCGGATGATCCCAGCAATCTGAATGGCTCATATGACTTGGCTCTACTGAAAAGAAAAATCGAAGAGGTGGCCGATGGCTCGCCCTACCTTATCTCCCTTACCGATCACAATACAATCAACAAGTCGGCATATCTCGAGGCCGAGAAGTTGTTTCCAGAACTTCTATTGGGAGTGGAGTTGCATGTGCGGAATTATGAAAACGCTAAGCCGTACCACTGCCACATCTATTTTGATTTGCCCAAAATAACAGAACCGTCTATTGATGCAATCAACGCGGTACTAGATCAACTCTATCCCAACAAGGTTTGTCTCCAACGATGACACCGGGATCCCAAAGCTAGAAAAAATAATGAATAGCTTCGACTCATATGATTTTCTTCTTCTCCCACACGGAGGACAAAACCATTCCACGTTCGATGTTTCTATTCCAGACGGCGTCCAATTCGATAACACGCTTGAGCGAAGTATCTACTACAACCACTTCGATGGATTCACAGCAAGAAGCACCGGCGGACTAGATCGAACTCACAGTTATTTCGCCAAGCTTGGAATCAAAGAATTCGTAAACCTTGTAACGGCAACCGATAATTACTCTCCTCAGCACTATCCGGATGGGAAATCAAAAGAAGCAGCCCCATTCATAAGGACATGGATGTTAGCAAGCCCGACGTTCAAAGGACTTCGCTTAGCGCTGTCAGAATCGTCGAGGCTGCTATATGGAGAAAAACCAGATGTGTGGGCCGAGTGCATAAAACATGTCTCGCTTAAGAATGACCATATAGACATAGACGTGAGTCTGACGCCCGGACTCAACGTGGTTATTGGCGGTTCCTCAAGCGGGAAAAGTCTGTTTGTTGATTCTGTCTATCGCAAGATCGTCGAGCAGTTTGACCAAAGCGAGTACCTGAGCACCCCATACGGCGTTCAAGACATTGAGGTAGATAACCCAGCCGGACAAGCGCCGCATTACCTTCCACAAAACTACATCATGAAGGTATGCGACCAGCGGGACAAAGAAAACAAGATTGACGATATCTCCATCTTAAGAAGCGTGTTTCCTGCCGATGTCGAAGAGAGCCGCGAAATTGCGAACGGCCTATCGGAACTCAGTTCCAAGTTGGCATCGTTGATTCATGCCGTGAAGGAAATACAGTCCTTGGAAGAGGAACTGCTAAGGATTCCAAAGCTATCGCATCTAATCGTTACGGAAACGATTCATGGAAACCCGCCTGCTGGTTATACCAAGCGAAGCGATCATGGAATTGTTCAACTATGGCCGGCCGTCATACAACCAACATGTGAGACAGCTCGACGCTATTGACACAGTCCTAAGCGCTAACCCACTAATCAAGCACAACAAGAAATTGATCGAGGAGCTAAAAGTAGAGATTTCCCTGGCACTTGAAAGATCTGAATTTGAATCACTAGTCAGGGAAGTCATACTTAAGCACGAGAAGGAAATCGATGAAGCTCAGAAGGCAGAGAACAAGGAAGTTACTACCAAGCGGCAGCAATTCGAAAAGCTGCTGGACTGCGTGCAGAAGTACTTTAAAAACTACAATGTTTTCTACGAGTCCTTAAAGGCAATCTCGAAGGTGGCAATTAAGATCCGCACTAAAGAAATCAAGTCGATGGGGCATACGCTATTTATTGACAATGAATTTGAACTTACAAAAGGAAAATTCCTTGAGGTAGTAAACGAGTTTCTCAAGCCAGAGCACGCGATCAAGTCGTTTGAGGACATTGGTCCTGAGGCGTTGTTCGAGACAAAATATAAGAAGCGCCCTAAGGTCGCGGACTACAAGGACTTCGAAAACAAGGTGAACGCCAGGTTTGCGGAGATGAATAGAAAGAAATATCGAATCACCACCCGCGATGGAAATGACTTCGACAAGCTGAGTGCCGGATGGAAAACTTCGGTGATCCTCGATTTGATACTAGGGTGGGGCGATGACACCGCGCCTCTCATCATCGACCAGCCTGAAGACAACTTGGCAACGGGCTACATCAACTCTGGCCTGCTTACAGCTATTAAGGAATGTAAGAATAAGAAGCAAATCGTGTTGGTCTCGCACAACGCCACTATCCCGATGCTAGGCGATGCGCAGAATGTGGTCATCTGCAGGAATACGGAAACTTTATAACGATCAGATCCAATCCGCTCGAAGGATCGGTCGATGGGCGGGACGTAGTAGATTGGATAGCAGACACAACCGACGGCGGGAAGATTTCGATAAAGAAGCGGGTGAAGAAATACAACCTGAAGAAGTTTAGGAGCGAGCATGAAGCTAGTATTCAGGAAGAATGAAGCAGGCGAGATCAGTGTCTTTCGAAAGGAAGCGGGTATGGAAAAGCCCTTCGTCTACGTCGAGATGATTAAGGAACTTATTGAGTCTCGATTGATGGACGAGCCGGAAGTGCTTGGAAATTTTTCCGACGCCGAAAGAGACAGTATCAGCTCTATGACAAGATTCATTACTGAAGCAATCGCCACTGCTGCCAAGTAAGCGGTCGTTCAGCCCAACTTCCTGCGCCCCGTCCGATTAGGGATTCACAACGGCTGTCGGCGCCTCGTATCGCAACCGGCAGCAAAGGTTAGAGGTCCGGACACACAGCCAAAACCCGCCAGTGTCGCTTGCTCGGCCGAAGCAGGTATGAATGACCATGCGCTTACCGGTCCGCCGCCCCTTCAATAATTCAGTAGTCCTTCGCCAGCGCCCCGCTAAAGAGACTCGCTGCGTCCTTGGCAGCGGCAATGCCTTTACGTACATTTTCGTTGGCCAAATCAAGCACGCGTAGCTTTCCCAGCGCCTCTGCAACGGATTCGATGCGGCGGTAAGCCTTGGCGTGTGTCTCGGCATACAAGGCCAGCCCTTGCAGCTTGGGTAGTGCATCGGCCAGATGGAGGCCGTGAGGGTCAACGATGTCGGCCACAACCGTTCCATCTGCTTGCGTGGCGAAGAAGATGAAGTCCGGACGAACAATGCCGTATTGCTCGCCAGAGGGGTAAGCAATGCCGAGCGATGACTGCTCTGGCTGTTGCGGATTGCGATACCAGAAGGTAAAGCCTTCGCGCCTCATCTCGGCCTCAACGACTTTCACTTCCCAAGTGGATTTCAGTTCTGCCGGGTAGTCGCCCTGCGCATCGCAAAGCAGGTGGCTCTTGTAGGTCGGCAGTGCCGTTTCAACATCCTTCTCACGTGCTTTTGTTGGCTCGAATCTGGTTTCCGGCTTAACCAAATCCACATCCTGCGGTTCGGTGCTCATCTCCCTGATCTGGCGATACGATTCCTGCCGATCGTGCGACAGTCCCTTGATGACTGCGCCGTATTTCTCCAGCCACGCCTTGGCCAGTTTATCCGCCTCGGCATCAAAGTAGGGTTGCACTTCCGTCACCAAGCCGAGGGCAGCAACGGAAACCCGCCCATCGACCAACGCTTCCTCGAATTCATCCGCTTCCTCCGGGTCTGCCACCCTGTAAGCGAGGGCATCGACGTAGGTGCGGGAAATGTCCGGGCTAAAGATGCGGGCAGCACGACGGTAGGCATCGTCAATCACCGCCATGTCGGCAGCTTCCAGAAACTCGTCGAAGGTCTTAGTCTTACCCTTGAGGTCGGCCACCACCGTCTTGCCGTCAACCGTCATGACCGCACTGCGCTTCTGTACGATTTGCGCTTTGTATTTCTCCTGCGCAGCATCCAGCACCTTGTGCATCTCGGCATGGGCCAACTTGCCAGCGCCCGGCAGAATGTCATCCGACGCCAACTCGTGCGCCAAAGAGGTCAAACGCTTTGCCGGCTTGGCGCCGCGTTGCGGACGGGTCTGAGAAGGCAAAGCCTCGAATTTGTCCCACACGGCTTGAGATGCCGCGGGGTTCGGCTTCATCTCCACGGGATTGATGAGCACACGACCGCCGGGCGGCGGCGAGGTATCGTCACCCTTCATCAACGCATCGACGACCTCCCCAACGGTCTTGACATCGAACTTGGGCAACAGACAGTCCACAGAGTTGAGGCGGTCATCGCCGGGAATGCGGCGAGCCAGCGGTGAGCGCACCATGCGGCCCAACAACTGGGTAATGTGGGTGCGATCAACCGCCGCGCGGAAAGACACCATCACCTCGGCACGCGGGCAGTCCCACCCCGTGCTGATGGCATCCTTCGCAATCAGCACGCGCACCCAGGTGGATTCCTGCACACGCTCCGGCGTGATGTAAGGCACGTTGCGATTGCCGAACTGCTGGGTCGTATGTTCGCCGAACACATGCGCCACGCAGCCGCCCGGCAAGTCCGGCCATTGCTGATAGATCGTGTCCAGAGCACGGCCAATGTCGTTCGGATCGGGGGTGTTGGGCACCTGCAGCACCATTAACGGCAGGACGGTATGCGCTTCATCCTGCTGCTTGGCGTACTCGGCCCAAGCCTCGGTCGAGGCTTTCAGCTTGTCGGTGGCGCGGCGCACCAGCACCGTATCGAAATCACCGACTTCATCGGGAATGTCGAGGATGATGGTGTCCTTGATGAGACCGGATTCCTGCACCTTGGTCGAATCCACCTCCACATTCGGCAGGGTGATGCGCTTCTGCGCACCTTGCATTGCCTTATTAAAACGATCCACCGTGGCGGAAATCCCCCACACCACCGGGATGCCGGGCACGCCGCCGACGCCGTTGATGAGCCGCTGGACGATGGTCTTTGCTTCTCCTGGGCTTCGGGTTCCCCATGCCGCGGTGCGCCTCATCCAGCACCAGGTACAGGGTCAGATCCGGCACCACCGCGCCGGGGTCGGCATCGAAGTCGTACTCGTCATCGCCATGAAACAGCGCCTCGAACGCGGCAGCCGCCATCACCGTCTTACCAGCGCCGGTGACGGCGGTCAGAGAGAACGCATGCTTGTCGTCATCTTCATGCCAGCGTTTACGGGCTTTCTTCAAGTTGGCCAGCATTCGCGGACAGCGTCGCCTGGTAGTCCTTGAAGGTGAACTTCATGCCTTATTCCCCGTTGGAAAAGCTGAAATTGGTCAGGTAAGACTCATACAGCCGCACCGGCTCCGACGCCATCGGGCAGGCGGCGGCGATGGCCTGGAAGCGGCGGTCGTCGTCAGTGACGATGTAGGCCACGCTCAAGTTCTTGGCCTTGCCCACGGCTTTGATGTAAGGAGCTGCGCGATCCACATCCACCAACAGCCCGTACGCATCCGCCACATCCCATCCGCCTGGGCAGCTCTGTCGATACGCCGGCCTCGAGCTGCCCGCGCGCAGCCACAGCAGAGGCGCAATACGGTAAAAGCGCGGTTGTGGCTAACGGAAATGGGCGTTTCATAGGTCAGGTTGAAGAACTCGGCGTTTTCCTCGAAGCCGTCGGCCATCGGGAATTCGTCGGTGAACTTGTAATCGCCCTTGATCGGCTCGCCGTCCGGCGTCATGCCCGTGATCGCGGCAGCCACGCGCGGCTTGGTGATGTAGTCGCAGATACCGCGCTTCTCCCAGTCGGCATACCGGAACCGGAGAAGAAGTCCAGAATGACAGCATTCGGCTTGTCTCCAACAAAAAACCGAAGCGAATCTTCAACGGCATATAGAGACTTCGGGAATGGAAAACGACGATCAGGGATTAACCTTGAAAGAACCAGTGATCCGCCACTCTCCGCGTTGTGAGATGCCATGTTCCACACGCGCTTTGGGATGACGCCCTTGCGTTCACGAACAGCCTGGACCGACCCGTCGGGATCGCGGCCAACCATCGATTCGACCATCCTGTATGGCATCAACAGTGCCGCTCGGGCAGATAGGGATTGCAGGCTTGTTCGTCTCAGACTTGTGATTGGCGAGAGCGGAATGAAACCATCTTTGAGATACCGCTTTGGCCATCTCCCTGAGGTAATACCCCAGAGACCCTTCCACCATTCGGCCCCGGGCGCACACGGCAAAACGTCACGCAACGGCACCTGATCGGTTGCAACGTCATCGGCGATTGGGTCTCCGATGGCGTGGATGTGTCCGGACTGTACGTTCACGAAGATCGGGTAGAACTGGTTGGGTCGCGCCCCGCGCTTTGCTGTTGGTTCGCGTCGTCGTAGTCCAAGCCATTCAATCGCACGTCCGATCTGGGCAGTTGCCGAGCGTGAGTCATCCAACATGTTTCGTTCACCTAGCTGGACGGTGGAACTGCCGATTCGAACGAAGTAGATGAACTCTTCAACGCGCGAGAACTGCCCGAATCGCGCCAGCACCTTTGGCGGCGGATCACCGAGGTCACCATCTCAATTTCTGAATCCGGAAACACCTGCTCCAGCAGCAACCCAAGTCGTAGATACTCTTTTTCGTCGATGGTGACGATCAATACTGAATCCGCAGGATTGAGCAGCTCCTTCGCCGCCAGCAAACGTCGCTCCATCATCGCCAGCCATTTGCTGTGCCGATAAAGATCGTCTCCCTCGACATAATCGTTGTTGTATTTCCAATCCTTCGCGCCGGTGTTGTACGGCGGGTCGATGTAGATGGCGTCAACCTTGCCACGGTGGGTGTAGGTCAGCGCCTTCAGGACATGGTAGTTCTCGCCATTGATGACCGTGTGAAAGGGCTTGTCAGCGCCACGCTGCACCTTGCCGGTGCTGACCAGACCCGGATAGAGGGTGTCGCGGAACTCGGCCACGACCGCCAAGTCATCCAGCTTCACGGTCTGCGTCTGCGCCTCTGCCGCGCCCAGCAGTTCCAGTTCGGCCACCTTGCCTTCACCGGCCTTGTGTATGGCCATGACCTGCCAGAACCGTGGGTCGCCTTTCTTGGGAGAGCCGCGCTCCGGCAGTACGCGCACCTTGTCGCCCTTACGGATGAGGCGCTGCGGCAGTTCCGCTCTATGCCGCGATTATTCTTTTGGACCTTCGATGCCAGATCGTTTCAAGCACTATGCGCCCCCGAGGCTCTCACTGCCTTGGAGTCCGCGCTTAGGTTGGCTTTACCAATGGCCAAAGGCGAGGTGCAGCCATTGTAGATGACCGTGTGCAGAAATCTACGGGCCTCACTGACGGCTTTATGCTCCAACGATGACATCCATCAAAAGGTCCATCACTGGCAGCTTTGGCAGACAACCGTGAGTTGCCAGACAACAGGACGACTACCTGATGCAATGGAACGCTTGCTTCACGATTCCTATTCTGGAATGAGTACGGTCAGATGCTGGCGCCTGAGCAGTTTCTTGAAATCTGCGTCGAAAGTGACGAGGTGCTCCCCGTAGTACACCACTGCGGCTGCCAGCCAGGCGTCGGGAATGTCGTTGGCCGCGAGTTTCTTTTCCCGGCAGAGCTGACGCAGCATGGGCCACTCCGCGCCCAGGGAGGGCATTTCAACGCCAGGTACCGCCAGGAGGCTATCCAGAAACCCCATGGCCGCGTCCACTGGTGTGGGGCGGACGAATATTCGCGGATTGGTGACCAGACGCAGGAAACTGGCGGCCACCATCGGCATCAGCTTCAACCCGTCGCCCAGCGAACAGGCCGCGACTGCCTCATCGAGGCAGGCATAGGCGACAGTATGGTGCGGGTGGTCGCTGCGCGAGGCGGCAAGCAGGACGTTGACGTCAGGCGTCATCGCCTGCGGCGTCCAGCAGAGACTTGTTGCTGCCTGGATTCACGCCGGCAGCCAGTCCGCCGCGCCCCCTTGACGGGGGGCCTGAGCCGGCCCGCCCGCGACCCCTCCCCCGCCCCCGACCGCGTCATCGCCTCCGCCCGCACCCACCGCTCGAAGTCCGCTTCACTTACATACCCCAGCGCCAGCGCCGCTTCCTTGAGCGTGCTGCCCTCGGCGTGGGCGCGCTTGGCGATTTCGGCGGCGCGGTCGTAGCCGATGTGCGGCGCCAGCGCGGTCACCAGCATGAGCGAACGCGCCATGAGTTCGGCGATGCGCTCGGGGTTGGCTTCGATGCCGCGCACGCAGTGCGCCTCGAAGCTGGCCATGCCGTCGGCCAGCAGGCGCACGCTCTGCAGGAAGTTGTGCGCGATGAGCGGCTTGTACACGTTGAGCTCGAAGTTGCCGGAGGCGCCGCCGAAGTTGAGGGCGACGTCGTTGCCGAAGACCTGGCAGCAGATCATGGTGAGCGCCTCGCACTGCGTCGGGTTCACCTTGCCCGGCATGATGGAGCTGCCCGGCTCGTTCTCCGGCAGGCTGAGTTCGCCCAGGCCGCTGCGCGGCCCGGAGGCGAGCCAGCGGATGTCGTTGGCGATCTTCATGAGCGCGGCGGCGAGCGTCTTCAGCGCGCCGTGCGCGGCCACCAGCGCATCGTGCGCGGCAAGCGCGGCGAACTTGTTGTCGGCGACGGTGTAGGGCGCGCCGCGCTGGCGCGACAGTTCCGCCGCGACGCGCGCGCCGAACTCGGCATGGGTGTTGAGGCCGGTGCCCACCGCCGTGCCGCCGACGGCCAGCGCATGTAGGGGCGGCAGCGCGGCGGCGATGTACGACTCGGCCTGCTGCAGTTGCGCGACGTAGCCGGAGAACTCCTGGCCCAGCGTCAGCGGCGTGGCGTCCTGCAGGTGGGTGCGGCCGATCTTGACGATGCCGGCGAAGGCGGCGGCTTTCTCCGCCAGCCGGTCACGCAGGGCGCGCAGGGCCGGCAGCAGATTGTCGCGCAGGCCGTCGCAGGCGGCGACGTGCATGGCCGTGGGGAAGATGTCGTTGGAGGACTGGCCGAGATTGACCGCGTCGTTGGCATGGACCAGGCGCTCCGCGCCGCGCGCGCCGCCGAGCAGTTCGGAGGCGCGGTTGGCCAGCACCTCGTTCATGTTCATGTTGCTCTGCGTGCCCGAGCCGGTCTGCCAGACGCTGAGGGGGAATTCGTATGGGTGGCGGCCGGCGAGCACTTCGTCGGCGGCCGCGGCGATGGCGTCCGCTTTTTTCTTGTCGAGCAGGCCGAGGTCGCGATTGACCACGGCGCAGGCGCGCTTGACGGCGGCCAGCGCCATGACCAGTTCGTCCGGCATGCGCTCGGTGGAGATGGCGAAGTGCTGCAGCGAGCGCTGCGTCTGCGCGCCCCACAGCCGTTCGGCGGGGACCTCGATGGGGCCGAATGAATCGCGTTCGGTTCGTGTGTCAGCCATGGGGTATCCTTTCAGTTGAACGCAGGCTGGTGTGGTGCGGTCTCATAGTTTGATTCGTTTGGCTTTTGTGTGGGTGGCGACTGTATATACCCCCTCTCCCGCTGGCGGGAGAGGGTTGGGGTGAGGGTGGATCGGCTGCTTGCCGCTCGCCTGCCCCTCACCCTAGCCCTCTCCCCGCATGCGGGGAGAGGGGATAAGTGTTCGCGGCTGCCCGCACGAACCTCTGATGTCCATGTTTGGAGGACCTAATGCCCACAAAACCCAACAACCCCTTCAACACGCTGCAGGATCTCGATGCGAAATCCGGCGCCGGCGGCCAGTTCCATTCCATTATCGCGCTGGAGCAGGCCGGCTTGGGAAAAGTTTCCCGGCTGCCGGTGTCGATCCGCATTGTCCTCGAATCGGTGCTGCGCAACTGCGACGGCGTGCGCATCACCGAGGAGCACGTGCGCCAGCTCGCCGGCTGGCAGCCGAAGGCGGCGCGCAGCGCGGAGATCCCCTTCGTCGTGGCGCGCATCGTGCTGCAGGATTTCACCGGCGTGCCGCTGCTGTGCGACCTGGCGGCGATGCGCGAGGTGGCGAAACGCCAGGGCAGCGACCCGAAGGTCGTCGAGCCGCTGGTGCCGGTGGACCTGGTGGTCGACCACTCGGTGCAGGTTGACCACTACGCCGCGGCCGACGCGCTCGACCTCAACATGAAGCTCGAATTTCGCCGCAACGAGGAGCGCTACAAGTTCATCAAGTGGGGCATGCAGGCCTTCGACACCTTCAAGGTGGTGCCGCCCGGCATCGGCATCGTGCACCAGGTGAACCTGGAATACCTGGCGCGCGGCGTGCTGCAGAAGGACGGCGTGTATTACCCCGACACGCTGGTCGGCACCGATTCGCACACCACCATGATCAACGCGCTCGGCGTGGTCGGCTGGGGCGTCGGCGGCATCGAGGCCGAGGCCGGCATGCTCGGCCAGCCGGTGTATTTCCTTACGCCGGACGTGGTCGGCGTGCATCTGGCCGGGCGCCTGCGCGAGGGCGTCACCGCCACCGACCTGGTGCTCACCGTCACCGAGCGGCTGCGCGCGGCCAAGGTGGTCGGCAAGTTCGTCGAGTTCTTCGGCGAGGGCGCGGCTTCGCTCACCCTGCCCGACCGCGCCACGCTGGCCAACATGGCGCCGGAGTATGGCGCCACCATGGGCTTCTTCCCGCCGGACGACAAGACCATCGCCTACCTGGAGGCCACCGGCCGCACGACGGAGGAAGTCGCGGCCTTCCGCGCCTATTTCACCGCGCAGGGGATGTTCGGCATGCCGCGCACGGGCGACATCGATTACAGCGAGGTGCTGGAGATCGACCTCGCCGCCATCGAGCCGAGCGTGGCCGGGCCGAAGCGGCCGCAGGACCGCATCGCGCTCTCCGCCATGAAGACGCGCTTCGGCGAGCTGCTGGCCGGGCCGGCCGACCAGGGCGGCTACGCCAAGCCGGCGGGCGGCTTGAGGGCGCGCAACGAAGTAGAGATGGTCGACAACCACCCGGACAACCATGCCGAACCCGCCGCCGCGCACACCATCCCGGCTGCGGATGCGGCGAACCTCGACCACGGCGATGTGGTGATCGCGGCCATCACCTCCTGCACCAACACCTCCAACCCAGGCGTGATGCTCGCCGCCGGCCTGCTGGCGAAAAACGCCGTGTCGCGGGGGCTGACTATTGGCCCGCGCGTGAAGACCTCGCTGGCGCCCGGCTCGCGGGTGGTGACGGAATACCTGACGCAGGCCGGCCTGCTGCCCTACCTGGAGCAGCTCGGCTTCCAGGTGGTGGCCTATGGCTGCACCACCTGCATCGGCAACGCCGGGCCGCTCGACGCGGAGGTCGAGAAGGCCATCGTCGACCACGATCTCGTCTGCGCCTCCGTGCTGTCGGGCAACCGCAACTTCGAGGCGCGCATCCATGCCGCCATCAAGGCCAACTTCCTCATGAGCCCGCCGCTGGTGGTGGCCTTCGCCCTCGCCGGCCGCGTCGGCATCGACCTCACCAGCGAACCGTTGGGAAACGGCAAGGACGGCAAGCCGGTGTACCTGAAGGACATCTGGCCGTCGCAGGACGACATCGCAAAAGCCCTGCACTTCGCCACCGACCCCGAGACCTATCGCAAGCTCTACCGCGATTTCGTCAAGGGCAATCCGCTGTGGAACGCGATTCCGTCGAGCGCCGGCAGCACCTATGCGTGGGAGAAATCGACCTACATCGCCGAGCCGCCCTTCTTCAGCGACTTCGGCCCGCAGCCGGGCCAGGCGGCCGACGTGCGCGGCGCGCGCGCGCTGGCCCTCTTCGGCAACTCGGTGACGACCGACCACATCAGTCCGGCCGGCTCGATCAAGCCGGATTCGCCGGCCGGCCGCTACCTGCAGGAAAAAGGCGTGAAGGTGGCCGACTTCAACAGCTACGGCTCGCGCCGCGGCAACCACGAGGTGATGATGCGCGGCACCTTCGCCAACGTGCGCATCCGCAACCTGATGCTGCCGCCGGATGCCAGGGGCGCGCAGCCGGAGGGCGGGCGCACCCTGTTCCAGCCCGGCGGCGAAGAGATGTCGATCTACGATGCGGCGATGCGCTACATCAAGGAGGGCACGCCGACGGTGGTAATGGCGGGCGAGGAATACGGCACCGGCTCCAGCCGCGACTGGGCGGCGAAGGGCACGCAGCTGCTCGGCGTGAAGGCCGTGGTGGCGAAGAGCTTCGAGCGCATCCACCGCTCCAACCTCGTCGGCATGGGCGTGCTGCCGCTGCAGTTCACTGGCGAGGACAGCCCCGCCAGCCTGAAGCTGCGCGGCGACGAGACCTTCGACATCACGGGACTCAAGGACGGCATCACGCCGCAGCAGGACGTGACGCTGACCATCCATCGCAAAGACGGCAGCAGCCAGAAGGTGACGCTGCGCCTGCGCATCGACACGCCGGTGGAGGTGGATTACCTGCTGCACGGCGGCATCCTGCCGTATGTGCTCAGGCAGCTCTTGGCCTGAGCGCTAGCGGTTGAAGCTATAGCCCTCGGCCGGGTGCAGCTGCCAGGCGCCGTCGCCGCAGAGTTCCAGCACCTGCTGGTGATACTTCAGCAGGGCCGGGCGATGGCTGACGCTGACGAGCGTCGTTTCGGTGGCGGCCAGCTGCTTGTACAGGCTTTCCTGGTTGGCGACATCGAGCGCGCTGGTGGCCTCGTCGAGCATGGCGTAGCGCGGATGGGCCAGCAGCACCCGGGCAAAGGCGAGGCGCTGCTGCTCGCCGATCGAGAGCAGCTTCTCCCAGTCCATTTCGACATCCAGCCCGCCGAAGCGCCCGGCCAGGTCCGGCAGGTTCACCCGCTCCAGCAGCCGCTGCAGTTCCGCATCCGCAACCGGCCAGCCCTGGTGCGGATAAAGGAGCTGGCTGCGCAGCGTGCCCAGCATCATGTAGGGCCGCTGCGGCAGGAAGAGGATGTCCTCCGGCCCGGGGCGCACGATGCGCCCGCTGCCGGAATGCCATAGCCCGGCGATGGCGCGCAGCAGCGAGCTCTTGCCGCTGCCGCTCTCGCCGACGATCATCAGCCCCTCGCCCGGCGGGACCGACACCGAAAGGTCCCGCACCAGCGTGCGCTCGTAGTTCGGCGTCTGCAGGGTGACATGCTCCAGCGCCACGGCGAAGCCCGGCACCGACTCGATGACGCTGCCGCGCCGCGCCCGCTCCGCCGGCGGCGCGGTCAGCACCTTCTCGAAGGCATTCAGGCGGTCGATCCCCGCCGCGAAGCGGCTGAGGCTCTCGAAATTCTCCACGATCACCGAGATGGCGCTGAGGATGGCGGCAAAGGCGCCGGCCGCCTGGACGGCCCGGCCGACCTCCAGTTCGCCGGAGAGCACGCGCGAGGCGATGATGGCGCTGGGCAGGACGATGGTGAGCAGCCCGTAGGAATACTGGAACAGGTTGAGGAAGAGCTGGCTGCGGATGAGCCTGTTGTAATTGCGGAAGGCCTCGGCAAAACGCCGCCGGACCTGCTGCGACTCCTGCGCCTCGCCGCGGTAGAAGGCGATGGATTCGGCATTCTCGCGGATGCGCACCATGCCGAAGCGGAAGTCCGCCTCACGCTTGAGCTGCAGGAAGTTGAGGGCCATCAGCGGCTTGCCGAAGACGAACAAGGTCGTCACGGTGCCGAAGATGGCATACACGACGAGGAAGTAAACCATCTCGCGGGAGATCGCCCAGAGCACGTTGCTGAAGGCCGCCAGCTGCAGGACGGCGCCGATGAAGATGAGCAGGAAGTACAGCGAGCGCTGGGTAAAGGTGTTGATGTCCTCGGCGATGCGCTGGTCGGGGTTGTCGATGCCGGCGTTGGCATTCAGTTCGTAGTAATGCCGCTGGCTGAAGTAGCTGTCGAGGAAGCGATCCGTCAGCCAGCGCCGCCAATGGATGCCGAGCTTGTCGCGCACGAAGTAGAAGAAGGCGTAGATCGGCACCGCCACGACAAGCAGGCCGAGGCAGAACCTGATGGCGTCCCAGAAACGCTCCTCCTCGCGCGCCGCCAGGGCCGAGGTGAATTCCCCCGTCTGCTCGTTGAACAGCACGGCAAAGTGCGTCTGGCCCAGGAGCAGCAGCACCAGCAGCACCAGCAGGCCCCAGGCCTTCCATTTTTCATCGTGGCGCCAGTAAGGCGTCGCGATGGCCCAGTAGCGCTGCCACAGGCGGCGATCGACACTTCTCATCGTGTGCTGCAAGCTCCCGGATGAACCGGGAGAATGTCCCCAAGCTGGCAGGAAGCACCATTCTAATATGCCATGCTGTTCAGGGCCGGGCCAAAAGGGAAACCCAATCGGAAGCCCAGGCGAAAACCCTAAGCGAAAACCCACAGCGCGACGGACAGCCCCGTCGTCGCCCAGAACACCACAGTATCGGGATTCATGATTTCCTCCATATCCAACCATCCATGTCGTAAAGGATAAGGAGGGGGCTGGCTCAGGGCGTGAGCCCCTCACCCCGACCCTCTCCCCGCGCGCGGGGAGAGGGGGAAGAATGGGTCAGTACTGCTCGAGCGCCTTCTGCAGTTGCGACGCGACGTCCTTGCGCAGCGCGGCCGGCCCCAGCACTTCGACGCCGGGGCCCTGCTTGAGGATGTCCATCACCAGTTCGCGGCTGTCGGAGAACGGCACGTCCAGCAGGTAGTTGCCGTCCTTGTCGAAGCGCGCCTTCTGCCGCGGGTGCCACTGCTCGAGCGACACCCAGCGCGCCCGCTCGGGCGTGAAGCGCAGCTTGGCCCAGGTGATTTTCCGCCCGGAGAAGATGCCGTAGCCGGCGCCGAGCACGGAGTCGAGCGTCTTCTCCGGCACGTTGCGCGCCAGCTGCTCGATGATCTCGGCGCGGCGGATGGCGTCCACCGCGAAGCTGCGCAGGTCGTTGCGCAGGTGGCACCAGGCGTCGAGGTACCAGTTGTCGCGGTAGTGCACCAGGCGCTGCGGCGACACTTCGCGCTCGATGGTCTCGTCGCGCGCCCGCACGTAGTGTGAGATCAGCAGCCTTTTCCGCCGCAGCAGCGCCGAACCGACGACGGCGAAGTGGTCCAGCGCCATGCGGCGCGAGGCCATGCCGAGGATGCGGATGCGCTTGTGGATCTCCTCGGTGGTGTCGTCCGTCGTGCCGAGCAGCGCACGCAGGCGCGCCAGCAGCGGCGCGATGTGCGGCCCGAGCAGGCCGCCGGTGTCCAGGCCCATGAGCAGGTGCTGCATGGTGAGCAGCGCATGCACCTCCTGCGCCGAGAACCACAGGCCGGGCAGCTCGTACTGCGCCGCGCCGCCCTCGCGCCCGGCGAAGCGGTAGCCGCCCTCCTCGCGGTCCCAGACGATGGGCGCGTTGAGGCGGTTGCGCATGTATTCGAGGTCGCGCTTGATCGTCGCGCGGGAGACTTCCAGCTTCTCGACGAGTATCGAGAAGGGAACGATCTTCTTGTCGTTGAGCAGCTGGTCGATGCGGTAGAAACGCTCGGTGCGGTCCATCGTGCAGGCTCCGGTGGCTCACGGGGTGAGCCAGATTATGCCTGAAGCAAGCCCCCTTGCGTATCGGTGAAGCGCGGCTGCTCGAAGAGCGAGACGATCTCCACCTTCGCGATGCGCTTGTCGTCCGGCACCACGTAGAGCACCGGCGTGAGCATTTCCTCGAAGATGCCGCGCAGGCTGCGCGCGCCGACCTTGTACTCGATGGCCAGTTCGGCGATCTGCTCGAAGACCAGCGGCGCGATGGTCAGCTCGACGCCCTCGCCCTGCAGTATCTCCTGGAACTGCCGGTAGATGGCGTTGCGCGGGACGGTCATGATGCGCACCAGCATCTCCTTGTTCAGGTCCTGGAAGCTGGCGATGATCGGCAGGCGGCCGGCGAACTCGGGGATGAGGCCGAACTCGAAAAGGTCGGTCGGCTTCACGCGCGCATTGAGGCGGTCGAGGATGTGCTGGTCGTCGCCGCCGGTGGCGGAGATGAAGCCGAAGGCCTGCGTCTTCGCCTGGATGCTGTTCAGCCCGACGAAGGCGCCGCCGCAGATGAAGAGGATGTTGGTGGTGTCGATGTACTGGCCGTGCTTCAGGCGCACCGGCGAGCCTTCCATGATCTTCAGCAGCGCATGCTGCACGCTCTCGCCCGAGGCGCCGCGCGCCTGGCCGCTGATCGCCTTGAGCTTGTCCACCTCGTCGATGAAGACGATGCCGCACTGCGCCCGCGCCACGTCGCCTTCCGCCTTTTCGATGAGGCGCTGCAGGATGGCATCGATCTCCTCGTTGGCGAATTCCGTCTGCGCCAGCGAGGTGGCGTCGGCCGTGACGAAGGGCAGCTTCAGCGCGCGCGCCAGCGTCTCGCACAGCAGCGTCTTGCCGGTGCCGGTGGAGCCGACAAGGAGGATGTTGCTCTTGGCGTTCTCGACGCTCTCGCCGCCGCTCCGCGCCTTGGCGACCTTTTTGTAATGCGAATAGACGGCGACGGCGAGGATCTTCTTGGCATCGTCCTGGCCGACGACGTACTGGTCGAGATACTTGACGATGGCGCTGGGGGTCATGCTCAGGGGCTCAGTGGGCTGTCGATCCGGCTTGCATTATGCCCCGCCGGAGGTCGCCGTGCCGGCTCACGGGACGATTGACGCCGACTCATCGGGCGGCGATACTTCACGACGCACAAAAGACCGTCTTGCATAGCCTCCCCGAAGGTAGCACCCCGCCCAGCGGGCCAACCAAAGGAGAATAAAAATGAAATTCAGGGCATTTGTCGCATCGCTGTTCGCCGCCGGCATCGTCGGCACCCCAACCGCCTTCGCCCAGACCGAGATCCAGTGGTGGCACTCCATGAGCGGCCAGCACAACGAGAAAATCAACGAGATCGCCAAGGGCTTCAACGCCAGCCAGTCCGAGTACAAGCTGAATCCCGTCTTCAAGGGCAGCTACCCCGAATCCATGACCGCCGCGATCGCCGCCTTCCGCGCCGGCAACCCGCCGCACATCGTGCAGGTGTTCGAGGTCGGCACCGCCACCATGATGGCGGCCAAGGGCGCCATCGTGCCGGTGGCCAAGCTCATGAAGGACGCCGGCGAGCCCTTCGATCCCAAGGCCTACCTGCCGGCGGTGACGGGCTATTACTCCGACACGCAGGGCAACATGCTGTCGATGCCCTTCAACAGCTCGACCGCCATCTTCTACATCAACAAGGACGCCTTCAAGAAGGCCAAACTCGACCCGAACAGGGCGCCCAAGACCTGGAAGGAATTCACCGTTGCTGCCGAGAAGCTCAAGGCCGCCGGCCAGTCCTGCGCCTATACCACCGGCTGGCCTTCCTGGGTGCACGTCGAGAACTTCAGCGCCTGGCACAACCTGCCGATCGGCACCAAGGAAAACGGCATCGGCGGCCTCGACACCGAGTTTCGCGTGAACACCCCGGCCCATATCCAGCATATCGCCACGCTCGGCTACTACGCCAAGCAGGGCTGGTTCACCTACTCCGGCCGCCGGCAGGAAGGCGAGGACCGCTTCATCAGCGGCGACTGCGCCATGCTGACGTCCAGCTCCTCGGCCATCGGCAAGATCCGCAAGGGCGCGAAGTTCGACTTCTCCGCCCACTTCCTGCCCTACCACGACGACATGCCGGGCGCGCCGCAGAATTCCATCATCGGTGGCGCCACGCTGTGGGTCCTCTCCGGCAAGCCGGCGGGCGACTACAAGGGCGTGGCGAAATTCTTCGCCTACCTCTCGCGCCCCGAAGTGCAAATGGACTGGCATACGAGCACGGGCTACGTGCCGATCACCCTGGCCGCCTATGAGATGACAAAGAAGTCCGGCTACTACGACAAGAATCCGGGCGTCGATGTCGCCATCCACCAGCTCAACAACAAGGCGCCGACGGCCAACTCCAAGGGCCTGCGCTTCGGCGGCTTCGTGCAGGGACGCGAGATCTTCGAGGAGGAAATCGAGCTGGTCCTGCAGGGCAAGAAAACCGCCAAGGCAGCGATGGACGATGCCGTCAAGCGCGGCAACGAAATCCTGCGCAAGTTCGAGGCCGCCAACAAGTAAGACCAGGTAAAAGTCAGCCTCCACACCACGCCGAATGGAAAAACGCGTTGTATTCCGCTCGGCGTGGCTGCCCTACGCGCTGCTCGCGCCGCAGATCGCGATCACGATCATCTTCTTCTTCTGGCCGGCCGGCCAGGCGGTCTGGTATTCCTTCCAGTTGCAGGACGCCTTCGGCCTGAAGACCCAGTTCGTCGGCCTGGACAACTTCCGCGCGCTGTTCGCCGACCCGCGCTACCTCGCCTCCTTCAAGATCACCGCGCTCTTCAGCGCGCTGGTGGCTGGCGCCGGCATCGTCATCGCGCTGCTGCTGGCGACGATGGTCGACCGCGTGGCCAAGGGCGCACTGGCCTACAAGACGCTGCTCATCTGGCCCTATGCGGTGGCGCCGGCCGTTGCGGGCGTGCTGTGGGCCTTTCTCTTCGCGCCCTCCATCGGCCTCGTCACCTACGTCCTGAAGAAAAACGGCATCGACTGGAACTGGGTGCTGCAGGGCGACCAGGCCATGCTGCTGGTGGTCATCGCCTCGACCTGGAAGCAGATCAGCTACAACTTCCTCTTCTTCCTCGCCGGCCTGCAGTCGATCCCGCGCTCGCTCATCGAGGCCGCCGCCATCGACGGCGCCGGGCCGGGGCGGCGCTTCTGGACCATCGTCTTCCCCCTGCTCTCGCCGACCACCTTCTTCCTCATGGTGGTGAACATCGTCTATGCCTTCTTCGACACCTTCGGCGTGATCGACGCGACGACGCAGGGCGGGCCGGCCGGCGCGACGAACATCCTCGTCTACAAGGCCTACTACGACGGCGTCAAGGCGGCCGACCTGGGCGGCTCCTCGGCGCAATCGGCCATCCTGATGCTGATCGTGATTACGCTGACGGTGGTGCAGTTCAGGTTCGTCGAACGGAAGGTGCAATATTGAAATCACACGGAACGCCCGCAAAGCCTTACCCCCTCTCCCGCCAGCGGGAGAGGGGGCCAAGTAGTCGCGCCATTGTCCGATGATCGAGAACCGCCCCTGGCTGACCTTCTTCTCGCATGCCGTGCTGATCCTCGGCGTGGTCATCGTCGCCTTTCCGCTCTATGTCACCTTCGTCGCCTCGACGCTGACGCTCGACGAGATCATCAGCGTGCCGATGCCGCTCCTGCCGGGTTCGCACATGCTGGAGAACTACGCCCAGGTGCTGACGGCCGGCTCCGAGGCCGGCGCCGCGGCGCCGGTGGGGCGCATGATGCTGAACAGCCTGATCATGGCGCTGGCCATCGCCGTGGGAAAGATCGCCATCTCGATCATCGCCTCATTCGCCATCGTCTATTTCCGCTTTCCGCTGCGCAATTTCTTCTTCTGGATGATCTTCGTCACCCTCATGCTGCCGGTCGAGGTGCGCATCATCCCGACCTTCAAGGTCGTCTCCGACCTGGGCATGATCGACACCTACGTCGGCCTGACCCTGCCGCTGATCGCCTCCGCCACGGCGACATTCCTCTTCCGCCAGTTCTTCCTCACCGTGCCGGACGAACTGGCCGAGGCGGCGCGCATCGATGGCGCCGGGCCGCTGCGCTTTTTTTGGGACGTGCTGCTGCCGCTGTCGAAAACCAGCATGGCGGCCCTGTTCGTCATCCAGTTCATCTACGGCTGGAACCAGTATCTGTGGCCGCTGCTCATCACCACGCAGGAAAGCATGTACACGGCGGTGATCGGCATCAAGCGCATGATCACCAGCGGCGACGCGCTGACGGAGTGGCACCTGGTGATGGCCACCGCCATGCTCGCCATGCTGCCGCCGGTGGCGGTGGTGATCCTCATGCAGCGCTGGTTCGTGCGCGGACTGGTTGAAACGGAGAAATGAATCGATGGCGCAGGTGAATTTCCGCGGAGTGAAGAAGAGCTTCGGCAGCACGGCCGTCATCCACGGCTTCGACATGGACGTGAAGGACGGCGAGTTCATCGTCATCGTCGGTCCTTCCGGCTGCGGCAAGTCGACCCTGCTGCGCATGGTGGCCGGGCTGGAGGCGGTCAGCGAGGGTGACATTGCCATCGGCGAGCGAAGCGTCACCCACCTCGAGCCGAAGGACCGCGACATCGCCATGGTGTTCCAGAACTATGCCCTCTACCCGCACATGAACGTCGAGGGCAACATGGCCTACGGCCTGAAGATTCGCGGCCTGCCGAAAAGCGACATCGACGCGCGCGTGGCACGCGCGGCGGAAATCCTCGAACTCTCGCCGCTGCTGAAGCGCAAGCCGCGCGAGCTCTCCGGCGGCCAGCGCCAGCGCGTGGCGATGGGCCGCGCCATCGTGCGCGAGCCGGCGGTGTTCCTCTTCGACGAGCCGCTCTCCAACCTCGACGCGAAACTCCGCGTGCAGATGAGAGCGGAATTGCAGAACCTGCACCGGCGCCTGGCCACCACCAGCCTCTACGTCACCCACGACCAGGTCGAGGCCATGACGCTGGCGCAGCGCATGGTGGTGATGAACGGCGGCCGCGCCGAGCAGATCGGCGCGCCGCTGGAAGTCTATGAAAGGCCGGCCACCACCTTCGTCGCCGGCTTCATCGGCTCACCGCCGATGAACCTGATCCCCGCGAAGCGCGACGGCCGCGACATCCTGCTCGGCGTGCGGCCGGAACATCTCGAGCCCTGCGCGGAAAGCGAGGCGACCATGGCCGTGGACGTCGATCTCGTCGAGCCGCTCGGCAGCGACACGCTGGTCTATGGCCGTCTCGGCGAGAACGGCGACGGCGCGCGCATTGCCGTGCGCCTGCACCAATCCTTCGCCGCCCATACCGGCAAGCTGTCCGTGCGCCACGATCCCGCGCACGAACATCACTTCGACGCCGCCACCGGCAAGCGGATCGACTAATCCCTCCCCTCTCCCGCAAGCGGGAGAGGGGCCGGGGGAGAGGGCTCGGTCAGCACGATCGCAGCAGCGCCTCGCACACCTCCACAAACCCCGCCCCCGCCCGCGCCTGCGTGACGTAAGCCGGCTTCACCGCCAGCCTGTCGCCGAAATCCATCACGTTCGCCACGCCCACCGCATTCGGAAAGAAGCCGAACATCGGCGCATCGTTGGGCGAATCGCCGACGAACACCCAGCGCGCCCTTTCCGCATCCGTCTCCAGCGACACGCCGAATTCCTCCTGCAGCATGCGCCGCGTCGTGGACAGCTTGTCGTAATCGCCGAACCAGCCGTTGACGTGGATGGAACTCACCTTGGCGCGCATGCCCGCCGCCTCCATGCGCCGAACGATGGCATCCACCGACTGCGGCGGCAGCGGCGCGACATCCTCGCAATAATCGATGGCCAGGTCGGCGATGCGGCAGAACTGGTCCGAGGCCAGCGCGCAGCCCGGCACGGCGGCGAGGATCTCCCGCGCCAGCGCCTCGATGCGCGCCTGGCGGTCCGCCGGCGGCCGGCCGGCGAAGACCGTCTTCAGCTTCCTTGCCGACGCGGCATAGCGCATCCAGAACGCGCCATTCTCCCCCACCACCGCATCCACCGGCCACATGCGCGCAATGTGGTCGCACCACCCCGCCGGCCGGCCGGTGACGGGGATGACCTTGAAGCCGGCTTGATGCAAGCGCTCGAGCGCAGCGTAGGCGGCGGCGGTCAGGCGGCCTTCGGTGGTGAGCGTGTCGTCGATATCCGTCAGGACGCCGACGATCCGCGATCGGGCTTCAGGAAGAAATTGGATAAGCGGTTTCATTCAGATTGCTGCGTTCATCATTCCGCGCGCTTTCATATTGTCCTCGCCGTATTCCAGCGACTGACTTTCACCAGCTATTTCGGGATGGTCAGTCCGCGCTGCACCGCAGGCCGCTCGAGGAATGCGCCAAGTGCGCGCGTGACATGCGGGAAATCACCGCTGCCCACCAGTTCCCCTGCCTCGTAGAAGCCGAGCAGGTTGCGCACCCACGGGAAAGTTGCGATATCCACGATCGAGTAGGCATCGCCCAGCAGCCAGGGGCGATCCGCCAGGCGCTGATTCAGCACGCCGAACAGGCGGCGCGATTCGGCGACATAGCGATCCCTGGGGCGCTTGTCCTCATATTCCTTGCCGGCGAACTTGTGGAAGAAGCCGACTTGCCCAAACATCGGGCCGATGCCGCCCATCTGGAACATCAGCCATTGCAGCGCCTGGTAGCGCTCGTGCGGATCGCCGGGCAGCAGCTGTCCGGACTTTTCGGCGAGGTAAATCAGGATGGCGCCCGACTCGAACAGCGGCAGGGGCCTGCCGCCGGGACCGTCGGGATCGATGATGGCGGGGATCTTGTTGTTGGGGTTCAATGAAATGAATTCTGGCGAGAGCTGGTCGTTGCTGTCGAACGCGACCCGGTGCGCCTCGTAGGGCAAGCCGATCTCTTCCAGCATGATCGACACCTTGACCCCGTTGGGCGTGGGCAGGGAGTAAAGCTGCAGGCGCTCGGGATGGCGGGCGGGCCACTTGCGGGTGATGGGAAAGCCGGCGAGATCGGTCTTCACGGGGTATTTTGTTGGTGTCGAATTGGTTAGTTTAGCTTCATTGTCAGACGCCGGCCTTATAGTCCGAGATGGGTCAAGGCCAGCACCAGCGGCGTGGTCATTCCCGCCAGCGCGGTCGAGATGACGAGGCTGGCGGCCACCGGCCCTTCGAGCACCTTGAACTGGCGCGACATCAGGTACACATTCGCGCCCACCCCGATCGAGGCGAGCAGCACGACAACCTGGGTCTCCATGGGCGGCAAGCCGAGCAGACGCGCCAGCGCCCAGACCACCAGCGGCTGCAGCAGCAGCTTGATGGCCGTGATGGCCAGGCTGATCTGCAGGCCGTCGCGGATGCGGTACGCGGCCAGCCCCATGCCGAGCGCCACCAGGGCCAGGGGCGCGGCAGCCTGTCCGAGCAGGGCGAGCGGAACGTCGACCGGCTTCGGGATGGTGAATCCCGCCAGCCCGAACAGCGTGCCCAGGAGTATGCCGACGATGATCGGATTGGTGAGGACGGCCCGCATCGTCTTGGCGCCGCCTTGCAGCGAAAGGCTGCCGTGCCGGGCCCACTCGACCGACACGGTCACCAGGATCCACAGGATCAGCGCATTGAACACCAGCACCAGGGCCACGGACGGCAGCGCGGCATCGCCCAGCACGACCTTGGCCAGCGGCAGGCCGAGCATGACGTTGTTGGAGAAGACGCCGCCCAGCGCAAAAACCGATTGCCCCACGCCGTCGAGGCGGAAGCATCCACGGGCAATCAGGCGTCCGATGACGAAGACGATCAGGCAGCTGCCGAAGAACGCCAGCAGCAGGCGCGCATCGACGGCCGGCAGCTTCGAGAAATCGCTCATCAGCCTGAACAGCATCGCCGGCAGGGCGATGGAAAAGACGAACCAGGACAGTCGTTCAGACCATGTCTTCGGCAAGCGGGACAGGCGCATCAGCGCATAACCGGCGAAGACGAGGGAATAGAACGGAACGGCCAGGGACAGATGGTGGAAGAACGCTGCCATGTCGTCAGGGGAAACCGAAGGCACGGGGGCTAAATCCGGACGGGCGCGAACCCACACCCTGGCAAGCGGGGATCCAGGAAGTGAAAGACGGTCCCGACCCCTTCGCGGGGATGCGATAGCGGATTGCCTTCCCAGGTTGGAACTGGAACAAATCGCCGGTCGGTCAAGCCGCGATCACTTTCCCCGGCGGGCGGCTGGCGCGTCTTGTCCAGCACGGTCATCGCGCCCGACACCATGGTGGCGACATCGGTGAGGTTCGCCGGGACGATGAGCGTGTTGCCGGTCTTGGCCAGGTTGCCGAAGGCACTGACGTAGAGTTCGGCCACTTTCAGGTTGGCGGCCTGTGCGCCCCCTTCCGCGGTCAGCGCCTTGGCGATCACGGTGACTGCATCGGCCGTTGCCGTGGCGACGGTGGTGACGGCGATCGCCTCGCCCTGGGCACGGTTGATCGCCGCTTCCTTGGCGCCCTGCGAGGTGAGGATCGCCGCCTGTTTCTCGCCTTCGGCGATGTTGATCTCTTCCTGGCGCTGTCCTTCGGACTTGGCGATCACCGCGCGCTTTTCCCGCTCGGCGGTGATCTGCGCCTGCATGGCGCGCAGGATCGTCTCCGGCGGCGTCAGGCTCTTGATCTCGTAGCGCAGCACCTTGATGCCCCAGGTACGGCCGGCGTCGTCCAGCGTGGAGACGATCAGCTTGTTGATTTCATCGCGGCTCTCGAAGGTCTTGTCGAGCTCCATCTTGCCGATCTCCGAACGCAAGGTGGTTTGTGCCAGTTGGGATATCGCCAGCACATAATCGGAGGTGCCGTACGACGCCAGCCTGGCATCGACCACCTGGAAATAGATGATGCCGTCGACGGCAAGCTGCGTGTTGTCGCGGGTGATGCAGATCTGCTCGGCCACATCGAGGGGCACTTCCTTCAGGGAGTGCTTGTAGGCGATGCGGTCGAAGAACGGCACGATGAGGCTCAGGCCGGGCTCGAGCACGGCGTGGAACTTGCCCAGCCGTTCGACGACCCAGGCGCTTTGCTGCGGCACGATGCGTACGCTCTCGATGACGAAAGCCACGATCACGGCCAGCACAAACAGCGGGACGGCGAACCCGGACATCGGGGTCAGCGAAAGCGCGACAGTCAGAATGACGACAACGAGCAGCTTGATGAACATGTGATCCCCTTTTTATGAAATTAGTCCGCGATTGGGTGCGGGCGATTCACGCCTACGAACAGAACGCCATTCTCCTGGCCGCGAATGCACAGGACCTCGCCATCCTTGAACTCGCCCTCGATGCGCGCATCCCAGGTGGCGCCGCGATACTTCACGCGCGCCATGCCGGTGGGCCGGTCGATCCATGATTCCATCAGCACGACCTGTCCGCGGTCCAGGTCATTCGATCCGGCAGCTTCCCGCGGATGGCTCGCGCGCCACCAGCGCAAGAGGAAGGTGCCGAGCAGTGCGGCAACGCCGCTCATGAGGCATTGCAGCCAGAAGTCCCCGCCCAGATAGGCAGCGAGCGCACCCACCAGCGCGGCTGCGCCGAAGACCAGCAGGTACAGCGTGCCGCTCAGCAGTTCAAGGGTAATGAGCAGGAGCCCGGCTACGGCCCACATCAATTCGGAGGTCATTTCCATTGTTCCTGTGTCGTTGGATTGTCTGAGTTTACCGGATCACACGTCCTGCCGCGTATGCGATTATGGGCCGGGTCAGCATCGCTTGCACGAGGAAAAACGTATGCCGCCAGTCCGTCTTGTGCTCCTCATTGCGCTGGCCGTCTTCCTGGTCACGGTCGTGCAGCTCGGCATCCTGCAGATCGCCTTCGACAAGCTCGGGCTGTCGGCGGATTCGGCGACGCTGCTGCTGATCGTCACGCTGCTGGGCAGCATGATCAACCTGCCGCTGTTTACCATCGGCACCGATCCCGTCGAGCAGGAGAAACGCATTCACGAACTGCCGCGCATGCTGCTGCAGCGCATCACGGTGATCCCGGGCAAGACGATCATCGCGGTGAACGTCGGCGGCTGTGTGGTGCCGCTGGCGTTCTCGCTCTACCTCTTCAACTTCAGCCAGCCGGGTTTCCTGACTGTGCTGGTCGCGGTGACTGCGGTGTCGATGGTGGCCTATGGCATCAGCTTTTCCGTGCCGCGCGTGGGCATCGCCATGCCGATCCTGATCGCGCCGGTCGCGGCGGCATTGGTTGCGCTGACGCTCGATCCGGAGGGCGCGGCGGCGTTGGCCTACATCGGCGGCACGCTGGGCGTGCTGATCGGCGCGGACCTGTTGCGCATGAAGGACATCGGGAAGCTCGGCGAGCCGGTGGCGTCGATCGGCGGCGCCGGCACTTTCGACGGGATTTTCGTGACGGGGATCGTGGCGGTGCTGCTGACCTGAGCGACCGACGGTCGAGCAACTGAACTTGCCGGAATACGCCGCGGCCTTGCATGCTGCCGCAAAGCGGAAATGAAAACGGGGCGCCAGGCGCCCCGTCTTTTCGTTTCGGAGGGAAGTTACTTCTGCGCGTTCCTCGCGGCCTGCTTGGCGCCGGGTTTCGGTCCCCGCGCGAAGGTGGGCAGATTGCCCGACAGCCGGCAGCTGATGCCCTCGATGCGCTTGCCGTCGACGAATCGCGTCACTTCGCAGCAGATGATCTCGCCCTCTGATGAGAGTTGCGACACATGCGACTTCACCTGTTTGACCGGCATGCGAAGTGCCTTGGCGATATCGATGTCGAGCTCTTCGCCGCTGGTTTTCAGGAATTGAAGTATCGAGTCTTGCATGCGGGTACCCCCTTTTCGGTTGTCCAATTGGAAACTGGCCCTGAACGGGCCGGCGGAAGGTTTACAAGGTGTTATTTTACATGAAATATTTCCCTTTTCCCATGGGCAGACATCTTTTGGTGCACTGCGGGATGATCGGAGACCCAATAGGGGCGCGGGATTACGCAGATTTGGCTTTATTTTGCCGCAGGTTCGGCTGAGGCGGACGGGATGGCCTGGGCGTCCTGTTTGAACTTGGCGACCGCCTCGTGCAGGGCCTTGCGCAGTTCGGCGGCGGAGCGCTTCTTGCCCTTCTCGTTCTGCATGCGATCGAGGATGCTGCTGATTTCCGAGGGGCCGCCGGTACTGCCGGCCACTTCGGCGGGGGTGGTGAGGGCAGCGCCGGCGCGAACGGCTTCGTAGAGCAGCTCGGCGCGCTCGCGCCCGGCCTCATTGCGCTTGGCGGTGATCACCAGCACTTCCGGCTTGCCCTTCTTGCCGCGCTTCGCTTCAATGGTCGACACCTCGCTGTCGTGCCGGTGCAGGGCAATGGTGGCGAAGAGGGCCTTGCGCAGCGCCTCGGTCGGCTTACCCCCGGCCTGCGCCCGGCGCATCTTTTCGAGGATGTCGCCGATATCCGGCGGCGCCGCGACGGACTTCACGGCCTTGCCGTAAGTTTCCGGCGGCGCCTTGGCGGCCTTGGCGAATTCCTCCGGACTGGTAATCATCTTGGCGATGCGGAAGTGCTTGTGGCGCATGGCCCAGGTGAGGGCGTTCTCGCCCCACTCGTTCTCCGTCACGGGATCGGCGCCGGCTTCCATCAGCAGGCGCGCCACGTCTTCCTGACCCTCGCGCGCGGTCATCATCAGTGCGGTCGAATCGTTCGGGGTGCGTGCATTGACATCCGCGCCCTTCTCGACCAGCAGGCGGGCGATGTCAGCATGGCCGGCGAAGGCGGCGTAATGCAGCGCGTTCCATTGCTTGCCAGTACGGTTCACCTCGGCGCCGCGCTCGAGCAGCCAGCGCACGACGTCGATATGCCCGCGCCAGGCCGCCAACTGCAGGGCAGCTTCGCCGTAGCGGTTCATGAAATTGACGTTGGCGCCTGCGGCATGGAAAAGCCCCATGATCTCCAGGTGGCCGATCCACGCGCCGATCATCAGGCCGCTGCCGAAGCGGTCGCCGACAAAATCGGGCGGCAGGCCCGCCGCCAGCCATTTCTTCACGGCAAGGGTGTTGCCCGCCTCGACGGCGACGCCGAATTCGAGCGGCGTGGGTGCGACAACAGCCTTCTGCGCCAGGACCGCGTGGGGCATCAGACCGAGGGTGAGGGCAAACAGAGTGGTAAGAAACAGGGATAAGGCGGCTCTCATGGCTCTTTTATAGCAAAATATGGCTTTGTTGGTCTTGATCCGGATTGGGGGCCCTTGTTTTCACGCAGTTTTCTGTTCGCCCTGGCAGCGTCTGTCGTGCTGCACCTCGCCCTGATCGCATCCGGCCTGCTCGGCAGGAAAGTCAGTCCCCACGACACGCCGGCTTCGATCTCGGCCCGCCTGCTGCCGCCCGCCACCGTGCGGCCGCAGGAGGCCCTGCTGAAGGACACGATGGCCGAGCCGGAAACCGCGAAGGCCGTCCAGCCGCCACCGAAACCCGTCGAGGGAAGCCGCCGCCGCCCCGCTCCGCGCACGCCCGAGGAGGCGGCGCAGCGCAAACTCTCCGAAGTGCTGTTCTATCCACCGGAAGCCGTGGCGCGCGGCATCGAGGGCGAAGTGCGCCTGCTGCTGACCCTGGACCGCGACGGCCGGCTGCTCGATGCGCAGGTCGCCGCCGGCAGCGGCCACAGGATGCTCGACGAGGCGGCCGTCAAGGCCGCTTTCGCCATGGGCAGCCTGCCGGAAGCCGGCGCGCGCGAGGTGATCCTGCCGGTGGTGTTCAGGCTGCGGTAGCAGCCTGTCGGACTTTCCGCGGAAGCGGGAATCCATGGGTCCCCGCTTCCGCGGGGACGACGACTACGTCGCCTGCTCCTGTTCCTGCAACGCCCGCCACATGATCTTGCCGGTCGCCGACTTGGGCAGGGCATCGACGAATTCGACGATGCGCGGCGCCTTGTAGGCGGCCATGCTGGCGTGCGCCCAGTCGAGGATGTCCTCTTCACTCACCTTGCCGCGCTGGGATTCCTTCAGCACCACGATGGCCTTCACCGTCTCGCCTCGGCGCGGATCCTTCGCGCCGATGACGCAGGCTTCCTGGATGGCCGGATGCTGGTAGAGGAGCGTTTCCACTTCGGCCGGCCACACCTTGTAGCCGGCGGCATTGATCATGCGCTTGAGGCGATCCACCATGAAGAAGTAGCCGTCCTCGTCCACCTGGGCGATGTCGCCGGTGCGGAAGAAACACTTGCCGTCGATCTTCACGAAGGCCGCCTCGGTCGCCTGCGGATCGTTCCAGTAGCCGAGGAAGACCTGCGGCCCGCAGGTGACGATCTCGCCCGCCTCGCCTGGCGGCAATTCGCGAAAGTCATCGTCCACGACACGGCTGTCCACGCCGTAGATGGGGATGCCGAGGCACTGCTTCTTCGCCCGCTCGGGCGGATTGATGTGCGTCGGCGCGATGGTCTCGGACAGTCCGTAGCCCTCGACGTAGGTGATGCCCATGTCGAGCAGCTTCTGCGCCACGGCCTCCGGCATCGCCGCGCCGCCGCCGCTCATGCGCTGGATGCTGGAAAGATCGTATTCGGCGAGCTTCGGGTTGGCGAGGAAATCCACCACCATGGTGGGGATGGCCGTCAGCGCCCCGACACGGTAGCGCTGGATCAGCTGGGCGGCAACCTCGCGATCCCAGCGCGGCAGCAGCACCACGGTGGCGCCGGTGAACAGCGGCCCGCTCATGCTGCCCTGCATGCCGGTGACGTGGAAATACGGCAGAACGGCCAGGCGCACGGTGTCCGGCTTCATGGAGAACCAGTATTCGCCCGCCACCAGCGTGTGCATCACCGTGCGGTGGGTATGCATGCAGCCCTTTGGCTGGCCGGTGGTGCCCGAGGTATAGGGCATGACGCAGAGGTCGTCGGGACCGGCCGTGTGCGGGCCAGGGCGCAGATTCAAGGCGAGCACGTCATTCCACTGCGTCGCACCGGCGTCCCCGACGGCCTGGCGCGGCGCAGCGATGACCTCCGGCACCTCGAGGTCGGTCGGCTGCCTCAGGTAATCCGAATAGGCGGCCACCACGATGTGCTTCAGTCCCTCTGCCAGCAGCGGCTTCATCTGCGCGAAGAGCTCCTGGGCGACGATGGCCACCGTGGCGCCGCTGTCCTTCACATAGTGGCGCAGCTCGAGCGTGAGGTTCATCGGATTGACCGGCACCACCACCGCGTCGGCGCGCAGGATGCCGTAGTAGCCGATGACATATTGCGGGCTGTTCTGCATGAAGAGCAGCACGCGGTCGCCCTTCTTCACGCCGCCTTCGCGCTGCAGCCAGCCGGCAACGCGCTCGGCCTCGTCGTGGAATTCGGCGAAGCTGACCGGCGTGTCGTAGAAAATCAGGTAGGACTTGTCGGGGTGGCGTGCCGCCGAAACCTCCGCGTTGTGGAAGACGGAGGTCTCCGGCACGCTCATCGAGTGCGACTGGCCTTTCGGCCAGAAGGCGAAATGCCGGTCGGACATGGACGATTACTCCCTCTCCCGCCAGCGGGAGAGGGGGGAAACCACTCCCGACATAAGGCTCATTTTTCTTCCAGATACCGCCCGAGCTCGTACTTGGCGATCTGGTTGCGGTGCACTTCGTCCGGGCCGTCGGCGAAGCGCAGCGTGCGAGCGTTGGCATAGGCATGCGCCAGCGGAAAATCGTCGCAGACGCCACCGCCGCCGTGCACCTGCATGGCCCAGTCGATCACCTGACAGGCCATGTTGGGCGCCACCACCTTGATCATGGCGATCTCCTTCTTCGCCACCTTGTTGCCGGCGACGTCCATCATCCAGGCGGCGTTGAGCGTGAGGAAGCGCGCCTGGTCGATGAGCATGCGCGCGTTGGCAATGCGCTCGCGCGTCACGCCCTGGTCGGCCACCGGCCGGTGGAAGGCGACGCGCTTGAGCGCCCGCTTGCACATGAGTTCCAGCGAACGCTCGGCCAGGCCGATGAGGCGCATGCAGTGGTGGATGCGGCCCGGGCCGAGGCGGCCCTGGGCGATCTCGAAGCCGCGGCCCTCGCCGAGCAGGATGTTGGAGACCGGCACGCGCACGTCCTTGAAGTCCACCTCGCCGTGGCCGTGCGGGGCGTGGTCGTAGCCGAAGACGGTGAGCGGGCGCACCATGGTCACGCCCGGCGTGTCCATCGGCACCAGCACCATCGACTGCTGCTGGTGTCGGTTGACGTTGTCCGGGCTGGTCTTGCCCATGAAGATGAGGATCTTGCAGCGCGGATCGGGCGCGCCCGAGGTCCACCACTTGCGCGCGTTGATGACGTATTCGTTGCCCTCGCGACGGATGCTGGCCTCGATGTTGGTGGCGTCGCTTGATGCCACCGCCGGCTCGGTCATGGCGAAGCCGGAGCGGATCTTGCCCTCCAGCAGCGGCTGCAGCCATTGCTGCTGGTGTTCCGGCGCGCCGTAGCGCACCAGTACCTCCATGTTGCCGGTGTCGGGCGCCGAGCAGTTGAAGACTTCCGGCGCGATGGGCGAGCGGCCCATGATCTCGCACAGCGGCGCGTATTCGAGGTTGGTGAGGCCGGCGCCGAGTTTCGATTCGGGCAGGAACAGGTTCCACAGCCCTTCGGCCTTCGCCTTCTCCTTCAGGTCGTCGATGACCTTCGTCGGCACCCAGGGGTTGCCCTTCTTGCGGTTGGCCTCGAGCTCGGCGTCGAAAACGGCCTCGTTCGGGTAGACATGCTTGTCCATGAAGGCACTGACGCGCTGCTGCAGCGCCCTGACTTTTTCGGAATGTGCGAAATCCATTGAGTTCCCCTAGTGAAAATCGTGTGAGCAGGCGCGCTTCAAATCCCCCCAACCCCCCTTTTTCAAAGGGGGGCTTCGTTTCGTCCACCCCTTTTTCAAAGGGGGGCCATGTTTCTTTCCCCCCTTTGGCAAAGGGGGGCCAGGGGGGATTTCAACGGCCGTCGAAATCGAAACGCAGTTCTTCATATCTTCCCGGCAAGGATGTTTTCCACCTGCCGCCACGCCTCCTCGGCGAGCGGGCGGGCGCGCTTGCCGGTGTCGATGGCTTCCTGGCTGGCGGCGTTGCCCTGCAGGGCGCGCGCCATGATCCCCTGCAGGATGGCGGTGAGGCGGAACATGTTGAAGGCGAGGTAATACTCGAACTCGGCCGCCGGAATCGAGGCGCGCCCGGTGCGCCGGCAATACAGGGCGACGTAGTCGGCTTCGCCCGGGATGCCGAGGGCGGCCAGGTCGTGGCCCTGCAGGCCGCGGAACATGCCGGGCGACAGCCGCCAGGTCATGCAGTGGTAGGCGAAGTCGGACAGCGGGTGGCCGAGGGTGGACAACTCCCAGTCGAGCACGGCGAGGATGCGCGACTCGGTCGGATGGAAGATGACGTTGTCGAGGCGATAGTCGCCATGCACGATGGACGTCTCGTCGCCAGCCGGGATGTTGGCCGGCAGCCAGGCCATGAGGTTATCCATGGCCTCGATCTTCTCCGTCTCCGAGGCGCGGTACTGCTTGCTCCAGCGGTCGATCTGGCGCGCAAAATAGCTGCCCGGCTTGCCGTACTCGGCCAGCCCCACGGCGGCGTAGTCGACGCGGTGCAGGGCAGCGATGACGCGGTTCATCTCGTCGAAGATGGCACCACGCTCGGCAGGCGCCATGCCCGGCAGCGTCGGGTCCCACAGGATGCGGCCTTCTACGTAATCCATGATGTAGAAGGCGGTGCCAATCACTGCGTCGTCCTCGCACAGCGCGTAGCTCCTCGCCACCGGCACGTCGGTCTGCGCCAGCGCGGTGATGACGCGGTATTCGCGGTCGACGGCGTGCGCGGAAGGCAGCAGCTTGCCCGGCGGCTTGCGCCGCATCACGTACTTTTTATTGCCAGCGGAGAGCAGGAAAGTCGGGTTGGACTGGCCGCCCTTGAACTGCTCGACGCTGAGCTCGCCGGAATAGCCCTCGACGTGCGTGCGCAGCCAGTCGGCGAGGCGGCCGGTGTCGAAGGCGTGCCGCTCCGACACCGGGCGGGTTCCTACGAATTTGTCACTCATGAAAAACCATCACTTCCCCGGCGTTTGATCCCCTCTCCCCGCTTGCGGGGCCCTCTCCCCCCAGCGGGAGAGGGGGAAATACGAATTGCTCATATCAGTTTCACCAGCTGCTTGCCCAGGTTGGCGCCCTTGAGCAGGCCGATGAAGGCCTTCGGCGCGTTCTCCAATCCTTCCGCCACGGTCTCGCGGTACTTGATCTTGCCCGTGGCGACGCCCTGCCCCAGTTCCTTCAGCGCCTGCGGCCAGCGCTCCATGTGTTCGGAGACGATGAAGCCCTGCATCCTGATGCGGTTGACCAGCACCGAGCCGATGTTCTTCATCGGATACGGCTCGGTGTTGTATTGCGCGATGAGGCCGCACAGGGCGATGCGCGAGAAGGCGTTCATGCGCGCCAGCAGGGTGTCGAAGATCTCGCCGCCGACGTTCTCGAAGAGACAGTCAATGCCCTTCGGCGTGGCCTCCTTGATGTCCTTCCACAGGTTGCCGGCCTTGTAGTCGATGCAGGCATCGAAGCCCAGCTCGTCGACGACGTAGCGGCACTTCTCCGCCCCGCCGGCAATGCCGACTGCACGGCAGCCCTTCATCTTCGCCAGCTGTCCGACGACGCTGCCGACGGCGCCGGGAGGCGGCGGTGACCACCACCGTCTCGCCGGCCTTGGGCTGGCAGATCTCCATCAGGCCGTACCAGGCGGTGACGCCCGGCATGCCGACCGTGCCCAGGTAGGCCGAGAGTGGAATGTGGCGGTCGTCCACCTGCATCAGCATCGTGCCGTCGCTGACGCCGAATTGCTGCCAGCCCAGCATGCCGACCACCTTGTCGCCAACCTTGAACTTCGGGTGCTTCGACTGCACCACCTCGCCCGCCGTGCCGCCGATCATGACGTCACCGAGGTTCACCGGCGCGGCGTAGGACTTCGTGTCATTCATGCGCCCGCGCATGTAGGGGTCGAGGGAGAGCCAGTGGTTGCGCACCAGCACCTGCCCGTCCCTGATCTCCGGCACGGGCGTCTCGACCAGCTTGAAGTTGGCTTCCTCGACCCAGCCCGTAGGGCGGCTGGCGAGGAGCATCTGCTTGTTCATTTCTGTCATGTCGTTTCCTCGTTGTTATCCCCTCTCCCCGCTCGCGGGGAGAGGGTTAGGGTGAGGGGCAAAGCGCCGGCCCACCCTCACCCCGACCCTCTCCCGCCAGCACCCCAAGGGTACTTCCTTCGGGGCGCGGGAGAGGGGGTAAATGAATCAAGCCGCCGTATCGCCGGGACTGACTTTCCGCTTCACCTTGAACGAGGCCATCGCCTTGGCCACCATTTCGCCGTCAGCGTCGCGCATCTCTCCCTCGCAGAAGATGATCGAGGCGCCGCTGCGCAGCACGCGCGCCTCGACCGTCAGGCGGCCGTGGCCGGCGGCGATGAAGCTCACGCTCATGTCCACCGTCACCACGCCGGCGGCATGCGGCACCATGCTGCGCGCCGCCGAGCCCATGGTGACGTCGAGCAGCGTCATCACCACGCCGCCGTGGGCATATTCCCAGCTGTTGTGCAGCTCCGGCCGAACCTCGACGGAGGACACGGCGCGGCCCTTTTCCCAGTGCTCCTCCTTCGCCTGCAGCAGGTCGATGAAGGGAATGTCCAGCCCGAAGAATTTCTTGTTCTTTGTCATGCGCGGCACGCCAATTCATTCCCTCTCCCCGCGAGCGGGGAGAGGGTTAGGGAGAGGGGCAACCCGCCGGCCCACCCTCTCCCCCGGCCCCTCTCCCGCAAGCGGGAGAGGGGGGAATGTTTTATCACTTCGAGATGCAGGCGCCGCCGTCCACCGCGATGTATTGGCCGGTGATGTGGCGCGAGGCTTCCGAAGCGAGGAACACCACCGTGCCCATCAGGTCCTCGTTGCCGCCGAGGCGGCCGAGCGGCGTGGCGTCGACGATCCTGTCGCCGATCTGGCCGAGCAGGCCTTGCGACATCTTCGAGGGGAAGAAGCCCGGGCAGATGGCATTCACGTTGATGTTGTAGCGCCCCCACTCCGAGGCCAGGGTGCGGGTGAAGTTCACCGCTGCACCCTTGCTCGTGTGATAGGCGATTGCATTCATGCCTTTCGGGCTGCCGGAGAGGCCGGCGACCGAGGCGATGTTGATGATCTTGCCGGTTTTCTGAGGAATCATGCAGCGCTTGCCGACTTCCCGGCTGAGAAAGAACATGGCGTTGATGTTGAGGTTCATCACCTTGTTCCAGGCTTCGTCCGGATGGTCCTCGGCCGGCGCACCCCAGGTGGCGCCGGCGTTGTTTACCAGGATGTCGATCGTGCCGAGCTTCGCCAGCACGGCATCCACCATGCCGGGGATCTGGTCGAATTTCGACAGGTCGTTGGTGACGCTCATCGCCTCGATGCCCTTGGCCTTGAGGTGCGCCTCGGCTGTCTTCAGTTCGTCGGCCTTGCGCGCGGTGATCGCCACCCTGGCGCCCATCTCGCCCAGCGCCTCGGCCATCTGCAGGCCAAGCCCGCGCGAGCCGCCGGTGATGAGGGCGACCTTGCCGGTGAGGTCGAATAGTTGTTTGACACTCATTGTCAGACCCTTTCAAAAATCTTGAACCACAGAGAACACAGAGGACACAGAGAAAATCAGTTTGTAGTTCTCTGTGATCTCTGTGTTCTCTGTGGTTAATGCTTTTCTTAAACCACTTCGAACAGGCCCGCCGCACCCTGGCCGCCGCCGATGCACATGGTGACGACGACGTACTTGGCGCCGCGGCGCTTGCCCTCGATCAGCGCATGGCCGGTCAGGCGCGCGCCGGAGACGCCGTAGGGATGGCCGACGGCGATGGCGCCGCCGTTCACGTTGAGGCGGTCGTCGGGGATGCCCAGCTTGTCGCGGCAGTAGATGACCTGCACGGCGAAGGCCTCGTTGAGTTCCCACAGGCCGATGTCCTCCAGCTTGACGCCGGTGCGCTCGAGCAGGCGCGGGATGGCGAAGACCGGGCCGATGCCCATCTCGTCCGGCTCGCAGCCGGCGACGGCGAAGCCGCGGAAGATGCCAAGCGGCGCGATACCGCGCTTCTCGGCGAGCTTGCCGTCCATCACCACGCAGGCCGAGGCGCCGTCGGAAAACTGGCTGGCGTTGCCGGCGGCGATGACACCGCCGGGCATCGCCGGGCGAATCTTAGCGACGCCCTCGTAGGTGGTGTCGGCGCGGATGCCTTCATCGGCGGACACCGTCACTTCCTTGGTGTACAGGCGGCCGGTCGCCTTGTCGGCCATGCCGGCCGTGACGGTGATCGGCACAATCTCGTCGTTGAACTTCCCCGCGGCCTGGGCGGCGGCGGCGCGCTGCTGGCTGCGCGCGCCGTACTCGTCCTGCTTGTCGCGCGGGATGCCATAGCGCTTGGCGACGGTCTCGGCGGTCTGCAGCATGGGCCAATACACCTCCGGCTTGTTCTGCTGCAGCCAGGCCTCCATGATCATGTGGCGGTTGACCTCGTTCTGCACGCAGGAGATGGATTCGACGCCGCCGGCGACCATCACCGGCACCTTGTCGACGATGACGCGCTGCGCCGCCATGGCGATGGTCTGCAGTCCGGAGGAGCAGAAGCGATTGACGGTGACGCCGGCGGCCGTCACCGGCAGGCCGGCGCGCAGGGCGATCTGCCGCGCGATGTTGCTGCCGCAGGCGCCCTCGGGCGTGGCGCAGCCCATGATGACGTCCTCGACCTCGGCCGGATCGATGCCGGCGCGGGACACGGCGTGCTGCACCACGTGGCCGCCGAGGGTAGCGCCATGGGTCATGTTGAAACTGCCGCGCCAGGACTTGGCCAGGCCGGTGCGGGCGGTGGATACGATCACTGCATCAGTCATTGTCTGCTCCTGGAATTCTTTAATTGAACGTCTTGCCTTCGGCGGCGAGCTTGGCCAGTAGCGGCGCGGGCTCCCAGAAGGCATCGCCGCTGGCGGCCTTGAAGCCCTGCATGGCACGCGCGACGTTGTAGAGGCCGACCTGGTCGGCGTAGAGCATGGGGCCACCGCGATGCAGCGGGAAGCCGTAGCCGGTGAGGTACACCATGTCGATGTCAGAAGCGCGCTGGGCGATGCCTTCCTCGAGCAGCCGCGCCGCCTCGTTCACCAGGGCGTAGATGCAGCGCTCGACGATTTCCTCATTGGCAATCTTGCGCGGCGTGATGCCCTTTTCCTTGCGGTAGTCCTCGATCATCTTGTCCACCACCGGATCGGGGATGGCATCGCGCTTGCCAGCCTCGTAGCGATACCAGCCCATGCCGGTCTTCTGGCCGTAGCGACCCTGCTCGCACAGCGTATCGGCGATCCTGGCGTACTTGACGTCGGGCTTCTCGACGTAGCGGCGCTTGCGGATGGCCCAGCCGATGTCGTTGCCAGCGAGGTCGCCCATGCGAAACGGGCCCATCGCCATGCCCCATTTCTCCAGCGCCTTGTCCACCTGCCAGGGCGAGGCGCCCTCCTCGACGAGGAAGCCGGCGATGCGGCCGTAGTGCTCGATCATGCGGTTGCCGATGAAGCCGTCGCAGACGCCGGAGACGACGGCGGTCTTGCGGATCTTCTTGGCAACCTGCATCACCGTCGCCAGCACGTCCTTGGCGGTGGCGGCGCCGCGCACCACTTCCAGCAGCTTCATGATGTTGGCCGGGCTGAAGAAGTGCATGCCGACGACGTCCTGCGGTCGCTGGGTGAAGCCGGCGATCTTGTTCACGTCCAATGTCGAGGTGTTGCTAGCGAGGATGGCGCCGGGCTTGGCGACCTTGTCGAGCTTCTTGAACACCTGCTCCTTGACGCCCATCTCTTCGAACACCGCCTCGATGATGAGGTCGGCGTCCTTCAGGTCGTCGTAGGACAACGTGCCGCTCAAGAGGCCCATGCGCTGGTCCAGCTTCTCCTGCGTCAGCTTGCCTTTCTTGAGCGAGCTCTCGTAGTTCTTGCGGATGATGCCGAGGCCCTTGTCGAGCGCCTCCTGCTTCATCTCGAGGATGATCACCGGGATGCCGGCATTGAGGAAGTTCATGCTGATGCCGCCGCCCATGGTGCCGGCACCGATCACGCCCACCTTGCCGATCTTGCGCGTCGGCGTGTCCGCCGGCACGTCGCCGATCTTGGAGGCGGCGCGCTCGCCGAAGAAGGCGTGGCGCAAGGCCTTCGATTCCGGCGTCTGCACCAGATGGACGAAGGTCTCACGCTCCACCTTCATGCCCTCGTCGAAGGGCATGGAGACGGCGGCGGCGACGGCGTCGACGCACTTCAGCGGCGCGGGGAAGTTCTTCGCCACGGCGCCCACCATGTTGCGGGAGAACTGGAAGAAGGCCTCGGCGTTCGGGTAATCGATCTTCAGGTCGCGCACGCGCTTCAGCGGCCGCTTCTCCTTCACCACCTTCCCGGCGAAGGCCAGCGCACCGGCCTGCAGGTCGCCGTCGACGAATTCGTCGAACAGCGGCGTGCCCTTGAACTGCTCGGAGGGCACGATGGCACCGGAGACGATCATGTTGGTTGCCGCTTCGACGCCGATCAGGCGCGGCAGGCGCTGCGTGCCGCCGGCGCCGGGCAGGATGCCGAGCTTCACTTCCGGCAGGGCGATCTGCGCGCCGGCCACGGCGACGCGATAGTGGCAGCCGAGCGCCAGCTCGAGGCCGCCGCCCATGCAGGCGCCGCTGACGGCGGCGATGACGGGCTTGGTCGACGACTCTACGGCGCGGATTACGGTGTTCAGGTTGGGCTCGGCCAGCGCCTTGGGCGAGTTGAACTCGCGGATGTCGGCGCCGCCGGAGAAGGCCTTGTCTGTGCCGATCAGTACGACAGCTGACACCTTGGGATCGGCCAGGGCCTGGTCGAGACCGGCAACGATGCCGCTGCGCAGATCGAAGCCGAGGCCGTTGACCGGCGGGTTGTTCATGGCGATCACGGCGATGGCGCCGTGCGTCGAATAGGCTGCTTGGGTCATGGATGCACGTCCTTGCTCGAGACTGGATGATCAGGGTGGATCGGATGGACCGGGAAAATCAATTTCGCTGTGCGGTACAGTATTTCGATTTACCAGAAAGCATGGTATCTTTCGAAGCGCCATTTGTAAACCTTATAAGAGAACAACCTCCATGCAAAACAGAGACAAGCTCTATATCGACGGCCGCTGGACGGCCCCCTCCGGCAAGCAGGCCATCGACGTCATCAGCGCCTCCACCGAAGAGGTCATGGGGCGCATCCCCGAAGGCGATGCCGCCGATGCCAACGCCGCCGTCGCCGCCGCCCGTCGCGCCTTCGACGACTGGGCCGCCACGCCGGTGGCCGAGCGCGCCGCCTTCCTCAAGAAGATCCAGGAGGGCCTCAAGGCCCGCGCCGACGACATCGCCCGCACCATCAGCGGCGAAGTCGGCATGCCGCTCAAGCTTTCCGCCATGATCCAGGCCGGCTCGCCCATCGGCACCTTCGGCCTGTACGCGCGCATGCTGGCCGACTTCGCCTTCGAGGAGAAGGTCGGCCACTCACTCGTCGTGCGCGAGCCGATCGGCGTCGTCGCCGCCATCACGCCATGGAACTATCCGCTGCACCAGATCGCCGCCAAGGTCGCGCCAGCGCTGGCCGCCGGCTGCACCGTGG
This sequence comes from Betaproteobacteria bacterium, assembly GCA_016703785.1. GTDB lineage: Bacteria > Pseudomonadota > Gammaproteobacteria > Burkholderiales > Rhodocyclaceae > Desulfobacillus. Next base: position 256,838 of record JADJBM010000009.1, read on the forward strand.
TACTGAAGCCCTCGGAAGTCGCCCCGCTCAACGCCTTCATCCTGGCCGAGGTCATCGACTCGGTGGGACTGCCGGCCGGCGTCTTCAACCTCGTCACCGGCACCGGTCCGGTGGTCGGCGAGGCGCTGGTCACCCACCCCGAGGTGGACATGGTGTCCTTCACCGGCTCGACGCGCGCCGGCAAACGCGTCGCCGAGCTGGCCTCGCAGACCGTCAAGCGCGTCGCGCTGGAACTGGGCGGCAAGTCGGCCGCGGTGATCCTCGACGACGCCGACCTCGCCGCCGCCGTGCGCGGCACGGTGAACGCCTGCTTCCTCAACTCCGGCCAGACCTGCACGGCGCACACGCGCATGCTGGTGCCCGAGTCGCGCTACGCCGAAGCGGCGAAGCTGGCCGCCGAGAGCGCCGCCAAGTTCACCGTCGGCGATCCCTTCGCCGAGACGAGCAAGCTCGGCCCGCTGATTTCCGCCGCCCAGCGCGACCGCGTGCAGGACTTCATCCGCAAGGGCATCGCCGAGGGCGCCGAGCTGCTCTGCGGCGGCCCCGACGCCCCGGCCGGCCTGACGAAGGGCTATTACGTGCAGCCGACGGTGTTCGGCCGCGTCAGGCCGGGCAGCACCATCGAGCAGGAGGAAATCTTCGGCCCGGTGCTGTCGATCGTCACTTACAAGGAAGAGGACGAAGCCGCGCGCATCGCCAACGGCACGCCCTACGGCCTCGCCGGCGCGGTGTGGGCCGGCAGCGACGAGAAGGCCATCGCCTTCGCCCGCCGCTTGCGCACCGGCCAGGTGGACATCAACGGCGGCACCTTCAATGCCCTCGCCCCCTTCGGCGGCTTCAAGCAGTCCGGCAACGGCCGCGAACTGGGCAAGTACGGCCTCGAGGAATTCCTCGAGTACAAGGCGCTGCAATTCAAGCCAGCTAAATAACCATCCCCTCTCCCCGCAGGCGGGGAGAGGGTTAGGGTGAGGGGCAAGTGGCAATCCACCCTCACCCCAACCCTCTCCCGCGAGCGGGAGAGGGGGCAAACGAATAAAGGAGAACAGCATGCTCAAGCTCTGCGGCTTCGCCATCAGCAACTACTACAACAAGGTCAAGCTGGCCCTGCTGGAGAAGGGCGTGCCCTTCGAGGAGGAGCCGGCCTACCCTTCGCAAAAGGACGAGTTCCTCGATCAGTCGTCGATGGGCAAGGTGCCCTTCCTGCGCACCGAGCTCGGCGTGCTGACCGAATCGCAGGTGCTCACCGAGTACATCGAGGATGCCTACCCGGAACCGGCCCTGTATCCGCAGGACATTTTCGAGCGCGCGCGCTGCCGGGAGCTGATCGAGCACCTCGAACTGCACATCGAACTGCCGGTGCGGCGGCTCTATACCGAGGCTTTCTTCGGCGGCAAGGTGTCGGACGAAACCAAGCAGGAAGTGGAGAAACTGCTGACGCGCGGCGCAAGAGCCTGGCCCGGCTGGCGCGCTTCGACCCCTTCATCGGCGGCAGCACATTCACCCACGCCGATTGCGCCGCCTGGGCGCACCTGCCCCTGCTGTCGCAGGCGACGAAAATCATCTACGGCCGCGATTTCCTCGAGGAATTCCTGCCTGCCGCCAAGCCCTACCTGAAGATGCTGGCCGAACGGCCGCATGTGCAGAAGGTGAACAACGACCGCAAGGCGGCAATGGCAGCCAGGGCAGCAGCGCAGGCCGCGAAATAACACCCTTACTCCGGAGCAGCCTCATGGATCTGAACTACACCCCCGAAGAACAGGCCTTCCGCGCCGAAGTGCGCAAGCTCGTCGCCGCCATCCTGCCGGCCGACATCAGCGCCAAGGTGAAGGGCGGCAAGCGCCTCGCCAAGGACGACTTCGTGCGCTGGCAGAAGGCGCTCCACGAGAAAGGCTGGGGCGCGACGATGTGGCCGACCCAGTTCGGCGGCACCGGCTGGTCGGCCGTGCAGCAGCACATCTTCGAGGAGGAATGCGCCGAGGCCGGCGCGCCGCTGCAGCTGCCCTTCGGCCTGAAGATGGTGGCGCCGGTGATCATGGCCTTCGGCAGCAAGGGCCAGCAGGACCATTTTCTGCCACGCATCGTCGACGGCACCGACTGGTGGTGCCAGGGCTATTCCGAGCCGGGCTCCGGCTCCGACCTGGCCTCCCTGAAAGCGAAAGCGGAACGCCAGGGAGATCATTACGTCGTGAACGGCCAGAAGACCTGGAACACCCTGGGACAACACGCCGACTGGATCTTCTGCCTGGTGCGCACCAGCAGCGAGGGTCGCCAGCAGGAGGGCATCTCCTTCCTGCTCATCGACATGAAGACGCCGGGCATCACCGTGCGGCCGATCATCATGAACGACGGCGAGCACGAGATCAACGAAGTCTGGTTCGAGGACGTCAAGGTGCCGGCGCAGAACCTCGTCGGCGAGGAAAACAAGGGCTGGACCTACGCCAAGTTCCTCCTCGGCCACGAGCGCACCGGCATCGCCGGCGTCGGCCGCTCCAAGGCGGCGCTGCACCACCTCAAGGACATCGCCCGCACAGAGCTGTCCTACGACAAGCCGCTGATGGAGGACGCGCGCTTCCGCGACAGGATTGCCCAGGTCGAACTGGAACTGATGGCGCTGGAGATCACCAACATGCGCGTGCTCTCCGCCGAGAAGGAGAATAAGGCGCCGGGGCCGGAAGCCTCCATCCTCAAGATCAAGGGCTCGGAAATCCAGCAGACCATCGCCGAGCTGCAGATGCAGGCGCTCGGCCACTACGCCCTGCCCTGGCTGCCGGAGGCGCTCGATGCCGACTGGCAGGGCGAACCGGTCGGCAGCGCGCACACCGCGCCGCTCTCCGGCCACTACTTCAACTACCGCAAGACGACCATCTACGGCGGCTCGAACGAGATTCAAAAGAACATCATCGCCCAGATGATTCTTGGACTGTAAGGATTCCACCATGGACTTCAACTACACCGACGAACAAAACGCCCTGCGCGACACCCTCGCCCGCTTCATCGCCAAGGACTACGGCTTCGAGCAGCGCCGCGCCCTGGCGAAATCCGACGAGGGCTTCAGCCGCGACCACTGGAAGCAGTTTGCCGAGTTGGGCCTCACCGCCCTGCCCTTTCCCGATAACCTCGGCGGACTGGGCGGCAATGCCGTCGACACCATGCTGGTGATGGAAGCCTTCGGCCGCGGCCTCGTGCTCGAACCCTACCTCGCCACGGTGGTCGTCGCCGGCCACCTGGTTCGCGATGCCGGCAGCGACGCACAGAAGGAAGCGCTTCTGCCTTCGATCGCCGGCGGCGAGCTGATGATGGCGCTGGCGCACTTCGAACCGGGCGGTCGCTACAAAGTCAGCCGCGTCGATACGGCGGCCAAACCCAAGGGCGATGGTTGGACGCTCAGCGGCGCCAAGGGCGTGGTGCTCTCCGGCGGTGCCGCCGGCAAGCTGCTGGTCTCGGCGCGCACCTCCCACGAACCGCGCGACGAGGACGGCATCTCGCTCTTCCTGGTCGAACGCAATGCGCCCGGCCTCACCGTGCGCAGCTACATGACGCAGGACGGCGGTCGCGCCGCGGAAATCCGCCTCAATGATGTTGCCGTCGCTGCCGATGCCCTGGTGGGCACACAGCATGCTGCACTGCCCGCCATCGAGCGCGCCCTCGACTACGGCATCGCCGCGCTGTGCGCCGAGGCTGTCGGCATCATGACGGCACTGAACGAGGCGACACTGGAATACCTGAAGACGCGCAAGCAGTTCGGCCAGCCCATCGGCCGCTTCCAGGCGCTGCAGCACCGCATGGTGGACATGGTCATCGCCACCGAGCAGGCCCGCTCCATGGCGACGCTGGCGGCGGTCAAGGCCGATGCGCCCAACGCCGCCGAGCGCCGCCGCGCGATCTCCGCCGCCAAGGCCTATGTCGGCCAGCAGGCGCGCTTCGTCGGCCAGCAGGCGGTGCAGCTGCACGGCGGCATGGGCGTGGTGGACGAGCTCAACGTCAGCCACTACTTCAAGCGCCTGACCATGATCAACATGACCTTCGGCGACGCCGATCACCACCTCGGCCTGTTCAGCGACATGATCTTGGCTGCATGAACATCATCAACCGCCGCGACCTGGAGTTCGTCCTCTTCGAGCTCCTCGACGCAGAGTCGCTGACGGCGCGGCCGCGCTTTGCCGACCACTCGCGCGAGACCTTCCTCGCCGCGCTGGACACGGCCGAGGCCATCGCGGCGGAGAAGTTCGCGCCGCACATGCGCCAGGCCGACGAGCACGAGCCGCAGTTCGACGGCCAGCGCGTGAGCATGATCCCGGAGGTGAAGGAGGCGCTCAAGGCCTTCATCGACGCCGGCTTCATGGCCGCCGCCCACGACTACGACCTCGGCGGCATGCAGCTGCCGGTGACCATGACGCAGGCCTGCTTCTCGCTGTTCAAGGGCGCCAACGTTTCCACCTCGGGCTACCCCTTCCTCACCATCGGCAACGCCAACGTGATCCGCCGCTTCGGCACGCCCGCGCAGCAGGAGAAATACCTCAAGCCGCTGCTCGCCGGGCGCTTCTTCGGCACCATGGCGCTGACCGAACCGCAGGCCGGCTCCAGCCTGTCCGACATCACCACCCGCGCCGAGCCGAACCCGGACGGCAGTTATTCCATCACCGGCAACAAGATTTTCATTTCCGCCGGCGACCACGAGCTGTCCGAGAACATCGTGCACCTGGTGCTGGCGAAGATCCCCGGCGGCCCGCCCGGCGTGAAGGGCATCTCGCTCTTCATCGTGCCGAAATTCCGCGTCAACGACGACGGCAGCCTCGGCGAGCGCAACGACGTCGCCCTGGCCGGCCTCATCCACAAGATGGGCTACCGCGGCACGACGTCGACGATGCTCAGCTTCGGAGAAAAAGGCCAGTGCCGCGGCGAACTCGTCGGCGAGCCGCACAAGGGCCTGACGTACATGTTCCACATGATGAACGAGGCGCGCATCGGCGTCGGCATGGGCGCGGTGATGCTCGGCTATCGCGGCTACCTCGCCTCCCTCGACTACGCGCGCGAGCGCCCGCAGGGCCGGCCGCCGGCCGCGAAGAACCCGCAGTCGCCGCAGGTGCCAATCATCGGGCACGCCGACGTGCGCCGCATGCTGCTGGCGCAGAAGGCCTACGTCGAGGGCGGCTACGCCCTGTGCCTGACGTGCGCACGCCTGGTCGACGAGCAGAACAGCGCGCCCGACGAGACGGAGCGACGCGAGGCCGGCCTGCTGCTCGACCTGCTCACGCCGATCGCCAAGTCCTGGCCCTCGCAGTGGTGCCTCGAAGCCAACAACCTGGCCATCCAGGTGCACGGCGGCTACGGCTACACGCGCGAGTACCCGGTCGAGCAGTACTACCGCGACAACCGCCTCAACCCCATCCACGAGGGCACGCATGGCATCCAGGGCCTCGATCTCCTCGGCCGCAAGGTGATGATGCACGAGGGCGCGGCGCTGAAGCTGTTCGGCCGCGAGGTGCAGAAGACCGTGCAGGAGGCCGGCGCCGTGGCTGAACTGCAGGCGCACGCCCTGGCACTCGGCGCGGCGATCACCGAGGTCGGCGTCACCACGCACCTGCTCGCCGAGGCGCTCGGCCGCGACAGCGACGCCGCGCTGGCGAATTCCAGCGTCTACCTGGAGATGTTCGGCCACACCGTGCTCGCCTGGATCTGGCTGAAGCAGGCCGTCGCCGTGTCGCGGGGACTGACTTTCGGGAACAAGGCCGACGAAGACTTCTATCGCGGCAAGCTCGCCGCCTGCCGCTATTTCTTCCAGTGGGAACTGCCGAAGACGCAGGCACAGCACACGCTGCTGCGCGCGCTGGAGCCGACCTGCCTGGAGATGAAAGACGAATGGTTTTGAACTTTCCCCCTCACCCCAACCCTCTCCCCCTGCGGGGGCGAGGGAGCCACACCCCCTCTCCCCCACGGCGTGGGGGAGAGGGCCGGGGTGAGGGGGCATTTGGAGATCTGGCATGAGCGAAAACATCATCACCGAACTGAAGGACGGCGTCCTGCGCATCGAGATGCGCCGGCCGGAGAAGAAGAACGCCCTCACCGGCCCGATGTATGCCGCCATGGCCGACGCACTCGAGCGCGCCGCGCGCGAGGACGCCGTGCGCGTCGTGCTGATCCACGGCCAGCCCGAGGTGTTCACCGCCGGCAACGACCTCGCCGACTTCCTCAACGGCCCGACCAATGACCCGAACCGGCCGGTGTTCCGCTTCCTGCGCAACATCGCCGCCGCCGAGAAGCCGCTGGTCGCCGCCGTCGCCGGCAACGCCGTCGGCGTCGGCACGACGATGCTGCTGCATTGCGACCTGGTCTACGCCGGCGAGAGCGCCCGCTTCCAGCTGCCCTTCGTGAACCTGGCGCTGTGCCCGGAGGCCGCCTCCAGCCTGCTGCTGCCGCGCCTCGTCGGCCATCCGCGCGCCGCCGAGCTGCTGTTCTTCGGCGAGCCCTTCGGCGCCGCAAAAGCCCATGAGATGGGACTGGCGAACGCCATCCACCCGGACGCCGCCCTGCTCGACGCCGCCCTGGAGCGCGCACGCAAGCTCGCCACCCTGCCCGCCGCCTCGCTGCGCGAGACCAAGCGCCTGCTCAAGCAGTCCGTCGCCGCCCTCGTGCCGCAGGTGATGCAGGCCGAAGGCGAGATCTTCACGCGCCAGCTCGCCTCGCCCGAAGCCAAGGAAGCCTTCAGCGCCTTCCTTGAAAAACGCAAGCCCGATTTTTCGAGATTCAGATGAACACTGCCATCCCCGCCGGCTTCAAGCCCATCGAGCACCTCGGCCACTACCTCACCCTGCTCGGCCCCTTCTACTGGAAGAAGGATGACGGCCCGCTCGTCGTCGGCGTGCGCATCGACGAGCGCCATACCAACACCCGCGGCATCGCGCACGGCGGCATGCTGGCGACGCTGGCCGACAGCGCGCTGGGCATCGTGCTCTACAACTCGCGCACGCCACCGCAGCCCATCGTCACGGTGAGCCTGACCACCGATTTCATCGAGAGCGCCCATCCGGGCGACTGGGTCGAAGGGCATGTCGACATCCTGCGCGTCGGCAGCCGCCTCGCCTATGCCAACTGCCACCTGCACGTCGGCGAGCGACGCATCCTGCGCGCCAGCGGCGTCTTCGCCCTCATGCCGCCGACCAAACCCAAGGAGGAATCCGAAGGATGAACAAGAAGTACAAATACTACTGGGAGGATTTCCCCGTCGGCTCCGTCACCGAATACGGCGGCGTCACGCTGACCAAGGAAGACATCATCCGCTACGCGAAGGAGTTCGACCCGCAGCCCTTCCACATCGACGAGGAGGCGGCGAAGCATTCGCAGTTCGGCGGCCTCATCGCCAGCGGCTGGCACACCTGCAGCCTGTGCATGCGCATGATGTGCGATGCCTACCTGCTCGATTCCGCCAACCTCGCCTCGCCCGGCGTGGAGAACATCCGCTGGCTGAAGCCGGTGCGGCCCGGCGACACGCTGCACGTGCGCAGCGTCGTGCTGGAAGCGCGCCCGCTGGAGAGCAAGCCGCACATCGGCCTGATGCGCAACCGCTGGGAAGTGCTCAACCAGAACGGCGAGGAGGTCATGCAGATGGAAGGCTACGGCATGATGCACCGGCGCAATCCGGAATGAAAACCTTAGTAGCCAATTATTCCCCTCTCTCCGCTAGCGGGGGCGAAGGCGGGTTTCGCGCAGCTTCGCGCCACAGGGGGGGGGGGGGTAGGAGGGCGCCACCCCACCGCCCTCTCCGCCAGCGGGAGAGGGAGATTTTCGTGGTCATCGCAAAATGAAAATCCACGTCCTGCTGAAGAAGGAAGAGCTCGACGCCCAGCGCCTGCCGGGCAAGACGGTGATCGTGCTCGACATCCTCTTCGCCACCTCCAGCATCGTCGCCGCCCTCGCCCACGGCGCCGCCGAGGTGATCCCGACGCTCGATCCAGCATCGGCGCAAGCCGAGGCGGCGCGCCATCCTGCCGAGACCTGCGTGCTCTCCGGCGAGCTCAATGCCGACACCCTGCCCGGCTTCGTGCATCCCACGCCGCTGGCCCTGCTGGCGGAAAACCTCGAAGGCAAGACGCTGGTGTACTCCACCACCAACGGCACGGTGGCAGTGGCGAAGTCGCGCGAGGCCGACCACGTCTACGCCGCCGCCCTGCTCAACGCCGAGGCGGTGGTCGCGCACATCGCGCGGCACCATGCCGACGAGACCGTGCTGATCGTCTGCTCCGGCTCGGCCGACAACTTCAACCTGGAGGATTTCTACGGCGCCGGCTACCTGGTTTCGCTCTTCGCGAAACAGCCGAATGAACACGAATTCTCCGACGCCGCCCTCGCCGCCATGCTGCTGCACGAAAAGTGCGAGGCCGGCGAATGCCTGCGCCGCGCCCGCGTCGGCCGCATGATGCTGGCACGCAGTCTCGACCGCGAGATCGATTTCGCCGCGCAGAAGAGCCGCTTCGACGTCGTGCCGAAGCTGGACGGCAAGCGGCTGGTGGCGGTATGAACAGCAACTTCGTCCAGCTCGAAAACATCCGCCTGCACACCGTCGAGGCCGGCACGGGCAAGCCCATCCTCTTCGTGCATGGCTTTCCGGAGTTCTGGTACGCCTGGCAGAACCAGCTCGAGGCATTCTCGCGCGACCACCGCGCCGTGGCCGTGGACATGCGCGGCCACAACCTCTCCGATAAACCCACCGACGCCAAGGCCTACCGACCCAAGCACCTCGTCGCCGACCTGCACGGACTGATCCGCCACCTCGGCGGGAAATGCATCGTCGTGGCGCACGACTGGGGCGGCGCCGCGGCGTGGAACCTCGCTGCCGCGCATCCGGAATGCATCGAGAAACTCATCATCATCAACTCGCCGCACCCGGTGACGTTCGTCCGTGAACTGCGCGACAACCCGGCCCAGCAGGAGGCCAGCCGCTACATGCTGTGGCTGCGCAAGGCCGGCGCCGCCGCCAAGCTGGCCGAGGACGACTTTGCCCTCCTCGCCGCCATGCTGACGAAGACCACGGCCGATGCGGCCTGGCTGACGCCCGACACGCTGGCGCGCTACCGCGAAGCCTGGGCGCAACCCGGCGCGCTCGACGCCACGCTCAATTACTACCGCGCTTCGCCGTTGCATCCGGCCACGCCTGAGGAACCCGGCGCGGCGGGCATCCAGCTCGACCCGGCCGCCTTCACCGTGCGCGTGCCGACGCTCGTCATCTGGGGCGAGCGCGACACCGCACTGCTGCCCGCCCTCCTCGACGGCCTGGACGCATTCGTCCCCGACCTCGCCGTCAGGCGCATCCCCGACGGCTCGCATTGGGTCATCCACGAAAAGCCGGACGAGGTGAACCGCCTCATCCGCGAATTCATAGAAAATGACGACTGAGCGAATTACCGTCATTCCCGCGAAAGCGGGAATCCACCCCCTCTCCCGCCGGGGCGGGAGAGGGCCGGGGTGAGGGTGGGATCGCCGTCATCTCGCACAAGGACTCCGAGAAATGCCAAAGATCACCATTCACTCCCTCGACGAACTCAAGGACTGGGTCGGCAAGGAAGTCGCCGCCAGCGACTGGCTGCAGGTCGACCAGGCGCGCATCGACCGTTTCGCCGACGCCACCGGCGACCACCAGTGGATCCACGTCGACCCGGCGCGCGCCGCCGCCGAATCGCCCTTCGGCGCGACGATCGCCCACGGCTACCTCACGCTCTCGCTCATCCCGCACCTGATGATGGAAACGCTGGACGTGCAGGGCGGCCGCATGAGCATCAACTACGGACTCAACCGCGTGCGCTTCGCCGCCCCGGTGCGCGCCGGCGACCGCATCCGCGCCCGCTTCACCCTCGCCGCACTGGAGGACATCGCCGGCGGCATCCAGCTCACCTGGCACGCCCTGGTCGAGATCGAAGGCCAGCACAAGCCCGCCTGCGTCGCCGAGATGATCGCGCGGCGCTACGCCTGAACCCATCCACGGAAAAAAGTCAGTCCCGGCGGAACGGCGCTCCGCCGGGACTGGTTTGATGAGGGATTCAGCGATCCCGCTTCAGGATTTGGATTCGGGTTCCATATCTTGTTCCTGCGGCATGCCTTCATCCTTGAATAGAGCCAAATCGCGTACGTTTTTCTGAACCGCGACTGCTGCATACAGGCTCATAAGATAGGCAATTGCGTAGAACCCCTTCTCGCTCTGAGTAAATGAGGCATTCCAGGCCCAATAACCAGCAGCGTTATGGAAGCCCCAACAGCTATCCAGGCCAGACTGAAATACAGATTTGTAACGGGTATTCCTTCCAGGCGGTCACGCACCGCTTTCTGGAGCGATACGGAGGAAAACAGCCCCAATATTAAGACGGTGAAGTAGTACCCCTTTTCGTTCAACAGCATCTCGGCATTCCACAATCCAGTAATGAATCCGAGCGTTCCAACCATCAAGGCTATCCAAGAGGCCCCGACGAAAGCGGCCGTAGGTTTCTGCATTGCAGGCTTCATTCCATCCTCCCTTTAAGTACGTCGTTGTTGAAATTCGAAAACTCATACTATCTACATTATTTCAATTATGCCTATGTTGTAGGCTGATGCACAGTATATTTCCTTGCGAAGGCCTCCTCGCCTCATCAAGGCACCCACCAGTAGCGAACGATGTGGAAGAAAATCGGGGCCGAGAAGCTGATGGAATCCACGCGGTCAAGCATGCCGCCATGGCCTTCTATCATGGTGCCCCAGTCCTTCACGCCGCGGTCCCGTTTAATGGCCGACAGGACAAACCCACCGAAGAAACCAAACATATTGATGCAAAGGGCAATCAGTGCCGCCTGCCAGGGCGCAAAGGGCGTCAGCTGCCAGAGCGCGGCCCCCGCCACCGTCGAGGTCACAACGCCGCCTATCAACCCTTCGACTGTCTTGGACGGCGATATGGTCACCGAAATCTTGTGCTTGCCGAACAGCTTGCCCCATACATACTGGAAGACATCGCTGGACTGGACAATCAGAACCAGGAACACAACCAGTAGCAGGACCCGATCTCCGTAACCCGGGATGTCAAGGGTCAACAAGGCAGGCACGTGCGACAGGCAGTAAACACAGACCATCAATCCCCACTGCACTTTCGCGGCGCGCTCGAGGAAGCGTGTCGTATCGCTGCTTAGCGCCTCCCAAATAGGCAACAGAAGGAAGGCGTAGACCGGAATCAGTATCGAGAACAGCCCGTACCAGTCGATGGCAATGAGTACGTATTGCAAGGGAAGGAAGATGAAGAAACTCCAGACCAGTGCCTGATGATCCCCTCGTCGTGTATAGGTCAGGGAAACGAATTCACGCAGGCACTGGAAGGAAATGAAAGCGAACAGGAGGATCATTGCCCACTTGCCGAGCCATAGCGCCCCGCCGAGCAGCCCGATCATCCACCACCATGCCTTGATGCGGATGTTCAGATTGTCGATAGTCGCTGAGGAAGACCCGGCGGATAGTCGAAGCCTGAGATACAGTCCGATACTGCTGGCGACGACAAGTACGGCGAAGACCGCACCGAGGGTAAGCAGCAAGGTTTCTTTGACTGACATGGAAGTCACTCCTCGGCTGGGGCCAGCGCGGAAAGCGCTTCTCTGGCGCGGTTGAGGAAAGCCTGCTTGTCTTCCCCCGAAACGATTTGCACGGGAGCGCCGAACGTCAGGGTGCAAAGCAGGGGAACGGGGACAATGGCCCCTTTAGGCATGACACGCCCGACGTTCTCGATCCACACAGGAATGTACTCGACTTCCGGGTGCGCATGAGCCAGATGGTAAATGCCGCTCTTGAACGGCAGCAGACCGTCTTCCAGATTTCTTGTCCCCTCGGGAAAAATGATCAGCGAATCTCCTTGGGCGAGCGCGCCACACATCTGCGCCAAGGGGTTTGTCCCCTTACTTGCCTTGGTGGCGCGGTCGATCAAGACGCCGCGAAACACATTGGCTCCGATATAGCGCTGCAAGGGCGTAGCCAGCCAGTAGTCGGCGCCGGCGACCGGGCGGGTAATGCGCCGCAGTGGAGGCGGCAGGGAAGCCCAAATGAGTACGAAATCGCCATGGCTGCGATGATTCGCAAAATAGACGCGTTGTCTCTCCTCCGGCTTGCTGCCGCGCCAGACGGCTCTTACACCAGTCAAAAGCTTGGCGAAACCACAAATTGCCCCCGCCACCAGATTTTCAAAGGCCATCGGCGCCCCCTAGAACAAACCGCCCACTACGACTGCGAACAGGGCTCCCAGCTGCAGAGCCATGCAAATGGCCTGTGAGTACAGGAGCCGCATGGCGCCCCGGCAGCGGTCCGTCAGGTCGCGCGGTAATCCTCCCTGCGCCTTGATCAAACCGCAATCCGCCATTGCTGAATCCAGCGCCATCAGCGTCTCGCCGTCCTGGACCGACGATTTGCGGAATTCGTGATTCGCCAGTCTCTTGAACAAGGCCGCATCAAGTGCAACGCGCAGGGAGAAATATTTCTGTGCAATTCCGGCGAGAACTGAAACCAATAGGCAACCAGATCTCCATGGAACCAGCACGCCGGCCGAGATCGCAAGCACGATGATCGCCACGAGCAGCAGGGCCAAGCTCCATAAGTCGATGCGCCTACCCAGCCCCAGCAATGCCGCCGTGACACCGGCCAGCATTTCCGCGTTCGAGTTGCTAGACATGGACTTCCCCTGACAAAAAGCCGGCTTGAGTTGCCAGTTCGGCAAGTGCTCGGTGATGCGCCGAGCTGAATACGATGCCGGGACGGCGGGTGCGCAGCAGCGACTCGGCCGCCTCGACGGATGGCGCTCTTCCCGTCAGCAACAACCAGGCTGCAACCGCGCTGGCGCTGCGCGAATAGCCCAGGGCGCAACAGACCAGGACCGGGCCATGCCGGCGAGCCTGTTCGATCCGCTGCGCAGCTTCCGCCAGATGGGCCGACTCCGGGGCGACGAGGTCGAGCCAAGGGATGCAGAAATACTGCCAGTTGCCGGAAGGAGCCGGCATTTCTGCGGTCAGGTCCACGAGGCTTCGGTACCCCCCGCGCTGCATGTCTCGCGACGAGGGCATCCTTCCAAGCCACACGCCGTCTGCGATCAGGTTCGGCTGCGGATGCCGGAGCGTCCACAGTCGCGAGTTGACCCAGGCCCCGGCCAGGTAAGGCGCAAGAAGGGCGAGGGAGGCTGTGCTGTGCCTGCCCTGCTCCTTCTGAAAGCCGTTCGCGCCGGGAATGGCGTAGATCAATCCCACCAATCCCAATGCCGCAGCCAGCCACAGCAGCCACAAACCGCCGCCGCCCAGCCAGATTCCGGCCAGGGCCGCCGCAACGGCGCCAAGGCCGTAGCGAATCGCCAGGCGCCGCCGGTCCGAAACGCGGGCCGGCAGCCAATCCGCGAGTGGTGGCCTGCCCGAGTCTGGCCACAGCCAGAGACAGAGAAACCCCACCAGGGCGCCCGTCGGGATGTCGACGAAATGGTGCTGGTAGGTTGTCAGGACAGACAGCGCTATCAAGGCGGTCCATGCATGGACCAGCCAGCGGTACGAGCGCGGCGTTGCGGCAGCGAACCGCGCCCAGATAATCACGAGGAGCCCGATATGGAGCGAAGGTGCCTGGTTGTAAGGTTTGTCGAACCCCATGAGCGCATCGAACATGGCGCCAAAGAATCCATCCACCGCGGGCCGCTCGAAGCTGAAGTGCAGCGGGAACAACAGGAAGCAGCTCACCGACACGATCTGGGTGGTGAGCAAACGCAGCGCATGGCGGTCGACCTGCTGCTTGTCGCGACACAACAGGAAGGACAGGCCATAGAGAAGGTCGATCGACCAGTATGGAATGATCGTCCAGGGGATGAAGGGTATCCCCCGTTCCCACTCGAACAGCAGCGTATCGCTGACATCGCGTTCGGCCGCCACATGATTGGCAAAGCCGTAGCTGAGGAAAAGAACGGGCCGAGGAAGAGCAGCCAGGCGAGACCGCGCCGCCAGGGGATGGATGCCGTCGCGGTCATGAAAGCTTACGACGGGCCAGGGAAACCGTGAATATGCCCCACTCGTCGATGCGCTGCTCGAACTTCTCGAAGCCGGCCGCCTCCACGAGCTGATCCATCTCGGCCGGTGTGCGCCGGCGCATGACCCAGGCCTGGCCGCCACGATGGCTGGTCAACGCCCGGGCAATCAATTCAAGCTGCGGATGCCAGGGTTGCCCCGTATACACGAGGTACCCGCCGGGCTCGATGGCATCGCCCATGCCGGCCAGCGAGCGCGCAACCGCCTCGTTTTCCGGAAACAGTTCATATAGACCCGAAACGATGCCGACCGTAGGACGGGGCTGCGCCCCGGCCACTGCAGCACGGTCGAAGGCATCGCCCCGCTCGAATCTCGCCACGTTTTTGAGGTTGCGCGACTCGATCAGCAGCGAACCATTGCGAACATTGATGTCGCTGTAGTCGCGTAGCACGATGGATTCCGGCCGAATTGGCGCTCGCGCCAGCGCATCCAGGACATAGCGGCCATGGCCCGCAGCAATATCGAGCAGCCGGATTGCACGTCCGTCGGCGTGCAGCGCCTCCATCGCCTTGAGAAGCAATTCCTCGAGATTGATCTTTCTCTGGCGAATGCCCCGCCAGCCGATCGAATCCAGGTACTGGCGGTCGACGAGACGGCCCAAGGGGCCGAGGCCGGATGCCGTATTCCGATAGACATAGTCGAGCGTGCTGCCGGAGTCGAAGCCCGTCTCGTGGCCCAGCCGAACGCCATCGGACAGCAGGCTACCGAACCGCAATCCGGCCCGTGTCATGGCCCAATACAGACCGCGCGGACTGAACGGCGAGAGCGGCTGGACGAGCGCACGGGATTCCTCGAAGGTAAAGCCCGCACGGTCGGCCGAGCGGAGGTCCGGCCTTTGCGCCGGCCGCTCGAACTGGCGAAGAATGAACTCGCGCGCCTTGCCAACCGCCTCTGCGCGCCCCGCCTCGCCGAGCGTGTCGTGAAAGAAGCCGTCCAAAACATGCTTCTCCTTGTCGGTCGAACCCAGACGCTGGAAGAATTCGTGCTGCGGTCCATGGTGCACAACCCAGTCGGCACCGGAGATGAGCAATTGGGTCGGCAACGTGATGGCCTGCGCATCGGTCACGATGCGCTCGGCGGTTTCGTAAAGCGCAAGCAGGATATTGACTGAAATAGGCCGCGTGATCAGGGGTCGGCATCATAGGACGCCTGGCGCGCCGGATCGTGCGTCAGGAACTTCGACTTGACGTAGCTATTGACGAAGAAATTCCCGCGCAGCTTGTGCAGCAGTCGCAGCCCCGGACGGGCAAATGGCACGTAGAGCTTGACCTTGAAGGCCGGTGAAGCAAGCACCAGGCAGCGCACCTTGGGCGCGTAATCGTGCGCCCAGGTTGAGACAAGCACGGCACCGACGCTCTGGGCGAGGACTGCGATGTCCTCATGGGCGATACCGTAGGTGGCCGCGATATGGTCGATGAAGCACTGGATGTCGCGCACCGACGCGCCCAAGCTCGGCGAATAGCCCCGCTGCCCGGGCGAGCGCCCATGGCCCCGGGCATCCCACGCAAAGATGTCGAAGGCGGGCAGCCCGAGCTCGTCCGCAAGATGGCCCATGCGGCCGGAATGCTCATGGCCGCGATGGAACATGACGATGCATCGCTTTTGCGCGGCGTCGCCCGGCCAGTGGCGGTAGAACAATTCAACGCCATCGTGGGTCTTGAATGTTCGTTCGTGCACCTTGCGGGTTTCAGTCACGTCATATCCTTTCGGGTTAGCGTTGGCAGGTCTGTTTCAGTCCACTCCGGATTCGGTTCCAGATATTTGCCGTTATGGCCGCAGCCATCGCCGGCATGAGCCAGAAGAGCCAGGCCGGCAGTTCCGCCGACGCTCCGACCCAGACGCCGAGCGCGCCGAACACCAGGGCGCGGTCGCTCTTTCCCATCGGACCGTCGTAGCGGCGCTCGGCACCGACCGCCTGTCCCAGGACGCCGGCCATTTCCGACAGCGCAGACAGGAAGACGATCATTGCGACGCTGCCCCAGCCGAACGGCGCGATATGCACGAAGGGCAGGTAGAGCGCCGCGTCTGAGATGACGTCTGACAATTCGTTGAGGTAGGCGCCGAGCGTCGATTTCTGGCCGAATTCCCGGGCCAACATGCCGTCAATGGCGTTCATGGTCATACGCAGCAGCATCCAACCCGGCAGGAGCAGGAAAAAAAGACGCTTGTCGGGCGCGAAATACAGGGACAGACCAATCACAATGGACACCAGCATCGCGGCCAAGGTCACGGCATTTGCTGTAAGGCCCAAGGAAGCGAGCCGGCCGACGAGCGGCCGCAGCATGGCCTGGAAGCGTGGTTTGAGCGCATATAGGCTTGTCATGTCCGAGGGGCCCGCCTTTTCAGGTTGATTCCTTGATGTAATCGATAACGTTGCCGAACACGCCAATCAGCCATTGCCGGTCGATCCAGTACCAAACTTCCTTGCCGATCTTCTCGGACTTCAGCACCCCCGCCTCGCGCAGCACCTTCAGATGATGGGAGACGGTCGAACGGGTCAAGGTAGACACTTCGGCGATCTGGCCTACATTGAAGCGATCACCTGGCTCGAATAGCAGGAGGATGCGCTGGCGATGCTCATCACCCAGGGCGGTAAACACCTTCGACATCGCCCTCCAGCGGGCAGGTATGGCTCGGCTATATCCCTTTCTCATATCGACGAGCTTAGATATGTCGTATTATATTGTCAATATTTTTTCAAAGAACCTTGCCTGCCCAATGTACCGCTTGTTATGATCCAATGACTGCATCATGCTATGCCAAACTGCCAATCCGCCCATCGTGCCGCCGGAACAACCCAGATCGACATGACCGACTCCTCCCCCCGCAAGCCATGGATACGACGCGCAATATTCCTCGTCGCGATGTTGATCGTCCTGGGCTATGCGGGCCTGGCGCTTACCGTTCATCCTTCCAATGACCGCGACTGGTCGCCGGACCAGGCGCGGCCCCCCAAGGCGGCCTTCGACGGCGACACGGTGAGGATCAGCAACCTCCGCAACACCTTTTACCGGTCGACCCACGATTTCGACGTCAGATGGGAAGAGCGCACCTATGACCTACGCCGGATCGAGTCCGTCTGGTTCATGGTCGAACCGTTCTCCGACTGGCGCGGACCCGCCCATACGCTGCTTAGCTTCGGCTTCGGCAACGGCGAGTACGTGGCCATATCCGTCGAAATCCGGAAGGAAAAGGGCGAGTCGTATTCGCCCTTGCTAGGTCTGCTACGCCAATATGAACTGACCTATGTCATCGGCGACGAGCGCGACCTGATCGGCCTGCGCGCGAACCATCGCCATGACTCGGTGTATCTCTACCCAATACGCACGACGCCGGAGAAAATGCGTGCCATGTTCATTTCGATGCTTGAGCGCGCCAACAAGCTGATCGAACAGCCCGAGTTCTACAACACGCTGACCAGCACCTGCACGACGAACATCGTTCGCCATATCAACGCTATCGCCCCGAGCCGCATCCCCCTGAGCTACAAAGTGCTGCTTCCCGCCTTTGCCGATGAACTGGCCTACGACTTGGGCCTGATCGAAACGGAACTGCCTCGCGACCAGTTCCGCAGCGCCCACCTGATCAACGACCTCGCGTTGATCCACGCGGACAGCGCTGCCTTCTCCACGGGAATCCGTTCCCGCTACCGACTGCCTCAATCGGCATCGATGGCCAGCACAAGCCCGCCTGTCTCGCCGAGATGATCGCGCGGCGGCACCACTAGTAAAAGTCAGTCCCCGCAGCACGGCGACTCAGCCCCACTCCGCCTCACCCCCACCCCAACTCGCCGCGCACGATGGCGGCGCCCGCCGCCAGTGCTTGCAGCTTGCCGCGCGCAACGGCGCGCGGCAGCGGCACCATGCCGCAGTTGGTGCAGCCGATCAGGCGGTGCGGCTTCACCCACTGCAGGGCACGGCGCAGGGTGGCGGCCACCTCCTCCGGCGTCTCGATGCGGTTCGTCGCCACGTCGATGGCGCCGACCATCACTTCCTTGCCCTCGAGCAGGCCGATCAGCTCCATCGGCACGTGCGAGTTCTGGCATTCGAGGCTGACCTGGTGGATGCGGCTTTGCGCGAGCAGCGGGAAGGTCTGCTCGTACTGCCGCCATTCGGCGCCGAGGCCCTGCTTCCACTTGATGTTGGCCTCGATGCCGTAGCCGTAGCAGATGTGCACGGCGGTCTTGCAGGGCAGGTTCTCGGCGGCGCGCTCCAGCGTCTTCACGCCCCAGTCGCGCACCTCGTCGAAGAAGACGTTGAAGGCCGGTTCGTCGAACTGGACGATGTCGACGCCGGCGGCAGCCAGCTCCTGCGCCTCCTGGTTGAGGATCCCGGCGAAGGCCCAGGCGAGCTTCTCGCGGCTGCCGCCGTAGTGCTCGTCGAACAGCGTGTCGATCATGGTCATCGGCCCGGGCAGGGTGAACTTGATCGGCTTGTCGGTGAGCAGGCGCAGGCGCCGCGCGTCGTCGACGAACACCGGGCGCTTGCGCGAGACGGCGCCCACGACCACCGGCACCTCGGCGTCGTAGCGATCGCGGATGCGCATGGTCTTGCGCCGGGTGAAGTCGACGCCGTCGAGATGCTCGATGAAGGTGGTGACGAAATGCTGGCGCGTCTGCTCGCCGTCGCCGATGGTGCCGATGCCGGCGCGCAGCTGGTCGTCGACGGCCAGGCGCATGGCGTCGATCTTGGCCTGCTCGAGGGCCTCGCCGGAAAGCTGCCAGGGCGCCCACAGCTTCTCGGGCTGGGCCAGCCAGGCCGGCTTGGGCAGGCTGCCGGCGATGGCGGTGGTGATGGGTTGGGGCATGTCGTATCTCCTTGTCGGGTGAGTGGCCGGGAGGACGGTCTGCGCCGCCCTGTCGCGCAGTGTGCCAGAACCCCGGGGCTTGGGAATGGCTGCGTCGGACGCCAAAAAGCCAGATAATCCCCCCATGCCGATGCTCTCCCCGCAGGCCCGCCACGTGCTCGACCACCCGTGGCGCTTCATCCGGCAGGTGTTTGCCGGCTTCCGCGCCAACCAGGGCTTCCTGCTGGCCGGGGCGGTCGCCTACAACACGCTGCTCTCCATCGTGCCGATGTTCGCCCTCATCCTGGTGCTGCTGTCGCAGTTCACCGACGCGCAGGCGCTGCTGCACACCATGGACGAATACCTCTCGCACGTCTCGCCCGGCCAGTCGGAGGCGCTGGTGGCGCAGATCGGCGTGTTCCTGGCGAGCTGGAAACTGGTCGGCGCACTCGGCCTCGTCCTGCTGCTGTTCTTCAGCTCGCTGGCGTTCACCGTGCTGGAGAACGCCATGTCGGTGATCTTCTTCCACCGCGTGGTCGTCCGGCGCCGGCACTTCCTGGTGTCGGCGATCATCCCCTATTGCTACATCCTGCTGCTGGCGCTGGGCATGCTGCTGGTGAACGTGGTGGGCGGCGCGCTGGCGGTGCTCGACGAGCGCACGGTGACGGTGCTCGGCCGCGCATGGTCGCTGGACGGCGCCGAGACGGTGCTGATCTACCTGCTCGGCCTGCTCGGCGAGGTCATCCTGCTCACCTCGCTCTACCTGGTGATGCCGGTGGGCAGGCTGGCGCCGAGCCACGCCCTCATCGGCGGCGCGACGGCGGCGCTGCTGTGGGAAATCACCCGCCACGCACTGGTGTGGTACTTCTCGACGCTGTCGATGGTGAGCCTGGTCTACGGCTCCTTCGCCACCGCCATCGTGCTGCTGCTCAGCTTCGAGGCGGGCGCCCTCATCCTGCTGCTGGGCGCGCAGGTGATCGCCGAGTACGAGCGCATCGGCCGGCCGCCCTCTCCCACGCTCGGATTGCAGACCTAGATCATCGGGCGCGACGGACCGTTCCTGCGCTGAGCGTCATCGACACACCGGGTATATAATCATTCAAGGTTCAAGCGGTTCCCCTACAACACCGGCAAGGAGGAAGACGATATGGCAGCCTACACGTGTAGCAAATGCGGCATGAGCATCGGCACCATGACCTGCGGCAAATGCGGCAAGGAACTCAAGCACAGCTCGCTCACCACGCCCGAGGGCAAGACCGTGCATGTTTCGGAATGCCCGGACGGTCACGGCAAGGTGAAGTCGCCCATGTGCTGCGGCCAGGACATGACCTGCCCGGTTTGAGAAGTCCGTTCAGTCCTGATTGCGCGACAAGCAAGCAGGCTGTGCGCAGCAGCGCATCCCAATCCCAGAACAATGATCGCCCGGAGGCAAACCTTCGGGCATTTTTTTGAATTTTGTTTAGGGCACAATAGTCACCCACACAAACCAACAACAATCAGGAGAACAGCACATGAAGGCCAGATTCTTGAAAACCGCTGTAGTTGCTCTGCTAGCCGCGAGCTTGTCGGCCGGCGCAGCAGCGCAGGAAGTGACGCTTCGCCTCGTCAGCGCCTTTGGTGAAAACGGCATCTACGTCAAGCGCCTGCTGCCGTGGATCGAGAAGGTCAACGCGGAAGGCAAGGGCGTGCTGCAAATCAACTTCCTCGGCGGACCCAAGGCCATTCCGACGTTCGAGTTGGGCAACGCGGTCAAGACCGGCGTGGTGGAAATCGGCATGAGCACCGGCGCGTTCTACACCAACGTGATGCCGGAAGCCGACTTTCTCAAGCTCACCCAGATCACCATCGCCGAGCAGCGCAAGAACGGCGCGTTCGACGCCATCAACCAGCTCTGGAACGAAAAGGGCAACATGCAGTATCTGGCCCGCATGGTGGAGAACCAGGCCTTCCATCTCTACACCAACAAGAAGATCGACAAGCCCGACCTGACCGGCCTGAAAATCCGCATCACGCCCGTGTACCGCGACTTCTTCCAGGCACTCAATGCCAGCGTGATCACCACGCCCCCCGGCGAGCTGTATACGGCGCTGGAGCGCGGCGTGGTCGATGGATACGGCTGGCCCATCGGCGGCATTTTCGACTTCAATTGGCAGGAGAAGACCAAGTACCGCGTCGATCCGGGTTTCTACGATGCCGAGGTTTCACTCATCATGAACCTGCCGGCCTACAAGAAACTGACGGATGCGCAGCGCGCCTACCTGAACAAGCAGTTGCTGGCGCTGGAAGCGGAAAACACGTTCTGGGTGCAATACGCCAAGGACGAGACCGCCCGCCAGGAAAAGGCCGGCATCCAGACCATAAAGTTCGATGCTGCGGCCACCAAGGCCTACAGCGACAAGGCCTATGAAGTAGGCTGGGCAAGCGCCGCCAAGCAGAATCCCGAGGTCGCCAAGCGCTTCAAGGCATTATTCACGAAATGATCGAGCGGCTGTCCAACGCCTACGGCAGGTTCCTGGCGTGGCTGGCCGTGCTCGGCAGCGCCATCATCCTGGCCATGATGCTTGTCATCGTGTCCGATGTGGCGCTGCGCAACATCCCCCTGCCCGGCATGCCGCAAGGCCTGGCGTGGAGCAACGAAATCTCCGAGCTGATGCTCTACCTCACCACCATGTGCGTGGCGCCCTGGCTGCTGCGCCAGGGCCAGCACATTCGTGTGGACATCGTCCTGCGCGCCGTTCCACCCCGCTTCGCCTGGAGGCTGGAATGGATCGGCGACCTGATCGGCCTTGCCTGTTGCGTGGTGATCGCCTGGTTTGGCACGCACGCCGCATGGAGCAGCTACGCCTCAGGCGCGGTCAATATCAAGACGCTCGTCACGCCCGAGTGGTGGTCGCTGGCGCCGCTGCCATCGGTATTCGTACTGCTTGGAATTGAAATGGTGTTCCGCATGCACCGGCTCCTGCGCGCCGAACGCGCACCCCGCGGCGACGCGGTGAGCGCAGCATGACCGGCTGGGTCCTGGCCGCCTGGCTGATGCTGGGCGGCTCCGTGCTGCTGCTGTTCATCGGCATGCCCGTAGCGCTGACCTTCATCGCCGTCAATATCGTCGGCGCCTTGATATACATGGGCGGCGAGCCCGGCCTGATGCAACTGGCACGCAGCAGCGTCAGTTCCGTCACGGCTTTTTCACTGACGCCCATTCCACTCTTCGTGCTGATGGGCGAAATCCTGTTTCATACCGGGCTGGCGCTCAAGGTCATCGAGGGCGTCGAGCGGCTGATCCGGCGCATACCCGGGCGGCTGGCCGTCGTCGCCGTCGTCGCCGGCACGGTCTTCTCCGCCATCTCCGGCTCGACCATTGCCACCACGGCCATGCTGGGTTCTCTGATGCTGCCGATCATGCTGTCGCGCGGCTACCATCCGACAGTGGCCGCCGGGCCGATCATGGCCATCGGCGCGGTGGACATGCTTATCCCGCCCTCAGCGTTGACCGTGCTGCTGGGTTCTCTCTCCGGCATTTCCATTTCCAAGCTGCTGGTCGGCGGAGTCGTGCCCGGCGTGATCCTCTCCGTGGCGTTCGTCCTGTGGATCATCGTTCAAGTCAGCATCAGCCCGCAGCTGGCGCCCGCCGACAAGGAAGAAACGACATACCGCGGCTGGGCGCGCTGGAGCCCTTTCTTCGGCTACGTGCTGCCCACGCTTTCCATCTTCGGCGTGGTGGTCGGCGCGCTGGCGGCCGGCTGGGCCACCCCCACGGAGTGCGCCGCGGTGGGCGCTTTCGCCACCATGGTGCTGGCCCTGTGCTACCGCGTCCTGACGCTCGACGCGCTCAACAAGGCACTCAAGGGAACGGCGGGTATTTCGGGGATGATCCTCTTCATCATCCTGGGCGCCACGACGTTCGCGCAGATCCTGTCGTTTTCCGGCGCAAGCAACGGCCTGGTCCAGCTCATCACCGGCGGCGGTCTGTCGCCCAGCGCCATCGTCATCGGCATGATGCTGATGCTCATCTTCCTCGGCATCTTCGTCGACCAGGTAAGCATGATGATGATTACGCTGCCCATCTTCATGCCCATCGTGCAGGCGCTGAACATCGACCCGGTCTGGTTTGGCGTGATGTTCCTCATCTGCATGCAACTGGGCCTGCTGCTGCCGCCGCACGGCCTGCTGCTGATGACCATGCGCGGCGTGGCGCCCCCTTCAGTCACCATGGGGCAGATTTTCGTTTCGGTGATTCCCTACGTCACCATGAGCCTGATATTGCTCGCGGCGGTGTTCTGGATTCCCGACATTGCGACCTGGCTGCCGAAACGGATCGGCTAGCAATCCTGACCTGGAGACGGCATGTTCAAGCACATCCTGCTACCCACGGACGGTTCGGCGCTATCCGGCAAGGCCGTCGCAGCCGCAATCGGTCTGGCCAAGATGGCAGGTGCGCGCATCACGGCCTTCCATGCACTGGAACCCTATCCGTTGCAGGGCGCCTATGCCGGCGAGGCCAGCGGCATCGCCGAGTTTCAGCCTGAGCGTTTTGCCGAGCGCGGCAGGGAATACGCAAGGCAGGTCCTGGATGCCGTGGCGGCTGAGGCGGCCGCGGCGAACGTACCGTGCAGGACCGAGTTCGCTGTCAGCCACGCCGCCTTTCAGGCGATAATCGACATTGCCCGCAGGGAGAATTGCGATCTCATCGTCATGGCCTCGCACGGCAGAAGAGGACTGCAAGGGCTTGTGCTGGGAAGCGAAACCCAGAAAGTGCTGACCCATTCCACGATACCCGTGCTGGTCTATCGTTAACCCCCCAACAGAGGAGATAAAAATGAGCGAATCCATCTACGACATCCCCCTGCGCCGCATCGACGGCACCGCCACCGACCTGGGCGCCTTCCGCGGCAAGGTGGTGCTGGTGGTCAACGTCGCGTCCGCCTGCGGCATGACGCCCCAGTACGCCCTCCTGGAAAAGCTCTACGAGGAAAAAAAGGACGCCGGCCTCGTCGTTGCCGGCTTCCCCGCCAACAATTTCAAGGCGCAGGAGCCCGGCAGCAACGAGGAGATCGCCGAGTTCTGCACCTCGAAGTTCGGCGTGAAGTTCCCCATGTTCGAGAAGCTCTCCGTCAAGGGTCCGGACCAGCACCCCTTGTACAAGCGCCTCATCGAGGCCCAGCCGCACGCCCGCGAAAAACCGGACAGCGACTTCCGCGCCAAGCAGGCGAAATACGGCCTCATTCCGGAGAACCCGGCCGATGTCCTGTGGAACTTCGAGAAATTCCTCATCGACCGCACGGGCAAGGTGATCGACCGCTTCACCCCCAACACGGTGCCCGACGACGCCGTGCTCAAGGACGCCATCGAGAAGGCGCTGGTCGCCTGACGGGCATCCGCGGAACGGCATCGCCGTTCCGCAGCGGCTGACTTTCGCCGCGCCGTATTGCGGAGGCTGACTTTTACTCAAACGAGAAGTTGTGGCCGGCTGGTGTTCGGCCGAAGCGGAAACCCGAAGTTTCTTCGTAACATCAGCTATGGCCGAGAATCGCTCTTCCGCTCGTATATCCCGCCGTATCCCAGCGACTGACTTTCGTCTCGCCGTGCTGCGGGAACTGACTTTCAGGATGTGACGCGGCAGCAACAGGGCTACGCCTGCACGATCACTGCAACCGAGTGTTCCCATTGGTCGTCGGCGAATGTTCAGCTTTCCCACGGCCTCACGCCTATAATCGAAACGTAACTTGGCCCGAGAGCACGGGTTGGGTGGGACATGCAGAAAGCGCCCTTCCGCGCCCGCGGTGGGCGCAGCAATCGCTCTCGGAGCGCCCCGTCACAGTCACCCTCATCAGGAGCACATACCATGGCCAAAGCACAGAAGTCCAACAAGGAAACCAAGAAACAACCGTTACTGAGTCAGAAGGAAAAGAAGGCGGCAAAGCAGGTGAAAAAAAAGGGAGGGGTTGCTGCTCCCCTGGTTGTTCGCGGTTCCTGAGCAGCATCTCTTTAGCGCATCCGCTTTCGTGCTGGCCTGCAGCCCCGACATGGGCGCCTGACAGGCGGCATCGTGGAACGGCATCGCCGTGCCATAGCGACTGACTTTCGCCGCGCCGTATTGCGGCGACTAGTGCCAGCCCTTGTATCTGTGGTGCTGACTTTCAATCCCGGTCCCAGTAGGGATCGGGGCCGAAGCGTTCCAGCAGGAAATCGATGAAGGCGCGCACCTTCGCCGGCAGGTGGCGGGTGGGCAGGTAAAGGGCATAGACATGCCGCTCGACGGGAATGTACTCGGAGAGCGCGGCACGCAGGCGCCCGGCCTGCAGATCCTTGCCGATGATGAAGGTGGGCAGCAGCGCCAGGCCCAGCCCGCCCAGCACCGCCTGCGACAAGGCTTCGTCGTCGTTGATGTGCAGCCGCCCCGATACCGGCACGGCAATGTCGCCTTCCGGCCCCGTGAAGCGCCATAGCCCCTGCTCGCCGGAGTGCGTGTAGTCGAGGCAGTTGTGTCGCGCCAGGTCTTGCGGGATGCGCGGCACGCCATGCTTATCGAAATACTCCGGCGTGGCACACAGCTTGCGGCGCACCGGCGCCAGCCGGCGTGCGACAAGGTTGGGCGGCAGGTCACGCGCGACACGCACGACGACGTCGTAGCCTTCCTCCGCCATGTCGATTGCGCGGTCGGTGATGGTCATGTCGATATCCAGCTCGGGATAGCGGCCGAGGAAATCCGCCAGCGCGGGGGCGACATGCAGCGTGCCGAAGGCCACCGAGGCCGCTACCTTGAGCACGCCGCGCGGCTGTGCATGCAATTTGTCGACCACTTGTTCCGCACGTACCGCCTCGTCGAGGATGCGGCTGCAATGCTCGACGAAGGCCGCGCCCACCTCGGTCATGCTCAGGTGTCGGGTGCTGCGATTGAGCAGGCGTGCACCCAGATTCTTCTCCAGCTTGGCCACGGCCTTGCTCACCGCGGAACGGGACATGCCCAGGCGGCGAGCTGCCGCCGAGAAGCTGCCCGCCTCGACCACATGCGCGAAAATAGCCATCAAGTTCAAATCCTGCATAAATGAATTGTAGCGAATTGGGCAACAGTATTGTTCGATTCCGACCCCTTATTCTCTGTAGCAAACATCCCTATGATGCGCTTGTCGTCCTCGCCGCTGGGGCGGGACTTTTCTTTTGTGAATAGGGTGTTGGCCATGAGAAACGAAGAACTGCTGATTGCCGAGCTGGACTATGCACGGCTGGCTCCCCTGGCCATTCACGAGGCCCTGGCGGAGGAACTGAGCCGCGCCACTGTCGTCCCTGCAGAACATATGCCGGGCAACGTGGTCAGGATGCATTCGCGCGTGACCTATCTTGACGAGCACTCGGGCGAGCGTCGCGAGGTGGAACTGGTGTTCCCCGATGAAGCGGACCTGGCCAGCGGCAAGGTTTCGGTGCTGGCGCCTGTCGGTTCCGCCCTGCTGGGCCTGGAGGAAGGCGAAACCATCGAATGGCTTTTCCCGAATGGCCACGTGCGGCGCCTGCGCGTCGAGCGCACGCTGGCCCCGGCTGACTGAGGAACCCGCAAGAATGGAGGGCATGGAGGACATGGATATGCACGGCACGATTCAACTCACCCGGCAGGATGCCGATCGCCTCGCGCACATGGCCGAGGCGTTGGCGGCGCAGTCGCGGGGCATCCAGAAGCAGCTTCGCGTCCTGGATGGCCTGATGACGTCCGCCCGAAGGATGGACGCAACCGATGCGCCTGCCAACGTCGTCACCCTCGATTCGCGCATCGTTATCGAGGACCTCTATTCTGGAGAGTTGAAGGAGATCGAGCTTGTTTTCCCGGAAGAATCCGATCCTCCATTAGGCAAGCTGTCTGTACTCTCGGCGATCGGCTGCGCCGTGCTCGGGCGCGCCGTGGGCGACAGGGTGGTGGTGGAAACCGAACGGGGCAGCCTGCAATTGCGCATCGCCGCGCTGGTCTACCAGCCCGAAGCCGCCCTGATTTAAGGACAGGCCGAACGAAAATGGCCCATACCGAATTTCCTGTCGAACGGCTGGCGCAACTGGCTACGAGCCCGTTCCAGATCGGCTTCGCCCGCCAGGTCATGCGCATTCTCGAACATTCCGAACTCATCGCCTTCGAGCCCACCCATGACGGCCTGCTGATGCGGGCGCAAAATGAGGACGCTCTAACCAAGCCGGTGGAATTGCTGCACGACCTGTACGGCGAGGATCTGGTGCTGCTGCCCCCGCAGGTTCGTTACATGTCGCTGGGCAACCGGCCGTACGAACCGATCATGCTCCTGCGCGTGCGCATCGCGCCCCGCCACCGGACCGCAGTGCGCGATGACCTTGTCGCCCGCCAGGCCGCGATGCTGGAAGAGCATGAAAAAACCAGCATCTGCGTGATGCGCGCGGAAGCGCCGCTACGCAAGCTGCTCGGCTATGGAGAAGCGCTGGCGATATTGACGGACGGCACGGGACTGCACTGGATGTGGCTGGATCGCTACGTGCCGATGGACGATCCGCCGGGCGGCCGGGCGGCCTGAGCAGTACTCTTCCGCTCGTTTATCCCGCCGTATTCCAGCGACTGACTTTCCCTGGCTGCCCTCAGGCCTCGTGCTTCACCCACGCCTGCACCGACGGCCGTGCCCACTGCACCTTGACGTAGCGTGCGAGATTGTCCGGCACGGCATCGCCGTTGGCGACGAGGCGGTTGAGCGTCAGCGCCAGTTCGGTGTCGGCGATGCACCAGCTCCCGAAGAGGTTGTCCGCGCCTTCGCCGATCAGGCTGGCGGCGACGCGAATGAGCTTGTCGGCGGCGGCGCGCCCCGCTTCGCTGAGCGGCTTCGGCTCGGGCGCCTTGAAGATGACGGTGGTGGGCCGTTCCTCGCGCAAAGCCATCAGGTCGCTGCGAAACCACGCCTGCAACTGGCGCGCGCGGGCGCGCTGCTGCGCGTCGGCCGGGTACAGCGGCGGATGCGCCGGAGCGGGAAACACGTCTTCAAGGTATTCGATGATGGCGGAAGATTCGGCCACGGCGAACCCGCCGTGCATCAGCATCGGAACCTTGGCCGTGAGGGATAGATTCTCGTAGGCGGCATCCTGATGCTGCTTCGCCGCGAGGTCGACGCTCTTCACGGTGAAGGGCAGCCGCTTTTCCTTCAGCGCGACGTAGGCCCACAGGGCGTAGGGGCTGACCCAGTTGCGGTCGATGTGGAGCGCGAGCTTGTTTTCCATGAGTGCTTCCCGTCCTTCCCTGGGTCAAATCGGTGCAGTATGTGCCGGGCGCCAACCGCCGCATGTGCGACGGGGAAGCCGGCCCGATTATAATCCGCGGCACCGGAGGATAAGCTGGTGCGCTGCGGATGAGGTAAGCCGCATCGACGCGCCCGATCCTGCCAACCAACCCTTGCCTGAACCGACACCCCCATGACCATCCAGTGGTTCCCGGGCCACATGACCGCGGCCCGCAAGGAAGCCGCCAAGGCCCTGGCGCTGAACGACGTGGTGATCGAGGTCTGCGACGCGCGCCTGCCCGAGGCGAGCAGCAACCCAATGATCCGCGAGTTGCGCCTGCACCGCCAACGCCCCTGCCTCAAGCTGCTCAACAAAGCCGACCTCGCCGACCCGGCGGCGACCCAGGCCTGGCTCGACTTCTACAACCGCCAGCCCAACGTCAAGGCGGTGGCCCTCTCCTGCAGGAAACAGGGCGAGGCCGCGCGCGTGCCCGTCCTGTGCAAGGCGCTGGCGCCCCACCGCAACGACACCTTCAAGCCGCTGCGCATGCTCATCATGGGCATCCCCAACGTCGGCAAGTCGACACTGATGAATGCGCTGCTCAAGCGTCGCGTCGCCGCCGTCGGCGACGAGCCGGCCGTGACCCTGCAGCAGCAGCGCATCGATATCAGCCCGACGATGAGCGTCACCGACACGCCCGGCCTGATGTGGCCGAAGATAGAGCACGACAGCGACGGCTACATGCTCGCCGCCAGCCACGCCATCGGCCGCAACGCCGTCATCGATTCCGAAGTGGGGATTTTCCTGGCCGGGCTGCTGCTGCAGCGCTACCCCGCCCTGCTCGCCGCACGCTACGGCATCGCCGTCGACGGCATGGACGGCGTCGCCGCCGTCGAAGCCATCGCCAGGAAGCGCGGCTGCATCAGCAAAGGCCGCCACGGCGGCGAGCCCGACCTGGAAAAGGCCGCGATGATCCTGCTCACGGATTACCGCAGCGGCAAGCTCGGGCGGATCAGTTTGGAAACGCCGGAGAATCGGGCGGCGATGCTGGCGGCGGGAAATACCAGTTCAAGCGAATAAACTCGCCGTGCTGTGGAGGCTGACTTTTAATCAGGGATATTCCAGTTTGGGTCGAGCATGCGGTGAACATCCTGATGAGCCGGCCGCGCCTGCTGCTGCTCGACGAACCCGCTCGGGCGGCGCCGAAGATGGTGGCGAGATGTTCGCGCGGGCTCGCATCAAGCGACGGCCCTGCTCTCATCGAGCAGAACGTTTTCCAGGCGCTGGCGGTGGCGGACTACGCCTATGTGCTGAGTCACGGCGAGATGATTGCCGCGGGTGCGGCATGGGAGTTGCGCGGCAACGCCTGATCCGCCGCGTTGACTCGGCGAGGCGATCGCAAACTGAAAGTCAGCCGCTGCGGTACGGCGAGCTTGTCCGCTCAATCCTCGAAAGGCACTCCAACGTAGTTCTCCGCCAGCGTCGTGCGCCCGGCGAGGAATGCACGACGTAATCCAGCTCCGCATCCAGCGCACGCTGCTCGAAGGGATTCATGTCTGGGAAATTGTGCAGCAGCATGGTCATCCACCACGAGAAGCGCTCGGCCTTCCAGACGCGGCGCAGGCAGTGCTCGGAATAATGGTCGATGCCCGCCTTGCTGCCGGCATAGAACTCGATCAGCGCGCGGGCCAGATGAGGCACGTCGGAGGCGGCGAGGTTGAGCCTTGGCGCCGGTCGGCGGCACGATGTGGGCGGCGTCGCCGGCGAGGAAAAGGGTGCCGAAGCGCATGGGCTCGGCGACGAAGCTGCGCAGCGGCGCAATGCTCTTCTCGATCGAGGGGCCGGTCACCAGCTGATCGACCGCTTTCGCGTCGAGGCGCAGACGCAGTTCATTCCAGAACTTTTCATCCGACCAATCCTCCACCTTTCGCTCAACGGCACCTGCAGGTAGTAGCGGCTGCGCGTGCGAACGCATGCTGCGAGAGGGCGAAGCCGCGTTCTGTCTTGGCGTAGATCAGTTCCTCGGAAACCGGCGGCGTGTCGGACAGCAGGCCGAGCCAGCCGATGGGATAGACACGCTCGAAATTCGTGATGGCTTGCTGCGGCACGCTGGCGCGCGAGACGCCGTGGTAGCCGTCGCAGCCGGCGATGAAGTCGCACTCGATCTCGTGCGACGCGCCGTCCTTGACGTAGCGCACGCGCGGGCTTTGCCGTCGAAGTCAGCTGCACGCTGACGTCCTTCGCCTCGTGCACCGTCTCCAGCCCTGCGGCGGCGCGGGCGTCCATCAGGTCCTTGGTGAGTTCCGTCTGGCCATACACCATCACTGCTTGCCGCCGGTGAGGCCGGCGAGGTCGATGTGGTGGCGCGTGCCGCTCGATGAGCAGGTCAAATCCTGAATGCGGCAGGCCCTCGGCATGCATGCGCGCACCGACGCCGGCTTCGTCGAGCAGATCGACGGCAACCTGCTCGAGCACGCCGGCGCGGATGCGGCCGAGCACGTACTCGGGTGTCTTCGCTTCGAGGATGACGGCGTCGACGCCGGCCTTGTGCAGCAGCTGGCCGAGGATCAGGCCCGAGGGGCCGGCGCCGATGATGGCGACTTGGGTTCTCATGTTCCGCCTTGTGCAAAGACCATTATTAATTAATCATTAATTGTTTGGTCTCCATCATATCATGATCAGGCCACGATGATGTCGTCCCCGGGCGACTCTGCATACAGCCGCTCGACCAGGTCGGCGCGGCAGCCCAGCACCGCACGCTGGTTGATGCTGCCCTTTGTCGGTGATCTCGCCGCGGTCGAGGCTGAATGCGGCCATCGAACATCAGCCCCTGCGCGATGTCGCCTTCGTCGATCCAGCGCGCAGCGTCGCCGAGCCGGTAATAGCCTTCCTCATCGAAGGCGGCAGTGGTCGTCTCGGGCTGCCGCCAGTAGCCCGGCGTGACGTTGGGGCCCTTGACGCGCATTTCCAGCTTGCCTTCCACCGGCACGAGCTTAACGACATTGCCCGTCGCCGGGAGGCCGATCGCCCCGGCCAGCCGCGTGCCCGGTCGGGTGAAGCACACAGAAGGCGCGGTTTCAGTGGCGCCCAGGCCGGTGATCACCGGCATGTCGACGCCGAACTCCTGTTGCGCCAGGGCATTCAGGGCATCCCAGGTGCTGCGACAACCTGGCGGGCAAAAGCAGGCTCGCAGCCTGCTCAGGAAGCGCACGCGCAAATCGGCATCCGCTGCCAGCGACTCGCACCCAGCAATCGAATCCCTTGGGCACGTTGAAATAGACGGT
>JADJBM010000010.1 GCA_016703785.1 Betaproteobacteria bacterium
GATGACTGTCACCCTCACCGCCGACCTGACGATCCTGTATTTCGTCGCTGCGAACATCGTGGGCATCCTCGCTTACGTGCTGATCTTGAAGCATCGGATGCGGACACAGACGCGCCGACAGGCAATGCTAGCCGCACAGATAGTTGACTACTTCCGCCACAGCGGTGCCGAAGTGCGTGTCACTTGCATCCCGGGGCCGGACGGCCGGCGATTCATCGCCACTATCGATTCCGAGCCGCTCAAGCGCTTCCGCTACTCTCATATTGTCGAGATGAGCCTGTGCAATCACGTGTTCAAGACCTGCGGCATCGAGATAGATCGGGTCTACTGGCGTTTCCCCGTGAAGGCGTCTGTGCAGGCGTCCGAGGCGTCCGAAACGCCTGAGGCGTCCGTCAGCGAGGACAACTACATCAACGACCGTCTGCTGCGACTGAAGAGCGAGGCTGAATATCAGGTTTCGCCTGCTTCCTGGGAGCAGTTTGAGGCGGCCGTGCATGAGGAAGATTTGGCGAATAACATTCATTAGCGCTACCAAGTTTCACGTACCTTGGCGTAAGCCATGGCCTTTGCGTTATCATTGGCCATGTTTTTCAGGCTTATCTATTTGATTCCTCTGATTTTGTTGAGCGGTTGCGTGACGACGGGGACGACGCCGCGCAAGCCCGTTTCCGGTTTCGATCCGAACCAGATCGCCAAGTCCGACATCGACCGCGTCGCCGAGGCGCACCAGCGCGAATTATTTGCCAGCCTCAAGTTGCTGACTGAAAAGCTCTACCGGCGAAATCCGCGCGAGTGGCGCAAGGGCGGCCAGACAAGTCTCGAGGCGGCGGTGGCGCGCATCTTCGACGTCGATCACGGATGGAAATTTACCGAACTGGAGGGCCGGCGCGGCACCGATGCCATCCACCTCGCTTTTCGCGAGGACTATGCGGGCGATCGCGTGCTGGCCTTCATCGTCGGTCTCGGCGGCATGGTGCAGACGGCCTTCAACGACAAGAGTGAACTGTTCATCCTCGACGACCTCGACCCGCAGGCGCTGTTCAACGCCGCGCGCAACGTCGAGATCGCCGTGTGGAAACTTTCCAATGCGAAGATGGCGACCGGCGAACTTTACCTGCTCTCGAACGAGGGCAGCGGATCGGTGAGAAACCTCTCCTTCGAGCGCGAATTCGGCAAGATGATCGGCAACCTCGATGTGCTGTCGAAGATCATCGCCGACAAGACCAACCGCCTGGCGGTTTTCAGACTCGGGCGATCTTCCAGCCGTGAAATTCTGAACAGAATCGCCAGCGCGATTCGCCGCTACGCGGTCCAAATTCTGGGACGGCCCGGGCGAAATCGATCGTCATCCTCATCTCCGGCCGCGGCAGCAACATGGAAGCGATGCTGGCAGCCGATTTGCCCTGCCGCATCGCCGCAGTGATCAGCAACAAGGCCGACGCCAGGGGACTGGAGACGGCCCGTGCCCATGGCATCCCGACAGCCGTGGTGGCGCATGCCGCGCATGCCTCGCGTGAGCTGTTCGATGCCGCGCTGGCCGCCGAGATCGACCGTCACCAGCCCGATCTGATTGTCCTCGCCGGCTTCATGCGCATCCTCGGGGAGGATTTCGTGCGGCGCTACCAGGGTCGCCTGATGAATATCCATCCCTCGCTGCTGCCAGCCTTCCCTGGCTTGCACACCCATCGGCGCGCGCTCGAGGCGGGCTGCCGCATCCACGGCTGCACGGTGCATTTCGTCACGCCGGCGCTGGACAACGGCCCTGTCGTCATCCAGGCCGCCGTGCCTGTGTACGCCGATGACAGCGAAGACATGCT
Source organism: Betaproteobacteria bacterium (assembly GCA_016703785.1). GTDB lineage: Bacteria > Pseudomonadota > Gammaproteobacteria > Burkholderiales > Rhodocyclaceae > Desulfobacillus. The sequence goes on from JADJBM010000010.1 coordinate 1,818, forward strand.
CGCCGCGCGCGTGCTGACGCAGGAGCACATCGCCTATCCGCAGGCGGTGCGCTGGTTTGTCGAGGGGCGCCTGACGCTGGCGGCCGACGGCCGCGTGCACCTCGAAGGCGAAGCGCGAGGTGCATCCGCCCTGTTGTCGCCGCCGCCCGACCTCGTCCGGCAATGATCGACCGCCGCCTGCTTGCCGCGCTGGGCTTCTCGCTGTTGCTCCATGCCACGGTGGTCGGCAGTCCCGGCTGGCGCCTGCCTTTCCTGGACGAGCCGACACCGGGCGGCACGCTGGAGGCGCATATCGCGCCGAAGACGGCACCCGTGCTGCAGCCGTCACCGGTCAGTTGAGAAACGATCCGAGCCACAACCACCCATCGTGAAGAAACCGCGCCCGCCGCCATCGGCGCCGGTGCAGAATTCCGTCGCCGGAGCCAGCCGCCCCAGCGGCGGTGAGGCGCCGAAGCGGCGACGGTGCCGGCGCCGTCACCCGCTCCCCGGCTGCCGTCGCCGGCCCGGCTCGAATCGTCGTGGCCGCGCCAGGGCCGCATCCGGTTCTCGGTCGTGCGCGGTGAAGGCGAGATGGGCATGCAAATCGGCCAATCGACGCACACCTGGCAGCATGACGGCGCGACTTACGTCTTGCGGTCGGTGACCGAGACGACAGGCCTGGCCGCGCTGTTCCGCACCATACGCATCGTGCAGTCGAGCGAAGGCACGCTGGCAGCAGAGGGCCTGGTGCCGCAGTCATTCAGCGTCGAGCGCAACGGCCGCCCTGCAGAACGGGCGCGATTCGACTGGAAAGACATGAAAGTGATTCTCCAGTCGGGCAAGGGCGGCGGGCGCGAGGCGCCTCTCGTCGCGGGCGCCCAGGACATCCTTTCGCAGATCTATCAAATCGGGTTGGCCGGGACAGGGGCGCGGATCGAGATGATGATCGCCACCGGGAAGAATTACGGCCGCTATGCCTACGAGGCGGTGGCCGACGAGAAGCTCTCCACGCCCTTCGGCGAATTGCGCACCTGGCACGTGAGGACACCGGCGCTGCCGGGCGAGCAGGCCATGGAGTTGTGGCTGGCATCGGATTACCGCAACCTGCCGATGCGCATCCGCTTCATCGATCGTAAAGGCGATGTATTCGACCAGAACGCGGTCGAGCTTGAAATAGACGGCACCCGCCTGGCGGCGCGCCAGGATTGATGGAAGGACAGCATGCGAATCACGGCGAAACTCATCGATGCAGCAACGACGGCACTCAACCTGCTCCTGAAGTTCGAACATCCGGCCGACGCCGTCCTGTCGAAATTCTTCCGCGACAACCGCGCGCTCGGCCAGAACGATCGTGGCTTCATTGCGGAAACCGATTACGCCGTGCTGCGCCGCCGCAGGCTGCTGGCGCATCTGCTCGGCACCGAGGCGACACCGCGGCGGTTCGTGCTGGCGGCGCTCACCCGCTTGTTGGGCGTTGGCCAGCGGCAGCTGGAAGGCGCCGTCAGCGAGAAGGAGTTGAAATGGGTGGCCGAGCTGAAGGGCAGGCAGGCAGGCGATCTTACCCTGGCGGAGCAGGCGGACTTCCCCGACTGGCTGACCGACAGGCTGCAAGAGCACATGACGCCGCAGGAACTGCTGGCGCTGGCGCAGGGCCTCAACCAGGCCGCCCCACTCGATTTGCGCGTGAATCCGCTCAAGGCCGAGCGCGCGGCGGTGCTGGCGCGATTCGCGGAGGAGGGCATGGCCGCCGAGGCGGGCACGCTGTCGCCGCTGTGCATCCGCCTCAAGGCCAAGCCGGCGCTGCAGAAGCATCCGCTCTACCTGGATGGCTCGATCGAGGTGCAGGACGAGGGCAGCCAGCTGCTCGGCTACCTGCTGGCGCCTAAGCGCGGCGAAATGGCGGCGGATTTCTGCGCTGGTGCCGGCGGCAAGACCCTGCTGCTGGGTGCCCTGATGCGTTCCACCGGCCGTCTCTACGCCTTCGACGTCTCCGTCAAGCGACTGGCGCGGCTCAAGCAGCGCGTGGCACGCTCGGGCCTGTCCAATGTGCACCCGGTGGTGATCGCCAACGAGAACGACATCCGCATCAAGCGCCTGGCCGGCAAGATCGACCGCGTGCTGGTGGATGCACCGTGCAGCGGCCTCGGCACGCTGCGGCGCAACCCGGACCTCAAGTGGCGACAGACGGCGGAGGGTGTTGCGGAACTCGCGCGCAAGCAGCACGACATCCTCAAGGGCGCCGCGCGCCTGGTGAAGAAGGGCGGGCGACTGGTGTACGCCACTTGCAGCATCCTGCCGGAGGAGAATGAAGCCATCGTCGCCGCTTTCCTCGCCACCCATGCGGATTTCAGGCAGATTTCCGCACAGGAAGTCATGGACAGGCAGGGCGTCACCCTGGCCTGCGGCGAGACCCTGCGGCTGGCGCCGCATACGCATGGCACCGACGGTTTTTTTTCGGCGGTGCTTGAACGTGATTTGGAGGGATTGCCATGAGATATCCAGATTTCTATGACCAGACCCCCGGCATCACGATGTACGACCCGCTCGCCAAGTTCCTCGGCGCAGTGGAGGGCGGCATCGTCGAGTACCGTTATGTCGACGCCGTCAAGGTGGCGGGGCATTCCTGCCCTACCGTGGCCTCCGCCTGGCTGATGACGGCGCGGGCGCTGGAGGCGCTCTATCCGAAGGACATTCCCGAGCGCGGCGCCATCCGCGTCGACTTCCGCCATGACAGCACGAGCGGCGTCACCGGCGTCATCGCCAACATCGTCAGCCTGGTCACGGGTGCGACGCACGACACCGGCTTCAAGGGACTGGCTGGACGCTTTGACCGGCGCAATCTTCTGTTCTTCAATGCCGCGGTGGGCGAGGAGATTCGCTTCACGCGCAATGACAGTGGTGACGCCGTGGATGTGACGGCGCATCTGGAACGCGTGCCGGGCGAGCCGCACATGGGTGAGCTGATGGCCGCCTGCATCACTGGGCGCGCCAGTGACGAGATGCAGCGCGAGTTCGGCCGCCTGTGGCAGGAGCGCGTGCGCCGCTTGCTGATCGAGCACGCGCGCGACGCGCAGGTTATCGCCGTCCACCCCGTGCGCGCCGTATGATGGCGGCTGACTTTCGGGGTTATCCGTCTCCCGGCGGGGTACGCCGTTGAGCCGTTTCGGCGCCACGCTGGCGGCGGTGCTCCTTCTGCTGGGGCCGTCTGCCGCGGCCTTCGATCTTCATCCCGGCACATCGCATGCCGCGCAGGGCACTGTGGAAGTGCTGTTCAGCCCGCACGACGATGCTGAGGCGGCCCTGCTGCGTGTCTTGCGCGGGGCGCGCCACAGCATCCATGTACAGGCCTTCCTGTTTACCAGCCGGACGCTCGCTGCCGCACTGATCGAAGCCAGGACGCGAGGCGTGCAGGTGGAAGTACTGGCCGACCGCGAGCAGACGATGCGCGGCGAGAACAGCCAGATTCCGCTGTTCGCCCAGGCCGGCATTCCCGTCGCGCTGGAAGTGCGCTATGCCGCCGCGCATAATAAGATTCTGCTGGTCGATGCGGCGCAGGCCGGCGGCGCCGTGATAACGGGATCCTACAATTTCACCTACTCGGCACGGATGCGCAATGCGGAGAACGTGGTGATCCTGCGCGGCAATCCGTCCGTGCTGCGCGCCTATTTCGATAACTGGAAGCGCCATCGCGCCGAGGCTCAGCCTTACGCGGAGGCACTGTTGGCTGACTAGTGACAGCCGTCGTAGCCATGGTACCGACATGAAACAGAACGAAATCGGCCACCTCCTCGGGGCCCTTTGGAACGATCTGCAGCAGCCCGACGTGCTTTGGCAGGTAGCCGCCCTGGCCTTCTGCCTGGGGCTGGCCTGGCTGGCGGCGCGCGCCTTGCGACGAACACCCGCCGCAGCGGCAGGCGCTTGGCGCATAGGCCAGAGTGGGCTGAACCGCCTGCTGTTTCCCCTTTTCGCGCTCGGCCTGGTGTTGCTGGCACGGGTGATCCTCGGCCAGTGGCACGGCGTGAACCTGCTCAGTGTCGCGGTGCCGCTGCTGGGATCCTTCGCCGCCATCCGTGCCGTGATGTTCACGCTGCGCCAGGCCTTCGCCCCCTCCGGCTGGCTGGCGACTTTCGAGCGCATGCTGGCGCTGGTGGCGTGGAGCATCGTCGCCCTGCATATCCTCGGGCTGCTGCCTGCCCTGATCGAAGCGCTGGAATCCGTCAGCTTCGCCGTGGGCAAGCAGAAACTTTCGCTCTGGCTGTTGTTGCAGGGCATCGCGACCGTCCTGTTCACCCTGTTGCTGGCCTTGTGGGGAGGTGGCCTGGTCGAAGCGAGGCTGCTGAAGGCTGCCACGCTCGACGGCAATCTCCGGCTGGTGTTTGTCCGCCTGTCGAAGGCCCTCCTGATCGTGCTGGCGGTGCTGATCAGCCTGCCGCTGGTCGGCATCGACCTGACGGCCTTGTCGGTGTTCGGCGGCGCGCTGGGCGTGGGCATCGGTTTCGGTCTGCAGAAGATTGCAGCCAGTTATGTGTCCGGCTTCATCATTCTGCTCGACCGCTCGATTCGCATCGGCAACGTCATCACCGTCGATCAGCAAAAAGGCGAAGTGACGCGGATCACTACGCGCTACACGGTGCTACGGTCCCTGTCCGGTGTCGAGGCGATCATCCCCAACGAAACGCTGATCGGCTCGGTGGTGCTCAACGAGACCTACACCAATACGCGCGTTCGCATCAGCGTGCCGGTTCAGGTGAGCTACAAAACCGACATCGATGCGACGATGCGCATCATGGTCGAGGCGGGGCAGGCCCATCCCCGAGTGCTTGCGGATCCCCCGCCCAAGGCCTATCTGAGCGGGTTTGCCGATTCCGGCGTCGACCTGGAACTGGGGTTCTGGATCGGTGATCCTCAGGAAGGCACGCTGAACGTGAAATCCGACATCAACTTGGCCATCTGGCATGCCTTCCACAAGGCGGGCGTCGAAATTCCCTATCCACAGCGGGAAGTGCGCCTGCTCAATCCTGCGGCGGCAGAACTGCCCAGAGCAGTTTAGGTTTCAAGTACAATCCGGATTCCCGTTCCCCGTTCCCTTTGGCTCCGCACATGCTGTTTTCCGGACTTTTCGACCTTTCCTGGTGGGGATACCTGCTGGTTGTCCTGGCGCTGACGCACGTCACCATCGCAGCGGTCACCATTTTCCTGCATCGCCATCAGGCGCATCGTGCGCTGGACCTCGGCCCGTTGCCCAGCCATTTCTTTCGGCTCTGGCTCTGGCTGACCACCGGCATGGTGACCAAGGAGTGGACCGCCATCCATCGCAAGCATCACGCAAAGTGTGAGACTGCGGAGGATCCGCACAGCCCGCAGACGCTTGGCCTGAACCGCGTGTTGTGGGGTGGCGTATTCCTCTACGTTAAGGAATCCCGCCGCGCCGAGACCATGGAACGCTACGGCCATGGCACGCCGGACGATTGGCTGGAGAGGCACATCTACACGCCAGGACAGAAGCTCGGCATCGTCCTGATGCTGGCCATCGACATCGCTTTGTTCGGTCTCGTGCCGGGTGTGCTGATCTGGGGCATGCAGATGATCTGGATTCCATTCTGGGCGGCCGGCGTGATCAATGGCATCGGTCATTTCTGGGGTTACCGCAACTTTGCCAGTTCCGATGCCAGCACCAACATCGTGCCCTGGGGCATCCTCATCGGCGGCGAGGAACTGCACAACAACCACCATGCCTATGCCACCTCGGCGCGGTTGTCGAACAAGTGGTACGAGTTCGACATCGGCTGGTTTTACATTCGCCTGCTGGAGATGCTCGGCCAGGCCAGGGTGAAGAAGGTCGCGCCGACGCCGCGCCTCACCCGGGCGCGCCAGACCATCGATCTAGATAACCTGCAGGCAGTCATCACGCACCGCTACGATGTCATGGCGAAGTACATGAAGTCGCTCCGGCAGATCTACCGCGAGGAAGCGGGGAAACTGAAAGCCTCGCTGGATGCCAAAGCGCTCAAGTCGCTGCGGCGCCGATTGGGGGACGATGTCGAGACGCTGTCGATCCAGGACCGTCGGCATCTGGAAGCCGTGCTGGAAAAAAGCAGCCGTCTATTTCTGGTGGTCGAAATGCGGCGCGAGCTGGCCACGCTCTGGCAGCGCTCCACCGCTTCGCAAGAGGAACTGATTGTCCGCCTGCAGGACTGGTGCCGCCGTGCCGAGGAGAGCGGCATCCGCCAGTTGGAAGAGTTTTCACAGCGCCTGCGAAGCTACGCCATATAACTGGGCGCAAGCAACGCCAGAAAACAAAAAACCCGCCAATCCGGCGGGTTTTTTCTTGGCTGAAGGTGAAATTACTTCAGCTTGGTTTCCTTGTACAGGACGTGCTTGCGCGCCTTGGGATCGAACTTCTTGATCTCTATCTTCTCGGGCTTGGTGCGCTTGTTCTTGGTCGTGGTGTAGAAATGGCCGGTGCCGGCCGTACTTTCCAGTTTGATTTTCTCGCGGGGCATGACTGATCTCCTTAAAGGGTGCCCTTGGCGCGCAACTCGGCCAGGACAACATCGATGCCCTTCTTGTCGATCGTCCGCAGGCCGGCGTTGGAAACACGCAGGCTCACCCAGCGGTTTTCGCTTTCGACCCAGAAGCGGCGACTCTGCAGGTTCGGCAGGAAGCGGCGCTTGGTCTTGTTGTTGGCGTGGGAAACGTGGTTTCCCACCATCGGTGCCTTACCGGTCACTTGGCAAACGCGGGCCATCATGTGCTCCAGATTTCGGATTTCGCAAAGCCGATGATTATACGCGATCCCCTGACGGAAAAGCAAGTCGATGTTTCCTTTGTGCATTGATTGCCGCCGGTGGTCCAGGGAAAGCCCGAATGAGGAGACAACAGCCTTTGTGGAATGACGACCGAGTGGGTAGAATTCCGTCATAAACACAGGGCTTCCGAACAGGGAGTTCCAAAAAAAGGGGAGGAAGCATGGAAACATTCGGCATGGCCCAGTACGCCTATGCCTTCGTGGTGCTCTCGGCTGCGTACTTCGTTCGCGGTGTCGCGGGGTTCGGTTCCGGCCTCATCGCGATTCCGCTGCTCCTGATGTGGTTCCCTCTGCTGATGGCGGTCCCCCTGGTGGTGGCGCTGGACTATCTTGCATCCGCCAGCCAGGGCATCAAGGACAGACAGGCGATCCAATGGCGCGAGATTTGGCCCCTCCTGCCGTTCGCGCTGCTCGGTGTGATGGGGGCCGTCTATCTGCTGCAGGCCGTCGATCCCCGGTTGCTCCTGAAAGGCCTCGCGATATTCATCATCCTGTATGCCCTGTACAGTCTGGTGGGGAAAAATCCTGAATCGGTGCATGGCCGCTGGTGGGCCATACCGGCGGGGGGCCTTGGCGGGCTGATTGGCACCACTTTCGGTACGGGCGGGCCCTTTTACGTGGTTTATCTGCAGATGCGCCGGCTGGACAAGACGCAGTTCCGCGCCACGTTCGCCGCCATTTTCCTGCTCGATGGAGCGAACCGGCTGGCGGGGTATTTCCTCTCTGGGATGCTGACCTTGCAGTTCCTCAGAATGCTGGCGATGGCGTTGCCGGTGATGATGGTCGGCATCTACCTCGGCGGCAGGGTGCATACCACGGTCGGCCAGGAAACCTTCCGGCGAGGCATCGGCCTGCTGTTGATCTGCAGCGGTGTTGCCTTGCTGCTTCGCTGAGGCTTAGCGCCCAGCCTGCCAATCTATGCGCAGCAGCCTGAGCACGACAAAGGGCAGGGCCAGCAGACACAGCGCAAGCATCAGTTCCAGGGGGGGCAGTCCGGCAAGGCTGGCGGCCGAACCGAGACGTTCCTGCAGCAGGTGGGCATGCCAGACCAGCGGAAGACACAGGCTGATGATGAAGAGCGCTGTTGCCTTCGTGCCCAGCCGAAGCAGGGGTGCCCGCCGGGCCGATGCCTGTCCAGTCGAAGTAGGCCTATCCATGATTTCACCTTGCCGCGAACCTTGATGTTCGGGTTAACGGCAAGGAGGGCGGCGACTTTAGCGCCCAGGACCGACAAAGCGGGTTAGAGCAATCCGCGCTCTACGAAGGAGAGTGGGCCGGTGCTTCCTGCGACGATGAAATGGTCAAGCAGCTTCACGTCGACCAGCGCCAGCGCCTGCTTGAGGGCCTGGGTGAGCGCCTCGTCGGCCCGGCTGGGTTCGGCTACCCCGGAGGGATGGTTGTGGGCCAGGATGGCGCCAGCCGCGTTGTGGGAGAGTGCCAGCTTGACCACTTCGCGCGGATGCACGCTGGTCTGGGTCAGCGTTCCGCGAAACAGTTCCACGGCGGCGATCAGCCGGTTCTGCGCATCCAGCAGCAGCACCATGAAGACTTCGTGCGGCAGGCTGGAGAGTGTCAGACGCAGGTAGTCACGCACTATCCGGGGCGATGTCAGGGCGTCGCCACTCGCCAGTTCCTCACGCAGGGCTCTGCGCGCCAGTTCCAGCACGGCCTGAAGCTGGGCGTACTTGGCGTTGCCCATGCCGGGGATATCGGAAAACTCGGGTGCCGAAGCGGCAAACAACCGGTTCAAGCTGCCGAAGCGACCCATCAGGGAGCGTGCCAGGTCGACGGCGCTGGCACCCTTGACGCCGACACGCAGAAAAATGGCGAGCAGTTCGGCATCGGAAAGCGTTGCGGCGCCATGCTTGAGGAGCCGCTCGCGCGGCCGTTCCGATTCGGGCCAGTGCTTGATCGCCATCATCTATCCAATCCAGTAGAATCGCCCAATCACAGCAGTGGATTCTATCGCATCGTCATGGCTGAACTGAACGGAAAACGGCTGGTGCTGGGTGTGACTGGAGGCATTGCGGCCTACAAGGCGGCGGAGCTCGCGCGGCTATTCGTCAAGGATGGTGCTGAGGTCAATGCCGTGCTGACGCAGTCGGGTGCGCAGTTCGTTACGCCCGCGACCTTTCAGGCGCTGACCGGAAAGCCGGCCTGGAGCGACTTGTGGGATGCGCGCATGCCGGACAGCATGGCCCACATCGACCTGTCGCGCGGCGCGGACGTCGTCGTCGTCGCGCCTGCCTCGGCGGATTTCCTCGCCAAGCTGGCGCACGGACTGGCCGACGACCTGCTGTCGACGCTGTGTCTGGCGCGGGACTGCCCGCTGCTCGTGGCGCCGGCGATGAACCGGCAGATGTGGGAGAACCCCGCCACGCGACGCAACATAAGTCAGCTTCTGCAAGACGGCGTGATCGTCCTCGGCCCGGCCAGCGGCGATCAGGCCTGCGGGGAAATCGGTATGGGCCGCATGCTGGAAGCAATGGAACTCCATGATGCGGTGACAGGCTTCTTCCAGCCCAAGATGCTGGCGAGACGTCGTGTCATGATCACGGCCGGGCCGACTTTCGAGGCGCTCGATGCCGTGCGCGGTCTGACCAACCTGAGTTCGGGCAAAATGGGCTTCGCGCTGGCGCGGGCCGTCCGGGACGCCGGCGCCGAGGTGACGCTGGTGTGCGGGCCTGTGACGCAGTCGACGCCGGCAGGGGTGACGCGCTTTGACGTGACGAGCACGCAAGAGATGCATGCCGCAGTGATGCAGCGCGTCGCCGCCTGCGACATCTTCATCGGCGTGGCGGCCGTGGCCGACTACCGGCCGGCCGAGACGATGCGGGACAAGATCAAGAAGGACGACAAGCCGATGCAGATCGCCCTGGTACCCAATCCGGATATCCTGGCCGAGGTGGCTGCGCGTCCGGGCGCGCCGTTCTGCGTCGGCTTTGCCGCGGAGAGTCGCGACCTGGAAAAATACGCAGAGGGCAAGCGGCAGAAGAAAAACCTTGCACTGGTGGTCGGCAACCTGGTGCAGGACGGGCTGGGCGGCGACGGCAACTCCGTGATCCTGTTCGACGAACAGGGCAAGCATCCGCTGGGACCGGCACCGAAGATCGAAATCGCCCGCGGCATCGTCGCTCACATCGGCCAGATGCTCGCCGGCGACGGGAGGGAGTAGCGCTTCATGCATCGCATCGACGTGCGGATCCTCGATCCACGACTGAAGGACAACCCGCCCCATTACGCCACCCCCGGTGCTGCCGGCCTCGACCTGCGTGCCTGCGTCGAGGCGCCGGTGAAACTGCATCCGGGCGACACCCAGCTGATTCCCGCGGGCATCGCCATCCATCTGGCCGATCCGGGCCTGGCGGCGCTGATCCTGCCGCGCTCAGGGCTGGGTCACAAGCACGGCATCGTGCTGGGCAACCTGACCGGACTGATCGACTCCGATTATCAGGGTGAAATTTTTGTATCCACATGGAACCGCGGCCGCGAGACCTTCACCATCAATCCGCTGGATAGACTGGCACAGTTGATCGTTGTACCGGTGCTGCAAGTGGCTTTCAATATTGTCGACCGCTTCGAGGAATCCGATCGCGGCGCGGGTGGATTTGGTAGTACCGGGAAGCATTGATTCAGATGATCTTATGCCAGCCTAACGGAGTTCTATCCACGTCCCATCGAGGCTCTGCTAGGATATTGAGATATAAACTATTCTCGGAGCCTGCCGTGAACAAGCTTGTTGTCGCCACCCTGGCCGCCGCCGTCGGCTTGCTAGCCACCCCGTCCTACGCGCAAGCCCAGAAGACCGCATCCGCGCCACCGAGTCCACAACTGAAGCGCGCTCAGGATATCGTTAGTGGCCGCTGCTCGCTCTGCCATGGGGCAGAGGGCGAGAGCGCGAGCCCCATCTTCCCGCGCCTGGCAGGCCAGCATCCCGAGTACATCGCCAAACAGTTGGCCGACTTCAAGAGCGGCCGGCGCAAGGGCACCATGAACGATCAGGCGCAAGAATTGACCGAAGAGGAAATGAAGGCGCTAGGCGTGTTCTTTGCACAGAAGAAGCCGAAGGCCTATACCGTGAGCGACCAGGACCTGGCAGCAGTCGGCCGCTATATTTATCACAAGGGGAATTCGTATTCCGGTGTGGCCGCCTGCACCAGCTGTCACGGTCCGACGGGTGATGGCACGGCGCAATTACCTCGCCTGGCCGGGCAACATGCCGCCTATGCCGAATCGCAGCTGAAGGAGTTCAACAAGCGCGAACGCACCAACGACAATGCCGTCATGCACGCCATTGCTTCCAAGCTGACCGAACTGGAGATGCGTGCGGTAGCCGTCTATCTCAGCGGAAAGCTGTAGCGCGCCCCAGAAACACGCCTAAAGTCCCTATTTTTCTTCCTCTGGCGGAAGAAAGCGGCGAGCGGATTTCTCAGGCGGCTTACTTGATGCCCAGGGTCTTCGCCAGGCCGTCGAAATCGGCCAGCTTGGCCGGTTCGAAGCCGGGAAAGTTGCTGAAGCGGAGAAACTCCTGAGCCTCCTTGTCCTGATGGGCCTTGAGGAGTGCTTCCGTGATGGCGCGACGAACGGATTCCGGCAAATCGCCGCGCACGGCAAACGTCAGGTGCGGCACGCCCTTGCCGGCGTGGATCAGGTTCATGTTCTCGCCCTTGTTCGTCCATACATTGAACAGCCCCGAGTTGGCAACGCCGATATCGATCAGGTTCATCTGCATGCCTGCCAGCACGCCGTCGACGTCGTTGTAATAGGCGATGCTGCTGAAATACTTTTCCGGCTCCTTGATGCCAAGCACCGTGAGTTCCGCGAACGCCAGTTTGGTGATCATGGCGTCCTTTCCAGTGAAACCGATGCGCTTGCCCTTCATGTCTTCGGGAAAGGCGATGTTGGTGCGGCCGGGTGCCATGAAGGAGACCGAGAGCAGCCCCGGGATCTTGGCGACAGGCAGGTAGCCGGCAGACTTGTTGGCATCCAGCACGGCAGAAGGCGCGACGAACATCATGTGGTAGCGCTTCTTTTCGGCGCGCTGCGCGAACGAGTCGAAATTGCGTGCGCCTTCCACACGCACGGGACGCTTGAGCATCCTGGAAAGGTAAGAGGTGAGGCCTTCGTATTCGGAGGCAATCATCTGCGCGCTGTCGCCGTAACTGATGACGCCAAGAAGATAGGCCCTTTCCTGCGCCGCCACCGGACGCCAGGCGAACAAGGCAAGGGACAGGAAGCCCGCCAACAGGATGCGCAATTTCATGTGTCCTCCTCCACGACTCATGCCCGCTCTGCGGCAGGCTGAAAAAACGGCGGCAACCCCGTCAGGGGTGCCGCCGTGTTCGACTGCTCAAATGCATTAAAGCAGCGCGTCGGCCCAGATGTTCTTGGCCCAGGCCAGGGCGTACTTCGCTTCCAGCTCGTTGCGCGAGGGGGAGACGCCACCGGCACCCTTCGGCACAGCGAACTCCTTGCCGTTAAAGACGTAGGGATGGGCGACATGGATCACCTCCTTCGCCGACACAAAGCTGTAACAGGTGTTGGCGATGACCATCGGATCCGGCGCAGGCTGGCCGCTCATCAGGTTTACGATGGCGGCGGCCGCTACTTTGGCGTGCTGCGTCGTCATGTGGCCCGACTTGGGCATGCCGGCCGTGGCGGCGGTGGAATCTCCGAGCACATGGATGTTCTTGTGCGCGGTGGATTCCAGGGTCTTCCAGTCGACGCCGCACCAGCGGCCACCGACGTTGCTGAGCCCGGCGGCGGTCGCGATCATGCCGGCCTTCTGCGCCGGAACGATGTTGAGCACGTCGGCCTTGACCTTGTCGCCGAACTCGAACTCGACGGTCTGGCTGGCGGCATCCAGTTTGGTGATGCTGTGGTTGCCGCGGTACTCGAGCATGCCGCTGTACAGGTCGGTCCAGGCCTTCTTGAAGAGCGGCCCTTTCGAGACGACGTCGGCATTGGCATCCAGGATCAACACTTTCGACTTCGGCTTCTTTGCCTTGAAGTAATTGGCGATCATGGAAGCGCGCTCGTACGGTCCCGGCGGGCAACGGTAGGGGCCCTTCGGGATGCACAGGGCGTATACGCCGCCGTCCTTCATGTCCTCAAGCTGCTTCCTCAGGGCCACCGTTTGCGGACCCGCTTTCCAGGCATGCAGGATCTTGCTTTCGGACACCGCTTCGGTCAGGCCTGGCACGCTGTCCCACATGAAGTCGATGCCCGGGGAGACCACCAAGCGGTCATAGCTCAGGGTGCCGCCCTTGGCCAACGTGACGGTGCGCTTGGCAGGATCGACCGCCTTGGCGGAGTCGATTACCACCGTGACGCCATGCTTGCGCAGGCCGTCGTAGCTGGTGGTGATGTCCGCCATGGTCTTCTCGCCGGCCAGCACCAGATTGGAGATGGGGCAGGAAACGAAATTCGGGGTGGGGTCGACCAGCGTGACGTTGATGCCGCCATCCGACCACATGCGGAGGTACTTGGCGACCGTGGCGCCGCCGTAGCCGCCGCCGATGACCACTACATTGCCCGAGCCCTTGGTGCCGCCCGCACAGCCGTAGAGACTGCCGAAGGCGACGGTGGCGCCTGCGGCCTTGATGAAATCGCGTCTGTTCAGTGTCATAGTCTCCCCCTTATTTCTGCGCCGCGTAGTAATTCGCGATCATCTCGATTTGCTGGTCGGTATAGCCTTTCGACAGCTGTTGCATGACGGTCGCAGGCTTGGCGCCGGAGCGGAAGTCCTTGACCTTGCGGATCATCTCGTCCTTGGGCATGCCGGCGAGGGGATCCATGCCGCCAACGCTGTGACCGTTGGTGCCATGGCAACTGGCGCAGGCCGAGGCCATGTTGCGGCTAATGGTGTGGTTGTCCGCGAACGCTGCACTGGCAAAGCCCAGCAGCGATACGGCGAGCGCGATCTTGCGGTACTTCATCGGCTTCCTCCTTGAGTGAATGATGCTTGGTAAGCGCTGTTCTCGCTTCCTGGTGCGCATTCGCGCCCGGAAACTTGTTTGTCCATGCAAATCTAAAGGATATTCCCTTGTGTAGCAATTAATTTTCTTATTGCCCCAATCACGGAACATATTTGAGCTTTATCCTATCGCCCTGAACTTAGCATGCTTTATCTCATGAGCAAGTTGCATGAAGTCCACATGCCCAAGTATCCAGACTGCTGGGAAACTTGCGGGTCCTGCGCAAGTGGCGAGGTGGTTGTACTCGAGGTTCTGGCCAAGCCGGGCGACTCGATCGGCTTCGATGACGCAATCCTTACCCTGGAAACCGGCAAGGTATCGCTGGATATCCCCAGCCAGCATGCCGGCCGGGTGATCGAAGTATTCGTGGCCGAGGGCGATTCCGTGGCCGAAGGCCAGCTCTTGCTGACGATTGAGTCCGCCTGAGCGACTGCTCTCCGTTAAAATTCCCCTTTTCTTCCGGCAGGCACCCAGAGCATGGCCCAATACGTTTTCACCATGAACCGCGTGGGCAAGATCGTTCCGCCCAAGCGCCACATCCTCAAGGACATCTCCCTCAGCTTCTTTCCCGGCGCCAAGATTGGCGTACTGGGCCTGAACGGGTCTGGCAAGTCCACATTGCTCAAGATCATGGCCGGGGTGGACAAGGACATCGAGGGCGAAGCGACCCCGATGCCGAACCTCTCTATCGGCTATCTGCCGCAGGAGCCACAGCTCGATCCGGAAAAGACCGTGCGCCAGTCCGTCGAAGAAGGTCTCGGCGAGGTCTTCGAAGCGCAGCAGAAACTCGATGCCGTGTATGCCGCCTACGCTGAACCGGATGCCGATTTCGACGCGCTGGCGGCCGAGCAGGCACGGTTGGAAGCCATCATCGCCGCTTCCGACGGCCACAGCGCCGAGCAGCAGCTGGAAGTCGCCGCCGACGCCCTGCGCCTGCCGCCCTGGGAGGCGAAGATCGCCAACCTATCAGGGGGAGAGAAGCGTCGCGTGGCACTGTGCCGTCTCTTGCTGTCCAAGCCCGACATGTTGTTGCTGGACGAGCCGACCAACCACCTCGATGCTGAATCGGTGGACTGGCTGGAGCAGTTCCTCACACGCTTCCCCGGCACCGTCGTGGCAGTGACCCACGACCGCTACTTCCTTGATAACGCCGCCGAGTGGATCCTCGAACTCGACCGAGGCCAGGGCATCCCCTGGAAGGGCAATTACAGTTCGTGGCTCGAACAGAAAGATACGCGGCTCAAGCAGGAGGAGGCCTCCGAGTCCGCCCGCCAGAAGGCCATCAGGAAGGAACTCGAGTGGGTGCGGCAGAACCCGAAGGGCCGTCAGGCCAAGAGCAAGGCGCGCCTGGCCCGTTTCGACGAGCTGTCGAGCCAGGAATACCAGAAGCGCAACGAGACGCAGGAAATCTTCATCCCGGTGGCCGAGCGCCTTGGCGACAAGGTCATCGAGTTCAAGGGCGTTTCCAAGGGCTATGGGGATCGCCTGCTGATCGATAACCTGAGCTTCCAGCTTCCACCCGGCGCCATCGTCGGCATCATCGGCCCCAACGGCGCCGGCAAATCGACGCTGTTCCGCATGATGACCGGACGGGAGCAGCCGGATGCCGGTGAGATCGTCACCGGCCCGACCGTCAAGCTGGTGTCGGTGGAGCAGTCACGCGAGGCGCTGCCCAACGACAAGAGCGTATGGGAGGCCATTTCCGGTGGTGCCGACATCCTCACCGTCGGCAAATACGAAACACCTTCCCGTGCCTACATCGGCCGCTTCAATTTCAAGGGCGCCGACCAGCAGAAGATCGTCGGCAATCTCTCCGGCGGCGAGCGTGGACGGCTGCATCTTGCCAAGACACTGATTGAAGGCGGCAACGTGCTGTTGCTCGACGAGCCGTCCAACGACCTCGATGTGGAGACGCTGCGCGCGCTGGAAGACGCCTTGCTCGAATTCGCCGGCTGCGTCCTGGTCATCTCGCATGATCGCTGGTTCCTCGACCGCATCGCCACCCACATCCTTGCCTGCGAAGGCGAGTCCCAGTGGACTTTCTTCAACGGCAATTACCACGAGTACGAGGCCGACAAGGTCAAGCGGCTGGGCGAGGAAGGCGCCAAACCGAAGCGCCTGCGCTACAAGCCGCTCAAGTCGTAATATGATCCAGCACGAAACGGTTGGCCGAGCCGGAGGCTGCCAATGCACAGGATGATCTGGGAGGAAAAGTTGTCAACGCGCCACGCGGGGATGGCCAGCGACCATCGAAAAATGGTCGAACTGATCAATCGCCTGGGCGAGTCCATGGCGGAAGGCAGGGGCAAGTTCGCCCGCTGTGCCATTTTCGACGAGATCATCCGGCATACGCGCTTGCACTTTGACATGGAAGACCGGCTGATGGCCGCGCACCGCTTCCCTGGGGCAGAAGGGCACAGGGCCGAGCATGCCTCGCTGCTGAAGAAACTGCTCAAGCACAAGCAGGGGGTGGAAGAGGGCGGCGAGGATTTCTCGGCCACTCTTCTGCATTTCCTGGATTTCTGGTGGTCCCACCACATCCTGACGATGGATGTGGAAATGGCTGAGTTCATTACCGCCCTGCCTTCGGGCGTGCAGGACTGACGCGCCGTATTGTGCAGGCTGACTTTCGTGACATTCTTTCCGAGGAGATGATCGCCGTGAAACTAGTTGCAGCAGTCCTTCTGCTGTTTGCCCTCGCCATGCCGGCTGGAGCGTCCGAAGACAATGCGGCGGGGCTGGCTGCAGTGCACGAGCTTGGGCGCCTCAACGGGATATCTCTTGCCTGCGGTCAAAAGGATACGGCCGCATGGTTGAGAATACTGATGATCAACCATGCGCCCAAGACCCGCACCTTTGGCGAAGCCTACGAGAAGGGTACGCAGGAAGCGTTCATCACCCACGGCCGCGGCACACCCTGCCCGACTTCCGCTGAACTGGCCGTCAGTCTGGAGGCGGTCACGCAGCGCCTGAAGACCACGTTGCCCTTGCCTGGTCAAATCCCCCAGGGGCATAGCCAGGTGGAATCTGTGCAAAATGCAATCGTTCCACGCTACCTCCTGCAGGATCCGAACGGCAGAGCGGTGACGAATGAGGATTTTCTCGGCCGCTTTCAACTGATCACTTTCGGCTACACCTCCTGCCCGGATGTCTGCCCGACGACCCTGCTGGAGATGAAGGATGTGCTCAAGTCATTGGGTGACAAGGCCGCTCAACTGCAGCCGATCTTCATTACGGTCGATCCCGAGCGCGACAGTGCGCAGGTGCTGCGCGAGTACACTTCGGCCTTCGATCCCCGCATTCTTGGCCTGCGCGGTTCCGAGGCGCTGACGCGCCGGGCATCCGTCGAGTTCAAGGTGCGCTATGAGAAAGTGCGCGATCCCTCCGCGCCGACGGGCAGCTATACTGTCGACCACTCCGCCGGCATGATTCTCCTCGGCCCGGATGGCCGCGCCATCCTCCGCTTCGCCTACGCCACGCCGGCGAAGCAGATGGCAGACAGAATCGAGGCCCTGATGCAGGAAGGCGGACTGCGCCCGACGCGCTGACCCCGGGCCGTCGGCATCGCCGGGCGGCAGAAGGAATCCATGATGCTGGCGGGCTTGCTGCTGTCGATATTCGGGCCGCTGCTGCTCCTGCTGCCAGTCGCTTTGCTGTACCTTGTTTTCAGAAAGGCCGGCATCGGTCCCCGGATGGGGCTGAGTGCCGACAACAGCCGGCTCTTGCATCTGGCGGCGGCCGTCGCACCAGTGTTGGGGGTCGTGCTGGCCACCTATTTGCCCGGCAGGCTGGAATTCGAGCGCCTATGCGACACGCTGGCCGAGCCGCGCATTCATGAGAAGGTGCGCGTCGATGGTTTTTTTCTGGACGACCTGACTGCCAACAGCTTCGGCCTGCGATATGTTGGCGAAGAAGGCTTTGCCTGGTTCGAGACGCACGATATCTACAAGCGCGGACAATTCGTGCGCTACCGCAAGGCGGGAGATCGGGTCGTCAGCGAACCGGTGGCCGCTCTGCAAGCGCGTCACGTGGTGAAGTCGGAGACTGACGTGAGAGGCAACACCATTCATGTCAGTCGGTTGTCCATCGCCGAGCGGGACAGCGGCAAGTTGCTGGCCGAGGCGCATTCGGTCATCTACCATGGCGGCCCGATGGGGATCGTGCTGGGCGTGAATGGCTTGAGCAGTTGCCCCGATCCGATCACGCCAGAGGGCAGCCGCCAGTTCAACCTGTACTATCACCTCGTGCGCGAAGTGCTGGGTCGGGGCGCTCCCTGACCGGCTTCAATCCTCCTCAAGCCACTGCCTGATCCGCGCGTACACCACTTTCCGACTCAGCAGGTCGAGGTGACCCGTTTCGCTGGCGACCCACTGCCGGTCTTGCGGAAATGCCAGGTTGCGTTCGCGCTTCGCATGGCTGCCGAGTGCGCTCGCCAGCGGCACCAGTCCGTCGCCGAGCAACCGGTCCTTCAGATCGCCTGTCTGCTTGCCGGTGGTTGCGGCAATCGCATGGCACTTCACGCCCTGCGGGAGCGGCAGCGTTTTGTGATGGCTGGCTGATCGCGCGAAGCGGTCGCGGCCGTGCCAGTCCTCGTCCAGCAGATAGCCGTGGCGCAGGTCCGTGATGCCGGCGCTGCGTATCTTGCCCAGGCGGGACAACGGCGCTGTGTAGGGGCTGAGTCCCAGCGCGATGTCGATCCAGTTGCCGCCGCGCTCCATTGGCGCACCGTGGTGCGGCGTGCCGAGGAATATGATTTTCTTCAGCCGCCGTGGCCAGGCGTGGCCCGCAGCCGTGCCGTAATGCCAGGCGCTACGTGTCAGCAGGCCGCCCATGCTGTGGCCAAGGATGTCCAGTTCCTCGACCGGGATTGGCCAGTTGGCGAGCAGGGATTCGAGCAGGTCGGCAAACTCGCGTCCATTCGTGGAGACATGCCGGCCGCTGTTGTAGTGCAGGTAAAGCGGCGTGAAACCGAGGTCGGCGGCCAGCGCGGCGCCGTGGTCGTGACCTTGCCGCTTCCACTGCAGGTCGTTCATGCACAGGCCGTGTACCAGAACCAGCAGCTTGCCACCGGCCTTCGGCAGGGTGGCGGCCAGCGAAGACTTGTCCAGTTGCAGCGCATGGCCGCTTTGGCGCAGGCGCATGCGGATGGCCATCGGATTGTTGTTGGCTTCAAGGTAATCGCCCAGCACGCCATTCAGCGCCGCCAGGACTGCCTCGCGCTCGGGTGAGGATTGCTTTTCGCCGAACAGGGGTGTCAGACGCCCCAGCACCGCATCAAGCCCTCCGCCCACCAGCCGCGTCACGCCACGGATGCTGCGATAAACAAAACCTGTGATGCCGCGCGTGCGTCCAGCCGGCGCCTTGCCGAGGCGCGCCGGTGTGCTGGCGATGTTGTGATGCATTGCCTCGACCAGATCGGTGAGCCCGGCGACGGCGTCGATCGTCATCCGGCTGAAGCCGTGCAGGTCGGTGGGGTGGAGGTGGGCGGGCTTCGGCATGGATTCGAACCGCTCGGCATCGCAGAGGGGTTCCGCTGTACTGACGGTTACATTCTATTGCATTTGCTTACAGCGCCGGCTATGGCGGCCGGCTAGCATGCGGGCGTCTCAATTACAGAAACGAAAGGGCATGCAGATGAAAAGTGCAATCCGGGCCGCCCTGGCCGCCGCCCTTGGCGTTATGGCCATGGCGGCATCGACGGGGGCGCTCGCGCATGAACGCGGCAAGCACGAGCGGCATGGCAGCCACCAAGGACACGGATGGGGACATGCCAAGCATGCGCACCACGCTTACCACCATCATGAAGTTTATCGCCAGCGGATCGTCTTCCATCAGCCGCCGCCGGTGATCTACGAACATCGAGCCTACTATGACCCGCCCGCCATCGTCATCGGTGTCGACATTCCACCGCTGGTGATTCGGTTGCGTTGAGCGGCAGTGGCGATCGAGGGATCAGACTTCAGCCGTTCCTTGCAGATCGAGGATGGCGATGGCGCTCTCGCTGACGCTGACTTTGGCATCGAAGCGGAATCCGCCGCCGCAGAAATTCTTCAGGCAGTACAGGCCCGGGCTGAGCAGGTCGAAAACATGGCTGCCGGTGCCGTCGGCTCTTTTGGGATTGAGCCGTTGCTTGGGGCTGTCTTCGTCAGGACGAAAATAGACCTCGGGCAATTCCTTGCATTTGTCGCACGCGATCGACCAGAAATATTCCCGGTTGAGAATGGCCGAGCCGATCTTCACATGATTCATCAGCATCAAAGTCGTTTCCAAAATTCATCATTCACCTTCTTCTTGTTCTTCGGACGCCATTATCGATATATCCCAGCGTATGGCGGGGTACTTTGTCACAGGTGGGGATTCAATCTTTGATTCAACGCAACAAGCAATTCATTCGCCTCTTGAAGCGCCCGGCTTTCCGGCGTGTATGATTTCAGCTTCAACAGTTAAACGAACTTGAAACCATGCCTGATTGCTCCGATCACGCTTCTCGCGAAAGTGCCGGCATCGGCATCCCGCGCCAGAATGCTTTCGACGCTGTGGCCTTCGAGCAGGCGGTGAGCGATCTGCTCGCCGCCTGCGGTATCGCGCCTGACATGCAGCACATGGGCCGCACGGCGGAGCGGGTACGCACGCTGTGGCAGAAGCGCCTGCTTGGTGGCTACGACATGGATCCCGCCGAGGCGCTGGGCGAAGGCTTCGAGGATGTGCGAAGCGACATGGTGGTGGTGCGCGGCATCGCCGTGCATGGCGTCTGCCCGCACCACCTCGTGCCTTTCCGCGGCGTGGCGCATGTCGCCTATCTGCCAGGCGGACGCCTGCACGGCTTCGGCCGCATCGCCCGCATGGTCGATGCCATCGGCCACCGCTTCACCTACCAGGAGTGGATGACGCGCGACATCGCCGAGGCGCTGGTGACGCATGGCAAGGCGGCCGGCGGCGCCTGCGTCGTCGAGGCCGAGCAACTGTGCCTGTTGCTGGGCGAGGACCGGCGCGGCGACGAGCGCGTGGTGACGCAAGCTTTCACCGGCGCCTTCGAGCAATCGGACCAGTTGCGCACGGAGTTCCTGCGCGCCATCGGCGGGAGGATTCAGTGAGCAACTTTACGCGGCAGGTGGTTCCGGTCGGCGAGCATCTGCACATCGTCGCCCGCTTCTTCGCGCCGGCGGGCGAACCCAGGGCTGCGGTGCTGGTCGTGCCGGCCATGGGCGTCACACAGGCTTACTACGCGCCGTTCGCGCAGTGGCTGGCTGCGCAGGGTTTTCTGGTGGCGACCTTCGATTATCGTGGTGTCGGCCAGTCGCGCCACGGCAGCCTGCGCAAGGTGTCGACCGACATCCTCGACTGGGCGCGGCTGGATTGCGCGGCGATGATCGACGCCCTCGCGGCACAGGCGCCGGACAAACCGCTCCACTGGATTGGCCACAGCCTGGGCGGGCAGATCCTGCCCTTCGTGCCGAACCGCGAGCGGGTGTCGCGCGTGGTGACGGTCGCCACCGGAAGCGGCTACTGGCGCGAAAACACGGCGGCTTTGCGCCGCACGTCATGGTGGCTGTGGTTCGTCGCGGCCCCGCTATCGGTGCGCCTGTTCGGCTATTTTCCCGGCAAGCGCCTGCGCAAGGTGGGCGATCTGCCGCGCGGCGTGATGGAACAGTGGCGGCGCTGGTGCCTCAACCCGGAATACGCCGTCGGCGTCGAGGGCGAGTCGGCCCGCGCCTTGTATGCAGCCGTGCAAACGCCGATCGTCTCGCTGTCCTTCACCGACGACGAGTACATGTCGCAGCGCAACACCGAGGCCATCCACGGCCAGTACGTCAATGCGTCGCGTACGCTGAAGCGCATCGCGCCGAAGGAAATCGGCGAGAAGCGCATCGGGCATTTCGGCTTCTTCAAGTCGAAGTACGAACACTCGCTATGGCGTACCCACCTGCTGCCAGAACTGTCATAGCTTCTTGTGCGAGCCGTCGCACAGCGGCTTTTGCGCCGAGTGCTTGCAGCCGCAGAACCACACCTTTTCCGATTTCGTTGCCTTGAATTCGACCGGCGTAAACGGCCCGCCCTTGTGCGAGCCGTCGCAGAAGGGCTGGGTTTTGCTTTTACCGCAGGCGCACCACCAGTAGCTTTTGCCGGCCTCGACTTCGGCGGGATAGGGGGCTTTCTGGGGGATATCGGGGTTGTTCATGTTGGCTCTCCACTTTGATGGGGGTATCAGGATGTTCGTTTGACATTGAATAATACCTGACTAATAATATCAAGTATAAAGAAAACCCCAATCCCGACAGAGAGAAAATATCATGATCGTCATCAACGGCAAGGAAATCGAAACCGACGCGGAAGGCTATCTGGCGCAGCTCGACGATTGGTCCGAGGACATCGCCAGCCATCTGGCCGAGAAGGACAACCTCCAGCTCACGGAAGACCACTGGAAACTGCTCAACTGGATCCGCGGCTACTACCTGGAGAACGGCACGGCGCCGAACCTGCGCATCATGCAGAAGCTGCTCAAGGATGAGCTGGGCGAGGAGTGGTCAGACAAGCGGCGCCTGTTCGACCTTTTCCCCTATGGCCCGGCCAAGCAGGGCGCGCGCTATGCCGGCATGCCGAAACCGACCGGTTGCGTCTGATGCTAGGCGTGGAGATCGACCGCTTCCACAGCGCGCAAACGGAAGGATTCCTGCGCCGCTTCATCGATGGTGTTGTACAGCGCCACACCATGAAACTGGCAGGCCAGACGGCCTGACTCAGCCAGCGTCCTTCAGCTTCAACGGTTCGATGTGGACGGTGTTCTCGCCGTCAGTCAGCCAGGCGTGACCATCCTGAATGGTGCATTGCAGGCTCATGTTGCGGTTAGCCAGCGCAGCGAGTGACTGCGAGGTGGCACTCGGCAGATTGCTTAACGTGAGATTGCGCAGGCGTTCCAGCTTGTCGCGGTTCTGGCCCCACCACAGGTCGGCGCCGCGTCCGCCGTAAGTCAACACCACCACACGACTCGCCTTTCCGCAGGCTTTACGGATTTCCCGTTCGTCGGGCAGGCCGACTTCAATCCACAACTCGACTGCGCCGGTGAGATCCTTCAGCCAGAGCGCTGGCTCATCATCCGTCGACAACCCGCGGCCGAATTCCAGGCGCTCTTCGGCATAGAGCGCAAAGGCCAGCAGACGCACCATCATGCGTTCGTCCGTCTCGGACGGATGGCGTGCGAGGGTGAGGACATGGCTCTGGTAGTAGTTGCGGTCCATGTCCGCGATCTGCAGATCCGCCTTGAAGATGGTTGCCTTGAGGGCCATGGTTATTGGATCCAGCGAATGAGGAACGGCAGAAACAGCGGCACCAACAGGGCCGTCATCAGGGCATTGAGACCCATCGCCAGGCCGGAAAAAGCGCCGGCCTGCTCGCTCACCTGGAAGGCGCGTGCAGTGCCGATGCCGTGCGAGGCAACGCCGATGGCGAAACCGCGTACGGCGTGGTCGGTGATGCCAAGCAACTGGTAAACGTATTTCGCCGAGACGGCGCCTAGGATGCCGGTGGCGATGACGAGCACGGCGGTCAGTGACGGCAGGCCGCCAATGCGCTCGGCGATGCCCATGGCGATGGGCGTGGTGACCGATTTCGGCGCGAGCGAAAGCAGCGAGGCTTCGCTCGCGCCGAATAGCTTGCCGATGAATACGGCACTGAGCATGGCCGTGAGGGAACCGATCGCCAACGCAGCCAACAGCGGCATGGCCATGGCACGCAGCCGCGCCAACTGGGCGTAGAGCGGGATGGCCAGCGCCACGGTGGCCGGGCCGAGCAGGAAGTGCACGAATTGCGCACCATCGAAATACGTCGCATAGGGTGTACCGGTGAGCTGGAGCAGCAGCACCAGTGCGGCCACGGCGATCAGCACCGGATTGGCGAGCGGATGGAAATTCGCGCGTCGGGAGAGCCAGAAGGCACCTTGATAGGCGAGCAGCGTGACGGTCAGTCCGAGCAGCGGCGAGGTGGAGAGGTAGACCCAGATTTCGGCGAATTGCGCGCGAGCGGGCATGGCGCTACTCCCCTTGGCGGCCAGCTCGCCGCGACAGGGCGCGCAGGACGAGGGCGGTGACGGCGATGGTCAGCACTGTGCTGCCGACGAGTGAAGCCGACAGCGCCAGCCATTCATCGCCCACGCGGCGGAAGTGCAGCATGACGCCGACGCCAGCCGGCACGAACAGCAGCGACAGGTGTTGCAGCAGGTTCTGCGCGGTGTCGCGCAGTTCGGCGGACGGCCCGCCGCGCAGCGCCAGCGCGGCGAACAGCAGCGCCATGCCGATCACCGGCCCCGGGATCGGCAGCGCGAACAACTGGGCGAGGACTTCGCCGATGAGCTGAAATACCAGCAGCAGGGTGAGGGCGCCGAGCATGATGCGTCTCCCAGATAAAAACGGCGGCCAAGGGCCGCCGCGCCGTGTCGTGGGGGCTGACTTTACTCCATCGCCTCGTACAGCGGCAGAGTGAGGAACTCCGGATAGTCGGGCGACAGGCTCATCTTCTCGAAGATGCTCGCGGCCTGGTCGTAGGTTTCGGTCTTCTCGCCGGCAGCGCTGACGGTGGCCTTGACCTTGGCGAGTTCCTCGACGATGAAGCCCTTCACCATCTCTGCGGTGACCTTGCGGCCGTCGTCGAGCTTGCCCTTCGGGCTGACCACCCACTGCCAGATTTGCGAGCGCGAGATCTCGGCGGTGGCGGCGTCCTCCATCAGGTTGTGGATCGGCACGCAGCCGTTGCCAGCGAGCCAGGAGCCGAGGTAGTGGATGCCGACGTTGATGTTGTTGCGCACGCCGGTTTCGTTGATCGGCTGCTCGGGCTGGAAGTCGAGCCAGTTCTTCGGGCCGTAGGTGTCGGTGCGCTGCTTGTCCCACTGGTTGGGACGGTCGCCGAGCACCTTGACGAATTCCTCCATGGCGATGGAGACGAGGCCCGGATGGGCCACCCAGCCGCCGTCGTAGCCGTCGTTGGCGTCGCGCGTCTTGTCGTGACGGATGGCAGCCATCGCCTTGTCGTTGGCGACCGGATCGTTCTTGATCGGAATCAGTGCGCTCATGCCGCCGATGGCCGGTGCGCCACGCTTGTGGCAGGCCTTCACCAGCGCCAGCGCATAGCTGCGCATGAAGGGCACTTCCATGGTGATGGCGCCACGGTTGGCCAGGCAGAAATCCTTGTTCTTCTTGAATTTCTTGATGCAGGAGAAGATGTAGTCCCAGCGCCCGGCATTGAGGCCCGCCGAATGCTCGCGCAGTTCGTAGAGGATCTCTTCCAGTTCGAAGGTGGCGAGGATAGTCTCCACCAGCACGGTGGCCTTGATGGTGCCGCGCGGCATGCCGATCTCGTCCTGCGCCATGCAGAAGATGTCGTTCCACAGGCGTGCATCGAGGTGCGATTCCATCTTCGGCAGGTAGTAGAAGGGGCCGGCGCCGCGCGCGACCTGCTCCTTGGCGTTGTGGAAGAACACCAGACCGAAGTCGAAGATGCCGCCGGAGACGCGCTGGCCGTCGACCAGCATGTGCTTCTCGTCGAGGTGCCAGCCGCGCGGGCGGATCTGCATCACGGCGATCTTGTCGTTGAGTTTGTAGACCTTGCCGGCCTCGTTGGTGAAAGTCAGCTTGCGGCGTACGGCGTCGAAGAGGTTCACCTGGCCCTGCACCTGGTTGAACCAGTTCGGGCTGTTGGAATCTTCGAAGTCGGTCATGTAGGAATCTGCGCCGGAGTTGAAGGCGTTGATGATCATCTTTGCCTCGACCGGCCCGGTGATTTCAACGCGGCGGCACTCCAGCGCCTTGGGCAGTGGCGCCACCTTCCAGTCGCCTTCGCGGATGTTCTTTGTCTCGGGCAGGAAGTCCGGCATCTCGCCGGCGTCGATGCGCGCCTGGCGCTCGATGCGTTTCTTCAGCAGATCCTGGCGGCGCGCTTCGAAGGCGCGGTGCAGCTTGGCGACGAAGGCCAGCGCCTCATGCGTGAGGATCTCGTCGAAGCGGGGATGGATCGGCGCGTTGATCTGCACGCCGGCGGGGAGTTTGAGGCTCATGATGGCTCCTTGGTTGAATTTTTGACCGAATCTTTCACATAGGTGACCACATCGGTCAGCAGCCGGCCCTGGGCGGTGGGTGTCACGCCGAGTTCCTCGAGGGGCTGGCCGCTGCGATTGATCCAGAAGGTCGTATAGCCGAACCAGGTGGCGCCGAGGGCGTCCCAGCAGTTCGACGACACGAAGAGAATCTCCCTCGTGGGGAGCTTGAAGGCGTCCGGCCCGAGCTGGTAGGCCTCGGGCGCGGTCTTGTACTTCTTGACCGATTCGACCGACAGCAGGTGGTCGAACAGGCCGCTCATGCCGGCGCTTTTGACGGCGATGTCGAGCATCTCGGGTGTGCCGTTGGAGAGGATCGCCAGCGGCAGGCCGAGCGCCTTGAGTTCCTTCAGGGCGCTCAGGTTTTCGGGAAAGGCGGAGAGGCAGGCGTACTGGCTCATCAGGCGCTTGCGGGCGTCAGCAGTGAGATCGAGCCCGAGCTTGCGCGCCGAGAACACGAGTGCGTCTTCCGTCAATTGCCAGAACGGGATGTAGCGATCCGACAGGGTGCGCACGCGCGTGTAGGCGATCTGCGTATCGCGCCACTGCGCAGCCAGTTCCGCGCCCTTGCCGGGGAAAAACTGCTCGGCCAGGGCGCCGACGGAATACACGTCGAATAGCGTGCCGTAGGCGTCGAAGGCGATGGCGCGGATGGGTGTGGTCATTGTGTGTGCTCCAACCAGGGGGCGAGCCAGCCGAGGCCGGCTTCGGTGGCAGCTTCAGGTTTGTATTCGCAGCCTATCCACCCTTTATAGCCGATGCGGTCGAGGTGCGCGAAGAGGAAGGGGTAATCAATCTCGCCCGTGCCCGGCTCGTGGCGGCCCGGGTTGTCGGCGATCTGGATGTGGGCGATGCGGTCGATGTGGGCGCTGAGCGTGTTCGCCAGATCGCCCTCCATGCGCTGTGCGTGATACACGTCGTACTGCAGGAAGAGATTGTCCGCGCCCACCTCGGTGATGAGATCCAGCGCCTGCTGCGTGCCGCTGAGGAAAAAGCCGGGGAGGTCTTTTGTGTTCACCGGCTCGATGAGCAGTTTCAGCCCGTGCGCCTTGAGTCTCGTCGCAGCGTAGCGCAGGTTGTCGATGAGGACGCGGCGGGCCTCCTGTCCAGTGACGTCCGCGGGCCGGATGCCGGCCAGACAATTGATCTGAGGTGATCCGAGCGCAGCGGCGTAAGTCAGCGCCGTATCCACGCCCTTGCGGAATTCCTCGATGCGGTCGGGGTGGCAGGCGATGCCGCGCTCGCCGGTTGCCCAGTCCCCGGCGGGCAGGTTGTGCAGAACAAGCTTGAGCTTGTTTTGCCACAGTGCCTGCTGCAACTGCTCGACCGGCAACTCGTACGGAAACTGGATCTCCACTGCCTTGAAGCCAGCGCGTGCGGCCCGCGCGAAGCGATCAAGCAGGGGCACCTCGGTGAACAGCATCGACAGATTGGCAGCAAAACGCGGCATGAAACCAAGATACACAAGTTTATTTGTTAATAAAATACCGATAAAATCAAAGCATTATTGCTATTAAAGCAAAACTGACATGAGCCGCCTGAAGCAGATCGAGACTTTTGTCTCCGTGGCCACCCGCGGCAGCCTGACGGCCGCCGCGGATGCCGAGGGGATCGCGCCGGGCGTGGTGAGCCGGCGCCTGAATGCGCTGGAAGCGCGGCTCGGCGTGAAACTGCTGCTGCGCACGACGCGCCGCGTGACGCTGACCTTTGAAGGCAGTGCCTATCTGGAGGACTGCCAGCGGCTCCTGCGCGAATTGGGCGATGCCGAGGCTTCGGTGACTCTGGGCGGGGTGAAAGCGAGGGGGCATCTGCGCCTCTCCGCGCCAGCCGGTTTCGGGCGCAAGCATGTCGCGCCGCTGATCATGCAGTTCCTCGATGCCAACCCGGAAGTGACGGTGAGCCTCGACCTCTCCGACCGTCTGGTCGACCTGGTCAACGAGGGCGTCGATTGCGCCATCCGCGTCGGCGAACTGACCGACTCCAGCCTGGTCAGCATCCGCCTGGCGGAAAACCGGCGCATGGTGGTAGCCAGCCCGGAATATCTTGCGTGTCACGGCACGCCGCAGACGCTGGAAGATCTCTCCCGGCACAATTGTCTGTCGCTGGGTCAGCAGCGCGGCTGGCTGTTCCGCGACGGCGAAGAGATTGTCAGCATCAAGGTGTCAGGGCTGCTCGAATGCAATGACGGCGCCGTGCTGCATGAATGGGCACTGGCGGGGCGGGGGCTGGCCTGGCGTTCGCTATGGGAAGTCGGAGCCGACCTGAAACGGGGCACACTGGTGACGGTGCTCGATGACCTGGCCGCGCCGCCGACCGGCATCTACGCAGTCTTCCCGCAGCGCAAGTACCTGCCACTGCGTGTCCGGTTGCTTATCGATCACCTGAAGAACACCTACGGCAACCCTGACTACTGGGGCGAAGGCGTCGCCGTCTGAACTTCGCCGTGCTACCGGGGCTGACTTTCCGCGGCACGCCGCGCACGTTCATAGAGCGGCATGACTTCCGGCAGGTGAGACTCGATTTCGCGGATGCGATTGTTGCCGGAAGGGTGGGTCGACAACCACTGCGGCGGCGCGCCCTTGTTGGCGGCCATCATCTTCTTCCACAGCGTGATGCCGGCGCGCGGATCGTAGCCTGCACGGGCGGCGAGATCGAGGCCGACCGTGTCGGCTTCGGTCTCGTCGTCACGCGAGAACTTCAGGGTCATCAACTGGCCGCCCATGTCGAACAGCCCGGTGTACTTGCCGCGGCCGACGAATTCGCCGAGCAGGTTGGCGCCCAGCCGTGTCAACTCGGTCTTGGCGAGCCGCTCGCGTGCGTGCTCGCGCAGGGCATGGGCGATCTCGTGGCCCATGACCATGGCGGCCTCGTCGTCGGTCAGCTTCAAGCCCAGCAGCAGGCCGCTGAAGACGGCGATCTTGCCGCCCGGCATGCAGAAGGCGTTCACCTGCTGAGAACCGATGAGGATGACCTCCCACTGCCATTGCCTGGCGCGCGGATTGAAGCGAGCGGCATGGGGAATGATGCGGGCGGCGATCTGGCGCAGGCGGCGCGCCTGCGGATGATCGTCCGGGACGAGCGCTTTCTTGTCCGCCGCCTGCCGCTTCAGTTGCGAAAACTCCTGGCTGGCCTGGCGCTCGAGGCCTTCGGCCGGCACCAACTTGCGCACTGCGGAAGGTTTGCCGACATCGATGCCCTCGTGTTGTGCGGGTGCGGCGGATACGCATGCCGGGATCAGACCGACGAGGAGAAGGGCGATGGCGCCTGGCAGCTTCATGGTTCGATGTTAGCAGAGCTACGTCTGGAATCAGCCTGCCGTTTTGGGCAGTTGCTAGCTACTGTGGTGACAATGGATGAAGGCGTTCAGCCTTGCTTGTGCCCAGATGCCGACTCGAGCTCCTTGTACAGGCGCAACGGCCGACGCCGGCGCAGCCGCAGATTGAGCATTTCGACCCCTACCGAGAAAGCCATGGCGAAGTAGATGTAGCCCTTCGGGATATGCATTTCGAGGCCTTCGCCGATGAGCGCCACGCCGACCAGGATGAGGAATGAGAGGGCGAGCATCTTGATGGTCGGGTGGGCGTCCACAAAATCGCCGATTGGGCGTGCGGCGAACAACATCACACCCACGGCGATCACGATGGCGAGCACCATGACCGGTACCTGGTCGACCATGCCGACCGCGGTGATGACCGAATCGAGGGAGAAGACGATATCGATGACGGCGATCTGCACCAGGACGCTGGAAAAGACCGCATGCCTGGATGTCGCGGACTCATGCTCGCCCTCGCCTTCCAGGGCATTGTGGATTTCCATTACCGCCTTGGCCAGAAGGAACAGTCCGCCCCCGAGCAGAATGAGGTCGCGGCCAGATATTTCCTGGGTGAGCACGGAAAAGAGCGGGGTGGTCAAGCGCATCATCCAGGCCAGAGACAGCAGCAGCGCAATGCGGCTGAACATGGCGAGGCCGAGGCCGATCACGCGCGCCTTGTAGATCAGAACGGGCCAGGGCCGCTGCAAGACCGAACAGGAAAAACAGAACGACGACGTCGATCAGGATGCGCCGCCTAGAGCTGAACTTGGCCTGAATTACTTGCCCATGGTGCGTGTTTTCACTGAAAAATCAGAACGCCTGTCACAATTAGGGCGACTGTCACCCAGCCCAGCAGGTCAACGTAACGACTCAGCACCGCTTCCATGCGCGCGCCGCCCCAGGCCATCAGGCCGGCGACAAGAAAGAAACGCGTACCGCGCCCGATTAATGAAGCCAGGGTAAAGAGCAGCAAAGCCATCGACAGTGCGCCTGCGGCGATGGTAAACACCTTGTAGGGGATGGGTGAAAAACTGGCGACGAAGACCGCCCAGAAACCCCAGCGCCCAAACCAATCCACTGCCGCCTGATAGCTCAGCCAGTAGCGGGATTCGCGAAGCCACGGCTCGATGGCGTCGAAGGCGAAATAGCCAATGAGATATCCGAACAGGCCGCCGGCTACCGAGGCGATCGTGGTCAATAGGGCGAAGCGCCAGGCCTTGGAAGGATTGGCCAGGCTCATGGGCGCGAGCATCACGTCCGGCGGCACCGGAAAAAAAGAGGATTCGGCGAAACTCATGGCGCCCAGGTACCACGGGGCATGTCGATGTCGCGACCACAGCATGGCGCGTTGGTACAGAGAAGAAAATATGCGCATGGCGCCTGTCTAGCTGCCGCGCACCATGGACATGACCCGCCCTATGTCCAGGGTTTGAGCCTGTTGCTGAATTTGCGGCAGGTATTGGGTCTGCATCTGCTTGGCTGGGCCTAGCAGGTTCTGGAAGGTGTCGCGCAGCACAGTCGCGTTCATTATCCGACCGCCGGCGTAATAGCGTTTGGCAAGCTGTCCCAAAGCGTAAGTAGTGGCGAAAGAGAACGCCATGCCGGTGGCTGCGCTGCCCGCCTTGCCGAAGGTCTTGCCAGCCGCCTTGCCGAGCAGTCCGCCCAGCAGTTTGCGGCCGAACTGTTCGAGGTACTGCGAAGTAAGACCAACCCCTGCGGTGGCAATGAATTCCTTGATGTGGCCCTGATCGAGGCTGACCCCGTGGGCCTTGCCAATGCCATAGACCATCTTGATCTGCAACGGAATGATGGCCAGGGACGCCCACGATTGCGGCAGCAATTCCAGTGCGCCGTTGAGCAGGGCATGGTTGAGAATGGACTTATCCAGTTCCGCCTCGCTCACGTTTGGCTGAGAAGCGATGACCGGGCCGGGTACGGCGACAGCGGGAGCAGCAACCTCGACCAGTTCGACAATGGCGCCGGCCTCGCTCTCGAAGGCGGCGACTTGTCCAGCATCAAGCTGCAACAGCTTTTTCAGCCCCGCCAAAAAATTGCGCTCGGTCTCGCTCTGGCGGCCATCCGCCTCGCACACGCACACAGCCATTTCATAGGCCAATTGGCGCTCGTCTGCGCCTGTCAAGGTCGCCGCCGCACCCGCCAGACTCACACGTTTGAGCAGTACGTCCTGGTAGAGGCGAGCGAGGTCGGGCGCACCGGTTACACTGCTAAGTGATTCAGCCAACTGACGAATCTGCTCTCGCTCCCGGTCATCCTTGACGCCGTCGGCAAAAGCAGCATGGAGGGCGATGGCGAGGGTGGCGTGTTGCTGTTCAGGGTTCATGTTCGAATTCCGAATAATCTGTGCTGGTTATTGATGCCGTGTCGCTCGGTGTACCCGTTTTCATCCCAGCTCCGTCAAGATGCGTGCCAGCATCAGATTGGGTCCTTGCGCGTGGCAATCAAACTGGCGATGACGCTTGCCAGGATCAACACGGTGACGATAGCCAGCGAGGCCCCTACCGGCACGTGATACCACGGCACGATTAGCATTTTGGTCCCGATAAAGGTGAGCACCATGGCCAAACCGTACTTCAGAAGGGGAAAGCGGTCGGCCACGTCGGCAAGCAGAAAGTACAGCGCACGCAAGCCCAGAATGGCAAATATGTTCGAGGTGAAGACGATGAAGGGATCGGTCGTGATGGCGAAGATGGCCGGGATGGAATCCACGGCAAACACCAGATCGGATGCCTCTATCAGGATCAGCACCAGAAACAGTGGTGTGAAATAGCGTACGCCATCCTTCATCACTGTGAACTTCTCGCCGTGATGGCCGTCGGAGATGCGCAGGTGCCGTCGCGCGAATTTCAGCAGAGGGTTCTTTTCCAGATCGGGTTTCTTATCTGCCATGACCAGCATGCGCATGCCGGTGATCACCAGGAAGAAGCCGAATATGTAGAGCACCCAGGAAAACTCTCGTACCAGCCACGCCCCCGCCAGGATCATCACTGCGCGCATAACAATGGCACCCAGTACACCGTAGATGAGCACTCGACGCTGATATTCCGCGGCGACATGGAAGGACGAGAAGATCAGCAGGAAGACGAATACGTTATCTACCGACAGCGATTTCTCGATCAGGTAGCCGGTGAGGAACTCCAGCGCCTTGCGGTCGGCGATTTCCTTGCCCACTGTATCGCTCAAATGCCACCAAAGACCAGCGTTGAACAGGAGTGCCAGACTTACCCAGACCAGCGACCAGACGGCCGCCTCCTTGATGCTCACCTTGTGCGCCTTCCTGCCACCGAACACGAACAGGTCGAGCGCCAGCATGACCAGCACGAAGGCGATAAAGGCGGCCCACATCCAGGGCTCACCGATGCTGATGGAGGCGTCCATGTCAGGCGGTGTTCACGCTACGAGTATTTTTACTGCGCTGCCTTCAGTGCGGCGATGCGCTCAGTGAGCGGCGGGTGGGTCATGAACAGGCGTCTGAGCCCGCCCGCCCCTCCGCCGGCGATGCCAAAGGCTGCCATCTTGTCCGGCAAGGGAGCCGCATGCTGTGCGTTGAGCCGCTCCAGCGCGGCGATCATGGCGCCCCGCCCGGCAAGCTTTGCGCCCCCCCGGTCGGCACGGAATTCACGCTGACGCGAAAACCACATGACGATGATCGAGGCCAGGATGCCCAGGACGAGTTCGGCGATGATCATGGTGACGAAGAAAGCGGGGCCGTGGCCGCGCTCGGTCTTGAACACGACCCGGTCCACAAGATGACCAATCACGCGCGACAGGAACATGACAAAGGTATTGATTACGCCCTGGATCAGCGCCATCGTGACCATGTCGCCATTGGCTGCATGGGCGACTTCATGCCCCAGCACAGCCTCGGCCTCCTCACGTGTCATCTGCTGCAATAGCCCGGACGACACCGCTATCAGAGAGCTGTTCTTGCTCATGCCGGTGGCAAACGCATTGACGTCGGGTGAATCGAAAATGCCGACCTCGGGCATCTTGATGCCCGCTTCTGCAGAGTACTTGCGAATGGTTTCCATCAGCCAGAACTCGGTCGAGTTCGAGGGCGTCTCAATGACTTGCACCCCCATGGCTTTTTTTGCCGCCCACTTGAATGGCCAAGGGAAATAAACGAGCCGCCAAAGCCCATCACGGCCGTGAAGATCAGCAGTGATGTCAGGTTGAGGCCCTGTTCATTGAGATAAGGTTCCACGCCCAGAAGGCGCATGGTGACGGACAGCACCAGCACGATGGCCAGGTTGGTGCCGAGGAAGAGCAGGGTGCGTTTCATTGCAGGATTCCCTAGGGTTGTCAGTAAGCCAGCAGCGCTTGCGGACCCGTGGTCAACAAATGCCGATTGCAGCACGGGCAGCCATCGCCTGTGCCCGCACCTTCTCTGGATCATCGCCGAGCACGGTAAAATGACCCATCTTGCGGCCGGGCCGGGATTGGTGCTTGCCGTAGAGGTGCAGCTTGAGATTGGACACCGATTGAAGCTTGTGCCAATCCGGTTCCCGGGCTTGATGGGCTCCGTCTGGGTACCAGAGGTCGCCGAGGAGATTGACCATCATTGCGTTGGAATGAGGGCGGGCATCGCCCAAGGGCAGGCCGCAGAGTGCCCGCACCTGCTGTTCGTATTGGCTCGTGACGCAGGCATCCAAGGTGTAGTGGCCAGAATTGTGGGGGCGTGGCGCCATTTCATTCACAAGGAGTTTGCCTTCGACGACAAAGAACTCCACGCCCAGCGTGCCAACATAAGCCATCCTGGTTGCGATGTCTTGTGCGATCTTTCTGGCCTTGTCCAATAAATCCTTGGAGACGCCTCGGGTGGGGATGAAGGAATGATCGAGGATGCCTTGGCGGTGGTGATTCCATGCCATGGGAAAGCATTCGATCTTGCCATTTTCGTCCCGAGCCAGCACTAATGATACTTCGTATTCAAGGGCTATTTCCTTTTCCAGAACGCAAGGTTCTTTGCCGAACTGGCGGAAGGCAAACAGCGCCTCGTCTTTTCCATTCACCCGAGACTGGCCTTTGCCATCGTAGCCAAAGCGGGCGACCTTGAGGATTCCCGGATAAAGCGATGTTGGGGCGCTCAGGAGGTCATCCATGCAAACGATGTCTTTATAGGGTGCATGGGGAATGCCGTGCAACTTGAGAAAGCCTTTTTCTGTGCTGCGGTTCTGGCATAAAGCTACAGCCTCGGGGCTTGGCCGTACCGAAACGTGACGGGCCAGATAGGCCAGCACCTGGGCCGGGACGCTTTCGAACTCCGTGGTGACCGCTGCACATTTCTTGGCCAGATAGTCCAGTGCGGCCCGATCCTCATATGAGGCCGCAAGGTGCTCATCCGCTACGCGACCTGCGACGCTGTTGCGATCCGGATCAAGCACGATCAAACGGTAACCCAACTCATGGGCTGCGATGACGAAATACCTGCCGAGTTGTCCGCCACCAAGCAGGCCGAGTGTTGCTGGGGGGAGAATCATTGCGGTTGTTGGAGTTGCATCGCCATCACCTTGTCGGTTTGACGCTGGCGGAAACGGGAGAGTTTGTCGGCCAATAGGCCGCCTAAGCCATCACGGTCGGCTGCGAGCATGGCAACGACAAACAGTGCGGCGTTGGCAGCGCCTGCTTCGCCGATGGCAAACGTCGCTACGGGGATCCCCTTGGGCATCTGGACGATGGAGAACAGGGAATCCATGCCTTTCAGGTGCTTTGAAGCAACAGGTACCCCCAGCACCGGTAGTGGGGTAATGGCAGCCAGCATGCCGGGCAAGTGGGCAGCACCACCCGCTCCGGCGATGATGGCTCTGAGACCTCGCTTTTGCGCTTGCGATGCGTAGTCGTACAGCAGGGCGGGCGTGCGGTGAGCCGAAACAACGCGAGCCTCGAAGGACAAGCCAAATTCGTCAAGCACGTTGGCAGCGGCCTGCATTACAGGCCAGTCCGAATCCGACCCCATTACGATGCCAATCGCGGGTAGCTCCTCGTTATTAATACTCATATGGGACATGCGAAGCCTGCGCTCACTCGTTACCGTTGGCGAATCCCAGAAGATGCAGCAGGCTTGTGAAGAGATTGAAGATGGATACGAAGAGCGTCACCGTGGCCATGAGGTAGTTGGTCTCGCCGCCATGGATGATGTTGCTGGTCTCGTACAGGATCAGTCCGGACATGAGCAGGACGAACATGGCGGAAACGGCTAGAGACAGTCCGGGCAGTTCGAAGAAGATCGCGCCGAGGCCGGCGAGGAAGGCGACCAGAATCCCGACCATCAGGAAGCCGCCCATGAAACTGAAGTTCTTGCGGCTAATGAGCGCGTAGCCCGACAGACACAGGAAGATCGCGCCGGTGGCGCTCATGGCCGTCATGACGGTCTGCGCGCCGTTGGGCAGGCCGAGGTAGGCATTGAGGATCGGACCCAGGGTGTAGCCCATGAAGCCGGTGAGGGCAAACACGAACAGGAGCCCCAGGCCGCTGTCGCGGAACTTGGCGGTGAGGAAGAGCAGCCCGAAATAGCCCACCAGGGTGATGACCAGGCCCGGATGAGGCAGTTTCAGCGTCATCGAGGCGGCGGCGGTGAACGCGCTGAAGATCAGTGTCATCGACAGCAGCAGGTAAGTGTTTCGGATCACCTTGTTGCTGGCGAGAGTCGCTGTAATTGCTTGGTTAACGTTCGGCGACGGGATGGCCTGGGTCTGGTTGCGGGGATTCATGGGTTGTTCTCCTTTCAGGGTGTAGTGAGGGCGTTCAAGGTGCGAGTGGTGCCGATGGTTCATGCAGTTCTGCTACGGTGACGAAGTTTTGTCTCGTCACGCAACGCGCCACGCTGCGACCTGCTCGGTTGGCGGCGCGATCTATGGCCGCGTACAGATCGGTCTCCACATCGTCGATGACCACGTCGGGGCGGTCTTTCAGCATGACCCGGATACGGCAACGCTTGTCCCGGCCACCGCGCGGACCGTTGACATCGCCCAGATGCACCGCGACCCATCGCACGTGCTCGTCCGCGCGGGTCAGGGCGAAACGCAGGCGACGCGCGGCATGGTCGCGTAATGCTTCGGTCAGTGCGAATCCGTTCGCGCGGATATCAATCCTCATGGTTTGAATGCCTGTCGTGTAATAGATGTGCTCATCCTAGCCGGAGGCGGATAGATTGAAAAATCGAATATAATGACAACAATGTTCGAAAAATACGAAGTATGAATGTCAGATGAGTGGGCTGAATTACAAGCACTTGCGCTACTTCTGGACGGTGGCCAAGGCTGGCAGCATCGCGCGCGCCTGCGAACGGTTGCACCTGACGCCGCAAACCATCAGTGGGCAGTTGAGTGCCTTTGAAAATGCGCTGGGCTACAAGTTGTTCGTGCGCGTAGGCCGCCGCCTCGAACTGAGCGAAGCCGGTCGCCTGGTGCTGAGTTATGCCGACGAAATTTTCACCGTCGGCGAGGAACTAGAGGATGTGCTGCGGCATCGCGGCGGCGGCCTGCCCCTGCAGTTCAAGGTGGGCGTCGCCGACTCGGTGCCGAAATCTATCGCCTATCGATTGCTTGAGCCCGCCGTCTCCTTGCCCGAGCCGCTGCGGATCGTCTGCCGCGAGGGCAAACTCGCCAGCCACATGGCGGACTTGGCGATCCACCGGTTGGATCTGGTGATTGCGGACGGCCCCATGCCTTCCGGCCTGAGCATCCGCGGATTCAATCATCTGCTCGGCGAATGCGGACTCACGTTTTTTGCTTCACCTGCCCTGGCACGCCGGCATAAGTCGCGATTTCCGGGCAATCTGGACGGTGCCCCACTGTTGTTGCCGGGGGAAGAGGCGGCAGTCCGGCCAGGACTGATGCAGTGGCTCGAAGGCATCGCCGTTCGCCCAAGAATTGTCGGTGAATTCGACGACGGTGCTTTGATGAAGGCGTTCGGACAAGCGGGTATTGGAATTTTCGCCGCTCCGTCTGCGATCGCCGCCGAGGTGCGGCGGCAGTACGGGGTGGTGTCCATCGGCAGCACCGATGCAGTAATCGAGCGGTTTTACGCGATTTCGGTGGAGCGCCGGTTGTCCCATCCGGCGGTGGTGGCGATCAGCTCAATGGCACGCAAGGAGTTGTTCGGCAGCAAGCGGGACAGTTGAAGGCACTTGTCGTTCAGTACAGTGCTGTGGAGAAGGGGATGGCACAGAGGCGGCTGCTTTCAGGTCAATCGACCCGGGTGAACACCGCACGGTGCATGGTCGTTGCGCCGCCATCATCCGATGGCAGTTTTCTTCCTCACTACAGCCGTTTCGTGCGATGCCGTCTTCGCCGAAATCGGACGCTCGATGGAAACTTCCGCCAGGCGGTGTCCTATATGTGCGAGCGCTTCTTCGACCTGATCGATGAGAATCAGGCACAGTTCGCCCGGCTGGATACGCGCCAGCGCGGTGTCGATGGCCAGGAATTCGCCGCTGATCTCCTCAATCGCGGTGGTGCGCTTGGCCTGCTTCAGGCCCTCGCGCAGTAGCATGAGCACTTCGCCGTCAGCACGGCCGCGCTGACATTGATCCTGGTAAAGGATGACCTCGTCGAAGGCATCGCCGAGGATTTCGGTCTGGCGGCGGATGTCTTCGTCGCGCCGGTCGCCGGCACCGCTGATGACGATCGTGCGGCGTTCGGAGGGAATGGCTTCGACGGCGCTTACCAGCGCCAGAATGGCGTCGGGGTTGTGGCCGTAGTCGGCGATCAGCGTGGCGCCGCGGTAGCTGAACACGTTGAATCGGCCAGGTGCCGTTTCGGCGTCGCTGGCGAAGGATTTCAGGCTCGCACGGATCGCGCTCCAGTCAAGAGTCAGTGCCCAGCCGGCGGCGACGGCTGCCATGGCGTTTTCCACCTGGAAGCTGATGGTGCCTTTGCGCGTCAGCGGCACGTCCTCCAGCGGAATCCGCTGGACAACCATACCGAACTCAGCGGCGACGATGGTGTTGCCCTCGACGACGACGCGCTTGCCGAGGGCGTTGTGTGTGGCCATTACCGGATGGTGTCGATCGGTCGCGAAGAAAGTCACCGCGCCGGGGCAGTTCTGCGCCATTTTGGCGACGATGGGATCGGCGGCATTGAGCACGGCCATGCCGTCGGGGGCGACGTTTTGCACGATTACGCGCTTGAGCACGGCGAGATCCTCGACCGTGGTGATGTAGTTCAGGCCGAGATGATCCCCTACGCCGATGTTGGTGACTACCGCCACATTGCAACGGTCGAATGCGAGGCCTTCGCGCAACAGGCCGCCGCGCGCGGTTTCGAATACGGCCGCGTCTACGTCAGGATGCATCAGAACATTGCGTGCGCTCTTCGGGCCGCTGCAGTCGCCGGTGTCGAGACGGCGCTCGCCGACATAGACGCCGTCAGTGCAGGTCATGCCGGTGCGCAGGCCGTTGCCGGACAGGATGTGTGCGATCAGGCGCACCGTGGTGGTCTTGCCATTGGTGCCGGTCACTGCCACAACCGGAATGCGGCCGTCCCCGCCATCCGGGAACATGTCGGCAATGACAGCTTCGCCGACGGCGCGGCCTTTGCCGTAAGAGGGTGCAAGGTGCATGCGCAGGCCGGGCGCGGCATTGACTTCGACAACGGCACCACCCTGGTCCTCGAGCGGCTTCTGCATGGTTTCGCAGACGATGTCGACGCCGGCGATGTCCAGACCGATCATCTGTGCCGCCGCCACCGCGCGTGCGGCTACTTCCGGATGCACTTCGTCGGTGACGTCGGTGGCGGTTCCGCCGGTGGATAGGTTTGCATTGTTGCGAAGGATGACGCGCGTTCCGGCCACGGGTATCGAGTCGGCGTTGAAGCCCTGAACGGCGAGACGAGCCAGCGCGATTTCGTCGAAACGGATCTTCGTCAGGGAAGTGGCATGACCATCACCGCGTCGCGGGTCATTGTTTACCTGCGCGACCAGTTGGCGCACGGTATGCATGCCGTCTCCGAGGACATGGGGCGGTTCCCTGCGCGCTGCAGCCACCAGTTTGTCTCCGACCACCAGGAGGCGGAAATCGTGGCCTGGCACGAAGCGTTCCACCAGAACTTCTTCGCTGATCTCGCGGGCGGCCTTGTAGGCGATCATGAGATGGTCACGGGTCTCGATGTTGACCGTGACTCCCTTGCCCTGATTGCCGTCCTGCGGCTTGACGACGACTGCCGAGCCGATCTCTTGCATGGCAGCCCAGGCATCCTCGGCATCGCTGACCGGTCTGCCTTGCGGCACCGGTACGCCGGCTGCATCGAGCAGTCGCTTGGTGAGTTCCTTGTCTTGTGCGATGGTTTCGGCGATGGCGCCGGTGCGGTCGATTTCGGCGGCCTGGATGCGGCGCTGTTTGGCTCCCCAGCCGAACTGCACCAAGCTTCCTTCGGTGAGGCGGCGATAAGGAATGCCGCGGGCAGTGGCAGCGTGAACAATCGCCCCTGTACTCGGCCCCAGTCGGACATCCTCGTCGAGTGCGCGCAACCGTTCGAGCGCGGCAGGCAGGTCGAAGGGGACGTCCGCGATGGCGGCACGGCAAAGGTCCTCGGCGAGTTTGATGGCGAGACGGCCGACGGCTTCCTCGGAGTATTCGACGACGACCTGGAAGACACAGCGCTCAACGGTTTGCGTGACACGGGTAAACGTGACGGGACAGCCAGCTTGCGCCTGCAGGCCGAGGGCGGCGAAGGCGAGGGCATGGGCGACGGAAATCTCCCCCTCGTGGCCAATCGGGCGCATGGGTCCGATGTTCGGGAAGCGGGCGCGCAAACGGTCTTCGAAACCGGGCAGTCCGCACAGGGCACACTCGGCGTCGTTGCAGTGGAGCACCGCCTCGATGGCGGTATGGCGGCTCCAGAGGTTGGGACCGCGCAGGGCTCGAATTCTTGAGACTTCCATCGGGGTGGCTTTCAGAAAGGTCTTGCGTGTGTGTGGAGCGTTACTGGTTGGCTACCCTGCGTGGGCGGCTGCGGGCGGGTCGTTTGCTGCGGTCCTGTTCGAAGGTTTCGATGCCGACGCGGATCATTTCGAGCGGGATCCCAAGAGCCACGGCTGCGCCGGTCGCAGCCAGCCAGCTTCCGGTTCGCTTCGCTTCGCTACCATCCTCGCTGTTCTGAGCAGGGAATGCAGGCGGCTCGGCGATCGGCCCCTCCACACTGCCCGTTGCCAGCATGATTCGATTGTCGCGCATGAACAGCGCGCGCCCACCCTTGGCGCGATGTTCGACGATGGCCGGAAGTTCGCGGCTGGGGTCGTAGAGAATCACTTCGCCATCGCAGAGATTGGCCATGCGAAGGGCGAGCGGATCTCCGGCATTGAGCACGGCAGCGCCATCCGGCAGGACGACGTCTATCTGGGTGCGCATGGCATGGAAGACCTGTTCTGCGTCGTTGATGTCGAAATTGCCGAGTGCCTCGGAGCCGCCCACGTCGGTAACGATGCCTACCTGGCAACGGTCATAGGCGATGCCTTCGCCGAGGATCATGGCCGCGTGGTTCTCGAAAACGGCCGCTTCCAGCGTGCGGTTGATGAGCAGGCGTTGACTGGCTGCCCAGTTGGCGCAGTCGTTCTTTTCGACATGGCGCCTGTCGAGGAACAGGCCGTCGCGGCATACCAGTCCGACATGCTTGCCGGAAAGATGAATGAGCCAGGCGACGAGTCGTGCGATCAGCGTGGTGCCCTGCGTGCCGGTCACGCCGACGATGGGAATGCGGCCGTTGTCGTTCGCCGGAAAGAGGCTGTCAACGATAGCCTGTCCGACTGGGCGCGGCTTGCCCTTCGCCGGCTTCAGGTGCATGAGCAGTCCTGGCCCAGCATTGACTTCCACGACAGCGCCGAGCTGGGCTTCCAGAGGGCGCGAAATATCCTCTGCCACGATGTCTACGCCGGCCACATCCAAGCCGACGATGCGTGCCGCCAAGGTCGCCACAGCGGCCACCTCGGGGTGCACCTCGTCGGTGACGTCGTCGGCGAGATTGCCATAACGGATGATCAGCACCTTCTTGCCGGTGGGAGGGATGGAATCAGGTCCGAAGCCCTGCCGTTGCAGTTCCAGCATGACGGCGGGTTCGCGCTCCAGACGCACCGGTTCGAGCGGAAAGGCTTCGTCCTCGCCGCAGCGCGGGTCGCTGTTGATCTGGCTGTCGATCAATTCTACGACGGTCGACTTGCCGTCGCCGGTGACCGAAGCGATCTCGCCGCGCGTGGCAGCCACCAGGCGCTTACCCACCACCAGCAAGCGGTGCTCGACGCCGGGAATGGAACGCTCGACGAGAACATCGCTGCCTTCTTCGAGGGCCAGCTTGTAGGCGGCTTCGATCTGCTCGCGTGAAGTCAGATCCAGCGAGACGCCGCGGGCATGGTTGGCGTCGATCGGCTTGACGGCGACCGGCAGACCGATGTCCTCGGCAGCTTCCCAGGCATCCTCGGGGCTCTTGACAATGCGACCTTCCGGTACCGGCACGCCGCAGGCGGCGAGCAGGTTCTTGGTGAGATCCTTGTCGCGCGAGATGCTCTCGGCGATGGCGGAGGTGGAATCGGTTTCGGCGGTCCAGATGCGGCGCTGTCGGATGCCGTACCCGAGTTGCACCAGATTGCCTTCGTTCAGCCGGATGGAAGGGATGCCGCGTTCCGTGGCGGCGTCGACAATGCTGGTCGTGCTTGGGCCCAAGCAGAGTGCGTCGGCCATTTCACGCAGTTTCTCGACGGCGCCCGGAACATCGAAGGGGGTGTTGTTGATGGCAGCCATTACCAAATCGCGTGCAGCAGCAAGGCAGGCGCGGGTCACCTGTTCCTGGCGCGAACGCACCACCACTTTGTAAATACCGTGTTTCGAGGTCTGGCGCGCCTTGCCGAAGCCGGTGCGCTGGCCCGCGAGGTTCTGCAGTTCCAGGGTGACGTGCTCGAGAATGTGGGCGGCCCAGGTGCCTTCGCGCAGGCGCTGCAGGAAGCCGCCGCGCTCACCTTCACTGCAGCGGTGTTCGATCAGGGAAGGCAGCCAGGCGGACAGACGCTCGGCAAAGCCCGGAATCAGGTTGGAGGGCGCTTCTTCCAGGTCGCCAATATCGACCCAGGCCTCGATGATCGGGCGGTAGGTCCAGATGTTCGGTCCGCGAAGCGGAGTGATGCGCAGGAATTCGATGTCTTTGTATTTCACGCGATTTCCCCGCCTGGGCCGGTTGCTCCGGCAGGGTTTTTGTCATGTTGGAGGGAATAACGGGGCATGTGGGATAAGGTTTACCTGTCCCGAAAAAAAGCCTCTTGCTCTTTGTATGCCGCTGTTGGGGTGGCCGCGTTACTCCGGATATACTGGGGGAAATCATCGATTCTGCGCCGCGATAACAACCCCTTGAACCTTGCGGCAGTCTAGTTCAATTCATGATTCTCGATAATATACAGATAGTTACAAAACACCTCTTGCCTGAAGCTTGGCACGATGAGGTAGCAGGACGAATGGCAGAGGGGGAGGTTCTTCTGGCCGGGCTGGAAGTCGACCTGGATATCGGTTTGCGCTACGCAAAGGGCTTGCTTGTCGCCACAGACCGACGCTTGCTGGCGCGTTCGCCAGGGGAGTCCGGGTGGCAGGAATGGCCTTATCGCCAGGGACTGCGTCTGGACCACTATGACCATGCCGGCGTTGGCAGCCTGGAATTGCACGACGAGAGCGCTAGATTGGGCGGCTGGCGTTACACCATTGGCAACAACCCGGCAGCGCTACGGCTGGTCGGCGCTTTCGAGCGTCAGATCGAAAGCCATTTGAGCGGCCGACCGGTCGAGCGGCCGGAAGAGGAGGCTTGCCCAAAATGCGGCGCTTCCCTCGACGGGGAAGGGGAGTGCCCAGTGTGCGCCCGAGAAATCCATGCGCCACCCTCGACGCGCACGCTGCTCAGACTCGGGCGCTTCGCCAAGCCTTACCGCTGGCCGCTGTTCTGGGGCTTCGTCCTCACCCTGGTGTCGACGGCCGCCGCAATGGTGCCGCCCTACCTGACCATGCCTTTGATGGATGATGTGCTGATTCCCTACCAGAACGGCAAAGCCATCGATGTCGATCTCGTCTTACTGCTGCTGTCAGGCCTGCTCGGCGCGGCGCTGCTGGCCTGGGGCCTCGGCTGGGCACGCACCTACATCTTGTCCCTGGTGGCGGAGCACATTGGTTCGGACCTGCGTACCACCACCTTCGAGCACCTCATGGGGCTGTCGCTCGAATATTATGGCGGCAAGCGTACCGGCGACTTAATGGCGCGCATCGGCTCCGAGTCGGACCGCATCTGCCAGTTCCTCTCCGTGCAGGTACTCGACTTCGCCACCGACATGCTGATGATCACGATGACCGCCGTCATTTTGTTCTCGATCAGCCCTTGGCTGGCGCTGGTGACGCTGCTACCGCTGCCCTTCATCGCCTGGATGATCCAGTTGGTGCGCGACAAGCTGCGCAATGGCTTCGAGAAGGCCGACCGCATCTGGTCGGAAATTTCCAACGTGCTGGCCGACACCATTCCGGGCGTCCGCGTCGTCAAGGCTTTCGCTCAGGAGAGTCGCGAGACCCAACGCTTCCGCGCCTCCAACGCCATCAACCTGGCGGTAAACGACCGAGTCAACCGCATCTGGTCGCTGTTCTCGCCGACGGTGACCCTGCTCACGGAGGCCGGCCTGCTGGTGGTGTGGGCCTTTGGCATCTGGCAGGTGTCGGAGGACCAGATCACCGTAGGCGTGCTGACGGCCTTCCTCGCCTACATCACGCGCTTCTACACGCGACTGGATTCGATGAGTCGCATCGTGTCGACCACTCAGCGCGCCGCCGCCGGGGCCAAGCGGCTGTTCGACATCCTCGACCACT
This sequence comes from Betaproteobacteria bacterium, assembly GCA_016703785.1. Taxonomy (GTDB): domain Bacteria; phylum Pseudomonadota; class Gammaproteobacteria; order Burkholderiales; family Rhodocyclaceae; genus Desulfobacillus. Next base: position 45,813 of record JADJBM010000010.1, read on the forward strand.
CATCGAGCGTGCCTGAGCCGGTCAGCCCGGTGCGCCTGCCCGAGGTGAAGGGCCGCATCGAACTGCGTGACGTTGCCTTCCGCTACGGCAACCGCTCGGTGCTACGCGGCGTTGATTTAACCATCCAGCCAGGCGAGATGATCGGCCTGGTCGGCCACAGCGGTTCCGGCAAGACCACGCTGGTCAACCTCATCTGTCGCTTCTACGATGTAACGGAAGGTGCCATCCGTCTCGATGGCGTAGACATTCGTTCGCTGGCGGTGGCCGACTACCGGCGCAACATCGGACTGGTGTTGCAGGAGCCCTTTCTCTTCTTCGGCACCATCGCCGACAACATCGCCTATGGCAAGCCGGACGCCACGCGCCAGGAGATTGTCTCCGCCGCACGCGCCGCACACGCGCATGAGTTCATCCTGCGCCTGCCGCAGGGCTACGATTCACTGGTCGGCGAGCGCGGTCAGGGGCTCTCCGGCGGCGAGCGCCAGCGCATCTCCATCGCCCGCGCGCTGCTCATCGATCCGCGCATGCTCATTCTCGACGAGGCCACCTCGTCGGTGGATACCGAGACGGAAAAGGAAATCCAGAAGGCGCTCGACAACCTTGTGCGTGGCCGCACCACCATCGCCATCGCTCACCGCCTGTCCACGCTGCGCAAGGCCGACCGCCTGGTGGTGATGGACCGCGGCCGCATCGTCGAGGTCGGCAACCACGACGAGCTGATGGCGCGCGAAGGCGCCTACTACCGGCTTTACCAGGCGCAGGCGCGCAACGTCGATGTCGAGGAGACCGGTGCGGAAGTGCCGCGCGTCGAACACAAGACGAAGGGACAGTGACCATGGAGACCAACTTCGAACTATCGCGCAACGCCTTCGGCCGCCTGGTGTTCGCCTCGGCGGCGGGCGACATCGTCGAAGGCGTCGTGCCGGTGCGCGCCTTTCCCATCGCCGCGCCCGGCGAGGGCATCGCACTGGTCGGCCCCGACGGACACGAGGCCGGCTGGATCGAGCATCTCGACACGGCGCCGGCGGCGCTGCGGCAACTGGTGGAGGAAGAACTCGGCCGCCGTGAATTCATGCCGGAGATCCGCCGCATCCGCGAGGTCTCCAGCTTCGCCACGCCGAGCACCTGGCAGGTCGACACCGACCGCGGCGAGACCAGCCTGGTGCTGTGGGGCGAGGAGTTCATCCGCCGCCTCGGCAAGGCCGGCCTGCTGATCGAGGACAGCCACGGCATCCACTTCCTTGTGCGCGACCTCAACGCTCTCGACACGGCCAGCCGCAAGCTGCTCGATCGCTTTCTGTAGACACCCCCCTCTCCCCTCGCGGGAGAGGGGTCGGGGGAGAGGGGGAACAGCCTCCATGTCCCACACAAACCAGTCAGGAGAAGCCCCATGAAAAACTCAATCGCCGCCTCCCTCGCCCTTTCCGCTTTTCTCGTCGCCACCCCAACCCTCGCCGACAAGCCCGACTGGGCCGGCGGCGGCAAGCACGGCAAGAAGCGCGATGACCGCGGCGGCCAATCCGCCAGCCGCTTCGACGACAACCATCGCCGCATCATTGCCGAGTACTACGGCGGGCAAAGCCATCCCGGGAAAAAATGCCCACCCGGCCTCGCCAAGAAAAACAACGGTTGCATGCCGCCCGGCCAGGCGAAAAAGTGGGGCATGGGCCGCCCCCTGCCCGGTGATCTTCGCTACTACGATCTGCCGCGCGACCTGCTCATGCGCCTGCCCCCGCCGCCCGCCGGCCACCGCTACGTGCGCGTCGCCGCCGACATCCTCCTCATCGCCATCGGCAGCAGCATGGTCCTCGACGCCGTCGAGGATCTCGTCCGCTAGCTTTCACACGCCCCTCTCCCGCGCGCGGGAGAGGGGCAGGGGGAGAGGGCATCAAGCCCCGTCATTCCGCTCCCTCCGAAGCACCGACAGAAACAACCGGAAAAGTCAGTCCCTGTGGTACGGCGAGGAATACGGCTTGGGAGCGGGAATCGTTCAGGAAAAGTCAGTCCCGCCAGTACGGCGAAGGGGTGCTATCGACCCCGTGGCGACGCCCGTTCCGACCAAGCCGAGCGACTCTTCCTCGGCCTTTGCGGAAATTCTATCGGCCAAGCGGCAACTGCCGCTCACGACCCAAAGCGGTTGATTGCGGAACGGGGAAGCGGTCATTCAGAATTTTGGTCATAGCCGCAGACGACTTGTCCGGCAGAGGCGGTGCAGGTTAATCGCCGTCTGCCCCAGATTTCCTCATTTTTTGGTGCTAATCGTTGGGGGAGTAGCTAAAAGTACCGGAGTCGAATTCTTTCAATACAGGAAATCGACTCCGGTACCTTTTAGTTCTTTGTGTGGCTTTATGCGCAAGGTCCGGGTTGCCGTCGGGTTGGCCCACTGACTACCACTTGTCATGGCGATCTCGGCGCTCCTGGCGGTAGTTCGTGACTTCGAGGCGAATGCCATCGGGGTCAGTGAGGAAGGTTGCCCAATAGTCAGGGGCATATCTGTAGTAGAGCTTTGCCTCCGAAGCCTCGACACCCGCCGCACGAAGTTGATTGGCAACCGCCACAACATCAGCGACTGACTCGACGCGAAGACAAAAGTGATGAAGCCCAGGAGCGTAGGAGTCGTGCCCGTTGGAATTACGCGATGGACGAAGAACATAACCGAAATGACGATTGAAGTACTGGACATGCGGATCGCCACCCAAGGTGAACTTGTTCTTTCGGAAGCCAAGTGCCTCAAGTAAGACGTGATCATAGAAAGGCTCAGAGCGCAGAAGGTCAGACACCGTGATGTAGATATGGTCGATTCCAATTACTTCGGTCATAGCGTGACGATGAGATGGCTAACAGTTATTAGACGGACCCACGGGTCCGTATATGAATTGATATTGAGTCAGGAGTATGCTCCGGTAATACATTGATGCGCAAGGCATCTTGCGTGACGGCGTCTGTATAACAACCGCAACATCACGGACAGACGGATCTGGTCGTATCGGTCCGCTCCTGGTCGAAAGTACGCGCCCTGTCTTGATGCATCGCCGTATCACAGGGACTGACTTTCCCTGCCGAGCCGGTTCTCACCTTCGCCTGACAGCTTTCATCGCGCTCCAAACCGCAAGCGCCGCCAGGCCGCTTGCGACGCACAGCACATGCAGGCCATCCACCGACATCCAGCCGTGCCAGGGATTGGTTTCGAGGGCGGGCCAGAGGGGTAACGTCGACGTGCATCGCCATGTCGAGCGCGAGGTGGCTCCAGGCGCCGAGCAGGGCGCCGATGAAAGCCTGCTTAGATGAGATTGTCGCCGGACAGCCGAGCCATCCTGCCTGCGCCGGGCTGAGTTGGCGGTTCCAGAAGCGCAGCCAGGCTTCGCCGGCGATTCGTCCCGGCCAGGCGGCGGCGAGGGCGGCCAGCGTGGCGCCGGGCAGGGTGTGGAAGAAGCGGTGCGCCGGTTCGCCGGTGAGGAAGAAGAGGAGGATGGGTTCGAGGTCGATGAGGCCGTTGGCGAGCGCGAAGGTGGTCCAGCTGACATGCCGCGGCGCCGCGGCCTTGATGAGGGCGCCGGGGCCGAAATGGAAGGGAGTGATTGGCACGGCGCTGTGGTGAGGGAATGGCCCTTCGCTATCCCCAGGCGCGGGTCAGCAATTCGTCGAGTGCATCCATGATGCGGCCTCCCTCGTGGGCCAGTGATGCCACGGACTCGCCCAGCCGGTCAATGGGAACCGACACGATCTCCAGTGGGTGCAGGACGACTGTGATGCCTTCGATCTTGAAAGCCGGATTGAAGCGGGCGTTGCTGATTTTTCCGAGAGTCGATTTCCGTACCAGGGGAACGACGACTCTGCGGCGATAGCCGTCGAAAAGGGATGACTGCACCAACACGACGTAGGGGATGTCATCCCTGCTTTTCCCCGTATTCCGATGTACGTCGAATTGGGCCATCAGAGCGTGGAATATTCGTCGGCAAATGAGCCGACCTTGGCGTTGAAGTCGTTCCAGGTGGCGACAGTTGCCTCAAGCGCTTTGGCTTTGTCGAGGCGTTGCTGCCGTTCATGCTTGACGAAATCCGCCAGGAGCGACTCGACGACACCGGAGAGGTTGTCGGTGATGCCTCGGGCCTGGAGCACCAGGTCTTCGTTCAGGGTCAGGTTGACGGGACGCTTGCGTGCCGCCAGGTTGTAGCCGGTTTTCATGGGACACCTCCAATGCGCATTGTATGCGCATGGCTGTGCGTTGCCAAGCGGAGCGGCGTCAGTCGCAGCTTACCTTGCAGGCGGCCGGGTCGGCGGTGCAGTTGCCGTCGCCCTGCACCTTGCATTGCGCCTTGGTGCGATGGGTGAAGAGGATGCCTTCGGGGTAGCTGCAGGCGAGGCGCGTCAGCTTGCCTTGTTTGCTGACGGCGATGGCAGCGGGCTTGAGATTCTTCAGCGCGCCGGCCGGCAGGTCGCAGGAGATGTAGGCCTGGAACAGGCCGTCCTTTGACTCCCACAGGGCGACGTTTTTCAGCTTGCGGTAGTTCGCATAGCTGGCGCAGGTGTCGTAATCCTTTGCATAGAGGCGCTTGTCGTCGCTGCAGAATCCGTTGAAGGTATATTTCAGCTCCTCTTCCGAGGGACAGGTGGCGACCTGCACGGCGGTGGCGGGGTCGGCAGGCAGGCGAGGGTGTCGGCGAGCGCGGGGAAGGCGGCTTGCAGCAACAACACCAGGACAACGAATAGCTTGTTCATCGATCTTCCTTGGCAACGTAATGACGCATATTTTACATGCGAAAAAAAGCCACCCCGCGGGGTGGCTTTTTCGTCGAAGCGAAGGATGCTTAGTGACTGGCAGCCTTCTTGTCGAAGAACTGCTCGTCTTCCGTCGAGCCCTTGAGGGCGGCGGTGGAGGCATCGCGCTCGATCGTCGTGGTGACGGCGTCGAAGTAGCCGGTGCCGACCTCGCGCTGGTGCTTGACGGCGGTGAAGCCCTTCTCGGCGGCGGCGAACTCGGCCTCCTGCAGCTCGACGAAGGCGCTCATCTGGTTGCGGGCGTAGCCGTGGGCCAGGTTGAACATCGAGTAGTTGAGGCTGTGGAAGCCGGCCAGGGTGATGAACTGGAACTTGTAGCCCATGGCGCCCAGTTCCTTCTGGAATTTGGCAATGGTGGCGTCGTCCAGGTTCTTCTTCCAGTTGAAGGAAGGCGAGCAGTTGTAGGCGAGCAGTTTGCCGGGGAATTGCTTGTGGATCGCCTCGGCGAACTTTCGGGCGAATTCGAGATCCGGCTTGCCGGTCTCGCACCACACCAGATCGGCCCAGGGCGCGTAGGCGAGGCCGCGCGAAATGGCCTGATCAATGCCTGGCTTGGTCTTGTAGAAGCCCTCGACGGTTCGCTCGCCAGTGCAGAACGGTATGTCGTTGGCGTCAACGTCGGAGGTCAGCAGGTCGGCGGCCTCGGCGTCGGTTCGCGCGATGACCAAGGTCGGCACGCCCATGACGTCGGCGGCGAGGCGCGCGGCGACGAGTTTGGCGACGGCTTCGCGCGAGGGCACGAGCACCTTGCCACCCATGTGGCCGCATTTCTTGACCGAGGCGAGCTGGTCTTCCCAGTGCACGCCGGCGGCGCCGGCTTCGATCATGGCTTTCATCAATTCGAAGGCGTTCAGCACGCCGCCAAAACCGGCTTCGGCATCGGCGACGATCGGAGCGTAGTAGTCCAGATAGCCTTCGTCGCCGGGACGCTTGCCCTCGGACCACTGGATCTGGTCGCAGCGCTGGAAAGTGTTGTTGATGCGCTTGACCACCAGGGGCACGGAGTTGGCGGGGTAGAGCGACTGGTCGGGGTACATCTCGCCGGCGATGTTGGCGTCGCCCGCGACCTGCCAGCCGGAGAGGTAGATGGCCTTCAGGCCGGCCTTGACCTGCTGCATGGCCTGGTTGCCGGTCAGGGCGCCCAGCGCGTTGACGAAGGGCTCGTTATTGACCAGGTCCCACAGTTTCTCTGCGCCGCGGCGGGCCAGGGTGTGCTCGATGGTGAGCGAGCCACGCAGGCGCACGACATCTTCAGCCGTGTACCCGCGCTTGACGTTCTTCCAGCGGGGGTTCTCTGCCCACTCTTTTTTCAGTTTGGCAACTTCGAGTTCGTTGTTCATTGCAATCCTCTTCGTCAATGCTTGGATGTATAACAATCTGTCTGGCAAACCGGTCGGCGGAACGGGGTTGATATCCTGCCGTTGCGAACGCAGAAAAGGCGGATTGCCTAGTTACGTTTCGTGCAAGAAGTGAAGTATAGAGGGGTTTTTGCGAAGCAACAACCAAAAATAGAGTCTTATATATAATTAATTAAACATTTATAATCAAGCAATAACAGAATATTTACCGTATTACAAAATGCTGTTCATTCAGCGAAAAGGAAAACATGTTGCTATGCAGCATAAGCTGAATTTCCATAATCCGGGAAATCGGCTACTGCCTGAGTTCATCAGGTGAAAGCAGCGCCCCGTCGTGGTCCGCATACAGATAGTGTCCAGGGACGAAAGTGCTGTCGCAGAACGTCACAACGATTCCTGCATCTCCCGCGCCTTTCTTGATGCTCTTCAAGGGGTGGGTGTCCAGCGCCAGCACGCCGATGTTCATGTTGCCGATGGCAAGCGAGTCGCGGATGCAGCCGTAAACGACGATTCCCGCCCAGCCGTTCTGCATGCCGAGCCGAGCCAGTTGGTCGCCCACCAGGGCGCAGCGCAGGCTGCCGCCGCCGTCGATAACTAGCACGCGGTTGTCGCCGGGCGATTCCAGTGCCTTGCGCACCAGCGTGTTGTCTTCAAACAGCTTGAGCGTGGTGATGCGTCCGTGAAAGACACTGCATCCGCCATACGATTTGAGCCTAGGCTCGAGTACGCAGATCTGACCGGCACGTACCGTGTCTTCGTATAAGTCGCAGAGATCGGCAGTGTGAAAATCCATTTGAGACTCCGGAAAAAGCAACGGCGGCATGCCTGCCGCCGTTGGTCAGGATATGTGGCGTCAGGCGACCGGCTCGGCTACTTCGTCGAACAACAACTTCACTTTCCTGTCGCTATCGAGGTCGATGGTGACGCGGCCACCGTTGGACAGGCGGCCGAACAGCAATTCGTCGGCGAGTGCGGCGCGAATGGTGTCCTGGATCAGGCGTGCCATGGGACGCGCACCCATGAGCGGATCGAATCCCGCCTCGGACAGCCAGTCCTTGAGCTTGTCGGTGAAGACGGCCTCCACCTTCTTCTCGTGCAACTGTGCTTCGAGTTGCATGAGGAACTTGTCCACCACGCGCAGGATGACCTCGTGGTCGAGCGCTGCGAAGGAAATAATGCCATCGAGCCGGTTGCGGAATTCGGGCGAGAACACGCGCTTGATCTCGGCCATCTCGTCGCCCGCCGCGCGGGAATTCGAGAAGCCGATGCCGCCCTTCTGCAGCATCTCAGCGCCGGCATTGGTTGTCATGACGATGACGACGTTGCGGAAGTCCGTCTGGCGGCCATTGTTGTCGGTCAGCGTGCCGTGATCCATCACCTGCAGCAGGATGTTGTAGATGTCCGGGTGCGCCTTCTCGATCTCGTCGAGCAGCAGCACGGTGTGCGGCTTCTTGGTGATGGCCTCGGTGAGCTGGCCTCCCTGGTCGAAGCCGACATAGCCCGGGGGCGCACCGATCAGACGCGAAACGGCATGTCGCTCCATGTATTCGGACATGTCGAAGCGCACCAGTTCTATTCCCATGCAGTAGGCCAGTTGGCGTGCGACTTCGGTCTTGCCGACGCCGGTCGGGCCGGAGAATAGAAAGCTGCCGATCGGCTTGGTGGGGCTGCCAAGGCCGGAACGCGACATCTTGATCGCCTTGGCCAGCGCCTCAATGGCCTTGTCCTGCCCAAACACCACCGACTTCAGGTCGCGATCGAGATTCTTCAGGGCGGCGCGGTCATCCGACGACACATGCTGCGAAGGCACGCGTGCGATTTTGGCAACGATTTCCTCGATCTCGGTCTTGCCGATGACTTTTTTCTGCTTTGACTTCGGCAGGATGCGCTGTGCCGCACCGGCCTCGTCGATGACATCTATGGCCTTGTCGGGAAGATGGCGGTCGCCGATGTAGCGGGCGGAGAGCTCCGCGGCGCTGGTAATGGCTTGCGCCGAGTACTTGACGCTGTGGTGCTGCTCGAAGCGTGTCTTGAGTCCCTTGAGGATCGATATGGTCTCTTCTACGGAAGGTTCATTGACGTCGATCTTCTGGAATCGCCGAGACAAGGCGTGATCCTTCTCGAAGACGCCGCGATATTCGGTGTATGTAGTCGCGCCGATGCATTTCATCTGGCCGGAGGCAAGTGCCGGTTTGAGCAGGTTGGAAGCGTCGAGCGTTCCCCCCGAGGCGGCGCCGGCGCCGATGAGTGTGTGGATCTCGTCGATGAAGAGGATGGCGTTGTGGTTGTCCATCAGTTGCTTGAGTACCGCCTTCAGGCGCTGCTCGAAATCGCCGCGATACTTGGTGCCGGCCAGAAGCGCACCCATGTCGAGCGCGTAGATCTGCGCGTGCGCCAGGATCTCCGGCACGCGGCCCTCGACGATGCGCCGTGCAAGGCCCTCTGCGATGGCCGTCTTGCCGACGCCGGCTTCGCCAACCAGCAACGGGTTGTTCTTGCGGCGACGGCAGAGGGTTTGTATGACGCGCTCGAGTTCCTTGTCCCGACCGATGAGCGGATCGATCTTGCCCATCAGGGCCTGGGCGTTGAGATTCTGAGTGTAATTCTCCAAGGCGCCGCCAGCCTGCTGCCCCTCGTGTTCCTGTTCCTGCTGCTCAGCCTCGCTCCGTGGGCCACCTTGCGCAGGCGCCTTGGTGATGCCGTGCGAGATGAAATTGACCACGTCGAGGCGAGTGATGCCCTGACGTTGCAAGAAGTAGACAGCGTGAGAGTCCTTTTCCCCGAAGATGGCGACGAGGACGTTGGCGCCGGTCACTTCCTTCTTGCCGGAGGATTGGACATGTAGGATGGCTCTCTGAATGACGCGTTGGAAGCCCAACGTAGGCTGGGTGTCGATCTCGTCGCTGCCGGCAACGGTCGGCGTGTGCTCGGCGATGAAGGCGATCAACTCCTTTCGCAGTTCCTCGACGTTGGCGGCGCATGCACGCAAGACCTCGGCGGCAGAAGGGTTGTCGAGCAGAGCCAGTAGCAAATGCTCCACGGTGATGAACTCGTGACGCTTCTGCCTTGCTTCGACAAAGGCCATATGCAGACTGACTTCCAACTCCTGCGCAATCATCTCAACTTTCCTCCATCACGCACGCCAGCGGATGCTGGTGCTCCCGGGCGTAGCCCGTCACCAGTTCAACCTTGGTGGCGGCGACATCCCGCGGAAAGACGCCGCACACGCCGACACCTTCCCTGTGCACTTTGAGCATGATTCGCATCGCTTGTTCGCGACTCATGCCAAAGAAATTCTGCAGCACGACGACTACGAAGTCCATGGGCGTGTAATCGTCATTTAACAGCAAAACCTTGAACAGCGGTGGCGGCTTTGTTTTGGTCCGCTCCGCTTCGAGCACCGATTCGCTCTGCTTGCGCGTAGCCATGATTCAATTCTAATCAGAAAAAGCGAATCTGCAACACAACGCGAGAAAAGGTGCAGGGCATCGGACGCAAGGTGGTGCGTCGCTGCATTAAATCGCCGTTGTGATGAAAGAGTGTCAAAAAAGCCACAAATTGCTGTCATGCAGCATGAAAAAACTCGGTAAAACTCTTGACGCGTTGTATTTGATTGGCGTAGAAACCATGCGTGTTTGTCACAAAGTCTATGCAATACCGCCGGTTGGACGCTGCGTTTCTTTCTGAATCCCGCTTCGCTCCCTGGTTGTCGCGTGCTTTCGAAACAAACATCCGGGCGCATGTCCGGCCAAGACGTTCAACACAAGGAAATGGTATATGGCAACTGGTACAGTAAAGTGGTTCAACGACGCCAAGGGTTTCGGATTCATCACGCCGGATGACGGCAGCGAGGATCTGTTCGCCCATTTTTCGGCGATCCAGATGGGCGGCTTCAAGACGCTCAAGGAGGGGCAGAAAGTCTCCTTCGAAGTGACGCAGGGCCCGAAAGGCAAGCAGGCCTCGAACATTCAGGCGGCTTGACGCCTGAACCGGTCGCGGGCGAGACCCGGCGCCGGTTGCGCAAATTGCGGAAGCCCGCCCCTTCACGGGGTGCGGGCTTTTTCTTTTTGTTCGCGGAAGAAAAAAGACCGGCGCATGCCGGTCTTTTCGATGCGCTGAATTCGCGTCAGCCGGCCTCGGGCCCCCAGCCGGACTGCTCGACGAGGCGGAACAGGTCCGCCTCGGTGACGATGCCGAGCGGCTGGCCGTTTTCCATGACGACGATGCGGCGGATGCCGTTGTTCATCATTTGTCGCGCGACTTGCAGCAGGGGTGTATCGCGCGTGCAGGTGATGAGATAGCGATTGGCGATCTCATCCACCGTCATGCCGCCCGGCCGGCGGTTGGGCACGATGATCTTCCGCAGCACATCGCGCTTGGTCATGATGCCCCACTCGCCCTCGTCGTTCGGCTCGACCATGATGGCATTCAGGCCATGCTCGCGCATGACGTGCATGGCCGAATCCACCTTTTCCTTACCGCCCACCATCTGGAAGGGCGACATGATGCCGCCGACGCTGCACTCAGTATTCATCGTGCTCGCCCGCCTTACATCTTGGCGATCATGGCGTTGCCGAAGCCCGAGCAGGAGACCTCTTTGGCGCCTTCCATCAGTCGCGCAAAATCGTAGGTCACCGTCTTGTCGGCAATGGCGTCCTCCATCGAACGGATGATGAGGTCTGCAGCTTCCTTCCAGCCCATGTGGCGCAGCATCATTTCGGCCGAGAGGATCAGCGAACCGGGGTTCACGTAGTCCTTGCCGGCGTATTTTGGCGCTGTGCCGTGGGTGGCCTCGAAGCAGGCGTACTGGTCGGAGATGTTGGCGCCGGGAGCGATGCCGATGCCGCCGACCTGGGCCGCCAGCGCGTCGGAGATGTAGTCGCCGTTCAGGTTCAGCGTGGCGATCACGTCGTACTCGGCCGGGCGCAACAGGATCTGCTGCAGGAAAGCGTCGGCGATCATGTCCTTGATCACGATGTCGCGGCCCGTCTTGGGGTTCTTCAGGGTGCACCAAGGGCCACCGTCAAGCAATTTTGCGCCGAATTCCTTCTGCGCCACTTCGTAACTCCAGTCGCGGAAGGCGCCCTCGGTGAACTTCTGGATGTTGCCCTTGTGCACGATTGTCATCGACTTGCGGTCGTTGTCGATGGTGTACTGGATGGCAGCGCGTACCAGGCGCGAAGTGCCCTCGCGCGAAACCGGTTTGATGCCGATGCCGGAGGTGTTCGGGAAGCGGATCTTCTTGACGCCCATCTCCTCCTGCAGGAACTTGATGACCTTCTTGCAGGGCTCGGTCTCGGCCTGCCATTCGATGCCGGCATAGATGTCTTCCGTGTTCTCGCGGTAGATCACCATGTCGACCTTGCTCGGGTCCTTGAGCGGGCTGGGCACGCCCTTGAAGTAGCGCACTGGCCGCACGCACTGGTAAAGGTCGAGTTCCTGGCGCAGCGCAACGTTGAGTGAGCGGATGCCGCCGCCGACCGGCGTGGTCATCGGGCCCTTGATGGAAACGGAGTATTCCTTGAGCAGGCTCAGTGTCTCCTCGGACAGCCAGACGTCACCGCCGTATTTCTGCGTCGATTTCTCGCCGGCATACACTTCCATCCAGTGGATTTTCTTCTTCCCGCCATAGGCCTTGGCCACCGCGGCATCGACCACCTTCTGCATTACCGGCGTGATGTCTACGCCGATGCCATCGCCTTCGATGTAAGGGATGATCGGATTGTCCGGCACCGACTGGCCGGGGATGATTTTCTTGCCGTCCTGGGGAATCTTGATCAGAGAACTTGCGCCCATTGCAACTCCTCAGAGGTGGAGACACCAACAGGCCAAGTGCCTTGGTCCAACAAGCGCCTGTACGGGCGGTGAACCGAAGTACTGGATCCGCGCGGCGTTGCCATGCTGCGAACAGACGCCAGCATTGGGCCTTTTCCGCCTGAATCATCGCCTGACGCTTATAAATTAAATTATCCGCCATTCCGAATCTTTGCGCCAGTGGCCTCTTCATTGCTACTACCCCGGATTCCCGCTATTCTTGCAGTGCAACATGGTTGACAGGTGAGGTAAAAATGGATATACCTTCCGGCGAGAACCCGGTCGCCCAGGCGATTGCCCAGAACCTGGTCGAAGGTTTCGATAAGCATTACCGGCTTTTCCGGGAAAGCAGCGCCCAGGCCAAACAGCGCTTCGAAACAAGCGACTGGCTTGCGGCCCAGCGCGCCGTTCGCGAGCGCATCGCTTTTTACGATGAGCGCGTCAACGAGACGGTCAACCTTCTGCACGGCAAGTTCCAGGCGGACAAGATCGATACCAACACTTGGCAACTGGCCAAGCTGCTCTACATTGGGCTGCTCATCAACCACAAGCAGCCTGAGCTCGCAGAAACCTTTTTCAATTCGGTATTCTGCAAAATCATGCACCGCACGTATTTCCACAATGACTTCATTTTTGTTCGCCCCGGCGTCTCGACCGATTTCATCGAGTCCGATCCGCCAGCCTACCGAAGTTATTACCCGAACAAGACAGGATTGCATCAGGTCATTCGCGACATCCTGAACGACTTCGATTGGCAATGCCCTTTTGAGGACATGGAGCGGGATGTGGACCGCGTCATCCGTGCTGTCGTCCTTCAGATGGGCGGCAAGCTGGTTGCCGCGGAGGCCAACTTCCAGATCCAGGTTCTGCATTCAGCTTTCTTCCGAAACAAGGCCGCCTACATCGTCGGCAAGGCGATCAACGGGGACTACGAGTATCCGTTCGTCGTGCCAGTCCTGCACGATCCGCAAGGGCGGCGCCTGTTCATCGATGCCATCCTGCTCGACCCGGCGCAGATCCGCACGCTCTTCAGCCTCAGTCGCGCCTATTTCATGACTGGACATGGAGGTGCCGTCCGCGTACGTGAAATTCCTCTCCAGCCTGATGCCACACAAGCCTGAGGCGGAGTTGTACACCATGCTCGGCCTGGCCAAGCAGGGCAAGACCATGTTCTATCGGGACCTTATCCATCACCTGAAGCATTCGCAGGATGAGTTCATCGTCGCTCCCGGCATCCGCGGCCTGGTGATGGCCGTGTTTACCCTGCCATCCTTCCCCTATGTCTTCAAGGTCATCAAGGACGTCTTTGCGCCGCCGAAGGAAGTCGACCACGCCACAGTCAAGGCCAAGTACCTGCTTGTGAAACAGCATGATCGTGTCGGTCGCATGGCGGATACGCTGGAGTTCTCGGATGTCGCCTTGCCCAAGGCCCGCTTCAGCCAGGATCTCATCGAAGAACTGCGGCGCGAATGCCCCGCCCTGCTTGAGGAAGACGAAAGCGACATCGTCATCAAGCATGTCTACATCGAGCGGCGCATGAAACCGTTGAATCTCTACCTTGACAGCGCGAACGATGAAAAGCGCGAGAATGCCGTGATGGAGTATGGCAATGCTATCAAGGAGCTGGCCTATGCCAACATTTTCCCGGGCGACATGCTGTTCAAGAATTTCGGCGTGACGCGCTTCGGGCGCGTGGTGTTCTACGATTACGACGAAATCGAATACATGACGGATTGCAATTTCCGCCGCATTCCCGAAGCGCCCAATCCCGAGGCGGAAATGTCGGGGGAGCCTTGGTATTCCGTGGCGCGCACCGATGTTTTCCCGGAAGAGTTCGGCACTTTTCTTCTCGGCAATCCCGAAACGAGACGGGTGTTCATGAAGCATCACGCTGATTTGCTGGAGCCCGAGTTCTGGCAAAAAACCCGGCAGAAGATTCTGGACGGCTTCGTTCCGGATTTCTTTCCCTATCCTGAAGAAGTGCGATTCTGCAATCTGGTTCCGGAGTATGCCAAGCAGGATTCGGCAGTCCGGACGATCGAGGCAGCGTGAGCCGGCTCATCCTCTTCAATAAGCCCTGCGGCGTTCTCAGCCAGTTCACCCCGGAAGCGGGGCATCGGTGCCTGGCAGAGTTCATTCCCATTCCCGGGTTCTATGCGGCCGGACGGCTCGATACCGACAGCGAGGGCCTGCTGGTCTTGACCGATGATGGCAGACTTCAGAAGAGGATTGCCGATCCGCAGCACAAGCTGCCGAAGACCTATTGGGTGCAAGTCGAGGGTGTGCCGACCGACGAGGCCATGCAGCGGCTACGGGATGGCGTGGACCTCGGCGATTTCGTCACCCTGCATTGCGAGGTGGCGCGCATCGACGAACCCGACGGACTGTGGCCGCGTGATCCGCCGATCCGGCAGCGCAAGCACATACCGACGGTTTGGTTGGAGATTGTTCTGCGCGAAGGCAAGAACCGTCAAGTCAGGCGCATGACCGCAAAAGTGGGCTATCCGACCTTGCGTCTGGTGCGCGCTTCAATTGGATCTTATTCCCTGGACGGGTTGCCGCCGGGTGAGTGGCGAGAGACGGAAGCGACAGTTGATTGACATGAATCAATGTAGCTTTCGCCAGGATTTTCAGAATCGAAGCTTGAAGATTGCTCAGCCATCATGCCGGCATGCCTACGCCTGAATTGCGTTGCAAACAGTTTGCAGTAGCAGTTGTCCTTTGCCTGGCGTTCGGGACAGGGCAGGTGGGCGCACAAGGTGGTCAAGTCGTCGCCGGGCTGACACCGCAGGTGCGGCCAGAGGGCGCACCGGTTATCGCCGCATTCGATCAAACGGCTGACTGGCGCGACAGGGCGCTTGGTGGCGTGAGCAAACCGCATCCTCCGGGCCTTGCCTTTCTGGATAGCCAGGGTGCTTGGTACACGCCATTCATACATCCTGGCATGCCCGGCCCTTATGACTTGCGCGGGTGGCATGTACGCAGCAAAGAGGTCGCTGGGGTGCAAAAGGCAGGCGAGAAATGAAGCAGGTCATCGGTGCCGTGATGCTGGTCGCCGCTGTGGCGGTGGGCTTTATCGCGTGGATAGCGGGCGACATGGCGCCGCGCGCGGTATTCGTGCCCCATGCCGAATCATCACCGGCCGCTGAGCCAGACTACCTGCGAGCCGTCTACAGCCCGCTGCATTTCCGTCCGGCGATCGAGATAGCGACCGACGAGCAGTGTCTGGCCTGCCACCGGGAGGTGATCGATGACAGGGTGCGCGATGCTTCGCCTGCAAGGTTGAAGACTGAAAACTTGCTCGCCTGGTATCAGAGGACGCCTACCTATTCCGGGGAACAGGACACCTTCCATCGCCGCCATCTCGCCACGCCGCTGGCGAAGCAGTGGATGAAGCTGCAGTGCAATACCTGCCATCAGGGACACGACCCGCGCGAGGAAGCGCAAGGCGCCACTGCGGACTCGGCGCAGCAGGGTGATGCGGGATTCACTCTGAGGAAGCAGGTGAATCCGGAAACCGTCTGCCTGAAGTGCCACGGCGAGTTCCCCTGGCAGTTGATGGGCCTGCCCGGCCCGTGGGAGGAGCACAAGGCCGCATTTGGCTACAACTGCCTGACGTGTCACGCGGCCATCCGCACGAAGCGGCATGGGGTGACCTATCTCGATGCTGCGGCGATCGAATTGGCAGGCAAGGACAGCGCGGATGCCTGCCACGGCTGCCATGGCGGACGCAGTTGGTACCGCATCAGTTATCCGTATGCGCGCACGCCCTGGCCGGATATGCCGACCGAAGTGCCCGAGTGGGCAAAGGGTCGTCCGACGCAATCCGAGGCGCGCTTTCTGAAGCGTGTGCCAGTCATCCAGACAGAGAGCCGCCCATGACCGAGCCGGACGAGAGCCGCACCGACGCCCTGCTGAATCCGCATCGCCGCAGCTTCCTCAAGACAGCCGCGGCGGGCGGCGCGATCGCTGCCGCCGGCGGTCTGACGGAACTGACTTTCGGCGGCAAGGATGCCCAGGCCCACGCCTACGAGCCTTATTCGACCGACGACCAACTCACCACCGTGGTAACGAGCTGCGACCACAACTGCGGCTCGCGCCATATGCTGGTCGCGCACAAGAAGGGCGACGTCATCGTTCGCCTGTCGACGGACAATGGCGCCTATCAGGAAGGCGGCGCCTACGGTTTCGAGTCCGAACAGGTGCCGCAGTTGCGTGCCTGCCTGCGCGGCCGCGCCTACCGCACCCGCATCTACTCGCCCGAGCGGCTGCTCTATCCGATGCTGCGCGTGGGAGAACGCGGAGAGGGTCGGTTCAAGCGATATCGTGGGACGAGGCCCTCGACCTCATCGCGAAGAAGATGGTCGAACTGAAGCAGAAGTACGGCCCGACGGCGATCCTCGACCAGGCCTATGCCGGCACTTCCTACTGCGTGCTGCACAAGTCCGACCAGATCGAAGGGCTGCTGGCGCGTTTTCTCGGCATGTTCGGCTGCCGCACCAGTTCATGGTCCGTGCCCTCCTACCAGGGCACGACCTTCTCCAGCCGCATGACCTTCGGCACCATCGACGATGGCAACGAGGACGACGCTTTTGCCCACTCGAAGCTCATCATCATGTGGGGCTGGAACCCGGCCTACACCTTCCACGGCGGCAACACCTTCTACTACATGCGCCTGGCCAAGCAGCGCGGCTGCAAGTTTGTCTTGGTCGATCCGCAGTACACGGATTCCGCCGCCAGCTACGACGCCTGGTGGATCCCCATCAAGCCGAACACCGATGCCGCCATGCTGGCCGGCATGGCGCATCACATCTTCGCCAACAACTTGCAGGACCAGGCTTTCATCGACAAGTTCGTGCAGGGCATGGACGCCGGCACCCTGCCGGACTGGGCCAAGGGTCGCGAAAGCTTCAAGGACTACATCTTCGGTAAGAAGGACGGCATGCCGAAGACGCCGGAATGGGCTGAGGGGATCTGCGGCGTGAAGGCCGTCGACATCAAGAAACTCGCGCAGATGTATGCGACGACCAAGCCGGCGGCGCTGAAGGCGTCCTGGGCGCCTGGCCGCGCCGCCTACGGCGAGCAGTACAACCGCATGGCCGCGGCCGTGCAGGCGATGACCGGCAACATCGGCATTCTGGGTGGCAGCGCCGAGGGTGTCGGCAAGGGCTGGCACGCCGAGAGCGTGGCCTATCCCTATGACGAGTATGCCAATGTTTGGTACGCCTCGATCAAGTCCGACCGCTGGGCGCATTGCGTGCTGAATTACCCGAACGTCAAGCGCGAGGAAATCGGCCTGTGGCCGCGTAGCGACAAGCTCGACGGTGCGATCCCCAACATCAAGGCGATCTGGTGGCATGGCTCGGACTGGTTCAACCAGCTCACGAACGTCAACAAGGGGAAATCGAGGCGGCGAAGAAGCTGGAGTTCATCGTCTGCCAGGACTCCACCATTACGCCCTCCGGCCTGTGGGCCGATGTGCTGCTGCCCATCGCGACGCATTTCGAGCGCCACGGCGTGGCGCTGCCCTGGTACAAGGGCCATTACTACATCCATCGGCCCAAGGCGATCGAGCCGCTCGGCGAGTCGAAGACCGATTTCCAGGTATTCACCGAGTTGGCGTACCGGCTCGAAAAGCTCGACCCGTCACTCAAGGATTTCGGCAAGCGCTACAACCCGCGCGCCGGTCGCGACTATTTCAACAATCCGGACGCGGTCGACGAAGCCTATCTCGCAGTCTGGTGGAAGAAGGTGCAGGACCATCAGGGCGTGAAAATGCCCTGGGAGGAATTCAAGCGCCGCGGCATTTACAAGTTTCAGTTCGACCAGCCGCTGGTCGCATTCCGTGAGCAGATCGAACAGGGCAAGCCGTTCAAGACGCCTTCGGGCAAGATCGAGATCCTGTCCACCACGCTGGCCCGAGTGACTGACTGGACCAAGACCCAGTACGGCTACCCGATTCCGGAAATACCCAAATGGATCGAGCCTTTCGAGTCGCTCAACCATGCGATGGCGAAGATCTACCCCTTCCACATGATCACGCCGCATCCGCGCTGGCGCACCCATTCCATCTTCCACAACATCCCCTGGTTGCGCGAAACCTATCAGCAGGAGATCACGCTGAATGCCGCGGACGCGAAACACCTCGGCATTCGCACCGGCGACGTGGTCGAGGCCTGGAACGGGCGTGGCCGGATCGTGTTGCCGGCCTACGTCACCGAGCGCTGCATGCCGGGCGTGGTGGTGGTGTTCGAGGGCGCATGGATGGATCGCGACAAGAACGGCGTCGATCGTGCCGGCAACCCGGATTTCCTCACCCTGGACGAGCCCTCTCCCGCCGGCGCATTCGCCTACAACACCATCCTGTGCAACGTAAAAAAAACGCAGCTGGCACACAAGCCGGGCTGGGATGTCGAAGCCACGGCACGCGCCCACGTGTTTCGCCGGGATTACTGACGTGGCGAAAAAACTCGATCGCAACGAAGTCAAAAAGGCCCTGGAGCGCAAGATCGCACAGACCTATCGGCCGGTGAAGCCGAATACGCAGTTGGGCTTCATCCATCACAACGTCGACTGCATCGGTTGCCGCGCCTGCGAGATCGCCTGCAAGGACAAGAACGGCCTGCCGCCCGGGCCGCGCATTCGTCGCGTCATGTACGCCGAGGGCGGAACCTTCCCCGACGTGTTTGCCTACAAAGTGAACATGTCCTGCAATCACTGTGCGGTGCCTGCCTGCCTGCCGACCTGCCCTTCGGGCGCAATCTGGAAGCGGGAAGACAACGGCGTTGTGGATATCGACTCGACCTTGTGCATCGGCTGCCGCCGCTGCGAGGCAGCCTGTCCCTACGGTGCGCCGCAGTGGGATCCGGTGGAGAAGACCGTCAAGAAGTGCAATATGTGCATCGACGAACTGGAGGCCGGGCGCAAGCCCTATTGCGTCATGGCCTGCATGATGCGCGTTCTCGATATCGGGCCGATCAGCGAACTGGCCGCCGGTACCTGGAAGACCACGGCACTGGGGCCGAACGAGAAAGCTGTACGCCGGGTGAAGAACATGGCGAACCCCGAACTGACCGGCCCGTCCATCGTTTTCATCCCGCACAGCAAAGGCCGGGTGGACGGTAAGCCATGACCCCGACTTTTCCACACGAAATGGCCGAAGCGTTGGCGGATGATGCCGAGGCCCTTGCCGCCCTGCATGATCGCGAATTGAACGCGGAACTGCTCGCAGCGCTGCGCGCTGTCGATTTCCCGCACAGCCTCGGCCTGTTACCTGACGGAGAACCGACGAAGGAGGTCTGGCGGCTGATGTCTGCCGCCGTGCCGCTGGCGCCGGATGCGACGACGCTCGAGCAACTGGCAGTCGATTACGCCGCCATCTACCTTACCGGGGCTTATGGCGCCTCGCCCTGCGAATCGGTGTGGACGGACGACGAGCATCTCGCCTGCCAGGCGGCCATGTTTGCATTGCGCGATATTTATGCCATGGCAGGATTGGTGGCCGAGGACTGGCGTCGGCGGCCGGATGATCACCTGGTCCTGCAATTGCTCTATTTATCCCATGTCCTGCGGCGGGCAAGCGGCCCGGCAGAACTGCGCCGGCTGGCGGCCATGATGGACGAACATCTCCTGCGCTGGCTGCCGGATTTCGCCGAGCGTGTGGCAAGCCGTTGCGAGACGCCTTTTTACGCCGTACTGGGGCGACTGACTTTTGTCTGGTGCGAGCAGGTGCGCGATCTGCTCTCCGAATGGCTAGGCGAACCTCGGCCCGCACGCAAGGATGTCAAAGCGCGCGTCAAGACGCAGCGCGTCGAATCCGCACCGCTGGCCTATATGCCGGGCGCGTCGCCAAGCTGGTAAGCTGGCGCTTCCACAATGAAGATCACTCCCGCGCTGTTCCTGCGTTTCATTCCTGTTGCTCTGCTCCTGTTGGCGAGCGGCGCCCCGCTTGCTGCGCCGATCATCGAGTTGTCCGCCGGCATGCATCGCATCGAGGCCGAGGTCGCCAGCAATCCCGGCGATCGCGCCACAGGCCTGATGCATCGTCCGTCGATGCCTGCGCATCGCGGCATGCTGTTCATCTTTCCCGAGGCCGACGTGCAGTGCTTCTGGATGAAGAACACACTGATCCCCCTCAGCATCGCCTTTCTCGACGACAGCGGCCACATTCTGCAGATCGCCGACATGCAGCCGCAGTCCCTCGATAATCATTGTTCCAGCAAGCCGGTGCGCTTCGCTCTGGAAATGAATGCCGGTTGGTTCAGGAGCCGGGGACTCGCGGCCGGCGCGAAAATCAACGGCCTCGGCAAGGTCCCGGTCGCTCGATAGTCAGCCTCTGGAGGACGGTGACACCTCAGTACCGCTACCTGACGAATCGTAGCCGGGCAGGGTGCGCACGGCGCGACGAAACCCGTTCCCCTTCAGCAGGGCGAGCAGGGCTTCAAACGCCGGCTGGCGCATCAGTTCGCGCCGCATCACGAGCAAATAGTCCTCCTTCAGCAACGGCACGAAGCCTAGGCCGAACTGGCTGGCTGCTGCTTCCACGCCGAGTCCCGCATCGGCATGGCCGCTGGCGATCATCGCCGCCACGGCGGAATGCGTGAGTTCCACGTCGCCGTAGCCGGCAATGGTCCGCGCCGCGATGCCGTTCTCCCGCAGCAGCCAGTCGAGCAGCAGCCGCGTACCAGCCCCGCTCTGGCGGTTGAGAAAGCGCACGTTCGGTTTGGCCAGGTCGCGCACATTGCGCAACTTCTTCGGATTTCTCGGGGCAACCATGATGCCCTGGGTGCGTTTCGCCAGTTGAATCAGCATATGTTGCCGAGGCCTGAGGTAGGGCTTGTATTGCTGCCATAGCGTTGCCCCGGCGGCGCCTTCCGGACAATGGAATCCGGCGATTTCGCAGCGGCCCTCGGCGAATGACGCCAGACTTTCCAGGCTGCCGTGGAATTGCAGGTCAATGGGCTGCCCCCTTTTTGCCATGCGCGCGGGCAACAGCGCCAGTGCCAGATCGTGGCTGGCATGCATGCGGGGGATCGATCGCGCCGGGGCGGCCGCCTCGGCCAGGCCATGCGTCATTTGCTCGGCGGCGGCAGCAAGCTGGGGCGCGATGGCTTCCCGAATCTGCGTATCGAGTTCAAGCAGGCGGATGGCAAAGGGGGTCAGGCGCGTACCCAGGCCGCGGGCCGGGATCAGCAGCGGGTGGCCGAAGTTCGCCTCCCAGCGTGCCAGCATGCCCCACGCATTGCGGTAGGAAATCCCCGCTTCGCGCGCTGCCGAAGCGATCGAGCCGGTGCGCCGGATGCGCTCCAGTAGGCCGAGCAGTCGCGCCTCCTCCGGCTGCACCGGATTGACGCCGAAGGTCCAGTTGCAGGCCAGCGATAGTCCCTTTATGACATCAAGCGACATATTTGTGTCTCCAACAATTCTGTCTATTGTAGTTGACGGTTGATGCAGCGCCATATGCAAAGCAATGCATATCTGATTGCCAGCAGGCCTATCCAACACACTACAAGGAGATTGATCCCATGCAACGTTCAAGGCTTTGGTTCGGCTTGCTGCTCGGTGCCCTGATTGCCGTAGCCCAGCCTGTGCTGGCGCGCGACATCCGTCTGTCTACAACTACCAGCACGGAGAATTCCGGCCTGCTCAAGGCGCTCTTGCCGGCCTTTGAGGCAAAGCACGGGGCCAAGGTGCATGTCATCTCGGTCGGCACCGGCAAGGCGCTCGAACTGGGCAAAAACGGCGACGTCGATGTCGTTCTTGTGCATGCTCGGGGGGCGGAGGACAAGTTCGTTGCCGACGGCCATGGCGTCAATCGTCGCGACGTGATGTACAACGACTTCATCCTGGTCGGGGCGCTGGAGGATCCACTGGCGTTGCGCGGATCGCGCGATGTCATCATGGCCTTCCGCAAACTGGGCGAGGGCCGCGCGAAGTTCATTTCGCGCGGTGACAACTCCGGCACCGACGTGATGGAGAAATCCTATTGGAAAGAGGCGGGGGTTGCGCCCAAGGGTGGCTGGTTCGTCTCGGCCGGCCTTGGCATGGGGGAGGTGTTGACCATGGCCGGAGAGATGAAGGCCTATACGCTCAGCGACCGCGCCACCTATGGGGCTTACCGCGCCAAGACCGGACTGGGTATCCTTGTCCAGGGCGATCAGAAGATGTACAACCCTTACGGCATCATCGCCGTGAGCCCGAAGAAATACCCCGATATCAATTACGACGGCGCCATGAAACTGATCGAGTGGATCACCTCGTCGGAAGGGCAGGGGCTCATCGCCGGTTTCAAGGTCAACGGCGAACAGCTGTTTTTTCCGAGCGCAGCGAAATGAGGCCCGCGGCAGAATGGGCGCGGATTGGACGCATGGCCCGTGCGTTGCTCGTCTGTGCCGCACTGTGCGCCAGTTTCGCTACAGCCGGGGCGGCGGAGGGCGTGATGTACGGCGACGGACCGAACCGATTCTCTCTGGCGACAGGCAGCCCGGGAGAACTCGGTCTGCTCAAGGTGTTGGGTGAGGCCTTCGCCGCCCGCGAGAAGGCCAGCATGAAATGGATGAAGGCCGGTACCGGTCAATCGCTCAAGCTGCTGCGCGAGAAACAGGTCGACATGGTGATGGTGCACGCGCCCGGTGGAGAGGAGAAAGCCATTGCGGAAGGCTGGGCAACGCAGCGCACCCTGGTCGGATCAAACGAGTTCTACATCGTCGGTCCGGCAGAGGACCCGGCGCATGTCGCCACGGCCGGTAGCGGCGCGGAGGCATACCGGCGAATTGCCCGTGCCGGCGCCCGATTCGTATCCCGTGGCGACAATTCCGGCACGCATCAGAAGGAGATGCAGATCTGGTCTGCCGCCGGGGTGAGGCCTGAGGGTGCCTGGTATGTTGTCACGAAGGACTTCATGACAGCCAGCCTCCTGCGTGCCGACGTCGAGGGGGCGTATTTCATGACCGACAGCAGTACCTGGGTGGCGGAAAAATCGAAAGCGGCCCGCCTGCGCGTTCTCCTGCGCGGCGACAAGGCTTTGGTCAACACCTACCATGCCTTGGCGGTACCGGAAGGCGCCACCCCGGGGCGCGGAACTGCCGTCAAATTCATTCGCTTCGTTGCCTCGCCCGAAGGGCAGCGCATTATTCGCGAGTTCGGCAGGGAGCGTTACGGTGAAGCGCTTTACAACGACGCCGAGTACGCGAAGCAGTTCGTCGACTGACCTTCCGGAGGCAAAGGAAAACGGCCCGCATTTGCGGGCCGTTTTCCTTCATGTATTTCTATTAATTCATCAGCCTGCAAAATTCATAGCCGCGAAGTCCCAGTTGGCCAGGCTGGCGAGGTAAGTCTCGACAAATTTCGGCCGGGCGTTGCGGTAATCGACATAGTAGGCATGTTCCCACACGTCGATGGTGAGCAGGGCCTTGTTCTCGGTAGTGAGCGGGGTGGCGGCGTTGCTGGTGTTCACGATGTCCACCGAGCCGTCCGGTTTCTTTACCAGCCAGGTCCAGCCCGAGCCGAAGTTGCCCACGGCGGAGGCCTGGAAAGCCTTCTTGAACTCGTCGAAGGACCCCCACTTCTTGTCGATGGCGTTGGCCAACGCACCGCTTGGGGTACCGCCACCGCCCGGCTTCATGCAGTTCCAGAAGAAAGTGTGGTTCCATACTTGGGCGGCGTTGTTGAACAGGCCACCCGAGGCTTTCTTGACTATGTCCTCGAGGCCGGCGTTTTCGAATTCGGTCCCCTTGATCAGGTTGTTCAGATTGGTGACATAGGCCTGATGGTGCTTGCCGTAGTGGTATTCGAAGGTTTCTTTCGACATGTGCGGCGCAAGTGCGTCCATGGAATAGGGCAGTGCGGGAAGGGCATGTTCCATCGTGATCTCCTGTTAGTCTGAATGAGCAAATTCCCGACTATTTTAGTCGGATTAGATTCATTTGGCAATATTTGCACAGTCAATTATCACTCAGCCGCGTGACATGTGCGTCGGCTTCGCCTTGCCCAAAGGACAGACGCACGGCTTCACCTGTTGCGAGTTGTGTCGATGCATGGACGATGCTGCCGTCGGCTTTGCGGACGAGGCTGTAGCCCCGTTGAAGCACGGCCTGGGGGTTGAGATGGTCAAGGTTGGCGGAGAGGTTGAGCAGGCGATTCCCGAATCTGGAAAGATCGTTCGAGACTGACATGCGCAACTGTCCGGCGAGTTCATCCAGGTCGCGCTGCGCATGGCGCAAGTCGGGGCGATTTCTGGCGAAGCGCGCCTGAAGCTGCTGCAAGCCGATACAGCCCGAACCGATCCGCTGCCGCATACCGGCGCTAAGGCGCGTGGCAAGGTGGGCTGTTTCGGCGCGCAATCTACCAAGTCGTTCTCCGGGGTGGAGCAGGCGGCGTGACAGCAGGTCAACGTGTTGCATGCGTGATTGAATCAAGCGCCGCATGTCCGCTCGCAATGCGGAGGCGAGTCGGACCAGTTCGGCTTGTGCCTCAACGTAGCCGGCGCTGGCCAGTTCGGCGGCCGCAGTGGGAGTGGCGGCGCGGCAGTCGGCAACCAGATCGGCTATTGTGGTGTCGGTCTCATGTCCAATGCCTGTGATGACCGGGACGGCACAGGCGTCGATGGCGCGCGCAACACCCTCCTCGTTGAAAGCCCACAGATCCTCGATGCTGCCGCCACCACGGGCGACGATGAGGAGATCGCACTCGCCGTGGCTTGATGCTTCGAGAATCGCCTGCGCGATGTTGGCGGCGGCGGCCTCTCCCTGCACCAGCGTTGGGAAAATCATCACTGGCAGGTGCGGCGCGCGGCGCGCCAGGGCAGCCAGTATGTCTTGCAACGCAGCGGCCTGCAGTGAGGTAACGATGCCGACGCGGCGCGGAAAGCGAGGCAGGGGCAGCCTGCGCTCCGGCGCGAAAAGACCTTCATTCTCCAGTTGCTCACGCAGGCGGGCAAAGGCTTCGAACAGTACGCCGATGCCGGCATGGCGCAGGGTCTCTATATTGAGCTGGAAGCCGCCCCGCGCTTCATAAAGGGTGACTAGGGCGCGCGTCTCGACACGCATGCCGTCCTGAATCCGAAAGGACAACAGTTGGGCCCGGTTGCGGAACATGACGCAGTCCACCTGCGCACTGTCGTCCTTGAGCGCAAAGTAGATATGGCCTGAGGCCGGGCGGCGCAAGTTCGAGATTTCACCTGCCACCCAAAGCAAGGGAAAGTGTCCTTCGAGCACTTGGCGCGCCGTGCGGTTGAGTGCGGTGACGCTAAAGATTTCCTCGCCGGAGGCGACCGTATGATCTGATTTTTCAGGCATCCGCGGATTCTAGCCGAGGCCTCATATGACTTTCGTTATCGGAAGAGCTGATTTACGGCACCCACTCAGGAAGGTTTTGATAACATATTGATATATATAAATAATAATTCTAGCTTCATTTTGCATCGAAGTAAGAAAAAGTCTTACAGGAAGCCGACTTACTCAAAACACCCACGGGTAATTCACATACTTATCCACAACTTTTGTGGATAAAGAAACTGTCGTTGTGCGCCGACACCGTCCCCCGGTTTTTCTTGCCGAAACTGAATCGCCAATATAAAGTTCGCCGTTACTCGAAAAACAACGGGAGCCTTGCGTGTTCGCCATCATTCAAGCTGCGGGCTGGCCCATCTGGCCGCTTCTGCTCGCCTCGATTCTCGCCGTCGCCTTTATCATCGAGCGATCGATTGCGCTGCGTCGGAGCAAAGTTGTTCCTGAGGGATTGCTGCAAAGCATTGTGGCCGAATATCGTCAGGGAGGCGCAAGCGAAGAGATGATTCAACGCATTGCACGCCATTCGCCCTTGGGTCGAGTCCTGTCGGCGGGTCTACGCAACGTCAAAAGCACCCGCGAGGCGATGAAGGAATCCATCGAGGAAGCGGGTCGCGGCGTCACGCATGAACTGGAGCGATTCCTCACCAGCCTGGGTACCATCGCGTCGATTGCGCCGCTGATGGGCCTGTTCGGCACCATCGTTGGGATGATTGAGATTTTCGGAGCGCAAAGTCCGGCGACTGCCAACCCTCAGCAGCTTGCCCATGGCATCTCTATAGCGCTCTACAACGCGGGTTTCGGCATTCTCATCGCGATTCCGGCCATGATTTTCTATCGTCATTTCCGGGCGCTGGTAGATAGTTTCGTCGTCGAGATGGAGCAGCAGGCGGTCAAGCTCGTAGAGATGGTGCACGGTCAGCGAGCAAGTTGAGGCGGAATCGGGCATGAACTTCCAGCGCGGTCGATTCCGGGAGGAGCCGGAAATCAACTTGATCCCGATGATTGATGTGTTGCTCGTCATCCTCATCTTCCTAATGATCACGACGACCTACTCCAAGTTCTCCGGCCTGGAAATCAATCTACCCACTGCGGACGCGACGCAGTCTCAGGACAAACCAAGTGAAATCAATGTCGTGGTGAGTGCCAGCGGCGACGTGATGGTTAACCGTGTTGCAGTCGGCGCCAAGGATGTCGAGGCCATCAGCGTGGCCTTGCGCCGTGCGGGCGGCAACGAGAAAGAGCCAGTGGTGGTGATTAATGCCGATGCCAAGGCGGCGCACCAGAGCGTGATCGACGTCATGCAGGCGGCGCAGCAATCGGGCTACAGCCATATCTCCTTTGCCACGCAGAACCCGTCGCGCTAGGAAAGGCCCAGCAGTATCATGCGCCACACGCTTGCGTGTGGCGTTTTATTTTCAGTCAGGGCATTCATGGACTTGAAGCAGTGGATTGAGGATGGCTGGCCGCAGCGCGGCTTGCGCTCGGCCCTGCTCTTGCCCATAGCGCTGCTGTTCGTACTGGCAGTCAATTTGCGGCGTCTGGCGTATCGTCAGGGCTGGCTGGCGTCGATCAAACTGCCGGTTCCCGTGGTGGTCGTCGGTAACATTACCGCAGGTGGAAGCGGGAAGACGCCCCTGGTGCTATATCTTGTGCTGGAACTGTCCAAACGAGGCTGGCGGCCAGGCATAGTCAGTCGCGGCTACGGTGGCACTGCGCAGGGTGTCCATGCGGTGTCTCCCGCGTGCGATGCGACACTTGTTGGCGACGAACCGTTGCTGTTGTCGCGCCGTGCAGGCTGTCCGGTCTTCGTTGGCCGCGATCGCGTTGCGGCGGCGCAGGCGCTCTTGTCGGCTCACCCGGACTGCAATGTGCTGATTGCAGACGATGGGCTGCAGCATGCGCGGCTGGTGCGGGGCGTCGAGATTGTCGTAATCGACGAGCGTGGCATCGGCAATGGCTGGCCGTTGCCTGCCGGGCCATTGCGCGAGTGCCCTACGCGCATTACCGAAGCGCATGCCCTGGTGCTGAATGGCGATGCATCGGTTCCAAAAGGGGCCCAAGCTCGGCAGGTATTCAGCATGCACCTTGTCGGAGATCGATTGCGCAATTTGCATGACCCGCTGCGTACCTGCGGCGCGGAAGCGTTGCGCGGCCGACGTCTGCACGCGCTGGCGGGCATCGGTCATCCTGCCCGTTTCTTCCGGCAACTTGAGCGGATGGGCCTGCAGGTGGAGACGCACGCTTTTCCTGATCATCATGTCTTTCGACGTTCCGATCTGGCTTTCTCCGAGTGCGAAGCCCTGCTGATGACCGAGAAAGATGCGGTAAAATGCCAAGCCTTTGCGCCGCCGGAAACCTGGGTGCTTCCGGTCGAGGCGCAGTTGGATCCCGATCTTGCGCAATGGCTGGTGGAGAAACTCAATGGATGCCAGGCTTCTTGAAATACTCGTCTGCCCGGTCTGCAAGGGACCGCTCGATTTCCGCAAGGCCAACCTGGAACTGGTGTGCAAGGCCTGCAAGCTGGCTTATCCGGTGCGCGACGACATCCCGGTGATGCTGGAAGAGGAAGCGCGTCAGTTGAGCCAAGACGAAGCGGCGGGCTGAACGTCCGCCACAGGTGGAGGAGGGATCCG
Organism: Betaproteobacteria bacterium; assembly: GCA_016703785.1. Classification (GTDB taxonomy): domain Bacteria; phylum Pseudomonadota; class Gammaproteobacteria; order Burkholderiales; family Rhodocyclaceae; genus Desulfobacillus. The sequence continues at coordinate 73,686 of JADJBM010000010.1, forward strand.
GTGTCTTTCAAGGTCGTCATCCCCGCCCGTTATGCTTCCAGCCGACTTCCCGGCAAGCCGCTGGCCGATATCGCCGGAAAACCCATGGTCGTGAGAGTTGCCGAGCGCGCCGCGAAAAGCGATGCGTCGGAAATACTTGTGGCGACCGATCATGAGGAAGTGCGCGCCGCGGTCGAGCGGCATGGTTATCGTGTCGCGATGACGCGCGCAGACCACGCCAGCGGCACGGATCGTCTTGCCGAAGTGGCTGCCGGGCAGGGCTGGTCCGAAGACGTCATCGTGGTTAATGTCCAGGGCGACGAACCGCTCATCGAGCCGGCACTCATCAACCAGGTTGCTCGGGAACTGGAGCGTGATGCCGAGGCGGTCGTGGCCACGGCATGCCATCCCATCGAATCAATCGAAGATTTCCTCAATCCCAATGTGGTCAAGGTGGTGTGCGACGCGCGCGGCCATGCCCTTTACTTCAGTCGGGCCCCGATACCCTGGCCGCGCGATGCCTTTGCGCTCGACCGTCAACAACTACCAGAGGGACTGGGCGCCAAGCGACATATCGGCATCTATGCCTACCGGGCGGCCTTCCTGCGCCGCTACGGTGCGCTTGGGCCCTCGCCAAACGAGGCAACTGAGTCGCTTGAGCAGTTGCGCGTGTTGTGGCACGGTTTTCGGATTTGTGTTGCGGATGTTGCCGGCGCGCCCGAGCCGGGTGTTGATACAGTCGAAGATTTGGCGCGTGTACGTTGTAAGTTTGACGTAAGGAAGGAATAGCGGTACCTTAGCGCCCTCGGAAAAAAGCCGAGAAATCATATAGTTATATAAGTTTTCCTTGGGAGGGTAGTCATGAAATTAATCCTGCTGGGCGCACCCGGTGCGGGCAAAGGAACGCAAGCTGCGTTCATCACTGAAAAATACAGCATTCCCCAGATATCCACCGGCGATATGTTGCGCGCCGCCGTTAAGGCTGGCACGCCGCTTGGACTGGAGGCGAAGAAGGTGATGGATGCAGGTCAGTTGGTATCGGACGAGATCATCCTCGGTCTGATCAAGGAAAGGTTGAAGCAGCCAGATTGCGCAAAGGGTTTCCTCTTCGACGGCTTCCCGCGCACCATCCCCCAGGCAGAAGCACTGCGCACCCAAGGTGTCGACCTGGATTTCGTGCTGGAGATCGACGTGCCTGATGAGGAAATCATCAAGCGCATGAGCGGTCGGCGCGTTCATACGGCTTCAGGCCGTACCTATCACGTGGTCTTCAATCCCCCGAAAGCTGCCGGCAAGGATGATGCAACAGGGGATGATCTGATCCAGCGAGATGATGACAAGGAGGAAACTGTTCGCAAGCGCCTGGATGTTTATCACAGCCAGACCAAACCCCTCGTCGAGTTCTACTCAAGATGGGCTGCCTCGGGCGAAGCGAAGACGCCGAAATACCGCAAGATCGCTGGCGTTGGCGCTCTCGATGCGATCAAGAATGCCCTTTTCGCAGCCTTGGACTGAGGCCAGACATCAGTCATTATTTCTATAGCTAATGGTATAATGTGAGGTTATGGGTATGAAAAATGCCTTTTATGCACAATCCGGCGGCGTGACCGCCGTCATCAACGCATCAGCGTGCGGCGTGATCGAGACTGCACGCAAGCACAAGGGCAAGATCGGCAAGGTCTATGCGGGACGCAATGGCATCATCGGCGCATTGACGGAAGATCTGATCGACACCAGCAAGGAGTCTGCCAAGGCCATTGCCGCGTTGCGGCACACGCCTTCCGGCGCCTTCGGCTCCTGTCGCTACAAGTTGAAGGGCATCGAAGAACACCGTGCCCAGTATGAGCGCCTGATCGAAGTTTTCAAGGCACACAACATCGGCTACTTCTTTTACAACGGCGGCGGCGATTCCGCAGACACCTGCCTCAAGGTGTCCCAGTTATCCGAGAGCATGGGCTATCCCATTGTCGCCGTGCACGTACCGAAAACTGTCGACAACGACCTGCCTATTACGGACAACTGCCCAGGCTTCGGCTCGGTGGCAAAGTACATTGCCGTATCGACGCTCGAGGCCACATTCGACGTCGCCTCGATGGCGAAGACCTCCACCAAGGTGTTCGTGCTCGAAGTGATGGGCCGCCACGCAGGATGGATCGCAGCGGCCGGCGGAATGGCGGCGACGAAGGACATGGATTTGCCGATCCTCATCCTCTTTCCCGAGATTGCCTTCGACCAGAAAAAATTCCTTGCCAGGGTAGAAGGAATGGTCAAGAAGCACGGCTACTGCACAGTGGTTGTATCCGAGGGTGTCAAGGGCGCCGACGGAAAGTTCCTCTCAGACCAGGGGCTGCGCGATGCTTTCGGCCATGCACAATTGGGCGGCGTGGCGCCGGTCATTGCCAGCATCGTCAAGGAGAATCTCGGCCTCAAGTACCACTGGGGCGTGGCCGACTACCTGCAGCGCGCCGCGCGGCACATCGCCTCGAAGAGCGATGTCGCGCAGGCTTATGCAACGGGCAAGGCGGCAGTGGAACTGGCCCTCAAGGGACGCAATTCCGTCATGCCGGCGATCAAGCGCGTTTCCCAGAAGCCATACAAATGGACGATTGAAGTTGCAGAATTGAAAAACGTGGCGAACAAGGAAAAATTCATGCCGCGCGATTTCATCACCCGGGACGGTTTCGGCATTACCGAAAAGTGTCGCCAATATCTGGCGCCGCTGATCCAGGGTGAGGACTATCCGCCGTACAAGAATGGCTTGCCACAATATGTGCGTTTGAAGAATGTAGGCGTGAAGAAGAAGCTGGGCAAGTTCAATATCTGAGAAAAAGATATCGCTCGGCGCTCTGGCGCCTGGCGCAAAGCAGGCAGGCAGTTAGGGAGGCGGCAGCGGCCGTCGGTATTGATTTGATAGAGGAGGAGTAAATGTCAGAAGGTCTAATTTTTGCGCTTGTCTGCGCCATCGTGGCTATTGCCTACGGTGCCTGGCAGACGAGCTGGATTGTCGCGCAGCCTGCGGGTAACGACCGTATGCGCCAGATCGCCGCGGCGATCCAGGAGGGGGCGCAGGCCTACCTCAACCGCCAGTACACCACCATTGCCATTGTTGGCGCGGTGTTGTTTCTGGTCATTGGCCTGGTTCCCAAGCTGGGCTGGTCCACCGCATTTGGCTTCCTGATCGGTGCTGTGCTGTCGGGCGCGGCCGGCTATATCGGCATGAACGTGTCTGTGCGTGCCAACGTGCGCACCGCCGAAGCCGCCCGTAACGGCATCGGCCCGGCGCTGGACGTCGCCTTCAAGGGTGGCGCTATTACCGGCATGCTGGTCGTCGGCCTCGGCCTGCTTGGTGTGGCTGGCTATTATGCCTTCCTCAAATCCAACGCTCCCGCGGACGCTACCATTGACCACATTATTCATCCCTTGATCGGTCTTGGCTTTGGTTCCTCACTAATTTCCATTTTCGCACGACTCGGCGGCGGCATCTTCACCAAGGGCGCTGATGTCGGCGCCGACCTGGTCGGCAAAGTGGAGGCCGGTATTCCTGAAGACGATCCGCGCAACCCGGCAGTGATCGCCGACAACGTCGGCGACAACGTCGGCGACTGCGCCGGCATGGCGGCCGACCTGTTCGAGACCTACGCGGTGACGACGGTGGCGACCATGTTGCTCGGCTCGCTGATGCTGAAGGCCAATGCGGAAGCGGCGGTGATTTATCCGTTGGCGCTGGGCGGCTTTTCCATCATCGCCTCTATCATCGGCGTCTTCTTCGTCAAGGCGCGCGAAGGCGGCAAGATCATGAACGCCCTCTACCGCGGCCTGATCGTCGCCGGCGTGCTGGCGCTGATTGCCTACTACCCGCTGACCGCCTACTTCATGCCGGACAATGCGCTCAACGAGGTGCTCAAGATCGAGGGCGGCGCGGTCATGCGCCTCTACGCCTGCGCCGTAATCGGCCTGATCCTCACCGGTGCGATGGTGGTGATCACCGAGTACTACACCGGCACGGACTTCGCTCCGGTGAAGCACATCGCGGAAGCGTCTACCACTGGTCACGGCACCAACATCATCGCCGGCCTCGGCGTGTCGATGAAGTCGACCGCCTGGCCAGTGCTGGTCGTCTGCCTGGCAATCTGGACGGCCTACGCGCTGGGCGGGCTCTACGGCATCGCCATTGCCGCCACTTCCATGCTGTCCATGTCAGGCATCATCGTCGCTCTGGACGCCTACGGCCCCATCACTGACAACGCCGGCGGCATCGCCGAGATGTCGGAACTGCCGAAGGAAGTGCGCAATGTCACTGATCCCCTGGATGCGGTCGGCAACACCACCAAGGCGGTGACCAAGGGCTACGCGATTGGCTCTGCCGCGCTTGCCGCGCTGGTGCTGTTCGCCGACTACACCCATGCCCTCGAGTCGGCCGGCAAGGTGCTGACCTTCGATCTGTCCAACCACATGGTCATCATCGGCCTCTTCATCGGCGGCCTGATTCCCTACCTCTTCGGCGCCATGGCCATGGAAGCGGTCGGTCGCTCCGCCGGTGCGGTGGTGGTCGAGGTGCGCCGCCAGTTCAAGGAAATCGCAGGCATCATGGAAGGAACAGCCAAGCCGGAATATGGCACCTGCGTGGACATGCTGACCAAGGCGGCCATCAAGGAGATGATGATCCCCTCGCTGTTGCCGGTGCTGGTGCCGGTGCTGGTGGGCGTGCTGCTTGGACCGCAGGCGCTTGGCGGCGTGCTCGTCGGCACCATTGTGACCGGCCTTTTCGTGGCAATCTCCATGACCACCGGTGGTGGTGCATGGGACAACGCCAAGAAGTATATCGAGGATGGTCACTTCGGCGGCAAGGGTTCCGAAGCCCACAAGGCGGCGGTTACCGGCGACACCGTGGGCGACCCGTACAAGGATACGGCGGGTCCGGCGGTGAACCCGCTGATCAAGATCATCAACATCGTTGCACTGCTGATCGTACCGCTGATCGCATAAGCGCAACTTGCTGCACAATGACGGGCAACCTGCGGGTTGCCCGTTTTTTTTTTGGTGCGGTGAAATGAGCAAGTTATTTAATCTGGGGCTGGTCGTGTTGGCGGCCTGGCTGTCTGGCGCGGCATGGGCGGAGCTTCCGGCCCAACCCGAAGCGGCAAGCGGATTCACCCTCGCGCAGGAGGCGCGTGGCAGGCTTTTCATGGCCGTGACCGCCAATCCGCTGGCTACCGATGCTGCTGTGGAGATCCTCCGGACCGGGGGTACGGCGGCGGATGCGGCGATCGCTGCGCAACTGGTGCTGAATCTCGTCGAACCGCAGTCCTCGGGCCTTGGTGGTGGCGGCTTCCTGCTGTATCACGATGTGCGCGAGAATCGGCTACGCGCCTACGACGGACGCGAGACGGCGCCGGGCGCTGCGCGCCCCGAGCGCTTTCTCGGGCCGGGTGGCATGCCGCTGCCGTTTTACGAAGCTGTGGTGGGCGGTCGGTCGGTCGGCGTGCCGGGGTTACCTGCGCTGCTAGATCAGGTCTACCGCAATCACGGCAGGACGCTGTGGCCACGCCTATTCGCGCCGGCATTGCGGCTGGCGGTGGAGGGCTTCCCGCTGTCGCCGCGTCTGCACAGGTTGCTGGCGGAAGACCGCTTCTTGCGCGAGGATCCGGCCGCGTACCGCCTTTACTACGACGCTGACGGCCAGCCCAAGCCGGTCGGCACGAAGATCGTCAACCGGGCATTCGGCTTCACCCTGCTGGCGTTGGCGCAACACGGCACGAAATATTTCTACGAAGGTCCGATTGCGCGCGACATGGTCAAGGCGGTGCGGGGCCATGCCAGGAACCCGGGCGATCTTGTCGAGGCGGATCTGGCCGGCTACAAGGTGGTCGAACGCGAGCCAGTGTGTGGCGAGCGGCTGGGCGGCCATCGCGTATGCGGCATGCCGCCGCCCAGTTCGGGCGGACTCGCCGTCCTGCAGATACTGACTTTCGCGGAAGCCGCAGCCGAGCAGGCGCCCCTGTCGTTGGCAAGCGTCCATCGTTTTGCCGAAGCGGGGCGGCTGGCTTATGCCGATCGCGCCCGCTATCTGGCCGATCCCGCCTTCGTCGATGTCCCCATGACTGCCCTGCTCGATCCGGGGTACCTGACGGCACGGGCGCGACTAATTCGTCCGGAGATCAGCATGGGGCGGGCGTCAGCGGGAGAGCTGACCGACAGGAAGACCCTCGGCGAGGATGCACCCGCCGAACTTCCGGCGACGACGCATCTGGTCATCGTGGACGCCGAAGGCAATGCCGTGTCGATGACCAGTTCCATCGAGGCGGCTTTCGGCAGCCGCATCATGGTGCGCGGTTTCCTGCTCAACAACCAGCTGACCGATTTCTCCTTTCGTCCTGAGGTAGGCGGCAAGCCGGTGGTGAATCGCGTCGAGCCGGGCAAGCGCCCGCTCTCTTCGATGGCGCCGACCGTGGTCTACGATCCGATGGGTCAAATCGTCGGATTGCTTGGCTCGCCGGGTGGCAGCCGGATCATCAACTATGTGGCGGAAACCCTGCTGGCTTTGCTGGCCTGGAACCTCTCTCCTGCGGAAGCTGCGGCGTTGCCGCATTTCGGCAGCCGCAATGGTCCGACGGAACTCGAGCGCGGCACGAACGTTGAGGCTTTGCGGCCGCAGTTGGAAAAGCTCGGCCACGATGTGAAGGTGGACGACATGACCAGCGGCCTGTCCGTCATCCTTCACCGGGGAGGCGAGTGGAGCGGCGCTGCCGACCCGCGCCGAGAGGGCTCGGCGCGGGGGAATGATCGCCTACAGTTTGACGTCCGGGTTGAGCGTGTAGACGCCGGTGATGCCGGCTTCTTCCAGAACGTGGCCCTTGATGGCCTCCCGCACTTGCTGCCCCGTGAATTTTCCCTCGACCGAGCAGCGGACGATGTCCAGTGCGTAGAGCGTGAACACGTAGCGATGGGGGATCTCATCGTTCCACGGCGGGCAGGGGCCGTCGTAGCCGAAATAGTCACCCGCCATGTCCTTGTCGGCGGCGAACCAGCCGGTGTAGTCGTTGAGGCCCTGGCGCGCGCCGCGCGCAGTGCCCGGGCCGTTCTTGCCGCGCGGCATGACATCCTGCGAGAATTCGCCGGCCTCGATGTGCGGCGGCTGCGGCGGCAGGTCGACCAGCACCCAGTGGAAGAAATCAACGCGCGGCAACGAGGCGGGCACGCTGCGACCTTCCTGGTTGACGTCATCGCCCCGGCTCGGCACATCAGGGTCGTGGCAGATTAGTACAAGCGATTTGGTTGCCGCCGGAAGGTCCGACCAAGCCATATGCGGGTTGTGGTTGCCACCCAGGCAAACGTGGTTCTGCGCATGAGGGCTGCAGAAGGCGTTGTCGCCGTGGATGATGCGGGTGAAACTTTCGCTCCAGAACTTCATCATCTCCTCCTTCGCAATTTATGTCCGGCCTTTCTTCGTGAAATCCTTGAGCCGGAAACCGAGCAGCCACAAGGTACTGAAGTAGGCCGCGCCGCCGCCGGCCACCAGCGCCGACAGCCGCAGCATGCGCGCCAGCGGCGGTGCGCCGATCCAGTTCGCCTGTTGTCCCATGCCAAACCACAGCGTGGCGCCCATCACGACTAGCGCGGCGGTCAGTTTCAATCCAAAAAGATGCCAGCCCGGCTGCGGCACATGGTCGCCGCGGCGCCGCAGGCCGCGCCACAACAGCGCCGCATTGAGGCAGGCGGCCAAGCCGATGGACAGCGCCAGTCCCGCGTGCTGCAACGGCACGATGAAAACGGCGTTCATTACCTGTGTGGCAGCCAAAGTGACGAGGGCAATCTTTACCGGCGTACGGATATTCTGCCGCGCATAGAAGCCCGGCGCCAGCACCTTGACCAGAATGAGGCCGGTCAGGCCCACGCTATAGGCCATCAAGGCGTCGCGCGTCTTCAGCACGTCATCGGCCTGGAAGGCGCCATAGTTGAACAGGGTCGAGAGCAGGGGTACGGCGAGGAGGGCCAGCGCCAGCGCAGCCGGCAGGGTCAGCAGGAAGGTCAGCCGTAGTCCCCAGTCGAGCAGGGCGGAAAACTCCCCGCGGTCATTGTCGGCATGACTCCTGGCCAGGCTGGGCAGCAGGATGGTACCCAGGGCAGCGCCGAGCAGGCCGGCGGGGAATTCCATCAGCCGGTCGGCGTAGTACAGCCAGGAGACGCTGCCGTTGGGCAGGAAGGATGCAAAGATGGTGTTGATGAGCAGTGATATCTGCGTGACGGAAACGCCGAGCAGGGCCGGCAACATCAGCTTGAGAATGCGGTTGACGCCTGCATCGGCGAGCGAGAAGGAAAACCGCGGCAGCATGCCGATCTTTGCCAGGAAGGGTATCTGCAGGGCGAGTTGCAGCACGCCGCCGAGCAGCACCGCCCAGGCCAACGCCAGTACCGGCGGGTCAAAATACGGTGCGGCGAAGAGCGCCATGCCGATGAAAGCGAGATTGAGCAGCACCGGCGTGAAGGCTGGCACGGCGAAGCGGCTCCAGGTGTTGAGGATGCCGCCGGACAGCGAAACCAGCGAGATGAAGAGGATGTAGGGGAAGGCGATGCGCGTCAGATCAATGGTTAATTCGAACTTGGTGGCATCGGCCGCAAAGCCCGGCGCTGAGATGTAAATCAGGACGGGCGTGACGGCGATGCCGAGGAGGGTGACCGCCAGCAGCGCCAGGAAAAGCAGCGTGGCGACGTGGTCGGCCAGGCGTCGGGTTTCCTCCGCCTCCCGCTGATTCTTGTATTCGGCCAGGATCGGCACGAAGGCCTGCGAAAAGGCGCCCTCTGCAAACATGCGCCGTAGCAGGTTGGGAAGGCGGAAGGCGACGAAGAAGGCGTCGGTGGCGGCGCCGGCGCCGAAGGCCCGGGCAATGACGAAATCGCGAACGAAGCCCAGAATGCGCGACAGCAGGGTCATGCTGCTGACCGTGGCCAGGACCTTGAGCAGATTCATGCCGTAATGGTATCGGCTTTGTCAGCCCGTCGCGCAGCTTGCATTCGGGCTGGAAAAGGCCTAAAATTCGCCCCTTTTCCAAGCTTTAGCAGATTCTCATATGGCCAATTCCGCACAAGCCCGCAAGCGTGCCCGTCAGGCGATCAAGCGTCGCGCCCGCAATTTCAGCCAGCGTTCCGAACTGCGTACCGCCATCAAGAGCGTGCGCAAGGCGATTGCCGCCGGCGACAAGACTGCCGCCCAGAAAGTCCTTAGCGAGTCGATGAGCACCATCGACAGCATCGCGGACAAGAAGATCATCCACAAGAACAAGGCAGCTCGCCACAAGAGCCGCCTGTCTGCCGCCATCAAGGCGCTGTAAGACCAGCAAGTCTCTGCAAATGGCGGCCGGTTCCGGCCGCCATTTTCTTTTGGCTGCCATTGGCGCTTGTCTTCTACTGAGATGCGGGTGCGTTGTCCTTCAGTCTTCGGCCTTGGCGTCCGGATGCCCCGTGTTGATCACCTGAAGTTCGTTGTCTTTGGCAAAGCTGGCAAGAAAGTTGTAGGCCATTGGCTCGATCTCGTAGAGGCGGGCGGCGACATAAACACATTTGTCGCCGAGGTGGAGTCCGGGCCGCACATAAGGAGAGTAGCTCATTCGGTGATCGGCGCCGAAGGCCGACATGATGCCGCACAGGCGTTCGGCCCAGTCGCTGGGGCGGAATTTCTTTCCGTCCAGCGTCAAGCCGCCGATGATGAAATTTTCTGGGCGCTTCTCTGACATGGGCCTTGCGGTCGTCGTGCTTGTGGCACTCGATGCGATGGCGTTTTGTATACCGGCATGCAGAAGCGCCTGCCGAAACGAAGGCGGAATTCTATCAGAACCCTTTTGTCCTTATGCGAGCATCAGTCGATTTGAATCGCTGTGCATTAATTGTGAATTCTGCTTAAAAAATAGGCAAAATTTGAAAAGACAAGGAAAATTAAAGGGCTAGCTTGCGTTATTGGGAATGGATGCATATACTTCACGAATCCCATTGACCCATATGGGGATTTACATGCAGGCACCCTTGCTGACGAAGTACGGTTTTCGCATCAGGACGCGAGTCGGGCTCGTTGTGGATAACCTGTTGATACCCGGGCGCGATGCGGGCGAGGCGGAGCGCAAGCTGCGCCAGATCTACCGCGACTGCGAAATCCTCTCCCGGTCTTGCCAGAAGCCTGCCCCCAAGGCGGTGCCGGCCAGCTACGAGGACGTGATCGCCCTGATCACCCGTTAGTGGCCGGCTTCTTTGATATTAGACAAAATCCTTTAGTGTCAATTCCTCCGCCAGAGCGGCATAGTCCTGCGCGCCGCGGGATGTTGCGGCATGGCTGAAGATGTCTCGGTTGCAGGCCGGCGCTTCGGCGATTGCCACGTTCTCCGAGATCACCGTTTCGCACACTTCTTCGCCGAACTGGTCTGTGAGGCGTTTCTGTATTTCAAAGCTCATGTTGCGGCGTCGGTCGAAGCGGGTCAGCAAGTAGCGTCGCTCGACGCGGCGCTTGAGCACCGGCTCGAGCGCCTGCAGGGTGCGTTCCACCTGCAGGGCGCCACGCAGGGCGAGGAAGTCGGATGAAATCGGAACCAGTAGCCGGTCGGCCGCAAAGACCGCGTTGAGGGACAACACTCCGAGGAAGGGACAGCAGTCGATGACCACGCTGCGATAATCCCGGTCGGTGTGTAGATCGTTGAGTCCCTGGTTGAGGCGATTCAGAATAGTCGGCCCCTTTCCGAACGTTGAGTCGACCTTGATGAGTTCGGCGTGGGCAGGGATCAGGCGACCAATGCCGTCCCAGTCGATTTCGAGCTCGGCCAGTGAACGCCCGTCCTGATAGAAAGCAAAGATGCTGTTGGCGACGTCTCCGAGTGCCTGGCCATGCACTGCCGAAAGGTGCGCCTGCGGGTCGAGGTCGACCAGTAGCGCCTGCTGCTTCCTTCGGGCCAGGGCGGCGGCGAGATTGAGCGCGGTCGTGGTCTTGCCGACCCCTCCTTTCTGATTGAAAACGGCGATGCGAGTCATGCCGGCCAGTATATACAAACAGGGCTTTTTCACTTAAGATGCGCTTGTCAGCAAGGCGGCGCGAGCCGCCTTTCGCTTTTTGCAATTGATCTTTGCAGAATCGATTATGTCGCACCTGATGAACACCTACACGCGGCTCCCCGTGGCATTCACTCACGGGCAGGGCGCCAGAGTCTTCGATGAAGCCGGCCGCGGCTACCTGGATGCACTGGCGGGCATCGCCGTGTCCACGCTTGGACATGCCCACCCGCGCCTCGTCAAGGCCATCGCCGAGCAGGCAGGGCGTCTCTTGCATACCTCGAATATCTATCGCATCCGCGAGCAGGAACAACTTGGCGATCGCCTGGCCGCACTGTCTGGCATGGATGAGGTATTCCTCTGCAATTCCGGCTGCGAAGCCAACGAGGCCGCCATCAAGCTGGCGCGTCTGTTTGGCCACCAGAAAGGCGTCGACGTGCCTGCCATCGTCGTCATGGAGAGGGCCTTCCACGGGCGTACGCTGGCCACACTCTCCGCCACCGGCAACCGCAAGGTGCAGGCCGGCTTCGAACCGCTGGTCGGCGGATTCGTACGCGTGCCCTTTGACGACCTAGAAGCGGTCGAGCAGGTCGCAGCAAACAACCAGAGCGTCGTGGCCGTGCTGATCGAACCGATCCAGGGCGAGGGTGGCATCAACATCGCCCATGTCGAATACCTTCAGGGCTTGCGCCGCATTTGCGACGAGCGCGGCTGGCTGCTCATGTTCGACGAAGTGCAGTGCGGCATCGGTCGCACCGGTTGCTGGTTCGCCTGTCAGCAGGCTGGCGTGAAGCCGGATGTGATGACGCTGGCCAAGGGGCTTGGCTCGGGCGTGCCGGTTGGCGCCTGCCTGGCTGCCGGAAAAGCGGCCGGCGTGTTCAAGCCGGGCAATCACGGGTCCACGTTCGGCGGCAATCCGCTGGCCTGTGCGGCGGCGCTGACGACCCTCTCCGTGATAGAGGAAGACGGCCTGCTCAAGCGGGCCGCGGCACTTGGCGACAAGCTCCGCGCCGATTTCGCCGCGGCACTGGAAGGGCAGGCCAGCGTCGTCGCCATCCGCGGCGACGGCCTCATGATCGGCATTGAACTAGATCGCGACTGCGGCCAATTGGTGGCACGGGCGCTCGAGCGCGGGCTGCTCATCAACGTCACGGCGGACAAGGTGATACGCCTGCTGCCTTCGCTCGTTTTCACCGACGACGACGCTCGTGAACTCGTTTCGATTCTCGCGCCGCTGATCCGCGAATTCCTGGCCTGAGGACGGTCCGCCATGGCCGCACCGAAGCATTTCCTCCAATTGAAAGACTTTTCCAGCGAAGAGCTGGAATATGTCTTCGCACGCACGCGCTGGATCAAGGACAAGTTCAAGCGCTACGAACCTTATCATCCGCTTTTCGATCGCACGCTGGTGATGATCTTCGAAAAGCAGAGCACGCGCACGCGGCTTTCCTTCGAAGCCGGCATGCACCAGTTGGGCGGCACGGCCATCTACCTCAATACGCGGGACACGCAGCTGGGTCGCGGCGAACCCGTCGAGGATGCGGCCGAGGTCATTTCCCGCATGTGCGACATCGTCATGATTCGCACCTTCGAGCAGGACATCATCGAACGCTTCGCGGGGCATTCGCGCGTGCCGCTCATCAACGGGCTGACCAACGAATACCACCCCTGCCAGATTCTCGCCGACATCTATACGTTCATCGAACATCGCGGCTCTATCCAGGGCAAGACAGTGGCCTGGATCGGCGACTCGAACAATGTCTGCAACACATGGCTGCAGGCTGCCGAGGTGTTCGGCTTCAACGTGCATGTGTCTACCCCACCGGGCTATGAAGTCGAACCCGAGCGTGCCGGACTGTACGGCACCGACCACTACGAGGAATTCGCCGATCCCGCGGATGCCGTGCGCGGCGCCGATCTCGTCACCACCGACGTGTGGACCTCGATGGGCTTCGAGGCGGAGAACGAGGAACGCCGCCGCAACTTCGAGGACTGGCAGGTGGATGCCGAAATGATGCGTGCGGCCGGGTCGCAGGCACTCTTCATGCATTGCCTGCCCGCACACCGCGGCGAGGAGGTTTCCGCGGAGGTCATCGACGGTCCGCAGAGCGTGGTATGGGACGAAGCGGAAAACCGGCTGCATACCCAGAAGGCGCTCATCGAGTATCTGCTGCTCGGCAAGGTCCATCCATGAGACGGGCGCTCCTCGCTTTTGCCGCCGTCCTGCCGGGACTGACTTTCGCAGCAGATGACGCACGCCAGCCGATCGTCATGCCGCAGGAGGCGCGCGCTGAAATGCGTGCTGAAATGCTTGATTTCCAGACGGCCTTGCATCAGATCATTGAAGCGCTCGCTGCCGGCAGGCATGCCGAGGCGGCCGAGGTCGCCGAGCGGACGATGGGCATCTCGGCGATGGGACGCCATCGCAACGCCCCGGCCAATGCGCGCCCTGGCATGTTCATGCCCAATGAGATGCATGCGATCGCGCGCGGCCTGCATGCTTCGGCAAGCGATTTCGCCAGGACGGCGAGAACCGGAGAGACGAAAAAGGCGCTTGAGGCGCTCGCCACCGTCACCGGCGCCTGCGTGGCCTGTCATCGCAGCTACCGTATCCAGTAACAGCAATGGGAAACACATGAGCAAGGTCAAAAAGGTAGTGCTTGCCTATTCCGGCGGGCTAGACACTTCGGTCATCCTGAAGTGGTTGCAGGATACCTACGGCTGCGAAGTGGTGACCTTCACCGCCGATCTCGGCCAGGGCGAGGAACTCGAGCCGGCACGCGCCAAGGCGCTGCAGTTCGGCATCAAGAAGAAGAACATCTTCATCGACGATCTGCGCGAGGAGTTCGTGCGCGATTTCGTCTTTCCGATGTTCCGCTGCAACACCGTCTATGAAGGCGAATACCTGCTCGGCACCTCGATTGCCCGCCCGCTCATCGCCAAGCGGCTGGTGGAGATCGCCAAAACAACCGGCGCCGAGGCCATCGCGCACGGCGCCACCGGCAAGGGCAACGACCAGGTGCGCTTCGAGCTGGGCGCCTATGCGCTGATGCCGAACATCAAGGTGATCGCGCCCTGGCGCGAATGGGACCTGCTGTCGCGCGAAAAACTGATGGCCTATGCCGAGACACACGGCATTCCGGTAGACATGAAACACAAGAAGGGCGGCTCACCCTATTCCATGGACGCCAATCTGCTGCATATCTCCTACGAAGGCCGCCACCTGGAAGACCCGGCGGCGGAGGCCGAGGAGTCGATGTGGCGCTGGACGGTGTCGCCGGAGAAGGCGCCGAACAAGGCCGAGTACCTCGATCTCGAATTCAGGCAGGGTGATCCCGTCGCCCTCAACGGCAAGAAGATGAAGGCCCACCAACTGCTCGCCGCGCTGAATCAGATCGGCGGCAAACACGGCATCGGCCGCCTCGACCTGGTCGAGAACCGCTATGTCGGCATGAAGTCGCGCGGCTGCTACGAGACGCCCGGCGGCACCATCCTGCTCAAGGCGCACCGCGCCATCGAGTCGGTGTGCCTCGACCGCGAAGTGGCGCACCTCAAGGACGACCTCATGCCACGCTACGCCAGCCTGATCTACAACGGCTACTGGTGGAGCCCCGAGCGCCGCGCCCTGCAGGCACTGATCGACCACACGCAGCAGACCGTGAACGGCTGGGTGCGTCTCAAGCTCTACAAGGGCAACGTCATCCTAGTCGGCCGCGACTCGAAGACGGATTCGCTGTTCGACCCGACCATCGCCACCTTCGAGGATGATGCCGGCGCCTACGACCAGCGCGACGCGGGTGGCTTCATCAAGCTCAATGCCCTGCGGATGCGCATCGCCGCGAACCGCGCCAGGCGCAAACGCTGAGGAGTTCGACAGGAATGCCGGGGACGATCTTCGGCTACACCGAAGCGGAGATCGCCGAGTTTGGGCTGACATTCGGCCTGACGGCGTTCATCCTGTACATGCTGTTCATCATAGGCGAGCTGGCCTGGCGGTCGAAGGCGGGCAAGATGGGCACGTTCATTTTGTTTTTCGTCCTGGCCTTCGGCATGCTGGGTTTTGCCGCCAAGGCTATCATCAAGAAAATGTGGGGGATCTGAGATGTCCGGGTTGAGCAATGCGTTCGACAATGTTTCCGTGGTCAAGAAGGCCAATGTCTATTTCGACGGCAAGTGCATCAGCCACTCCGTGTTCTTTGCCGACGGCACGAAAAAGACCGTCGGCGTCATCTTTCCATCGCAGCTCATCTTCAACACCGCCGCACCGGAAGTCATGGAGATCAACGCCGGCCGCTGCCGCGTGCGCCTGAAGGGCGAAAGTCAGTGGCGGGAATACGGCGCCGGCGAGCAGTTCAGCGTGCCGGGCAACAGCAGCTTCGACATCGAGACCGTCGAGTTGCTGGACTATGTCTGCCATTTCGAGTAACCACTTTCGTCAGATCCGTCTACGGAGGAAGCCATGCCGTCATTCGATATCGTTTCCGAGGTCAATCAGGTCGAACTGCGCAATGCCGTCGAGCAGTCCAACAAGGAAATCGCCAACCGCTTCGACTTCAAGGGCTCCGATGCTCGCATCGAGCAGGGCGACGACACGCTGACCCTGTTCGCCGACGATGACTTCAAGCTCGACCAGGTCTACGACATTCTCGTCGCCAAGTTCGCCAAGCGCGGCGTCGATGTGCGCTTCATCGAGCGCGGCGAAGTGGAGAAGGTCAGCGGCAACACGGTCAAGCAGGTTGCCACGGTGAAGGAGGGGGTTGCCGGGGAACTGGCGAAGAAGATCGTCAAGGCCATCAAGGACGGCAAGCTCAAGGCACAGGCCAGTATCCAGGGCGAAGCGGTGCGCGTTACCAGCGCCAAGAGGGACATCCTGCAGGATGCCATTGCGCTGGTGAGGAAGGCCATTACCGACGTGCCGCTGCAATTCAACAACTTCCGGGATTGATCAGACCCGCGCCAATCCGGTTATCCATCGGCTGTAGATGCGGTCGGCGACGGCATTGAGCGCGGCAACCTTCGGCCCCATCCCCGCCTGCATGGCTCCCGGTGCCTGCACCGCTGGACTGCCCGATGCGGCGATTTCCGCGGCGCCGTCCTGGCACCATTGCCGGATCATCTCCTCCGTCATCTCGACGTGGCATTGCATGCCGAACACCTTGCCTAGCGCATAGGCCTGGTTGGCGCAATGGTCGCTCTCCAGCAGACGTGCGGCGCCGGGCGGAATACTGAAGGTCTCGCCGTGCCAATGGAAGGTCTCGAAGCCGGTCAGGTCGCCGAACCAGGCCTGTGACTCGTCACTGCACAGTACCCGCACCGCCCCCCAGCCGATCTCCTTTACCGGGGCCTTCGTGATGTCGCCACCGAGCGCCTTGGCGATGAGTTGCCCGCCGAGACAGTGGCCCAGCACCGGAATATCGGCTGCGACGGCGGCGCGGATCAGGTCGCAGGACTGGGCGACCCACGGCAGGGGGTCGTTGACGCTCATGGGGCCACCCATGAAGACCAGGCCGGAAAAGCGCTCGATGCCTGCCGGAACAGCATCCTGTTCGTCTATGCAGACGAGCTGCCATGGGATCGAGTGGCGGTCGAGGAATGTGGCAAAATAACCCGGACCTTCGGTGCGGAAATGGCGGAAAATGGCAACCGGCTTCATGACGTGTAAATGGGTGTGGCGAATGAGAGATTTTAGCCTGTCCATGCTTTGTTGCGCATTCGCAGCGCTTCCGGCCTGGGCAGCCGATGTCGGCGTGGTCGGTCTGTTCCCCGGCAAGGCGGTGCTGGTTGTCGATGGCGGCGCTCCGCGCACGGTTGCCGTGGGGGCAAGCGTCGGCGGCGTCAGGCTCGTCGCAGTGGATCAGGACAGCGCCACGGTCGAGTTTGGCGGCAAGCGCCAGCGCCTTGCCATCGGCCAGCATGCCCACGCTGGCGGCGACAACGGCGGCAGCCAGACCACCAGCCTGACGGCTGACAGTCGTGGCCACTTCATTACCACCGGCACGGTCAACGGCGCCACGATCCGTTTCCTGGTCGACACCGGTGCCACCGGTGTTGCCCTCGGCGCTTCCGACGCCCGCCGTGCGAACATCAATGTCAGCAATGGCCGGCCGGTCATGGTGCAGACGGCGAACGGCGTCACCCAGGCCTGGCTCGTTACGCTGGATAGCGTGCGGGTGGGGGATGTCACCCTGAGCAGCGTCGAAGGAATGGTGCACCAGCACGACCTGCCGATGGCTCTGCTGGGCATGAGTTTTCTCAATCGCATGGAAATGAAACGCGACGGGCAGACCATGACGCTGCGCAAGCGCTACTAGTGCCAGCCCTTGTTTCTATGGTGCTGACTTGAACGCTACGACACGTCTTCCCAAACAGGAGATCATTGCGCCTACGGCGGACTGGCTGCGACTACGCCTCGCCGGGCCGCGCAAGTTGAAGCATGTTGAGGAAGAAGGCGTCCCGTCGGGGCTGACGCCTGCTGCCGTGCTGGTCCCTGTCATCGAACGTCCTGAGGGACTCACAGTATTATTCACCCAGCGGACTTCCCACCTCAACGACCATGCCGGGCAGGTGAGCTTTCCCGGCGGTCGCTGCGAGGGCAGCGATGTCTCCCGGGTGTTTACAGCGTTACGCGAAACCGAGGAGGAGATCGGACTCGGCCGGGAGCGGGTCGAGGTCGTCGGCATCCTACCGGAATACCATACCGGCACCGGTTTTAGCGTGATCCCGGTGGTCGGCCTGGTGCGCCCCCCCTTCGAACTGAGCCTGGACAGCTTTGAAGTGGCCGAGGTGTTCGAGACGCCACTCGCCTTCCTGCTCGACCCGGCCAATCATCAGCGCCACAGCATGGAGATCGGCGGCGTGCTGCGCCATTATTACGCCATGCCCTACGAGGGTTACTTCATATGGGGCGCTACGGCGGGCATGCTGGTGAGTCTGCACCACCTGCTTTGCGACGACTAGTGCCCGCTTTTGTGCCGGAGGCACTAGTGCGATAATCGAGCCTACTCGTCAGTTGCCCGGCCTCCGCGCTCCCCATGACCGTCATATCCCTCATTGTCGTCCTGTTGCTTGAACAGATTCGTCCTCTGGCAGAGCGGGCGGCTGTCGGCGTACCGCTGGGGCACTATGCGCATTTCTTCGAAGGCCGTTTCAACGACGGCCAGGAAGGCCACGGCTTGGTTGCCTGGCTGCTGGCGGTGGTGCCGGCGACGATCGCCTGCGCCGCCGTTTATTTTGCGGTGATGGGTGTGAGTCCCTTGCTCGGTTTCGCCTGGAACGTGGCGATCCTCTACCTGGCACTGGGTTTCCGACAGTTCAGCCATTTCTACACCGATATCCACCTGGCGCTTCGCATGGGCGAGACAGAACGCGCCCGCGCCCTGCTCGGCGAATGGCGCGGCCGTTCGGCAGACGGGCTCAACGCCACCGAGATCGCCCGCCTGGCAATGGAAGAGGCGCTGATCGCCTCTCATCGCCACGTCTTCGCGGTGGTCGTCTGGTTCGTGCTCCTGCCGGGCCCGGCCGGGGCTTTGATGTATCGGCTGGCCTACTACTTCCGACGCCAATGGGGCGAGCGCCAGGACGCTGAATTCGGCGCCTTCGGCCGTTTTTCCGTCAGAGCGTTCGCTGTCATCGACTGGCTGCCGGTGCGCATCACTGCGGCGGCCTTCGCCGTCGTCGGCGACTTCGAGGATGCGGTGTATTGCTGGCGTACCCAGGCGGCGCGCTGGCCGGACGAGGCAGCGGGTATACTGCTTGCTAGCGGTGCCGGTGCGCTGGGCGTGCGCCTGGGATTGCCGATCATCGAATCGGGCGAAATGACGGAGAGACCCGAGCTGGGACTGGGCGAGGAGGCCGACGCCGATTTCATGCAAAGCGGAATCGGTTTGGTGTGGCGTACGTTGGTGCTTTGTCTGTTGCTGCTGACGCTGCTGGGCGTCGCCAGTTGGGCTGGTTGAATTCATTCAGGAGTTACGAAATGGCTGACAAGAGAGAAGTGGTGGTTCTGAGCGCCGTGCGCAGCGCGGTGGGTACCTTCAATGGCGCGCTCGCCGGCATGGAGCCGGCCGACCTCGGCGGGCTGGTCGTCAAGGAGGCGATCGCGCGTGCCGGCGTCGATCCCAAACAGGTGACATTTGCGACGGTCGGCAACTGCATACCGACGGAGTCGCGTTATGCCTACGTCGCGCGCGTGGCGACCATCCAGGGCGGCATGCCGATGAGTTCGGTGGCCTTCGCGGTCAATCGGCTGTGCGGCTCGTCGCAGCAGGCCGTCGTCAATTCGGCCCAGGCGAGCCTGTTGGGCGACGCCGATTTCGCGCTCGGCGGCGGCGTCGAGGTAATGTCGCGTGGTGCCTACCTGCTGCCGGCGCTGCGCTCGGGCGCGCGCATGGGCGACGCCCAGGCGATCGACGCCATGGTGGCCGTGTTGACCGACCCGTTTGGCGTCGGCCACATGGGCATTACCGCCGAGAATCTGGCGGTTAAACATGGTTTCACGCGTGAAGACCAGGATGCCTTTGCCGTCGAATCACAGACGCGCGCGGCGAAAGCCATCGCCGAAGGCCGCTTCAAGTCGCAGATCGCACCGATCACCCTCAAGACCCGCAAGGGCGACGTGGTGTTCGACACCGACGAGCATCCGCGTGCCGGCACGACGATGGAGTCGCTGGCCAAGATGAAACCGGCCTTCAAGAAGGACGGCACGGTGACGGCCGGCAACGCTTCCGGCATCAACGACGCGGCATCCTTCCTGGTGCTGGCCGATGCGGCCAAGGCGGCGGCCGGCGGCCACAAGCCGATTGCACGCCTCGTCGCCTACGCCATCGCCGGCGTCCCCAACGAAGTGATGGGCGAGGGGCCGATCCCCTCGACCAAGGTCGCGCTGCAGAAGGCCGGCCTGACGCTGGACAAGATCGACGTGATCGAATCCAACGAGGCCTTCGCGGCGCAGTCGCTGACCGTGGCCAAGGCGCTCGGCTTCGATGCGGCCAAGACCAACGTCAACGGCGGTGCCATCGCGCTCGGCCACCCGGTCGGCGCCACCGGCGCGGTGATCATCACCAAGCTGTTGCACGAGCTGATCCGCGTCAATGGCCGCTACGGCATCGCCACGATGTGTATCGGCGGCGGCCAGGGCATCACGACGATATGGGAACGCGTGTAAAGAACCGCAGTTTGTTGCAGGTAATACGGGCCGGGTGACCGGCCCGTTTTCATTTACTGAGGCGGTGGGTTGCCATCACTTGCGCTCGGAGTAGGTCGGCAGCGTGATGCGGAAGGCCATGGCGAGCAGGCGCGCGACAAGGACGACCGCCATCCCGCCCCAGGATGCCATGACCGGTGAAACGCCAAGCGCCTGCAGGCCGATCAGCGCCAGCGCGCCGGCCCAGGCGGCGGAGGCGTAGAGCTCGCCCCGCACGAACACCAGCGGCACGTCGTTGCACAGCACGTCGCGTAGCACGCCACCGACCACGCCGGTGATGACACCGAGCAGGCTCGCCACCAGCCAGGGCGCCTGCCATTCCAGTGCAACCTGTGTGCCAACGATGGTAAACAGCGCCAGACCGACGGCATCCGGAATCAGGAACAGGCGCGGCGGCAGGCGCAGGCCGCGCACCGCAAAAAAGATGGCCAGCGTCGTCGCCAGGGCGACGAGGAGGTAGGTCTGGTCGCTGATCCAGAATACCGGACGATCCAGCAGGAGGTCGCGCACCGTGCCGCCTCCCAGCGCCGTGGCGCAACCCACCATGACCACGCCGATGAGGTCCATCTGCTTGCGGCCGGCGTCAAGCACGCCAGTCAGGGCGTTGACCGCGACGGCAGCCAGCGCAACCCAGTAGAGCAGTATGTCCATGCCAAATCGCTCAATGCGTCGTGAATGGTCGAGTGTATCTTTTTCCTCGCCGTAGTGCGGAGACTGACTTTCCCTGGCTATTTCCCGCAGGAAGCGCAGAGCTTGTGAAACTGATCGAGGCGGTTCGCGCTGATCCTGCCTTGCGATACGGCGGCGCGCAGGGCGCAGTCCGGTTCGCGGTCGTGGCGGCAGTCGCGGAAGCGGCACTTGTCCAGATAGGGCAGGAATTCGCGGAAGCCCTGTTCCATCTCGGCGCGCGTCAGGTGGGCGAGGCCGAATTCCTGCATGCCGGGGCTGTCGATGAGGCTGCTGGCGGCGTCGAGGCGGTAGAGCCGTGTGTGGGTGGTGGTGTGCTTGCCGGAATCAAGGGCGTCGGAGATCTCGCGCGTGGCGGCCTGGGCGTGCGGCAGCAAGGCATTGATGAGGGTGGACTTGCCCATGCCGCTTTGTCCGACTAGAACACTGCACTGGCCGGCGAGCAGCGGGCGAATGGCTTCGGCGTTTCGTGTTGCGGACAATTCAACCACGGCATAGCCGAGTGCGAGGAAGGGCGCCAGTTGGCGGCGGGCGGCTGCGGCCTTGTCGGCAAGGTCGATTTTATTGAGGACGATCGCCACGCGCATGTGCTGCTGCTCGGCGGCGACGATGCAGCGCGTCACCAGTTCGTCGCTGAAACCCGGCTCGGCGGCGACGACGATGATGGCCTGCGTAGCGTTGGCCGCGAAGAGTTTTCGCCGGTAGGCGTCGCTGCGATAGAGCAGCGTGCTGCGCGGTGCCACGGCGGCGATGACGCCGTGGTCGGGCGCGGAGAGTTCCACTGTGACACGGTCGCCGCAGGCGACATGGCTTTTCTTGCCGCGCGGGTAGCACAGGGCGAGGGCGCCGTCTTCCAGTTCGATTTCGTATTGCCGGCCGAAGGCGGCGACGACGGTGCCGGTCTGGCTCAAGGGCGGGGCAGCGCTTCGATTTTCGCTGCGCAGATGAGGTCGTTAAGGGAGATGCCACCGACGGAGTGCGTGGCGTAAGCGATGCGGCATTGGTTGTAGCCGAAAGCGATGTCAGGATGGTGATCCTGCACTTGCGCGATGCGCGCAACGGCATTGACGAAGACCAGCGTTGCCTCGTAGTCGGCGAAGGCAAAGGATTTGACGATCGACTTGCCGTCGTTTTCCCAGCCTGGCAGCAAAGTCAGCAGTTCGTCCAGCCGCGAGGTATCGAGGCGGTGACCGGCTCCTGAGCATGGCTGGCAGGTGCCGCCGGCCAGGTCGTTGAAAGTCAGCCTCTGCGACACGGCGGCGTGCACGTTCAGGCCGCCTTCAGCTGCGCAATGCGCGCCGCTGCCGGGGGGTGGGAGTCGTAGAACGTGGAGTAGAGCGGATCGGGGGTCAGCGTCGCGGCATTGTCGCGGTAGAGCTTCACCAGCGCGGCGACGAGGTCGCCGGCACGGGTCTGCTGCGCGGCGTAGGCGTCGGCTTCGTATTCGTGCCGGCGCGAGAAGGCGCTCATCAGCGGCGCCAGCGGGAAGGTGAATACCGGGACGGCCAGCGAAAAGAGCACCAGCGCCGGCGCGGTACCGTGCGAGCTCATGCCGAGGCCCGCGTAAAACCAGGGTGCGTCGATGAGTACGCCGAGCAGCCAGAGGAAGCCGAAGCTCGCCAGGGCCAGCACGCCGATGCGCTTCCAGACGTGACGCAGCCGGTAATGGCCCAGTTCGTGCGCTAGCACGGCCTCGATCTCCTCCGGGGCCAGCTTTTCCAGCAGGGTGTCGAAGAAGACGATGCGCTTGGCCTGGCCGAAGCCGGTGAAATAGGCATTGCCGTGGGCCGAGCGTTTCGAGCCGTCCATGACGAAGAGGCCGCTGGCGCGAAAGCCGCAGCGCGTCATCAATGCCTCAATGCGCTCCCTCAGCGAGGTATCGGCGAGGGGGGTGAACTTGTTGAAGAGCGGGGCGATCACACTGGGGTAGATGAGCAGCGCCAGCAGGTTGAAGCCGAGCCAGAATAGCCAGACATAGAGCCACCAAAGCGACCCCATGCCTTCCATCAGCCACAGTACTGCCAGCAGCACCGGCATTCCGATGGCGACGCCGAGCAGGGCACCCTTGGCGAGGTCGACGAAGAACAGGCGCAGGGTCATCTTGTTGAAGCCGAAGTGCGCCTCGATGGCGAAGGTACGGTAGAGCGAAAAGGGCAGGTCGACAACCGCGCTCAGTACGGCCAGGCTGCCGATGAAGGCAATGCCGTGCGCCATGCCGTCGAGACCGAGGGCAGCCCATGCCTCATGCAGGGCCTGCAGGGCGCCGCCGAGGGTGAGTGCCAGCACGAAGAGCGCGCCGACGATGACCTCAACCATGGCCAGACGGATCTTGGCCACGGTGTAGTCGGCCGCACGCTGGTGGGCTTCCATCGAAATGGTTTCCTGGAAGGCTTCGGGCACCGCTTCGCGGTGTGCGGCGACATGGCGCGCATGGCGCCGCGCCAGCCACAAGCGCAGCAGGGTGGTCAGGAGCAGTGCGGCAAGAAAGACTGAGGTGAAGGCGAGCGTCATTGGGGTGCCGGGAATGGATATGAACTGTGACAAAATGAAGTCTTTCCAGTTCTCGCGAAATTATGGCACAAGACCCCAACAACCTCATCTGGCTGGACATGGAAATGACCGGCCTCGAACCCGACCGCGACCGCGTCATAGAGATCGCCATGGTGGCAACGGACAGCGTCCTGACTGTCCTGGCCGAATCGCCGGTGGTGGTGGTGCATCAAGCCAATGCCGTGCTCGATGCCATGGACGAGTGGAACAGGAACACCCACGGCAAGTCGGGGCTGGTGGACAAGGTGCGCGCCTCGCGCACCGACGAGGCAGCGGCGACGGTGGAGTTGCTTGAATTCATGCGCCAGTACGTGCCGGAGCGCGCCTCGCCTATGTGCGGCAACTCGATCTGCCAGGACCGCCGCTTCATGGCGCGCTGGCTGCCCGGCCTGGAGGCGTATTTCCACTACCGCAACCTGGATGTCAGCACGCTGAAGGAACTGGCGCGGCGCTGGAAGCCGGAGGTCTACAAGGGCGTGGTGAAGAAGGGGGCGCACACGGCGCTGGCGGACATCCACGAGTCGATCGAGGAATTGCGCTACTACCGCGACAATTTCATCAGACTGTAGTCACGGTTTCCGCCACGCGCGGATGGCGGTCAGCAGGCCGGTCGTGGATGCGTCGAACTGGCCTTCGCCGGAGAGCATCTTGGGCAGGATCTCGCGCGCCATCTGCTTGCCGTGTTCCACTCCCCACTGATCGAAGCTGTTTACCCCCCACAGGCAGCCCTGCACGGCCACCTTGTGCTCGTAGAGGGCGATCAGGCTGCCGAGCGCGTGCGGCGTGAGTTTCTGCGTCAGCAGCGTCGTGCTGGGCTGGTTGCCCGGGCAGACGAGATGGGGTGCGAGACGCGCCGCCTCAGCCGGCGTTTTCCCGGCGGCAAGCAGCTGGTTGGTCG
This sequence comes from Betaproteobacteria bacterium, assembly GCA_016703785.1. Lineage (GTDB taxonomy): Bacteria > Pseudomonadota > Gammaproteobacteria > Burkholderiales > Rhodocyclaceae > Desulfobacillus. The sequence goes on from JADJBM010000010.1 coordinate 98,030, forward strand.
CTTCCTCGAGGGTTTTCCCCTTCATCACGGCAGCGCTCTGCGCCAGGGCGTTGGCCACCAGCGCTTCCTGCTCGGGATTGGCGTCGCCCACGGGAACGACGAAGTCTATGGGCGTCAGTCGCGTGCCCTGGTAGAAAAGCTGGTGGAAGGCATGCTGGCCGACGGAGCCGGCCATGCCCCAGAGGATGGGCGCGGTGGCGCAGCCGACGGCTTCATCGTCGAGCGTGACGCGTTTGCCGTTGCTCTCCATCTCCAGTTGCTGCAGGTAGGCCGGCAACAGGCTTAGGCGATGCGCGTAGGGAATGACGGCGAGCGATTCGGCGCCAAGGAAATCGATGTTCCACAGGCCGACCAGGGCCATCAGCACGGGCAGGTTTTCCGCGTAGGGCGCAGTCAGGAAATGCTCGTCCATCTCGCGCGCGCCGGCGAGCAGTTCCTCGAAGGCATCCATGCCGATGGCGCAGGCGAGCGGCAGTCCGATGGCCGACCACATCGAGAAGCGGCCGCCCACCCATTCGGCCATGGCCAGGCAATTCCCGGCCGGGATGCCGAAGGCCTGCGCTGCCGCGATGTTGTTGCTGACAGCGATGAAGTGCCGCGCCGGGTCGGCGTCGCCGAGCCAGGCTTTGGCGGCGCGGGCGTTGGCCAGCGTTTCCTGCGTCGTGAAGGTTTTCGAGGAGACGATGAACAGCGTGCGGGCCGGATCCAGGTCGCGCACCGTATCGGCGAACTCCGCTGGGTCGATGTTGGCGACGAAGCGCACGGTGAGCTTCGGGTCGGCGTACGCGCCGAGCGCTTGTGTGGCCATGCGCGGGCCGAGGTCGGAGCCGCCGATGCCGAGGTTGACGACAGCAGTGATGGGTTCGCCGCCGCTGCCGCGCCAGCTGCCAGAGCGAATGGCGTCGGACAGCTCGCGTATGCGCGCACGCGTGGCCAGCACCCCGGGCAGGACATCCTCGCCGCCGACTTGATACGGCCGCTCAGCGCGCAGGGCGATGTGTAGGGCTGCGCGGTTCTCCGTGGCATTGATGGCCTCGCCGGCAGTCATGCGGCGCAGGAACCCGGCCAGATCGCGCGCTTCGGCAAGTTGCACGAGCAGAGCAAGCGTTTCGGCAGTCAGGCGCTGCTTGGAAAAATCGGCCAGCAGGTCGCCGCAACACAGCGACAGGCGGGCGAAGCGCTGCGGGTCGGCGGCGAAGAGTTCATTCAGGTGCGCTGTGGCCAGCGTGTCCCTGTGTGCAGCAAGGGCTCGCCATTGCGGGGTGTGCGTTAGGGAGATCATTGTCTGACGTAGAGGCGGAAGCGTTCGTTGCGGTCGCTGGGACGGTGGCCTTCCCATATCTTGCGCCAGCCCTTTCCGGGCGGCAAAACTTCTCTTTGTGCCGAGCCCTGGACCAGGAACAGGGAGCATGCCGCCGCCCGGCTTCTCTCCCGCGACATCTTGATGCCCGCGAAATAGTGGAAGGCGGCACGCTGAGCATCCGACAAGCCCCGCTCGCCAATGCAGCCACTATGGGCGGGAAGCGCCGCCTTGAGCGAATCCGCGACGGAACGGTAGCTTCTGCCATGATTGATCAGGGGTGTCCATAGTGCCATCATCAGCCCCCAGCAAAGCGTAACGCCGGCTGCCCAGTGCACCGCGCTGCGCTGGGACGCACGCGGGCTGGTGAAGACCAGCCAGAGCCAGGCGAGCGTCAGCGCCAGTGCGGCTAGAAAAGCCAGGGACGAGAACTGGGCGACGAAGCCCGGCTCCAGCCTGGCAAAGTTGTTGGCGATCTTGCGCGGCATGCCGGTCACCATTGCCACCCAACCCAGCCAGATCAAGCTGGCCAGCAGCGTGAAGGTCATCATGCCGAACCAGTCGAAGGCATTGGCGGCCCCGCGCCGCAGCGAGAGGGTGGCGGGGGCGGCGAGCAGGATCAACGGCGGCAGCAGGGGGAGGGCGTTCAGGCTGCGCGGATCGGTGATGAGGCTCTGCATGGTGAGCAGGACGAGAAACGAGGTCAGTGGAACGAGGGTTCGCAACTCGCCTAGCCTGCGCCGCTCCTTCCACAAGGTCCACGCCGCCAAGGGCAGGGCGGGCCAGGCGAACCAGCCCAGCAGTTTGAGGAAATTCCACAGGGAGAACGGAAAGTCGGCTACAGGCTTCAAATCCGCTATTTCGCGCGCCCACCATGCAGCGAACGAGACTGGCTCAAGCCAATAGAACGCCAGGGACCAGGCTAGGATCAGGGTGGTGGCGATAGCCAGCGCAGCGAGCATGCCGCGCATTGCGAGGGCGGTGCGTAGCCGGGACGAGATCAGGGACAGCAGGATGAGCGGCGTCCCAAGCGCAATCAGCGAGGGCAGCCCGGCGGCCAGAAAGCCGAGCCCGAGCGCAGCGCCCGCAACTGCACCGCCGCGCAGGGGAAGCTGCGGCATCAATGCAAGGCCGTAATAGGTAGCGGCGGTGGCGGCGAGAAAGGCCAGAGCGGGTTGTGCCTCGTGAGCGTGCACCAGCAATCCCAGGCAACCGATAGCGACGAAGATGGCGCCGCGCGCAGCTTCTTGGCCGACCCACTGCCTTGCCGCGCCTGCCAGGCAGGCAATCATGACACCGGTGAATAGGCCGGAGGTCAGGCGCGCGGCATCGTGCAGGGGCAGAATGAGGCCAAAAACCTTGGCCAGTACGGTTGCCACCCAGTGATAAAGCGGTGGCGAGTCCAGCCAGACTTCACCGGCCAGCCGCGGTGGTAGCCAGCCGCCGCCCTGGAAGATGGAATACACCACTCCGAAATGCGTGATGTCGTCACCTTTCCATGGGTCATGGCCGATGAGGCCGGGCAGGGTGTAGAGGACGCAGAAGACGATCAGCACGGCGCCGCGCGGCGGGAAGGCGAAGGGCAGGCGCGGCAGGGGCATCATTCGTCGGACTGGGGGTTGTTTTATGCCGGCGGGTAGATTGTACCCATCATGGGCTCAGAAAGCAGAAAGGCAGCCGAAGCTGCCTTTTCGCAGAATGCCCGACAGATCAGGCGGCGGCCTGCTTCTTGCCGTATTTCTGGTTGAATCGCTCGACGCGCCCGGCGGTATCGATCATCTTTTGCTTGCCGGTGTAGAACGGATGGCAGTCTGAACAGACTTCGATGGTCAGGGGCTTGCCACTGGTTGAGCGGGTCTTGAACTTGTTACCGCAGCTACAGGCGACGTCGATCTCGACGTAATTCGGATGAGTATCGGCTTTCATGGGTTCCTCTGCTCTGACTAGGACAGCGACACGGTTTTATAACCCGGCTGCCCATAAAAACGCGCATTATCCCTGAAAAACAGGGAGTTTGCAATTCCGGATCAGCCGCGCCGCATCGCGTCGTAGAACTCGGCGTTGTTCTTTGTCGCGCGGATCTTGTCGAGGAGGAATTCCATCGCCTCGAGGTCGTCCATGTTGTACAGAAGCTTGCGTAGCACCCATACCTTTTGCAGGATTTCCGGCTTGAGCAGGAGTTCCTCGCGGCGCGTGCCCGAGCGGTTGACGTTGATGGCCGGGTAGACGCGCTTCTCCGCCATACGCCGCTCAAGGTGGATCTCCATGTTGCCGGTGCCCTTGAACTCCTCGTAGATGACGTCGTCCATGCGGCTGCCGGTGTCGATCAGCGCGGTGGCGATGATGGTGAGCGAGCCGCCCTCCTCGATGTTGCGTGCGGCGCCGAAGAAGCGCTTCGGTTTCTGCAGGGCGTTGGCGTCCACGCCGCCGGTGAGCACCTTGCCGGAGGCCGGAACTACGGTGTTGTAGGCGCGCGCCAGACGCGTGATGGAGTCGAGAAGAATGACGACGTCCTTCTTGTGCTCGACCAGGCGCTTGGCCTTCTCGATGACCATCTCGGCGACCTGCACATGGCGCGAAGCGGGTTCGTCGAAGGTCGAGGCGACCACCTCGCCCTTGACCGAGCGCGTCATTTCCGTGACTTCCTCGGGGCGTTCATCGATGAGCAGGACGATCAGCGAGATATCCGGATGATTGCTGGTGATGGCATGGGCGATGTGCTGCATCATCACCGTCTTGCCGCTCTTCGGGCTGGCCACCAGCAGGCCGCGCTGGCCCTTGCCGATCGGCGCGATCATGTCGATGACCCGCGAGGTGATGTTCTCCTCGGCTCGGATTTCCCGCTCCAGACGGATGATTTCGGTCGGATGCAGTGGGGTCAGGTTCTCGAAGAGTATCTTGTGCTTGGAATTTTCCGGTGGCTCGTTGTTGACCTTGTCCACCTTGACCAGCGCGAAGTAGCGCTCGCCGTCCTTGGGCGTGCGGATCTCGCCCTCGATCGAGTCGCCCGTGTGCAGGTTGAAGCGGCGGATCTGCGAAGGCGAGACGTAGATGTCGTCCGTGCCCGCCAGATAAGACGTATCGGGCGAGCGCAGAAAGCCGAAACCGTCGGGCAACACTTCCAGCGTGCCGTCGCCGAAGATGTTCTCGCCTTTCTTGGCGCGATTCTTGAGAAGGGCGAAGATCAGTTCCTGCTTGCGCAGGCGGTTGGCGCCATCGATCTCGTTGGCGATCGCCATGTCGAGCAACTCGCTGACGTGGAGAGTCTTGAGCTCCGATAAATGCATAAGGACCCGGAAGTGAGGTGGTGAAGCGGAAAAGAGAACTTCGAAAGTTCAGGGAAAAAAGTTGGGGTTGGTTTGGGTTTGCAGCCGGACCCGCGCCCGCGCCGACGGGGAGCTACTGGTTATCTGCCGTGACGCGGTGGGGATTCAGGTAGGACTGTAAGTCTTTCAGAGATTGCTGTCAATAAAGGCGGTGAGCTGGGACTTGGATAGGGCGCCGACCTTGGTTGCCTCGACGTTGCCGTTCTTGAACAGCATCAATGTGGGTATGCCGCGGATACCGAACTTGGCCGGAGTCTCCTGATTGTCGTCGATGTTCAGCTTGGCCACCTTGAGCTTGCCGGCGTATTCCTTGGAGACGTCGTCCAGGATCGGGGCGATCATCTTGCACGGGCCGCACCATTCGGCCCAGTAATCCACCAGGACGGGGGTGGCCGATTGCAGCACCTCGGCCTCGAAATTGGCGTCGGTGACGTAATGAATATGCTCGCTCATTGTTTCCTCGCAAAGTGTTGTGTGGCCGGCGACGCTTGTGCCGGGAATGGGTCAAGGGTCGAGATGCAGTAACGCGGGAAAAAAGCCGGGAATTGCCGCTTATGCCTGTGCTTGCTTGTGATTGTGGAGGCTATCGTAGCGAAAAAGCGGCCGCAAGGGAAGTACGGGGGCCGGCGAAATGGGCGCCTCGAGGGGCCTGAAGGGCGGGCCACCCTATGCTAATATCCCCATGCACAAGACTGATCCCGCCATCCCTTGGAAAAACGAAGGAACACCGCCCATGACTTATGTGGTGACCGAACCCTGCATCAAATGCAAGTACACTGACTGTGTGGATGTCTGCCCGGTCGATTGCTTCCACGAAGGCCCCAATTTCCTCGTCATCGATCCCGAAGAGTGCATCGACTGCACTCTCTGCGTGGCCGAGTGCCCGGTCGAGGCCATCTTCGCCGAGGACGACGTACCCGATACGCAGAAACATTTCACGGCGCTGAACGCCGAACTGTCGAAGCTGTGGAATGTCATCGTCGAACGCAAGGATCCTCTGCCCGACGCCGATGAATGGGCCAAGACAAAGGATAAGCTGGACAAGCTGGAACGCTGATCCACGCCGCGTCCTCCTGACATTGCCCCGGCCATGCCCGAGGCCGCGCGCCCTTTCGTAACCCGCCGCATTCCCCATTCGGCGGACTTCGTCGCCCACTGCGCCGAGTACATCGTCGAGGCCTGCCGTCCGCAGCTGCCCGATCTTTCCGCCGCCCTGATCGTCCTGCCCAGTCCAGCCCTGGCCCCCGCAGTGTGCCAAGCCTTGGCCGAGGCGGCTGGCTGCGTCCTACTGCTGCCGCGTATGGCGACGCTGGCCCAATTGGCGTCTGCCGCCAATGCCGGCGGCCAGCCGGACTGCCAGCGCCAATTGGCGCTCTATCGGCAGTTGCGCGAGCGGGGCTGGTTCGCCGCGGGGGCCCTGTGGGAAATCTGCGTTGAGCTGATCGCGCTCTTCGATGAACTGAATGAGCGCGACATCGGCCTGCCCGAAGACGAAGCCGAGCTACTCGACCGTCTCGAGCGGGCTTACGATGCGCGCGGCTCCGGACTGTTGCGCTTCGAGGCAGAGGTGGTGCATCGCCTCTGGCGTGCGGAGGCTTCCGGTCCGCCGGGCCGCCATGCCGCCATGGCGATGGCCCTGGCGCAGCTGGCCGCGGCATCGACCACCCCCCTGTTCATGGTATGCGAGGGTGAACTGCGGCCGACCGAGACGGCCTTCTGCCGTGCCTGGGCGGCACGGCAGGCCGTGACGGTTTTCCAGCCGCTGCGCGACGTCGCCGATTCGCCCCTGATGCGCCTCCTCAATTACGCTTGGCCGCCCGGCAAGGAGGAGTCGCCGCCGCTGGCTGGCCGGGCGGAGGCTGCCCGCGCCGATTTTGCGGACAGCCCTTTGACGGGACGCTTGCGTCTGGTTGCAGCCGCCAGCCTGGAAGAGGAGGCCGAGGCTGTCGCCGCCGCGGTGCGCCGCTGGCTCGGCACCGGCCGCCAGCGCATCGCCCTGGTGGCGGCCGATCGCGTGGCGGCGCGACGCGCGCGGGCGCTGCTCGAACGCGATGGCATTCTGGTGCAGGACGAAACCGGCTGGAAACTGTCCACCACCCGCGCCGCAGCCCTGGTCGACGCCTGGCTGGAGGTGGTGGCCACCGATGCCTATCACCGCGACCTGCTCGATCTCGTCAAATCCCCCTTCCTCTTCGGAGACTGGTCAGAGGCGCAGAGGCTGGCCGGCCTGATGCAACTTGAGGAGGGTCTGGCGCGGCACAATCTGGCCTACGGTCTGGGCCGTTACGAGGCCGTGCTGGCGCGGGAGCCGGGTCGCAGCGAGGCAGTCGACATGCTCAAGCGCATTACGGCGGCGCGCCAGCGGATGCCGTGGGGAGGCGCCAGCGCTGCCGACTGGCTGGCCGGGCTGCGGCGGGCGTTCCATGATCTCGGCGCCATACCCGGGCTGGAGCGCGACGAAGCCGGCGCAACCCTGCTCGAGCTGATGCATGCGCGTCACGAGGAGCTGTCCGCCGTCCCCACGCGGCTGACTTTCGGCGAGTGGCGCGATTGGTTGAATCGAGAACTGGAAAGTGCGACCTTCGTCGATCGCAGCATCGAGAGCCCGCTCGTCATGACGCACCTGGCGGCGACAAGGCTGCGCCGCTTCGATGCGGCCATCCTCATCGGTGCCGACCGCGACAATCTGGCGCCTATGTCTTCCCGCGCCGTATTCGGCAATCAGGCGGTGCGCAGCGATCTGGGGCTGTCTCTGCCGGCCGAGGCGGAGGCGCGGCTGCGGGACGACCTGGCTGGCCTGATCGTGTCCTGCGGGGAAGTGACGGCCACTTGGCAGATTGTGCGTGGCGACGAGGCCAATCTGATTTCCCCGGAACTCGGCCTGCTGTCCGTGCTGCATGGGCGTGCCTGGGGCGACGACCTGGTGGTCAGGCCCGTCGCGGCGCCGATGACGGCTGCAGGACCGGATGCCGGCCAAGGAACGGCCATGCCCCGGCCCGCCGCGCCGCAGCGGGTGCCGCTGCAGCTATCCGCCAGCGCCTACGCGAGCCTGATGGCCTGCCCCTACCAGTTCTATGCGCGCTACATGCTTGGCCTGGGCGAAGCGGAGGAGGTGCGCGAGGCGCTGGAAAAGCGTGATTACGGCGAGTTCGTGCACCGCATCCTGCTGCGCTTCCATGCCGCGCATGCGCAGCTGTCGGGCAAGGCGGATGAGGCGCTGCTGGCCGACCTGGAAGCTATCAGCCGGGAAGTTTTCGCGCCCGCGATCGAGGAAAACTTTCTCGAGCATGCCTGGCAGTCGCGCTGGCTCAAGTGCCTGCCCGGCTATATCGCCTGGCAGAAGGCACGCGAGGCGGATGGCTGGCGCTACGTCGGAGGCGAGCTGAAGCGCGAGCGCAGCTTGTCGCTGGCGGACGGCGGCGAGCTGGTGCTGCATGGCCGCCTCGATCGCCTGGACCGCAGGGCCGACGCCAGCGAAGCGGTGCTCGATTACAAGACGCAGGATGCGCAGGGCCTGAAGCGCCGCCTCGCGGAGCCCTCGGAAGATGTCCAGCTGGCGTGCTATGCCCTCCTGCAGGGGGGGCAGGTCAGCGAAGCGGCTTATGTCGCCCTGGATGGCGAAAAGCCGGCCGGACTCCCCCTGCCGGAAGTGCAGGAAATGGCCCGCGCGCAGGGCGCACGACTGACGGCAGTTATCGACGCACTGCGCCTGGGTGTCGGCTTGCCCGCCCACGGTGTCGATGCAGTCTGCACCTGGTGCGAGGTGCGCGGTGTGTGCCGCCGTGACTACCATGCTGATGAGGTGCAGCGTTGAGCGATGCATCCTTCATCGGCCAGGCGCTCGATCCGCGGCGCTCGGTGGTGGTCGAGGCCTGTGCGGGAAGCGGCAAGACCTGGCTGCTGGTGTCGCGCATTCTGCGCCTGCTCATCGACGGAGCCGCGCCGGGTGAGATTCTCGCCATCACCTACACGCGCAAGGCGGCGCGCGAGATCGAGGAGCGCCTGTCGGACTGGCTTCGCCAGCTGGCCGTCGGCAGCGATGATGCGGTGTGCGATTTCCTGCTGCAGCGTGCGGTGCCCCTTGAGGGCATTGACGCCGCGATGGAGCGGGCGCGCGGCCTGTATGAGCGGGTGCTGCGCGCCCAACCATCGATCACCGTCAGTACGTTCCATGGCTGGTTTGCCCGCCTGGTGCAGGGCGCACCGCTTTCCAGCGACTTGGCCGGTTTCGTCCTGCATGAATCCGGCGTCCGCCTGAAGGACGAGGTGTGGCAGCTCTTCGCTGCGGCATGCGGCCGGCGCAACGATGCCGCAGCCGCGTCCCTGCTTTGGTTGTTGCAGCATGCCGGTCCGGAGGCGACCCGAAATCTGCTGTTCCGTCTGTCGGATCGCCGCGCCGAATGGCATGCCTATGCCGGGGAGGGTGCCGATGCGCTGTCGCAAGCCTTGTCCATCCTGCGCGATCAGCTCGGCGTCGGCGAAGTGCCCGAAGCCATCGACACCCTGCTTGCCGACGAGCTGTTCATGCGCAAGCTGCATGAATACGCCGGCATCCTTCGGCGCAGCGATCTCGATCGCGATCTCGAGGCGGCAACCCGGCTGGAGGCATCTTTCGCCGGGGCAGACAGCGGTACGCGGTTCGATCTCATCGTGACCGCATTGCTGACCAAGGAGGGCACGCTGCGCAGGCGCGAAGCGAGCAAGAAGGCCGAGCAGCGTTTCGGTGCCGCCGCCGCTCGCCTGCTCGACCTGCATGCGCGGCTGGGCGAGCGAATGCTGGCGGTTCAGGCGGCCCGGCGCGAGGAGCAGGCCTACGAACTGAACCTGCACGTCTTGACCGCGGGGGTGGCCTGGCTGGATGCAATCGAGCAGTACAAGCACGAGCGCCGGCTGATGGATTTCGCCGATCTGGAATGGCACGTCGCACGCATGCTGGCCGACGAGTCTCGCGCGGCCTTCCTGCAGGCGCGGCTGGATGCGCGCTACCGCCACATCCTGCTCGACGAGTTCCAGGACACCAACCCCCTTCAGTGGCAGATCCTGCTGGCCTGGCTGGCCGCGTACGGGGCGCCGGACGTTGTCCGGCCGCGCGTCTTCGTGGTGGGGGATCCGAAGCAGTCGATCTACCGCTTTCGCCGTGCCGAGCCGCGCGTATTCGACTGCGCATCCGATTTCCTGCAGGCGGAATATGGTGCGCAGCTGCTGGCGAACGATACGACGCGGCGCAATGCGCCGCATCTCATCGAGGTGGTGAACCGGGTTTTTGCGGACGAGCCGCAGTTCCCCCATTTCCGACCGCACCGCAGTATCAACGACGATCTGCCCGGCCGCGTCGAATTGCTGCCGCTGTGCGCGAAAGAAGAGGACATCGTCGAGCCGTCGCATTGGCGCGACCCGCTCGCCCGGCCGCAGGCGGTAGTGGAGGATAGCCGCCGCCGCGAAGAGGCCTCGCTGCTGGCAGCGCGCATCCGGGGAGATCGTCGGCCGCTGGGCGGTGATCGACAAGGACAGCGGGCGTGCGCGCCCGGCGCGCTTCGGCGACATCATGGTGCTGACACGGCGGCGCGGCATCCTGCCTGAGTTCGAGTGCGCGCTGCGCGCGGCGGGCATTCCCTACCTCAGCGTCGGCCGCGGCGGTCTGCTGCGTACCCTAGAGGCGGCTGACCTGACCGCGCTACTGCGCTGCTTGGTGGCGACGGCGGACGACCTGGCCCTGGCCCACGCCCTGCGCTCGCCCACCCTGGGCGTGAGCGACGAGGATCTGCTAAATCTGGCTGCACGCAACGAATCGAACTGGTGGCTGCGGCTACAGGCAAGCGCGAGGGAGGATGCAGCATCCCCTTCCCTGCTTCGTGCAGCCCGTCTGCTGGCCGACTGGCGCATCGCCGCGGCGCGCTTGCCGGTCCACGACCTGCTCGATCGCATCTACCATGATGGCGATCTCATTGCGCGCTATCTCGCCGCGGTGCCCGCCGCGCTCTGGCCGGGCGTGGTCGCCAACCTTGAAGCCTACATCGCTCTTGCGCTGCATCTTGACGCCGGACGCTATCCGAGTTTGCCGCGCTTCCTCGACGAACTGGCCCGGCTGGGCGTGGACGGGGGGGATGAGGCGCCCGACGAGGGCACGATCCATGCGGACGAGGCAAGCGACCGTGTTCGCATCCTGACCATCCACGGCGCCAAGGGGCTGGAAGCGCCCATCGTCTGGCTGATCGATGCCGACAACACGCACCAGCCGGCCGATGCCTGGTCGCTGCTGCTCGACTGGCCGCCGGAATCGGTGCGCCCGACGCATCTGTCCATGCTTGGGCGCAAGGACGAGTGCGGTGCGCGCCGGACAGTGCTGATCGAGGCCGAAGCGGTTTGTGCCGCTCGCGAAGAGCTGAACCTGCTATACGTTTCGATGACGCGTGCCCGGCAGTACTTCTTCGCCAGCGGCATCGTTTCCGCGCGCGGCAGGGCGAAAGCCAGTTTCTGGGAGCGCATCGAGGCGGCGCTTGTTGCACTGGGCCACAATGATGGCACTTACGGCGACCTGCCGACTTTGGCGGTAGTGTCGCAAAGCGTGGCGGTGCCGCCTGGGGTGGTGGAACGACATTTGCCCGTGACCGGCGTGGGACGGAGAATCGAGGCTTCCAGTCCCGGGATGACCTACGGCAATCGGCTGCATGCCGCCCTTGAGTGGCTCAGTGCGGGTGGCGACCCGAGCCGGCCCCCGCAGAGCATGGCCGCTGCCGATTGGCCGGCCTATTGCGCGGCGGCCCGATCCATCCTGGAGGCGCCACGGCTGAAGGTACTGTTCGACCCGGCATGCTATTTGCGGGCCCTCAACGAGGTCGAGTTCGCTTTGCCGGACGGTAGTGTGGGGCGGATCGATCGACTGGTCGAGATGCCCGACGGCTACTGGGTGTTGGACTACAAGAGCGGCAGGCCGGAAGCGGAGTTGCTGGAGTGCTACCGAATCCAGATGGAGCGTTACCGGGCTACGGTCAGGACGATCTTTCCTGGTAAGCCGGTGCATTGCAGGCTTGTGTTCAGTGAGGGTGAGAGCCTGGATATTTAGAGCGATGGCTCTTTCGCCGGACCTTGCAATCGACTAAGATCAATAAAGTCTATAGCCACAATTAAAGAGGACAGCATGCAAGTCAGGGAAATTCTTGCGGTCAAGGGCCAAGTCCTATTTACGATCGGACCGAACAAGACGCTGGCCGATGCGGTGGCGATCATGACGGAGCAGGATGTCGGCTCCCTGGTTGTCTTCGATGCCGGGCGTATGGCCGGCATGCTGACCTTCCGCGAAGTGCTGAAGGCTGCGCATGCCGGTGGTGCCGCCTGGGGTGCCGTGCCCTTGTCCGGCGTCATGGTGCGCGACCCGATGTCAGCCGGCCCGGACATGGAGGTCGACGAGTTGCGCCGCTTCATGGTCGAGCATCACATGCGCTACCTGCCGGTGATGGATGGCGGCACGCTGATGGGCGTGATTTCCTTTCACGACGTCGCCCGCGCGGTACTCGATGAGCAGGGCTTCGAGAACCGGATGCTGAAGGCCTACATCCGCGATTGGCCCGCCGAGACCGGCAGCACCTGATTACCCGAGTTTTTCCTGCGCGGCGAGCGTGCGCAGGGGGGGTATTTATCGTTGTCTTCTTTCGTATAACTGAAACCAATCATCAGGAGGGGAGATGGAAAAAGTCTGGGTCAAGAGCTATCCCGCCGGCGTGCCCGCGGAGATCGACGTCAACGAATTCAAGTCGATCGGCCAATTGTTCGACCGCAGCGTAAGCAAATTCCGCGACCGCATTGCCTACACCAACATGGGCAAGTCCCTCACCTATGGGGAGTTGGACGGCCATACGCGGGACTTCGCCGCCTATCTGCAGTCGCTCGGCCTGCCCAAGGGCGCCCGCGTTGCCGTGATGATGCCCAACCTGCTGCAGGACCCGGTATGCATCTATGGCATCCTGCGCGGCGGCTATACGGTGGTGAACTGCAATCCCCTTTATACGGCGCGTGAACTGGAGCACCAGTTGAAGGATTCGGGCGCTGAGGTGATCATCGTCGTCGAGAACTTCGCCAGCGTCCTGCAGGAATGCATCGCCAAAACGCCGGTGAAGCATGTCATCGTCACCAGTCTGGGCGACATGCTCGGCTTTCCCAAGGGCGCTATCGTCAACTTCGTCGTCAAGCACGTCAAGAAGATGGTGCCGGCCTGGAGCCTGCCGCAGGCGTTGCGCTTCAACGACATCCTGGCGCGCGGTGCGCGGCTTGATTACAAGGAGGTCGATGTCGGCCACGAGGACATTGCCTTTCTGCAGTACACCGGCGGCACGACAGGCGTTTCCAAGGGTGCCATGCTGACCCACCGCAACATCATCGCCAACCTGCAGCAGGCGCATGCTTGGTTGAAGCCCTTCCTGCCCGAGCAGGGCACCATTGTCACGGCACTGCCGCTCTACCATATCTTCGCCCTGACGGCGAACTGCCTGACCTTCTTCAAGATCGGCTGGAGCAACCTGCTCATCACCAATCCGCGCGACATCCCTGGCTTCGCCAAGGAGCTGGCTGCGCATCCCTACGAGGCGATCACCGGCGTGAATACCCTGTTCAACGCCCTGCTCAACAACGAGGACTTCGTCAAGCAGGATTTCTCAAAACTGTGCATCACGCTGGGCGGCGGCATGGCGGTGCAGAAAACGGTGGCGGACAAGTGGAAGCAGGTCACCGGCGTGCCGCTGATCGAGGCGTATGGCCTGACCGAAACCTCGCCCGCAGCGACCATCAACCCGCTTGATCTGAAGGAATACAACGGCGCCATTGGCCTGCCGGTGCCCTCCACGGAAGTCGTTATCCGTGACGACGCCGGCAACGATATGCCCATCGGTGAAGCCGGCGAGATCTGCGTGCGCGGCCCGCAGGTGATGCGCGGCTACTACAACCGTCCGGATGAGACCGCCAAGGTCATCATGCCGGACGGCTACCTGCGCACCGGCGACGTCGGGGTCATGGACGAGAAAGGCTTTTTCCGCATCGTCGACCGCAAGAAGGACATGATCCTGGTCTCCGGTTTCAACGTCTACCCGAACGAAATCGAGGCAGTCGTGGCCATGCATGCGGGCGTGCTCGAGGTGGCGGCGGTTGGCGTGCCGGACGAGAAATCCGGCGAGGCGGTGAAGATTTTTGTCGTGAAGAAGGATCCGGCTCTCAGTGCCGAGGCGCTCATCGCCCACTGCAAGGAGAACCTGACCGGCTACAAGGTGCCCAGGCTGGTCGAGTTTCGTGACGAGTTGCCGAAGACCAACGTCGGCAAAATCCTCCGCCGCGCTCTGCGCGACGAGACGGTGGCCAAGACCTGAGCTTGCCCAGACTCAAACACAAGGGCCGCGATGCGGCCCTTGTTATTTTCGCCCACCCTTGCTGCCGCCCCTGTCCCAGACATAGCGCTGGGTGCGTTGCCAGCGCACGACGGGCTGGATCGGCGGCACGGGGGCAGCGGGGGCGGGCTTCTTTGATGTCTTGCCGCCGTGCTGGCGGGACTGACTTTTGCTCATGGCGGCCGGGGAAGCGAGAGATGCCCCTATGATAAACTTGCAGCAGTTTCCACTCCAGTCTTCCCATGTCCGGCAATACCCTTGGAAAACTGTTCTGTGTCACGTCCTTCGGCGAGTCGCATGGCCCAGCCATCGGTTGCGTCGTTGACGGCTGTCCGCCCGGGTTGGCGCTCTGCGAGGCGGACATCCAGGTCGAACTGGACCGGCGCAAGCCGGGCACGTCTAGGCATGTTACGCAGCGTCGAGAATCCGATACGGTCGAGATCCTTTCCGGCGTCTTCGAGGGCCGCACCACGGGCACGCCGATCGCGCTGCTGATCCGCAACGAGGACCAGCGCAGCAAGGACTACGGCAATATCGCCGAGACCTTCCGGCCCGGGCATGCCGACTACACCTACTGGCAGAAATACGGCATCCGCGACTATCGTGGCGGCGGACGTTCCTCCGCACGCGAGACCGCCGTGCGCGTGGCCGCTGGTGCCATCGCCCGGAAATGGTTGCGCGAGCGCTATGGCATCCTCGTGCGCGGTTTTTTGTCGCAGCTTGGTGAAATGACGGTCCCGTTCAAGTCCTGGGAAGGAGTGTACGGTAATCCCTTTTTTGCGGCCGATCCCGACATCGTGCCGCAGCTCGAGGCCCATATGGACGCCTTGCGCAAGTCCGGCGACTCCGTCGGCGGCAAGGTCACCGTGGTGGCCGAAGGCGTGCCGGTAGGGTGGGGCGAGCCGGTGTATGACCGGCTGGACGCCGACATCGCCTACGCCATGATGGGCATCAACGCAGTAAAGGGTGTCGAGATCGGCGCCGGCTTCGATAGCGTCGCGCAGAAGGGTACCGAACATTCCGACGAGATGACGCCGGAAGGCTTTCTCTCGAACAACGCTGGCGGCTCGTTGGGCGGCATTTCCAGCGGTCAGGATGTCGTGGTGCATATCGCCGTCAAGCCGACTTCCAGTATTCGCCTGCCGCGCCGCTCCATCGACAAGCAGGGTCGGCCAGTCACGGTGGAAACCCACGGCCGCCACGATCCCTGTGTGGCCATCCGCGCCACGCCGGTGGCCGAGGCGATGCTGGCGCTGGTACTGATGGACCATGCCCTGCGTCATCGTGCCCAATGCGGCGACGTGACCTGCAGCACACCAAAGATTGCGGCCAGCGCGCCGCGGACGGACAGTCCGCGCGGAACAGCCGTGGAAGATCCTGAACCGGATGAGGCTTGAGCGCCGCAGCTGGTTTTTATTTCTAACTAGGAAGCAAGGACGCATCATGGAACTGCAGCAACACGATCTGCATCGCGAGTTTCCCGAACACAAAGACACCATCCATCGGTTGAAGACCGGTAATCATCATTTTGCCAAGCTTTTTGACGAGTATCATCGCGTCAACAAGGACATCCGGCGCATCGAGGAGAACGAGGAGCCCGTAACCGATATCACGCTCGAGGAAATGAAGAAGCAGCGCCTGAAACTCAAGGACGAACTGCACGCGATGCTGCTCGCCCACAAGGCCTGACGGGCATCGGGGCGCAGTCCCCTGCGCCCCGCCTCCGCCTGATGGTTCCCTACTGGCGCCTGTCGGCGTACTATTTCTTCTACTTCGCCTTCATCGGCGCCTTTTCCCCTTACTTCACTCTTTATCTCAAGTCGCTGCAATTCTCGGCCTGGGACATCGGCGTGCTGATGTCGCTGATGCAGTTCATGCGCCTGCTGGCACCGAATCTGTGGGGTTGGCTGGCCGATCGGCTGGGCGCCAAGACGCCGATCGTGCGAGGCGCTGCACTGATGAGCATTTTCGGCTTCTCCTGCTTTTTTCTTCACCCAGAGCTTTACTGGATATTTCTTGGGCATGGCGTTGCTGGCCTTCTTCTGGAGCGCCTCGCTACCGCTGGTCGAGGCGCTGACGTTCTCCCATCTCGGCACGCGGGCCAGCAGCTACGGATCGGTCCGGCTGTGGGGCTCGGTGGGCTTTATCGTCGCCGTGCTGGGCTTGGGCTGGCTGCTCGACCGGTTACCGCTCTCCACCACCCTGTGGGTTTCGCTGGCAATCCTCGGCGGCATTCTGGCCTGCGCGCTGGTGCTGCCGGAAAAACATGTAGACCGGCATGAGAGCGACCACCTGCCGATTGGTGACGTCCTGCGTCGACGCGAGGTGAAGGCGCTGTTTGCCGCCTGCTTCTTCATGGCGGCGGCACATGGTGCGCTGTATGTGTTCTACTCTATTTTTCTCGTCGACCGCGGCTACAGCACGTCGATGGTCGGTTTTCTCTGGACGCTGGGGGTGGTGGCGGAGATTGCCGTTTTCCTCGCTCTGCCGCGTCTGCTCCATGCGTTTTCCTTGCGCATGATCCTGCTGCTTAGCTTTGCGTGTGCAGTGGCTCGATTCCTCATGATCGGCTGGGGTGTCGAGTGGCTGGGAATCGTACTGGTTGCGCAGTTGCTGCATGCGGCGACGTTCGGCGCCTATCATGCCGCCGCGGTGGCAGCGGTCAACCGCTGGTTTGCCGGCCGTCATCAGGCGCGCGGGCAGGCGCTCTACGGCAGCGTCTCCTTCGGTGCCGGCGGCATGCTCGGCGGGCTGCTCAGCGGTTGGGCGTGGGATTCCCTGGGAGCGGAACTGACCTACTCGTTGAGTTCGGTCTTCGCCCTCGCTGGCATGATCATCCTCTGGCGAGGCTGGCGTCCCGCTGCGGCAGGCAAAGTGAAGTGAAGTCCGGGAGTCCGGCGGGATCGGAAGCTATTGGCCCTGATCGTCCTTGCCGCCGTCGACGGGAAACGTGGGATTGGCGGCTCCGCTTAGCTGCGCTTTCTCGAACTGATCCCAGGAATCTTCTGCGACGTGGTAGTCGGGGTTCGTTTTGGCTTCGCGAAGTCCCTGAATGATGTATTCGTCTTCGCGCGGAGCCTGCTTGGTGTCGGCAGTGGCCCGCGGGGACGAGTCGCCGGCGGGAAGGGGAAAGCGCCAGAAAACGCTGTGGACATGCAAGCCCAGTGCCTTGTCGACATGATTGATGAGGGAGGCCTCGACGATATGCGAGTAGCGGAAGCGCTTGAGCGGCTCGGATTCGATCAGAATCAGGAAGCGGCCATGCACCAGATGACATTGGGCGCTGACCTCGGCGTTGCTGCGGGCGAAATACTCATTCACGACTTCGGCGATACGCCGAACGTCCGCAACGGTCTCTCGCGGCTTGCGCGGGCTGACATAAACGTATGCCGATGCAACGGCCGCTAGCAAAATGACCAGACCGATTGCCAAGGTTGCCGTGTTCATCGTGCCTCTCGGGGGATGCCTGCTGCGGTGCGGCATTGCAGGCCTGATTTCGATATAATTCAAACGCTTTCCACGGAAAATGAGCACCGCAGCACGTGCTTGCCACAAGAGGCAGCCCAACACTGCTGGCTGTTCCCCTTGTATATCGGCAGTTCCCGGGAAATCATGAATTATTTTAAGGAAGGGATGTAATCATGATGCGGCTTAAACTGATGTTGCCCCTTATTGCTATGCTTTTTTTGACCGGCTGCAATACGGTTCAAGGGGTCGGCAAGGATATCCAGGCGGGCGGCAAGGCTGTGGAGAAGGTTGCCAAGTAAGACTGGACATCGCGCCGCCCGGGCGTCGGCCCGCGTTGTGCGGTTGCTGTTTCTGGAGAAGAAAGGAATCGAATGAAAGTCTGTGTTTTACCTGGAGACGGCATCGGCCCCGAGATCGTCGGCCAGGCCGTGCGCGTGCTCGAGGCATTGCGCCAGGACGGCATCAAGCTGGAGATGGAGACGGCCCAGCTAGGCGGCTGTGCTGTGGATGCGGCAGGTGAGCCCTATCCCGAGGCGACACGGAAACTGGCGCGTGAGGCCGACGCGGTACTACTCGGCGCCGTCGGCGGCCCGCAATACGACACGCTACCGCGCGAGCAGCGTCCGGAGCGCGGCCTGCTGGGCATTCGCAAGGACCTTGGCCTTTTCGCCAACCTGCGTCCCGCGGTGCTCTATCCCGAACTGGCCAACGCCTCCTCGCTCAAGCCTGAGGTGGTGGCGGGGCTGGACATCCTCATCGTGCGCGAATTGACCGGCGACATCTACTTCGGCGAGCCGCGCGGCATCGAGTCGCGCAATGGGGAAAAGGTCGGCATCAATACCATGATCTATTCGGAGAGCGAGATTCGCCGCATCGCGCGCGTCTCCTTCGAGGCTGCGAGAAGGCGCAACAGGAGGCTGTGCTCGGTGGACAAGATGAACGTGCTGGAGTGCACGCAGCTTTGGCGCGACGTGGTGACGGACGAGGCGAAAAACTACCCCGACGTCGAACTGTCGCACATGCTGGTGGACAACGCTGCCATGCAATTGGTGCGCAATCCGAAGCAGTTCGATGTCATGGTGACGGGCAACATGTTCGGCGACATCCTTTCCGACGAAGCCTCGATGCTGACCGGCTCCATCGGCATGCTGCCCTCGGCTTCGCTCGACGAGAAGGGCAAGGGCCTGTACGAGCCGATCCATGGTTCGGCGCCGGACATCGCCGGCAAGGGGCTGGCCAATCCGCTCGCGACCATCCTGTCGGTGGCGATGATGTTGCGCTATACCTTCGGCCAGGAGGGGATCGCAGTACGCATCGAAGCTGCGGTGAAGAAAGTGTTGCAGCAGGGCTTGCGCACCGGTGACATCTTCGAGACGGGCATGAAGAAGGTCGGCACCCGGGAAATGGGCGACGCTGTGATCGCGGCGCTGTAGGAAGCTTATTTGGGAAACTGAAATGAAAAGAGTGGGTCTGGTGGGCTGGCGCGGCATGGTCGGCTCCGTGCTGATGCAGCGCATGTTGGAAGAACGTGATTTCGACCTGATCGAACCGGTGTTCTTCACGACGTCTCAGGTGGGCGGCAAGGGGCCTTCCGTCGGCCGCGATGCGCCGCCTTTGCAGGATGCTCGAAGCGTCGACGCATTGAAGTCGATGGACATCATCATTTCCTGCCAAGGGGGCGACTACACCACCGAGGTGTTCCCGAAGCTGCGCGTGACCGGCTGGAATGGCCACTGGATCGATGCGGCGTCGTCGCTGCGCATGAAGGACAATGCGGTCATCATCCTCGATCCGGTCAATCTCGATGTCATCAAGGATGCCCTGGTTCGCGGCGGCCGCAACTGGATCGGCGGCAACTGCACCGTCAGCCTGATGCTGATGGCCGTTGGCGCACTTTATCAGCGCGACCTTGTTGAGTGGATGAGTGCGATGACCTACCAGGCGGCCTCCGGGGCCGGTGCTCAGAACATGCGCGAACTGCTCACCCAGATGGGCGAGGTGCATCGCGTGGCGAAAGGGCTGCTCGACGACCCTGCATCCGCGATCCTCGACATCGACCGTGAGGTGGCGGGCATCCTGCGCGAGGAGAAGTTCCCGACCGCGAATTTCGGCGTGCCGCTGGCGGGCAGCCTGATCCCCTGGATCGACAAGGAGTTGGAGAACGGCCAGAGCCGCGAGGAATGGAAGGGGCAAGCCGAATCCAACAAGATTCTCGGCCGCGAGGCGGATCCGGTACCTATCGATGGCATATGCGTGCGCGTGGGCGCCATGCGCTGCCATAGCCAGGCGCTGACCCTGAAGCTCAAGAAGGACGTTCCGGTCGACGAGATCGAGGGCATGATCGCCGAGTCCAATGCCTGGGTGAAAGTAGTGCCGAATCGCCGCGATGCCAGCGTACGGGAGTTGACGCCGACCGCCGTGACCGGCACGCTATCCATCCCGGTGGGGCGTCTGCACAAGCTCAACATGGGGCCGCACTATCTTGCGGCGTTCACCTGCGGCGACCAGTTGCTGTGGGGTGCGGCCGAACCGCTGCGCCGCATGCTTCGGATACTGCTTGAAGCTTAAGCCGCACCAAGGCCGGATCCGCTCCCCGGCCTTTCAAGAAAACATTGATATGCTGAAATATCAGGCGAGGAAGGGTTGCGCCGCAAAAAACGGTTGATTTCCCGCCTGCTTGGGCCAAAATGTGATGAGGAAGTTTAGCTTGCATAGCTAACATCATGATGTTATGTTACTTGTTCGGAAACTCTCCGCGAGGGGGACGCGGTGCATAAAAAAAACCTGAGACACACACTCAAGGCATCCATATTGGCAACGGCGCTGGCTGCTTTGCCAATGGGTGCCAATGCGGCGGGGCTGGGCAAAATCACGGTGCTGTCCCCGCTGGGACAACCCCTTCGTGCCGAGGTCGAATTGACGGCTTCACGGGAGGAACTCTCGTCACTCTCCGCTCGCATGGCCTCGCATGAAGCGTTCAAGCAGGCTGGCATCGAATTCGTTTCCGCCCTGTCCAGCATCAAGCTGGTGATCGAAAAGCGTTCGAGCGGGCAACCCGTGATCCGGATGACGACGGACCGGCCGATCAACGAGCCCTACCTCGATCTGCTGATCGAACTGAACTGGTCCGCCGGCCGACTGGTGCGCGAATACACTTTCCTCCTGGATCCGGCACCTGAAGTCCTGGCGCGCAAGCCTGTTGCGGCACCCGTCGATCGACGCGATGCCCCTGCTGCCGCCCAGCCCTCGCCCGTGGCGTCCCCCAAGCAGCCTGAAGTGCGTGCGGCCTCACTGGATGACAAGACGCCGGCGAAACAGCCTGATGGCGCCAAACAAGCCGTCGATTCGCAGGGTCGTGAAGTGAAAAAGGGCGAGTACCTGCGCAAGATCGCCGCCGAGAGCCAATACCCCGACGTCAGCCTGGACCAGATGCTGGTCGCGATCTTCCGCAGCAACAAGGAAGCCTTCGTCAACGACAATATGCACCGCCTGAAGGCGGGCAAGATCCTTGACATTCCCGACCGTGACGCCGTTGCGGCCGTGGATGTGCGCGAAGCACGGAAAACCATCTCGGTCCATACCGCGGACTTCAATGCCTATCGCCAGAAGCTCGCCGCGGCTGCTGCGAGCGCAGAGGCGCCGAAGGAGGAAGCGGCCAAGCAGGCTGTGACAGGCAAGATTGCCGCGAAAGTCGAAGACAAGGCGCCTGCGCCAGCGGAGACGAAGGATCAACTGAAGGTATCCAAAGCGGATGCCGCCAAGGATACGCGTGCCGCGCAGGGCAAGATCGCTGCGCTTGAGGAAGACCTAGTTGCCAAGGAGAAGGCGCTCAAGGAAGCGCAGTCGCGACAGGCAGACCTGGAGAAGAACCTCAAGGATCTTCAGAAGATTGTCGAGTTGAAGAACCAGAATCTGGCCGAACTTGAGAAGCAGGCGGCCGCCAAGATGGCGACTCCCACCCCTGCCGTGACATCGCCAGCACCGACTCCCGCCAAGGTCATCGAAACCGCACCTGCGCCGGCTGCTGCGGATAAACCCGATGAAAAGCGGGTAGACGCTGCCAAACCTGCCGAGCCAATCCCGGCCAAGCCGGCCGAAGTTGAAAAACCGGTGGAAATGGCCAAACCACCGGAAGCGCCTAAACCTGAGCCGAAGAAGATACCGCCACCGCCTCCTCCCGAGCCGGATTTCATCGATGAACTGATGGGCAATCCGGCTATCCTCGGTGGCGGCGTACTGGTGCTGGGCCTTCTTGGGTTCATAGCCTACCGCCAGCGTCAAAAGAAGCAGATGGAGGGGGGCGAAGCCCCGCCGACCACGACGGCCAATCTGACGGCGAATTCCGTATTCGGCGCTACAGGTGGCCAGAGCGTTGACACTACGGGCAGTTCGATGGCAACGGATTTCAGCCAGGCATCCATCGGCGCCATTGACGCCGACGAGGGTGTTGACCCGGTGGCCGAAGCCGATGTGTATATGGCCTACGGTCGCGATGCGCAGGCAGAGGAGATTCTGCTCGATGCATTGAAGACCGACCCGACCCGCACCGCGATCCACGTGAAGCTTCTGGAAATTTACGCGGGCCGCAAGAACAACAAGCAATTTGAAACCCTGGCAAGCGATCTCTATGCACAGACGGGTGGCGTCGGAGGAGATTGGGAGAAAGCGGCGTCGATGGGGTTGAAGCTCGATCCCGCCAATCCGCTCTACGGCGGGGGTGCCGGCGGAGATAAGCAGGCCATCCACACTGATACGACGGTCATCGTACCCGCGGGCGAGAAGCAATTGCGCGATACCTGGACCATGCCTGGTGAGCTGAGCCAGATCTCTGAAGCAGTGGAAAAGGGCGCCGCGACGGTGATACTTGAGAGACCGGCCGAGACGGCAGCCGAGGCGCCCGCCGTTGCTCCGGCGCTGGATTTTGATCTCGATCTGGGCGCGCCCGAAGCGCCTGCTGCGCCGGCCCCAGCCCCTGCGGCGCCGGTTGCCAGAGCCGCGCCTGCCGAAGAGAGTGCCGGGCTGGACTTCGATCTTGGTCTGGACTTCAAATCGTCGGAAAGCAAGCCGTCTGCATTCAACCCCGAAGCGACAATGATTATGGGTGCAATGAAGTCCGGACAGCCTCCTGCGGCCGATCTTGCAGTCGATATCAAGCTCGACGAACCCGCAGCGACCGCCGACCAGGGCCTGCACTTCGATCTCGATCTAGGCGCGCCTGCCGCCCCCGATACCTCGGCTTCCTCTGAAGTGGTCGACCTCGAGAAAACCATTGCGGGGGGAAGTGCGCTGGATTTCGACTTCAATATCGGCGCCCCGCCCGAAGCAAAATCGGAATCCCAGGCGGCACCCGATATTGATCTCGGCTCGATCAACCTCGATCTCGGGGAACCTGCGACGCCGGCCGAGACTGCCGCCGGAGACGAAGTGGCCACCAAACTTGAACTGGCAAAGGCCTACGAGGAAATGGGCGACAAGGAAGGCGCACGCGAGTTGCTGACCGAAGTCGCGAAAGAAGGCAACGCCGAGCAGCAGGCCAAGGCGCAAGGCTTGCTTGCCAAACTGAGCTGACATCTCTGACGGGGGCGCCCTGCCCCCGTCGTTTTCAACGTTCCCTATGCTGCACCCGACCGTCCGTCTCGTCGTGTGGGGCGCAGCGGCTGCACTAGTCCAGTGGTTGCCGCTGGCCGATCTGTCGCTGGCTTGCGTTGCCGCATTGGCTGCGGGCGGCTTGCTTGCACCAAAGCGCCTGGGCATATTGCTCAAGCGCACACGCTGGTTGATCGTCTCGCTCGTGCTGCTCTTCGCCTTATCCACGCCAGGCGTGTACCTGCTGCCGTCACTGGGCAGCCTCGGGCCGACGGAGGAGGGGCTGCGTCTTGGATTCGAGCATTTGATGCGGCTTCTCTTCCTGCTGGCAACCCTGGCCGTGCTGCTGCAAATGACGGAAGTGGAGGGCTTGGTGGCGGGTCTTCACGGGCTGATACTGCCTTTGAGCTGGCTGGGACTGGATCGTGGCCGCGTGGCCGTTCGGCTCATGTTGGTGATGCAGTATGTCGAGCAATCCACTCCCGGCAGGCATTGGCGGGCTTGGCTGGACGGTGCGAACGTCGAACCTGTGGTCGGAGTGGTTCGACTGAGTCGGGTGCGATTTTCCTTGGTCGATTACGCCGTGCTGGTGGGACTGACTTTCGGCGTCATCGTTTTCCTTGGGGGTGCGCCGTGAGAATTGCACTTGGTCTGGAATACGATGGTGCGTCGTTTGCCGGCTGGCAGACTCAACCGGCGGGCAATACCGTTCAGGATGCGCTTGAGAAGGCCTTGGCGGAAGTCGCCGGTGTACCGCTACGGGTCGTATGCGCCGGCCGCACCGATGCCGGGGTGCATGCGGCGGCACAGGTGGTGCATTTCGATTCGCCCGTGAACAGGCCCGAGAACGCCTGGGTTCGCGGCGTGAATTCGCATCTGCCGGACAGCATCGCGGTGCGTTGGTCGCGCGTAGTGCCGGATGATTTCCATGCGCGCTTTTCCGCGCGCTCCCGCAGCTATCACTACGTGCTGTACAGCCATGCCGTGCGTTCCTCTCTGCTGCATGGACGCGTTGGCTGGTTTCATCTGCCGCTCGACGTCACGGCCATGCAGGCGGGTGCCGCGCTGCTCGTCGGCGAGCAGGATTTTTCCGTCTTTCGCGCCGCCGAATGCCAGGCCAAGTCGCCGGTGAAGACACTGCATCAGGCGGAGGCGCGGCGTGAGGGCGATTGTGTGATTTTCGATTTCCGCGCCAGCGCCTTCCTGCACCACATGGTGCGCAATATGGTCGGTGCCCTCGTGTATGTCGGCAAGGGCGCGCATCCGCCGGAATGGATCACCGAGTTGATCGCAGGCCGGGATCGCAGACTGGCAGCACCGACCTTTTCCCCGCACGGGCTGTATTTGTCCGGCGTCGAGTACGAGGCGCGCTGGCAGTTGCCCTTGAATGGCCGTATCATCGCGCCTTTCGATCCGCTCGACCTCCAGCTTGCATAGAACCCGCATCAAGATCTGCGGTATCACCCGCGCCGAGGATGCCCGCGCCGCAGTCGAGCTCGGCGCAGACGCCCTCGGATTGGTCTTTTATGCGGCCAGTCCGCGCCATGTGAACATCGAACAAGCTTGGGAAATCGCGCGCAGCGTGCCGCCCTTCGTGACGCTCGTTGGGCTGTTCGTGAACGAATCGAAGATCGCGGTGCGGCGAGTCATGGAAGCAGTGCCGATCCAGTTGCTGCAATTCCATGGCGACGAGGAGGAGTCATTCTGCTATTCCTTCCATGCCCCCTACATAAAGGCGGCGCGGGTGAGGCCGGGCCTCGATTTGGTAAAATACGCCAGTTCGTATCCCTCCGCGCAGGGCCTGCTGCTCGATGCCTTTGTCGAGGGCTTTGGCGGTGGCGGCAGGACATTCGACTGGTCGCTGATCCCGCCGGGTCTGCCCAAGCCGTTCATCCTGTCCGGTGGCCTGGATGCGGACAATGTGACAAAGGCAGTGCGTACCGTGCGGCCGTGGGCCGTGGATGTCAGTAGCGGGGTGGAAGCGGCCAAAGGGATCAAGGACGCGGCGAAAATCGCAGCGTTCATTTCTGGAGTGAGAGATGGGGAAGCTGGAAGTGCCCTATAACCTGCCTGACGCGCGGGGCCACTTCGGCCCCTACGGCGGCACCTTCGTTGCCGAGACGCTGATTGAGGCGCTCGACGAGCTGCGAGTGGTCTATGCCGCGGCCAAGGCGGACCCCGCCTTCAAGGCCGAGTTCGAGTACGAACTGAAGCATTACGTCGGCCGTCCCAGTCCTATCTACCATGCCAGGCGTTGGTCGGAGCTCCTCGGAGGGGCGCAGATTTATCTCAAGCGCGAAGATCTCAACCACACCGGCGCGCACAAGGTGAACAACTGCATCGGCCAGGCGATGCTTGCTCGGCGTATGGGCAAGCCGCGCGTCATCGCCGAAACTGGCGCGGGGCAGCACGGCGTGGCCACTGCCACGGTGGCGGCGCGCTACGGCATGGAATGCGTGGTCTACATGGGCTCGGAAGACGTCAAGCGCCAAGCCGCCAACGTCTATCGCATGAAACTGCTGGGCGCCAGCGTGGTGCCGGTGGAGTCCGGGTCGAAGACGCTGAAGGATGCCCTCAACGAGGCCATGCGCGACTGGGTGACCCATGTCGGCAACACGTTCTACATCATCGGCACGGTGGCCGGCCCGCATCCCTACCCGATGATGGTGCGCGATTTTCAGGCAATCATCGGTGAGGAATGCCGTGTGCAGATGCCGGAACTGGCCGGGCGCCAGCCAGACTATGTGATCGCTTGCGTCGGCGGCGGCTCCAATGCCATGGGCATCTTCTTCGACTATATTCCGGACGAGACGGTGAAACTGGTGGGCGTCGAGGCGGCCGGTTTCGGGCTCGACAGCGGCCATCATTCCGCTTCGCTCATCGCCGGCAGACCCGGCGTACTACATGGCAACCGCACCTACCTGTTGCAGGACGAGAATGGCCAGATCAGCGAGACGCACTCGATATCCGCTGGCCTCGATTATCCCGGCGTCGGTCCGGAGCATGCCTGGCTGAAGGACAGCCACCGCGCCGACTATGTTGCGGTGACGGACGACGAAGCCCTCGCTGCCTTCCACGCGCTGTGCCGCTACGAGGGAATCATTCCGGCGCTGGAATCGTCGCATGCGCTGGCATATGCCGCCAAGTTGGCGCCGACGTTGTCGAAGGACAAGCTTTTATTGGTCAATCTTTCCGGCCGCGGCGACAAGGACATGCATACGGTTGCAGAAAAATCAGGGATCGTATTCTGATGTCACGCATAAAAAGCACTTTCGAGAAACTGACAGATCAAGGGCGCAAGGCCCTGATTCCCTTTATAACCGCCGGCGATCCCGATCCGGCAATGACCCTGCCCTTGATGCGTGCCCTGGTGGCAGGGGGGGCGGACATTCTCGAACTGGGCGTCCCCTTTTCCGACCCGATGGCAGACGGCCCGACCATCCAGCGTGCCTCCGAACGGGCGCTCAAGCACGGCATGTCTCTGCGCCAGGTGATGGCTATCGTTCGCGAATTTCGTGCCGGCGACGCCGATACCCCGGTGGTATTGATGGGCTATGCGAATCCGATCGAGGCGATGGGGACGGGCGCCTTTGCCGCCGAAGCCGGGCAGGCCGGGGTGGATGGTGTGCTGGTGGTGGACTATCCGCCGGAGGAGTGCGGCGAATTCGCATCGAAGCTCAAGGCGGTCGGCATCGATCCCATCTTCCTGCTGGCGCCGACTTCTACGGAAGAACGCTTCGGTCAGGTCGCTGCGGTGGGCAGCGGCTACATCTACTATGTTTCACTAACAGGCGTCACCGGGGCCGGGCATCTCGATCTGGACGAGGTGGCGCGGCGCATTCCCGTGATCCGGCAGAAAGTCGGCATGCCGGTGGGCGTCGGGTTTGGCATTCGCGACGCGGAAAGCGCACGACGCATTGCTGCGGTGGCCGATGCCGTGGTGATTGGCAGCCGCATCATTGAAGAGATTGAAAAGGGCCCGCGCGAGCGGATTGCCGCCAATGTTGCGGATTTCCTGCGCGGTATCCGCGGCGCCATGGACGAATTGGCTGTTTCACGTGAGGTGGTGCGATGAGTTGGCTGCAGAAGCTGCTTCCGCCCAAGATCAAGCGCGCCGAAGGCGCCAAGAAGTCGATTCCAGAGGGTCTTTGGTGCAAATGTCCGAAATGCGAAGCCACGCTGTACAGCTCGGATCTCGAGAAGAACCTCAACGTCTGCCCCAAGTGTGCCCATCATCATCGTTTGGGCGCCCGTGCCCGCCTTGATCTGTTGCTTGATCCGGAAGGCCGCTTCGAAATCGGTGCAGAGGTCCTGCCGGTCGATCCGCTCAAGTTCAAGGACAGCAAGCGTTATCCGGAGCGCCTCAATGCGGCGGCAGACGATACGGGAGAAGGTGATGCCCTAGTGGTGATGCAGGGCGCACTCAAAACGCTGCCGGTGGTCATCGCGGCGTTCGAGTTTGAATTCATGGGCGGCTCGATGGGTTCGGTGGTCGGCGAGCGCTTCGTGCGCGGGGTGCGCGTGGCCGTCGAGCAGCAGATGCCTTTCGTCTGCATCACCGCCACCGGTGGCGCACGCATGCAGGAGGGCTTGTTTTCCCTGATGCAGATGGCCAAGACCACGGCGGCCATCACCCAGCTCTCGGCCAACCGGCTGCCCTTCATTTCCATCCTCACTGATCCGACCATGGGGGGCGTCTCGGCCAGCTTTGCCTTCGTCGGCGATGTGGTCATGGCCGAGCCGGGTGCGCTAATCGGTTTTGCCGGGCCCCGTGTCATCGAACAGACGGTGCGAGAGAAGTTGCCGGATGGCTTCCAGAGGGCCGAGTTTCTGCTGGAGAAGGGCGCCATCGACATGATCGTTGACCGGCGTCAGATGCGCGACAAACTGGCCTCGTTGCTGTCTTTGCTGCAGAGAATCCCCGCGGTCTGATTTCGGGCAGGCCACGTCCTGACCCGGCATGCAATCCATTCGCCCAACCCGACACACTTCACTGCAAGGCTGGCTTGAGTACATCGAGCGTCTGCACGCGCAGGCCATTGACCTGGGACTGGAGCGCGTGCAACTCGTCAAGCGTGCGCTGGGCATCGAGCAGGTGGTCCCGGTAATCACCGTCGGGGGAACGAACGGCAAGGGTTCCATCTGCGCCATGCTGGAGCGTATCCTGCTTTGCGCCGGCTACCGGGTCGGTCTCTACACTTCCCCGCATCTGATCGATTACAACGAACGTGTGCGCATCGCCGGTAGCCCAGCCTCCGACGCCATGTTGTGCGAATCCTTCTCACAGGTGGAAGCGGCGCGTGGCGACACGCAACTTACCTATTTCGAGTTCGGCACGCTGGCGGCCTGGCAGGCCTTCTCGACGGCAGGCGTCGAGGCGGTGATCCTTGAGGTGGGGCTGGGAGGGCGGCTGGATGCAGTGAACGCCTTCGACGCCGATTGCGCCATAGTCGCTGCCGTCGATATTGACCACAAGGAGTATCTTGGCGAGACGCGCGAAGCGATCGGTTTCGAGAAGGCGGGAATATTCCGTCAAGGCCGTCCCGCCATCGTCGGGGATGCACAGCCGCCGCAGAGCCTGTTGGAACATGCAGGAAGCATTGGAGCCGGTCTGCGGGTTTTGGGCAAGGATTTTGGTTACACGGCCGGGCAAGGACAATGGATCTATTGGGGCCGCCGCGGCAGAAGGGGGGGGCTAGCCTACCCGGCATTGCGCGGCGCCATCCAACTGGCGAACGCCAGTACCGCAATCGCTGGCCTGGAAGCGATGGCGGAAAGATTGCCTGTTTCCATGCAGGACGTTCGTCGCGGACTGATCGAGGTCGAGTTGCCCGGTCGTTTCCAGGTATTGCCGGGATGCCCGACGGTGGTGCTGGATGTTGCGCACAATCCGCAGGCGGCTGGCGTGCTGGCGGACAATCTTGGCAGCATGGCTTACCATCCCAATACTTGGGCCGTATTCGGCATGCTGTCAGATAAGGATATTGCAGGAGTCGTCGAGTGCCTCAAGGGGCGTATCGACCGCTGGTTTGCGGCTACCTTGTCGGGACCGCGCGGGACGACGGCAGAGATGTTGGCCAGTACGCTGGCGGATCATGGCATTCGTGCCGTAGCGTGTTTCGATTCACCGGCCGAGGCCTACCGAGCGGCAAGGGAGCAAGCAGGGGAAAATGATAGAATTCTCGCCTTCGGTTCCTTCCTCACCGTGGCCAGTGTGCTGCGCGCGATAGACGATGAGCGAAAACGACGCACAACTTGAGCTGAAGAAACGCGCCCGCCGCCGCCTGGTGGGCGCCATAGCACTGGCGGCACTCGCGGCGATCGTTCTGCCGATGGTCATGGATCAGGCGCCCAAGCAACCGGTGCAGGACATCCAGATTCGAATTCCGGCGCAGGATGCCGGTGCCTTCACTTCCCGCATTTTACCGGTCAAGCCCGGAGCGACGCCGACGCCATTGCCTTCGACGGCTGGCCCCGAGCTCAAAGCCTCCGAATCCGCCAAGCAGACAGCGAGCCAGGCCAAACTGGAGCCGAAGCCGGAAACCAAGGCCGAACCCAAGATGGAGCAGAAAACGGCTTCAGCTTCAGTCAAAGCAGAAGCCAAGCCAGCCGCTGCGGCAGGGAAATCGCCCGAACCCGGGCGGTTGCCTGCCGACGACAAGTCACCGGCAAAAAGGCCCGAAGAAGCCGCCAAGACCAAGCTGGTACCCGGGGGCGACGATGGCGAGCAATGGGTGGTGCAGCTGGGCGCCTACCGCGATCAGGCCAACGTGCGCAACTTGACGGCAAAGCTCAAGCAGCAGGGCTACAATTTCTATACGGAAGCGTTGCCGTCACCCGAAGGCAACAGCAAGACCCGCGTGCGTGCCGGACCGTTCCCCAACAAGGAAGCTGCCGAAAAGGCACGTGATCGCATTAAGCGCATCGGCGTGGATGGCATTGTTGCGCAGAAGTAAACAGCAGTGACGGCATTCGATTACGCAGTTCTGGCGATCGTCGCCGCATCGATCTTGGTGGGCGCCTGGCGAGGACTGGTCAGCGAAGTGCTGGCGTTGGCGGCATGGGTAGCTGCGCTGCTGGCAGGGCGCGCCTTGGCACCGGATTTGGCACCGGTGTTCGGCGACTGGCTCAAGGAGCCGGCTTGGCAGTATGCCGGAGCCTTTGCCGTCATCGTCGTGGCGGTATTGGTGGCGGTTGCCCTGCTGCGCATTGCCCTGTCGAAGCTTTTGCGGGCGATAGGCCTGGGTCCGTTGGATCGTTTTCTCGGCGCGGTTTTTGGTGTCGCGCGAGGTGGGCTGGTGGTGTTGTTGTGCGTGCTGGTCGGTGGCCTCACGGTGCTGCCCCAGCAGGCTTGGTGGCGGCAGGCTTGGCTGGCGCCGCCGCTGGAAACCGCGGTGGTGGCTGCCAAACCCTGGCTGCCGGATGCCGTGGCGAAGCGCATACGCTATAGGTGAGACATGTGCGGAATCCTGGGCGTCGTCGCGACGACGCCGGTAAACCAGCTACTCTATGACGGCCTTCAGGTGCTGCAACATCGCGGCCAAGATGCGGCGGGGATAGCCACGGCGGAAACCGGCGCGTTCCACATGCACAAGGGCCCGGGATTCGTGCGCGACGTCTTCCGCACGCGCAACATGCGCAGCCTGCAGGGCAATTGGGGCATTGCCCATTGCCGCTATCCGACGGCCGGATCGGCCCACAACTCCGCCGAGTCCCAGCCCTTCTACGTGAATTCGCCATTCGGCCTGATGCTCGCTCACAACGGCAATCTGACCAATGCCGAAGAACTGAAGCGTGAGATGTTCCTGCAGGATCTGCGCCACATCAATACCAATTCCGACTCAGAGGTGTTGCTCAACGTGCTCGCGCACGAACTGCAGGCGGCGGCGACCAAGTACCAACTCGATGCCGAAACGATCTTCAAGGCGGTCGCCGGCGTGCACCGGCGCGTGCGCGGTGCCTATGCCGTGGTGGCCATGATCGCAGGCTACGGCTTGCTCGCCTTCCGTGACCCCTACGGCATCCGTCCCCTGATCGTCGGACGCAACGTGACGCCTGCCGGCAATGAGTACCTGGTCGCTTCGGAAAGTGTTGCGCTCGACACGCTGGGCTTCCAGATCATGCGCGATGTGGCGCCGGGCGAGGCCGTGCTCGTCGACATCCAGGGCAATTTCCACAGCAAGCCCTGCGCCGAGCGCACCCAGCGTGCGCCGTGCATTTTCGAGTTTGTCTACCTAGCCCGCCCGGATTCGTTGATAGACGGCATTTCCGTCTATGAAAGCCGCGTCAAGATGGGAGAGCATCTGGCGGAGAAGATCCGCCACACCCTGCCGCACATCGAAATCGATTCGGTCATCCCGATTCCGGATTCCAGCCGTCCATCGGCCATGGAACTCGCCACTCGGCTGAATCTTCCCTACCGCGAAGGCTTCGTGAAGAATCGCTACATTGGCCGCACGTTCATCATGCCCGGGCAGGCGGCACGCCGCAAATCGGTGCGGCAGAAACTCAACACCATCGCGCAGGAATTCCGCGGCAAGAGCGTGCTGCTGGTTGATGACTCCATCGTGCGTGGTACCACCAGCCGGGAGATCGTTCAGATGGCCCGTGATGCAGGTGCCCGCAAGGTGTATTTTGCCTCGGCCGCCCCGCCGGTCCGTTACGCCAACGTCTATGGAATCGACATGCCGTCGCGGCACGAACTGATCGCCAGCGACCGTAGCGACGAGGAAATCTGCCGCGAGATTGGGGCCGACGGCCTGATCTACCAGGACCTCGATGCGCTCAAAGCCGCCGTACATTCGCTCAACCCGTCGATCACGGTGTTCGAGACCTCCTGCTTCGACGGCTGCTACGTGACAGGCGATGTCAGCGCGGAATATCTCAGCAGCGTCGAGAACCTGCGCAGCGACGGCATGCTGAGTGGAGAGGATGGCGAACTGGCTCAGCTCGATCTTAACCTCGTCGTGTCGGATTGACAGGAGACCGAACCGCGTGTAGCTTACCCATTGCGCCGATTTGATTTCAGCTTGCGGGCGCTTAATAAATGCAGCTAAAGCGAGGGAAAACCCGGTCGCTCAGCTGCGCCGGGTTTTTTATTTTCGGGGTTGGACCATGGAAAAAATGGACAAGGAATTCGATCTGGATACGCTGGCCGTGCGGGCG
This sequence comes from Betaproteobacteria bacterium, assembly GCA_016703785.1. Lineage (GTDB taxonomy): Bacteria > Pseudomonadota > Gammaproteobacteria > Burkholderiales > Rhodocyclaceae > Desulfobacillus. The sequence continues at coordinate 130,246 of JADJBM010000010.1, forward strand.
GGCATCCGGCGCAGCCAGTTCAACGAGCATGCAGAGGCGCTCTACCTCACCTCGAGCTTCGTATTCGATAACGCTGCCCAGGCGGCTGCCCGTTTCTCCGGGGAGGAAGCCGGCTTCGTCTATGGCCGCTTCTCCAATCCCACCGTCAGCATGCTGCAGGAACGTCTGGCGGCTCTGGAAGGGGGCGAGGCCTGCATTGCCACGGCGAGCGGCATGGCCGCCATTCTGTCGACCGTCATGGCGCTCATGAGGGCAGGCGAGCACATCGTTGCGTCCAGGGGGATGTTCGGAGCCACACAGCAATTGTTCGAGGGTGTTCTGTCGAAGTTCGGCATCGGGACCACGTTCGTCGCATCCGGCGAGGCAACGGCGTTCCGGGCGGCCTTGCGGCCGCAGACGAAACTGGTCTTCATCGAGACCCCGTCGAATCCGCTTACCGAGGTGTTCGATATCGCCGCACTGGCGCAGGTCGCGCATGCTGGCGGCGCGCTCTTGGTGGTGGACAATTGTTTCTGTTCCCCGGCACTGCAACGCCCGCTGGATCTTGGGGCAGATCTGGTGATCCATTCCGCCACCAAGTACCTCGATGGCCAGGGACGGGTGCTGGGCGGTGCGGTGGTAGGTCGCAAGGAACTCGCCGAAGAGGTGTTCAAGTTCCTCCGCACGGCCGGACCGTCGATCTCCCCGTTCAACGCCTGGGTCATCCTGAAGGGGCTGGAAACCTTGCGCATCCGCATGGAGGCGCAATCCGCCCATGCCCTGGAACTCGCACGCTGGCTGGAAGCCCAGCCGCAGGTTGCGCGGGTCTATTACCCCGGCCTGCCCTCGCATCCGCAACATGCGTTGGCGATGCGCCAGCAAAAGTCAGGCAGCGCCATTCTTTCTTTCGAGGTCAAGGGTGGCCGTGCTGAGGCCTGGAAGGTGATCGATGCGACGCGCCTGATCTCGATTACCGCCAATCTGGGCGATACCAAGAGCACCATCACCCACCCGGCCAGTACTACTCATGGGCGCATCAGTGCCGAGGCACGCGCTGTCGCCGGGATACAGGAGAGTCTGTTGCGCGTGGCCGTAGGCCTTGAGTCCGTGGCGGACGTGCAGGCTGATCTTGCACGTGGCCTGGCGCTGATCTAATCGAGCCTGATCTCCCGACAGCCGCTCGAGTCGCAAGACAGATAGCCGCCTGTCTCGTACCAGTCCTGCAGCACCCAGCGCTCGCAAGGCTGTCCCTCGACGACCAGATCGTGACGGGCTTGGCGATGGGTGTGGCCGTGAATGAGGCGGGTACACCGGTGCAAAGTCAGTTCCTGCAGGACGGCGGCTGCGCTCACATCCGTGATCTGCGATGGCTTGATGCGCTTTTGAATCTCGCTTTCGCGGCGCAATGCCTCGATTTGGCTCTTTCGGCGGAACAGAGGCATGGCGAGGAAGGCCTGTTGCCACTCCGTCGAGCGCACTTCGGCGCGAAATGCCTGATAGGCGTCGTCGTCGGTGCACAGTGTGTCGCCGTGCATCAACAGGGTGGCGGTGCCATAGAGATCGATAGCAACGGGCTCTTGCAACAAGGACAGGCCGGCAGCTTGTGCGAAGCCCTCGCCTGCCAGAAAATCGCGATTTCCTGCCATGAAGAAAACCGGTACGCCCGATCCCGATAATTCCTGCAGGGCAGCGCAGATGCCGGCGTTGAACGGGTCGTCGAGATCGTCGTCGCCCGCCCAGTATTCGAACAGATCGCCGAGCATGTAGAGCGCCTCGGCCTGCTGCGCCGGGCCGGCGAGAAAATCGAAGAAGAGCCGGTTGATATGCGGCCGGCTGGGACAGAGGTGCAGGTCGGAGATGAAGAGCGTGGCCATCGCCGTCCTGCCGATGTCAGGCGACTTCGGCCTTCAGGATCACCACGTCATCGACCGGCACATCCTGGTGGAAGCCCTTGCTACCGGTCTTCACGCCCTCGATCTTATCCACGACGTCCATGCCTTCGACCACCTTGCCGAAGACGCAGTAGCCCCAGCCCTGGCCGCTCGGTGCAGTATGGTCGAGGAAGGTGTTGTCCTTGGCGTTGATGAAGAACTGCGCGGTGGCCGAATGCGGATCGCCGGTGCGCGCCATGGCAATGGTGTAATGGTCGTTCTTCAGGCCATTAGCGGCTTCGTTCTGGATTGGCGCATTGGCCGGCTTCTGGCCCATGCCCGGTTCGAAGCCGCCGCCCTGGATCATGAAGCCCTTGATGACGCGATGGAAGATCGTGTTGTCGTAATGGCCGGCCTCGACGTAGGCGAGGAAATTCTTCACTGTCTCTGGAGCCTTTGCGACATCCAGATCGAGGACGATGGTGCCGAAAGTGGTTTGCAGCTTGACCATGGTGTCTCCTGTTTACTTGCTTGATTTGGGTTCGACCAGCCTGGCGGATTCGACCACCACCGGCTCGACGGGAACATTCTGATGGAAACCGGCATTGCCGGTCTTTACCTTGGCGATTTTCTGCACGACATCCATTCCCTGGGTGACCTTGCCGAATACTGCGTAGCCCCAGCCGTCGCGCGAGGGGTAATCGAGTGGCCGGTTGTCGACGAGATTGATGAAGAATTGCGCCGAGGCGGAATGCGGATCCTGCGTGCGCGCCATGGCGAGCGTGCCTGCCGTGTTCTTCAGTCCGTTCTTCGCCTCGTTCTCGATCGGCGCACGCGTCGGCTTCTGTTTCATGCCCTGCTCGAAGCCGCCGCCCTGGACCATGAAGCCGTCCACGACGCGGTGGAAAATCGTGCCGTTGTAGAACCCGTCCTTTACGTATTGCAGAAAGTTCTCGACAGTCTTTGGCGCCTTGTCGACATACAGTTCGATGACGATGAGCCCCTGGTTCGTCTTCATCTCGACGAGCGGGTTGGCGGCGATGACAGACAGACTCATGAGCAGGCCGGCGGCCAGCGTGAATAGCTTCTTCATTGCAGGATTCCCGTAAAAAAGAGAATGCGGGCTTACGCGCCGCCTTCGTAGACTATCTTCCAGGCACCGTCTTCCTTCATCCAGTACTGGCGCTTCTTCATAACGTTGCTGAGATTGCTGCTCCGGTAGTCCTGGTCGAACGTGACGACAATCATTTCGTCCTTGCCAGGGTTGCGGAACATGCTGATATTAGCTGCGCCGACCTTGATCCACTGCTTTACCGCGTTGATCTGGCGCTTCTGTGTCGACCATTGCTCGAAATTTTGATTGCCGGCCTGGAAGCGCTTCGAGTAGTGGCCCAGATACCGCTCTGTATCGAGACTTTCCCAATCGCTGCGCCATTCCTCTATGCTCCGCGAGAGCGCTGTGCGTTCGGCCTGCCAGTCGTCGAGTGAGAGCCACTCGATGCTATTGGAGATGATCACTGGGGTGGTGCCGACCTGCAGGTTCTTCGCCAGAGCATCGAGATCCTGATTGGCCAGCACGACGCAGCCGTCGGAAGCCTTGGGTGGGCGTGAAAAGGTGTCGGAGGGGGTGCCGTGCAACCAGATGCCATGCCCGTTGCGGCCCTGACGCTTGTCCCACTCGTTCGGATAGCTGATGGGGAAAGCGCCGCTGCCATAGAAGTCGGTCAGTTTCTGCCGCGGCAGGCTGGCTGTGACGTGATAGACGCCGATGGGAGTCTTTTTGTCACCCTCGCGTACTTTGTCGGTGCCGGCCTTGCCGTGCGAAATGTAGTAGTCGGCGACGAAGCGCGGTCGCCCCTCGACATTGCGGTAGAGATAGAGGCGGGCCTTTTGCGTATCGACGACCACGGCATACTTCTGCTCAGGGTGCATTTGCAACAGATAGCGCGGCACATAGTCTGTCGGCGGCTTGTCGCGATAGGCCTTCAGGCGGGCGATGGCTTCCTCGCGAAGGTCGGCGAGTTTGCCGTGCGGCGCGTTGGTGGCGTTTCCGAGCGTGACGAGCGGGCGCGAACGGGCCAGCAGCAGGTCGCCCTTGATGAGGTGGCCGAGGCGGAAATTGGGATAGAGATTGAGAAGTTTCTCCATCTGACCAAATGCCGCATCAAGATGGTTCTGCTCGATGTGCGCGAAGACCTGGGCCAGCATCGGCTCTGGGCCGGAATCGGAGTAGGTCGTTTCAGTAGAGGCGGAGACAGATGTGCCGGCGACGACCATGCACAGCGTCGCGACGAGATGTCGAATGCATGTGCTGCTGCCCATCAGTTGGAAACCTGCTCCTGTTGGATCAGCCATCTTCCATCACGCCGGACTAGGGCCATGGCCTTCGTGGCGGAGGACTTGTATTTCCCGGACCGGTAGTGCTGCCGGAACTTGGCGGTTGCCTGATCGCCCTCAACCGATATCTGCATTTTCTCGATGCTGATCTGGATCGGATCGGGTTTGTCGATGCGGCGTGCGCGCTCTGCTTCCCAGGCACTTCGCGATTCGCCACCGGGGGTCCGAAAATCGCTTGCGTAGGCGGCGAGATAGGCCTTGACGTTCTTTCCCGACCAGGCGGCAGCCCAGTCGCGGATCGCTTTTTCCACCTCAGCGTTGCCGCCAACAGTCGGTTTGGCCTCGACCGCCGGAGCCGGCTTCGGCTCGGACGGCTGGAGCGCGGGCGCCTGTTCAGGCTTGACGGCGGGTGTTGGCTCCGACTTGGCGACCGGTGTGCTTTCCGCCTTCGCGACTGGGGGCGTGGGCGCTTGCACTTTCCCCGGCGTGCTGCGCGGAGCCATCGTCGCCGGACGGGTAGAAACGGTCATCAGGTCGCGTATCAGGGCTAGCTTGGACTGGGCGCTGGCATTGGATGAGTCGATCTGCAGGGCCTTGTCATAGGCCTGACTGGCCATCCGGGCGTATATGTCGCCGAGATTCTCGTGAGCCGTAGCGTAGGACGGGTGGGTTCGGATGGCCATCTCGAGCGCGTTCTTGGCCTTTTCGAACTGTCGCTGCTGGGCGTAGAGGACCGCAAGATTATTGTAGGGCTCCGGCAGTTCCGGAAAATCCTCTGTCAGCTTGGTGAAGATCGCGATAGCGTCATTGGGACGGTTCATTTCCGTCAGGATGAGCCCCTTCAGGAATCGCGCCTGGGCGTCCTTAGGCTTGGCGGCCAGTGCTTGGTCGGTTTTTTCCAGCGCCGGCCCGAGTTGGCCCTGTTTCAGGAGGCGATTGGCATCCTGCAGGGCATCCGCGCGCGCCGATGCGGGAGCCAGGGTGAGAAGCCCCGTGCACAGCAGAACGGCAAGGGCGTGCGGAAGAGTGGAAAAGCGGCGTGGGGTCATTATGTTATACTTTTCAGGCATAGGCGTTTGAATAGTCTGGCATTCTAACAAGAACGGCGCCGTATCAACAATAATCGCCGTTTTCCAGTCGATCCGTCGTTTTCAGGACGTTCCGTCCCCGATGCTGAAAATCCACAATACCTTGTTACGAGACAAGCAGGTGTTTGCCCCGATCGAGCCTGGTCTCGTGCGCATGTATGTCTGCGGCATGACTGTGTACGACTATTGCCATCTCGGCCATGCTCGTGTGCTGGTCGTATTCGATCTGGTGGCGCGATGGCTGCGGGCTTCCGGCTACAGGGTCGTCTATGTGCGCAATATCACCGACATTGACGACAAGATCATCAAGCGCGCCGGTGACAATGGCGAGTCCATTCAGGCGCTGACCGACCGCTACATCGAGGCCATGCACCAGGATGCCGAGGCGCTGGGCGTGCAGGCGCCCGACCATGAGCCGCGTGCGACACAGCATGTGCCGGCCATGCTTCGGCTGATCGGTGCGCTGGAGAAGAACGGCTATGCCTACGTCACCGCCAACCGAGACGTCTGCTATAGCGTGCGCAAGTTCGAAGGCTACGGTCGGCTCTCCGGAAAATCGTTGGAGGATCTGCGGGCGGGCGAGCGTGTCGATGTAATGGAAGGAAAGCACGACCCGCTCGACTTCGTACTCTGGAAACACGCCAGGACGGACGAACCAGAAGAGGCGAAATGGGCTTCTCCCTGGGGCAGTGGCCGGCCTGGCTGGCACATCGAGTGTTCGGCCATGAGTTCCGTATTGCTCGGGCCGCATTTCGACATCCATGGCGGCGGCCAGGATTTGCAGTTCCCGCATCACGAGAACGAAATCGCGCAGAGTGAGGGCGCGCACGGCTGCCGCTTCGTGAACTACTGGATGCACAATGGTTTCGTGCGGGTGGACGACGAGAAAATGTCGAAATCGCTCGGTAACTTCTTTACCATTCGCGAAGTGTTGAAGCAATACGATGCTGAAGTCGTGCGATTCTTCATCCTGCGCGCTCATTACCGCAGCCCGCTCAACTATTCCGACGTTCACCTCGATGATGCGCGCGTCGCGCTTACGCGGCTCTATACGGCCCTCAAGGGGGTGACCCCGGAATCGGCAGAGATTAACTGGAGCGTTCCGTTAGCGGCGAAGTTCCGCGAGGCGATGGACGACGACTTCAATACCCCCGAGGCGATCGCCGCCTTGTTCGAACTAGCCAATGAGGTGAATCGCACGCAGTCCTCGCGGGCGGGGGGCCAGCTCAAAGCCCTGGCCGGGATTCTCGGCCTGTTGCAGCGCGACCCAGTTGCGTTCCTGCAGGCGGTGCCGGGCAGAGAGGGGGCGTTCGATCCGGCGGCGATCGAGGCGCACATCCTGGCGAGAAATGCCGCGAAGAAGCTGAAGGACTTTGCCGAAGCTGACCGCATCCGCGCGGAACTACAGGCGGGCGGGATCATCCTAGAAGACAAGCCGGGCGGCGCCACGGAATGGCGCCGTGCCTGAGGGCGAGGCTCGCCTCCTCGCGCGGGGAATATTCCGGGGTAGCACCCCGATTCCCGCTCTCAGTGCAGGAACTCGCCGCTTTTGCTGATGATTGAAAGGTCGACGAAGTTCGAACCGATGCGCTTGCCGCCCGAGTAGTCGACAACGAATCCGCCCAGATCGTAGTTGCTCATCGTTTCGAGGCTGGCGATCAGTTTCCCCCGTGTCAAGTCCTTGCCGGCGCGTCGCAGCGCCTCGACAAACACTTTTGCCGAGATATAGCCTTCTAGGCTGTTGTAGGTCACGTCCTTGCTGTCGACCTTCTTCGCCGCGGCGATGAACTCCCTGGAGACCGGGTAACTGCTACGGAAGGGCGAGGGCACCACTTGTGCGATGACGATTCCATGGGCATCGTTGCCGATATCCGCGATCAGGGCCTTTGCGCTAAGGACGGAGACGCCGAAGAATTGCGGCCGTTCGCCAGTCTTGAGGTAAGCGCGGATGAACGCCGTGGAGGCCTTGCCGGCCGTGATCATGATGATGGCGCCGGGGCGGGTTTTGGCTATTTGCTCCGTCGTCGAGGACAGCGCATCCAGCTTGCCCATGTCGATGGGAGCCTCGATGACCGGTTTGATCTTGTATTTCGCAAACGCGCCTTGGGCCGACTTCAGTCCGGCTTTGCCGAAGGGATCGTCCTGGTAGACGACGGCGATGGAGCCGACCCCCGTCGTCGTGAGTTGCTCCACCATCTTCCCAGTCTCCGCTCCGTAGCTGGCGCGGGTGTGGAATATAAGATTCAGTTTCGGGTCGCGCAGTCCGTCCGAACCCGACAGAACGCCAATGACGGGAATGCGGTGCTGGGTGATTTGAGGTATTGAAGCGGCGGTGGCGCCTGTCCCGATATAGCCAAAGAGCGCGAATACCTTGTCCTCTTCGAGCAGCTTCTTGGTGTTCTCGGCCGCCAGCTTGGGGTCGAATTTATCATCGTAGGACACCAGCTTGATCCTGCGCCCGGCGATGCCTCCCTTGACATTGATCTCGTCGAAGTATAGCTGCGCACCGGCGCGATACTGCAATGCGGGATCGGCCACGGGACCGGTGAATACGCCGGTTTGACCAATCACGATGCGATCGGCCGTGACCCCGGTTTCAGCCCCGGCCCCCGCAACGCCGAACAGGCAGAATGAAACAAGAGCGAATAATCGCCTGCAAGTCTTTTCCATAACCGTCCTCCATGAATTTTATTCTTTGCCGGTGAGCGCTCGGCCGGTGCGTTCGATCTTTCCCATACCTGCAGCCAGTTAGACAAATACGATTTGTGTATCGGAATAACTGACGTACAGCACTGTGCCTTGACTTTAAATGACACAGAACTAAAAGATGAACTGTAATTATTGTAATATTAGGTGGGATTATATACCCACCCTGCTTGCAGGGCGCAAGCAGTCGATCCACCTGAAAAAGTGCGTACCAAGTCAAAGGGTTGGCAAGAGCCAGCCCCCTGGCGTGGCGGACTCGACAGCCGGCCTAGCTGCCGAAGAAATCCTTGACCCGATCCATCCAGGACTTGGCGCGGGGGTTATGGCGGGAGCCGTCCGTGAGGTTGATGGCTTCCAATTCGCGCAACAGTTCCTTCTGGCGCTCGGTGAGTTTGACGGGTGTTTCAACCACGACATGGCACAAGAGGTCGCCATGGCCATGGCTGCGCACGCCCTTGATGCCCTTGCCCCGCAGGCGGAAGACCTTGCCGCTCTGGGTTTCGGCGGGAATTTTGATCTTGGCCATCCCGTCAAGGGTTGGAATCTCGATTTCGCCGCCTAGCGCGGCGATGGTGAAACTCACCGGCATTTCACAATGCAGGTCGTCGTGGTCGCGCTGGAAAACCTGATGCGGTTTGATGTGGATCTGCACATACAGATCGCCTGCCGGCCCCCCGCCTACGCCGTGCTCGCCCTCGCCCGAGAGACGGATGCGATCGCCCTCATCGACGCCTGCCGGAATTTTTACGGAAAGCGTCTTGTGCTGCTTGACGCGTCCGGCGCCATGGCAGGTTTGGCAGGGATCAGCCACGAAGCGTCCGCTGCCGTGGCATTTCGGGCAGGTTTGCTGGATGGAGAAGAAGCCCTGCTGCATGCGCACCTGTCCATGACCGTGGCAGGTCGGGCAGGTCGTTGGCGAGGTGCCCTTTTTCGCGCCGTTGCCGCCGCAGGATTCACATTGCTCCATGGTCGGGATGCGGATGCGCGTCTCCGAGCCGCGCGCAGCATCCTCCAGCGATATTTCCAGGTTGTAGCGCAGGTCGGCGCCGCGATAGACGCCGCTGCGTCCGCCGCTGCGCCCTCCGCCGAAGATATCTCCGAAGATGTCGCCGAACGCATCTGCAAAGCCGCCGGGGCCACCGGGACCGAAGCCGCCCGCTTGAGGGTCGACGCCGGCGTGGCCGTACTGGTCGTAGGCCGCGCGCTTCTGCGCATCCGACAAAATCTCGTAGGCTTCCTTGGCCTCCTTGAAATGCTCCTCGGCCTTCGGATTGTCCGGATTGCGGTCCGGATGGTACTTCATGGCCAGCTTGCGGTAGGCCTTCTTGATTTCTGCCTCGGAAGCGTCGCGATTGAGTCCGAGAACTTCGTAAAAGTCTTTTTTTGCCATGTCTGCTTACCGGACGGGCGTTCGTGTGCAATGGCCGGGTTCAGCGCCGCTTAAGCGGCGTCTTGAACCCGGCCAAGTCAGGACGGCGCGGAAAGATGCGCCTTAATCCTTTTTGTCCTTGACTTCCGTGAATTCCGCATCCACCACATCGGCGTCATCTTTCTTACCACCGCCGTCATGGCCCGGGGCGCCGCCTGCCGCGCCGGCAGCCGCCTGTTGCTCGGCGTAGACCTTCTCGCCGAGTTTCTGGCTGGCCTGGGCGAGGGCAGTGGTCTTGGCCTCGAGGACTTCCTTGTCGTTACCCTTGAGGGCCTCTTCGGCCTCCTTCAGTGCAGCTTCGATCTGGCCTTTTTCGTCGGCGTCGATCTTGTCGCCGTGATCGGTTAGCGCTTTCTTCACCGAGTGGATCATGGCGTCGCAGGCATTGCGCGCGCTGACGATCTCGAGCGCCTTCTTGTCGTCCTCGGCATGCGCCTCGGCGTCCTGCACCATGCGGTTGATCTCTTCCTCATTGAGGCCGGAACTCGCCTGGATCTTGATCTTGTTCTCTTTGCCGGTGGCCTTGTCCTTGGCCGACACGTGCAGGATGCCGTTGGCGTCGATGTCGAAGGTGACCTCGATCTGCGGCATGCCGCGCGGCGACGGCGGGATGTCGGTCAGGTTGAACTGGCCCAAGCTCTTGTTGCCGGACGCCACGTCGCGCTCGCCCTGCAAGACATGGATGGTCACGGCCGACTGGTTGTCGTCGGCGGTGGAGAACACCTGGCTCTGCTTGGTCGGAATGGTGGTGTTCTTGGTGATGAGCTTGGTCATCACGCCACCCAGCGTCTCGATGCCGAGCGACAGGGGGGTGACGTCGAGCAGCAACACGTCCTTGACTTCACCCTTCAGCACGCCGGCCTGGATCGCGGCGCCGACGGCCACCGCCTCATCCGGGTTCACGTCCTTGCGCGGCTCCTTGCCGAAAAAGGCCTTCACCGCGTCCTGTACCTTAGGCATGCGCGTCATGCCGCCGACGAGGATCACGTCCTCGACATCCGAGACCTTGATGCCGGCATCCTTGATGGCGACGCGGCAGGGTTCGACGGTGCGGGCGATAAGATCCTCCACCAGGCTTTCGAACTTGGCGCGGGTGATCTTCATGGTCAGGTGCTTCGGGCCCGAGGCATCCGCCGTGATGTACGGCAGATTGATCTCGGTCTGCTGCGAACTGGACAACTCGATCTTGGCTTTTTCCGCCGATTCCTTCAGTCGCTGCAGGGCCAGCACGTCGTTCTTGAGGTCGACGCCTTGATCCTTCTTGAACTCGGTCACGATGTAGTCGATCAGGCGTTGGTCGAAGTCCTCGCCGCCGAGGAAGGTGTCGCCGTTGGTCGATAGCACTTCGAATTGATGCTCGCCCTCGATCTCGGCAATGTCGATGATGGAGATGTCGAAAGTGCCGCCGCCCAAGTCGTATACCGCGATCTTGCGGTCGCCTTCCCGCTTATCCAGGCCGAAGGAGATGGCCGCGGCGGTTGGCTCGTTGATGATGCGCTTGACCTCGAGGCCGGCGATCTTGCCGGCATCCTTGGTGGCCTGGCGCTGACTGTCGTTGAAGTAGGCCGGCACGGTGATGACGGCCTCGGTGACTTCCTCGCCAAGATAATCTTCCGCCGTCTTCTTCATCTTGCGCAGGACTTCGGCGGATACCTGGGGCGGCGCCATTTTCTTGCCGCGCACTTCCACCCAGGCGTCGTTGTTGTCCGCCTTGACGATCTTGAAGGGCATCATGTCGATGTCCTTCTGCACTTCCTTCTCCTCGAAACGGCGGCCGATCAGGCGCTTGACAGCAAAGAGCGTATTCTTGGCGTTCGTGACTGCCTGGCGCTTGGCCGATGCACCGCACAGGATTTCACCATCCTCGGTGTAGGCGACGATGGAAGGGGTCGTGCGTGCGCCCTCGGAGTTCTCGATGACCTTGGGCTTGCCACCCTCCATGATGGCCACGCAGGAGTTGGTGGTGCCGAGGTCGATGCCGATGATTTTTCCCATGATGATTCCTTGAATGCGTTGAGTTGCGTAGTTAACCTTGTGTTCGATATGGGGTTTCGGGCGGCTTTTTCAAGCGCCCTTGGCCTTCGAGACGATGACCAGCGCCGGCCGGATCACCCGTTCGTTGAGGGCATACCCCTTCTGCAGCACGCTGAGCACCCGATTGGGTTCTCCCTCCGCTTCGAGCGTGCTGATTGCCTGATGTTGGTGCGGGTCGAATTTCTCGCCCGCAGGGTTGATTTCGGACAGGCCGGACTTTTCGAAGGCGGTGATGAGTTGCTTCAGGGTCAGGTCTACGCCGCTCCTCAGGCTCTCGGCCGTACTGGCGGCGGTGGCCAGCGCGGCCTCCAGACTGTCCCTGACCGGCAGCATTTCGGTGGCGAACTTCTCGGCGGCGTATTTGTGCGCTTTGGCGATGTCTTCCTGGGCCCGCCGGCGCAGGTTTTCCGTTTCAGCCTTGGCGCGCAGCCAGGCATCATGGTGTTCGGCGGCTTTCAATTCAGCTTGCCGCAACAGTTCCTCCGGGCTGGGCAGGGTTTCGACCGGGCTTTCCTGTCCAGTGGCGGTTTCCGATTCCGGCTCGCCTTTCTCGGATGGCGCCAAGGTTGGCGTGATGGGGGGGGTATCTTGCATGCTCCTTCTCCCTGGGACAATCCTCATGATTTTGAGGCGGATGAGGTTTTTTCAAGGGGACGAATTGTAATGCAGGCTGCGATTTCACGGTTCGCGCCCTTGCCGCACGCACCCGGCAGGCCTAGGATAGCCCGATGAACAAGGCGGACAGCATCGAGCGCATAGGAAAGTACCGCGTCATCCGGGAATTGGGCCGGGGCGCTACCGCCACGGTGTATTTGGCCGAGGCGCCGGAGCAGACCGAACCGGTGGCGATCAAGCTGGTGCGTTTCGGCGGGGGGGCGGACGAGGCGCAGTGGACGCGTCGGCTGAAGAAGCTGTTCGCCACGGAAGGGGCGATGGCCAGGAAGCTCGACCATCCCAACATCATCAGAATATACGACACCGTTCTCGAAGACGAGCAGGCTTACATCGTGATGGAGTACGTCACGGGCCGGGAGCTCTCGAATTTCTGCTCATTCGATACGCTGCTCCCCCTGCATCGGGTTGTCGGTATCGTCTTCAAATGCTGCCTGGCGCTCGACTATGCTTTCAAGCAGGGCGTCATCCATCGCGACATCAAGCCGGCCAACATCCTGGTGGACGACAAGGACAACGTCAAGATCATGGATTTCGGCCTGGCGCTGAATACCGCCAAGAAAAGCGAGTCGGATTCAACCTTTATCATGGGGGTCGGCTCACCGGCCTACATGTCGCCGGAGCAGATCAAGGGTTATCCGCTCAATCAGAAGACCGATCTTTATTCGCTGGGCATAGTCCTGTTCAGCTTGATGACGGGACGCCTGCCCTTCCGTGCCGCCAATACGGCCCAACTGGTCTACAAGATCGTCAATACCGATCCACCGATGCCGAGCCAGATCAACCCGAGCGTGCCTGCATCGATGGACAGGATCATCCGGCGGGCACTTGAGAAAGATCTCTATTCGCGCTATCGCAACGGCGCTGAAATGGCTCAGGACCTGTCGGCCGTGCGCTTTCAGGTCGTCGACGACAACTGGGTGGCGCTCGACACCACTCGGCTGGACATACTGAAAAAGCTGGAGTTCTTCCAGGGTTTCGAGGAGTTGGAGCTATGGGAGGTGCTGCGCATCAGCACCTGGCGCGAGATCCCGGCGGATATCCTGCTCATGCGAGAGGGCGACGAGGAGGCAGGTTTCGGCGTCATCGTCGACGGGGAAGTCGAAGTCTCGGTCGAGGACCGCGCCATCTGCCGGCTCGGTGCCGGCGAGGTGGTGGGCGAACTTGCCTATCTGAATCAGGATGCACCGCGCCGGAGCGCCACGGTCGTCACGATGACGCCGATCGTCTATCTGGACGTGAACAATTCCGCGCTGTCCCTGGCCACCGAAGAATGCTTCCAGCGTTTCCAGAAAAAACTGGTGGCCACCGCGATCCGGCGCCTGGTTGCCGCAGACCACAGCTTGGCCCGCTTCGGTGAGCAGGCCCACCAGCCGGTCGCCACGGATAAGCTGGAAATCGAACTGGAACTGGAACCGATCGACGAGTCGCCGCCGGAGACCGAGCCACGGAAGGGGGCATGACGGGAAGGTGGGGATGAGCGTGTTTCCTCGCTTCCCGAAAGTCAGCCGCCACAGCACGGCGATGGCGGATATTCAGGGAAACGCCGGGGTTGGTGAGACGCGCCTGACGCCGCGAAAGAAGCTGGCCCGGGAACGAAGCTTTCGCAGAAAGAAGATGTTCTCGGCGCGATTCGTGCGTCAGGGCGTCTCAGGGAAGCATATCGGCAAGAATTGCCGAAACTTGAGAGGCGAATCGCCGGTGTGACGAGCGGTTCTATCTCAGTCTTGGGCGGTGATCCATCGCACCAGATTACCTGTGTCCATGGCACCGGATTGGCGTGCGATCTCCTTTCCGTTACGAAACACGATCAGGGTCGGGATGCTTCGGATGCCGAGGCGGGCGGCGATCTCTTGCGCTTCTTCGGTATTGAGCTTGGCAAGGCGATAGCGCGGTTCGAGCTGATGGGCAGCCTGGGCGAAAGCCGGGGCCATCATGCGGCAGGGGCCGCACCAGGGCGCCCAGCAATCCACGACCACCGGGATATCGCTGCGGCCGATATGGCTTTGAAAAGAATCGGCATTCAGTTCCACGGGATGGCCGGTAAACAGGCGCTGCTTGCACTTGCCGCAGGTGGGCTGGTCGGCCAGGCGATCGGCCGGGATACGGTTGGCGGTGCTGCAGTGGGGGCAGACGATCATGAGCGGATCGGACATTCTCTTGCTCCTGAAGGGGTTCAATCCCAAATGAAGGCCAGGCAGGAAGAATTCAAGTCGCATAATAGGGCTAAAGTTTTGAACTGATCTGCCGAAACTCTCTTCGATGACCCAGTTTGGAGAGCGAAGTGAAGACAAAGGCCCCGATTTATGGTGTTACCCGCGTCGATAATGAAACCAGTCGCACGCATGGCTGGCTGGTGACCATCCAGCGTCGGGGCGTCATTTTTCGCAAGCAGTTCAGCGATGGCGTATTGGGCGGCAAAACCAAATCGCTGGCGGCTGCCAAGACGTATCGTGATGAAATCGTTGAAAAGCACCCTCCCTTGTCCAAGCGCGAGCACGCCGAGATCGTCAAGAAGAACAACAAATCGGGTGTGGTGGGTGTGTGCCGCTATTGCGCTTCGGAAACGAGCCAGAAGCCGAACGCGGAGAAGCGCTGGTTCTGGGTGGCGTCTTGGGTGCTACCCGACGGCCGTGCCAAACGGATCAAGTTTTCCGTGAAAAAGTACGGTGAGGAAGACGCCTTCAAGATGGCCGTCAAGGCGCGCCGCAATGCAATCAGACAGATGGCGGGCGATTTCGATCCTGGCGCGACGCGGCGCAAAAAACGCATGTCGCGCGCCTGAGACGGATCAATTCAGCTTTCGGCTAGGCGTTCGCGCAACAACATCGAGAGCGCCGCGATCCATTCGTGGCGTTCGTTCAGGCAGGGGATATAGTGGAACTCCATCCCGCCGGCGGCAAGGTATGCCGCCTTGCATTCGAGTGCGATTTCCTCCAGTGTTTCCAGGCAATCCGACACGAAACCCGGACAGACCACGTCCACCCGTTTCACCCCGTCTCGCGCAAGGGCTTCAAGCGCCGCTTGGGTGTAGGGCTGCAGCCATTCGGCCGGTCCGAAGCGGGACTGGAACGTAATCACGTAATCCGTTTCCGCAAGGCCGAGTTCTACAGCCAGAAGCCGGCCGCTTTCGAGACATTGCCCGTAATAGGGATCGCCGCGCTCGATGCTGATTTTCGGTAGTCCATGAAAGCTCATCACAAGCTTCTCTGGCCGGCCATTGTCCATTCGATGGGCATTGATGCTGGCGGCCAGCGCGGAAATGTAGCGGGTATCGTCGTGGAAACTCTCAATCGTGTCTATGGTAGCGGCCAGGGGATTCCGCCTTACCCATTCGGATACGGCATCCTGCGCGCTGATCGTGGTGCTGACGGAATACTGCGGATACAGCGGCAGGACGAGGATCCTTGTGCATCCGAGCGCCTTCAGCCGATCCAGCGCGTCCGCCACCGAGGGTTCGCCGTAGCGCATGGCCCACTCGATGACGATGCTGCCCTGGCCCGACTGGCCCAGATAGCCGCGCAGGAGCTTGGCCTGGCGTTCGGTATGTACCTTGAGCGGCGAGCCTTCCGGCGTCCAGATCTTGGCGTACTTCTCTGCGGACTTTTTAGGGCGGGTATTGAGGATGATGCCGTTGAGCACCAGCCACCAGATTGGCCGCGGCAGTTCGACTACGCGTGGATCCCAGAGGAATTGCTTGAGGTACTTGCGCAGGGCCGGCGCCGTCGGCGCTTCCGGCGTGCCGAGATTGATGAGCAGGACGGCCGTCTTGCCAGTCGCGCTGGCGGAGGCGGGCTGCGTCATGGGGCCGACAGCGCGCTCGAGAGGAGCTTGGCGGTGATATCGACGATGGGAATGACCCGCTCGTAGGCCATGCGCGTCGGTCCGATGACGCCGACCGAGCCGACGATGCGGCCATTGACTTCATAGGGGGCGGTGATGACGCTGCACTCGTCGAGCGGCGCCAGCCCCGACTCGCCGCCGATGAATACCTGCACGCCCTCGGCACGGTTGCTCATGTCGAGCAACTGCACCAGTCCCGTGCGCTGCTCGAAGAGGGCGAACAGTTCGCGCAGTCGGCTCATGTTGGAGGAAATGTCCTCGACTTCGAGCAGGTTCTTCTCGCCGGAAATGACGTATTGGTCGGAAGATTCGGCAACCGCCTGGTTGCCGGCCTCCATGGCGGCGGTCATCAGTTCCGTCATGTCGGCGCGTAGCTGGCGCAATTCCTCATGTACTCGGCTGCGGATCTCGCCGAAGTCCAGTCCGGCGAAATTCTGATTGAGATAGTTTGCCGCACTGACCAGTTCGGCCGGGGTGTAGGCTTTTTGCGTAAACAGGATGCGGTTCTGCACGTCGCCTTCGGCCGTCACGATGATGAGCAGAATGCGTTTCTCGGACAAGCCGAGGAATTCGATCTGACGGATCTTCGGGGTGACGCGCCTTGGCGCAACCACCACCCCGGCGAAGCGCGTCAGTTCCGACAACAATTGCGAGGCGGAACTGATCAGGCGCTGTGGCTGGTTGGGCTGCAGTTGCTCCTCCAGTTCGTGGATCTGCGCTTCGCCGAGCGGCTGCATGGTCAGCAGGCTGTCGACGAAGAAACGATAGCCGCGTGCCGTCGGTACGCGTCCGGCGGAGGTATGCGGGCTGGCGATGAAGCCCATCTCCTCGAGGTCGGACATGACGTTGCGCACCGTCGCCGGCGACAACTCAAGGCCGGAATACTTCGACAGGGCGCGCGAACCCACCGGCTGGCCTTCTACGACGTAGCGTTCGATCAGCGTCTTGAGGAGTATCTGGTAGCGTTGATCCATCATCGGAGCCATTGTATTAAAAACGGCGGCTGGCTGTTGATAATGCTAGGCCGGAAGCGGGCGCGGTTTTGTGGTTAAATTCCGCACATGATTCCTGCCTTCAGCACTATCGCCCTGATCGGCAAGTATAAAAGCCCTGAGATCGCCGAATCGTTGATGATGCTAGCGGAGTTTCTCAAGAGCCGCGGCATCGACGTGCTGGTCGAGGAGGGGACTGCTGCCCTGGTGGGAGGCAATGGTTTTCCCATTGCCGCCTACGACGCCATAGGCGAAAGGGCCGATTTGGCCATTGTTCTTGGCGGGGACGGTTCCATGCTGACGGCCGCCCGGCGGCTGGCCGAGTCGGATGTGCCACTGGTGGGCGTGAATCAGGGGCGCCTCGGTTTCATGACCGATCTGGCCCGGGACGACATGCTGGACGGCGTGGCCGACCTTCTGGAGGGGAAGTTCAAGAGCGAACAGCGCTTTCTGCTCGACGCCACAGTGCGGCGCGGCGGCAACGTCGTTTTTCAGACGCAAGCGCTCAACGATGTCGTTGTGAACAAAGGCGATCTCGGCCGTATGATCGAGTTCGCCGTATCCATCGATGGCGAATTCATCTACAACCAGCGCTCCGACGGCCTCATCATCGCCACGCCGACGGGGTCCACCGCTTATGCGCTGTCCGCCAATGGCCCGATCCTGCATCCGGCGGTACCCGGCATAGCCCTTGTGCCGCTCTGCCCGCATGCCCTGTCGAACCGGCCGATCACAATAAGCGACGACAGCCGGATCGAGATCGTCCTGCATGCGCCCCACCGGGCCCGCGTGCACGCCGATGGGCAGGAGAAATTCGAACTCGAGGCGGGAGATGGCGTAGACGTTGCCCGCTCCAAACGTTCGATCCGGTTCCTGCATCCGCTTGGCTACAGCTACTTCTCCATGTTGCGAGAGAAGCTGCATTGGAGCGAATCCCCGCGCCGTTATTGATCCGCCGCCAGATGCTGCGCCGCCTTTACATACGCGACTACGTCATCGTCGACCAGATGGAGCTGGAATTCGCGCCCGGCTTCGTGGCGCTGACCGGCGAGACGGGTGCGGGCAAGTCCATTCTGGTTGATGCACTGTCCCTTGCGCTGGGAGAGCGGGCGGATGCCACCTCGGTGCGCATTGGCTGCGAGAAGGCCGAGATTTCCGCCGAGTTTGCCGTTGCGGCAGGCAGCCCGCTGGCCGGATGGCTGCGCGCCAACGATTTCGACGAGGACGTCTGTCTGCTACGGCGCGTGATCGAATCGACGGGCCGCTCGCGCGGCTACGTCAACGGCGTGCCTGCGACGCTGACCCAGTTGCGCGAAGTCGCTGATTACCTTGCCGACATTCATGGCCAGCACGCCCATCACAGCCTGCTGCGCAGCGATGCCCAGCGCCAACTGCTCGACGGGCTGGCTGGTCAGCGACTGTTGGCCGGCGAGGTGTCTGCATTGCACTCAGCCTGGCGCAAGGCCAGAGACGCGCGGCTGGCCGCAGAAAAAAATACCGAAGCGAATGTCCGCGAACGCGAGATGCTTGCCTGGCAGGTCAAGGAGGTTGCGGGGCTCGGGTTCGAAGCCGGCGGTTGGGCCGAAACCACCCAGGAGCACAAACGGCTGGCCCATGCCGCTGCGCTGTTGGCCGGGGTGGAAGAGACCCTAGAGGGGTTGTCCGAGGGCGAACTGGCTGCCATGTGGCAGGTCGAGCGCATGGGGGCCCGGCTGCGCCAGCTCATCGACTACGACCCCTCCCTGAAGGGCGCCCTGGAGACCATCGAAGATGCGCAGATCCAGTTGCATGAGGCGGCCCATGCCCTGCGCCACTACCGCGACCGCATAGAGCTCGATCCGACTCGCCTGGCCGAGATGGAAAGCCGCATCCAGGCGGTGCATGACGCAGCTCGGAAGTACCGCGTTCCGCCGGAAGAGCTGCCGCAACTTCTGGCCGGCTGGGGCGTGCGACTACTCGAGCTGGAAACCCTGCAGGATGCCGTCGCTCTGGCAGAACGGGAGTCGCAGGCGCAACGGGACTATCTTGCCCGGGCGGAAACCCTGAGCAAGGGCCGCAGGAAGGCCGCCGCGTCGCTCGGCAAGGCGGTGACCGATGCCATGCAGCAGCTGGCCATGCCGGGCGGTCGATTCGAGGCGTTGCTCGTGGAAATCCCAGAAGGGGCTTCATTCGGGCTGGAGAACGTCGAGTTTCGGGTCAGTGCGCACCCGGGGCAACCTTCCGGGCCCTTGTCGAAAGTGGCATCCGGCGGCGAACTGTCCCGCATCGGGCTGGCCATCCAGGTCATTGCCTCGGCGGCGGGGAATGTGCCGACACTGGTGTTCGACGAGGTCGATGTCGGTATCGGCGGCGGTGTCGCCGAGATCGTCGGGCGGTTGCTGAAGCAGCTCGGGGCAGATCGCCAGGTGCTGTGCGTGACACACCTGCCGCAAGTGGCGGCGCAGGCCGATTGGCAATGGACGATCGCCAAGGAAGGGACGGGCAAGGGCGTCGTCAGTCGCGTCATGACGCTGGATCGCGAAGGCCGCATCGAGGAGATCGCCCGCATGCTGGGTGGCGTTCAGATCACGCCGACTACCCGCAAGCATGCGGCGGAAATGCTCGGCTACTGAGTCCGGACGGACTCAGCTTTTCTTGTTGGGACAGTTCGGCTTGGTGCAGTCGGCGTACAGGTAAAGGGCGTGCTCGCTCACTTGGAAGCCGCGCTCCTTGGCTATCCTGGCCTGGCGTTTCTCGATCTCCGGGTCATAGAACTCCTCCACCTTGCCGCATTGCAGGCAGACGAGGTGGTCGTGGTGCTTGCCCTCGTTCAGTTCGAACACTGCCTTGCCGGACTCGAAATAGTGCCGCTCCAGCAGTCCTGCCTGCTCGAATTGAGTCAGCACGCGATAGACCGTCGCCAGCCCGATATCCATGTCCTCGGCGATCAAGGCGCGATAGACGTCCTCGGCGGTCATGTGACGGCTACCCGTGTCGGCCTGGGCCTTCTGGAAGAGGTCGAGTATCTTCAGGCGTGGAAAGGTCGCCTTGAGGCCCATGTTCTTCAGGTCTTGCGAATTGCTCATGGCGGCCGCGGGTCGGGAAGGAATGCTGGGTATGATATAGTCTTGCGCGTTCGTTGAGAATTACCGGCCCTCGATTCCGCATGAGATTCCTGCGCTACCTGCCTGTCCTGCTGCCCCTGGCGGCCTGCTCGAACGTGCAGGTGCCCGACGTGGCTTCCGTCATCACGCCCTATCGCATCGACATCCGCCAGGGTAACTACATCACTCAGGACATGGTGGCGCAGCTGAAGCCAGGCATGACCCGGGATCAGGTGCGCTTCATACTCGGCACCCCACTGGTGGCGGACATCTTCCATGCCGAACGCTGGGATTACATCTACAGTTTCAAGCCGGGGCGTGGTGAAGTGCAGTTGCGGCGCTTCGCCGTCTTCTTCGCTGACAACAAACTGGCCCGCGTTGCCGGTGACGTCGTCGGGGCCGAGCCCGGCGAGGCCGCGGCCGCGGCGAGCGCAACCGCCGATGCGCGCTCCCGGGTGATCGAAATCGCGCCCGAAGGCGGGTCGAAGAAGGAAGAAGCCAAGGAAGGCGAAAAGAAGCCTGAACCAGAGGCGAAGCCCGATGGCGCGGCGCAGTCTGTCGAAAAATAGTGAGTACCGCCGGGCGTTCTGTCCGGCGCTGCGAATATCCGCTGCGTAGACCAGGAGTCAAAGAATGAAGATCGTGATCGCCGGCAGCTCCGGCCGCATGGGGCGCACGCTGATCGAGGCCGTGCTGCAGGATGGCGAGGCGCGCCTGGCCGCTGCGCTGGAGCAGGCAGACAGCCCCTTTCTCGGCAAGGATGCAGGCGAACTGGTCGGCGCCCCGTGCGGCGTGGCGATTACTTCGGATTTCGAAACTGCGCTTGGCGGCGCCGACTGCCTGATCGACTTCACTCGCCCTTCGGGCACCCTAGCGCACATGACGGCCTGCCGCCGGCGCGGCGTGTCCATGGTGATCGGCACCACCGGCATGGAGATGGAGCACAAGCTCCAGATCCAGGTTGCTTCGCGCGACATTCCGATCGTCTTTGCGCCGAACATGGCCGTCGGCGTGAATCTGGTCTTCAAGCTGCTCGATACGGCTGCCCGCGTGCTCAACCAGGGTTACGACATTGAGGTCGTCGAGGCACATCATCGCCACAAGGTCGACGCCCCTTCCGGCACGGCCCTGCGCATGGGCGAGGTGGTGGCCGAGGCGCTTGGCCGCGACCTGTCCAAGTGCGCTATCTATGGCCGCGAGGGCGTCACCGGGGAGCGCGATCCCTCCACCATCGGTTTTGCCACGGTGCGCGGCGGCGATATCGTCGGCGACCATACCGTGCTCTTCGCCGGCACCGGCGAGCGCGTCGAGATCACGCACAAGGCCGCCTCGCGCATGCCCTATGCCCAGGGCAGCTTGCGGGCGGCGCGATTCCTCAAGGGGCGCAGGAACGGGCTCTACGACATGCAGGACGTTCTGGGGCTACGCTAGCCGAGGCGCAAAAGGACTTGCGAGTTTGCAGGACTCGCTGTCCTTGGGGTAAAATTCAAAAGATTTATCCCGAGCGGGATAGGCGCCCAGCCTGTCCCGCTTCGCATATCTACAACAATCCGCAGCATGGCCCGTGAGGTGTCCCGGCATGCCTGCGCAGTGCCGACAGGAGTGCCTAAGTGTCTGATTTTCCGAAAGCCATCCTCGCCTTAGCGGATGGGACGGTATTTCGCGGAATCGGCATCGGGGCGACGGGTTCCAGCGTCGGCGAGGTGGTGTTCAACACCGCCATGACCGGCTACCAGGAAATCCTCACCGACCCTTCCTACTGCCGGCAGATCGTCACCCTGACCTATCCCCATATCGGCAATACGGGCGTCAATCGCGAGGATTGCGAATCGGCCAAGGTGCAGGCGGCAGGCTTGGTGATTCGCGATCTGCCGTTGCTGGCCTCGAATTTCCGCATTGAGCAGACCCTCTCTGACTATCTCAAGGTGGAGAATGTGGTCGCCTTGGCCGGCATCGACACGCGCAAGCTGACGCGCATCCTGCGCGAGAAGGGCGCGCAGAGCGGCTGCCTGATGAGCGGGGACATTGACGAGGAAAAGTCAGTCGCCGCAGCACGGCGATTCCCTGGCCTTGCCGGCATGGATCTGGCCAAGGTGGTCAGTACCGACAAGTCCTATGCCTGGAGCGAAGGGGAATGGGCGCTGGGCAAGGGCCATGGCAATGCGGAATCATCGGCCTTCCATGTGGTCGCCTATGACTATGGGGTCAAGAGGAACATCCTGCGCATGCTGGCTTCGCGCGGCTGCAGGGTGACCGTGTTGCCGGCGAAAACGCCGGCCGCCGAAGTGCTGGCAATGAAGCCCGACGGCGTCTTCCTGTCCAACGGCCCGGGAGATCCCGAGCCCTGTGATTATGCGATTGCCGCCATCCGGGAAATCCTCGCGCGCGGCATCCCGACGTTCGGCATCTGCCTCGGCCATCAGCTGATGGGCCTGGCATCCGGCGCCAAGACAGCGAAAATGAAGTTCGGCCACCACGGCGCCAACCATCCGGTGAAGGACCTCGACACAGGCCAGGTGCTGATTACCAGTCAGAACCATGGCTTTGCCGTCGATGCCGAATCGCTTCCGACCAATTTGCGCGTGACCCACGTCTCCCTCTTCGACGGCAGCCTGCAGGGCCTAGCGCGCACCGACGTACCGGCCTTCTGCTTCCAGGGCCATCCTGAGGCAAGCCCGGGGCCGCACGACGTCTCGTATCTCTTCGACCGCTTCATCAAGATGATGGAAAACCGGCGGGTGCAACATGCCTAAACGCACCGACATCCACAGCATCCTCATCATCGGTGCCGGCCCGATCATCATCGGCCAGGCCTGCGAGTTCGACTATTCCGGCGCCCAGGCCTGCAAGGCGCTGCGCGACGAGGGATACAAGGTCATCCTGGTCAACTCCAATCCGGCGACCATCATGACCGACCCGGAGATGGCCGATGTCACCTACATCGAGCCGATCCACTGGACGGTGATCGAGAAGATCATCGCCAAGGAGCGGCCGGATGCCCTGCTGCCGACCATGGGCGGGCAGACCGCGCTCAACTGCGCACTCGATCTGGCCAAGCATGGCGTCCTGGAAAAATACGGGGTCGAGATGATCGGCGCCTCGCGCGAGGCCATCGACAAGGCCGAGGATCGCGAGAAGTTCAAGGCGGCGATGACCAAGATCGGCTTGGGTTCGGCGCGTTCCGCCATCGCCCACAGCATGGAGGAGGCGCTGCAGGTGCAGGCCGCACTCGGCTTTCCCTCCATCATCCGCCCGTCCTTCACCATGGGCGGCAGTGGCGGCGGCATCGCCTACAACAAGGAAGAATTCGTCACCATCTGCGAGCGCGGCCTGGAGGCCAGCCCGACCCGGGAACTGCTGATCGAGGAATCGCTGATCGGCTGGAAGGAGTTCGAGATGGAGGTTGTCCGCGACCGCAAGGACAACTGCATCATCGTCTGCTCCATCGAGAACCTCGATCCGATGGGGGTGCACACCGGCGACTCCATCACCGTGGCGCCGTCGCAGACGCTGACGGACAAGGAATACCAGATCCTGCGCAACGCCTCGATCGCCGTGCTGCGCGAGATCGGCGTCGATACCGGCGGTTCCAACGTGCAGTTCGCCATCAATCCGGCCGACGGCCGCATGATCGTCATCGAGATGAATCCGCGTGTGTCACGTTCCTCGGCGCTGGCTTCGAAAGCGACCGGCTTCCCCATTGCCAAGGTGGCGGCCAAGCTGGCCGTGGGATTCACGCTGGACGAACTGCGCAACGAGATCACCGGGGGCGCCACGCCCGCCTCCTTCGAGCCGTCGATCGACTACGTCGTCACCAAGGTGCCGCGTTTCGCCTTCGAGAAATTTCCGCTGGCCAACGACCGCCTGACCACCCAGATGAAGTCGGTGGGAGAGGTGATGGCGATCGGCCGTACTTTCCAGGAATCGCTGCAGAAGGCCCTGCGTGGCCTGGAAGTCAGCGTTTACGGCCTGGACGAGATCGAAGCCGACGAGGACACCATCGATCGAGAGCTCGCCAATCCCGGCGCCGAGCGCATGTGGTATCTCGGCCAGGCATTCCGCAATGGCATGAGCCTGGACAAGGCCTTCCAACTGACCAAAATCGACCCGTGGTTCCTCGTGCAGATACAGGACATTGTCCGGGAGGAAGCAGCGCTGGCGGGACAGAAACTGCACGACCAGGATGCGGACGAGATGCGGCGACTGAAGCGCAAGGGCTTCTCGGACCGCCGTCTGGCCAAGCTGTTCGAGACCTCGGAGACTGCTGTCCGCATGCATCGCCATGCGCTGAATGTCAGGCCCGTGTACAAGCGCGTCGATACCTGCGCCGCCGAGTTCGCCACCCATACCGCCTACATGTATTCCACCTACGAGGAGGAATGCGAGGCCCAGCCGACCGCGCGCAAGAAAATCATGGTGTTGGGAGGCGGCCCCAACCGCATCGGGCAGGGCATCGAATTCGACTATTGCTGCGTGCACGCTGCGCTGGCCATGCGCGAGGACGGCTACGAGACCATCATGGTCAACTGCAACCCGGAGACGGTGTCGACCGACTACGATACCTCCGACCGCCTCTATTTCGAGCCGCTGACGCTGGAGGACATCCTCGAGATCGTCAATATCGAACAACCGGTCGGTGTGATCGTCCAGTTCGGCGGCCAGACGCCATTGAAGCGGGCGCAGGATCTGGAGGCCAATGGCGTGCCCATCATCGGCACCAGCCCGGACATGATCGATTGTGCCGAGGATCGCGAGCGCTTCCAGCAGATGCTGCATGAACTGGGCCTCAAGCAACCGCCCAACCGTACGGCGCGCACGCCGGAGGACGCCATACGCCTCGCCGCCGAAATCGGCTATCCGCTGGTGGTCAGGCCGAGCTACGTGCTGGGCGGCCGCGCCATGGAGATCGTTCACGAGCAGGGAGATCTCGAGCGCTACATGCGTGAGGCGGTGAAGGTCTCCAACGATTCACCGGTGCTGCTCGACCGCTTCCTCAATGATGCCACCGAGGTGGACGTGGATGCCTTATCCGATGGCAATCAGGTCATCGTCGGGGGCATCATGCAGCATATCGAGCAGGCCGGTGTGCATTCCGGCGATTCCGCCTGTTCGTTGCCGCCGTACACGCTGTCCCGGGAAATTCAGGACGAACTGCGGGACCAGACGGAGAAGATGGCAAAGGCGCTGAATGTCTGTGGGCTGATGAATGTCCAGTTCGCCATTCAGGATGGCACGGTGTACGTCCTGGAGGTGAATCCTCGCGCCTCGCGCACCGTGCCGTTCGTCTCCAAAGCCACAGGCCTGCAATTGGCGAAGGTGGCGGCGCGCTGCATGGCCGGCCGCACATTGGCGGAGCAGGGCGTGACGCGCGAGATCGTGCCGCCCTATTTTTCAGTCAAGGAGGCGGTGTTCCCCTTCGTCAAGTTTCCCGGCGTCGACACCATTCTCGGTCCTGAGATGAAATCCACCGGCGAAGTGATGGGCGTGGGCCGCACGTTCGCCGAGGCCTTCGTGAAATCCCAGCTCGCTGGTGGCACCCGGCTGCCCCGTTCGGGCAAGGTGTTCATCAGCGTCAAGGATCAGGATCGCACCAAGGCGGTCGACGTGGCGAGGGAGCTGAGCGAACTCGGCTTTGCCCTGCTCGCCACGCGCGGCACCGGCGCCGCCATTGAAGCCGCAGGGCTCAAGGTGGCGGTGGTGAACAAGGTGGCCGAGGGGCGGCCGCACATCGTGGACATGATCAAGAACAACGAGGTCGTGCTCATCATCAACACGGTCGAGGAAAAGCGCCAGGCCATCCTGGACTCGCGCTCCATCCGCACCAGTGCGCTGGCGCAGCGCGTCACGCTGTTTACGACCATCGAGGGCGCCCGGGCGGCCTGTGCCGGCATGCGACACCTCGAAGAGCTGGAAACCTACGCCTTGCAGACTTTGCACGCTGAGTTAACATAAGCCCATGAGCAAAGTCCCCCTCACCAAGGAAGGCGCGGAGAAACTGCGCCAGGAACTGCGCCGCTTGAAGACGGCCGACCGGCCCAACGTCGTTGCAGCCATTGCGGAAGCACGCGCCCACGGCGATCTGTCGGAGAACGCCGAGTATGCCGCCGCGCGCGAGCGGCAGAGCTTCATCGAGGGGCGCATCCAGGAAATCGAGGGCAAGCTGGGCAATGCCCAGATCATCGATCCCAAGCTGCTGGATGCCGACGGCCGCTGTGTTTTCGGCGCCACGGTCGATCTGGAAGACCTGGAAAGCGGCGACCGGGTCACTTACCAGATCGTCGGCGAGGACGAGGCGGACCTGAAGAGCAACAAGATTTCCATCTCCTCGCCCATCGCTCGCGCCCTCATTGGCAAGTACGCCGGAGACATCGCCGAGGTGAAGGCGCCCGGCGGGGTGCGCGAGTACGAACTGCACGACGTCAAGTACGTCTGATCCACGCACAACGCACCACCATCGAAGGCGGGCATTCATGCAAAGGCTGGCGGATAGCCTCTATTCCCTTGCCATCACCCTTTGGGTCGGCGGCCTCTGGGCGGTCGGCTTTATCGTGGCGCCTTCGCTGTTTGCCTCCCTGAAAGATCGTGTGCTTGCGGGCGAACTGGCAGGCAACCTTTTCGGCCTGATTGCCTGGGTGGGCATGGCGTGTGCGGCCTACCTGCTCGGCTATCTGGCCGTGCGTCGCCCCGGGGATCTGTTCAAATCCTGGGCATTCCGGCTGGTGGTGGGAATGCTGGTGCTGACGTTGGCGGTGCATTTCGGCATTCAGCCGATCCTTGCCCAGTTGAAGGCCGACGCCTTGCCGCTGAGCGTCATGGAAAGTGCGGTGAAAAGCCGCTTTGTCGCCTGGCATGGCGCAGCCACCGGCCTGTATGTATTGCAAAGCCTGCTGGGGGCGGCGCTGGTGTTATTGCAGGGACGGGGCCGCTGACTTATTTGCGCAGGCGCTGGCGTGAGGTGGCCGGGGGAACGGGTGTTTTTTGCCGGGAACGCGAGACGGGTTTTTTCGCAGGCTTGACGGGTGCTGCCGGCGCCTCCGGGTTGGCACGGTACACGACCAGGACGTTGCCGATATGCTGAATGGCCGCAGCGTCCAGACGGGAACAGATTTCGGCGTGCACTGTCTCACGTGCGTCGCGCTCGATGCCATAGACGCGCACCTTGATTAATTCATGCGCCTTCAGGCCGCGCTCAATCTCAGCAAGGACGCTGTCGCTGAGGCCTTTCTGGCTGATGCTGACGACGGGATGCAGGCTGTGGGCACGTGCGCGCAGGGCCCGACGTTCTGTTGGGGTCAGTTCGTTCATGGATGAATTCTAGCAGTGAAGAAGCATAAAACCAGCAAGGCCTGGATGCGCGAGCATGTGAACGACCCCTACGTCCAGCGGGCGAAGGCGGAAGGCTGGCGTTCGCGCGCCGCCTTCAAGCTGATGGAAATAGACGACAGGGATCGCCTGCTGCGGCCCGGCATGGTGGTGGTGGACTTGGGCGCGGCGCCGGGCGGCTGGTCCCAGGTGGCGGCGAAGCGAGTCGGCGGCGGCCGGGTGCTGGCTCTTGATCTGCTGGAAATGGTGCCCTTGGCAGGAGTGGAGTTTTTTCAAGGCGACTTTCGCGAGGACGCCGTACTGGCGGAACTGACTTTAAGGCTCGGCGGCCGGCCGGTCGAGCTTGTTATTTCCGATATGGCCCCCAATATATCCGGCATTGCCATCTCGGATCAGGCGCGTTCGATGCATTTGGCGGAATTGGCCTTGGAATTTGCCGTTCGGCATTTGAAACTCGGCGGCAATTTCCTGGTCAAGACGTTCGAGGGGGCCGGCAGTGCAGCCTTCCGCAAGACGATGAACGCAGCATTTGAAAAGGTGGTCGTGCGCAAGCCCAAATCTTCGCGCGACCGCAGCAACGAGGTCTATTTGATCGGTATGGGATGCCGCCCACAATGACGACAGGGTCAATTCCGGCGGCGCTCCGGTTTGCACCGGAAGGTGAACGGACTTAGAATGCTTTCATGGTATCGGCAACAGAGAGGCCCCTGACGGGCCATAGAGGAATCGCTTGAACAATCATTTCAAGAATCTCGCAATCTGGCTGGTGATCGGCGTCGTGCTGATGACCGTCTTCAACCAGTTCAGCACGCGCCAGGTGGCGCAGAACACGCTGGAATACTCCCAGTTCCTCGAGGAAGTGAAGGCCGGGCGCGTCGCCAAGGTGGTGATCCAGGGTCGCACGCTCGAGGCGACCACCAACGATGGCAAGAAGATCACGACCTACGCGCCGCCCGACCTGTGGATGGTGAGCGACCTGCTCAAGAACAACGTCAAGGTGGTGGCCAAGCCGGACGAGGAACAATCCTTCCTCATGAATATCTTCGTCTCCTGGTTCCCGATGCTGCTGCTGATCGGCGTCTGGATCTTCTTCATGCGCCAGATGCAGGGCGGCGGCAAGGGCGGCGCCTTCTCGTTTGGCAAGTCGCGTGCCCGTATTCTCGACGAGTCCACCAACACCATCACCTTCGCCGACGTTGCCGGCTGCGACGAGGCCAAGGAGGAAGTGGCCGAACTGGTCGAATTCCTGCGTGACCCCGGCAAGTTTCAGAAGCTGGGCGGCCGCATTCCGCGCGGCGTGTTGATGGTTGGTTCGCCCGGCACCGGCAAGACGCTGCTGGCGAAGGCCATCGCTGGCGAGGCCAAGGTGCCCTTCTACAGCATCTCCGGCTCCGATTTCGTCGAGATGTTCGTCGGCGTCGGCGCGGCGCGCGTGCGCGACATGTTCGAGCAGGCCAAGAAAAGCGCGCCCTGCATCATCTTCATCGACGAAATCGACGCCGTCGGCCGTCAGCGTGGCGCCGGCCTCGGCGGTGGCAACGACGAGCGAGAGCAGACGCTGAACCAGTTGCTGGTCGAAATGGACGGTTTCGAGGGCACGGCCGGCGTCATCGTCATCGCTGCTACCAACCGTCCCGACGTGCTCGATCCGGCATTGCTGCGCCCCGGCCGCTTCGACCGCCAGGTGGTAGTGCCGCTGCCCGATATCCGCGGCCGCGAGCAGATCCTCATGGTGCATATGCGCAAGGTGCCGATGGCACCCGACGTCAAGGCCGACATCATCGCCCGCGGTACGCCCGGGTTCTCCGGCGCCGATCTGGCCAACCTGGTAAATGAGGCGGCCCTCTTCGCCGCGCGCGGCAACAAGCGCCTGGTCGACATGGAGGATTTCGAGCGCGCCAAGGACAAGATCATGATGGGCGCTGAACGCCGCTCAATGGTGATGCCCGAGGAGGAGCGCCGTAATACGGCTTACCACGAGTCAGGCCATACCGTGGTCGCCAGGCTGCTGCCCAAAACCGACCCGGTGCACAAGGTGACCATCATCCCGCGCGGCCGTGCCCTCGGCCTGACAATGCAATTACCCGTGGCCGACCGCTACAGCATGGATCGCGAACGCCTGCTGGAAAACATTGCCGTGCTGTTCGGAGGCCGCATAGCGGAAGAACTATTCATGAATCAGATGACCACGGGCGCCTCCAACGACTTCGAGCGTGCCACGGCCATTGCGCGAAGCATGGTCACGCAATGGGGCATGTCCGACGCACTTGGGCCGATGGTTTATGGTGAAAACGAGGGCGAAGTATTCCTCGGCCGCTCCATCACGACGCACAAGAATGTTTCCGAGGCGACCATGCAGCAGGTCGATGCCGAGATCCGTCGCATCATTGATCAGCAGTACAGCCTGGCGCGTCGCCTGATCGAGGAAAACCGCGACAAGATCGAAGCCATGGCCAAGGCCCTGCTCGAGTGGGAGACGCTGGATGCCGAGCAGATCAACGACATCATGGTGGGCAAGTCGCCGCGCGAACCCAAGCGCGCCACTCCGCCGGCCAGCACGCCCGCGGACAATTCTCCGGGTGGTGCCGCACCCAATGCAGCGGCACCAGCGTAAGCGAGACTGACATGCAAGTGGCCGGATCGGGCAACCGATCCGGCTTTGTTTTTATGGCCCCACAACTCGTTTGCGGCAGTTTCCGCCTGTCCCTCGAGCGACCGCTCGTCATGGGCATCGTCAATGTCACGCCGGATTCCTTCTCGGAAGGTGGTCGCCACTTCGATGCGGCACGCGCCATCGCCCATGGACGTCAGCTGGTCGAGGCGGGCGCCGACCTGCTCGATGTCGGGGGTGAATCTTCGCGGCCTGGCGCACAACCGGTTGCCGTAGAGGAGGAGCTGCGCCGCGTGCTCCCCGTTATCGAGGCACTCGCTTGCGCCGGCGTTCCGCTTTCGGTCGACACGATGAAGCCCGAGGTGATGCGCAGGGCAGTGGCGGCCGGCGCTTCCGTCATCAACGATATCGCGGCCCTGCAGGCGCCGGGAGCACTGGCGGCAGCCGCGGAGTCGGGCGCCGCGGTATGCCTGATGCACATGCGGGGCGAGCCGCGCACCATGCAGGCCGATCCGTCCTATGGCGACGTGGTGGCTGAAGTGCGTGAGTTCCTGTCCCGGCGTGTGGCGGCGGCGCACGCGGCGGGAATCGGCGTCGAGCGCATTATTGTCGATCCCGGCTTCGGTTTTGGAAAGCGCCTGGCGCACAATCTGGCCCTGCTGCGACATCTCGGGCGCTTTCACGGCCTGGGTGCATGCGTACTGGCTGGCCTGTCGCGCAAGTCCATGCTCGGCGAGATCACCGGGCGGAAAGTCAGTGACCGCGATACGGCAAGCGTGGCGGCAGCGCTCCTTGCCGCGCGGAATGGGGCTAGAATTCTGCGCGTGCATGACGTGGCGGCAACGAAGGACGCCCTCGCTGTGTGGGCAGCCGTGGAAGCAT
Source organism: Betaproteobacteria bacterium (assembly GCA_016703785.1). Lineage (GTDB taxonomy): Bacteria > Pseudomonadota > Gammaproteobacteria > Burkholderiales > Rhodocyclaceae > Desulfobacillus. The sequence continues at coordinate 161,096 of JADJBM010000010.1, forward strand.
AGGGGGCACATGGGACGAAAATACTTTGGCACGGACGGCGTGCGCGGCACGGTAGGCGAGGCGCCCATCACGCCGGACTTCATCATGCGCCTGGGTTACGCTGCCGGGACCACACTGGTGGCGCGCGAGCATCTCCCACCGGGGGAGCATCCGGCCGTGCTGATCGGCAAGGACACGCGCATCTCCGGCTATATGCTGGAGGCCGCCCTGGAGGCCGGCTTTGCCGCAGCCGGTGTGGACGTTATGCTGACGGGACCGCTGCCGACGCCGGCTATCGCCTACCTGACCCGTGCCTTGCGCGTGCAGGCCGGTGTAGTCATCTCCGCCTCGCATAACCCCTATCCCGATAACGGCATCAAATTCTTTTCGGCGGCCGGTGCCAAGCTGCCCGATGCGGTGGAGGCGGAAATCGAAGCGCGGCTGGATCAGCCCATGGGCTGTGCCGCGTCGGCCCGGCTGGGCAAGGCGCGCCGAATCGACGATGCCGCCGGCCGCTACATCGAATTCTGCAAGAGCACCTTCCCGCCCGAACTGGACCTGCGCGGCATGCGGATCGTGGCTGACTGTGCGCATGGCGCGGCCTATCACATCGCCCCCAGGGTGTTCCATGAACTGGGCGCCGAGGTGCACGCCATCGGTGCAGAACCGAACGGCCTCAACATCAACGACCATGTGGGGGCGACTTCGCCGCAAGCCCTGCAGCAGGCAGTGGTGGCTCAGGGCGCCGATCTGGGCATCGCCCTCGACGGGGACGGCGATCGTGTGATGATGGTCGATGCGAGGGGCCGGCTCTACGACGGCGACCAGCTGCTCTACGTCATTGCGCGACAGCGTCTGGCGAGCGGCGGACTTGCCGGGGTGGTAGGTACGCTCATGACCAACCTCGGCACCGAGCATGCCCTTGCGAAGCTTGGCGTGCCCGTCGTCCGCGCCAAGGTCGGCGACCGCTATGTCCTGGAGATGCTCGTTGAGCGTGGCTGGAAACTGGGCGGCGAGAACTCGGGCCACATCATCTGCCTGGATCGCCATACCACCGGCGACGGCATCGTTTCGGCCCTCCAGGTTCTGGCTGCGTTGCGGCTTCAGGAGAATACGCTGGACGAGGCCTGTGCCGGCCTGACGCTGTACCCGCAGACCTTGATCAACGTGAGACTGCCCACCGGATTCGACTGGCAGCGCCGCCCGGAAATAGAGTCGGCGCGCATGGCTGCAGAGCGTGAACTGGGGGAAAGCGGCCGGGTACTGCTGCGCGCGTCCGGCACCGAGCCGCTGCTACGCGTCATGGTCGAGGGACGCGAGGCACTGACTGTAGACACACTGGCGCGAGGCATCGCCGACGTCGTCCAGCGCGTCGCTGCGTGATCGGTTTGCTGCAGCGCGTCGCTTCGGCGCGGGTGGAAATCGACGGAGAGATGGTTGGCGCCATCGGGCGCGGCCTGCTTGTGCTGGTCTGCGCCGAGCGGGGCGACGACGAAGCGAGCGCGGGGCGGCTCCTTGATCGACTGTTGAGCTACCGGGTATTTCCCGATGCGATGGGCAAGATGAACCTGAGCCTGCGCGACGTGAGCGGTGGCCTCTTGCTGGTGCCGCAATTCACGCTTGCCGCCGATACCGGCAGCGGCAACCGTCCCAGTTTCACCCCCGCCGCGCCGCCCGAGGAAGGACGGCGCCTCTTCGCATTTATGGTCTCACTTGCGGCGGATCGGCATGCTGCTACGGCGAGCGGTCTCTTCGGCGCCGACATGCAGGTCAGCCTGACCAACGACGGCCCCGTCACCTTCTGGCTGCGCGTGCCGCCCGCTGCCGTTTGAGCGGCATTTCATTTGACCGCAGAGGGTCCAGAGGCTAAAATCCCCGGCTTTTGACGAGTTCGGGAAGGCTGGGAAATGCGGCGCAAACTGGTGGCGGGCAACTGGAAGATGCATGGCGGCCTCGCTCGCAATCGCGAACTTCTGGACAGCCTGGTACAGGCGATCGGCAAAGGCGGCAGCGCCGATTGTGCTGTCTGCGTACCGTTCCCCTATCTGGCCCAGACGCAGGAGCTGCTGAAGGGTACGGCCATCGCCTGGGGCGCCCAGACCTTGTCCGAACATGGCCAAGGTGCGTATACGGGCGAAGTTAGCGCGGCCATGCTGACCGACTTCGGCTGCCGCTATGTGCTCGTCGGCCATTCCGAGCGTCGTAGCCTTTACGGCGAGAGCAATGAGGCGGTGGCGGCGAAATTACTCGCGGCGGTGCAAGGCGGACTGACACCCGTTCTCTGCCTGGGCGAGACCCTCGAGCAGCGTGAGGGTGGCATCACCGAGAAGATCATTGCCGCCCAGCTCGACGCGGTTACGGCAGCCGGCATGAACGGCTTGGCCAAAGCAGTCATTGCCTACGAACCGGTATGGGCCATCGGTACCGGGCGCACGGCCACGCCGCAGCAGGCTCAGGATGTGCATGCCTTCATACGGACAAGACTGGCCGGTAGCGATGCCGCTCTGGCGCAGCGGATGCAGATCCTCTACGGTGGCAGCGTCAAGCCGCAGAATGCCGCCGAATTGTTCGGCATGACCGATATCGACGGGGGCCTGATCGGCGGCGCCTCCCTCGTCGCCCAGGATTTCCTGGCAATCTGTACAGCTGCGGCGGGATAACTTAGGAACGGATTCGTGATGGAAGGAATGCTTTTCCCTTTGATTCTGACGGTGCACATACTCGTAGGAGTAGCCGTCATCGGCTTGGTGCTGCTGCAGCATGGCAAGGGCGCCGATATGGGCGCGGCCTTTGGCAGCGGATCCTCGGGCAGCCTGTTTGGCTCCTCGGGCTCGGCCAACTTCCTCAGCCGCACGACGGCAGTCCTGGCGACCGTGTTCTTCATGACCAGCCTGGGACTGAGCTATCTCGCGACCAATCGCTCGCAGGAACCAACTAGCGTCATGGAACGGGTTCAGAGCCTACCCGCCGCGACACCCGTCGAGCAGGTGCCAGCACCCGCGAAGCCGGCCGCCGATGCGGATTCGAAGGCGAAGGAAATACCGAAGTAAGTAATGTTGCGGCGCAAAAAGAAGGTATAATTTCTTTTTTCGTCGCCATAAGAAGCAGTGGCGCTGTCACGGGCTGCGTGACGGAGCCATGGATCGAATGCCGACGTGGTGAAATTGGTAGACACGCTATCTTGAGGGGGTAGTGGCGAGAGCCGTGTGAGTTCGAGTCTCACCGTCGGCACCAGAATTCCTCCCAGGCCTGTTTTGAACAGGCTTGATTTACAGCGAGAACGTGAAGGGCTTGGCGGCAAGGTTGGGAAGACCTTCCGCGCAGACTATGTTGGAAAACTACTTTCCTGTCCTCGTTTTCATACTCGTCGGCCTGGCCTTCGGGTGTGTCCCCATCCTTCTTGGCTGGCTCGTTGCGCCGAATCGTCCCGACAGCGAAAAGCTCTCTCCCTTCGAGTGTGGTTTTGAAGCCTTCGAGGATGCGCGCATGAAGTTCGATGTGCGCTTCTACCTGATTGCCATCATTTTCATCCTGTTCGATCTGGAAATTGCCTTCCTGGTCCCCTGGTCGGTGATCTTCAAGGACATCGTCGCTTCCGATTCCATGCGGATGTTCGGCTTCATCGAGATGATGATCTTCATCGGCATCCTGGCCATCGGTTATGTCTACGCCTGGGTCAAGGGCGCGCTGGACTGGGAGTGAGCCGGTTATGAGCATCGAAGGCGTACTTGAAAAAGGGTTCGTCACCACCACCCTCGATTCCGTCATCAACTGGACGCGTACCGGTTCGATGTGGCCGATGACCTTCGGTCTGGCCTGTTGCGCTGTAGAGATGATCCACGCCGGCTGTGCGCGCTACGACCTTGACCGCTTCGGCATCGTCTTTCGCCCCAGCCCCCGCCAGTCCGACGTGATGATCGTTGCGGGCACGCTGACCAACAAGATGGCGCCCGCCCTGCGCAAGGTGTACGACCAGATGGCCGAGCCGCGCTGGGTAGTGTCGATGGGCTCCTGCGCCAATGGCGGCGGCTACTACCACTATTCCTACTCGGTCGTGCGCGGCTGCGACCGCATCGTGCCGGTGGATGTTTATGTGCCGGGCTGCCCGCCGACGGCCGAAGCGCTGCTCTACGGGCTCATCCAGTTGCAGAACAAGATCAAGCGCACCAGTACGATCGCTCGCTGAAAGACGATACAAAGATGGCTTCCAGGCTCGAATCGCTTTGCCAGAATCTGCAAACAGTTCTGGGCGGTCGCATTGCCGGCATCAATACGGCCGTAGGCGAAGTGACCATCGAAGTCGCCGCCGAACACTACATTGAGGTCGCCCGCATCCTGCGCGACCATCCCGATTTGCGTTTCGAGCAACTGATTGACCTGACCGGCGTCGATTATTCGGCCTGGGGCGACGGAGCTTGGAAGGGCCTGCGCTTTGCCGCAGTGTGCCACCTGCTTTCCCTGTCCAGGAACGTGCGCTTGCGCCTGCGCGCCTTTGCCCCGGACGACGGTTTTCCCGTGCTGCCCTCGCTGGTCCAATTGTGGAATAGCGCCAACTGGTACGAACGCGAAGCCTTCGATCTCTACGGCATCCTGTTCGAGGGCCACCCCGACCTGCGCCGCATCCTGACCGACTATGGTTTCGTCGGCCATCCCTTCCGCAAGGACTTTCCGATCTCCGGCCATGTCGAGATGCGCTACGACCCGGAGCAGCGGCGCGTGGTCTATCAGCCGGTGACCATCGAACCGCGCGAGGTGACTCCCCGCATCATCCGCGAAGAAAACTACGGGGATGCGGAACATGGCTGAGATTCGCAATTACACGATCAACTTTGGCCCGCAGCATCCGGCTGCGCACGGCGTGCTGCGCCTGGTGCTTGAACTGGATGGCGAGGTGATCGTACGCGCTGACCCGCATATCGGCCTGCTGCATCGCGCCACCGAGAAACTGGCCGAGACCCGGACCTGGCTGCAGACGGTTCCTTATCTCGACCGACTCGACTACGTCTCCATGATGTGCAACGAGCACGCTTACGTGATGGCGGTGGAGAAACTGCTCGGCGTCCAGGTGCCGATTCGCGCCCAGTACATCCGCGTCATGATGGACGAGGTGACGCGCATCCTCAATCACTTGCTCAACATCGGTACGCATGCCCTCGACATCGGCGCCATGACCATGGTGCTGTACACGTTCCGCGAGCGCGAGGACCTGATGGATGTGTACGAGGCCGTCTCCGGCGCCCGCCTGCATGCTGCCTACTACCGCCCCGGCGGCGTCTATCGCGACTTGCCGGACCGCATGCCGCAGTACGAGGTCAACAAGTTCAAGAATGCTGAGACCGTGCGACGGCTCAATGAGTCGCGCCAAGGTTCGCTACTCGACTTCCTCGAGGATTTCACCAACCGTTTTCCGGCCTATGTCGACGAGTACGAGACCCTGCTCACCGACAACCGCATCTGGAAACAGCGCACCGTCGGCATTGGCGTGGTGTCGCCGGAGCGTGCGCTGGCACTCGGCTTCACAGGGCCCATGTTGCGCGGCTCCGGCGTCGAGTGGGATCTGCGCAAGAAGCAGCCCTATGAGGTTTACGATCGCATGGAGTTCGACGTGCCGGTCGGCGTCAATGGCGACTGCTACGACCGTTACTTGGTGCGCATCGAGGAGATGCGCCAGGCCAACCACATCGTCAGGCAGTGCATTGACTGGCTGAGGAACGATTCTGCAAAAGGCGCTGGCCCGGTGATCACCGACAACCACAAGGTGGCGCCACCGCCGCGCGAGAAGATGAAGGCCAGCATGGAAGAGCTGATCCATCACTTCAAGCTATTTACCGAGGGCATGCATGTGCCGCCTGGAGAAGCCTATGCGGCCATCGAGCACCCGAAGGGCGAGTTCGGGGTGTATGCCATTTCCGACGGCGGCAACAAGCCCTACCGCATCAAGCTGCGCTCGCCGGGTTTTCCGCACCTTGCCGCCACCGACGAGATGGCGAAGGGGCACATGATCGCCGACGCCACCGCCATCATCGGCACCATCGACCTGGTGCTGGGCGATACGGATAGATAACACCATGCTGAGCCAAGAGTCCCTTAAACAAATCGACCGCGAAGTCGCCAAGTATCCCGCCGAGCAGAAGCAGTCGGCGGTGATGGCGGCGCTGGCCATCGCCCAGACGGAAAAGGGCTGGTTGTCCACCGAGACCATCGACGATGTCGCCGCCTATCTCGGCATGCCGCCGGTGGCGGTGTACGAGGTGGCGAGCTTCTACAACATGTACGACCTCGCCCCGGTCGGCAAGTACAAGATCACCGTGTGCACCAACCTGCCGTGCGCGCTGTCCGGCGGCGTGCATGCCGCCGACTACCTGAAGCAGAAGCTCGGCGTCGGCTTCAACGAGACCACTGCCGACGGCAAGTTCACCCTGAAGGAAGGCGAGTGCATGGGCGCCTGCGGCGACGCGCCGGTGATGCTGGTGAACAACGTGCGCATGTGCAGCTTCATGCAGCCCGAACAGATCGACCGGCTGCTGGGGGAGTGCAAGTAATGGGCGCCCTCGGCTTCATCCTGAACGCGGCAGAGGGCGAGCGCAGCTGGCGCCTCGCAGAGTACGTCAGGCGCGGCGGCTATAGTGCGCTGAAGAAGATCATCAACGAGAAGATCCCCGCCGACCAGATCGTCGGCGAGCTGAAGAAGTCCTCGCTGCGCGGCCGCGGCGGCGCCGGCTTCCCGACCGGCCTCAAGTGGAGCTTCATGCCGCGCCAGTTCCCCGGCGCCAAGTACGTCGTCTGCAACTCCGACGAGGGCGAGCCGGGCACCTTCAAGGACCGCGACATCCTGCGCTGGAACCCGCACATGGTGATCGAGGGCATGATCATCGCCGGCTACGCCATGGGCTGCCAGCGCGGCTACAACTACATCCATGGCGAGATCTGGGACATCTACAAGCGCTTCGAGGAGGCACTGGAAGAGGCGCGCGCCGCCAAGCTGCTCGGCAACAACATCCTCGGCGCCGACTTCAGCTTCGAGCTGCAGGCCCACCACGGCTACGGCGCCTATATCTGCGGCGAGGAGACCGCGCTGCTCGAGTCCATCGAGGGCAAGAAGGGCCAGCCGCGCTTCAAGCCGCCGTTCCCGGCCAGCTTCGGCCTCTACGGCAAGCCGACCACCATCAACAACACCGAGACCTTCGCCTCGGTGCCGTACATCATCAACGAGGGTGGCGACAAGTTCCTAGAACTGGGCAAGCCCAACAACGGCGGCACCAAGCTGTTTTCCGTGTCGGGCCATGTGAACCGCCCCGGCAACTTCGAAGTGCCGATGGGCACGCCCTTCAAGGACCTGCTTGAAATGGCGGGGGGCATGCGCGGTGGGCGCAAGCTGAAGGCGGTCATCCCCGGCGGCTCCTCGGCGCCGGTGCTGCCGGTCGACGTCATCATGGAGTGCACGCTCGACTACGACTCGATCGCCAAGGCCGGCTCGATGCTCGGTTCCGGCGCCGTGATCGTCATGGACGAGACCACCTGCATGGTGAAGGCGCTCGAGCGCCTGTCCTACTTCTACTTCGAGGAGTCCTGCGGCCAGTGCACGCCCTGCCGCGAGGGCACCGGCTGGCTCTACCGCGTCGTGCACCGCATCGAGCACGGCGAGGGGCGGCCGGAGGACCTCGACCTGCTCAACAGCGTCACCGACAACATCATGGGCCGCACCATCTGTGCCCTTGGCGACGCGGCCTCCATGCCGGTGAAGAGCTTCATCAAGCACTTCGGCACGGAGTTCGAGTACCACATCCAGAACAAGAAATGCCTGGTGCCCGAGGACGTGCAGCGCGCGGGCAGCGGCTTCTTCAAGGCGGCGTAGCGAAATGCTGGAAATCGAGATCGACGGCAGGAAAACCGAGGTGGCCGACGGCAGCACCGTGATGGATGCCGCCCACAAGCTCGGCATCTTCGTGCCGCACTTCTGCTACCACAAGAAACTGTCCATTGCCGCCAACTGCCGCATGTGCCTAGTGCAGGTTGAAAAGGCGCCCAAGCCCCTGCCAGCCTGCGCCACCCCGGTCACCAACGGCATGAAGGTGTTCACGCACTCCGAGGCTGCCGTCAAGGCGCAGAAGGGCGTGATGGAATTCCTCCTCATCAACCATCCGCTCGACTGCCCGATCTGCGACCAGGGGGGTGAGTGCCAGCTGCAGGACCTTTCGGTGGGCTATGGCCAGAGCGCCTCGCGTTACCAGGAAGAGAAGCGCGTGGTGGTGAACAAGAATCTCGGGCCGCTCATCGCCACCGACATGACGCGCTGCATCCACTGCACACGCTGCGTCCGCTTCACGCAGGAGATCGCCGGCTGGATGGAACTCGGCCAGGCCTTCCGTGGCGAGCACGCCGAGATCATGCCCTTCATCGAGAAGACGGTGGACTCCGAGCTCTCCGGCAACGTCATCGACCTCTGCCCGGTCGGGGCGCTGACCTCCAAGCCCTTCCGCTTCGCCGCTAGAACCTGGGAGCTGTCGCGCCGCAAGTCGATCAGCCCGCACGACGGACTCGGCGCCAACCTGATCGTCCAGGTCAAGCACGACAAGGTGCTGCGCGTCCTGCCGCTGGAGAACGAGGACGTCAACGAGTGCTGGCTGTCCGACAAGGACCGCTACTCCTACGAGGCGCTGGATTCTGAGCAGCGGCTGACCAAGCCGATGCTGAAACAGTGCGGCGAATGGCGCGAAGTCGACTGGCAGACGGCGCTGGAATTCATCGGCACCGACCTGAAGCGCGTCGTTCGCGAGCATGGCGCTGCCTCGGTCGGTGCGCTGGCCTCGCCGCATGCCACACTGGAAGAACTCTATCTGCTGCAGAAATTCATGCGCGGCGCCGGCTCGGAGAACGTCGATTGCCGTCTCAGGCTGACTGACTTTTCACTCGACGGCAAGAAGGTCACGTCCTGGTTGGGCATGCCCGTCGCCGAGATCCAGAAGCTCGACCGTGTGCTGGTGGTCGGCAGCTTCCTGCGCAAGGACCACCCGCTGCTGGCCCAGCGACTGCGCCAGGCGGCAAAGAAATCCACACACGTCAACCTGCTTCACGTCGCCGACGACGATCAACTCATCGCTCTGCATGCCAAGTCGATCGTCGCGCCCTCGGTGCTGGCCACCGAACTTGCCGGCATCGTCAAGGCGGTGGCGGAGGCGAAGGGTGCGCCGGCTGATGCCGCTCTGGCTGGCGTGCAGCCTTCCGCGGCGGTGAAACAGATCGCCGAGAGCCTGGCCTCGGGTGAGAAGGGCGCCATCTTCCTCGGCAACTTCGCCCAGCAGCACGCCCAGGCGGCGACCTTGCATGCCCTGGCGCAGAAACTGGCCGAGCTGACCGGCGCGCGCTTCGGCTATCTCGGCGAGGCGGCCAACTCGGTCGGCGGCTATCTCGCCCATGCCGTGCCGAATGCTGCGGGCCTCAACGCCTCGCGCATGCTGGCAGAGCCGCGCAAGGCCTATTTCGTCCTGCACGCAGAGCCAGAACTCGACTGCGCCGATCCGCAGCAGGCCATGGCCGCGCTGAAGGGGGCCGATCTGGTCGTGGTCATGACACCGTTCAAGACGCGCGCCATTGACTACGCTCATGTGATCCTGCCGATCGCCCCATTTACGGAGACTTCCGGCACTTTCATCAACACCGAGGGCCGCGTGCAGAGCTTCAATGCAGTCGTCAAGCCTCTTGGCGAGACGCGCCCGGCCTGGAAGGTGCTGCGTGTGCTGGGCAACCTGCTGGGCCTGGCGGGCTTCGAACAGGACAGCTCCGAAGCCGTGCGCGCCGAGGTACTCGGCGGCAAGCCGTCCTCGGTGGCCGAGCGACTGAACAACCGGGCTGACGGCGTTGCGATCAACCTTGCCGATGTTGCGCCTGCACTGCAACGTATTGCAGACGTACCGATCCACTTTGCCGACCCCCTGGCGCGTCGCGCTCCTTCGCTGCAGAGGACGCGTGATGCAGCACCGCCGAAGGCGCGCATGAGCGCCGCCACCCTGGCGAAACTGGGGATTTCCGCCGGCATGCAAGTGAAAGTCAGTACCACAGAAACAAGAGCTGGCACCAGTCTTGGTGGGACGGCGATTATTGCTGCGCAACTGGATGAGGGCGTGCCCGACGGCTGCGTGCGCGTCGCCGCCGGCCACGAATCGACCGCCGGCCTGGGCCCGATGCAGGGTGCCATCACCGTGGAGCGTGCGTAATGGAAAACGCCGTTCTCAGCTTTTTCCAGTGGTTCTGGAATCTGTTCGGCCTGTGGGATCCGCTGTGGGCGATGATCGAACCTGTCTGGCCGCTGGTCTGGGTGCTGATGAAGATTGTCGCCATCATTGTCCCGCTGATGCTGACGGTGGCGTATCTGACGCTGGCGGAGCGCAAGGTGATCGGCTATATGCAGGTGCGCCTCGGGCCCAACCGCGTCGGCCCTATGGGGCTGCTGCAGCCGATTGCCGACGGCATGAAGCTGTTCTTCAAGGAAGTGCTGGTGCCGAGCGGGGCGAACAAGAAGTTGTTCCTGTTCGGTCCGATCCTCGCCATTGCGCCGGCGCTGGCGGCCTGGGCTGTCGTGCCCTTCTTCGACGGCGGCGCACTCGCCAACATCGATGCCGGACTCCTCTACATCCTGGCCATGACCTCGATGGGCATCTACGGCATCATCATTGCCGGCTGGGCCTCGAACTCGAAGTATCCCTTCCTCGGTGCCATGCGCTCCTCGGCGCAGATGGTGTCCTACGAAATCGCCATGGGTCTGGCGCTGATTTGCGTCCTGATGGTGTCGAACAGCCTGAATCTGACGGAGATTGTCAGGGCCCAGGATCGCGGCTGGTTTGCCGATCATGGCGTCGGTTTCATGTCGTGGAACTGGTTGCCCCTGCTGCCGATGTTCGTGGTGTATTTCATTTCTGGCGTGGCGGAAACCGGACGCGCGCCCTTTGATGTGATCGAGGGCGAATCCGAGATCGTCGCCGGCCACATGGTCGAGTACTCCGGCATGGCCTTCGCCATGTTCTTCCTTGCCGAGTATGCCAACATGATCCTGGTGGCGACGCTCACCTCGATCCTGTTCCTCGGCGGCTGGCTGTCGCCGGTCGGTTTCCTGCCTGACGGGTTCCATTGGCTGGCGATCAAGATCTCGTTCTTCCTGCTGCTGTATTTATGGTTCCGCGCCACCTTCCCGCGCTACCGCTACGATCAGATCATGCGTTTGGGCTGGAAAGTTTTCATTCCACTGACCCTCGTATGGATCTTCGTCATCGGCTCTTGGATGGTGTCGCCGTGGAACATTTTCAAGTGAGGGTCTGAGCCATGGGTGCCAAGGATTACCTCAACAGCCTGCTCCTCAAGGAACTGTTCAAGGGCATGTCCGTGACCGGTCGCTATTTCTTTTCGCCGAAAATCACGGTGCAGTACCCGGAGGAGAAAACGCCGCAGAGCAATCGTTTCCGCGGCCTGCATGCGTTGCGCCGCTACCCCAACGGGGAAGAGCGCTGCATTGCCTGCAAACTGTGCGAGGCGGTGTGCCCGGCGCTGGCTATCACCATCGAGTCTACCGAGCGCGAGGATGCGAACGGACAAACTTCGCGCCGGACCACGCGCTATGACATCGACCTGACCAAGTGCATCTTTTGCGGCTTCTGCGAGGAGGCCTGCCCGGTGGATGCCATCGTCGAGACGCGGGTGCTGGAATACCACGGCGAGAAGCGCGGCGACCTCTACTACACGAAGCAGATGCTGCTGGCGGTGGGCGATAAACATGAAGCGCAGATTGCCGCCGATCGCGAGCAGGACGCCAAGTTCCGGTGATGCCCATGGATTTCAAGACTGCGCTCTTCTACATCCTGTCGGCCATCCTGGTGATCGCGGCGCTGCGCGTCGTTACCGCGCGCAACCCGGTGCATGCCGCACTGTTCCTGGTACTGGCTTTCTTCAATGCCAGCGGCCTCTGGCTGCTGCTGCAGGCCGAGTTCCTTGCCATCGCGCTGATCGTGGTCTACGTCGGCGCCGTCATGGTGCTGTTTCTGTTCGTCGTCATGATGCTCGACATCAATCTGGAACGCTTGCGTCAGGGCTTCTGGAACAACCTCTGGCTGGGCGGCCCGATCGCCGTGCTGATGGTGATCGAGATGATTGCGGTGCTCTCCGCGCGCAGCTTTGGCCTTGACGCCATGCCGGTACCGGCGGACCCGGCCACCGGCTACTCCAATACCAAGGCACTCGGTGCGGCCATCTACACGGAATACGTCTACCCCTTCGAACTGGCCTCAGTCATCCTGCTGGTGGCACTGATTGCCGCAGTGGTGCTGACCCTGCGCAAGCGCAAGGACACCAAGAAGCTGAATCCCTCGGAGCAGGTCGCCGTCCAGCGCAAGGATCGCGTGCGCATTGTTTCCATGCCGGTGGAGAAGGATTAGCCATGGTCAGCCTGAACCACTTCCTGATTCTCGCTGCGATCATTTTCTCGATCGGCGTGGTTGGCGTCTTCCTCAACAGGAAGAACCTCATTGTCCTGCTGATGGCCATCGAGCTGATGCTGCTCGCCGTCAACATGAACTTCGTCGCCTTCTCGTACTTCCTCGGCGACATCCACGGACAGGTGTTCGTCTTCTTCATCCTGACGGTCGCTGCGGCAGAAGCTGCCATCGGCCTCGCCATCCTGGTCGTGCTATTCCGCAATCTGCGCACGATCCACGTGGACGACCTCGACAGCCTGCAGGGATAAACGAGCCGCCATGACAGACATGCAACAACTTTACCTGCTGGTACCGCTGGCGCCCCTGGCGGGCGCCATCATCGCCGGCTTTTTCGGCAAGGCCATTGGCCGGGCTGGCGCCCACTGGGTCACTATTCTCGGCGTTTTCGTTTCACTCGTTGCCTCCTGGTTCATTTATCAGGATGTCGAGCGCGGCAATCTCTTCAACGGTACGGTTTACACTTGGGCCACCAGCGGTGGCCTCAGCTTCGAGGTTGGCTTCCTCATCGACAAGCTGACGGTGACCATGATGCTGGTGGTCACCTTCGTTTCGCTCATGGTGCACATCTACACCATCGGCTACATGGTGCACGACGAGGACAACTGGCCGGCCGACAGCCTGGCTGGCAGAAACAGCTACCAGCGTTTCTTCGCCTATATCTCGCTGTTCACCTTCTCGATGCTGATGCTGGTGATGAGCAACAACTTCCTCCAGCTGTTCTTCGGCTGGGAGGCGGTGGGCCTGGTCTCCTATCTGCTGATCGGCTTCTGGTCCACCCGGCCGACGGCGATCTATGCCAACCTCAAGGCATTCCTGGTGAACCGTGTTGGCGACTTTGGTTTCCTCCTTGGCATCGGCCTCATCGCCGCCTATTGCGGCACGTTGAACTACACGGAAGTGTTTGCCCTGTCGCAGGTCCTTTCTGGCACCACCGTGGAACTGATCCCCGGTTTGCCCTGGATGCTTGTCACCGTCGTCTGCATCTGCCTGTTCATCGGCGCCATGGGCAAGTCGGCGCAGTTCCCGTTGCACGTCTGGCTGCCGGACTCGATGGAAGGCCCGACACCGATCTCCGCCCTGATCCATGCCGCCACCATGGTGACGGCCGGCATCTTCATGGTCGCGCGCATGTCGCCCCTGTTCGAACTGTCGGACGCGGCGCTGTCCTTCGTTATCGTCATCGGCGCCATCACCGCCTTCTTCATGGCGCTGATCGCCATCGTGCAGACCGACATCAAGCGCGTCGTTGCCTACTCGACGCTGTCGCAGCTCGGCTACATGACGGTTGCGCTGGGCGCCTCGGCCTATTCGGCGGCGATGTTCCACCTTGCCACGCATGCCTTCTTCAAGGCCGTGCTGTTCCTCGGTGCAGGTTCAGTCATCATCGCCATGCACCATGAGCAGGACATGCGACGCATGGGCGGGTTGCGCAAGTACATGCCCATCACCTACCTCACGGTGCTGATCGGTGCGCTGGCCAATGCCGGCTTCCCCCCGTTTGCCGGCTTTTTCTCCAAGGATTCGATCATCGAGGCGGTGCGCCTGTCCACCACACCGGGCGCCAGTTTTGCCTACCTGATGGTACTGGCTGGCGTGTTCGTTGGCGGCCTGTACTCCTTCCGCCTGGTGTTCTTCGCCTTCCACGGCAAGGAACGCTTTCGTGATGCGGAGCCTCACGGCCATGATGACCATGGCCATCATGGCCCGGTGGAGCCGAAGGAATCACCCTGGGTGGTCACTGTGCCGTTGATCCTGCTGGCCATTCCCTCCGTGATTGCCGGTTGGGTGATGATCGGACCGGCCTTGTTCGGCAATTATTTCGGCGGTGCGATCTACATTGCCCCGGAGCATCCGGCCATTGCCAGGATGGCGGCGGATTTCCACGGCGCGATGGGAATGATTGCGCATGGACTGATGACGCTGCCTTTCTGGCTGGCATTGGCTGGTGCGGCGACGGCTTGGTACCTCTATATCGCGCGGCCGGATCTTCCTGCCGTGATCAAGCAGAAATCAGGCGTTCTGGCGCGCATCCTGGAGAGGAAATACGGCTTCGACGAATTTAACGAGTGGTTCTTCGCCGGCGGCGCCCGGTTGCTTGGCCGTGGGCTCTGGAAGGTCGGAGACCAGACCCTGATCGACGGCCTGGTCGTCAACGGCTCGGCAAAGCTGATCGGCTGGGTGGCGTCCATCGTGCGGCTGTTCCAGTCGGGGTACATCTACCAGTATGCGTTCTCCATGATCATCGGCGTATTCGTGCTGCTGACGCTCTGGATGAACCGCGTCTAGGAAAACAAGAAATGACCGGTCTTCCCTTGCTCAGTATTGCGATCTGGCTGCCCATAGTGGGGGGACTGCTGGTGCTTGCCACCGGCTCCGACCGCAACGCTGGCTTGGCACGCCTGCTGGCCATGGTGGTCGCCGTTGCCGGCTTCATGGTGACTGTGCCGCTCTACATTGGCTTCGATACGACGACCAGCGACATGCAGTTCACCGAGCTGCGGCAATGGATACCGCGCTTCAACATCAATTACCAGCTCGGCGTGGATGGCATCTCGGTCCTGTTCATCCTGCTCAACAGCTTCATCACGCCGCTGGTGGTGCTGGCCGGCTGGAAAGTCATCGAGGAGAAGGCGGCCCAGTACATGGCGGCCTTCCTCATCATGTCCGGCCTCATGAACGGCATCTTTTCGGCGCTGGATGCCGTGCTGTTCTACGTCTTCTTCGAAGCCTCGCTGATCCCGATGTACATCATCATCGGCGTCTGGGGCGGGCCGAACCGGGTTTATGCGGCATTCAAGTTCTTCCTCTACACGCTGCTCGGCTCACTGCTGATGCTGGTCGCGCTGATCTATCTCTTCTTCCAGTCCGGGTTCAGCTTCAATCTGCTCGACTGGCATCAGTTGCGGATACCGCTGACGGCCCAGATTTACCTGTTCCTCGCCTTCCTGATGGCTTTCGCCGTCAAGGTGCCGATGTGGCCAGTGCACACCTGGCTGCCGGATGCTCACGTCGAGGCGCCGACCGGTGGCTCGGTCGTTCTGGCGGCCATCATGCTGAAGCTGGGGGCCTACGGCTTCCTGCGCTTCTCGTTGCCGATCGCGCCTGACGCCTCGCGCGAACTGGCCTGGATGATGATCGCGTTGTCGCTTACCGCCGTGGTCTATATCGGCTTCGTTGCCCTGGTGCAGTCGGACATGAAGAAGCTGATCGCCTATTCGTCGATCTCGCACATGGGTTTCGTCACGCTCGGCTTCTTCATCTTCAACTCGCTCGGCGTCGAGGGCGCCCTGGTGCAGATGATTTCGCACGGCTTCATTTCGGGGGCGATGTTCCTCTGCGTCGGGGTCCTCTACGACCGCATGCACAGCCGACAGATTGCTGACTACGGCGGTGTGGTCAACACCATGCCGAGATTCGCCGCGCTGTTCATGTTCTTTGCCATGGCCAATGCTGGCTTACCAGCGACCAGCGGTTTCGTCGGCGAGTTCATGGTCATCCTCGGTGCCGTGCAGTTCAATTTCTGGGTCGGCTTTGCCGCCGCAACCACGTTGATCCTCGGCGCCGCCTACACGCTATGGATGTACAAGCGTGTGGTGTTCGGCGCGGTGGCCAACCACCACGTCGCCGAACTCGCCGACATCGATGCGCGGGAGTTCGCCATATTGGGGCTGCTGGCGTTGTGCGTGCTGGGCATGGGCCTGTATCCCTTCCCGTTCACGGAAGTCATGCACGCTTCGGTGGAAAATTTGCTGAAGCACGTCGCCGTGCCCAAGTTCTGAGCGGACGATCAAGACATGAATTTCGTGATGCCCGATCTCTACCCCGCCTCCGCGGAGATCTTTCTCCTGCTGATGACCTGCGCGGTTCTGCTGGTCGACCTCTTCGCCGGCAAGGGCCGCCACTGGCTGGTCTACCTGCTGACCCAGCTGACATTGGCCGGCTGCTTCGCCATCACCTTCTTCACCCTCGACGGGCAGGCGGTGACGACCTTCAGCAACATGTTCATCGACGACCTGTTCGCCGATTTTCTCAAGCTGGTGCTCTATCCGGCGGTGGCCGTCATGCTGGTCTACAGCCGCGAGTACCTTGCGGCGCGCAACCTGGACAAGGGCGAGTTCTACCTGCTGGTGATGTTCGCCACGTTGGGTATGATGGTGATGATCTCCGCCAGCCATTTCCTGACCATTTACCTGGGCCTCGAACTGCTGGCGCTGTCGCTCTATGCCTTGGTGGCAATCGATCGCGATTCCGCCCGCGCCACCGAGGCGGCGATGAAGTACTTCGTCCTCGGCGCCATGGCCTCCGGCCTGCTGCTCTACGGCATGTCGATGGTGTACGGCGCCACCGGTAGCCTGGATATCCACGAGGTCGGGCAGCGTATCGCCGCCGGCGGCGGCAACAAGACGGTGCTGGTGTTCGGTCTGGTCTTCGTCGTGGCCGGCCTTGCCTTCAAGTTGGGCGTGGTGCCCTTCCACATGTGGATCCCCGATGTCTACCACGGCGCGCCGACCGCGGTGACCCTGTTCATCGGCTCGGCGCCCAAGCTCGCCGCCTTCGCCATCGCCATGCGGGTTCTGGTTAGCGGTATGGCTGGGTTGGCCGAGCATTGGCAAGTCATGCTGATGATCCTATCTGCGCTGTCCATCGCTCTGGGCAACCTGGCGGCCATCGCTCAGAGCAACCTCAAGCGCATGCTGGCCTACTCGGCCATTTCGCACATGGGCTTCATGCTGCTCGGCATACTATCCGGCATCGTCGGCGGCGATCCGCGCTTCGCACTGAACGCCTACAGCTCGGCCATGTTCTATGCCATCACCTACGTGCTGATGAGCCTGGGTTCCTTTGGCATGATCCTGCTGCTGTCGCGGGCCAGTTTCGAGGCCGAGAACATCGAGGACTTCAAGGGGTTGAACAAGCGCAGCCCATGGTTCGCCGCCATGATGATGATCCTCATGTTCTCCATGGCCGGTATGCCGTTCTTCGTCGGATTCTTTGCCAAGTTCGCCGTGCTGCAGGCGGTGGTTGCCGCAAAGATGGTCTGGTTGGCGGTGTTCGCCGTTCTCTTCTCGCTGGTCGGCGCCTTCTACTACTTGCGCGTGGTGAAGGTGATGTATTTCGATGCGCCGACCGACGTCGCTCCGCTCGAGGCCCCGCGCGACATGCGCTTCCTGATCTCGATCAACGGCCTGGCCGTGGCGCTGCTCGGCTTGCTGCCCGAGGGTGCGCTTGAATACTCGATCTACGCTTCCTACGCCTTCCTCGCCGGGCATTGAAGCATTGCGGGCAAGGCGCCCAGGCGTGCTAGCCCGTCAGGACGCATTGGCGTATTCCGCTTTCGCTTCGCGCGCAGTCTGCGCTTCCTCCGGCGTGTAGGCTTTGCCAGACCACAGCATGCGGTAGGCGATCTCCTCGTTGCCGTTCTCGCACAATTCCAGCACCTGCATGAACAGCGGCTGGAAGGTCTGGCTACGATGCGAGGCCTCGTGCTCCTCGAAGGAGCGCCAGAAAGTGACGATCAGCGCTTCGCGATCCTTCAGCGGGCTGACTACCGCCTGGCCGACGGTGCTGCCTTCGTTGGAGATCATGCCGGAATTGAGGACGACGAGTCCGCCGACGAACCCGGTGTCTGAGTGATAGGTCTTCACGTTTTCACAGAGCATGGCGACCCGCTCCTCCAGGTCGTCGACGCTATACTCGGACTTCAGTAGCACGCGGTTGACCGTCACCACGCCTTCGTCGTTGAAACCTGGAATGAATCCTGACATTGTGTGCCTCCATTCGTTCAATTAGAGAATACTTATAATAGACTAAATTGGTCGGATAATAGTTCCATCCGTGAGTGAGCATAAAATTACAAACAAAGACAGTCACTTAACAGAATATAATGTGGCAAGCGAAGAGGTATTCTCTGGCAAGCTGCTGTGCGTCAAACGGGATACGGTTCGACTGCCGGACGGCCAGCAGGCCACCCGGGAGTTCGTCACCCATCCCGGCGCGGTGGTGATGATCGCCCAGCTGCCCAATGGCAAGCTGCTCTTTGAGCGCCAGTTTCGCTACCCGCTCGATCGTGTCTTTCTCGAGCTGCCGGCCGGCAAGATCCACCCCGGCGAGGACATCCTGCTCACCGCGCGGCGCGAGTTGCAGGAAGAAACCGGTTACGTGGCCGAACGCTGGCATCACCTGGGTGTGATTCATCCCTGCATCGGCTATTCGGACGAGCGCATCGAGATCTTCTTCGCGCGCGGACTGTCCCATGTTGGACATGGCCTCGACGACGGCGAATTCCTCGAGGTGCATGAACTGGATCTTGCCCAGGCCCTCGATGCGGTACGCGACGGCCGCCTGACCGACGGCAAGAGCGTCGCCGGGCTGCTCTGGGCTGAACGCGTGCTCGATGGCCGGTGGCCGCTGCCTGCGGCGAGCTAATCAGAATTTCAGCGGATACTGATGGCGTGTAAAATTGCCGTACCGGCCCGCGCCCAGCGGGCGAACGGACACGGTGGAGACGAGGCATGACGCAAAGCAGCCCCACGCTGCAGCAGGCTGGCGCAGAACCGCTCGCGGGCGAAGGCAACCGCATCCAGGCCCTGCGCGTTCTCTCCGAAGTCACGGCCACGCTCACCTCGGAATACGACCTCGAGACGCTGCTTGACCGCTTTCTCGGCATGATGGTGCGGCTCTCCGGCGCATCCGGCGGCGTTGTGCGTGTAGTCACCAGCGACGGCAGACATCTGCGACTTGCCGCCTCGCTTGGCTTGCCCGCCGAACTGGTCGAGAACGAGCGCCTGGTCGACATCAACTGCGGCATCTGCGGCGCCGCGCTGCGCAACGAGGAAATCAAACAGACGCGCGACCTCAGGCCCTGCGTCGAGCGCAGCGGTCAACCCTATTTCGGCCAGTGCAGTTCCATGGTCGTTGTGCCGCTCGAGCACAATGGCCGGCTGCTCGGCGTCTACAACCTCTACATGACCGAGGATCGGCCGATCCCGGAGGAGGTGTCCCTGCTCTTTAGCACGATCAGCGAACACCTCGCCATGGCCGTCGAAAACACCCGCCTCCTGCGCGAGAACCTGCGCATGACGCTGATGAGCGAGCGGCAGATGATGGCCAATGAGGTGCACGACTCGCTGGCGCAAACCATGGCCTACATGAAGATGCGCATCGAGCTGTTGCGCGAGGCCCTGCTGCAGTACGAGAGCGGCAAGGCGCTCAAGTACTCCGGCGACATCCAGCAGGCGCTCGACGAGGCCTACGCCAGCCTGCGCGAGCTCCTCACCCAGTTCCGCAACCGCATGGATCCGCTCGGCCTTGAGCACGCGCTCGATGAACTCGCTGTCGGCTACTTCGACCGCACGGGCGTCCGCCTCGAATTCGAGAACCGCATCCCCGACCTCGACCTGACGGTCGACCAGGAAGTGCAGGTGTTCCACATCCTGCAGGAGGCGCTCTCCAATGTCGCCCGCCACTCCGGCGCCAAGGATGCAAGGCTTACGCTCGATGTCGTCGACGGACACTACGCCTTCACCGTCGATGACGACGGTCGCGGCGTCTTCGTCATGGGCGCCCAGCCGGATCTGCGCCATCACTTCGGCATAAGCATCATGAGCGAGCGCGCCCAGCGCCTCGGAGGCAACATTGAAATCTCCAACCGGCAGCAGGGGGGTGCGCGCCTGCGCCTGCTCGTGCCGACCCATCCCGAAAAATCGCCATGAACGAAGACATCATCAAGGTCATGCTGGTGGACGACCACACCCTGTTCCGCAAAGGGTTGGCTGAATTGCTCGACGGCCGCGACAACATTCGCGTCGTCGCCACCACCGGCAACCCGGCCGAAGCGGCGGGCCTGGTCGACGCGGCCCAGCCCGATGCGGTGGTACTCGACCTCAACATGCCGCCGCACGGCGGGCTGGCCCTGCTGCGGGAACTGCAGGCCAGTGCCTGGAATGGACCGACGCTGATCCTCACCGTCAGCGACGCCGAGGACGACCTGGCCAACGCCATGCGCGCCGGAGCGCGCGGCTACCTGCTCAAGGACATGGAGCCGGACGATGTCGTCGACGCCATCCAGCGTGCCGTGCGCGGCGAGACGGTGGTGGCGCCGGCCATGACCCTCAAGCTGGTGGACCTCCTGCAGGGCGGCGGCAGCAAGAACACGGCGCGCGAGAACCTGCTTGCCCAACTCACCGCGCGCGAGCGCGAGATCCTCGACCACCTGGCGCGGGGCCAGTCCAACAAGGCCATCGCCCGCGCCCTCGACATCTCCCACGATACCGTCAAGCTGCATGTGCGCCACATTCTCTCCAAGCTCAACCTCACCTCGCGCGTCGAGGCGGCGGTCTTCGCCGTCGAGCAGAAAATGGCGCCGCGGCAGAAATAGTCGAACTGTCGAACTGTCGCCGTATTGCGGGGGCTGACTTTCACTGGGGAATCGCGGACTGGTCCCCTCGACAGGAATCGAACCTGTATTTGCCGCTTAGGAGGCGGCCGTTCTATCCATTGAACTACGAGGAGCGGGGCGCGTATTTTAGCCGCTCCGTTATAATCCCGCCATCGCTCCGTATCCTCGCCAGCCGTCTGCCACG
Source organism: Betaproteobacteria bacterium (assembly GCA_016703785.1). Lineage (GTDB taxonomy): Bacteria > Pseudomonadota > Gammaproteobacteria > Burkholderiales > Rhodocyclaceae > Desulfobacillus. Next base: position 182,139 of record JADJBM010000010.1, read on the forward strand.
GCCTTTCCTGACACGCCAGCCGTGCGCTTTCCTCTTCATCGCCCCGTTCTGGATGGCCTGCGCCATCGCGGCCGGCGTGCCTGCTGTCGGTTCGCCGGCGCCCGAATTCTCGCTGCCAGACCAGGCCGGTCGCACCGTCCGACTGGCTGACTACCGTGGCAGGTGGGTGGTGCTCTACTTCTACCCGAAGGACGACACGCCGGGCTGCACCGAGGAGGCGTGCACCTTCCGCGACGACCAGGCGGCGCTGACGCTGCTCGGTGCGCAGGTGGTCGGCGTGAGCCTCGATGACGTCGCGTCGCACGCCGCCTTCGCAAAGAAGTACAGCCTGCCGTTCCCGCTGCTGGCGGATACCGACGCCAAGGTGGCGGCCAGCTACGGCGCGGTGACGTATCTCGTCGTGGCGAAATTCGCCAAGCGCTATACCTTCCTCATCGATCCGCAGGGCCGCATCGCCAAGGCCTACTTGAACGTCGATACGTCCCGCCATTCCGCCGAGATCATCGCCGATCTGCGGCGGCTGACTTTGCGCTGAGCCATGCCGCTCCTCACGTTGGACAAGGGCTGCCTGGCCTTCGGACATGTCGCGCTGCTCGACCATGCCGACTTCCAGGTGGATGCCGGCGAGCGCATCGCGCTGATCGGCCGCAACGGCAGCGGCAAGTCGAGCCTGTTGCGTGCGCTGGTCGGGACGGGGGCGCTTGACGACGGTACGGTGTGGCGTCGCGACGGCCTGCGCGTGTCCTATGTGCCACAGGAGCCGGATTTTCCGCCGGAGCAGACGGCGTATGAAGCCGTCGCCTCCGGTGTCGGCGAAGCCAGCCGCCTGCTCGTCGACTACCATGCCGCTGCCCAGCGCCTGACGCACGACCACAGCGAGGCTGCACTGACACACCTCCACGAACTGCAGGTGCAGTTGGAGGCGGGCGACGGCTGGCGGCTTGGCACGCGTGTGGAGCAGGCACTGTCGCAACTGAGCTTGCCGGGCGAGGCGCGCCTGGGAGAACTTTCCGGCGGCGGTCTCAAGCGCGTGGCGCTGGCGCGCGCGCTGGCCGGTGACCCGGAACTGTTGTTCCTCGACGAACCGACCAACCACCTCGATCTCGACGGCATACTCTGGCTGGAGCAGCTAATTGCCGGCTTCGACGGCGCGGTGGTGCTGATCACGCACGACCGGCGTTTCCTCGATGCCGTCGCCACGCGCATCGTCGAGCTCGACCGGGGAAGGATCACGAGCTTTCCTGGCAGTTTTGCTGCCTACCAGAGCCGCAAGGCCGAGATGCTGTCCGCGGAAGCGCAGCAGAACGCCAAGTTTGACAAGCTGCTGGCGCAGGAGGAGGTGTGGATCCGCAAGGGTATCGAGGCGCGGCGCACGCGCAACGAGGGCCGCGTGCGGCAGCTGGAGCAGTTGCGCCGCGAGCGCAGCGCGCGACGTGAGCGGCTCGGCGGCGTCAGCTTTCAGCTCACGCGTGGCGAGGCTTCCGGCAAGCTGGTGGCGGAGCTGGAGCATGTCTCGAAGCGCTACGGCGAGCGCGACATCGTGCGCGATTTCTCCTGCCGCATACTGCGCGGCGATCGTGTCGGCATCATCGGCCCCAACGGCGCCGGCAAGACCACGCTGATCCGGCTGATCCTCGGCGAGATCGCGCCGGACACGGGCTCAGTGCGTCTCGGCACGAAACTGGCGGTGGCCTATTTCGATCAGTTCCGAGCTGCGCTCGACGATGAGGCGACGCTCGCCGACATCATCAGCCCGGGATCGGACTACGTGCAGGTCGGCAGTGAGCGCAAGCACGTCATCAGTTATCTCGAGGACTTCCTCTTTCCTTCGGCGCGGGCGCGCTCGCCCGTGAAGTCGCTTTCCGGTGGCGAGCGCAACCGCCTGCTGCTGGCGCGCCTGTTCAGCCAGCCGGCCAACGTGATCGTGCTCGACGAGCCGACCAACGATCTCGACATCGAGACGCTGGAACTGCTGGAAACGCTGCTCGCCGATTACGCCGGCACGGTGTTTCTCGTCAGCCACGACCGCAGCTTCCTCGACAACATCGTCACGCAGGTGATCGCGGCGGAAGGGGAGGGCGCCTGGCGTGAAACAGTCGGCGGCTACGAGGACTGGCTGAGGGAATCGCAGCAGCGGCGCGCCCAGCCCGCCGCCGCGCTGCCGGCGACGGAGAAACGCGAGCCTGCCGCCAGGCTGGAAGCGCGCGAAGTACGTCCAAAAGCGAAAATGTCTTTCAAGGAGACGCGCGAACTGGAGGCACTGCCGGAACGCATCAGCGCGCTGGAAGCCGAACAGGCCGCGCTCAACGCGCGCCTGGCCGATCCGGCGCTCTACCGCAGCGCACCGGAGGAGGTGCGTGTGCTGAACGAACGGATGGTCGAGCTGGAAGCCGGGATTGCGCAGGCCATGCAGCGCTGGGAGGAACTGGAAGCGCGTTCTGCGGGCCTTTGACCAAAGTCAGCTTCCACAGGACGGCGGGGTATTCCTCAGAAGCCGCCCTCCATGCTCCAGAGAAAGGGCAGTGCAATCAGCGCACCGAAAAAGACTGTGATGTGGAACCATGACCACAATCGGAATTTACCGGCGAGCTTTTCGGGTTCCAGATCGGAAATGAGATAAAGGCGGCCGTCCGCCGGCAGATGCAGGACGTGAAGCTCGGCCGTGGCGCGCAGATCTCGGTGGTTGGCGGTAACTTCACGCCTGGCCTGCGCACGGGCGAGTTCCCACTCCTTCAGGTCAATCTGCCCGTTCCTGTCCAGATCGAAGCGTTCGAACAGTTCCGTCGTTCGGGTCTTCCATTCCGCCAACAGCAGCCTGACATCCTCGGTCGTGCTGAGGTCGAGGTCGACGCTGCCGCGCGTGGCGAACTGCCCCAGGACATATATCGTCTGGCGCTCGATGAGCAGCCACTGGGTATAGCGGCGATCGCCCTGGATCCAGGAATCCTTCCGCGTCACCAGCATCTCGGCGCCTTCCGGATCGATGACGCATTGTCCAGAGCCGTCACCGAGGATGAAGGAGGCGTCGCTTTCGCCCTTGTCCTCCTGCACCCACTTGTTGTCGCTGGTCTTGCGCTCGACCGTGTAGCGAAACCACAGGCAGGGCAGTTGGGAGACGGGACTGATCAGGGGCGCGCCGGCGAGGGGTTTGCCGCTGCCGACCAGTTCGACGTAGCCTTGCGCCGCCGAGGCGATCTTCGAGGTCGGCGTGTCTGCGACGGCACGGACGCGGCGATAGGCGGAAGTCCAGGCAAAGAGGCTGAGCGGCACCATCAAGGCCACGCAGACGAACATGCCGAATGCCGACTCGGTCTGGAACCCGATGATCAACAGGATGAGCTGGCCGCCGGAGGTAACGAGATTGCCGTACCCCCGGCGCAGGGAAACGAGCATTACGCAGCGCGTTTCAGCTGAACAGGGCCTTCATGTCGACGTCGGCCTTCTCCGCGCTGGCGAATTCGAGCAAGGGTTTGGCTTCGAAACGGAACATGCCGGCGATGATCGAGTCGGGGAACTGCTCGATGCGCACGTTGTTGATGTTGACCGACTCGTTGTACAGTTCGCGACGGTCGGCGATGCCGTTCTCGAGTGCCGTGATGCGGCCCTGCAGCTGCATGAAGTTCTCGTTGGTCTTCAGTTCTGGATAGGCTTCGGCGACGGCGAAGATCTGGCCGAGGCCCATGCGTAGCGCGCCTTCGGCCTGGCCCAGCGCCGGGATGTTCTGGCTCTCCCGCGCCATCTGCACACGCGAGCGGGCTTCGACCACACGCTGCAGGGTTTCCTGCTCGAACTGCTTGTACTGTTTGCAGGTCTCGACCAGCTTTGGCAGCTCGTCGTGGCGCTGCTTGAGCAGCACGTCGATGTTGGCCCAGGCCTTGGCGACGGCGTGCTTCACCTGCACCAGCCCGTTGTAGATCATCACGCCATACACTGCGGCGACGACGATGATGCCCAGCACCACCAGTGAAACGATTCCCATGATTCCCCCCTGGTTTGAGCAGCGTGCGCATATTCTAAACGACTGCGCCGGATTCCCGCAGTTATGGTTTCGTCGTACTTTCCCCAGCTAGCGTTGCGTCCTCTGCGGGTGGGATGTCCACCAGCCGGCGCAGTCGCATCATGAGGGACTCCCCGGAGATGCCGAGCAGCTTGCTGATCTCCGCGATGTCGTCGGGAATGGCCGGATCGCTCCAGCCGTTGGCAGAATGCCGCGCAAGGTTGACGGCATAGATGACGTTGCGCACACGCGGATGCTCGGCGTGGGAGTCGTCCATCAGGCTGAGCAGCAGTTCAGGCAGCCGCCATGCACGGGCGAGCGCTAACTGCAATTCTGAGACCTGGATGCCGAGCACAGCTTCTTGTGCCGCGGCGCTGCGCAGGCCGCGGTTCTCCATCTGCAAGGTGCGGATGTCGAGCATCAGCGTGGGGGCAAAGCTCCAGAGCAGGATTTCCGCGCTGTCGTGGAGCAGGGCGGCAATGGTGACCTCATCCACATCGAGATCGTGGCGCTGCACCGCCCAGTCGCGCGCGAAGATCGAGGCCTGGCGCGCGCGCGCGATCACACGCAGCAAACCGATGAGAGCCTGCGGCTGCTCCTTCAGGCGGTCCTCGAGCAGCGGCAGCTTGTCGAATCTGGCGAAAAAGGGTGTGATGCCGATCATCATGACGGCACGGTCGATGGTGGTGATGTCCGCCGTCTGGCTGGCACGCCGCGAGGCCTCGATGTAGGCGAGCACGCGCAGAGTCATCAGCGGATCCTGCAGGATGGCTCCAGCGACCTGCCGGCCGCTGACGTTCTCCTCGTTCTCACGCAGGCGCGCCAATTCCCGCGCCGTGCGCTTCAGCACTGGAATGTCGGCCTGGCTGAGGTACTTCACCCAGGACTCGAGATCGGGCAGTGGTCGTTGCAGCATCGGAGATAAATATTTCCAGTCAATACCGGTAGTTATAATTAACGGCAGGGATGCGAATGGCTTGAGGCCGGCTTGTCGGTCGGAGTCGTAGATCAAGGCATAAATCATTTTGCAACAATGACATACATGCATCAACCCAAATTCTGGGATGTGTTCTGCAAAGTCGTCGATAACTACGGGGATATCGGCGTTTGCTGGCGCCTGGCCCGTCAACTGGCAAGCGAGCATGGCTTGCGGGTTCGCCTCATTGTGGATGACCTGTCGGCCTTCAGACGCATCTGCAACGACATCGATGCGACCCAGGCGGTTCAGACATGCCGTGGGGTGGAGGTACGGCACTGGGTGGAGCCGTTCCCCGACATCGAACCGGCGCAGGTGGTGGTAGAGGCTTTCGCCTGCGAGTTACCCGAGCCCTACGTTCAGGCGATGGCAGCCCAGGCGGTGAAACCGTGCTGGATCAACCTCGAATATCTCAGCGCGGAGGGCTGGGTCGACGAGTGCCACGGCATGGCGTCACCCAGCCCGCGGCTGCCCCTGATTAAGCATTTCTTTTTCCCCGGCTTTGCGCCGAAAACCGGCGGTGTGCCGATGGAGCGGGATCTTCCGGAACGGCGTCTGGCCTTCCAGCAGGATGCGGGAGCACAGGCTGCCTTCTGGCAGGAACTCGGCTTGGCGCCGCCAAGTGCGACGGAAAGCCGCATTTCGCTGTTTTGTTATCCGGACAGTCGAGTGGAAGCTCTGTTTGCCCTTTGGCGGGAGCAGATCGCGCCGGTGACCTGCCTGGTGCCGGAGGGTATCGCCGGCGAGGCGATCGCCGCTTTCTTTGGTCAGGCCGCGTCAGCAGCCGGCGGTTTGCTAAAACAGGGCAACCTGGAAGTACGTATCCTGCCCTTCATGGAGCAGGATTTCTACGATCGGCTGCTATGGGCCTGCGACTGCAATTTTGTACGCGGCGAGGATTCATTTGTGCGGGCGCAATGGGCCTTGAAGCCGCTGGTTTGGCAGCCCTATCCCCAGACGCAAGAGGCGCACCTGAGCAAACTGGAGGCGTTTCTGCGTATCTATTGCCGGGAATTACCAGCGGAAACAGCCGAGGCCGTTTCCGCCTTCTGGAAAGCCTGGAGTCGCGGCGAAGCGTTGGGGGTGGCCTGGCCGGTCTTCTGGAAACAGCGGGCGATACTGGCGCGTCATGCCGAAGCATGGGCGACGGCCCTGCGGGAGAAAGGCGATATGGCCACCAGGCTGGCGGAATTCTGCCCGGATACGCTATAATTTCCCGTTTATTATGCGTCGTTTAGCCTAGCGGCTGGGTTACGCCCAACTTATTGCAGGATTTTGCACATGAAACTGGCACAGGAACTCCGCGTAGGCAACGTCATCATGATCGGCAAGGACCCGATGGTCGTGCAAAGGGCCGAGTACAACAAGTCCGGCCGCAACGCTGCCGTGGTCAAGATGAAGTTCAAGAATCTGCTTACCGACTCGCCGAGCGAAAACATCTTCAAGGCCGATGACAAGTTCGAGATCGTCCTGCTCGAGCGCAAGGAAGTGACCTATTCCTACTTCGCCGACCCCATGTACGTATTCATGGACGCCGAGTACAACCAGTCCGAAGTGGAGAAGGAAAGCATTGGCGACGCGGTCAACTACATCGAAGACGGCATGGCCTGCGAGGTGGTGTTCTACAACGGAAAGGCCATATCCGTCGAATTGCCCAACAGCGTTGTGCGCGAAATCATCTACACCGAGCCTGCGGTGCGCGGCGACACTTCTGGCAAAGTGCTGAAACCGGCCAAGATTGCCACCGGCTATGAAGTGCCTGTGCCGCTCTTCTGCGAGATCGGCGACAAGATCGAGATCGACACCCGTACCGGTGAGTACCGCAACCGCGTCAAGGGCTGATCGAGCAGACGATCGATGAAGAAAAAAGCCACCTGCGGTGGCTTTTTTCTTGGGCTTGCCTCCGGGTCAGCGCCAGGCTTCCTTGCACCGGGCGATCTCGGCATCGGTCATCACCGGCTTGATGACGCATAGTCGTGCGCGTTCCTGGCGCAACTGTTCTTCTTCTTTAAGCCGTTCCAGCCGGGCAAGGCGCTTGGCTTCGGCTTTCTCTGCCTCGCTCGGTGGTTCCGTGTTGCGCGTTTGTTCGACGGGTGCCGTGTCAGCCGAAGCACCATCTGAAGACGCGTTCCTGTCACCGGTTTGGGCACTGCTGTGGGCCGGCAGAAAAGCCATGAGAGCCACTACAAGGAAAGTCATGGTGAGAGCAGGGCGCATTTATGTTGCCTCCGGTGCGAAATCTGGAAAGCGAAGAGTACCCCGGCGAAAAACAAAACGCCACCCGCATTGGGGTGGCGTTTTTTTACTTGGTGGAGGCGGCGGGAATCGAACCCGCGTCCGCAAGCCCTCTACAGGCAGTACTACATGCTTAGCCTGGTTGTTTGATTTAACCCGTCATCCGCCAACCGGCAGGCTGATGCTGGGCGATCCGCTGAATTTTCGTGATCGGCCACGCGGCGAGGTCGATCCTTAGCTGGTGTGAATGACTCTGCAGCCGCTTGCGCGGCCCGGCCCGTCAGCAAACCGGTGCAGAGCTAGCCGGTATTAAGCGGCTAGAGCGAAACGCTCGTCGTTGGCGTTTGTAGATTTCCAGATGGATTTGCGAGGTCACTGGTCCTCGGCATGCACTGCACTGCTTCGCAACCCACGTCGAAGCCAGGTCGCCCCCGGATTCGTTGTGATGCGCTACTGCTAACAGGAAGACCGCCTGACAGCGCTGGAGTTCCCGGACAGCACCAGCATTCTAGCATGCGTTATCGGAGCAAGGTCTCAAGGTCGGCCGGAGCCTGGATGATGGCATCGGCGCCCCATTCTTCAAGAGGCTGATCGTCTCCCAGATAGCCCCAGGCGGCGGCGACGGCGCCCATGCCAGCAGCGTGGGCGGCCTGCATGTCACGCAGGTCGTCGCCGACGTAGAGGCAGCGCTCAGGCGTGGCCCCAGCGAGTGTACTGGCAAGCCATAACGGATCGGGCGCGGGTTTCGGGCGCGGCGAGGAATCGCCGCTGACGATGCAGGCGGCGCGCCGTGCCAGATCCAGGGCCTCCGTCAGCGGCAGGGTGTAGCGACTGGGCTTGTTGGTGACGATGCCCCACTTGATGCCTTCCGCTTCGAGTCTGCCCAGCAGTTCGGCGATGCCATCGAAGAGGTGGGTGGCCACGCAAAGCGAATCGCTGTAGTGGGTGAGGAAACGCTGGTGAAGTTCGGCGTACCGGTCATGGTCTGGAGTGATCGAGAAACCGATGCCGAGAAGGCCACGCACGCCTTTGGACACATGCGGGCGGATGGATTCCGGGGGCAGTGAAGCCAGGCCGGCTTCATGCCTCAGACGGTTGAGCACCGTACCCAGATCGGTCGCTGTGTCGGCCAGCGTGCCGTCCAGGTCGAACAGAATGGCGTCAATCGTCACGCCGTGAGCACATCAGGTAATTGACGTCGGTATTCGCATCGAGGGCGTATGACTTGCTGAAAGGGTTGTAGGTCATGCCAATGACCTCGCTTACAGCCAGCCCCGCTTCGCGGCAGTAGCGGGCCAGTTCGGCTGGCCTGATGAATTTCGCGTAGTCGTGCGTGCCACGAGGCAGCAGATTGAGCACGTATTCCGCGCCGATTACAGCGAAGAGGTAGGACTTGGGATTGCGGCTGATGGTTGAGAAAAAAACCAGCCCACCTGGGCGGACGAGCTGTGCGCAGGCGCGGACGGCACTGGCGGGGTCGGGGACATGCTCTAGCATTTCCATACAGGTCACGACGTCGAATGCGCCCGACATTTCGGCAGCCAGTTCTTCCGCCGAGATCTTTCGGTAATCGACTTTTTCACCGGTTTCCAGCAGATGCAATCTGGCAACGGACAGCGCTTTGTCGGACAGGTCGATCCCGGTCACGATGGCGCCGCGCGTGGCCATTGACTCGGCGAGAATACCGCCGCCGCAGCCGACGTCCAGCACCTTTTGTCCGGCCAATCCCGCGATCCGGTCGATCCACTCCAGGCGCAGAGGATTGATGTCGTGCAGCGGCTTGAACTCGGATTCAGGATCCCACCAGCGATGGGCCAGTTCGCTGAACTTGTCGAGCTCGGCCTGGTCGGCATTGCGGTTTGCGGTTTCGGTCATTGTCTTGCTGCCTGAATAAAAAAAGCCCTGCTTGCGCAGGGCTTTTGACGGCTAATAGCCGGATTACTTGGTGCCGATGACCTCGATCTCCACGCGGCGATCGGGCTGCAGGCACTCGATGAGTTGCTTCGACTTCTTGTCGCTCTTGCCGCACTTGTCGCCGGTGACGGACTGCTTCTCACCCTTGCCCTCGGTGTAGACGCGGTTGGCCTCGACGCCCTTGCCGACCAGATGGGCCTTGACGGCTTCGGCGCGTTTCTCGGACAGCTTCTGGTTGTACTTGTCGGAACCGATGCGGTCAGTGTGTCCGACGGCGATGATGACTTCCAGCTTCATGCCCTTCAGCTTGCTGGTGACATCATCCAGCTTGGCCTTGCCTTCGGAGCGCAGGACGGCCTTGTCGAAATCGAACAGAGCATCGGCGGCCAGCGTTACCTTCTGAGCGGCAGGCTTCGGGGTGGGAGCCGGTGCAGCCATGGGAGGCTTGGGCGGCTCGGGCTTCTTCACCAGGTCGGGATCGCACTCGGCGAGGGCCATGGCGGGCGTCCAGCGGGTGGTTTTCCAGCACAGGCCGAAGCCGCTCTTGGCGACGACGCCGCGCGTGTCGAACAGGTGACCGTCGTTATTCGGCACTTGAGCGAGCGCGACGGAGGCGCTCAATCCAAGGGTCGCCAGCAGCGTGATTTTCGAAAGTTGTTTGTTCATGTTTCCCCTCGTTTCTGTGCGGAATGGAATGTACGGGTTAAAGATAATGCAGTTACTACAGTTTACAGTTATTAAAAACACGCTTGTAAATGTAAAGCCTATATAGTCGATAGGGCTTGCCAGTTCAAGCGGTTAGCCTATTCTGCCATAAATTGACGGTGTCAAGCAATTGGCTTGTGTCGTATCCCGACAGCATGCCATTTTCGACTCGCAGCACCCCATCAACCCAGACATGGCTGACATGCTCCCTGCCAGCGGCATATACCAAGTGGGAGGCAGGATCGAAGCAGGGGCTTGCTTCCAGGGCATCGAGCCGGATGGCGCACAGGTCGGCAGCCTTGCCCGACTCGATCGAGCCGATTCGATCCTCCAAGCCAAGCGCCGCAGCACCGTTCAGTGTGGCCATGCGCAACAACGCATGTGCATGGAGTACGGCTGCATCGCCTGAAGTGACTTTTGCCAACAAACCGGCGTGGCGCATTTCCTGAAACATGTCGAGCCGGTTGTTGCTGGCTGCGCCGTCAGTACCGAGACCGAGTCGAACGCCAAATTTGTCAAGTTGCACAGTCGGTGCGGCGCCGCTTGCAAGCTTCATGTTGGATGTCGGACAGTGCGCCACAGTACAACCGTTCTCTGCCATCAGTGCGACCTCACTCTCGTCCAGATGCACGGCATGCACGCCGATCAGACCGGGGCCGAGCAGGCCCAGGCGTTGCAAGCGCTGGAGCGGACGCATACCGTGCCGGACCATGCTTTGTTCTATTTCATTTTTCGTTTCGTGGATGTGGACGTGGATCGGCAGGTCGAGCTGGGCAGACAGGGTGGCAATACGTTCGAAAGTCCTGTCAGCCACCGTATAGGGCGCGTGCGGTGCCATGCAGAAAGAAATCAGGGGGTCTCTGCGGAGGCGGTCGCGCAAGGCGAGTCCTTTGCTGAGATAGTCGTCGGCGTCGGAGGCATAGGCCGTGGGGAATTCGATGACGATGATGCCGAGCGCGGCGCGCATGCCGAGGCAATTGGCCGCTTCCGCCGCTGCCTCGGGGAAGAAGTACATGTCGTTGAAGCAGGTGATGCCGCCGCGCAGCATCTCGGCACAGGCAAGCAGCGTGCCGTCGCGCACGAAGGCGGCGGAGACATGCCTGGTCTCGGCCGGCCAGATGCGTGTCTTCAGCCAGTCCATTAGCGGCAGGTCGTCTGCGATGCCGCGCAACAGGGCCATGGCAGCATGCGTATGCAGGTTGATCAGGCCGGGAATCAGCACCTGCTTCGGCAAGACAACCTTCCGGGCCGGCAGGTAGCGGTTGGGCGCTTCCCTCGCGGGCAGGACATCGACGATCCTGCCGGAAGAAACGGCAACGGCGTGGTCTTCGAGCACGACCCCCCGTGGTTCGATCGGTATGAGCCAGTGCGGTTCGATCAGCAGGTCTATCGGTTCTGGCATGCGTAAAAAAACCCCGCCAGTGGGCGGGGTTTTTGATTGATGAAGCTGATTATTTCGCCGGGCCCTGCACTTCGACCACGACGCGACGGTTCGGCGCCAGGCACTCGATGAGCTTCTTGCGTGGCTGCTTGTCGTCGCACTTCACGCCGGGTACGGCCTGCGTCTTGCCGGCACCCATGGTTTCAACCGAGTCGGCTTTGGCACCCTTGCTGTCGAGATAGGCCTTGACGGCTTCGGCGCGCTTTTCGGAGAGCTTCTGGTTGGTGTCGTGGCCGCCGATGCGGTCGGTATGGCCGGTGATCAGCATCAATTTGATGCTGGCGCAACCGCCCAGCTTGGCGATCACGTTCTTGTCGAGTTGGTCCTTGCCGGCAGCATTCAGGTCGGCCTTGCCGAAGGCGAAGGTGGCGTCATTCTGCAACGAGTAGCTGAAGTTGCACATTTTCGGCTTTGCCGGAGCAGCAGGAGCGGCGGCAGGCGCGGGTTTGGGCGGTTCGGGCTTCTTCACCAAATCGGGATCGCACTCGGCGAGGGCCATGGCGGGCGTCCAACGGGTGGTTTTCCAGCACAGGCCGAAGCCGCTCTTGGCAACGACGCCGCGCGTGTCGAAGAGATGACCATCGTTGTTCGGCACTTGGGCGCCAACGGCAGTGACGGTCAGGCTGAGCGTTGCAGCGACAACGGTTTGAACGAGTATTGAATTTTTCAAGGTGACATCCTCCACTGGCAAGAGAGATTCTTCTGATTATCCGGCGGAGCGGCATGCCGGTTCCGGGAACTTATTCGTCGGATTTAAGCACAAAAACCAAAGGCCTACAACCTGTTGTCGGGACGACAATTGGCCAGCTTGAAGGCCCTAAGGGGTCCGCTTTCAGCAATTCCGGCATGTTAAACTTACGCCTTTTTGGTGGGCGCCCAAGCCCAGCCTCGGACCTCCTGCTCGATGACCACTCAATTCGCCAAAGAAACCCTCCCGGTCAGCCTCGAAGAGGAGATGCGGCATTCCTATCTAGATTACGCCATGAGCGTCATCAAGGGCCGCGCGTTGCCGGATGTGCGTGACGGACTTAAGCCGGTGCATCGGCGTGTGCTGTTCGCCATGCACGAACTGTCCAACGACTGGAACAAGGCCTACAAGAAGTCAGCCCGCATTGTCGGCGACGTGATCGGCAAGTACCATCCGCACGGCGATACCGCGGTCTACGACACCATCGTCCGCATGGCGCAGGATTTCAGCCTGCGCTACATGCTGGTCGATGGACAGGGCAACTTCGGCTCTGTCGACGGCGACAACGCTGCCGCCATGCGCTATACGGAAATCCGCATGGCGCGCATTGGCCACGAATTGCTGGCCGACATCGACAAGGAGACGGTCGATTTCGGGCCGAACTACGATGGCTCTGAACACGAGCCGTTGATCCTGCCGGCGAAGATTCCAAATTTGCTTATCAACGGCAGTTCGGGCATCGCCGTCGGCATGGCGACGAACATTCCTCCCCACAATTTGAACGAAGTGGTGGACGGCTGTCTGGCGCTGCTGGAAAACCCCGAGTTGTCGATCGATGACCTGATCGGGATCATCCCGGCACCCGACTTTCCTACAGCGGGCATTATCTACGGTACTACCGGCGTACGCGAGGGCTACCTGACTGGCCGCGGCCGCATCGTGATGAGGGCGCGCACGCACTTCGAGGACATGGAAAAGGGCAACCGACAGGCCATCATCGTCGATGAGCTGCCCTATCAGGTCAACAAGAAGTCGTTGCTGGAGCGCATCGCCGAACTGGTCAACGAGAAGAAGCTGGAGGGCATCTCCCATATCCAGGACGAGTCCGACAAGTCCGGCATGCGCGTGGTGATCGAACTCAAGCGCAGCGAAGTCCCGGAGGTCGTACTCAACAACCTGTACAAGATGACACAGTTGCAGGACACTTTCGGCGTGAACATGGTGGCCCTGGTCGACGGCGGACCGCGCCTGCTCAACCTGAAAGAGATGCTCGCCGCTTTCCTCGCCCATCGCCGCGAGGTGGTGACGCGACGCAACGTTTTCGAGTTACGCAAAGCACGCGAGCGGGGCCATATCCTGGAAGGCCTGGCCGTGGCGTTGTCCAATGTCGACGAGATCATTGCTCTCATCAAATCGGCGCCGACGCCGCCGGAGGCAAAGCGGGAGTTGATGTCCCGCACCTGGCGCTCGTCCCTGGTCGGGCAGATGATGACCCGATCCAATGCGCAAGGCTCGCGACCGGACGGACTGGCGCCGGAATTCGGATTTTTCGATTCGGGTTACAAGCTGTCTGACGCCCAGGCCCAGGCCATCCTGGAACTGCGCCTGCAGCGCCTGACCGGCCTGGAGCAGGACAAGATCCTGTCCGAATACCGCGAAGTGATGGAGCAGATCGCCGATCTGCTCGACGTCCTTGCCCGTCCTGATCGCATCACTCGCATCATTTGCGAAGAGTTGCGAGCCATCAAGGAGCAGTTCGGCGATGCGCGGCGTTCGGAGATCGTGCTGCATGCCGAGGACCTCTGCCTGGAAGACCTGATCACCCCGGCCGACGTCGTCGTTACCCTCTCGCACGGCGGCTACTTCAAGCGTCAGGTGCTGGACGATTACCGCGCCCAGCGGCGCGGCGGGCGCGGCCGACAGGCGACGGCGATGAAGGAGGACGACTTCGTCGATCACCTGTTTGTCGCCAACACGCACGACTACATCCTGTGTTTCTCCAACCGAGGTCGCGTCTACTGGCTGAAGGTGTATGAGGTCCCGGAAGGTTCCTCGACCAGTCGCGGCAAGCCCATCGTCAATCTTTTCCCGCTCACCGATGGCGAGAAGATCACCGCAGTGCTGCCGGTGAAGGAGTTCGACGAGGGACATTTTGTCTTCATGGCAACGATGGGCGGGACGGTCAAGAAGACGCCGCTATCGGCCTTCGCCAATCCGCGCAAGGCCGGCATCATTGCCGTCGCCCTCGACGAGGGCGACCACCTAATCGGCGTGGCCATTACCGACGGCGAGTTCGACGTGATGCTGTTCTCTGATGCCGGCAAGGCGGTGCGCTTTGCCGAGGAGGATGTGCGGCCGATGGGCCGCGAGGCGCGCGGGGTGCGTGGCATGATGCTTGAGCCGGTGCAAAGCGTGATCTCGATGCTTGTCGCCAAGGGCGAGGAGCAAAGTGTGTTGACGGCGACCGAGAACGGATTCGGCAAGCGAACGGCGATCGCCGAGTACACGCGGCATGGGCGCGGCACCAAGGGCATGATCGCCATCCAGGCCTCCGACCGCAACGGCAAGCTGATCGGTGCCGTGCTGGTCAGCGACACCGACGAACTGATGCTGATTTCAACTGGCGGCGTGCTGATCCGCACGCTGGTGCAGGATATTCGCGAGATGGGACGTTCGACGCAGGGCGTCACCCTGATATCGCTTGATGACGGCACCAAACTGGCCGGCATCGAAAAAATTATTGAGACCGACGAGGAGTAAAAACAGAAATGGCACGCGTAATCAATTTCAGCGCCGGACCGGCGACCCTGCCGGAAGCCGTTCTCAAGCAGGCTGCCGAGGAGATGCTGGACTGGCACGGCAGCGGCCAGTCCGTCATGGAGATGAGCCATCGCGGCAAGGAATTCATGAGCATTGCAGCCCAGGCAGAAGCCGACCTGCGCGAGTTGATGGGTATCCCCGCTAATTACAAAGTGCTCTTCCTGCAAGGCGGCGCCAGCCTGCAGTTCGCCATGATCCCGATCAATCTGTTGCGCGGCAAGACCGGCGCAGATTACGTAAACACGGGTGAATGGGCCAAGAAGGCCATCAAGGAAGCAAAGCAGTATTGCCAGGTCAACGTGGTGGCCTCGAGCGAGGACAGGAGCTTCACCTACGCGCCGGCGCAGGCAGACTGGAAGCTGAACAAGGATGCCGCCTACGTGCACTACACTGCCAACGAGACCATCGGTGGCGTGGAGTTCCACTGGACGCCTGAGATGGGCGACGTGCCGCTGGTGTGCGACATGTCGTCGAACATCCTCTCGCGCCCGGTCGGTGTGTCGAAATACGGCCTTATCTATGCCGGCGCGCAGAAGAACATCGGCCCGGCCGGATTGACCATCGCCATCGTGCGCGACGATCTGATCGGCCAGACGCTACCGAAGACGCCCGTCATGCTCGACTACAAGACGCATGCCGAGAACGAATCGATGTACAACACGCCGCCAACGTATGGCATCTACATTGCCGGACTGGTGTTCCAGTGGATCAAGCAGAACGGCGGCCTGTCCGCCATGCACCAGCGCAACCAGGAGAAGGCGGCGCTGCTCTATGCCTTCCTGGATCAGAGCCAGTTCTTCGTCAGCCCGGTCGCCAGGGCGGACCGCTCACTGATGAACGTGCCGTTCACGCTGAAAAAAGCCGATCTGGACGAGGAGTTCCTCAAAGGCGCAAAGTCGCGCAGCATGATCCAGTTGAAGGGGCATCGTTCGGTGGGGGGCATGCGCGCCTCGATCTACAATGCCATGCCTGTGGAAGGCGTCAGGACGCTGGTCGACTACATGAAGGAATTCGAGGCGAAGCATGGCTAGGAACTTCCAGATCCTGGTGCTCAACCAGATATCCCAGGCCGGCCTGAAGCGCCTGCCGCCGGAGCAGTACACAGTCGGCAAGGACATTGCCGCGCCGGACGCCATCCTGGTGCGCTCCGCCGACATGCACAAGCTCGACATTCCGGCTTCCGTCCGTGCCATCGGCCGCGCCGGTGCCGGCACGAACAACATTCCGGTCAAGGCCATGAGCGGGCGCGGCGTGCCGGTCTTCAACGCGCCGGGTGCCAACGCCAATGCGGTGAAGGAACTGGTCATCGCCGGCATGCTGCTGTCGGCTCGCAACCTGACCGGGGCCATGCGCTTCGTCACTGCCCTCGATCCGAATGATCCTGAGATGGAGAAGAAGGTCGAGGACGGCAAGAAGAATTTCGCCGGCTACGAACTCGCCGGCCACACCCTCGGCGTGGTCGGCCTCGGCAAGATCGGCTGCCTGGTGGCGGATGCCGCCATCAAGCTCGGCATGCATGTGATGGGCTACGATCCAGAGATCACGGTTGATGCCGCATGGAGCCTGCCTTCCCAGGTGAAGAAGGCGAATAGTGTGGCCGAGGTGCTGAAGAATGCGAATTTCATCAGCCTGCATGTGCCGTTGGTCGACGCCACGCGCAAGATGGTCAATGCGCAGTCGCTTGAGCATGTCCGCCATGGCGCCGTGCTGCTGAATTTCTCGCGCGAGGGCGTGGTGGACGAGTCCGCCGTGCTGGCGGCGCTGGATGCCAAGAAGCTTGCCAGCTATGTATGCGATTTCCCCAGCCCGCATGTGAATGGTCATCCGCATGTGGTGGCCCTGCCGCACCTGGGCGCCTCCACGCGCGAGGCCGAGGACAACTGCGCGGCGATGGTGGCCGACCAGGTGCGCGATTACCTCGAGCACGGCAACGTGCAGAACGCCGTGAACTTCCCCAGCATTTCGATGCCGCGCGAATCAGGCTTCCGTATCGCCATCGCCAACGCCAACGTGCCGAACATGGTGGGGCAGATCTCCACCGCGATGGCCAAGGCGAATCTGAACATCCACAACATGACGAACAAATCGCGCGGCGACATGGCGTATACCCTGGTGGATGTGGACAGTGCCGTATCGCAGCCGGTGATCGATTCTATCGCCGGCATCGATGGCGTGCTGGTCGTGCGCTATTTGCCTGCCTGATGACGGCATGAGCGACGACCTGCTGCGCCTGCGCACCGAGATCGACCGCCTTGACGAGGAGGTGCTGGCGCGGCTGTCGCGCCGTGCAGAGATTGCCCATGAGATCGGACGCGTCAAGGGCGGTGCGGTGGTCTATCGCCCCGAGCGCGAGGCGCAGGTGCTGCGTCGCATCACCGGGCTCAACAAGGGACCGCTCTCCGATGCAATGGTCTGGCACATTTTTCGCGAGATCATGTCGGCCTGTCTGGCGCTGGAGCAGCCGTTGCGAATCGCCTATTTCGGTCCGCAAGGCACCTTCACCGAGAGCGCGGCGAAAAAGCATTTCGGTTCTGCGCCGCAGTTCTCCGCTACGGCGACCATCGACGAGGTGTTCCGCGCGGTCGAGGCGGGCCATGCCGACTATGGCGTGGTGCCTGTGGAGAACTCCACAGAGGGGGCCGTCGGCCGAACCCTTGATCTCCTGCTACAGATGCCGATCAAGATTTGCGGCGAAGTCATGCTGCGCATCCATCAGCATCTGCTTTCAAAAGCTGAGAAGTTGGAGGGTGTCAAGCGGCTTTACTCGCACGCCCAATCACTCGCGCAGTGCCACGAATGGCTCAACCAAAACCTGCCGTCGCTGCCACGCGTGCCGGTGGCGAGCAACGCCGAGGCGGCGCGCATGGCCTCGGAGGATACCGAGTCCTGCGCCATCGCCGGCGAAGCCGCCGCCGGCCAGTACGGCCTGAACATCCTGGCGCGGGATATCGAGGACGACCCGAACAACACGACCCGCTTTCTCGTCATCGGCATGCACGACGCCGGCCCCTCCGGCCGCGACAAGACTTCCCTTGTCTGCGCCTCGCAGAACAAGGCCGGGGCGATGTATGCCCTGCTCGAGCCCCTGGCGCGCCATGGCGTGTCGATGAGCAAGTTCGAATCGCGCCCTTCGCGCACCGGCCTGTGGGAATACGTTTTCTATGTCGACGTTGAAGGCCACCAGGACGATGAGCGGGTAGGCAGGGCCTTCGCCGAATTGCGCGACCGCGCGGCCTTTGTCAAGGTGCTGGGTTCTTATCCCGGCGCGGCAGCCTGACGGAGCCGGAAAGATAACGGGGAGAGAACGTCTTTCAAGGGGGAATCGCACCATGAGCATCGCCGAGAACGCACCATCGTACATCCGCGCTATTTCGCCTTACCAGCCTGGCAAGCCGATCACCCAACTGGCGCGCGAGATGGGCCTTCCGGTCGAGAAGATCGTCAAGCTGGCATCCAATGAGAATCCGCTCGGCATGAGTCCGCGCGCGCGCGCCGCAACGCAGGCGGCCATGGACGGCATTGAGCGCTATCCCGACCAGTTCGACCTGACTGCCGCGCTGGCTGCCCGGTTCGGCGTCGGCATGGAGCAGGTCGTGCTTGGCAACGGTTCCAACGACGTGCTT
The DNA here is from genome assembly GCA_016703785.1 of Betaproteobacteria bacterium. Lineage (GTDB taxonomy): Bacteria > Pseudomonadota > Gammaproteobacteria > Burkholderiales > Rhodocyclaceae > Desulfobacillus. The sequence goes on from JADJBM010000010.1 coordinate 200,538, forward strand.
GACTTGGCCGCCCGCGTTTTCCTTGCGCCTGGCCGCTCATCTGTATTTTCGCAGCACGCCTTCGCCGTTTATCCGCTGGCGACGATGTCGGCCGGGGGGGAATGCATCGTCGTGCCGGCGAAACACTACGGCCACGACCTCGATGCCATGCGCGCGGCCATCCGGTCCGATACGCGCATCGTGTGGATCGCCAATCCCAACAACCCGACCGGCAACTTCCTGCCGGGCGCCCAGATCAAGGCCTTCCTGCAGTCGTCGCCCAGGGATGTGGTGGTGGTGCTCGACGAGGCCTACAATGAATACCTGCCGCCTGCCGACCGAGTGGATACCGTGGCCTGGCTGAAGGAATTTCCCAACCTGGTCGTCACGCGTACCTTCTCGAAGATCCACGGCCTGGCTGGCCTGCGCGTCGGCTACGCCGTCACCACAGCTGAAATTGCCGACCTGATGCATCGCGTGCGCCAGCCTTTCAACGTGAACAACCTGGCCCTGGCAGGGGCGATCGCTGCGCTGGACGATCACGCCTTCATTGCCGAGAGCTATGAAGCCAATCGGCGCGGCATGGAACAACTTGTTGCCGGGCTCAAGCGCCTCGGCCTGGAGCACATTCCTTCGCACGGCAATTTTGTCACCTTCAAGGCGGGGGATGCCGTCAAGGTGAATCAGGCACTGCTCAAGCAAGGCGTCATTGTGCGGCCGATCGGCGGCTACGCACTGCCGGAGCACCTTCGCGTCACCATCGGCCTGGAGAGCGAGAACACCTCCTTCCTGAAGGCCCTGGAGAAGGCGCTGGATCGCACGCGCTGAGATTTTGTGAGCCTCATGCTCGACAAGGTTGTCATCTTCGGCGTCGGACTCATCGGCGGCTCGTTCGCCCTGGCGCTGAAGCAGGCAGGCGCAGCCGGCCAGGTGATCGGCGTCGGCCGCAGCCAGGCCACGCTTGAAGAGGCGCTGCGGCTGGGAATCATCGATCGCATCGGTGCCTGCGATGCCGCCACTCTGGGGGATGCCGATATTGTGCTGCTCGCCACGCCGGTCGGACAGATGCCGGCGCTGATGCAGGCGATGGCACCGCATCTTGGACCGCAGGTCGCGATCACCGATGGCGGCAGCACCAAGGGCGACGTCGTAGCCGCGATCTATCGGAACTTGCCCAGGCATTGCCCGCGATTCGTGCCGGCGCATCCCATCGCCGGCGCGGAGAACAGCGGTGCCGCAGCGGCCAAGGCGGATCTTTACGTTAGCCGCAAGGTGGTGCTGACGCCGTTGCCGGAGAACGACGCGGATGCCATCGAGCGCGTGCGTGCCGCGTGGGCAACCTGCGGTGCGTCCGTCCACGAGATGCCCCCGTCCCGCCACGATCAGGTCTTCGCCGCCGTGAGCCACCTGCCGCACCTGCTGTCCTTCGCGCTGGTACACGACCTGGCGCAGCGCGAGAACCGTGAAGAATTCTTCCGCTTCGCGGCCAGCGGCTTCCGCGACTTTACCCGCATCGCCGCCAGCCATCCCGAGATGTGGCGCGACATCTGCATCGCCAACAAGACGGCCCTACTCGGCGAACTGGAACAATACCAGCGCCAGTTGGAAGAGTTGCGCCAGGCGCTGCTTGACGACGACGCCGCAGCCCTGGAAGCGGTCTTCGCCGAGGCGCGCACCGTGCGCCGCGCCTGGGACGAGGGCACGCTGGTCTGATGGATTTCCTCGATCTTGCGCCGGCGCGCCACGCTGCGGGCAGCGTGCGTCTGCCGGGCTCGAAAAGCATCTCCAACCGTTTCCTGCTGCTTGCCGCCCTGGCAGAGGGGGAAACGCGAATTCGCGATTTGCTTCTCTCGGATGACACCGAGCGCATGCTTGATGCCCTCAAGACACTCGGCATCCGCTGGGAAAGCCTGGGGCAGGAAAATGACTTCCTGGTATGCGGGGCCGGCGGGCCCTTTCCGGCCAGGCAGGCCGAGTTGTTTCTCGGCAACGCCGGCACGGCCTTTCGCCCGCTGACGGCGGCGCTGGCGCTCTCGAATGGACGCTATCGACTTTCCGGCGTGCCGCGCATGCATGAGCGGCCGATCGGCGATCTGGTGGATGCCCTGCGCCAGGTCGGCGCCGACATCCGCTATCTCGGCAACGAGGGATTTCCCCCTCTCGAGGTTCTTCCTGCGACGATTCAGGCCGGGGGCAGGGTGGCCGTGCGCGGCGAAGCCTCCAGCCAGTTCCTCACCGCACTGCTGATGGCGTTGCCGTTGAGCGGACGCGGCGCGACGGTCGAAGTGGCCGGCGAACTCATCTCAAAGCCGTATATCGACATTACCCTCAAGCTGATGTCGCGTTTCGGGGTGAGCGTCGAGCGGGATGGCTGGCGGGCATTCCACATCCCCGCCGGGGCACGCTATCGCAGCCCGGGCACGGTGCATGTCGAGGGCGACGCATCCTCCGCCTCGTATTTCCTTGCGGCCGGGGCGATAGGCGGGGGCCCGGTGCGCGTCGAGGGGGTGGGAAGGGACAGCATCCAAGGCGACGTGCGCTTCGCGGAAGCGCTGCAGGCAATGGGTGCGCAGATTGCGATGGGGGCCAACTGGATCGAGGCTGCCGCACCGGCTGACGGACGACTGAAAGCCATTGACCTTGACTGCAATCATATCCCGGACGCCGCCATGACCCTGGCCGTCATGGCACTATTTGCCGAGGGCACGACCCGGCTGACCCACATCGCAAGCTGGCGGGTCAAGGAAACCGACCGTATCGCCGCCATGGCGACCGAATTGCGCAAGCTCGGCGCGCTGGTGGAGGAGGGTGCTGACTTCATAGCCGTATCAATGCAACGTGGCGAGCCGCCCGCCGCCGTCTCTCGAAGGCTGACTTTCAAGCCGAATGCGGCCATCGACACCTACGACGACCACCGCATGGCAATGTGCTTCTCCCTGGCTTGCCTGGGTGGAGTGCCGGTGCGCATCCATGACCCGAAGTGCGTGAACAAGACCTTCCCGGATTACTTCGATCGCTTTCTCTCGCTGCTGGCCCCGGTGATTGCCATTGATGGCCCTTCGGCATCGGGCAAGGGTACGGTGGCTGCCCTGGTGGCCGAGAAGCTGGGGTTTCACTACCTCGACAGCGGCGCGCTCTATCGCCTGGTCGCCCTGGCCGCCTTGAGGGCCGGTCTGACGTTCGACGACGGGGAGGCCCTGGCACGGATTGCCGAGACCCTGCCTGCGACATTCGAGGGGTCGCGCATCCTGCTCGACGGCGAGGACGTCAGCGCCGCCATCCGCAGCGAGGAATGCTCCACCGGATCTTCCAAAGTGGCCGCTTTCCCGGCCGTCCGGGCGGCCCTACTCGGGCGCCAGCGCGCCTATCAGCAGGCGCCGGGCCTGGTTGCCGAGGGGCGGGACATGGCTTCGGTGGTCTTCCCAGACGCCCAGCTCAAGGTCTTTCTCACCGCAACAGCCGAAGCGCGCGCCGAGCGTCGCCATAAACAGTTGATCGACAAAGGAATGTCTGCTAACATTGATACCCTTTTGCAGGATCTCCGTGAGCGTGATGCGCGCGACAGCGCGCGAGCGGTTGCGCCCCTGCAGAAATGCGCGGATGCCGAGTTGCTCGATACCACGGACTTGACGGTCGACGAGGCCGTCACCTGGGTGCTCGAACGAGTCCGGCAACGTTTGCCGCAAGCAGCGGCGCGCTCCCGAAACAAGGAAGCGCCGCGGGCGTAGGTGTCGCGAAGACGCTGACACAGCAGGTGCCGTCCCCGGACGGTCCAATCGACTGGATGACAGGTTGATGCAGGGCTTCCCTGCCGCTGTGCGCTTTTTCCTCGCGATTTTTTCAACTTGCTAGCCGTCCGATTTCGGCCGGCGTTAGGTTTTTTATTTTATGTCCATTGCAACCGCCACCCCAGAGACCAATTCTGAAAGTTTCGCCGCACTATTCGAAGAGAGCCTATCCCGCCAGGAGATGCGCGCGGGTGAAGTGATTACTGCAGAAGTTGTCCGCATCGACCAGAACTTCGTTGTCGTCAACGCCGGACTCAAGTCCGAAAGCTTCATCTCCATCGACGAGTTCCGCAGCGACCGCGGCGAGGTCGAAGTCAAGCCGGGCGACTACACCAGCGTCGCCATTGAAATGCTCGAGGACGGCTACGGCGAAACGCGACTTTCGCGCGAGAAGGCCAAGCGCATTGCCGCCTGGAACGACCTGGAGAAGGCCCTCAACGACGGTGAACTGGTCAAGGGCGTCATCAACGGCAAGGTGAAGGGCGGCCTCACGGTCATGACCAACGGTATCCGCGCCTTCCTGCCGGGATCGCTGGTCGATGTCCGTCCGGTCAAGGACACCACGCCCTACGAGAACAAGGAATTCGAGTTCAAGGTCATCAAGCTCGACCGCAAGCGCAACAACGTCGTGGTTTCGCGCCGCGCCGTTCTGGAAGCCTCCGCCGGCGAGGAACGCGAGCAGCTGCTGGCCAATCTGAAGGAAGGCACCGTCGTCAAGGGCATCGTCAAGAACATCACCGACTACGGCGCGTTCGTGGACCTGGGCGGCATCGACGGCCTGCTGCACATTACCGACCTGGCCTGGCGCCGCGTGCGTCATCCCTCTGAAGTCCTCAACGTGGGCGACGAGGTGCAGGCCAAAGTGCTGAAGTTCGATCAGGAGAAGAACCGCGTCTCGCTCGGCCTCAAGCAGCTCGGCGAGGATCCGTGGGTCGGCATTTCCCGCCGCTACCCGCAGGGCACCCGCCTGTTCGGCAAGGTCACCAACCTTACCGACTACGGTGCGTTCGTCGAAGTCGAGCAGGGCATCGAGGGCCTGGTGCATGTCTCCGAGATGGACTGGACCAACAAGAACGTGCATCCTTCCAAGGTCGTCCAACTGGGCGACGAGGTGGAAGTGATGATCCTCGAGATCGACGAGGACCGTCGCCGCATTTCCCTCGGCATGAAGCAGTGCCTGTCCAACCCGTGGGACGATTTTTCGATCAACCACAAGAAGGGCGACAAGGTACGCGGCCAGATCAAGTCGATCACCGACTTCGGCATCTTCATCGGCCTGCCCGGCAACATCGACGGCCTGGTGCACCTGTCCGATCTGTCCTGGTCGGCGACCGGCGAGGAAGCCGTGCGCAACTTCAAGAAGGGCGACGAGATCGAGGCGGTGGTGTTGGCCATCGACGTCGAGCGCGAGCGCATCTCACTCGGCATCAAGCAGATGGAAGGCGACCCCTTCACCAACTTCATCGCCACACATGACAAAAACAGCGTCGTCAAGGGCACGGTGAAGAGCGTCGATGCGCGTGGCGCGGTGATGCAACTGTCCGACGAGGTCGAGGGCTATCTGCGCGCCTCCGAGGCCGCCCGCGAGCGCGTCGAGGATCTGCGCACGCTGGTCAAGGAGGGTGACACCCTCGACTTGATGATCATCAACGTGGACCGCAAGTCGCGTTCGATCAACCTGTCGATCAAGGCCAAGGATCAGGCCGAGCAAAATGAGGCCATGCAGACCCTGCGCAGCGAAACATCGTCCGCCGCTAGCGGCACGACCAACCTCGGTGCCCTGCTGAAAGCCAAGCTCGGCAATACCCAGCAATAACCTCATCAAGTGACTATGACGAAGTCGGAACTCATTGCGAAACTGGCGGGACGTTTCCCGCAGCTGGTCGCCAAGGATGCCGATTATGCGGTCAAGATGATTCTCGATGCCATGACCGCCGCGCTGACCCGCGGCGATCGCATCGAGATTCGCGGGTTCGGCAGTTTTGCGCTGAACTACAGGCCGCCGCGCGTCGGACGCAACCCGAAATCGGGCGAGAAGGTGCAGGTGCCCGAGAAGTATGTGCCGCATTTCAAGGCGGGCAAGGAGCTTCGCGAGCGCGTAGACCAGCTCGGTTGATCGGCCGCGGCTGGATTGCAGGACCGAGGGAGTCGGGCGGCGTCGGGGATGCCGCCCTTTTTTAGTTGCGGCTGCATCGTCGGGCGTCGGCATCGCCCGACGATGGACTGGCCGAATCAGCGTTTGCTTGCGTGTCCGTATGGATGTGCGCTCTGGAACGACATGAAATACTTCGTCTGGCTGCTACGGGCCGCGCTGTTCATCGTACTGCTCGGCTTCGCGGTGAAGAACAGCAGCATGGTGACGCTGCGTTTCTTCTTCGATGTCGCTTGGACGCTGCCGTTGGTGACCGTCATGCTGATCTTCTTTGCGGCCGGTGCGGTCGTCGGGCTGACGGCCGCGCTGGGGACTTTTTTTCGGCAGCGTCGTGAAATCGCCCGGCTCGGGCGGGAGCCTGGCTTCGGGGCACGCCAGATGAAGTAGTGTCGCGGCAATCCCGAGACAAGAGAGAACAAGCCTGGGATGATGGAATTCGAACTGTGGTGGCTGCTGGCGATCCCGCTGTTTTTCGCACTGGGCTGGATGGCGGCGCGGGTGGACATTCGGCATGTCGTGCGCGAGTCCCGCACTCTGCCG